>NZ_CP040930.1:4317500-4931431 GCF_006351945.1 Pseudomonas sp. SWI7 | reverse complement strand
TGCAGCACCGCTGCGTGAAGCGCATGGCGTCGTGAGCAGGGTCCATGGGCCGATCAAGCCGATGAATGCCGTCGATTTCCTCGACGGCCATGACCACCGGGCCACCCTCGGCCGCCAGGATCAGCATGCGCGGCAAGCCACGAGTGCTGCGCTGTTCAGTCACGCTGCCAGGCCACCCAGCTCCTGCAACGACAGGCACGGCACCAAGGCACCGCGTACATTGGCAACGCCCAACAGCACGCGCGAGCGCTGATGGGGTAGCGAATGCACGGCCTGCAAGGGCGCGATCTCGGCCAGGCATGCGGTAGGCAACGCCAGCCACTCCTCCCCAGGCGGAACAACAGCATCGAGCGCCCTGTACAGGCCTGCTCGACTGGCTCCAAGTCCGGCTGGGCATCGGTGTCCTGCACCAGTGCATAGCGGTCCAGCAGACGCGTGGCAGCGGCGGCGTACACCTCGCAGTTGCGGCAATGGGCATGACATGACGCTCAAGCAGCGGGCACTGCTTGTTGCCATGCACACCGATGCGATTCCAGCAGTCGTCGATGCGCACATCGGTTTCGGCGAGCAGGTCGGTCACAGCCTCATCGTTCATCGGTCAGCCTCCCGACCGGCACGCATGGCACGGCTCTGCAAACGCAGGGCCCCGGCCTGGTCACCTTGGGCCTGCAACAGCGCGGCCAGGTGAACGAGCGCTTCTGGGTGCTGCGGCTCAAGGTACAGCGCCTTGCGGTAGTGAACCTGTGCTTGTTGCAAATCACCTTCGGTGTCGCTGAGCAGGCCCAACCAGTAGTACACCTGGGCCGACGGCGGGTACTGGCGAAGGTAGCGCTGGCAGGCATCACGCGCCTGCTGGCTATTGCCGGCATTGGCATGCTCGGCAATGCTTGCCAGCAATTCGTGGGGGCCGGTCCGGGGGGCTTCGACGGTCTGCCGGTCAGGCACAGGCCCAAGGGACCCGCGCAAGCGCGGCACCGGGCGCTGGCCGAGCGGTAGCCGGTCAACGGCTTGATGGGTGGGGTCGTTGAATCGGCACGGCCGGCGCCGGGCGTTGCTGGGTCACATCGTCCTGGCGGACATAGGCAAACGACTGGGCAATACCCACCGGGCGCATGCCAAGGCGAGCCAGCAGGCTGCCTTCGGCAGGCCCGATGAACAGCACGCCTTGAGGATGAAGCAGGCGCTTGAGGGTTTCGAACACCCGTTGCTGAGTAGGCACATCGAAATAGATGAGCAGGTTGCGGCAGAACACGAAGTCGTAGAGGCCCTCCCGGTTGGCCAATGCCGGATCGAGGACATTGCCCACCTGCAGGGTCACTTGCTGGCGCACACGGTCATGCACGCGATGGCCTTCGTCAGCGACATCGAAATAACGTTCGCGAAAACCCAGGTCATCGCCACGAAACGCATTGCGCCCGTAGAGACCCTGGCTGGCCTTGGCCACGGACGCAGGGCTGATGTCCATACCGTCGATCAGGAAGGATGCCGGGGGAATGCCGGCATCGAGCAGCGCCATCGCCAGTGAATAGGGCTCCTCCCCTGTCGAACAGGGCAGGCTGAGCAAGCGCAGTGGGCGAGCGGCGGCCAATTTGGCCAGGCGTTTGTGCGCAAGGCCTGTCAGCGCAGTGAAGGACTCGCGGTAGCGGAAAAAACCACGTCTCCGGCACGATCACCGCTTCGATCAGCGCCTGCTGCTCGGCCAGCGATTGCTGCAGGCGCACCCAGTAGTCGTCCAGGCCGCTGGCACCCAGTGCCGCGCTGCGCTGACGCAGGGCACGCTCGACCATCGACGCGCCTACCGATTCGACATCCAAACCTATGCGCTCACGCAGAAAATGAAAGAAATGCCGTTCGTTCATGTGCAGGTCCCGCCCTGTGGGTCAGGGTACAGCACTCGGTGCACGGCCTCGGGCAACACCTGGTCGACCTCGATGCGCTGCACCAGACCCAGGGCATCCTGGCGGACCGGCCCCAGGTAAGGTGCGGGGTCATTGTTTACGCCATAGGGTTTGAATTCATCAGCACGGCAGCGCAGGGTTTCAGTGGCATGCTCCAGAATCAGGCCCAGTTGCAGTGCGCTGCGATAGCGCACCAGCACCAGGCGGGTACTGGTACGCTGCAACGCCGGCCGCCCCACGCACAGGGCAGCCAAATCCACCACCGGCACCAACTGCCCCCGGTAGGCAAGAATGCCCGCCCCCAGTGCGGCGCTTGCAGCACTGGCTTGAGGGGCTGACGGGGCAGCACCTTGATCACGTCCTGCACAGACAGGGCAAAACGCTGGTCACCCAGGTGAAACTGCAGGTAGCGCACCGTTGTCGTGGCCTGCCGGCACGGCGCGCGGTTGCATGTCGATCATCGCCTTCAGACTTTGAAGCGCGACACGCCGCCGCGCAGGCCGGCGGCGACCTGGCTCAGCTCGTCGATGGCAAAACTGGCCTGGCGCAGCGACTCCACGGTCTGGGTACTGGCGTCGCTCAGTTGCGCCAGCGCCTGGTTGATCTGCTCGGCACCGGTGGCCTGGGCCTGCATGCCTTCGTTGACCATCAGTACACGCGGCGCCAGTGCCTGGACCTGATGAATGATCTGGCTCAGTTGCTCACCGACCTGCTGAACCTCGAACATGCCGCGGCGCACCTCTTCGGAAAACTTGTCCATGCCCATGACCCCGGCCGACACGGCCGACTGGATCTCGCGCACCATCTGCTCGATGTCATAGGTCGCCACCGCCGTCTGGTCAGCCAGGCGGCGCACTTCGGTGGCCACCACGGCGAAACCGCGGCCGTATTCCCCGGCCTTCTCGGCTTCGATGGCCGCGTTGAGCGACAGCAGGTTGGTCTGGTCGGCCACCTTGATGGTGACGACCATCTGGGTGATGTTGCTGGCCTTCTCGTTGAGGATGCCCAGCTTGGCGTTGACCAGGTCGGCCGCACCCATGACCTGGTGCATGGTTTCTTCCATGCGCGCCAGCCCTTGCTGCCCGGAGCCGGCCAGGCTCGACGCCTGATCGGCGGCCGAGGTGACTTCGGTCATGGTGCGCACCAGGTCGCGGGAAGTGGCGGCGATTTCACGCGAGGTGGCACCGATTTCGGTTGTGGTGGCGGCCGTCTCGGTGGCGGTGGCCTGCTGCTGCTTGGAGGTGGCCGCGATTTCCGTCACCGAGGTGGTGACCTGCACCGACGAGCGCTGCGCCTGCGCCACCAGATTGGCCAACGCCTCGGCCATTTCATTGAAGCCACCCTGAACCGCGCCGAACTCGTCCTGGCGATCCAGGTTCAGGCGCATGCTCAGGTCACCCGAGCGAAGCCTGTCCAGCGCAGTCACGATGAGGCTCATGGGCGAGGTGATGGCGCGCAGCAGCAGCAAGCCACAGATACCGCGGCCACGATGGCCAGCAACAGTGACACAACCATGCTGCCCTTGGCCGTGTTCACCGCGCTGACGATTTCTCGGGTGGCCGCGTCGGGCGGACAGGCGATTCTGTTCGATCACCTCGTTCAGGTGCTTGCGCCCTTCGACCCAGGTGGGGGTCAGCACTTGGGCGATCAAACGCTGGGCTTCGGCATAATTGCGTTCGCGATACGCACTGAGCACCTGGTTGACGTTCTGCATGTAGGCTTGTTCGAGCTTCACGAAGGCGTCGAAGCGGGCCTGGTCCTCGCCATCGCGAATGGTGGTCTGGTAACTGGCCATGTGTTGCTTGAGCCGGTCTTCGAAACTCTTGAAGAGTTCCATGTCGGCCGAGCTGATCTCGCGCCGGTCAGAAAGACCAACTGTTGGCTGGTGACGTAACTGTCCACCCATGCGCTGCGGATCATCGAGCTGTAGTAGACCCCTGGAATGCTGTCGGCCCCAACTTCCTGCTCGGCAGATTCGATGGTCACCAAGCGCGAATAGGCCGCCACGATCATCAGCAGCATGATGGCGATGATCACGGCGAAACTTGCCAGGATCCGTTGGCGCAACGTCCAGTTCTTCACATTCAGCCCTCAGGGATTCACTACGAGCAGGAAAAATCGCCGAAGTATAGCCCAGGCGTCCTACAGAATTGCGTGTCATGTTCTGACAGAACGCCCAGACAACGCAGTGACCCTCCCGATCAGGCCAAAACTGCACGCGCGGCTCAGACCTGCCGCGCCTGCTTTTCCAGCTCCTCGCGCAACCCTTGGGCCAACCCCAGCTGGCGCGCCAGTTCGTCCAGATAAGCACGTTCCATGTAGTTTTCCTGATCGACCATCATCACGCTGGCCAGGTACATCTCGGCAGCGATTTCCGGCGTCTGGGCCGCCCGGGCCACCTCGGCCGGGTCCAGCGGCTTGTCGAGCTCCGCATGCAGCCACTGCTGCACTTCACGGTCACCGTCCAGGCGGGTGAACTCCCCCTCGATCAGCGCGCGTTCGCGCTCATCCACATGACCATCGGCCTTGGCCGCAGCGACCAGTGCACGCAGCACCGCCTGGCTGTGCTGCTCCACCTGGGCCGCAGGTACGCGTCTACCGTCTGGGGCTCTGGGGTGGGGGGTCTGTTGGTTGGCCTGCTGGGCCTGCCAGTTGCATAGGCCTTGTAGGCAAGCACGCCAAGCGCGCGAGAGCCCCCCGTAGGTAAGCGCCTTGCCACCAAACTTGCGGGCTTTCTTGCTGCCGAGTAACACGCCCAGCGCACCGCCGCCAAGCAGGCCACCACCTGCGCCTGACAGCAACCCGCCGAGCCCGCCGGCGCCTGCACCCGTCTTGGCCCCGCCTGCCTGCTTTTCTAGCAGTTGCTGGCCGGATTTGAGCAATTGATCAAGCAAACCCCGGGTATTCATCATGCGCATCTCCACATCATGGAAGTCAGCAGCCAGATTAAGACTTGCCCCACAACACGGCACAGAGGATTTGCTTCCAGATGTTGCATCGCCGGAGGCGGCTTGCCGGTGCCTGCACACCCGCCGCCGGCATCCACGTCCTTTCAGTCGCGCAGGTCCGATTCGTGAATTGGGCTCGACCGGCTGGTGGCCCGCTGGTATTGCGCCGGCCAGGTGGCCTGGTGCCCGCCCAGGTCGTCGTCTGCATGCAACGGCCAGTACGGGTCGCGCAGCAGCTCCCGGGCCAGGAAAATCAAGTCGGCCTGGCCTGTGCGCAGGATGTGCTCGGCCTGGGCAGGCTCGGTGATCATGCCCACGGTGCCCGTGGCCATCTCCGACTCCTTGCGCACGCGCTCGGCAAAGCGGGTCTGGTAGCCAGGGCCGGTCGGAATCTCGGCATTGCTGGACGTGCCACCTGAAGACACATCGATCAGATCCACGCCAAGCACACGCAGGCGCCGGGCCAGCTCGACGGTTTCGTCCGGGTTCCAGCCGTCTTCCACCCAGTCGGTGGCCGACACCCGCACGAACAATGGCAACTCGGCCGGCCAGACTGCGCGAACCGCTTCGACCACCTGCAAGGTCAGGCGGATGCGGTTCTCGAAGCAGCTGCCGTATTCATCCTGACGCTGATTGCTCAACGGCGACAGGAACTGGTGCAACAGGTAACCGTGGGCAGCGTGCACCTCGGACCACTTTGAAGCCCGCGTCCAGCGCGCGCCTGGCCGAGGCGACAAAAGCCTGCACCACGTCCTGGATCTGCGCATGGGTCAGCTCACTGGGCACGGTGTGCTCAGGATCGACGCGATCTTCGACGGCCCGACCGGCTGCCAGCCGCCCTCCTCCAATGTGACGCTGCCATGCTTGCCCAGCCAAGGGCGGTAGGTGCTGGCCTTGCGCCCGGCATGGGCGAGCTGGATACCCGGGATGGACCCTTGAGCGGTGATGAAACGGGTGATGCGCTGCAAGGGGCGATCTGCGCGTCCTCCCACAGGCCGAGGTCTTCAGCGGTGATGCGCCCGTCGGCCGTGACCGCCACGGCCTCGGTGACGACCAGGCCCGCACCGCCGACAGCGCGACTGCCCAGGTGCACCAGGTGCCAGTCGTTGGCCAGGCCATCGACCGAGGAATACTGGCACATCGGTGATACGGCGATACGGTTCGGCAGGGTCAGCTGACGCAGGGTGTAAGGCTCGAGCAGCATGCTCATGAGGGCACCTCCCAATGGCTGCAAAGTGATCCGGCCGGGCACTCGTTCACACATTCCTGGCCCGGTACCGGTCTGTGTTCAGACTAGACCAGATTGGTAGGGGAAGGTTCCATGGGATTTGGCAGTGATGCCCTGGGCGCTGGTGTGAAAAGCCTCGATACGCGGTGAGGCTGGGTTAAATACAGCCAGGCCTCTTCTCGAAACGTTTCACACAGATCCTGGCTCAGCGCGGCTCCATGTGGGCGATCATCAGTTGCACGCTTTCATTGCCGCGGAACTCGTTCACATCCAGCTTGTAGGCCAGCTCCACCCAGCGCACGGTCGGGTTGGGCCAAACCTCGCGGTCGATACCGAAGGCGATGCCGTCCAGGCGCACCGTGCCGCACTCGCTTTTGAGCACGACTTTCAGATGGCGCTCACCCACCACGCGCTGCTCGACCAGCTGGAACACACCGTGGAACAGCGGCTCCGGAAAATGTTGCCCCCAAGGCCCGGCTTGACGCAGCGCCTTGCCAGGTCCAGGTGGAATTCCTCCACCGCCAGACTGCCATCAGACAGCAGTCGCCCGGTGAGGTCGTCCTCGCACAGTTGGCGGCGGACCTCCTGGTCGAAGGCCTCGGCGAACGCGGGATAGTTGGCTTCGGGCAGGGACAGCCCCGCCGCCATGGCATGGCCGCCGAACTTGCTGATCAGCTGCGGATGGCGCGCGGCCACCGCATCGAGCGCGTCGCGGATGTGAAACCCCGGCACGGAGCGCGCAGAGCCCTTGAGCATGCCGTCACCGGCATCGGCGAAAGCGATGGTTGGGCGGTGATACCGTTCCTTGAGGCGAGAAGCCAGGATGCCAATGACGCCCTGGTGCCACTCTGCATCGAACAGGCACAGGCCATAGGGCATCGATTCGACCGGCAAGTCCCGCAACTGGGCCAGTGCTTCACGCTGCATGCCCTGTTCGATGGACTTGCGGTCCTGGTTCAGGCCATCCAGTTGCTGAGCCATGTCCAACGCCAGGGCATAATCCTCGCAGAGCAGGCACTCGATACCCAGGCTCATGTCGTCCAGGCGCCCGGCGGCGTTCAGCCGCGGGCCAGAATGAAACCCAGGTCGGTGGAGGTGATGCGCCGGTGGTCGCGCTTGGCTACCTCCAGAATTGCCTTGAGGCCAGGCCGGGCGCGCCCGGCACGAATGCGCTCCAGGCCCTGATGCACCAGGATGCGATTGTTCGCGTCCAGCGGCACCACGTCAGCCACGCTGCCCAAGGCAACCAGGTCCAGCAGTTCGCCAATGTTCGGCTGCGGCCGGGTGTCGTAGCGGCCCAGGCTGCGCAAGCGCGCGCGCAGGGCCATGAGCACGTAGAAAATCACCCCGACGCCTGCCAGCGACTTGCTCGGAAACGGGCAGCCTGGCTGGTTGGGGTTGATGATGGCATCGGCGTCCGGCAGCGCCTCGCCAGGCAAGTGGTGGTCGGTCACCAGGACCTTGAGGCCAGCCGCCTTCGCCGCCGCGACGCCGTCGACGCTGGAAATCCCGTTGTCAACCGTGACCAGCAGCTGCGGTTGGCGCTGCAATGCCACTTCGACGATTTCCGGCGTGAGGCCGTACCCGTATTCGAAGCGGTTGGGTACCAGGTAGTCCACGTGGGCCGCACCGAGCAGGCGCAAACCCAGCACGCCGACGGTACTGGCCGTGGCGCCATCGGCATCGAAGTCACCGACGATCAGAATGCGCTGGCCTTGGTCGATGGCCTGCACCAGCAGGTCGACGCCCGCGTCCATGCCCTTGAGCTGCTGGTAGGGCAGCAGGCGCGCCAGGCTCTTGTCCAGCTCGGCCTCGCTTAGCACGCCACGGGCGGCGTACAGGCGCGTCAGCAAGGGTGGCAGGTTGCCAAGAAACGGCAGGGTCGGGGGCAGCGGGCGAGATTCGATACGCATGGGATGCTTCAGCCACGCTCCCCCAGCAGCCACTGCAATTGCACTTCGTGCTGGCCACGGTCATCGGTCACGAACACCGTGCCTTCGCTGATCATCACATCCCATTTGATGCTGCGGGGCATGTCGGTGGCCAGGGTCTCGAGCACCTCCTGAGGCACGGCCGCGATGCTGAGGTTCTTGAGGTTCTTCACCGCGCTCACCACCTTGCCTTCCCACACACGCAGACTACCGTAGGCCAGCAGGCTGGTGCGTTCGGTACGGCGCGAGCACCAGGTCAGGCGATCGGCATCTGGCTGGCCTACTTCGATCCAGTGCAACACGCGGTCGTCCAGGCTCTTTTCCCAGAGCGCCGGCTCATCGACGTCCGACAGCCCCCGGCCGAATGTCAGGTTTTCGTTGTACCACAGCGCATAGGCCAACAGACGAACCGCCATACGCTCCTCGGTTTCCGACGGGTGCCGCGCGATGGTCTGCTTGACGTTCTCGTAGACATTGCGGTCGAGGTCGGTCAGGTTCAGTTCGAATTTGTAGGTGGTGGACGGCTGGGCCATGGTCGGGGTGCTTCTTGCCTGAAGAAAAGTCGCACAGTCTAACCGATCCAGTCCACGGTTGCGCCGCGGCAGTATCTGCCGCATCGCAGCTGTGATAAAAACACCGCTCTTCATAGCTGCCACGGATGCCCCATGTCGACGTCAAGCAAACCCCTCGCCGGCCTTAAAGTGGTCGAGCTCGGCACCTTGATCGCCGGGCCATTCGCATCGCGCATCTGCGCCGAATTCGGCGCCGAGGTGGTCAAGGTGGAATCGCCCGACGGCGGCGACCCGTTGCGCAAGTGGCGCAAGCTTTACGAGGGCACCTCGCTGTGGTGGTTCGTGCAGGCGCGCAACAAGCGCTCGCTCACCCTCAATCTCAAGCACCCCGACGGGCGCGACGTCCTGCGCAAACTGCTGGCCGAGGCGGACATCCTGATCGAAAACTTCCGTCCGGGCGTGCTCGAGAAGCTCGGTTTTGGCTGGGACGTGCTTCATGCGCTCAACCCACGGCTGGTCATGGTGCGCCTGTCAGGCTTCGGCCAGACCGGCCCATGAAGGAGCAACCAGGCTTTGGCGCGGTGGGCGAGTCCATGGGTGGCTTGCGTTACATCACTGGGTTCGAGGATCGCCCGCCCGTGCGCACCGGTATTTCCATCGGCGACTCCATTGCGGCGTTGTGGGCGGTGATCGGCGCACTGATGGCCCTGCGTCATCGCGAGGTCAACGGGGTTTGGGCCAGGTGGTCGACGTGGCGCTGTACGAAGCCATCTTCGCCATGATGGAGAGCATGGTGCCGGAGTTCGACGTCTTCGGTTTCATCCGCGAGCGCACGGGCAACATCATGCCGGGCATCACGCCCTCCTCCATCCATACCAGCGCAGACGGCAAGCATGTACAGATCGGCGCCAATGGCGATGCCATCTTCAGGCGCCTGATGTTGACCATCGGCCGTAGCGACCTGGCCGAGGACCCGAGCCTGGCCACCAATGACGGGCGAGACCTGCGCCGCGATGAGCTGTACGGGGTCATCGATCGCTGGGCCAACGGATTGCCACTGGAGCAGCTTATGCAGGCCCTGACCGCAGCCGAGGTGCCGGCCAGCCGCATTTACTCGGCCGAAGACATGTTCAGCGACCCTCAGTACCTGGCGCGCGAGATGCTTCTGGAGGCGCGCCTGCCCGATGGCAAGGCAGTGCGCATGCCGGGCATCGTCCCAAAGCTATCCGACACCCCAGGCTCTGCCGATTGGGTCGGGCCAGCACTGGGCGAACACACCGACGAGCTGCTAAGCCAGCTGGGCTATGATGCGGCCGCCGTCGCCGCCCTGCGTCAGGCGGGCGCTGTCTGAGCCTGTCGCTGTTCCATTGCCTGCGCCCCGTTAGGTTGGCATGGACGGGTGCCCTACTGGCTGCACTGCTGAGCGTGCCATCAAGCGCTCAGGAGCGGTTGCTGTGGCTGGTGCGCGATCTGCCACCGTTCAGCGTATCCGAGGGCCCGGAAGAAGGTCGTGGGGTGATAGACCAGCTGTTACCGCAGCTGATCCAGCAGATGCCCGAATATGCCCACAGCACCGTGCGGGTCAATCGTGCGCGTGGCTTGCAGATGCTGCAGGACAGCAGCAGCCTGACCTGTGATCCGATGCTGCTGTGGACTGCCGAGCGCGCTCGCTATGTGCGCTTTTCCATCCCGTTGCTGGGCGTGCAAACCAGCGGCCTGGTCGTGCGCAAGGAAAACCACGCCCTGGTGGCGCCCCACCTCGACGGTGAGGCGGTCGATCTTCAAGGCCTGCTGAGCGACCCATCGCTACGCCTTGGGGTAGTGGCAGAGCGCAGTTACGGGGCTGTGATCGACGATACGCTGAGCCACTTGCCAGATGCCTCCGTCAGCCGGCACTACGGCACGCAGGCCACCGCCAACCTGCTGCAGATGCAACGCTTGGGCCGACTGCGCCTGGTGCTCGGCTACTGGCCGGAAGTTCGCTATCTGATCCAGCAACAGGGCGGATCGCCTGCTGACTACCAATTTCACCCGGTTCAGGGTGTGAAGCCCTACCAATTCCTGCATGTAGGCTGCTCGGCCAGCCCGCAAGGGCAAGCCGCCATGGCCCACATCGATCAGGTCTTGACCCAGCTGCGCCAGACGGTGCTACCGAACCTGTATGCGCATTGGCTCGACCTCGCTCAGCGGGCGGACTACCTTGAACACAGTCGCGCTTTCTTCAGCGAGCACACGGCGGCACACGCCGAACGCCCTGAACAGGACGAGCGCCACGCCGCTGGGCCGATCAACCTTCAAGATCCCCAACCCAGATAAAAAGAAACCCCGGACGCTGGGGAAGAACGTCCGGGGTCAAGCGAAAGCCCTTGGGCTTCCAGCGACAGCAGTGGCCATGCGGGAGCAAAGCAGTGGCCGGCTGTACTGATCAATCTGATGACTCGCTCAGGCAAAGGTTCCCTGAGGTTGCTGACGCTGCTGCAATGCAGCAATCACGCAAGGTTGCAGCCGCCCTTCGGCGATCTGCAGATCACGGTGCAGACCATCGACCATGTCCACCAGCAGACGTTGCTCCTGCAATTGACGCTCGCTGACCGTGCGCTGTAATACCACCCTGGCCAGGTGGTCGTGGACGGTCAATTGCCGGTTACCGTGGCTATCGGCCAGGCCCAAGTGCGCCTGGTAAGGGGTGAGGGCTTGATTGAGCAGTCTGCAGATTCGTTCCATCCGGATTACTCGCTTGCTTGATGAGTTGTAAGGAGCAGACCTGCAAGCGAAGCGGAAAGTTCTAACCCTTCATGCTGTTGAATGCGCCGTCGGTGCGTTGATGGGTTGCGACCTTTCACGTTCGGACGGGCTTGGCAGTATTTGCAACACCCTTTGCAGGGCCGGGGAAGACAATGGCCATGGCAACTCCGCAATGACTTGCAAGCCAAAACCGCGGGCCTGATCAGCCAGGTTGCGTCGCCGGGCACCTGCCTGACCGACGAACAGCACCGGGCAGGCCAGCGGTAGCCGCTTGAGTATCGCAATGCCTGTGCGGGTGGGCATGGCATGGTCGAAAATCAATAAATCCGGGGAGAATGCGCCCGAAAGGCACGCGTCGAGCTCGGCCTTGTCCTGACAGACCCGCACCCGAAACACGCCCTGGGCATTGAGGGCCTGGTGCAGAAGGATCTGGTGGGACGGGCGCACCTGATGAATCAGTACATGGGGCTGTTGCATGAGCCGCTCCTGCTGGGAGGACCGGCTAATCTAGGCGCGATGACGATCGGCCAGAATAGGATTTTTCTGAATTAATGCATCGAAACCACTGAGGCTCCGGATCGGCCCGACCCGGAGCCTGCAAGGTCAGAGCGGCTTGCCGCGATTGCCGTGCTGGCTGACGAAGCCTTGTACTGCCTTGAGGTCATTGGGCAATACGGTGCATCGCTCTTCACGGCTGAACAGGTCGCTCATGTGCACGGGCAATTCAAGCGCCTTGCCAACGCCTGCCTGCTCGACCGCTTCAGGGAACTTGACCGGGTGTGCGGTACCCAGCACAACCATGGGCGTATCCAGGCTACGGCGGCACTCGCGACCGGCCTTGACGCCGATGGCCGTGTGCGGGTCCAGCACCTCGCCGGTCGTCTCAAACACCTCGGCGATGGTCTGGCAGGTCTGTTCATCGGTGACGGCCAGCGAATCGAAGAGCTTGCGCGCCTCGGTCCAGCGGTCCTGTTCGACGCTGAAGCCGCCGCCTTGGCGGAAGTTGGCCATCAACTCGGCAATCGACGCGCCGTTGCGACCGTGCAGATCGAACAGCAGGCGCTCGAAGTTGGACGAAACCATGATGTCCATCGACGGCGACAAGGTGGCGTGCAACTGCTCCTTGACGTACTGGTTGCCGCTCATGAAGCGGTGCAGGATGTCGTTGCGGTTGGTGGCCACCACCAGCTGGCTGATCGGCAGGCCCATGTTGCGTGCCAGGTAGCCTGCGAAGATATCGCCGAAGTTGCCGGTGGGCACCGAGAAGGCCACCGAACGGGCCGGGCCGCCAAGCTGCAGGGCTGCGTGGAAGTAGTAGACGATCTGGGCCATGATCCGCGCCCAGTTGATCGAATTGACAGCTACCAGGCGGGTGCCCTTGAGGAACGACTGGTCGGCGAAGCTCGCCTTGACCATTTCCTGGCAGTCATCGAAATTGCCTTCGATGGCGATGTTGTGGATGTTCTCGCCGAAGAGGGTCGTCATCTGCCGACGCTGCACTTCCGAAACCCGCTGGTGCGGGTGCAGGATGAAGATGTCGACATTGTCGCACCGACGGCAACCTTCGATGGCCGCAGAGCCGGTGTCGCCGCTGGTGGCACCGATGATCACCACACGTTCGTTACGCTTGGCCAGCACGTGGTCGAGCAAGCGACCGAGCAGTTGCAAGGCGAAATCCTTGAATGCCAGGGTCGGCCCGTGGAACAGCTCAAGCACCCACTCGTTGCTGTTGAGCTGGCGCAGCGGGGCAACGGCAGCATGGGCGAATTCGCCGTAGGTTTCTTCGAGAATTTTCTTGAAGTCGGCATCGGCGATGCTGCCCTCGACGAACGGGCGCATGACGCGGAAGGCCAGCTCGTGGTACGGCAGGCCCGCCCAGGATGCGATTTCTTCCTGCGTGAAACGTGGCAGGTTTTCCGGGACGTACAGGCCACCGTCGGTAGCCAGGCCGGCGAGCAATACGTCTTCAAAGTTCAGGGCCGGTGCCTGGCCGCGGGTACTGATATAGCGCATGGGACAAACCTTTGGTTTGAGCGGCAAGCCTGGTTTACCCGCAGCAGAAAAGGGCCGGAGGCCTCGTTCCTGGGCGGCACGCCTTGGCTTGCCGTGACTATAGGGTGTTCTAAAGCCCCTTCGCTGCGTATGGCTGCAGCGCCGGGGGTGTCGCTGGGGCTCTGTGCGAGAAGCCCCGGTACTCGGTCACGCATGTCCGAAAACAGCATTGCCGGACGTTCGTCACAAGGCTGTTCAGGCCAACCCTAGTTGAGCTGCTCGACGCGAATGCGCACGACCTGGCCTACCACATCCTGCAGGGCCTCGAGGGCAACGATAGCGTCGTTGATGCCCTGCTCCACCACCCGGTGGGTCAACAGGATCATCGGCACCAAGCCGTCTTGCTCTTCGGCTTCCTTTTGCATGATCGATTCGATGTTGATGCCACGCTCGGACAGAATGCTCGCCACCTGGGCCAGCACCCCTGGATGATCCTTGGCCTGAATACGCAGGTAATAGGCGCTCTCGCAGGCTTCGATCGGCAGGATCGGGTGCGCTGACAGCGAATCGGGCTGGAACGCCAGGTGGGGTACGCGGTTTTCCGGGTCAGAGGTCATGGCACGGACCACGTCCACCAGGTCACCCACCACCGAGGACGCGGTTGGTTCCATTCCTGCGCCTGCACCGTAGTACAACGTCGAGCCGGCGGCGTCGCCGTTGACCATCACGGCATTCATCACCCCATTGACGTTGGCAATCAGGCGGTCGGCCGGAATCAGCGTCGGGTGCACGCGCAACTCGATACCTTCGGCGGTACGGCGTGCCATGCCCAGGTGCTTGATGCGGTAGCCCAGGGCTTCGGCGTAGTTCACGTCCGCCGTGGTCAGCTGGGTGATGCCTTCGGTGTAGGCCTTGTCGAACTGCAGCGGAATGCCGAACGCGATCGATGCCAGGATGGTCAGCTTGTGCGCCGCGTCGATGCCTTCGACGTCGAACGTCGGGTCGGCTTCGGCATAGCCAAGCGCCTGGGCTTCGGCCAGCACATCCGGGAAGGCACGGCCTTTTTCGCGCATTTCGGTGAGGATGAAGTTGCCGGTACCGTTGATGATCCCCGCCAGCCAGTTGATACGGTTGGCCGACAGGCCTTCGCGAATGGCCTTGATTACCGGGATGCCGCCGGCCACCGCTGCTTCGAAGGCGACGATCACGCCCTTTTCACGGGCTCTGGCGAAGATTTCGTTGCCATGCACGGCGATCAGCGCCTTGTTGGCGGTGACCACGTGCTTGCCGTTCTCGATGGCCTTGAGCACCAGGTCGCGGGCCACGGTGTAGCCCCCAATGAGCTCGATGACGATATCGATCTCGGGGTTGCTCGCGACTTCGAACACATCAGCGGTAATGGGGGTACCGGTAATCTGGCAGTTCGGGTTCTGCGAGCGCATGGCGATCTGTGCCACTTCAATACCGCGCCCGGCACGGCGGGCAATCTCCTCGGCGTTGCGCTGAAGTACATTGAAGGTTCCGCCACCGACGGTCCCCAACCCACAGATGCCTACTTTGACCGGTTTCACTGTGAACTCCCCATTGAACGGCCGACACCTTTGCCGACCGTGAAACATGCCGTCACCCCATGACGACGGCGTATAGAACTGTATTACTTGGCAAGCGCCAGCTTGGCGACCTGCGGTGCAGGCTGGTAACCCGGAATCACCTGGCCATTTTCGAGCACGATGGCCGGTGTACCGTTGACGCCGATCGACTGCCCCAGCTGGAACTGCTTGCTGACCGGGTTGGTGCACTTGGCTGCCTTGATTTCATCACCCTCGACCATCTTGTCCATGGCTTTGCGACGGTCGCTGGAGCACCACACCGCCTGCAATTGCTGGTCGCCGGCCGAGCCCAGGCCCTGACGCGGGAAGGCGACGTAACGCACTTCGATACCGCGGCGGTTGAGTTCGGGCACTTCGGCATGCAGCTTGTGGCAGTACGGGCACGTGGTGTCGGTGAAGACGGTGATATGGGACTTGGTTTCGCCCTTGGCCGGATACACCACCATCTCACCTGCCGGAATGCCATTGATGAGCTTGGCTATGCCCAGGCGCTCGGCTTTTTCGGTCAGGTTGACGGGCTTGCCGTCCTGGATCTGGAACAGGTAGCCCTGCATCACGAACTGGCCATCAGCGCTGGCGTACAGCACACGCCCGCCTTGCAGCTTGACTTCGTACAGGCCGCTGACCGGGCTGCTGGCCACGCTCTCGACAGGCACTTCCAGGGACAGGTTCTGCAATGACTTGCGAATGGCCTGCTCGGCGCCGACTGGCGTATCGGGCGCCGCAGCCACGGCAAAGGTGCTGGCCAGCGCCAAGGCGGCGGCGGCGAAAAACGGGGTCACGCGCATGGATACTCCTGAGGGCGGACAGGGGCCGCAGAGCGTCACCTGAGTAAAACGACGAGGTGACTGGGCGGCCCTTGGTGCTAACCGCCCAAGCCTACCACATCACGCCTGGCTTGAAGCCGCCGCAGACTGCCGGTTGGGCGAACATGAAAAACATTCATCCGCGTGGATGGTGCTCGGCGTGCAGTTGCTGCAACCGTGCCTTGGCCACGTGGGTGTAGATCTGCGTGGTCGACAAATCGCTGTGGCCCAGCAACAGCTGCACCACGCGAAGGTCCGCACCGTGGTTGAGCAGGTGCGTGGCGAATGCGTGTCGCAGCGTGTGCGGCGACAAGGCCTTGTCGATGCCCGCCATCTGGGCATGGTGCTTGATGCGATGCCAGAAGGTCTGCCGGGTCATCTGCTCGCCGCGCAGGCTAGGGAACAGCACATCGCTGGGACGGCCGTTGAGCAATTCGGCACGGCCGTGGCGCAGGTAGCGCTCCAGCCACACCACCGCCTCCTCGCCCATGGGCACCAGCCGCTCCTTGCTGCCTTTGCCCATCACCCTGAGTACGCCCTGGCGCAGATTGACCTGATCGAGCGTGAGGCTGACCAGCTCGGTGACGCGCAGGCCGCAGGCATACAGCACTTCGAGCATGGCGCGGTCGCGCTGGCCGATGGCCTCGCCAAGCTCCGGGGCTTGCAACAAGGCTTCCACATCGGCCTCGGACAGCGACTTGGGCAGCGGTTTGCCCAGTTGTGGCATGTCTACCTGAAGCGTCGGGTCGATGGCGATGAGCTTTTCGCGCAGCAGGTAGCGGAAGAAACCGCGTAGCCCGGACAGGAAACGTGCGGTCGAGCGCGGCTTGTAGCCTTGGTCCAGGCGCCAGGCCAGGTGGTCGAGAATCAGTTCGCGGCCCGCATCGGGGAGGTTGACCGAGTGTGCTTGTAGCCAGCCGTTGAACAGGGCGAGGTCGCTGCGGTAAGAGGTGCGAGTATTGTCGGACAATCCCTTTTCGAGCCACAGGGCGTCCAGGAATTGATCGATGAGCGGGTGGTCCAGGGCGGGCATGCTGGGGGCTATTTGCGGCTGTGGGGGCGGTAGTGTTTCATAGCGATTGGCGGGTTGTCTGTATTTGGGGTGGGCTGGCTTGCAGTGCTTATCGAGGTTCGCGGGTTTTTATGGACCGGCGGCGAAGGGGGCGCGGTGAGATTAAATAATCGGTATGAACGTTTGAGCGCCTTGGGGCCTTGGCGCCTTAGCTTGGGCGTATGTGGCAAGTTGGTATTCATTGGCGAGGGGGGCGCACAGTCACCCTTCCGCCCTTACGGCGGCTCACTTTTTGTCTTGGCAAAAAGTAAGCAAAAACCGCCTGCTCCTGTCATCCGGCCCCTACGCTGCGCTCCGGGGTTCCCTCGCTCCGGGCTTGCTCCCGGGAGGACCGCGCTGCAGGCCCCATCCTGGGGCCCAGCGCTTGACAGGCATCCATGCCTGTCACCTCCCTGCGCAAGCCCTGCGCTCGGCCTCCTGAAGTCGCGATCTGCGGTGCCTGGGCTACCGCGCGCTTAGAAGCAAAAGCTAAAGCAACGGCACTGGCACTGGCACTGGCAAGAAGCCTGTCGAATTTCGTGCGGGAGCGGCGCTCCGGCGACGCCTTGCCTATGCAGGTTTTGATATTTCCTGCAGTACCGGCACCGGACGCTTGTCCTCGTCGATGGCAACGAAACTGAAGACGCCGTGAATCGCCCGCTCCCGGCCATCGAGATACATGTTTTCGACGAAGACATCCACCTGCACCTGCAAGCTGGTATTGCCTACCTTGATCACCGTACCCACCAGCTCGACGATTGAGCCCGCCGGGATCGGGTGCTTGAAGTCGATGCGATCGGTGGAAACAGTCACCAACGGCAAGCGGCAGAAACGCGTGGCCGCGATGAAGGACACTTCGTCCATCCACGCCAGGGCCGTGCCACCGAACAAGGTGTTGTGATGGTTGGTGGTGTTGGGGAACACCGCCTTGGTCACGCGGGTGACCGAAAGCTCGGTGCGGCGCTGAATTTCCTGGTCTCGGGTGGTCATGGCTGTCACCTGTACGAAGTTCAAAACGCAAAAAAGCAGCCCGAAGGCTGCTTCTTTCTCGCTAGGCGACCTGGGCCGCCGGGCAAACTGTACTCAGGACAGTTTTTCCTTGATGCGAGCGGCTTTGCCGGACAGATCGCGCAGGTAGTACAGCTTGGCTTTACGCACGTCACCACGACGTTTCACGGCCAGGCTGTCGATCTGTGGGCTGAAGGTCTGGAAGGTACGCTCTACACCAACGCCGCTGGAGATCTTGCGCACGGTGAAGGCGCTGTTCAGACCACGGTTGCGCTTGGCGATAACGACGCCTTCGAACGCCTGCAGACGGGAACGCTCACCTTCCTTCACTTTAACTTGAACGACAACGGTGTCGCCGGGTGCGAAGGTCGGGATTTCCTTGCTCATCTGCTCGGCTTCGAGCTGCTGGATGATCTTGTTGGTCATGCTGTGCTCCTAAGATGGATCGTGATCCACCATCGATACGTTTAACTATCGTCCCGCTCGTGGAGGTATTCCTCGAGCAGCTTCTTCTCTTCTCCAGAAAGCGAGCGACTTTCCAGAAGATCGGCGCGTCGTTCGAAGGTCCTACCAAGGGACTGCTTCATTCTCCAACGCCGGATGTGTGCATGGTTGCCACTAAGCAACACGTCGGGAACACGCTGATCCGCATACACCTCAGGTCGGGTGTAGTGCGGGCAATCAAGCAGACCATCGGTGAAAGAGTCTTCTTCCGCCGAGTCCACATGCCCTAAAGCTCCGGGCAGCAGCCGTGTAACCGCATCGATCAGTACCATGGCCGGCAGCTCGCCACCGGAAAGCACATAGTCGCCAATCGACCACTCCTCATCGACATGAGCTTCAATGAAACGCTCGTCGATGCCTTCATAACGACCGGCGATCAGGATCAATGATTCCTGTTCGGCCAGGCCTTTGACCGCCTGCTGAGTCAGCTTGCGGCCTTGTGGCGAGAGATAGATCACCTTCGCCGCAGCTCCGGTTGCCTGCCTGGCGTTGACCAGGGCATCTTCCAGAGGCTTGATTTTCATCACCATGCCAGGACCACCGCCAAACGGCCGATCATCTACCGTATGGTGACGATCTGTGGTGTAGTCCCGCGGGTTCCAGCACGTTACCTGAAGCAACCCCTGTTTCACCGCGCGGCTGGTAATGCCGTACTCCGTGATGGCCGAAAACATCTCGGGGAACAACGTGATGACGTCTACGCGAAGGTTACCCATCGATTAGAAGTCCGCGTCCCACTCAACCCGCATCACGCCTGCATCCAGGTCGATATCGAGCACGCATTGCGCAGTATAGGGCAACAAACGCTCGCGATCATCCAGGCTGCCTGCACACGGCTTGACCACCATTACATCGTTCGCACCGGTCTCCAACAGATGATCGACCTTGCCGAACAGGTGTTCGTCCTGGTTGATGACCTTCAGACCTACCAACTGGTACCAGTAGTACTCATCGGCGGCCAGGTTGGGCAAAAGGCTCCGCGCAATGCAGATTTCGTAACCGCTCAGAAGACGGGCTTCGTCACGATCCTCGAGACCTTTCAGTTTCACGACCAGGCCCTTTTGGGAGCCACGACCGCTGACCAGCTCGACCTGCTTTACCTTGCCTTCGTGCCGAAGCGTCCAGCTTGGATAATCCAACAGGTTTTCAATCGGATCGGTAAAGGAATACACCTTCACCTCGCCGCGAACGCCGTGAACCGAAAAAATCTTGCCAACGACGATGAGGTCGTCAGCCTTTTCTGGCGTCGCGTTCATATTGCTCAGGCGGCAGCCTTGGCAGCGTCCTTCAGCAGCTGAGCAACACGCTCAGACGGCTGTGCGCCCTGGCTCAGCCAGTAGGTGACGCGCTCTTGGTTGACCGACAGCTTGACTTCGGCGCCAGCAGCGATCGGGTTGAAGAAACCTACGCGCTCAACGAAACGGCCGTCACGGGCGTTACGCGAGTTGGTCACGGTCAGGTGGTAGAAAGGGCGCTTTTTCGAGCCGCCACGGGCCAGACGAATGGTTACCATGTGAACATCGTTCCTATAGTCGGTGCTGCAGTTGGTACTGCAAATCTGAATGCCAAATAGGCACACGGGTGCCCAAAAGGCCGCATATTCTCAAGGAATACACGGACATTTGCAAATGACTTTTTCGGTCGAAGCTTGCCCGACCGTCCAGACTTGCTGCGTAAGCCGCGAAAATCGCGACCGTTGTCCCGCTTGCGCGGGGTGAGGGGCCGGCACGAAGACGGTCTGCCCCGAAAACTTCACAGCTTGGGCATGCCGCCGCCCGGCAGCATGCCGCCGAGCCCTCGCATCATCTTGGCCATGCCGCCTTTGCTGGAGAACTTCTTCATCATCTTCTGCATCTGCTTGTGCTGCTTGATCAGCCGGCCGATGTCCTGCACCTGGGTACCGGAGCCTAGGGCAATGCGGCGCTTGCGCGAGCCGCTGATCAGGTCGGGATCGCGGCGCTCGGCCGGCGTCATGGAGTTGATGATCGCCTCCATCTGCTTGAACTGCTTCTCGGCAGCGCCCTGGGCATTGCCCATCTGCGACAGGTTGACGCCGCCGATGCTCGGCAGCTTGTCCATCAGCCCGCCCAGGCCGCCCATGTTCTTCATCTGCTGAAGCTGGTCACGGAAGTCTTCAAGGTCGAAGCCCTTGCCCTTCTTCAGTTTCTTGGCCAGCTTGTCGGCCTTGGCCTTGTCGATGGTCTGCTCGGCCTGCTCGATCAGGCTGAGCACGTCGCCCATGCCCAGGATGCGCGAGGCCACCCGGTCGGGGTGGAACGGCTCGAGCGCTTCGCTCTTCTCGCCCATGCCGATGAATTTGATCGGCTTGCCGGTGATGGCGCGCACCGACAGCGCCGCACCACCACGCGCATCACCATCGACCTTGGTCAGCACCACGCCGGTCAACGGCAAGGCTTCCCCGAACGCCTTGGCGGTGTTGGCGGCGTCCTGGCCGGTCATGGCATCGACCACGAACAACGTTTCGATGGGCTTGACCGCGGCGTGCAGGGCCTTGATCTCGTCCATCATGTCGGCGTCGATGTGCAGACGGCCTGCGGTATCGACGATGACCACATCGATGAACTTGAGCTTGGCTTCGCGAATGGCGGCTTCGGCGATGGCGACCGGCTTCTGGCTGATGTCGGACGGGAAGAAGGTGACGCCGATGTCGTTGGCCAGGGTCTCGAGCTGCTTGATAGCCGCGGGACGATAGACGTCGGCAGACACCACCATCACGCTCTTTTTCTTGCGCTCTTTAAGGAAGCGCGCCAGCTTGCCGGCGGTGGTGGTCTTGCCCGCACCTTGCAGGCCGGCCATCAGCACCACGGCAGGCGGGGCGGCATTGAGCGCCAGGTCCTCGTTGGCCGCCCCCATCAGGCTTTCGAGTTCGGCCTGGACGATCTTGACGAAGGCCTGGCCTGGGGTGAGGCTGCGCGACACTTCTGTGCCGACGGCACGTTCCTTCACGCTGTTGACGAAATCCTTCACCACCGGCAGGGCAACGTCGGCCTCGAGCAGGGCCATGCGCACTTCGCGCAGCGTGTCCTTGATGTTGTCTTCGGTCAGCTTGGCCTTGCCGGTGACATGGCGCAGCGTCTGTGACAGGCGGTCGGTCAGGTTTTCGAACATGATGATCCTTTCTGGCCCAGTAAAAGCCGAGGTTGTCAGGCGCCCGCGGGGAAATGCACACCCGCCAGGCACAGCAAGGCGGCGATTATAGCGAAGTGAAGCGACCGCGCACACCTTCAGTGGCACTCGCCAGTCGCGACGTGGGTTTGCCCCGTGCCTGCGCCGCCTCCGCCTTGCGCGCCCGTCAGTCTTCCTAGAGCGGCGCGGTTTATGCCAAACTCCGTCTCTTTAAGGCTCGCCCACCAGGACTTATGGTCTCCTCTCCCAGCCTCATCCCCAACCTGATTGCCGCTGCGCTCTACATCGTCGCGGCCATCTACCAGGGCTCATCCCTGGCCAAGGGCCGCAAGATCGACAAACGGCTACCCGGTCTGTTGGGCACCATTGCCGTGATCGCCCAGGGCGGTGCGCTGTTCTTCCAGCTGATCACCCCGCTTGGCCTGAGCCTGGATTTCTTCAGTGCCGCCAGCCTGATCGCCGTGGCCGTCATCGCCCTGACCTTGCTGGCATGCCTGCGCATCCCGGTGGAGAACCTGCTGGTGCTGTTGTTCCCGCTCGGTGCGGTCACTGCGCTGCTGGCCCAATTCGCGCCGCCGGGGACCGTGCCGCTGATCGATGAGGAACCGGGCATTCTTGCCCATATCCTCTTGTCGATTCTGGCCTACGGGCTGTTCACCATCGCCGTGTTCCAGTCGTTGCTGTTGCTGGTCCAGGACCATCAACTCAAGCACAAGCACCCCTCAGGCCTGATTCGAAACTTCCCGCCACTGCAAACCATGGAAAGCCTGCTGTTCGGCTTTCTCTGGGCAGGCTGGTGCCTGCTGTCCCTGTCGCTGGTGTCCGGCTGGTTGTTCCTTGACAACCTGTTCGCCCAGCACCTGGTGCACAAGACGTTGCTGGCCTGCGTGGCCTGGGTTGTGTTCAGCGTATTGTTGTGGGGGCGTACCCGCCTGGGCTGGCGGGGCCACAAGGCCATCCGCTGGACCCTGGCAGGCTTCTGCCTGCTGATGCTGGCCTATTTCGGCAGCAAGCTGGTTCGCGAATTCATCCTGCACATCTGACGGCCTTACATGAACATCCTGCCGTACGCACCTCTTCTCGGCACCTCGGCAATCGCCCTGCTGTGGTCTGCACTGCTCACCGCCATCGAGACCGCACGCCTGCACACGATGGTGTCGGGCGGCGAGAATGACAGCCCACCCAAGCTCTCGGGCCCTGCCCTGGTCCTGGGCGCCAGCCTGGGCAAATGGCTGGTGCTGGCGCTGGCCTGCCTGATCGGGCTGCGCCAAGGCGGTGACAATGGCCTGTGGCAGGCAGGCCTTGCTGCCGCTGCCGTTCTGTTGGTGTTCGCCGAGTACCTGCCGCGTCGCCTGGCCAGACGCAACCCGCACGTCTTCGTCAGCCTGGGCGCCTTGCTCAAGCCGCCACTGGTACTGCTGCAACCGCTGGCCGGTGTACTCGACGGCTGCGCCAAGCTGCTGCTGCGCCCACTGCGCAAGCAGCCCGCCGCAGTCGCCCTGCACCCCGAGCAAGCCGACGCCTTCGAGGACGACGAGCACCCGGAAACACCACGACGGGGCTTGCTCGACGGCATCCAGTCGCTGGACAAGATCACCGTCAACGACATTCTGGTGCCGCGCAACGAGGTCGATGGCATCAACCTCGACGAGCCGATCGCGCGCATCATCGAGCAACTGATCGTCAGCCGCCACACCCGTCTGCCGGTGTATCACAACGACATCAACCAGGTTGAAGCCATCCTCAACACCAAGCTGATCAGCCACTTGTTGCCGCAGGCCGAGCTGACCCTCGAAGCACTGCGCCAGGCGTGCTACGAGCCCTATTTCGTGCCCGAAAGCACGCCCTTGAACCTGCAGTTGCTCAATTTCCACAAGCAGCAGCGGCGCCTGGGCGTGGTGGTGGATGAGTACGGTGAAGTACTGGGTATCGTCACCCTGGAAGACATTCTCGAGGAAATCGTCGGCGAGTTCGAAGATGACCAGAGCCTGGGCAATCCCCATGTGCACAAGCAGCCTGACGGTACCTATGTCATCGACGGCACGGCCTCGCTGCGGGAGATCAACCGTAGCTTGGGTTGGCACCTGCCGTGCGATGGCGGACCAAAGACCCTCAACGGCCTTGTGACCGAAGCGTTGGAAAGCATCCCGGAGAGTGCGGTGTGCCTGAAAATCGGCCGCTATCGCCTGGAAATCCTTGAAACCGAAGACAATTGCGCCAGCAAGGTACTGGTATGGACGGCAACCCGATAGCTATACTCGGGCAACGCTTACCCAGCCCTGCCGTCCCGCCTGCTACCCGCACTCGGCGCTCCACGGTCAGTCCGCTTCGCTGAAACGCCCTGCGGCCCTGCTTCACCATCCTGAGCAGTGTCCGCCCGCCCCTATCCCCTTGGGCTATCGTCAGCCAGGCGAACACAACAACAATCGCGCCAGCGCCATGCGAACCGCTGTTCAGCCGGCTGCAATCGGTGTGTCCGTTGCAGGCTGACAGAGCACCATGGCGTTGCCCCAGACTGCCAGGGACCTTTGAATGACAACCAGCACCTACGCCGGCGCACCTGCCGCGCCGGTCAACTCGCCCGCGCGGGTTGCCACTGCCAGCTTCATCGGCACCGCCATCGAGTTCTACGATTTCTATGTCTACGCCACGGCAGCCGCATTGGTCATCGGGCCGGTGTTCTTCCCGTCCGGGTCCGGCACTGCCCAGATGCTGGCGGCCTTCCTGACCTTTGGCATCGCCTTTCTGGCCAGGCCACTGGGCTCAGCACTGTTCGGTCACTTCGGCGACCGTATCGGACGCAAGTCCACCCTGGTTGCCTCACTGCTATTGATGGGCGTTTCCACCACCGCCATCGGCGTTTTGCCGGGGTATGACAGCATTGGTGTGTGGGCACCGATCATCCTTTGCCTGTTGCGCTTTGGCCAAGGGCTGGGGCTGGGCGGCGAATGGGGCGGTGCGGCACTGCTGGCCACCGAAAATGCACCGCACGGTAAACGGGCGTGGTTCGGGATGTTCCCACAACTAGGCCCTTCGATCGGGTTTCTGGCAGCCAATGGCCTGTTCCTCACGTTGGCACTGACGCTTAGCGACGAACAGTTCCGCGAGTGGGGCTGGCGCATACCGTTTCTGCTCAGCGCCGCCCTGGTCCTGGTGGGGCTGTATGTGCGCCTGAAGCTCGAGGAAAGCCCGGTGTTCGCCAAGGCGGTGGCCCGCCAGGAGCGCGTGAAGCTGCCGGTGGTGGACCTGTTCGCCAAGCACTGGCGCCCGACCTTGCTCGGTGCCGCCGCCATGGTGGTGTGCTACGCACTGTTCTACATCTCCACCGTCTTTTCCTTGAGCTACGGCGTAAGCACGCTGGGCTACAGCCGTGAAACGTTCCTGGGGCTGTTGTGCTTTGCGGTGGTGTTCATGGCCTTGGCGACGCCGCTGTCGGCCTGGCTCAGCGATCGCTACGGACGCAAGCCTGTGCTGATCGTCGGCGGCCTGCTGGCCGTGGCTTCGGGCTTTACCATGGAACCGCTGCTGACCTCGGGTTCGACCACGGGCGTGGCGCTGTTCCTGACCATCGAGTTGTTCCTGATGGGCGTGACCTTCGCGCCGATGGGCGCCTTGCTGCCAGAGCTGTTCCCGACCCATGTGCGTTATACCGGCGCTTCGGCAGCCTATAACCTGGGCGGTATCGTGGGCGCGTCGGCAGCGCCGTTCTTCGCTCAGAAGCTGGTGAGCATGGGCGGCCTGAGTTGGGTGGGCGGGTATGTTTCAGCGGCGGCCGTGATCAGCTTGATTGCCGTGCTGTGCCTGAAGGAGACGCGCAATACCGAGCTCTAGGACGCTCAGGGTGGCCTCATAGCAGGAGCGTTGGGGCCGCCTGAGCGGCCCCAACGGCCTATCAGAACTCTACTTGCACGGCCTGGGCCGCACGGGTCGCCTTGGCGCGCGCCGCTTCGATGGATTCGTCACGGGCCAGGCAAACACCCATGCGACGAGTGCCGCTGATCTCAGGCTTGCCAAACAGGCGGATCGCGGTATCCGGCTCGCTCAGCGCAGCGCCGAGATTGGTGAAGGCGGTCTGCTTCGAGTGCCCCTGCGGAAGGATGACAGCCGAAGCACTTGGACCGAACTGGCGCACTACCGGAATCGGCAACCCGAGAATGGCGCGGGCATGCAGGGCAAACTGCGACAGGTCCTGGGAGATCAGGGTGACGAGGCCGGTGTCGTGCGGGCGTGGCGACACCTCGCTGAACCAGACCTGATCGCCCTTGACGAACAGCTCGACACCGAACAGCCCTCGCCCGCCCAGGGCATCGGTGACCGCCTTGGCAACCCGCTGCGACTCGGCCAGCGCCTTGGGGGTCATGGCCTGCGGCTGCCAGGACTCCTGGTAGTCGCCTTTTTCCTGACGGTGCCCAACCGGCTCGAGGAAGGTGGTGCCCCCGACATGACGCACGGTCAGCAGGGTGATCTCGTAATCGAAATCGATGAAGCCTTCGACGATCACCCGCCCCTTGCCGGCGCGCCCACCTTCCTGTGCGTAGGCCCAGGCGCTCTGCAGGTCGGCATCGCTGCGCAGAAGGCTCTGCCCCTTGCCGGACGAGCTCATCACAGGCTTGACCACGCAGGGGTAGCCGACATCGGCGACAGCCACCGCATAGTCTTCGTAGGTGTCGGCAAAGTGGTAGGGCGAGGTGGGCAGGTCCAGTTCTTCGGCAGCCAGACGACGAATGCCTTCACGGTTCATGGTCAGTTGCGTGGCGCGTGCAGTGGGCACCACGTTGAAGCCTTCGTTTTCCAGCTCCACCAGCGTGGCGGTGGCGATGGCTTCGATTTCCGGCACGATGTAATGCGGCTTCTCGGCCTCGATGACAGCGCGCAGCGCCACCCCATCGAGCATGTTGACCACGTGGCTGCGGTGGGCCACCTGCATGGCCGGCGCGTCGGCGTAACGGTCGACGGCGATCACTTCCACACCCAGGCGCTGGAGCTCGATCACCACTTCCTTACCCAACTCGCCACAGCCACAGAGCAGTACACGGGTCGCGGTCGGCGACAGGGGGGTTCCGATACGGGTCATTTCAGGTCCTCGAAGGCATCCGGGGCCGCGCCTGACTCGGCACCACCCGCTGAAAAAGGACCGCTATTCTACACCATCAGCCCGCCACGGCAGCCCGTCGGGCGCGAAATGCCATGGCCAGCCAGACGGCCGTGACGCCGGCGAACTTCGACGCCATGGCGGTACCGATGACCATGGGTGTGAGCGCACCGATCATGCCGAAGAAGATGAACGTATCGACCGGGATGCTCAAGGCCGAGCTCAACCACAGCCGGTCGCGCAGCGGGCGTCGGGTGACGCTGAAGACCAGCCAGTCGATCAGCTCGGAGACGAAGAACGCCGTGGCGCTGGCCAGGGCGATAGCGGGTTCGGAGGTGACGTAGGACAGCACCAGGGCCGCCAGCATGGCCACCAGTGCCCCATGCCCGAAGCGGGTCTGCACCATGTCGCGCAGGATGAAGACCAGGCCACCCCAGGCGGACCAGATGACGTCCAGGTGCGGGGCGCTGGAGAAGGCGTAGTTGATCAGCACGACACTGCTGATATAGGCAATCAGAAAGAGCATGGCGGGTAGTCTTTGGGCAAGCGGCACAGATTACCGTCGCCCGCCCTGGGAGGCAACCGCAGGACCGCTAGAGCACCAGCCCGGCTTCGGTAGCGCGCTCGTGGCAGCGCCTGAGCACCCCACGCCGCTCGTCGTTGCTCATCCGGCCCCACTGGCCGATCTCTGCAACGCTGCGCTGGCAGCCGGTACAGATATCCTGCTCATCCAGGGCACAGATATTGACGCACGGGGACGCCACGGGGCGCTCGCTCACCTCACTCATCGTCGGGCACCAGTTCCTTTGCGTAGCGCTGGGCGTTATGGACATAGTGCGCTGCGCTGGCCTCGAGCATGCGTTTCTGTTGCTCGGTCAGCTCGCGCACCACCTTGCCGGGCGAGCCCATGACCAGAGAGCCATCGGGAATTTCCTTGCCCTCGGCAATCAGGGCATTGGCGCCGATGATGCAGTGCTTGCCAATACGCGCACCATTGAGCACGACGGCGTTGATGCCAATCAGGCTGTAGTCGCCCACCGTGCAGCCATGAAGCATGGCGTTATGCCCAACGGTCACACCTTTACCCAGGGTCAGGGGCGAGCCCATGTCGGTATGCATCACGGTGCCGTCCTGCACGTTGCTACCTTCACCGATGTCGATCAGCTCGTTGTCGCCACGCAGCACAGCGCCGAACCAGACGCTGGCATGGGCCTGGAGACGGACATTGCCGATGAGCGTGGCGTTGGGCGCAGCCCAGCTGGTGGGATGAGTCTCGACCCGCAGGTCGCCCAGGCGATATTTCATGGTTGCTCCTCAGGCTGGGGTGCAGATGGCAGGGTGGGCCCTGCTCGTTTGTCGGTAGGACGTACAGGGGGATGGTGCAGGGAGATTCCGGCGTCGAACAACAGGTTGACCAGTTCGACGATCATGATTGCCGACAGCCCCCAGATCTTGTATTCGCCGTAGCGGTAACTGGGCACATACCAGCTGCGGCCCTGGTAATCGATGCGGTGGGTATGGTCACGTGGGTCCTGGCGAAAGAACTCCAGCGGAACAGTGAACACCGCCGCGATCTCGGCATCGTTGGGGCGGTATTCGACGAAGTCGGGAATGACGCCGACGTACGGCGTTACCTTGAGGCCATGCAGAGATATCAGGGGGCTGAGCGGGCCAAGCACCTCTACCAACCCCGGCGGCAGGCCAATTTCTTCTTCAGCCTCGCGCAGGGCGGTGAAGACCAGGTCCGGGTCTTCGGGATCGCGCCGGCCACCCGGGAATGCGACTTCGCCACCGTGGGTCGAAAGCCCCTTGGCACGCAGGGTCAGCACGAGCTCAGGTACTTCGCTGCGGGTAATGGGCAAGAGTACCGCCGCTTCCGGGAACCGCCGATCCGATTCCAGGGTTGCAGGTTGGTGGTTGCTCATTCGGCGAAGTAGCTCGTCCAGCATCGCGCTCACTCGTATCCAAGGCCTGCCCTGCATGATGCACGAAAGCCGTCAGCCACCCAACCCCTGCTGCTTGCGGCGACCGACCCGCCGCGCCAAGATAGGCCACGACAAAAGGAAGCCTCCATGAATTTCTGCAGTGCGTGCGGTCAGCCGGTCATCGAGCAGATCCCCCAGGGCGACACACGGTTGCGGTACGTCTGCCCCGCGTGCCACACCATCCACTACCAGAACCCCAACGTGGTGGCCGGTGTACTGCCTACCCATGGCAGCCGAGTGCTGCTGTGCCGCCGCGCCATCGAGCCGCGCCGTGGTTTCTGGACATTGCCAGCCGGCTTCATGGAAAACGGCGAGACGCTCGACCAGGCCGCCCGTCGCGAGACCATCGAAGAAGCCTGCGCGCGTGTAGGCTCGATGACGCTGTACCAGCTGTTCGATTTGCCGCACATCAACCAGGTGCATGTCTTCTTTCGCGCCGAGCTGGCGGACCTTGAGTTTGCCGTCGGGGTCGAGAGCCTGGAAGTAAGGCTGTTCGAGGAGCATGAGATCCCCTGGGATGCCCTGGCTTTCCGGACCGTGGCGCGGACATTAGAATGCTACTATCGCGACCGAATCGAGCAGCAGTTCCCCATAGGCCATGAATACCTGCCGCCGATGAACGTGTCGCCCACACCCCGTTAGGGTTTACGAAATGCCGCCCGGTGATGATTACCGCCGCGGGCCTTTCGCGAAGCCCGGCACAGAGCCTTCAGGATATTGCTACATGCGCTGGTTGCTTGCCCTCCTCTGCCTTGGCGTTGCCTCGATGTCCCAGGCGGCCTACACCGAAACCATCATCCGCAAACCGGTCTCGGCGGTGCAGACGGGCTCGCCTGCGCAACCGGCCGTGCAGCCTCAGGTCGACAAGGTACTGGTCATCAAGTCCGAGCGTCGCCTGCAACTGATCAGCCGCGGCGAGCCAATCAAGACCTACCGCATTTCCCTGGGCAAGCAACCGAAGGGCCCCAAGCAGCGCGAAGGCGACAAGAAAACCCCGGAAGGCTTCTACTGGCTGGACTGGCGCAAGCAGAGCGAGCGCTTCAACCTGGCCATGCACATCGACTACCCCAACGTCAGCGATGCGGCCCGGGCCAGCCAGGCAGGCGTGAAGGCCGGCAGCATGATCATGATCCACGGCACGCCGATCAATGACGAATACCCCGAGTGGTATTTCCATACGCTGGACTGGACAGACGGCTGTATCGCCATGCGTAACCGCGACATGCAAGAAGTCTGGAGCCTGGTGCGCGATGGCACGATGATCGAGATTCGGCCCTGATTTAGCGCAATTCATCTGTTTTTGCAGGAAAGACCCCACCTATTTGCTGGAACCTGCCTGACAGTGTCTTAGGCACGGGACGGCATCCAAGTGAATGCAGCGGCTTAAAGCATCCACGCAATCGGGTACGAGGCCCGTACCGCATCGCATGCCGTGCATGGGCGTTGCCCAGATCAACGCGCTGCTCTAGGTCACCACCGAAGGCTGCCCAGGGCTGAAACGCGGTGGATCCTGGGCTGATCCGCACCAGTAGGCATAACCGCTCTGAGCAGTGGGCATCGAGCCTGGGCGCCAGGCGCCACTTAGCAACCTTGGGACGGCGCCCTTCTCCGAGGCTCCTGCCAGATACACCACAGGGTTGCAACGTCCGTTCATGGTTCTGCAAACGAAATATCACAATTGCCCACTAGAGTGCGGTCTGGATCAATTCTGCAACCCAAGGACATGTGATGAGTCGTGATACCGGCGACAACCTGGACCGAAACCCCGGCACCAACACGGCCATGGCCACTGTCATGGACATTTACCTGAGCCGACGCAGTGTGATGCGCGGCGGTCTGGCCGCCGCCGTCACCTTGATCGCCGGCACCGGCTTGGGCGGTTGTGTCAATGGGGCTGAGATTCGCAGGCCTGCCGGCCCTGGTGTGTCGGCCAGCGGTAACGCTGCCAGGTCAGGGCTGACGCTGGGCTTCGACTCGATCCCCGGGTCACGCACCGATGCGTGCACCATTGCCAAGGGCTATCGTGCACGCGTCCTGGCCCCCTGGGGAACACCACTCAACCGGAAAGCCGCGCCCTGGAAGCCTGACGGCAGCAATACCGCTGTCGACCAGGCCAACGCCATGGGCATGCACCATGACGGCATGCATTTCTTCCCCATCGATGGCAGCTCGGATGATGGCCTGTTGGCCATTAACTTCGAGTACATCGACCCTGCAGCTTTGCACCCGGCCGGCCCCACCAGGGCAGCTAACGGCAAGCGGCCGGCAGAAGAAGTTCGCAAGGAAATCAACGCACATGGCGCTGGCGTGGTACGCCTGCGCAACGTGCATGGCCACTGGCAGGTGGTGGAGAACGATCCACTGAACCGGCGTTTCACCACCGCCTCGCCCATGCACATCAGCGGCCCGCTGCGCGGCACCGCTCATGTCAAGACCCCATACTCCACTGCCGGCACCCACTGCCGTGGCACCAACAACAACTGTGGCAATGGCTACACGCCTTGGGGCACCTACCTCACCTGCGAAGAGAACTGGCCAGGCATTTTCGTCAACCACGGTACGTGCCCGGAGGATCAGCGCCGCTTGGGCGTGGCCACCTCCAGCAGCCAGTACCAGTGGGAAAGCGCCGCGGGTGATAGCGGTGAAGACGCTGGCGAGTTTGCCAGATTCGATGTAACGGCCAAAGGCACCAGTGCACTGGAGGATTACCGCAACGAAGCCAGCACTTACGGCTACATCGTCGAAATCGACCCGTATGACCGCACCACCCTGGCCACCAAGCGCACGGCGCTGGGTCGCTTTCGTCACGAAGGCTGTGCACCGGGCGTGCCAGTCGCTGGCAAGCCTCTGGTCTGGTACATGGGTGACGATTCGAACAACGAGTACCTTTACAAGTGGGTGTCGCAGGCACCGTGGGACCCCGCCGACGCTCAGGCTGCCAACCGCCTGGCCACAGGGGCCAAGTACCTCGACCACGGCACGCTGTACGTGGCTCGCTTCGAGGCCGATGGCACGGGGGTATGGTTACCGCTGGACGTGCTTACCCCTACCACCGGGGGTGGCACGCTGGGTGCACGCTTTGGTGACCTGCCGGGCATCTTGCTCAATACCCGTGGCGCTGCCGACGCCGTGGGCGCTACGCCGATGGATCGGCCGGAGTGGACCACTGTCAATCCGCTCAACGGCGATGTGTACCTCACACTGACCAATAACAGTACGCGCACGCCGGACAAGGTCGACGCGGTCAATCCACGCGGGCCCAACCGTCATGGCCATATCATTCGCTGGCATGACAGCGACGATCACCTGCGCTTGACCTGGGACATCTTCGTGTTTGGCGCCAATGCGGGCGGTGGGGCCGAGATCAACCGTTCTGGACTGACGGAACTCAACCAGTTCGCCAGCCCTGACGGGATGCGATTCGATAGTCGCGGGGTGCTGTGGTTCGAGACGGACAACAGTGAGTCGACGGTCAGTGACTACACCAACGACCAGCTGTTGGCGGTGATTCCAGGTCTGCTGGTGGATGCGGCGGGGCGGCAGGTGCCGGTCAATGGGCAGAACCAAGGGGGGTTGCGGCGGTTTTTCGTGGGGCCCAACGGGTGTGAGGTGACGGGGATTGCGTTTACGCCGGATAACAGGACGTTGTTTGTCAATATTCAGCATCCGGGGAATTGGCCAGTTTCGGAGGATGCTACCGAGGGGGCTGTTGGGGGGAAGCGGGTTAGGCCGCGGTCTTCCACGGTGGTGATTCAGCGGGAGGATGGGGGGGAGATTGGGACGGTTTGATTGGGTTCTGGGGGACTACGTAGGTTATTCAACCTTAAGTTTCAAGTTCCAGATTCTATAGTCCATGTTTTATGTGAGATAGGAATTTTGGCGGGGGCGCTTGTATCGATTAGATATTCAGTGGCGGGGGTGGCGCACAGTCACCTTTCCGCCCTTACGGCGGCTCACTTTTTGTCTTGTCAAAAAGTAAGCAAAAACCGCCTGCTCCTATCATCCGGCCCCTCCGCTACGGGCTTGCTCCCGGGAGGACCGCGCTGCAGGCCCCATCCTGGGGCCCAGCGCTTGACGGGCATCCATGCCCGTCACCTCCCTCCGCAAGCCCTGCGCTCGGCCTCCTGAAGTCGCGATCTGCGGCGCCTGAACTACCGTGCGCTTAGAAGCAACAGCAACAGCAACAGCAACAGCAACAGCAACAGCAACAGCAACAGCAACAGCAACAGCAACAGCAACAGCAGGCTGTAAACTTGATGTAGTTATTTAATGCGCGTGCATCATTTAAATATTACTCGATATCCATGTGAGAGCGGTCCATCGCGGCGCAAGGCCGCTCCTACAGGACATGTATAACTATGTGCGGCGCTCGATCTTGATCTTGATCTTGATCTTGATCTTGATCTTGATCTTGATCTTGATCTTGATCTTGATCTTGATCTTGATCTTGCTTTTGATCTTCGCGACTTCAGAAGGCCGAACGCAGGTCTTGCGGAGGGAGGTGACAGGCATGGATGCCTGTCAAGCGCTGGGCCCCAGGATGGGGCCTACAGCGCGGTCCTCCAGGGAGCAAGACCGGAGTGAGGGAACCCCGAAGCGCAGCGTAGGGGCCGTATGAACGGAGCGCAGCCTTTTTTGGTTACTTTTTGTGGCGTTTGACAAAAAGTAACTCGCCGTAAGGGCGAAAAGGTGATTAAGCGTCGCCATCGCAAATGGACTATGCGCTCTATCAATACCCACACCAACCCAATCAAACTTCAACTTCAACTTCAACTTCAACTTCAAACTTCAAACTTCAAACTTCAAAGCATTGGCACATATATCGAGTTGGTATTCATTGGCGCGGGTGGCGCACAGTCACCCTTCCGCCCTTACGGCGGCTCACTTTTTGTCTTGTCAAAAAGTAAGCAAAAACCGCCTGCTCCTATCATCCGGCCCCTACGCTACGCTCCGGGGTTCCCTCGCTCCGGGCTTGCTCCCGGGAGGACCGCGCTGCAGGCCCCATCCTGGGGCCCAGCGCTTGACGGGCATCCATGCCCGTCACCTCCCTCCGCAAGCCCTGCGCTCGGCCTCCTGAAGTCGCGATCTGCGGCGCCTGAACTACCGTGCGCTTAGAAGCAACAGCAACAGCAACAGCAACAGCAACAGCAGGCTGTAAACTTAATGTAGTTATTTAATGTGCGTGCATCATTTAAATATTACTCGATATCCATGTGAGAGCGGTCCATCGCGGCGCAAGGCCGCTCCTACAGGACATGTATAACTATGTGCGGCGCTCGATCTTGATCTTGATCTTGATCTTGATCTTGCTTTTGATCTTGCTTTTGATCTTCGCGACTTCAGAAGGCCGAACGCAGGTCTTGCGGAGGGAGGTGACAGGCATGGATGCCTGTCAAGCGCTGGGCCCCAGGATGGGGCCTACAGCGCGGTCCTCCCGGGAGCAAGACCGGAGTGAGGGAACCCCGAAGCGCAGCGTAGGGGCCGTATGAACGGAGCGCAGCCTTTTTTGGGTACTTTTTGTGGCGTTTGACAAAAAGTAACTCGCCGTAAGGGCGAAAAGGTGATTAAGCGTCGCCATCGCAAATGGACTATGCGCTCTATCAATACCCACACCAACCCAATCAAACTTCAACTTCAACTTCAACTTCAAACTTCAAACTTCAAACTTCAAACTTCAAACTTCAAACTTCAAACTTCAAACTTCAAACTTCAAACTTCAAAGCATTGGCACATATATCGAGTTGGTATTCATTGGCGCGGGTGGCGCACAGTCACCCTTCCGCCCTTACGGCGGCTCACTTTTTGTCTTGTCAAAAAGTAAGCAAAAACCGCCTGCTCCTATCATCCGGCCCCTACGCTACGCTCCGGGGTTCCCTCGCTCCGGGCTTGCTCCCGGGAGGACCGCGCTGCAGGCCCCATCCTGGGGCCCAGCGCTTGACGGGCATCCATGCCCGTCACCTCCCTCCGCAAGCCCTGCGCTCGGCCTCCTGAAGTCGCGATCTGCGGCGCCTGAACTACCGTGCGCTTAGAAGCAACAGCAACAGCAACAGCAACAGCAACAGCAACAGCAACAGCAACAGCAACAGCAGGCTGTAAACTTAATGTAGTTATTTAATGCGCGTGCATCATTTAAATATTACTCGATATCCATGTGAGAGCGGTCCATCGCGGCGCAAGGCCGCTCCTACAGGACATGTATAACTATGTGCGGCGCTCGATCTTGATCTTGATCTTGATCTTGATCTTGATCTTGATCTTGATCTTGATCTTGATCTTCGCGACTTCAGAAGGCCGAACGCAGGTCTTGCGGAGGGAGGTGACAGGCATGGATGCCTGTCAAGCGCTGGGCCCCAGGATGGGGCCTACAGCGCGGTCCTCCCGGGAGCAAGACCGGAGTGAGGGAACCCCGAAGCGCAGCGTAGGGGCCGTATGAATGGAGCGCAGCGTTTTTTGGTTACTTTTTGTCGCGTTTGACAAAAAGTGACTCGCCGTAAGGGCGAAAAGGTGATTAAGCGTCGCCATCGCAAATGGACTAAACACTTTATCACCACCCACACCTAAGCATTCAAGTTCTAAACATATAACTCCGAACTTAGAACTTAGAACTTAGAACTTAGAACTTAGAACTTAGAACTTAGAACTTAGAACTTCCACATCATCAGGCAGGATATCGAAACCCATCAAAACTCCCGACCCAACCTGTAAGAGGCTAACTCACCCCTCACCCACCACGACGAGCATTAAAAGTCCACCAACCGATAAACCTCATAGGCCGGCGTCTCATACGGATGACTCTGCTTGAGCGCAGCAACAACCTGACGAATCAGGTCATCGCCCACCACAAGCTCCACCCTCCACTCCTCCACCACCTCGACCTGACCCGCCCGCCCAAGAAACGGCGAACTGCCGTCCAATGGACGAAACTGGCCCTGGCCCAAGGTCTGCCAAGCACAGTGGTCATAATCACCCATGTGCCCACCACCTGCGGCGAACACAGCAGCCTTGACCACCTCCACATGGCTGGCAGGGACGAAGAAGGCGAGCTTGTACACGCCTTAGTTCACCCACACCCGCGCATTGCGGAACATACGCATCAGCGCCGCATCTTCCTGCCACTCATCCGGGCGCCACGAGTTCTGCACGGCACGGAACACACGCTCCGGGTGCGGCATCATGATGGTCACGCGGCCGTCGCGGCTGGTGAGCCCCGTGATACCGCGTGGCGAGCCGTTGGGATTGGCCGGGTAGGCCTCGGTGACCTTGCCGTGGTTGTCCACGTAACGCAGCGCCACGCAACCGGACACATCGGCCTCCAGCAAGGCCTCTTCACTGGCGAACTCGGCATGGCCCTCGCCGTGGGCGATGGCGATCGGCATGCGCGAGCCGGCCATGCCCTGCAGGAAGATCGAGTTGGACTTCTGCACCTCGACCATGGCCACCCGCGCCTCGAACTGCTCGGAGCGGTTACGCACGAAGTGCGGCCAGTACTCGGTGCCCGGAATCAGCTCGTGCAGGTTGGACATCATCTGGCAACCGTTGCACACCCCCAGGGCGAAGCTGTCGTTACGCTCGAAGAACGCCTGGAAGGCATCACGCGCACGGCTGTTGAACAGGGCCGACTTGGCCCAGCCCTCGCCTGCACCCAACACGTCGCCGTAGGAGAAGCCGCCACAGGCGACCAAGCCCTTGAAGGCCTCGAAGTCCACGCGACCAGCAAGGATGTCGCTCATGTGCACGTCGATGGCCGCGAAACCGGCACGGTCGAAGGCAGCCGCCATTTCGACCTGGCCGTTGACGCCCTGCTCACGCAGGATGGCCACTTGCGGGCGCACGCCTTTCTTGATGTAGGGCGCGGCGATGTCGTCGTTGACATCAAAGCCCAACTTGACCGACAGCCCTGGGTTGTCTTCTTCGAGCAGCAGGTCGAATTCCTGATCCGCGCAATCGGCGTTGTCGCGCAGGCGCTGGATCTGGTAGCTGGTCTCAGCCCACTGGCGCTGAAGCATGCGGCGGTCGTCATCGAACAGCACTTCGCCGTTCAGGCTGATGGAGACTTCGGCGTTGTTGACCGGCTTGCCGATCACCGCCACGCACTGCTCACCCAAGCCAGCGGCGCTGAACTGGACCAGTACGTCCGGGGTAGCGTCCTGACGCACCTGAATGACCGCGCCCAGCTCTTCGTTGAACAGGATGGCCGGGATGTCGGCCTTGCTGTCGGTCAGCGGATCGAGGTGCAAGTCCAGACCGCAGTGACCCGCGAAGGCCATTTCCAGCACGGTGGCGAAGAGGCCGCCGTCGGAGCGGTCATGGTAGGCCAGCAGGTGGCCGTCGGCATTCAGGCCCTGGATGACGGCGAAGAACGCCTTGAGGTCTTCGGCATCGTCCACATCCGGCGCCTGGGCACCGAGCTTGCCGTAGGTCTGCGCCAGGATCGACGCGCCCATGCGGTTCTTGCCACGGCCCAGGTCGATCAGGATCAGGTCCGTCTCGCCCTTGTCCATGCGCAATTGCGGGGTCAGGGTGCCGCGGATGTCGGTAACCGGCGCAAAGCCGCTGACGATCAGCGACATCGGCGAGGTCACGCTCTTGTCCACGCCGTCCTCGCTCCACTTGGTTTTCATCGACATGGAGTCTTTGCCGACCGGAATCGTCAGGCCCAGCTCTGGGCACAGCTCCATGCCCACAGCCTTGACGGTGTCGTACAAGCGGGCGTCTTCGCCCGGGTGGCCGGCGGCCGACATCCAGTTGGCCGACAGCTTGATGTCGGACAGTTTGTCGATACGCGCGCCGGCCATGTTGGTCAGGACCTCGCCGATGGCCATGCGCCCGGAAGCCGGGGCATCGAGCAGGGCCAGCGGGGTACGCTCGCCCATGGCCATGGCTTCACCGGTGTACACGTCGAAGCTGGTGGCGGTGACGGCACAGTCAGCCACCGGCACCTGCCAGGGGCCGACCATCTGGTCGCGCGCCACAAGGCCGGTGATGGTGCGGTCGCCAATGGTGATCAGGAAGCTCTTGCTGGCAACGGCCGGGTGGTTCAGCACGCGCTGCGCAGCGCTGTCCAGGTCCAGGGTGCTCGGATCGAAGTCGTCGCCCAACTCGGCTTCGCGGCTGACCGAGCGGTGCATGCGCGGCGGTTTGCCGAGCAGCACGTCCAGCGGCATGTCGACCGGCGTGTTGCCAAAGTGGCTGTCGGTCACAGTCAGGTGCGGCTCGGCAGTCGCCTCGCCGACGACTGCGAACGGGCAGCGCTCGCGCTCGCAGATGGCCTGGAAGCGCTCGAAGTCCTCGGCGCTGACTGCCAGTACATAGCGTTCCTGGGATTCGTTGCTCCAGATTTCGTGCGGGGCCATGCCCGGCTCGTCATTGGGCACGTTGCGCAGCTCGAAGCGGCCACCGCGACCGCCGTCGTTCACCAGTTCAGGGAACGCATTGGAGATACCGCCCGCCCCCACGTCGTGGATGAAGGCGATGGGGTTGTGTTCACCCAACTGCCAGCAACGGTCGATGACCTCCTGGCAACGGCGCTCCATCTCGGGGTTTTCGCGCTGCACCGAGGCGAAGTCGAGGTCGGCCGAGCTGGCGCCGGTGGCCACCGACGAAGCGGCGCCGCCACCCAGGCCGATCAGCATGGCCGGACCGCCCAACACGATCAGCTTGGCACCGACGGTGATCTCGCCCTTCTGCACGTGATCTTCGCGGATGTTGCCCATGCCGCCGGCCAGCATGATCGGCTTGTGGTAACCGCGCACTTCTTCGCCGTGCGGGGTGTTGATGGACTGCTCGAAGGTACGGAAGTAGCCGGTCAGGGCCGGACGCCCGAACTCGTTGTTGAAGGCAGCGCCGCCCAGCGGGCCTTCGACCATGATGTCGAGGGCATCGACGATGCGGCCAGGCTTGCCGTAGTCCTGCTCCCAGGGCTGCTCGAAGCCTGGGATGCGCAGGTTGGACACGGTGAAGCCGGTGAGGCCGGCCTTGGGCTTGGCGCCACGGCCGGTGGCACCTTCGTCACGGATTTCGCCGCCAGAACCGGTCGATGCCCCGGAGAAGGGAGCGATGGCGGTCGGGTGGTTGTGGGTTTCCACCTTCATCAGAATGTGTACCGGCTCCTGCACCGCACCATACTGGCGGGTTTCAGGGTTCGGGTAGAAACGACCAGCAACGTTGCCGACGATGACCGAAGCGTTGTCCTTGTACGCCGACAGCACACCTTCGCTGTGCATCTGGTAGGTGTTCTTGATCATGCCGAACAGGCTCTTGTCCTGCGCCTGGCCGTCGATGTCCCAACTGGCGTTGAAGATCTTGTGGCGACAGTGCTCGGAGTTGGCCTGGGCGAACATCATCAGTTCGATGTCGTTGGGGTTGCGCTTGAGGCCCTGGAACGCGGTGACCAGGTAGTCCACCTCGTCCTCGGCCAATGCCAGGCCGAGGTCGATGTTGGCCTGGGCCAGAGCGTCGCGGCCACCGGCGAGGATGTCCACTGACGTCATGGGCCTTGGCTGGGCGTGGCTGAACATGTCGGCGGCCTGCTCAAGCTGGCCCAGCACGCGCTGGGTCATGCGGTCGTGCAACTGCGCCGACACCTGCTCGGCCTCGGCGTCGCTGAGGTCACCGGCAACGTAGTACGCAATGCCGCGCTCCAGGCGCTGGATCGACTGCAGGCCGCAGTTGTGGGCGATGTCGCTGGCCTTGCTGGCCCAGGGCGAAATGGTGCCCAGGCGCGGTACGACCAGGAACAGGCGACCGGCGGGCTCCTGCACCGGTACGCTCGGGCCGTACTTGAGCAGACGGCCCAGCACCTGCTGCTGGTCGGCGGTCAGCTCGCCGTCGGTATCGGCGAAGTGGGCAAATTCGGCATACAAACCAGTAACAGCGGGGACTTTCTGGCTCAGTTGCTCGAGTAACTTACCGTGGCGAAAGGCAGAAAGGGCAGGAGCGCCGCGCAGGATCAACATCGTCGGGACAGCCTCAGAAGGGGTGTGCTTGGAGGCCGTGCATTCTAGCCTAATTCGTTGGCTTGCGGCACCCGCTGTAGCGCATGGCTGCCGGGCGGCGGAACCGGACCGGCGGGTCAAAATTTCCGGGGGTTCTACCACTTGTCAGGGGCCGTGTTGGCAGCTCATCGGCAGCGCCTGCCCGGGCTGGCAAAAGGGGGGGCGATCGCTCTGATGCAGGGCCTGCACCCTGTACCAGACCATGAACGCAGCGCTGGACGGTGCGCACGAGTGACAAACCCCAGTAAGCGCTATCAGACAAGCTAGCCGTTGTCGAGATATGGCACGGCCAGTCCTTTGCGTATACTGCAACCTATGTTCACCCACACTGCTTTGCGCCAGCGTTGCGCCAGATGGCTTTTCGCAACCGGACTCTTTCTGCTGCTTGGTGGCTGCGTTGAAAAACCCAGTACCCTCGAGCGCGTGAAGGAGGACGGTGTGCTGCGCGTGATCACCCGCAACAGCCCGGCCACCTATTTCCAGGATCGCAACGGTGAGACCGGCTTCGAGTACGAACTGGTCAAGCATTTTGCCGATGACCTGGGCGTGAAGCTGGAAATCGAGACCGCCGACAACCTCGACGAACTGTTCGACGACCTTGGCAAGCCGTCCGGCCCGGTGCTGGCAGCCGCCGGCCTTGTCAGCAGCGAACGGCGCCAGGTCCAGGCGAAGTTTTCTCACCCCTACCTTGAGGTGACGCCTCAGGTCATCTACCGCAATGGCCGCTCGCGCCCGACCAGCGCCCAAGGCTTGGTCGGCAAGAAGATCATGGTGCTCAAGGGCAGCAGCCATGCCGATCAGCTGGCCGAGCTGAAAAAACAGTACCCGGGCCTGCAATACGAAGAGTCCGATGCCGTGGAGGTGGTCGACCTGCTGCGCATGGTCGACGAAGGGCAGATCGACCTTACCCTGGTCGACTCCAACGAACTGGCCATGAACCAGGTGTACTTCCCTAATGTGCGCGTGGCCTTCGACCTGGGCGAGTCTCGTGACCAGCGCTGGGCCGTCGCCGCAGGCGAGGACAACAGCCTGCTGAACGAGGTGAACGAATTCCTCGACAAGTCCCAGAAGAATGGCACCCTGCAGCGCCTGAAGGACCGCTATTACGGGCATGTCGACGTACTGGGCTATGTGGGCGCCTACACCTTCGCCCAGCACCTGCAGCAACGTTTGCCCAAGTACGAAAAGCATTTCAAGAGCTATGCCAAGGTCGAGCAGGTGGACTGGCGCCTGTTGGCCGCCATCGGCTACCAGGAATCCATGTGGCAGCCGGAGGTCACCTCCAAGACCGGCGTGCGTGGCTTGATGATGCTGACCCAGCGCACCGCCCAGGCCATGGGGGTTTCCAACCGCCTGGACCCCAAGCAGAGCATCAAGGGTGGCGCCAAGTACTTCATGAAGATCAAGGCCGAGCTGGACGACAGCATCCAGGAGCCCGACCGCACCTGGTTCGCGCTGGCCGCCTACAACGTCGGCAGCGGCCACCTGGAAGATGCGCGCACCCTGGCCAAGCGCGAAAAGCTCAACCCCAACAAGTGGCTGGATGTGAAGAAGATGCTACCGCGCCTGGCGCAGAAGCAATGGTACCGCCAGACCAAGTACGGCTATGCACGGGGCGGCGAACCGGTGCACTTCGTCGCCAACATCCGCCGCTACTACGACATTCTCACCTGGGTTACCCAGCCTCAGCTCGAAGGCCAGGTGGCCGAGGGCGACCTGCATGTACCGGGTGTGAACAAGGCTAAACCGGCAGAGCAATCAGCGCCGTTGTAGCCGGTCACGTCACGGCTTGGCCCGGCGAGCCTTGAAGAAGTCACTGAGCACTTGCCCGCACGCTTCGGCCATCACGCCCCCCTCTACCAGCACACGGTGGTTCAGGAAGCCTTGCCCGAAGAACTGGCCCTGGCTCTGCACGATCCCGGCCTTGGGTTCCAGTGCGCCGAAGACCACGCGCATCACCCGCGAATGCACGATCAAGCCGGCGCACATGCTGCACGGCTCCAAGGTCACGTACAGCGTGCTACCCGGCAGGCGGTAGTTGCCGACCGCCCGCGCGGCGGCGCGGATCGCCACCATCTCGGCATGGGCGCTGGGGTCGCTGTCGGTGATCGGGCGGTTGAAGCCCTGGCCGATGACCTGGCCGTCCTGCACCAGCACAGCGCCCACCGGCACCTCGCCCAGCTGGGCGCCCTCGGCGGCCAACGCCAACGCCATGCGCATGTAGGTCTGGTCATGGCTGCGGTCGATGATCTGCGGTCGCATCAGACCACCGCGATCGCGGCCATCAGGCCGGTTTCCATGTGGTCGATGACGTGGCAGTGGAACATCCAGGTGCCCGGGTTATCGGCGACCAGCGCAACCTGGGCGCGCTCGTTCTTGCCCAGCAGGTAGGTGTCGGTGAACCACGGCTCCTTGATGTCATGCCGGTTGGAACCAATCACCTTGAAGCTCATGCCGTGCAAGTGGATGGGGTGCTGGTACTGGGTCATGTTCTTCAATTCGAAAATGTAGCTCTTGCCCTTGGTCAGCGTCGCGATCGGGCGATCGGCGCAGGTCTTGTCGGTGATGTCCCAGGCCTGACCGTTGATCTGCCACAGGCTCGGCGGCTTGCCCTGGTCGGTGCCGACCGACACCTTGCCTGCCCACTCGAAGTTGAAGTTGAGCTTTTCGGCGTTTTCCAGGTCCGGCTCGGCGATGGGGTTGGGCGGCAGCGCCGCTGGCCAGTCGCTGGGCGCATCCGGGTTGGCCACCGCGCGCAGGGTGCCCAGGCGCACGAAGCCATCGCGAAGGGAGATCTCTTCGCCGGCCTCGGGAATGCGGATCGCCAGGCAAATGCGCATGCCAGGCCCCAGCCAGTAGTCATCCTCCAATGGCCGGGGGGTGACGGGGTTGCCATCGAGCGCGTAGATCCGCGCTTCGCAGTTGCCCTTGAGGTTGATGCGGTACGTCCAGGTGTTGTCCAGGTTCAGCAGGCGCACGCGCACCACCTGCCCTGCCGGCAGCTCGGTCACGGCATCGGCTTGGCCGTTGATGGTGATCAGCCGCCCTGCCGTCCCATTGCGCGCCGCCTCGCGCGGGACGCTGAACGGCATCCAGCCCCCCTGCTCGTCCACATGCCAGGTCTTGAGGTTGAGCGTGCGCTCATGCTTGAAACCGGTGGGTTCGCGCTCCTCGACGATCAGCGGGCCCACCAGGCCCCGGCCCAGCTCTTCGGAGCTGCTGACATGGGGGTGGTACCAGTAGCTGCCGGCATCGGGCACCCGGAACTTGTAGTCGAAATACTCCCCTGGCTTGACTGGCAATTGCGACACATACGGCACGCCATCCATTTCCAGCGGCAAGCGGATGCCATGCCAGTGGATGGTGGTCTCGATCGGCAGGTGGTTGATGAAGCGCACGCGCAGCCAGGTACCCTGCCGCACGCGCAGCTCGGTCCCAGGGGCACTGGGCCCGAACGCCCAGGCTTGAGTCGTGTGTCCAGGGACCAGTTCGACGTCAAGGGGCGCTGCGATCAGCTCGTAGTCATGGCCGGCATTGTCATCTTCGACCTTGCCCAGCCAGTACCGCGCGGCGCCCCCCGCGCCCAGGCCAACCACAACCAGGCCGGTCAGGCCCTTGAGCATTTGTCGACGGGTGAAGGACATCGCAGCGGGTACCTCGTGTTCGGCACAAACAGTTCACCAGCAGGCGCTGATGAAGAAGGGCGAATACGATACACCTGCGAATGGGAAAGATTAAGTGAAGGATCAATCCGATGTGTCCTGGGCGCGCTCAATCGGCTTGAGCGCGCGCCCCCGTTCACAGTCGGCCGAACCAGTGGCGCTCCTCGACGCCCGGTGCCCGGGTAGCGGCGAACAGCAGCGCCGGGTCGGGCGCAACACCCAACGCCTGCAGGCGGGAAGCGGCTGCAGGGTGAGTGTCGAAGGGGTGCGCCATGGCGGCACCCAGCACCTCGTCGCCCACCTGCAGCGGGTGATGCTCAAGGTAGCCAGGCAGGGCTCGATCGATACCTTGTCCACCGCACGTCGCCAGCACCGTATCGACCGCAGGCTGCAGCGCAATGATGCGCAGCAAGGTCTGCGCAAACAGCCGTTGTCCGCCGACTGCAGCGCCTGCCTGGTCTGCCAGCAGCTCTTGCGACCGTCCCCAGTGCAGTACCGCACGCTGGAAATGGTGCAGGAACTGCCAGGCCATCCACAGCGTCGGGCGTTGCGTCCAGGGCGCGGGCTCGTCATCGCCCACCAGCGCCGAGAAATGGGCGCGCATCATGCTGAACTGTGCATTGGTCTGGCTGGCCCGTTCGGTATCCTGATGCCGGAAATGGCCCAGTTCGTGTCCAATGACCGCACCCGCTTCTGCCTGGCTGAGCATGCCCAGGTAAGGCAGCGGCAAGTACAGCGTGCGACCTGCCAGCGGCAAGCCTGCAGGCTGAAGCAGAATCGGCACGCTGGTGACAAAAAAGCCCTGATCGAGGCCAACCACGATGTTGTCGGGGACCGGTGCCTGAAGCTGCGCCGCCAGGCCCTCGACCCAGCGCCATACCCCCGTTGCACTGTCCCGATCAAGCGCCCTGCCCAGAAAGGACGTGCCCTGATCGAGTACAAGCGGCCAGCGTCGATGCAACCGCCTGGCCAGTTGCAGGCAGACCAGCACGCACGAAGCCAGCGGCAACACGATGAACAGCACCGTCAACCCACCCTCGGCCACCCGGCTGGTCGCAACGCTCAGCTCGTACAGCAAGGCAAGGCTCAATGCGGCAGCCAGCAAGCCCAGATGCAGTACCAGCCACTTGCCCAGGGCACGCCAACGCTGGGTCATGTGCTGCTGCAGGAACTCAGATGAGCGCAGCGCCCGCCAGGCGTCCAGTCTGAGCCTGAGCCACGCCCCTGCCGCAGTGAGCAGGGCCAGAACCGCCAGCAGGCCGCTCGTGACTGCCAGGACCTTGCGCAGAGACTGCCCGCCAAGGCCCGCCTCATAGCGGTCCACTTCACGCTGAAGCCGCTCACGTCGGTCTGCCTGGGGCAGGTATGGGTTACGCTCGGCCTTGGGCAGGGCCTGCAAGAGCGTGTCGCTTGGCGTATCCAGCCACTGGCGCATCACCTGAGCCTGCGCCTGTGCCACCTCGAGGCGCCAGAGTTGCACCTGGCTCCACCCCAGTACCAGCAGCGGCAACAGCAGCAGGGCCAAGCCCCAGCCCAGGCGCCTGAGCAGCCGTATGGCCCCGTTGCTCATGGCCCAGCCCGCCGCAGGGCATCACCCTGGCGAGCCACGGCCGGGAACAACTGTGCCAAGGTACGCCTGGCCTGTGCTGCCTGCAGGTAGGGGTAAAGCACGTCCACCAGTTCTGCCAGTGTGAGCCTGCGCCCGGTCAGGGTGAAGTTACACGCCCACACCTTGAGCCGCAGGCCACCGGCAATCAGCTGGGCATCAGGGGCTGCCAGCGCTTTGAAACTCGAGGCCTTGAGCACAGGTGCAGCACCGAACGCGGCAAGGCTGAACACCAGGTGCGTACTCAGCCGCCGTTGTTCGACATCGAAGCCCTCGAACGCTTCCCATGGTACAGGGGCCAAGGCGTTGGCGAAGCTGACCGTGTCACGGGTCACCGCCAGTGCGCACTGCCCATGGCGCTGATACAGCGCCCAGGCGCAAACCAGGGCCACCAGCCCGATGCCGGCCAGCCCTGCACCGAATGCCCATAGCAACACCACCACCGCGGTGGAGGTCTGCGGGCCGAAGACCATCGGCAAGCTCGCGAGCCAGCCACCGAGCCCAAGTGCCACCAGCCCGATGATTGCACACGCAAGTGCCTTGCCCAGCGAGTGCTCACGCAGCTCGAACGACTCATCAGGCCCGACGGCATGGACCTGCAGGTAGGCCAGGTCGTCATTGGCGCCGGAATTATCCATTGGCCTGCAGCAGCTCGAGCTGACGCTGAGCGTGGGCGGCATCGCAGTAGGCCGTCAGCACGGCCAGCACTTCTTCGTTGGACAGCTTGCGTCCGTTCTGCGCCAGCCCAGCCGACATGATACGGATCTGGGGGCGCGGCTTTTTCAGAACCATGGCCTGGTTACCGAAGAACTGCAGCCTCGCCACTCGGTGGGTAGGCAATGCAGCATCGCTGCTCATCTCCAGCGTCTGCATCATCACCAGCCCTTCATCCTTGACCGAGATGTCCTGCACTTGGGCCAGGTCCACCGGCGCGTCCAACGTGTCGACGAACAGTTGGCGGCGCGTCAGGCGCATGAACACCTGGGTACCGGCGTTGCGGTGCTGCCAGGTCACAACAGCGGCGATGAGCACGATGAAGGCGGTGGCCACGATCGGCCCGGTGCGCTGCATGCTGATGCCGATTCCGAACAGAATCAGGGCACCGACCAGCCATACAGGCCCCCACACGCGGTAACGGCGAGAGTTGGTGAATTCGCTCTGCTCCGGCACGCGCTCGATCACTTGCCGAAGCTCGGCAACCACGCGCTCGCGCTGGGCCGTGCGCGACTGGTCGTACTCGTTGCCCAGCGAGCCGGACAGGTCGGCCAGTGGATCGGTATGTTCGCTCATGATCGATGCCCCTCGATTATTTCTTGGCAGCCAGGTAATCGGTCAGGAACGCCTCGGCGTTGCCCTGATGCGACAAACCTTCCGAGTAACCGACCTGGCGCGGCTGCGCCTCGCCGGGCAGGTACAGCTCGCCCCCCCACATGCCCTGGATGATCAGCACGACGAATTTCTTGCCGTCGACGTCGGTCCAGTAGCGGGTATCCGTGGCGGTTTTCTCGACGTGCATTTTCTGGATGCGCATATCCCAGTCGTGATCGACGCCTTCCACCTGCACCAGCGCCTCGTTGGCCGCGCGATCGCCAATGCGCAGCGTCCACACCTTGGCCCCTTCAGTGCCCAGGTAGGCGACGACGTTCTTGGCCACGTCCGGGCGGTCCTCGGCCTGGGCTTGACCGATACACAGGGTGAGCGCGGCAACCAGCAAGGCAGCCCATTTCCGATAAGCGAACATGATTTTGTTTCCTGATCTGCAACAAAACGCGTATTGAAGGACTCAATAGCCAGGCTGCCAACCCAGTTGCCCGTTCATCACAACAAACAGCCGGTTGGTCACAACGACTATTGTCGAAAATGTGCGCGCGTTACCATTTCCGGTCGACGCTGCCCCCACCGAGAAACCGAGCCTGCATGCAATCGCTAACCCCCTACCTGGATACCGCCTTCTGTTTCGACAGCCCTGGCTCCCTGGCCCAGGCAGGCGTGCTGGATACGCGTGCCGCTCATGTGATGGGCAGTGCCACGGGGCACTATCGGGCACAGACCGTGCGCCAAGGCTTGCAGTACTTCGACTGCCACCTGCACTTTCCCGAGCCCCTGCGCATCGACAAGGTGCTGCCCGAGAGCCTGTGCATCGTGCAAGTGTTCGACGGCGCCTGGCAGCACAAGGTCGACGGCAGGCTGAACCAGTACGACACCGGTCGGCTGCACGTGCTTGGCCTGAGCGAGAGCCTCGAAGCCCAGGACCAGTTGCCGGTCGACAGCCATGCGCGCATGGCCGGCGTGCGCATTGCCGGTGACGCGTTGCGCGAACTGGCTCAGGACGATCCCCAGTTCCACCCACTGCTGGCCCTGCTGGCCGATGGCATGCAGTTCGACCAGTTGCCCCAGTCCCCCTCGCTGAGCCGCCTGTTCCAGCAGCTTTATCGCTCGCCCTACAGCGGGAGCTTGCGCCGCCTGCACTACGAAAGCCTGAGCCTGGGGATCGTGCTGGAGCTGGCCAGCCATCTGTCGAGCCAGGCCCCGACACCTGAGCTGCAGCAAGACCGTGGCCGCCGCGACCTGGCACTGGAAACGCGTCGGCTGCTGGACACCAGCCCCACTGCCCCGCCGTCCGTCGCCGCCCTGGCCAAACAGCTGAAAGTGAGCGAGACCACCCTGCGCCGGGCCTTCAGCCAGCAGTTTGGCTGTTCGATCCTGCAGTACATTCGCCAACAGCGCCTGGAGCTTGCACGCCTCCTGGTACTGGAACGCAAATGGCAAATCTCGCAGATCGCCTATCACATCGGCTATGCCAACCCGGCGAACTTCTGCCATGCCTACAAGGCCTATTTCGGCCACACCCCCGGCACGGAATAACCGGCGCTACTCACCGCGGCGTTGGCAGGCGGGAACGAAATCAAAGTGCCACCAGTCTGAACGATTGCAGCAACCAGAGGATCGGCCGATACGGTCCGTGAGAGCAGCGTCCCGCCCTGCTCGTTTCAAGCTGAAAAAGGGCAATCCGTTCGGTTTGTCACCTGGTTGTACTTTCAGAGCGTCGCCTGATGAAAAAAACACTACTCGGCCTGCGAGCTTTGATGTCCGTACCCAAGGACAACCCCGACCTGGTCAAGGCGCAATACATCGCGCTGTCGCGCCAGCTGCCCATGATGTACTTCATCCTGCTGATCAACACCATGATGCTGGCGGGCACCCACTTCACGGTGGCGCCGCGCTGGCTGGTGGTGTACTGCCCGATGATCATGACGGTGTTCGGCCTGGTCCGAGGGATAGAGTGGGTACGTACCCGCAGGCGCGTGCGCAGCCCGGCCCAGATGGTCACGGCACTCAAACGCACCAACACGCTCGCACCCTTCGTTGCCGTGGCCTTCACGGCCTGGTCGCTGGCGCTGTTTCCCTATGGCGACAGCTACACCCGGGCGCATGTCGCCTTCTACATGGCCATCACCGTGATCGGCTGCATTTTCTGCATGATGCACCTGTTGCCAGCGGCCTTGGCCACTACCGCTGTGGTCAACACAGCGTTCGTGGTGTTTTTCGCCTCCACCTCCATCATCACGTTCATTGCCACCGCGCTCGATGTGCTGTTGGTATCGATCGCCATGCTGGTCATCCTCAAGGCGCAATACACCGACTTCACCCGGCTGGTGAACATGCAGGCGCAAACGGCCAGGCTCAGCGAGGAAAACCTGCAGCTGGCCAACGTGGACAGCCTGACCGGGCTTGCCAATCGGCGGCAGTTCTTCTCCCGGCTCGACACGCTGTTGACCCAAGCTGGTGACCAGGGCGCCCGCCTGGCCGTCGGGCTGATTGACCTGGATGGTTTCAAGCCAGTCAACGACCTGTATGGCCACAGTGTGGGCGACCGGCTGCTGTATCAGGTCGGTCAGCGCCTCAACGAGTTGCTCGACGACAGCGTGCACCTGAGCCGGCTGGGGGGCGACGAGTTCGGCCTGATCATTACTCAGGCCCTGGATGACGAGCAGCTACGCGCCTTTGGCGAGAAGGTCTGCACGCGCATGCGCGAGCCATTCGTACTGGTGGACATCCCCATTCAGATCAGTGCGTCGCTGGGCATCGCCACCTTTCCGGATCAGGCATCGTCAGCCACGCAAGTGTACGAATATGCCGACTACGCGCTGTACCAGAGCAAGCGTCATCGCCCTGGTACGGCGTGCCTGTTCAGCACTGCCCATCGTCAGCAACTCAATCGACAAGGGCTGACCGAGCAGGCCCTGCGCAGGGCGGACCTTGATCGCGAGTTTCACATGGTGTTCCAACCCATCGTGGATATCCGCAGCGAGCGAACCGTTGCGTTCGAGGCACTGGCGCGCTGGGAAAGCCCGGAACTGGGTAATGTGCCACCCAGTGATTTCATCCCGATCGCCGAGCGCATCGGCATGGTCAATCGCCTCACGCTGCCCCTGCTGACCAAGGCACTGGACACGGCCGCCAGTTGGCCTGCAGGCATGCGCCTGTCTTTCAACCTGTCTACCCATGACTGTGGCTCGGAAGAGGCCGCCCAGCAGATCGTGGCGTTGATCAGGAGCAGCCGGTTCGACCCTGCGTACCTGGACCTGGAAATCACCGAAACCGCAGCCATCCAGGACCTGCCACAAGCCCAGCGCGCCATCAGCCGCCTGCGTGAATTGGGCTGCGGCATTTCCCTGGACGACTTTGGCACCGGCTACTCCAGCCTCAGCCAGATCCATGCGTTGTCGCTGACCAAGCTGAAGGTGGACCGCACCTTCGTCACCGGCATCCAGCTCAACCCGGCCAGCTTGAAAATCGTCAAGTCGCTGATTGCCCTGTGTCAGGACATGCAACTGGAGTGCATCGTCGAAGGCGTGGAGACTGCGGCAGAACTCAACACCCTGAAGACCCTGGGCTGCACCTGGGCACAAGGCTACCTGTTCTCCAGGCCGATGCGCCCCAACGAGATCGGGGCGTGGCTTGAGGCCGAGCAATGGGTCAAGGTGAAGGCGATCTGACAGGCCGCTTTTTCGGCTGTGACAGCCTGCCGGTGTGACCGCGCTTTACGCCGTGATCAACCTGCGCCGGCAGAACCGCCTGGCAAGCTGTGCATCGCCTCCAACCGCTCCCGAATGAACGCCAGCAGGGCGCGCACCCGCGCCGTCACTGAATGGCGGTGGCTATACGCCGCCAGCAACTGCAAAGGCGCCGGGCACAGATCCAGTACCACTTCCTGCAACCGGCCAGCCGCCAGATCGTCCTGGCAGGGATAAGCCGCCACAATCGCAAACCCTATCCCCTGCCGCGCGCCCGCCACGGCCAGCTCACCGCTGTTGACGCGGTAACGGCTGCGCACCGGTACCTTGACGATTTCGCCCTTGGCACCTTGAAACTGCCAGGGTTGCCCGCCGAGCGCGCTGAGCGTGGTGATGCAAGGCAGCGACTTCAGCGCTCGAACGTGCTGCGGGATACCTGTACGGGCCAGCAGAGACGGGGCAGCGACCACGATGCTCGGCAAGCAGGCCAGCTCGCAGGTGATGAACTCGCTGTCTTCCTGGCGGCCACGGTGAAAGAGGATGCACAGGTCCACGTCCTCACGCAGCACTTGCAGCCCAGTCACCCGGGTATCGCACTCAAGCTCGATGCCAGGGTGCAGGCTGCAAAATTCGGCCAGGATGGGCGCCAGCAGCCTGGGAGCCTCACCCGGCATACACAGCTTCAATGGACCTCGCAGCTCGCGCTGTACAGCACCGAGTGCTTCCTGGGTGCTGCGCAAAGCGTCGAGCAAGGGCTTGGCCCGTGCGTATAACAGCCGCCCCGCTTCGGTCATGCGCAGATGACGGGTGCTGCGCTCGAGCAGGCGCGTGCCGAGCTGTCGCTCCAGTGAAGCGACATGGCGACTGACATTCGAAGACGGCATGGCCAACACACGCGAGGCGCCGACGAAACTCTGCTCATCCACCACCGCTGTATAAACACGGACCGCATTCAGATCGAGCTCATTGCGCACTGACTATCCCACCTGAGGTATGAAAACGTCCCATTTTTGCACGCTAGTGATCTGAAACGGGGAAATCTACGATTGCCCTTTGCCCCCAGCGCTCAATGACCTGGCGCGGGGCAGTGAATGAACAAGGAGGGCTGGAACGTGGACATAGCGATAGTGGGTGCAGGCATTGCAGGGCTGAGCGCGGCGCTGGCGTTGCGCAAGCAAGGCTTCAACCCTCGGGTCTTTGAGCGCCGCAATGTACCGGCAGCCGGAGGGGCCGGCGTGACGCTCTGGCCCAACGCCAGCTTTGTGCTGGAGAAGCTCGGCGTGTTGCACGCTATTCAGGCCGTCGGCGGCAGGCCCCTTGCCATGCGCCGGTACGATGCAGCCGGCAATGCGTTGGGAGGCCTGGATATCGAACTGCTGGACCGAACCATGGGCTACCCCACCGTAACGGTGCTGCGCCGGGATTTGCAGGACGTGTTGCTCGCACATGCAAGGCGGGCGGGGATCGCAGTCGAATTCGGCTGCCAGGCAGTTGCCATCGACCTGGATGCCCAGGGCCAGGCCGTGGCCCGCTTCGGCAACGGCACACGCATCCGCCCAGACGTGCTGATCGGTGCGGACGGGCGCATGGCATCGGTGACACGTAAGTTCGTCGCGGGCGACAACACCCCGCGCTATCAAGGGTTCGTGAACTGGATCGGCGTGGCCCAAGGGTCGCGCGCACTGGTGGACGATGTGTCGATCCAGGATTACTGGGGAACGGGGCAGCGCTTCGGTGCGGTGGCGGTTCGACCTGACCTGGTGTATTGGGCCGCTGCGCAAGCATGCCCGTCCAACGAAGGGGCTGGCCAAGCCGATGACCGGGCGCAGGTCGAGCATAAATTCGCCCAATGGCCCGAGCCCGTTTCACGCATCATCCGGGCAACCCCCATCCAGGCCGTCCGGCGAATTGCAGTCCACGACTTGGAACCGCTGCACACGTGGAGCCGCGCGAACGTGCTGTTGATCGGCGACGCTGCGCATGCGCCATTGCCCACCTCCGGCCAAGGCGCCTGCCAGGCCCTGGAAGACGCCTGGCACCTGGCTCGCTGCCTGGCTGTTGCCGGCAACGAGCCCACCGAGGCGTTTGAGGTATTTACAACGATCCGCGCCCCCAAAACCGCACGGCTTTCGGAACAGGGCCGGGGCTTTGCCCGCGCCTTGTTCGCAACGGATGCCCAGACGTGTCGGTTGCGCGATGAGAGGGTCAGGGCGTGCGACCCAGCGCGGGACGTGCAGGTGTTGGCCGCGGGATGGGCGCAGGGTTTACCGATGGCGGGAGGGGTGCTTGATACGCCGTTGCCTGAAGACGGCCGGGACAGCGTTTATCGTTTGAGAGGATGACGATGCTTCATGGGTATAAGAAGGTGTGCTCGGCTTTGGCTGATTCCCCCTCGACTCATAGCCTTTTTGCCGCCACCGGTCGTCCGCTCATACGAAACATGATGTAGCACCTCAACTATCGGGCTTGGCTGCCGTAATCAATGAAAGCCAACCTAAATTTTGTGGAGCTTCAGCATGTCGCTACTTCCCAATCGCATCTCCGGGCGCATGACCCTGGGAATCCTGACGTTGCTGGCACTCACCGCATTGGCGATCTATAGCGTCATGACCCTGGGCGGCAAGCCTGAACTGGTTGCAGCTGGCACCGAGGCGGCGGAACAGTCGGCCAGCGCCATCACCCGCCAGCTGGCCATGCAGGTGAACCGCATCGAGGGCACCGCGGCTGCAATGGCGCACCTGGCCGAGACCCTGCCCCGCGACGAGAACCTGATCAAGGCGAACTTGCCCAACGTGATCGACAGCCAAGGCGATACCGCCATTGCAGGCGGCGGGCTGTGGCCAGAACCCAACAGCTTCGTTGCCGGCACCGAACGCCGCAGTTTTTTCTGGGCACGCAACGCCAGCAATGGGTTGGATTACTCGGACGAGTACAACGCTGCGCAAACCGCGCCGTATCAGGCTGAGTCCTGGTACATCGGCGCCAAAGCCGCGCCCTTGGGCCGCTGTGTCTGGTCGGATGGGTACCAGGACCCGGTCAGTGGCGTCGCCATGACGACGTGCAGCGTGCCCTATCACGCCCAAGGCGCGTTCGCCGGCGTCGCCACCATTGACCTGAAGCTCGACGGCCTTGCGGCCTTCCTCAAGGCCAACGGCAATGTCACCGGTGGCTACGCCTTTGCGGTCGACGCCTCAGGTAACCTGCTGTTCTTCCCCGATGCAAAGAGCGCCAAGGGCTTGCCGACCCTTGCCGGCCTGAGCCAGGAACAACCGTGGTTCAAGCCAGTGGCCGATAGCCTGGCGAGCAAGCCGGCTGGCACCACCACCCTTTATCTGGATAACGATGCGCGCCTCGATGGGCCGGCCTACGTCACCCTGGCTACCATGGAAGGCACTGGCTGGCGCATTGGCTTGGTCACCCCCGAAGCTCGTGTTGTCGGCCTGGCGAACAAGCTCACCGGCCAGATCCTGCTGTTCCTGCTGCCCTTACTGGCCATTTTGCTGGGGCTGGCATGGCTGGCGGGCAAGCGGCTGCTCACCCAGATCGACGAAACCACGGCGCAAATCGAAAGCCTGGGTCAAGGCGGCCAGGCGGGTGCTCAGCTAGACGTTGTGCGCAATGATGAGCTGGGCGCGTTGCGCACGGCCGTCAACCAGTACGCCGGCTCTCTGCAGGCCATGCTGCGCCACATAGCCGAGGAGTCGGTGTCACTGGAAGAACAAGCCAACGAGCTGGCGCAACTGTCCACTGGCCTGGCCGATCGGGCAGAGGCGCAACGCGTGGACAACACCCTGCTCGCCACCGCCATCACCGAAATGTCGGCCAGCGCCAATGAGGTCGCGCGCAACACCACGGACTGCTCGGACACGGCTCGCAGCTCATTGGTCGAGGCGCAGAAGAGTCAGGACCAAGTCAGTCGCAACGGTGAATCCATCGAAGGCCTGGCGACCGACATCTCGGGCGCGGCCACCGCGATCACCCAGCTAGGCGAAGACATCGAGCGCGTAGGCGGCGTGCTGGAGGTGATCAAGTCGATCTCCCAGCAGACCAACCTGTTGGCGCTCAACGCTGCCATCGAGGCCGCCCGCGCTGGCGAACAAGGCCGCGGCTTTGCGGTGGTAGCCGATGAGGTGCGCACGCTTGCCGGCCGTACACAAACGTCTGCCAACGAAATCCAGGAAATGATCACCCATCTACGCGAGGCATCGTACGCTGCGGTCACCACCATGCAGCACGGTGCGCAGCGCACTCGCGAGTCGGTGCAGCAGGCCGTGGGCGTGGCCACGACCCTGGGCACCACCGTGGGCAGTTTCGACGACATCGTCCAGCGCGCCCAGCAGATCGCCGTCGCCGCCCAGGAGCAGAGCCACGTGACGCAGGAAATCAACGAGCTGGCGGTACGGATCCATGCGGCCAGTGAAGAAGGCGCCCGGGATGCGAGTACGCTCAGGGAGTTGGGCAAGGGGATGCAGTCGATTTCGGCGCGGCTGGGTGGGTTGAGTCGCGGCGGTCGTTAGGACTTGGGGCTTGGGCTTGGCAGCCAAGCATTGAGTGAAAGGCTGTTATCCAATGCAAATGGGGCCGCTAAGCGGCCCCGTCCCTTCCGGCCTCCTGTAAGGGAGCCGAAAGCGCTTCAGCGCAATAGCTCGGTGGCCAACACGCTGTTGCTAAATGGCGTGGATCACGCCCACGCTATTCCAAAAGCAGCCTTTCGTCTGCGTCGTCTCAATAGCCAATCTCGGCCAGCCGAGCAAATGCATGGTAGTGGCTATGAGATCAAGGGTGATTCATGGCGCCTGAGTTGGGAACCCATACTGGCTTGAATGAGCCAGCAGAAGCTGGCTCTTTCTTTTCTAGAGAACTACTTCAGGATCGGGATCTCAGCCAATCTACCCTTGAGCGTGATGGCGTCTCACGGCAGGTGCTCGGTGATACCCAAACCAACCACATCAGTCGCCTTGGATACACCGTTGATTAATCGCACGCCTTGGGCGAAGCTCATTTTCCCTGCAGGGAAGCCTCGTAAGGGTCGCAGGCCGGGTTAGGCTCGCCGAAGAAGACCGAGCGACACTCAGTCGGATCCAGGACATCCAGATCGAATTGGATGGCCAGATGCTTGATCTCGTTGACGCGGTTCCACTCCAGCACGCTTGCACTAGATAAGATCTGCGCTTCTGGCGGCGCAACGTTCAGGCTATAGCGCTCGATGAACTCAGCCCCCTGACATGTCAGACCATCGTTCCGCAGCCATGCGAACATCACCTTCTTCGGGTCAATATGCACCTTCACCTGCGCAGCGAGTGGGGTGTTTTATAAGTACCATGGAAACATCAATTACCCAGCGCTCTTGCTACACGAGCGACCCGTTGAATTTGCCTTGGTTCAACCGGCGCGCCGCCAGCCAAACGACACCCCCATCATGCATCAGCACTTGCATTCGGGAAGTAGCGACAGGCCTTTATCTTGAAGATAACCGTTAATGACCGCGAGCCTCGCGCAGGTCAGTGGATGCTATTCCAGTAGGTGCCGGAATGTCATGTTCGTGATGTCTTCAGGTATCGGGGCCCTCAGGGTCAGGCGGTCAGGCGTCATCACACTGCAGGACTTGACCGGCGACTTCCTCTCCGCGGCCATTACGCTAACACGGCGGTTAATCAACTGATATTTTTGCCAGTATGAAAATCTATAAGGGCGCATTACGTTAGGTACGACGAAAGACAGACTTGAAAACCTAGACAGGCTGCCCGCGTCTATTTTTCAATGAGTTTCGATTTTGTCTTCTGCGTCATTAACAATGACGCTGGGGCATGAAAATACTGTCTTTTTCCACAGCTGTAACCTTCATCAGCAAAATAGAGGTGTCTTATGGGAAAGCGAAGAGAGTCTGCCTTTAAACTTTACTTTGGCAATGACGAGAATGAATCTAAAGCCATTGTGAGGTTTACCGATGATGATGGGCTAGGCATCGGTCTTGACGGTGGTGATGTAGCCAAGGTGACTAAAGGTCAAATGGTCGCACAGCATACAGAAATGGGCCCAGAGTACCTAGATCACCTCGGCGGCAAATTAAGGGCTACTTTATGGGTAGAAATTGTAGACAGCTGGGAAAAAGACGGTAACTGGGGTGGTTACCTTAAAGTTGCCTGCGAGCACTTGAAGGGTCAGTACCTCGATAGCAAAAGCGGATGGGTGAGGCCCTACAGTAAAAAGTACGACCCCGTGACGTTCGTCGACAAGGACGATTATTACGAGATCTGGCAAGGAGACCCTGGGACGGGTAAACCATTGAGTATTGAGGGGGGGTCTTGAGGTTCATGGATGACAAGACGAATATTGGCCAATGGAATATCAAAGACTAAATAGCAATGACCCGTGTTCCGCTCGGGAAGTTCGTTAATCCAAAAGCCCCTGAAACATTGGGCGAGTTATTTAAACAGATAAACGAACTAACCGTTCGGGGCACTCGTGTGGTGTTTCATAAGTACTGTGGACACATCATTTGCCCAGGGCTCTTGCTTGCACGAGCGGCTGAGGTGAGGATGTCATCAGCTTCTGGCGCCACCGGAATGGCTCCGGGTTCTGGTTGTACGTTTCCAAGTCCTGCGCAATGGATGCTTATAGATCTTTGACGCTAACCTGTGCCTGCCGCTTGATCCATTTCTCGCTCAGCGTTGAGAAAAAGCGCTCGACCCCATTCAGGCACGAGGCCGGAGTCGGTGTGAAGTGCATGTTGTAGCGCGGACGCGCCGCGAGCCAGGCCCTGACTTTCGATACAGTGTCAATACTGAGGCAAACGACATGGTATTGAGCGTCATGCATGGCATTAGATGCAGTCAATACCCCGTACCATGTCACACAAACACCGTGCTTGGCGATGCAGAACTCTATCCGAATTTGCCAAACGCAAAAAGCCAAAAGCCCGCAATTACGCGGGCTTCAGGGCATTTTTTGCTAGATCGTGCCGGGCTATACCGGACGCAGGATCACTCCCACTCAATCGTCGCCGGCGGCTTGCTCGACACGTCGTAGGTCACCCGCGAGATACCGTCGATCTCGTTGATGATACGGCCGCTCACGGTTTCCAGCAGTTCGTAAGGCAGATGAGCCCAACGCGCGGTCATGAAGTCCACGGTCTCGACGGCGCGCAGGGCGACGACCCAGGCGTAGCGACGGCCGTCACCGACCACACCAACCGATTTCACTGGCTGGAACACCACGAAGGCCTGGCTGGTCTTGTGGTACCAATCAGCCTTGCGCAGCTCTTCGATGAAGATATGGTCCGCGCGACGCAGAATGTCGGCGTATTCTTTCTTCACTTCACCCAGGATGCGCACACCCAGGCCCGGGCCTGGGAATGGGTGGCGGTAGACCATGTCGTAGGGCAGGCCGAGTTCAAGGCCGATCTTGCGCACTTCATCCTTGAACAGCTCACGCAGTGGTTCGACCAGCTTGAGGTTCATTTCCTCCGGCAGGCCACCGACGTTGTGGTGGGACTTGATCACGTGGGCCTTGCCACTCTTGGCGCCAGCCGATTCGATCACGTCCGGGTAGATGGTGCCCTGGGCGAGGAACTGGATGTTGGGCAGCTTGCTGGCCTCGGCATCGAAGATGTCGATGAAGGTGCGGCCGATGATCTTGCGCTTCTTCTCCGGGTCGGCTTCGCCGGCCAGGTTGTCGAGGAACTGCTGTTCAGCGTCGGCACGGATCACCTTGACGCCCATGTTCTCCTTGAACATGGCCATCACCTGGTCACCCTCGTGCAGGCGCAGCAGGCCGTTGTCGACGAAGACGCAGGTCAGCTGGTCGCCGATGGCGCGGTGCAGCAGGGCCGCGACCACCGAACTGTCCACGCCGCCGGACAGGCCGAGCAGGACGTTGGCCGACCCCACTTGCTCACGCACCTGGGCGATGGCGTCCTCGACAATGTTGGACGGGGTCCACAGGGCTTCACAGCCGCAGATGTCCTGCACGAAACGGGACAGGATGCGACCGCCCTGCTTGGTGTGGGTCACTTCCGGGTGGAACTGCACGCCGTAGTAGCCGCGTGTGTCGTCGAACATGCCGGCGATCGGGCAGCTCGGGGTGCTGGCCAGTACGTGGAAACCGGTCGGCAGCTGGGTGACCTTGTCACCGTGGCTCATCCACACGTCCAGGCCCAGTACGCCGTCGGCGTCGATATGGTCCTCGATGCCGTCGAGCAGGCGGCTCTTGCCGACCACGTCCACGCGGGCATAACCGAACTCACGCAGGTCGGACCCTTCGACCTTGCCGCCCATCTGTTCGGACATGGTCTGCATGCCGTAGCAGATGCCCAGCACAGGCACGTTCAGGTCGAACACGGCCTGGGGTGCACGGGGGCTGTTGGCTTCGTGAACCGACTCGGGGCCACCGGCGAGGATGATGCCGCGCGGGTTGAATTCGCGGATCGCTTCATCGTCCATGTCGAACGGGTGCAGTTCGCAGTACACGCCGATCTCGCGCACGCGGCGGGCGATCAGCTGGGTGTACTGGGAGCCGAAATCGAGGATGAGGATCCGGTGAGCGTGAATATCGAGGGCCATGGGGAATCTCTGATTCAGCTGCGAGCTTGAAGCTGCAAGCTGCAAGTTGATCGGGGAAAACGCAGTGGCTGCGCGAACGCAGCCACCGTCTGGAGCTTACCGCTGAGCAATCAGCCAACCCGGTAGTTGGGGGCTTCCTTGGTGATCTGCACGTCGTGAACGTGGGACTCGGCCATGCCGGCGCCCGTGATGCGTACGAATTCCGGCTTGGTGCGCATCTCTTCGATGGTGGCACTGCCGGTGTAGCCCATGGACGAACGCAGGCCGCCCATCAGCTGGTGAATGATCGCGGCCAGTGCGCCCTTGTACGGCACGCGGCCTTCGATACCTTCGGGGACCAGCTTCTCGGCACCGGCCGAGGAGTCCTGGAAGTAACGGTCGGAGGAGCCTTGCGACTGCGCCATGGCGCCCAGCGAACCCATGCCACGGTAGGCCTTGTAGGAGCGGCCCTGGAACAGTTCGACTTCGCCCGGGGCTTCTTCGGTACCGGCGAACATCGAACCCATCATCACGCAGCTGGCACCGGCGACGATGGCCTTGGACAGGTCACCGGAGAAGCGGATGCCGCCGTCGGCGATCAATGGCACACCGGTGCCTTCAAGCGCAGCGGCGACGTTGGCGATGGCGCTGATCTGCGGCACGCCGACACCGGCCACGATACGGGTGGTGCAGATCGAGCCAGGGCCGATACCGACCTTGACCGCGTCCGCGCCGGCTTCGGCCAGGGCCTTGGCAGCCGCGCCGGTGGCGATGTTGCCGCCGATCACCTGCACCTGCGGGTAGGTTTGCTTGACCCAGCGCACGCGCTCGATCACGCCCTTGGAGTGCCCGTGAGCGGTGTCGACCACGACCACGTCCACGCCAGCGGCGACCAGGGCGGCAACACGCTCGCCGGTGTCCTTGCCGGTGCCGACAGCAGCGCCAACGCGCAGACGACCCTGGTCGTCCTTGCTGGCCAATGGATAGGCCTTGGCCTTCTCGATGTCCTTGACGGTCATCATGCCCTTGAGGCTGAAGTGCTCGTCGACGATCAGCACTTTCTCGAGGCGGTGCTTGTGCAGCAGCTCGCGCACCTCGTTCTTGTCCGCGCCCTCGCGGACGGTGACCAGGCGTTCCTTGGGCGTCATCACTTCGCGGACCCTGGCGTCCAGGCGGCTTTCGAAGCGCACGTCGCGGGAGGTCACGATACCGACCAGGTCACCGTTTTCCAGCACAGGCACGCCGGAAATGTTGTTCAGGCGCGTCAGGTCGAACAGGTCACGCACGGTGGCGTCGGCCTCGATGGTGATCGGGTCCTTGACCACGCCAGCCTCGAACTTCTTGACCTTGCGCACTTCGCCGGCCTGCTGCTCGATGGTCATGTTCTTGTGGATGATGCCGATACCGCCTTCCTGGGCCATGGCGATGGCCAGGCGCGCTTCGGTGACGGTGTCCATGGCAGCGGAGACCAGCGGGATGTTCAGCTCGATGCCACGGGTCAAACGGGTCTTGAGACTGACTTCATTGGGCAGTACCTCGGAATAACCAGGTACAAGGAGAATATCGTCGAAGGTCAGGGCTTCTTGGCTGATACGCAACATCGCGGGGGCTCCCGGGCGGGAAAAATGGAAGCGCGCCATTATACTCATGCGTGCCGTGCCACTCAATGTAAATCAAGCCTGAAGTTACAAGTGGCCGTTGCTGCCCTGCGCGCTACCGCCCTGCCCGGCCGCTCGTCAGGCGAGCCGGACCTGCACCACCGCCACCGGTTGGTCCAGCCAATCGGCGAAGCTGTCGATGAACGCCTGGGTGAACCCGGCATCGCCCCAGTTGTTGAAGATGAAGCCCAGGTTGGAAAAGGCACAGGGTTGCAGGAACAGAAAGCCATTGATGTCGTCTTCGAACCCGCACAGCGGGCACGTGAAGTTGTCGCTGACCCCAGGCATCCACTCTTCCAGGCTGTCGAACAACGGCTCGCCCACTTCCCGCCGGCACTGCGGGCAGCCTGCCTCTTCCTTGAAGCCTTCGGTGGGCGTATAGATGCAGCGCTTGAGCATCACCTCAAGGCCGTTGACCGGCGCACCGAAGGGCAGTTTGTCGGGGTGCAGCGCCACCTTGCGAGCACCTGGCCCAAGGGCATGGGCCATGCGGTTGCCGGTACGCCCGCAGGTGGTCAGCTGCTCTTCCACGACCTTTTCGCGGACCAGCCAGCGCAGGATGGCGCGGGCGCGGGCCTCGTGCACCGGGACGGTGGACTGCCTGGGAACGATGATGCTTTGGGTATTCATGAGCGGGACAAGCCTTGGATCGGGTAGTCGGCCAATTCTACCCCCTGCTCAAGCGCTCACATAGCGAGCGATGAGCGCCAGGCCGCTGGCCAGCACCAACCAGGTGACCAGCCGCACGAAGACCTCGCGTGACAGCCTGTGCGCGAGCCTGCGCCCAGCCCACAGGCCGATGACCATCACCGGCAACAGGCAGGCCGCCATCAGCAGCAGTTGTCGATCGGCGTAGACACCGGCGACCAGGAACAGCGTCAGGCGCACCAGGGTGCTGCAACTGATCAACGCGCTCTGGGTGGCGCGCACCTGCGCCTTGTCGGGCAGGCGAGCGCTCAGGTAAAGGGCGTAGAGAAAGCCGCCACTGCCGAACAAGGCCCCGAACAGCCCGCCCACAGTGCCCATTGGTGCCGCCCACCACCCGGCAAGCGAGGCCGGGCGTACCTTCAGCGCCAGGCTGTAGAGCGCATAGGCGGTGATGAACAGCCCCATCAGCAGCATCAGCAGGTCCGATTTGAGCTGCAGCAGGAACACAACGCCCAGGGTGCACCCCAGCGCCATGAACGGCAGCAGGCGCAGCAATTCGCGCCGTATCACATCGCGCCGCGAGGGCAGCAGGTTGCCGAACGCCGCCACGAAATCGAGCAACACCAGCAAGGGAATGATCTGCGACAGCGGCATGAAATGGATCAGCACCGGGCCTGCCACCAACGCCGTGCCGAAGCCGGCGATGCCGAACACCACATAGGCCGCCGCGATACCCAGCACGATGGGTAGCCAGTCAAGCACCGAGAACGGTAGTGCTATGGCGAAGTCAGCAAGCATCGGCGCATTGTCCTTGAAGGTTCAGCGCACCATAACCAAACCCGTGTCATGCCGGCTAATATGCAATCTCGCCTTGATCCATCTCGAAATGGCATCGCTCATGATCTCGACCCGTCAGTTACGTTACTTCGTGGAAATTGCCGAATGTGGCAGCTTCAGTGCTGCGGCCGAACGGCTGTATGTCGCCCAGTCCGCCCTCAGCCGCCAGGTGCGCGAGCTTGAACTGCAGCTGGACACGGCGTTGTTCGAACGCACGGCCAGGTTGCCTCGCCTGACCGATGCGGGCCGGGCGTTCCTGCCGCGTGCGCGCAACCTGCTGCTGGACCTGGACAAGGCTGGCGAGCTGGCCCGAGCCGTTGGCCAGGGCCTGCGCGGCAGCCTGAACATCAGCCACTCCAGCACGGTGCCGCTGACCGGTCGGTTGCTTGAGCACTTGGGTGAGTACTTGCGGACCAACCCACGCGTGAGCATGGAGATCGCCCAGCTGTCCTCCGAAGGGCAGCTTGCAGCCCTGGCCGAAGGTCGCCTGGACATCGGGTTGCTGAGACTGCCGGTGCTGCGTCAGCACGATGGGTTGTGCGTCGAGCCGCTGTTCGAAGAGCCCCTGCTGCTGGCGCTTGCCCCTACCCATGAGCTGGCAGCGCGCGATTGCATCGCCTTGGCGGAGCTTTCGAGCCAGCCGTTCATCTCCATTCCCCACCACCAACGCGGTGGCCTGAGCTATCTGTCTGCCGAGCTGTGCATGGCGGCGGGGTTCTTTCCCCAGCCTGCGCGGGTGGTGTCGCGCAAGACCACGCAGTTGCAGCTGATCCAGGCGGGGTTCGGGGTGGCTTTGCTGCCACGCTGCATGCAGGACATCGCCCCTCCTGCGCTGCGGTTCATCCCGCTGACGGACCCCGGCTGCGTCAGCACCGTCGCCATCGCTCACCGTCGCGATGCCGGGCCGCTGGTTAGCCAGTTCATCGAACACATGACCTGCGCAGCTTCGGCAATCGGTACGCCAGGGCAGGCACCCGCGATCCAGGTCAGCTCCTGATCGACCGGGCACGACACCCGGCCCCCTCATCCTTTATAGTGCCTTCCCATGATCAAAGACCCTTTCGAACGCCTCGGCCTTGACCGTGATGTGCTCACCGTCAGCCAACTCAATGGCCGCGCCCGGGTGCTGCTGGAAGACGTTTTCCGCAGCGTGTGGGTGGAGGGCGAGATTTCCAACCTGGCCCGGCCGGCCTCCGGTCACATGTACTTCACCCTCAAGGACAGCGGTGCCCAGGTGCGCTGCGCCCTCTTCCGGCAGAGCGCCACGCGGGTGCGCCAGGCACTGCGTGATGGCCTGGCGGTACGGGTGCGCGGCAAGGTGTCCCTGTTCGAAGGCCGTGGCGACTATCAGCTGATCCTCGATACGGTGGAGCCTGCTGGCGATGGTGCGCTGCGCCTGGCTTTCGAGGCGCTCAAGGAAAAGCTTGGCGCCGAGGGCTTGTTCAGCACCGACAGCAAGCGCGCGCTGCCTGCGCATCCCCAGCGTATCGGCATCATCACCTCCCCCACCGGGGCCGTGATCCGCGACATCATCAGTGTGTTCGCCCGTCGCGCGCCCCAGGTGGAGTTGAACCTGATCCCCACCGCCGTGCAGGGCCGCGAAGCCATCGCCCAGATCGTGCGCGCCATTCGCCTGGCCGACAGCCGCGGTTTCGACGCATTGATCCTGGCCCGCGGCGGCGGTTCGCTGGAGGACCTGTGGTGCTTCAACGAGGAAGCCGTGGCGCGCGCCGTGGCCGCGTGCAAGACGCCGATCGTGAGCGCCGTGGGCCATGAAACCGACGTGTCGATCAGCGACTTCGTAGCCGACGTGCGTGCCCCTACCCCGTCTGCTGCGGCCGAGCTGCTTGCCCCCGACAGCAGCGGGTTGCAGCATCGCCTGGACGGCCTGCAACGGCGCCTGACCCTGCGCATGCAGAACCGGTTGGTGCATGATCGCCTGCGCCTGGAGTCGCTGATTCGCCGCTTGCGCCATCCGGGCGAACGCCTGCGTCAGCAGGCTCAGCGCCTTGATGACCTGGACATGCGCCTGCGCCGTGCCTTCCTGCACAACCTCAATCAGCGCCGCGAGCGCTTGGTGCGCCTGGAGACGCGCCTGGCTGCGCAACATCCCGGGCGCACCCTGGCCCTGCTGGGCCAGCGCCTGGACAGCCTGGCCGAGCGACTGCCACGGGCCATGCGCGACGTGCTCAAGGACCGGCGCCAGCGCTTCCAGGCCCAGCTACAGACCCTGCAGATCGTCAGCCCCCTGGCGACGCTGGCGCGCGGCTACAGCATTCTGCTCGACGAACAAGGCCAGGCCATCCGCAGCGCCGAACAGACGCGCAACGGCCAGCGCCTCACCGCACGCCTCAACGAAGGCGAGCTGCAGGTGCGGGTCGAAGATAACCACCTGACTCCGGTCACGCTCTCACTTCTGGATTGACCCATGCCCCGCTTGCTCGCGTCACTGCTCGCCCTCGCCTTCACCGTCCTGAGCGCCACAGCCCAGGCCAGCTACATCACCCGCACGCTGAACAAGCCGGTGCCCGGCGGCGTTGCAGTGGTCGACCTGGGGCCGGCAGCCAGTGCCCCCAGCGCACGCTTCGATGGCAAGCCGGTGCTGGTGGTCAAGGAACAGGACAACTGGTTGGCCATCGTCGGTATCCCCCTGACCCAGAAGCCTGGGCAGGCGGTGGTGCAGCAAGGCAGCCGAAGCCTGCCCTTCACCGTGGGCCACAAGCAGTACCCCGAACAGCGCATCACCTTGAAGAACACCCGCCAGGTCAACCCCAATCCGGCCGACCTCAAGCGCATCGATCGCGAACTGGCCGAGCAGATCAAGGCCTACCGCAGCTTCAGCCCGGCATTGCCAAGCAACCTGATCCTCGACAAGCCGGTCAATGGGCCGCTGTCGAGCAAGTTCGGCGTGCGCCGGTTCTTCAATGGTGAAGAGCGCAACCCCCATGCGGGCCTGGATTTCGCCGTACCAGCGGGTACGCCGATCAAGACGCCAGCCAATGGCAAGGTGATTCTGGTAGGCGATTATTTTTTCAATGGCCGCACGGTGTTCGTCGACCACGGGCAGGGCTTCATCAGCATGTTCTGCCATATGTCCAGGATCGACGTGCAGAACGGGCAGCAGCTGCGTCGTGGCGATGTGGTTGGGCGCGTTGGCTCAACGGGGCGCGCGACCGGGCCGCACATGCACTGGAACGTCAGCCTGAACGATGCGCGTGTTGACCCGGCGATCTTCATCGGTGCCTTTCAGCCCTGAGGCAGGGCTGACTCTGCGTCGATAGACCCTTGAGCCGCCCGACGAAACGGGCGGCGATTGCCGGGCCAACGCAGATCTGAAGCCCTTCTGAACGGTTGACACACCATTGCGCCAAAGAAAAATACTGCGCAACAGATGCAAAGCATTCAAATGCTAGCCACAAGAAAATCTCGCAATAGCGCTTTTTTTGAGCATTTCTCTCAATTTTTTTTCAACGCTTGCCAACCCTCAGCCCACTGGTTAGGGTTGAGGCCATGAAAACCTTCAGCACCCTCATCTTGCTCCGACAACATCGCAGCCTCTGCCTGGTCAGCGCTCGACTACCAGGCTGAATCGCGTCGCCTCGCCCCCACCTCGTTACTGCTCGGCAGGCCCGATCTCGGCCGCACATAAAAGGATTGCTTCCATGACCATGCTCAAAGACCCTTCGAAGAAATACCGCGCCTTTCCCACCATCGACCTGCCCGACCGTACCTGGCCGTCCAAGACCATCACCGAGGCGCCCATCTGGTGCAGCTCGGACCTGCGGGACGGTAACCAGTCGCTGATCGAGCCGATGGATGCGGAGAAGAAGCTGCGGTTCTGGAAGACCTTGGTGCAAGTGGGCGTGAAGGAAATTGAAGCCTCCTTCCCTTCGGCCTCGCAAACCGACTTCGACTTCGTCCGCACCTTGATCGAAGACGGTCATATTCCAGAGGACACCACCATCCAGGTGCTGACCCAGGCGCGTGAAGACCTGATTGCCCGTACCTTCGAGTCCCTGCGCGGCGCCAAGAAGGCCATCGTTCACCTGTACAACGCCACCTGCCCGGCTTTCCGCCGCATCGTCTTCAACCAGGACAAGCAGGGCGTGAAGGACATCGCGGTAAACGCGGCCAAGCTGTTCGTCAAATACGCCGCACAGCAGCCGGACACGCACTGGACATTCCAGTACTCGCCCGAAACCTTCAGCGCTACCGAGATGGAATTTGCCAAGGAAGTGTGCGATGCGGTCATCGAGGTGTGGAACCCTACACCCGAGCACAAGATCATCCTCAACCTGCCGGCTACCGTCGAAGTCGCCACGCCCAACGTGTACGCCGACCAGATCGAATGGTTCTGCCGCCACATCAACCGCCGTGACAGCGTGATCATCAGCCTGCACTGCCACAACGACCGGGGAACCGGCATCGCCGCGACCGAGCTGGGCCTGATGGCCGGCGCCGACCGTGCCGAGGGCTGCCTGTTCGGCAATGGTGAGCGTACCGGCAACGTCGACCTGGTGACGCTGGCCTTGAACCTGTACACCCAGGGCATCGATCCGGGCCTGGATTTCTCCGATATCGACGGTGTGCGCAAGGTCGTCGAAGAATGCAACCAGCTGCCGGTACACCCGCGCCACCCGTACGTAGGCGACCTGGTGCACACAGCCTTCTCCGGCTCGCACCAGGATGCCATTCGCAAGGGCCTGGCCAAGCAGCAGGAAGGCGAGTTGTGGGAAGTTCCGTACCTGCCGATCGACCCGGCCGATATCGGTCGTAGCTACGAGGCCGTGATTCGCGTCAACAGCCAGTCCGGCAAAGGCGGCATCACCTACCTGCTCGAGCAGGAATACGGCATCAGCCTGCCGCGCCGCATGCAAATCGAGTTCAGCCAGGTTGTGCAGGGCGAAACCGACCGCCTGGGCCTGGAAATGACGGCGCAGCAGATCTACAGCTTGCTGCACAAGGAATACTTGCAAGCCAATGCGCCATACGCGCTGGTCAGCCATCGCCTGCAGGAAGAAAACGGCCACAGTGCCGTGGAAGTGGAAGTCGCTGGCGAAGGCGAGACCACGCTGCACTGGCGCGGCAAGGGCAATGGCGCTCTGGAAGCCCTGGTTGCCGGCCTGCCGGTTGCCGTCGAAATCATGGACTACAACGAACATGCCATCGGCGCCGGCACCAACGCCAAGGCAGCGGCCTACATCGAGCTGCGTGTAGCCGGCGGGCGTCCTGTGCACGGTGTGGGTATCGATGAAAACATCACCACAGCCAGCTTCAAGGCCCTGTTCAGCGCGCTGAACCGCTCGCTGAGCCAGCAAGAGGCCAAGGCGGCCTGAGTGCTGTCAGGGAGAAAGCGGCCTCTTTAGCCGATGTTGTTGACTCGGGATTGTTGGGGCCGCTTTGCGGCCCCAACGTTCTAAAGGCACACTTACCTCTACCGTCTACGCGCTCACCACCCGCAAGCGGCAAACGGCAGGCAAAAAAATGGGCGCCGACCAAGCGCCCAAAAAGCCGTAAAGCACACAACGAAATTCAGTGACCGTCCACCAGCGCCATGGCCTCGGCACTGCAGGCCTCGATGCGAGCCCAGTCGCCATTCTTGATCCAGCTGCTGTCGAGCATCCAGGTGCCGCCTACACACATCACATTGGCCAAGGCCATGTAATTGCGCACGTTGGCCGGGTTGACGCCGCCGGTGGGGCAGAAACGGATATCGCCAAACGGGCCTGCAAAGGCTTTGATCGCCGCCACGCCACCGCTGATTTCGGCGGGGAACAGCTTGAAACGGCGGTAGCCCAGCGCGTAGCCCATCATGATTTCGGACGGGGTGCTGATACCCGGCAGCAATGGGATTTCGCTCTCCACACCTGCTTGGAGCACATCCTGGGTAATGCCGGGCGTGACGACGAACTGGGCGCCAGCGGCCTCGACGGCTGCAAACATGGCGCGATCGAGCACCGTCCCGGCGCCTACACACAGTTCGGGGCGCTGCTCACGCAGCACTTCGATGGCCTTCAGGCCATGCTGTGAACGCAGGGTCACTTCCAGCGTGCGGATACCGCCGGCTGCCAGGGCATCGGCCAGTGGCAGGATGTCCTGTTCGCGGGCGATGGTGATCACCGGCAGGATGCGCGCCGCTTCGCAGATGGCGTCGACCCGCGCGGCCTTGTCGGCCATCGAGAGCTTGGGCTGTGGACGTTCGAGGGTGATCATTGCTGTGGATCCTTGGCTCATGGGCACCAGTAGATGTCCAGGGGTGCGTGAAGAAAAGCGCGAATGGGCATTTCGGCGAGGTCGCCATCCGCCAGCGCGGCGCGCAGGGTAGCGAGTTTGCCTGGCCCTTGCACGGACAATGCGGTGAACCCTGCCGTGGCCAGCAGCGATCGGGTCATGGAAAGACGCTGATGGGGAACGGTTGGCGCCATTAGCGGTAGGCAACGGCGGGGATTGTTTGGATCAAGGCCCTCGGCCAAGTTGGGACTGGCTGGGAACAGCGAGGCCGTATGGCCATCGTCACCCATACCCAGTACCAGCACGTCGATGGGCGGCAGATCGGCCAGGGCGCGATCGGCCTGCTCTGCAGCTTCTTCCAGCGAAGGCGCTTGCTGGTACAAGCCAATGAAGCGCGCTTGGGCGGCCTGCCCTGTGAGCAGGTGCCGGGCCAACAGGCCGGCATTGCTGTCGGCGTGCTCCACCGGCACCCAGCGCTCATCGGCAAGGCTAACCGTCACCTTGCTCCAGTCCATGTCCTGCTTGGCCAGTTGCTCGAGAAAAGGCACCGGGCTGCGTCCACCAGACAGCACGACGCAGGCCTGGCCTTTAGCGTCGATGGCCGCCCGCAGGCGCTCACTCACATCCTTGGCCAATGTGTCAGCCAGGGTGCTTGCGTCGGGCAGTTGATGCACCTCGGTGCTCGTCGGAAACTGCAAGTCGGACAATGTTTCAGATGTCGCCATACCAGGCCCTCCCATCGCGGGTGATCAAAGCAATCGAGCTCATTGGCCCCCAGCTGCCCGCAGCATAGGGCTTGGGGGCGTCGCCTGTGTTGCGCCAGCCGGCAATCAGCTGGTCACACCACTTCCAGGCGTACTCGATTTCGTCCTTGCGCACGAACAGGTTCTGGTTGCCCCGCATCACTTCAAGCAGCAAGCGTTCATAGGCGTCCGGAATCCGCGCGCTACGCCAGGCGTCGGAAAAATTCAGTTGCAGCGGGCCACTGCGCAGTTGCATACCCTTGTCCAGCCCTTGCTCCTTGGTCATCACGCGCAGGGAGATACCTTCGTCCGGCTGCAGGCGAATGATCAACTTGTTGCCCACCTGCAAACGCTGTTCCGGGGCAAAGATGTAGTGCGGCGTTTCCTTGAAGTGGATGACGATCTGCGACAGCTTTTGCGGCATGCGCTTGCCGGTGCGCAGGTAGAACGGCACGCCCGACCAGCGCCAGTTGCGAATGTCGGCGCGCAGAGCGACGAAGGTCTCGGTGTCGCTCTGGCTGTTGGCGTTGTCTTCTTCAAGGTAACCCGGCACCGGCTTGCCATCGCTGTAGCCGGCAATGTACTGCCCGCGCACCACCCGCGTGCTCAACCCGTCTCCGGTGATTGGCGCCAGCGCCTTGAGCACCTTGACCTTCTCGTCGCGAATGGCGTCGGCCGACAGCTCGCTCGGCGGGTCCATGGCAATCAGGCACAGCAACTGCAACAGGTGGTTCTGGATCATGTCGCGCAACTGCCCGGCCTTGTCGAAGTAGCCCCAGCGACCCTCGATACCCACCTTCTCCGCCACCGTGATTTCCACGTGGGAGATGGAGTTCTGGTTCCATTGGGTTTCGAACAGGCTGTTGGCGAAGCGCAAGGCGATCAGGTTCTGTACCGTCTCCTTGCCCAGGTAGTGGTCGATGCGATAGACGCGGCTTTCGGGAAAGAACCGCGCCACGGCATCATTGACCCGGCGTGAGGACTCAAGGTCGTGACCGATCGGCTTCTCCAGTACCACACGGGTGCGCTCGCTCAGGCCCGCCTTGTCCAGGTTTTCGCTGATGGCACCATACACAACGGCGGCCGTGGCGAAGTAGGCGATCAGGGGATGCCCGTCAGGCACTTGCGCGGCCAGGGCCTGATAGCCTTCTGGCTGCAGAAAATCCAGGTGCTGGTAATCGAGCCTTGCCAGGAAGCGCTCGAGCGCCGGAGCCTCGATGTCGGCCTCGGGCACATGTTTGCGCAAGTGGGCTTCGATGCTGTTCAGGTGATCCTGGGCGCTGCCAGCCTCACGCGCCAGCGCCAGCAGGCGCGTCTGGGCGTGCAATAGCCCGGCGCGGTCGAGCTGGTAGAGCGCAGGGAAGAGCTTGCGCAGGGCCAGGTCGCCCAGGGCGCCAAACAGGGCAAATGTGCAAGGTTCGACACTGATTGCAGCCATGATGTTGGTTCTTTCCTAAAGTTGATTTAGAAATACCGTTTTCAGTTAGGGTTTTCAAGGAAAAATGTAGTAAAAACCATAACATTATTCGGATGTATGACAGACGAGTGGTGCGCAATCGGCGCCGCCAGTACGATAGACGACCCTGCAAACAGGCCTGCTGCTCCCTCAGCTGGCTGTCTTCCCGACCCAAGGACACCCCATGGACCGCGTGAGAAACCTCCTGGAACAGATCCAGGGACGCCTCGACGAGCTGAACAAGGCCGAACGCAAAGTCGCCGAAGTCATCCTGCTCAACCCGCAACAAGCCACACGCTTCAGCATCGCGGCGCTGGCACAGGCGGCCAAGGTCAGCGAACCGACCGTCAACCGCTTCTGCCGCTCATTCGGTGTCAGCGGTTACCCGGAGCTGAAACTGCAACTGGCGCAAAGCCTGGCCAGCGGCGCTGCCTACGTCAGCCGTGCGGTGGAGGCCGATGACGATCCGGCGGCCTATACCCAGAAAATTTTCGCCAGCGCCATCGCCTCGCTCGACAGTGCCTGCCAGCAGCTGGATCCCCAGCAGGTCAGCCGCGCAGTCGACATGATGATCCAGGCTCGGCAGATTCACTTCTTCGGCCTGGGCGCCTCCGCGCCGGTGGCGCTGGATGCCCAGCACAAGTTCTTCCGCTTCAACCTGGCAGTGTCGGCGCATGCCGACGTACTGATGCAACGCATGCTGGCCTCGGTGACCCATACTGGCGACCTGTTCGTGATCATTTCCTACACTGGGCGTACTCGCGAGCTGGTGGAAGTAGCCCGTCTGGCCAGGGAAAACGGCGCCTCGGTGCTGGGCCTGACAGCGGCCGGGTCGCCGCTGGCCAACGCCTGCAGCCTTAGCCTTCACATCCCCCTGCCCGAAGACACCGACATCTATATGCCGATGACCTCGCGCATCATCCAGTTGACCGTACTCGATGTGCTGGCCACCGGCATGACCTTGCGCCGGGGCGTGGATTTCCAGCCACACCTGCGCAAAATCAAGGAAAGCCTCAACGCCAGTCGCTACCCCATCGAGGACGACGAACTCAGCTGAGCCGGTGCGCCTGCAGACTCAAGTGCGCGCGCTGCCCCGGTGCCAGGCTCAGGCCGTCGTCGCTGCCGCTGGCCGCCTCCACACACACGAAACGCTGGCACTCGCGCCCGGTAACCCCCAATAGCGGCCGGCTGCCGGGGTGCCATACGACCGTGTCGTCGCTGTCGCCGGTGTCGATGCACAGCTGGCGCTGCCAGGCCGGGTCATGCAGTTGCACGCGCGGAATGCCCGGATAGACCCGCTGGCAGCCGCCCTTGGGCTTGAGCGCCCCGTCCTGGCGGCATGCCTGACGGTTGAGGTGGTCGTACCCCTCGATGTCCTCGAGCCCGGACAGCGCTACCTCCGACACGTCACTGATACGCCAGTAGGCCAGCAAGGCATGACTCAACTGGCACGGCTCGCTGTCCTGATGCTCGGTGCTCAGGCTCAACTCCATGCGGCTGCCCAGCCGCGCCTCCAGGTCGACCTGCCAGTCGCACAGTTCCAGGCGCCACTTGAGGACCACGCCCTGCTCATCCTCATGACTGTCCATCAGCTTCCAGTCCAGCAGGCGGGCCCAACCGTGGGCAGGCCACAGGTCTTCACTGGGATGGCGCCCGTACCAGGGCCAGCAGACCGGCACCCCGCCGCGAATGGCGCCCACCTGTGGCCACTGTTCTGCGCACCACAGCCAGGGCCGTTCACCTGTGGGCTGGAAATGCAGCAACTGTGCCCCCTGGCGACTGAAAGCCGCCTGGCACAGGGGGTGATCGATGATCAGCACATCGCGCTGCTGGTAGCGCTCCCATTCGAACGTCGGCCGGGGCCGCCGCGCGGCGAAGAAGCGATGGAGCGGATGCTCAGGCATGGTGCAGGGCTCTTGTTGTTTGAGGTAGCGCTGTCTTGGCCTGTCCACGGCAACCACTGCAGGTCAGTGGTTGCCGGGCGCCAAACGGGATTGGCGTAAATTTACAACAAATGCACTTAGAAAGACGACTGAATCTTCAGGCCTGCCACCAGCGCATTGTCCACTTCATCTACGCCGCCGGGGCTCTTGATGTACTGAAGGTTCGGCCGCACGGTCAGCCAGTTGGTGACGTGGAAGCCGTAGTACAGCTCGGCGTTGTACTCGGTACGTTGCAGCGGGACGAAGCCTGGGTTGTCGTAGTCGTTGATGCCGCTCATGTCGTTGAGCTGGCGCGCACGCTTGCGCACATCGTCATTGACGTGGATGCGGGCGATACCGAAACCGATATCATCCTTGGGCCGGGCATCGAAGGCGCCTTTGTAGACCATGCCCACCTGCTGGTAGTTGTCGACCACGTTGGTGGCCTTGTCGTGCACCGTGAAGTTGGCGAACAGGCTCAGCCCGCGGTTGACGTCGCCCGCCTGGGCCGTCACCTGCTGTTGCGCCACCACCCACCAGCCGTGCTTGCTAGAGTGCGACTTGAAGCCCGAACCACTGAGCCCTTGGGCGTTACCGTTGACGTCCTTGTACACATCTTCGGCATCGGCGGTGCTGTAGTAATAGCCCAGGCGGTATTCGCCGGGCAGGCCGTTGAGCTTCGGCGTCCAGACCATTTCCACCGGCAGGATCGCGCCCTTGGTGCCGCTGCCGCTCAGCTTGAAGCCATTGCCGGTTTCCAGGTTGGACGGGTTCTGCTCGTAGGCACCGACTTGTACATAGAACTCGGGGGTGACGTTGTACTTGACGCGCGTCGCCCATTGGCTGACGGGCCAGTTGTACCAGATACCGCCCACCCAGTTACCCACTTGCGAGCCGCAGAACGCCAGGTTCTGGAAGTCGCAAGGGAAGCTGTTGAAGTCCTCCCCCGGCCCAAAGCGGCCGAATTTCACGTCCAGCGCGCCGTCGAAGTACTTCTGTTTGAACCACATCTGGGTCAAGCGCCAGGTCTGGCCGCGTCCCCACACTTCCTGCACCGAGCTGAACTGCCCGGCGCGTGGGTCGCTGATGCGGTCGTTGGACAGGTTGCGACCGCTTCGCTCGGTGATGGCCAGTTTGAATTCGGCATCGTGCCAGCCGAAGATCTTCTGCAGGTCCAAGTGCGCACCCAAGGCGAACTGGTCGCTGTAGCGGGCGGTCTTGTCGTTGTTGTAGCCACCGTGGAGGTTGCTGGCCACTTCGCCAACGTAATCGACGGTGAAGTCGTAGCCTTTTTCCAGCAGCTCGGTGCGGGTGCCGCCCCAATCACCGGTCATCCATTTCGACTCGCTGGAGAAAGCTTCGGCAGCCTGCAGGCCAGTACTGACGGCCATCGCCAGCGGCGCAAGCAACGCCAGTGAGCCCCAGGTGGTAATACGATTGCGCTGTTCCATTGCGTTGCGTCCTCTTTTTCTTATTGATGGTGTAGACGATTCAACGGCCACCGAGGGCAGCCATGTTGTCCTTGACGGTATTGGCGATACGGGTTGCCTGTAGGCGCTCGCCGCTCTGGGCGTCGAACAGCAGCACCCGCGCCGGGTCGAACTGCAGGGCCAGGGTGTCGCCTACCTGGCAGGCCACGTCGGGGGCCAGTCGGCAGCACACCTTGGTCTGGTTGAGTGTCACGAACACCAGCATGTCCGGGCCGGTGGGCTCGGTGACCTGTACCTGGGCGCGAATGCTTGGCCCGCCGTTGCCACCCTCGGCGCCCAGGGCAATCTGCTCGGGACGAATGCCCAAGACGATTTCGCGCCCTTCCAGGCCCAGGTCGGCGCCGGGCAGGGGCAGCTCGCAGCGTGCCTGGCCACTGTCGAGTACCGCATGCAGCTGACCGCCTTGTGCAACCAGCCGCGCCGGCACGAAGTTCATGGGCGGCGAGCCAATGAAGCTTGCGACGAACTGGTTGGCCGGGTCGTTGTAGATCTGCTGAGGCGTACCGAACTGCTGGATGATGCCGTCCTTCATGACAGCTACCTTGTCACCCAGGGTCATGGCCTCGATCTGATCATGGGTGACGTAGACGGTGGTGGTTTTCAGGCGCTGGTGCATCAGTTTCATTTCAGTGCGCATCTCGACCCGTAACTTGGCATCGAGGTTGGACAACGGTTCATCGAACAGGTAGATCTTCGGCCGGCGCGCCAGCGCCCTGCCCATGGCCACGCGCTGCTGCTGACCGCCAGACAGTTGCGCCGGCTTGCGCGCCAGCAGGTGCTCGATCTGCAGCAGCTTGGCCACCCGCGCCACCTCCTCGTCGATGGCGGCTTGGGGCATCTTGCGGATCTTCAGGCCAAATTCGATGTTCTCGCGCACGGTCATGGTCGGGTACAGCGCATAGGACTGGAACACCATGGCGATGTCACGGTCCTTGGGGCTCATGCCGCTGACGTCCTGCTGGTCGATCAGGATGGCGCCACCGGTGATCTGCTCAAGCCCGGCGATGCAGTTCATCAAGGTCGACTTGCCGCAGCCCGAAGGGCCGACCAGGATCAGGAACTCACCGTCCTTGATCGACAGCTGGATGTCCTTGAGGGTATCCGGCAGCCCGGCACCGTAGGTTTTGTTCACGTTGCGAAGTTCGAGCGTTGCCATGACTTACCCCTTAACCGCGCCGGCCGTGAGCCCGCGCACGAAATATTTGCCTGCCACCACGTACACCAGCAGGGTCGGCAGGCCGGCGATCATCGCGGCGGCCATGTCGACGTTGTACTCCTTGGCCCCGGTGCTGGTATTGACCAGGTTGTTCAAGGCCACCGTGATGGGTTGCGAGTCGCCACTGGAGAACACCACGCCGAACAGGAAGTCGTTCCAGATCTGGGTGAACTGCCAGATCAGGCAGACCATGATGATCGGCGTTGACATGGGCAGGATGATGCGCCTGAAGATGGTGAAGAACCCTGCCCCGTCCAGCCGTGCGGCCTTGACCAGGGCATCGGGAATGCTGACGTAGAAGTTGCGAAAGAACAGTGTGGTGAAGGCCAGGCCATAGACCACATGTACCAGCACCAGGCCGGTGGTGGTACTGGCCAACCCGAGCTTGCCCAGGGTGAACGAGGCCGGCAGCAGCACCGTCTGGAACGGCAGGAAGCAGCCGAACAACAGCAGGCCGAAGAACAGCTGCGAGCCACGGAAGCGCCACATCGACAGCACATAGCCATTGAGCGCACCAATGGTGGTGGAAATCAGCACCGCGGGCACGGTGATCAAAATCGAGTTCCAGAAATAGCCGCTGACCGTGCCCCAGGCCTTGACCCAGCCAATGGCCGTGATCGCTGTCGGCCAGCTGAGCAGGTTGCCGGTACTGATGTCCTCGGGGGTTTTGAAACTGGTCAGCAGCATCACCACCAGTGGCACCAGGTACAGCACCACGGCGATCAGCAGCACGGCATGGATGGCGAGCCGGCTGGGGCTGAGCGCGGGTTTGTCGACAGGGCTATGCATGGCGTTTGCTCCGCAACTCTGAATACAGGTAAGGCACCAGGATGGCCAGGATCGCCCCCAGCATGAGGATGGCACTGGCCGAGCCCATGCCCATCTGCCCGCGGCTGAAGGTGAAGGCATACATGAACATCGCCGGCAGGTCAGACGAATAGCCGGGCCCGCCTGCCGTCATCGCAGCAACCAGGTCGAAGCTCTTGATGGCGATGTGCGAGAGGATCATCACCGAGCTGAAGAACACCGGGCGCAAGCTGGGCAGCACCACGCGCCAATAGATGCGCGGCAGGCTGGCACCGTCGATCTGGGCGGCGCGGATGATCGAGGGATCGACGCCCCGCAGGCCGGCGAGGAACATCGCCATGATGAAACCCGAGGCCTGCCACACGGCCGCGATCACCAGGCAGTACACCACCCGGTCCGGGTCCAGCAGCCAGTCCAGGCGAAAGCCCTCCCAGCCCCAGTCGCGCAGCAGCTTGTCCAGCCCCATGCCAGGGTTGAGCAACCACTTCCAGGCCGTGCCGGTAACGATCATCGACAGGGCCATGGGATACAGGTAAATGGTGCGGATGAACCCCTCGCGGCGAATGCGCTGGTCCAGCAGCACCGCCAGGAGCACGCCAATCGCCAGGCTGATGGTAATGAACAGCCCGCCGAACACCAGCAGGTTCTTGCTCGCCACCCACCAGCGGTCGTTGTCGAACAAACGCACGTACTGCGCCAGCCCTGCCCACTTGTAGGTAGGCAGGAACGTGGACGTGGTGAAGGACAGCACAAAGGTCCAGAGGATGTAGCCGTAGAAGCCCACCAGCACGATGAACATGCTCGGCGCCAGCACCAGCTTGGGCAGCCAGCGCTGTAGCGCATCCATGGGAGAAGCCCGCAGGCGGGCGGTGGTAGTGGTCATGGTTCACCTCGAAGGCGCTGCTGCGCAGGGCGCGCGGCAGCGACTGTCTTGCTCAGGTTTGAAGGTCGCCTTGGGCGCTACGTAGCACCGGGGTGCGAGGCCGGTGGCCGCGCGAGACTGACGCAGCCACAGGTCGATGGGCCACGCAGCCTGCTTGTCACGCCGGGCCACGATGGCGCAGCGGCCCGTCAGGCATCCCCGACACCGGGCCGCATTGGCCAGCCCGTGGGCTACTTGGCCGCTCGGATGGCGGCTGCCAGCTTCTTGGCCGCGTCTGCCGGGTCGGCCTTGGGGTCGTTGATGTAGTTGGTCACCACATCGAAGAAGGCGCCCTGCACGGCCAGCGTCGTGGCCATGTTGTGCGCCATGCTCGGCTGCAGGCCGCCGGTCTTGGCGTCGGCGAGGAAGTCCTTGGCCGAGGTCTGGGCGCACGCATCGAACCCATACTTGCCCATGTCGGCAAGCATGTCGTTGCGCACCGGGATCGAGCCTTTGTTGGTGCTGAACACCTTCTGGAACTCCTCACCCAGCACCTTGCGGGCGATGTCCTGCTGGCCGGCAGCTGTGCCCTCATCGTTCTGCTTGAACACCACCAGCGAATCGATGTTGTACAGGAAGGCCTTCTCGGTGCCGGGGAACGGCACGCACTGGTAGTCCTTGCCGGCGGTTTTCTTGGCCAAGGTCCACTCGCTCTTGGCCCAGTCGCCCATGATCTGCATACCAGCCTTGCCGTTGATGACCTTGGCAGCTTCCAGGTTCCAGTCCTGGCCTTTGCCATCGGGGTCCATGTACGTGGCGACCCGCTTGAGCTCGGTCAGGGCCTTGATCATGTCGGGCCCGGTCAGGGCATCGTTGTCCAGGTCGACCATGGCTTTCTTGTAGCCGTCGACACCCATCACCGACAGCACGACGCTTTCGAAGACGGTGCTGTCCTGCCACGGCTGGCCACCGTGGGCGAGCGGGATGATGCCTGCCGCCTTGAGCTTGTCGGCAGCGGCATAGAACTCATCGAGGGTGGCGGGCGCCTTGTCGATCCCGGCCTTCTTGAAGGCTTCAGGGTTGATCCACAGCCAGTTGGTGCGATGGATGTTGACCGGAACGGCTACATAGTCGCCGTCGTATTTCACGGTGTCGGCGACTTTCTTGTCCAGCAGTGCATCCCACTTTTCCTGCTTGGCCACATCCTTGAGCACGTCGCTGTCGAGCAGGCCGGTTGCAGCCCAATCCTGGATGTCGGGGCCCTTGATCTGCGCGACGCCTGGCGGATTGCCAGCCACCGCTCGGCTTTTGAGCACGGTCATGGCAGTAGCGCCGCCGCCGCCGGCCACGGCGCCGTCCTTCCAGGTGAAACCGTCTTTCTCGACCTGGGCCTTGAGCACATCGACGGCCGCTTTTTCACCACCCGATGTCCACCAGTGCACCACTTCGACGGTGCCCTTGGCATCGGCAGCGTGCGCAGTCAGGGGGAACAGGGATGCCAGGGAGATCGCGGCAGCGAGACGAAGGTAGGAAGTCATTTCTACACCTTATTGTTGTTATGCCGTGCAAGTCGTGCGCTTGCGTTGCATGGAGTCTAAACAGCGTGCGCGCACCGCCAGGTAACGAAGCGATGCGCGAATGTCATCGTTTGGTTACATTCAGGGCCAACCCGCTCGCCAGGCTTCGTGCCAGCGGCAGGCCGGGTAGCAACAGGGCCTGGTAGGCATGGTACAGGTCGGGCTTACCGGGCCATATCGTGCCGGCAGGACGGTTGTCGGCATCGAGTTCGTGGTGCCAACTGCCGCCTTCAAGATCGATGAAATGCTCGGTGATGAAGTCCCAGCAGCGCCGATACCACTGCTCGAAGCGCGCCTGCCCCGTGCGCTGCAACAGGGCTGCTGCGCATGCGCAGGCTTCGGCGTGAACCCAATGCAGCCGGGCGCGTACCCGTGGCTGATCATCCCAGCCGAGGGTGTAGACGAAGCCAGGCTGGCCATCGACGCTCCACGCCTGTGCGCAGGCGGCGTCGAACAGGGCGCGGGCACTGTCGACCAGCCATGGCGGGGGCTGGAGCCCGCAGCGCGCCAGGCTGGCCTCCAGATGAAGCAGAAGCCGCGCCCACTCGAAGGCATGCCCCGGCGTCGTGCCGTAGGGTCGAAAGTGATCGGCCGGGTGTGCTTGGTTGTAATCCTTGAGCGGCCGCCAGAAGACGTCGAAGTGTTCCACCACTCGGTAGCCGTTGGCAGCCGCGTGGGCATGGATGATGCGCTCGGCAATGCGCAAGGCGCGGTGCAACCACACTGGGTTGCCGGTGACATCGGCCAGGGCCAGGAACGCCTCGGTCGCGTGCATGTTGCTGTTGGCGCCGCGGTAGGGCTCGGGCATCTGCCAGGCGCGGGCGTAGGCTTCGCGAAGCGCACCTTCCTCCTCGCTCCAGAAATGCCGCTCGATGATGTCGATGGCGTCGCTCAGTAAGGCCTCAGCATCATCGACGCCCGCCACCACGGCGGAGCTGGCGGCCAGGGCGACGAACGCATGCAGGTACGCATCCTTGCCACTGTCCTGACGGCCGCCCGCCTGGGCAAACCAGCCGCCGTAGCGCGCATCCTTCAGGGGGCCGCGCAGGGCACTCACACCGTGGGCAGCCAGCCCTAGATGGCCCGGCAGGCCTTGAAGGTGAGCCAGGGCGAAACAGTGGGTCATGCGGGCAGTGGTCAGGGTCTGGGCGCTTGCATCAAGGGCAAGCCTGCCTGCCGCATCCAGGTCACCAAACCCTTCTGCGAGCCGTGCAGCCCTGGCGAAGGCCAGCAACCGCTGCCCCTCGGCCAGCCGCCATGCGGTGTGCCCCGGAGCTTGGAGCCAGGACACCTGTGAAGAAAGATCATTGTTCATCGCCAGCGAGGTCCTTGCCAGTCGTGTGCCGATTCTAGCCAGCCAGGCCACGTGGGGTGTCACGAACGCGGGCATGATTGTCACGTGCCCGTGACATTTGGCCCTCTGCGCGCAGGTGCACGTTCAACGCGTACAGGTGGGTCAGTCCACGCCCCGTGGCAGGTACAAGGTCACCCGCAAGCCGCCTTCGCGCAGATTGAGCAGGCTGACCTCGCCACCGTGGCTGTGGGCGATGTTGCGGGCAATGCCCAACCCCAGCCCATAGCCTTGCTGATGACCGGCCAGCCGCACATGGGGTTCGAACACCTGCTCCATCTGCTGTTGCGGCACCCCAGGCCCCTGATCATCGACCTGCAGGACGAAGCCTGCCGCACCGTCGATGATACGCAGCCGCGCCCGCTCGCCGTACTTGATGGCGTTGTCGATCAGGTTGCCGATGCAGCGCCGCAATGCCAGTGGCTTGCCCGGATACGGCGCCAGGGCATGCCCTTCGAGTATGATCCTACCGTCTCGCAGGTACGGCTCGGCCAGCAGTTCGAGGATATGATTGAGGTCCACCGGCTCGATGTTCTCGTGAATGTCGGTGTCCTTCACGCATTGCAGCGCGCCCTTTACCAGCAATTCCAGTTCGTCCAGGTCCTGGCTGAACTTGGCTTGCAGGTGCTCGTCTTCAAGCAGTTCGACACGCAGGCGAAGCCGGGTGATGGGCGTACGCAGGTCGTGGGAGATGGCGCTGAACAATTGGCTACGCTCGGTGAGGTAACGGCTGATCCGCTCGCGCATGCTGTTGAAGGCCCGGCCCACCTCCACCACCTCGCTGCCGCCGCCTTCGGCCACAGGCGCAACATCGGCGCCCAGTGACAGCTCCCGCGCTGCACGGGCCAGGCGCTTGAGCGGCCAGCTCTGCCATTGCACCAGCAGCCCGATGAACAGCAACAACAATGCCGTAGTCAGGACGATGAAGCCGATCTGCTGGCGCGGCAGACGCTCGGCTTCCAGGCTGGTATAGGGCTCGGGCAACAACGAGGCGATGTACAGCCATTCGCCTTCGGCCAGACGAATCTGGGTGACCAGTACCGGCGGATTGAGCGGTTCGAGGGTGAGCGAATAATGGGCCCATGACCTTGGCAGCTCGTCGAGCTTGAGCCCGCTGTTGAAGATGCGCAGTTCATCGGGGTCGACGAATTCGACGGAAATGTCCATCTGCGGCCCTAGACGCTCGTGCAGCACTTGCTGGAACACCTCCATCACTGCCTGCTTGCGCGGCGTGACAGGCAGCATCTGCATGTCCAGCGGCTTGGCGTTCAGCGAAACGAAAAACCGCGTGCCTCCCATGCTGCGCAACTGGTCGAGCACCATTGGCCGGTAAGCAACGGGCAGCGAGCGAAAGTAACTGACGCTGGCGCTCATCGAGTGGGCCAGGCTGCTGGCACTGGCACGCAGCCCTTGCAACTGGCTGGCGCGCAGCTGGGCCACCCAGATGATGCTCGACAGCCCTTGGGCCAGCAGAACCACCAGCAAGGTCAGCAGCAGCATGCGCCCCAGCAGCGAACGTGGCAGCAGGCGCCACCGCCGCTCAGGGTGCAGTGCAGACATGGGTCGCCAGCAGGTAGCCGCTGCCACGCACGGTGCGGATCAGCCGGGGTGGCTTCTCGGTGTCGCGCAAGCGCTGGCGCAGACGGCTGACGGCCATGTCCACGATGCGGTCCAGTGGCATCGGCTCTCGCCCTCGCGTGGCGTTGCCGATGGTGTCGCGGTCGAGGATCTGCTGGGGGTGGTCCAGAAACAGCTTGAGCAGCGCAAAGTCCGCGCCCGAGAGAATCACCTCCTCTCCGTCGCGGTGGAACAGGCGATGGCTGACCGTGTCGAGCCGCCAATCGTCGAATGCCAGCACCGCCCCACCCGGCGCTGCTTGCCCGAACTCGGCGCGGCGCAGCAAGGCTTTGATGCGGGCCTGCAGTTCACGCGGGCTGAACGGCTTGCCCAGGTAATCATCGGCGCCAAGCTCGAGCCCGATGACCCGATCGGTCTCGTCCGAGCTTGCCGTCAACATGATGATGGGCACCCGCGCATGACGCGGGTGCTGGCGTACCCATCGGCACAGGCTGAAACCGTCCTCGTCCGGCAGCATGACGTCCAGGATAACCAGGTCACAAGCGGTGGTGTCCAGGGCATGACGAAACCCGGCGCCATCGGCCTGGGCATTGACCTGAAAGCCCGAGCGGCTGAGGTAGGTTTGCAACAGTTCGCGAATTTCCTGATCGTCGTCGACCATCAGGATGGATTTGCCGGCAGTGCTCAAGGGGGATGTCCTTTTGTGGTGGCGGGTCTTGTTGCCCGCTGACCTGTGTCGCCTTGCAGGGAGCCCAGGCGCCTAGCCCTGATCCAGCGCTTGCTGCAAGGCCACGCCAGCGCCCAGCAGCCCGGAAAACTCGGCAGTCACCAGCCATACGGGCACGCCTTGGAAGTAACCGCTCATGCAGCCTTTGTCGCCGAAACTGTCGGCGAAACCGCTGCGCAGGAACAGCTCGGCAAAGCGTGGGATCACGCCGCCGACGATATATACCCCACCACGCGCGCCCAGGGTAAGCACGTTGTTGCCCGCCACGCGTCCCAGGAACCGGCAGAATTGCTCGATCACCGCCCGCGCCCGCGGCTCGCCACCCAGGGCCGCATCGGTGATCTGCGCCGGCGAAGTGTGTCGCGGATTTTCACCATCCAGGGCGCAGATGGCCTGGTACAGGCGCACCAGCCCGCCGCCGCTGAGCACCGTCTCGGCACTGACATGGCCGATCTGGCCATGGATGTACTGATGGATCGCCGCCTCTCGGGCATTGCCCACCGGCAGGTCGACGTGCCCGCCTTCGCCTGGCAAGGCATGCCAGTGCTTGCCCCCCAGGCGCAACAGCGAGCCGACACCCAGGCCTGTACCGGGTCCGATGACCAGCGCCGGGCGCAGCGGATCGGCCTGACCTGGGCAGACTTCTCGACACTCACCCTCGCGCAGGCGGGTCATGCCAAGGGCCATGGCGGTGAAATCGTTGATCAGCAACAGGTGCCCGATCTGTAAGCGTTGGCAAAAGGCGGTCCGGCTCAGGCGCCAATGGTTGTTGGTGAAGCGAAACTCATCGCCATCGACCGGGCCGGCCACCGCCAGGCAAGCAGCGGCTACGCCACCCCGCGGTATGGCCAGGGCTTCAAAATACGCTTCGATGGCCTGTTCCGGGCTTGTGTAGTCCTCGGTGGCGAATACCTTCACCTCGTGCAGCTGGTTGTCACGCCATAACGCAAAACGGGCATTGGTGCCGCCGATGTCGCCAACCAGCAGGTCATTCATTTCAGGTTCTCCAGGGCAGAGGTAAAGGCGCTGGCGCCCTGCTCTGCCGGGCTGAACGCCATGCGCATGAAGCCGAACAGCTCGCGCCCGCAGCCCAGGTCATTGCCCTGGGGCGCGGTCGCCAGGTCACGCAGGGCCAGCTCGTCGGCCGATACCATTACCCGCAATGTACCTTCAGCGCCATCGACCCGCACGATATCACCATCGCGCAGCCGTGCCAGCGGGCCGCCGTCATAAGCTTCGGGGCACACGTGAATGGCGGCGGGGATCTTGCCCGATGCACCGGACATGCGCCCATCGGTCACCAGGGCTACCTTGTACCCGCGATCCTGCAGCACGCCAAGGAACGGGGTGAGTTTGTGCAGCTCCGGCATGCCGTTGCAGCGCGGGCCCTGGAAGCGCACCACTGCGACGAAGTCCCGCTCCAGCTCGCCTGCCTTGAAGGCGTCGGCCAATGACTGCTGATCGTGAAAGATGCGCGCCGGCGCCTCGACCACGCGGTGCTCTGGAGCCACGGCGGAGACTTTCATCACGCCACGCCCCAGGTTGCCTTCCATCACCCGCAACCCGCCTTCGGCGGAGAACGGCCGCGCCACGGGCCGCAGGATGCTTTCGTCCAGGCTCTGCTGTGGCCCTTCGCGCCAGACCAGCTTGCCGTCCTCCAGGAACGGCTCCTGGGTGTAGCGACGCAGGCCAGGGCCGGCGACGGTGTTGACGTCCTCGTGCAGCAAACCGGCATCGAGCAGCTCGCGGATCAGGAACGCCATGCCGCCGGCGGCCTGGAAGTGGTTGATGTCGGCCTTGCCGTTGGGGTAGACGTGGGACAGGGTCGGTACCACTTCGGACAGGTCGGCCATGTCCTGCCAGGTCAGCTGGATACCGGCGGCCTGGGCTATGGCCGGAATGTGCAGGGTATGGTTGGTGGAACCGCCTGTGGCATGCAGGGCCACGATCGAGTTGACCAGCGCCTTCTCGTCGACGATTTCGCCCAGGGGCATGAAGGTGCCGCTGGCCTTGGTCATGCGCGTGACCTGTTGCGCCGCCTCGGCGGTCAGCGCGTCGCGCAGCGGCGTGTAGGGGTTGACGAAAGAAGCACCCGGTAGGTGCAGCCCCATCACTTCCATCACCAGCTGGTTGGTGTTGGCCGTGCCGTAGAAGGTGCAGGTGCCAGGGCCGTGGTAGGACTGCATTTCCGATTCCAGCAGTTCCTCTCGGCTGGCCTTGCCTTCGGCATAACGCTGGCGCACATCGGCTTTCTGCTTGTTGGAAATACCCGAGACCATCGGCCCGCCCGGTACGAACACCGTGGGCAAGTGACCAAAGCGCAAGGCCCCCATCATCAGGCCCGGCACGATCTTGTCGCAGATGCCCAGCATCAGGGCCGCGTCGAACATGTTGTGGGACAACGCCACGGCAGTGGACATGGCGATCACTTCACGGCTGGCGATGGCCAGTTCCATGCCCGGCTCGCCCTGGGTGACGCCATCGCACATGGCCGGCACACCGCCGGCGAACTGGCCTACCGAGCCGACTTCGCGCAGGGCCTGCTTGATCTGTTCGGGAAAATGCAGGTAGGGCTGGTGGGCCGACAACATGTCGTTGTAGGCCGAGACGATGGCCACGTTGGCGGCATTCATCAGGCGCAGGGTCTGTTTGTCCTCGCTGCCACAACCGGCCACGCCATGGGCGAAGTTGGCGCATTGCAGGCTGGCACGCATCGGGCCCTCGCTGGCGGCCCCGCGGATCAGCTGCAGGTAGCGTTCGCGGGTGGCGCGGCTACGCTCGACCAGCCGTTGGGTGACCTCAAGGATGCGCGGGTGCATGTACTGGACTCCAGGCTAATTGTAAGGGCGGTTTACCAAGTGATCGTGCCCGGCCGATTGCCGCCTAGGCTCAAAGGACAGGCGCGCACTGCTTCGGTAGGCTCACGATCGAACCGCTCGTTGTAGGTTTAAACAAAATACTGCCACTAAAAAGGCTTGTTTTCTATCTGCAACTGAATAATCTTGTAATTCCAACAACAAAACCGTTTCAGTGAAGCACCTTTGTGCCACAGGTTTGACTCGGACTGCCAGAGGTATCGCCATGACCCTTCGCATCGCCATCAACGGATTCGGCCGCATCGGGCGCAATGTCCTGCGCGCACTCTATACCCAGGGCTACCGCCAGGACATGCAGGTCGTCGCCATCAACGACCTGGGCGACAGCACCATGAACGCCCACTTGCTCAAGTACGACAGCGTGCACGGCACCTTCGAGGCCAGCGTCGAAGCCGACCACGAAAGCCTGACCGTCAACGGCGACCGCATCGCGGTGAGCGCCATTCGCAACCCGGCCGAACTGCCCTGGAAAGCCCTGGCGATCGATGTGGTCTTCGAATGCACGGGGCTGTTCACCGAGCGCGACAAGGCCGCTGCGCACATCGCTGCCGGCGCGGGCAAGGTGATCGTCTCGGCGCCGGCCAAGGGCGCTGATGCCACCGTGGTGTATGGCGTCAACCACGATGTGCTGCGCGCCTCGCATCAGGTCATTTCCAACGCCTCCTGCACCACCAACTGCCTGGCGCCCATCGCCCAGGTGCTGCACCGCGAGTTCGGTATCGAGCAAGGCCTGATGACCACCATCCATGCCTACACCAACGACCAGGTGCTGACCGACGTGTACCACAGCGACCCCTACCGCGCCCGTTCGGCCACCCAGTCGATGATCCCCAGCAAGACTGGCGCCGCCGAGGCCGTGGGCCTGGTACTGCCGGAGCTGGCCGGCAAGCTGACCGGCATGGCCGTGCGGGTACCGGTGATCAACGTGTCGCTGGTGGACCTCACCGTCAACCTCAAGCGCGAAGCCACGGCCGAACAGGTCAACCAGCTGTTCCTCGAGGCCAGCAAGCATTCGCGAGTATTGGGCTATAACGCCCTGCCCCTGGTCTCGTGCGACTTCAACCACAACCCGCTGTCGTCGATCTTCGATGCCAACCACACACGGGCCAATGGGCGCATGCTCAAGGTGCTGGCCTGGTACGACAACGAGTGGGGCTTCTCCAACCGCATGCTGGACAACTGCCTGGCGCTCTGCCGCGCTCAGTAACGGCTGTGCCAGCACGCCCTGACAACTGGTAACAGGTGCTGGGGCATCGAGCTCGTATCGCCGTAGCCGCTCTGCGGCACCGGCGATACTCGCGGCGCCGTTACGATTTGCCTACATTTCGCAGCTTGACCTCAAGCACGGATGATAAGCATTATCATTGGCCGCTTGTCAGGTCAGGTCGCTCCGTGAGTCAGTCCCGGTTCAATTCCGTATTCCTCAGCCAGAGGCCCATCTTGCTCCGCACGCTCCAGCGCATGGTAGGCAACCGTTGCACGGCCGAAGACCTGCTTCAGGAAACCTACTTGCGCGTCTCACGCGCACTGGGCGAGCGTTCGGTCCAGCACATCGAACCCTTCGTCTTTCAGACCGCCCGCAACCTTGCGCTCGACCACTTGCGTGCCCGCCGGGTACAGGCCCGAACCCTGGTCGACGACGTGGCTGACGAGGTAGTGAACAATGTCGCCGTGCCCGCCAGCAGCAACGAGGATGCTGCACATGCCCAGCAACTGCTGCGCCACCTGAGCGAAAGCCTGAAGCAACTGACGCCACGCCAGCAAAGGATCTTCACGCTAAGCCGGCTGCACGGCGCCACCTCTCTCGAAATCGCCCAGCAGCTGGGGGTTTCTGCGAGCACGGTGCAAAAGGAGCTGAAGTTGATCATGGGTATCTGCCTGGGTGTCGCCCAGCGCCTGGACGCCTGACGGGCCGCCGCGATGAGGCCCGCTTGCCACATCGCGCCAGCGCCCTGATCATCTGCGCACGCCCGCTCAAGGACTCACCGTGACCGACAGCCCCGAACATCGCCCGTCACCAACCAGGCCCAATGCGCGTCGTCGTGCCACGGACGAGGCTTTGGCGTGGCTGGTCCGTCTTGAAACCGCCGAGCCCGCCGACCACCTCGCATTCGAAACCTGGCTGCAAGCCGCTCCCGAAAATGCCGAAGCGTTCGTGCAAGCCGAGGCATTGTGGAACGGCGCAGCGCTCAAGCAGGCCGCTGCACAGCTGCAGGGCTACCCATCGCGCCCTCGCGCAGGTCGCCTGCGTCGCCAGTGGAAACCGCTGGCCACCGCTGCCGCGCTGCTGGTAGGCCTGTTCACGTTCGGCAACGTGCCAGTGCGCCTGCAGGCTGATCACCTGACGGTCGCGGGGGAACGCCACCGGGTGAACCTTCAGGACGATGCCCGGGTGCTGCTCAATACCCAGTCAGCGTTTGCCAGCGAGCGCAATGACGGGCGGCAGGTCGCCCGCCTGCTGCAAGGCGAGGCATACTTCCAGGTGCCCAAGGGCGCGCCGGCACCGCTCGAAGTGCAAGCCGGCCCTCTGCGCGCCCAGGCACGCGACACCGATTTTGCCGTGCGCCTGCTCGATGGCCAGGCTTGGGTCAAGGTGCAACGCGGCGACGTCGACGTCGACGTGCAAGGGGGCCGCGTCCAACGCATCCGTTTGCAGGCCGGTCAGAGCATTCGCGTCGGGCCCGACGGGCTCGGTGCACGCAGGCAACTGGACATGCGCAAGGACCTGGCCTGGGTCGATGGGCGCCTGGTCTTCGAAAATTGCCCCTTGAGCCAGGTGCTGGCCGAGCTGCGCCGCTATTACCCCGGCTGGATCATCAATCGCAATGAACGGCTGGAGAACATCGCCGTCACCGGCAACTACCGCCTTGACCAGCCGCTTGAGGCGCTACGTGCATTGGCCCATATCACCTCGGCACAACTGCATGAGTATCCAGCGCTGGTCATCCTGAACTGATGCGCCTGCCTTAACCGCTACCAGCCCACCCGCGGCAGCGCCGTACGCCCTGCTGGGCGCCTGGGATTTATTTTTACGCGATACCCCCTCCCTGTCCGTCTCGTCAAAGCCAATGCAATTGATTCTTGTTCAATCAAGAACGCACACCCTATGAACAGTTCGCGCGTCAGGGAGCGCTTTCGATGCCCACCAGTCCTACCCGTTCGACCCTACGGCCACGCCTCAAGGGGCAACTGTCCCTGTTTTCACTCGCCTTGCTCGCCACAGGCGCCTGTTCACTCCCCACGCTGGCGGTCGAGCCGGCGTCGGTGAGCACCTCGCGCATGGGCGACTACCACTTCGGCATCGCCCAACAGCCGCTGGTATCGGCCATCAATGCCTTCAGCCAGGTCACGGGCTGGCAGGTGGGCTTCGACGCTCGCCTGGCCGAAGGGGTCGCCTCCCCCGGCATACAGGGTTCACTGCCCCCCGAGCAGGCACTCAAACGCCTGCTACACGGCACTGGCCTGGTCCCGCGGACCATCAGCCGCGGCAACGTGGTGCTCGAGCGCCAGTCAGGTCGCGGGGCCATAGCCTTGCAGCAGGTGACCGTCAGCGCCACCCGCAGTGCCCAAGACGTGAGCCAGGTCCCCAGCACGGTCAGCGTGCAGACCCGAGAGCAGCTGGACCGGCAGAACGTCAACACCCTCCAGGACCTGGTGCGCTACGAGCCGGGCGTCTCGGTGGCGGGGACCGGGCAGCGCAGTGGCCTGAACGGCTACAACATTCGCGGTATCGATGGCGAGCGGATACTCACCCAGATCGACGGCGTGGCGATACCGGACAGCTTCTTCTACGGGCCCTACGCCCAGACCCAGCGCAATTATGTCGACCCGGAAATCATCAAGCGGGTGGAAATCCTGCGCGGCCCAGCCTCAGTGCTCTACGGCAGCAATGCCATCGGCGGTGCAGTGAGCTACTTCACCCTGGATCCTGAAGACATCATCAAACCTGGCCGAGACGCTGGCGCGCGACTCAAAACCGGCTACAGCTCAGCCGATGACAGTTGGCTGACGTCCGCCACCGTGGCTGGCCGTGAGGGCAGCCTGGACGGTCTGCTGCACCTGAGCCAGCGCAACGGTCACGAAACCGAGAGCCATGCCGATCACGGCGGCGTGGGCCTTGCACGCACCCGCGCCAACCCAGTGGATGCGCGTACCACCAACGTGCTGGCCAAGCTGGGCTGGGACTACGCCGACGACGCCCGCCTGGGCGTGACCTACGAACGCTTCAAGGACGACCGCGACCAGAACCTGCTCAGCGCCGTAGGCGGGCCATTCATCCCGGGCGTTGGTGCCATGAATTCGTACCGCATGCGCCAGGGCAACGACACGATTACCCGCGAGCGCTTCGGCCTGAACCAACGTTTCGGCCTGGACAGCCTGTTCGCAGACGATGTCAGGTGGAGCCTGAACTACCAGATCGCCAAGACGGACCAGCGCACCGACGAGCTGTACGTCGCTTCGGGACGTCAGGTACTGCGCGACCGCCAGACCACCTACAAGGACCGCCAGTGGATCTTCGATGCCCAGCTTGAAAAGGCATTCAGCCTTGGCCAGACCGACCACGCCCTGACCTATGGCACTACCCTCAAGCACCAGGACGTCACCGGGGCGCGCAGCGGTACTGGCACGTGCGTGAATGTGGGCGGCACCTGCCGGGGTATCGGCCAGGACAGCCCGCGCGACGGCCAGGCGCTGGTCAGCGACTTCCCGGACCCAACCATCGATACCTACAGCCTGTTCGTTCAGGACGAGATTCGCTGGGGCAGCTGGACGTTCCTGCCAGGTGCGCGCTACGACTACACACGCATGGCGCCTCACTTCACCGATGCTTTCCTGCGCGGCCTTGATGCCAGCGGCACGGCCCCGGCTTTCCAGGATGACTCAGACAAGAAGTGGCACCGCGTGTCACCCAAGCTGGGGATGACCTATGCCTTCAACGACCACTACACAGGCTACGCGCAATACGCCCAAGGCTTCCGTACGCCCACGGCCAAGTCCATGTACGGCAAGTTCGTGAACCTGGAACAAGGCTACCGCGTGGAGGGTAACCCTGGCCTGCGGCCTGAGCGCAGCAAGGGCCTGGAAACCGGGCTGCGCGGTCGCTTCGATACGGGCAGCTTCGATATGGCGGTCTACTACAACAAGTACCGTGACTTCATTGACGAAGACGCCGTGCAAGGCGCCAACCTCGAGCAGACCTTCCAGGCCAACAACATCAAGCGCGCGACCATCAAAGGCGCCGAGGTCAAAGGCCAGCTCGAACTCGACCAATTCGGCGCGCCACAGGGGCTGTATGCACAAGGCTCCCTGGCATACACCTACGGCCGCAACGACGACAGCGGCCAGCCGCTCAACACCGTCAACCCACTCAAGGGCGTCATGGGCCTGGGCTACACGCAGGGCGACATGGGTGGGCTGCTGAGCTGGACGCTGGTCAAGCGCAAGACGCGGGTCGACGACAGCACCTTCTATTCCCCCGATGGCTCGGCGTCGAAGTTCCGCACGCCCGGCTATGGCGTGCTGGACCTGACCGGCTTCTACAACGTTACCGATGACATCACCGTGAACGCCGGCCTGTACAACCTCACCGACAAGAAGTACTGGCAGTGGGACTCGGTGCGCAGCTATGACGGCCAGGGGGAGGCCGCGGTGACCCAGCCGGCCAACATCGACCGCCTGAGCATGCCGGGCCGTAATTTCGCCATCAATGTGGTGTGGGACATCTGAGGCGCTGGCGCAGCTGGAACCGGGCGGGGTCGCTGTGTTTCCGCCTTGGTTCCTGGCACCCACCCCTGTTCCTGCGGGGTTTTTTACGCCCCCGCCCCTGTTGATTCGTCTTGTATTGAAACGCTTCGCTTTCCAAGGACTTCATCATGAGCAACCGCGCTTCTTCGCGTACCCAACGCCTGAACCTGGTGACCCAGGCGCCCCATGCCGCACTCGACGCCCTGGTCAAATCCCATGCGCCATTCGATAGCCGCGAAAGTTTTGCCCGCTTCGTGGTGGCCCAGTACCTGTTCCAGGCCGAACTGCAGCCGCTCTACAACGACCCGCGATTGATCGCCCTCATACCCGACCTTGCCGAGCGCTGCCGAGCCCATCAGGCCCGCCAGGACCTGGCGGACCTGGACATGCAGGCGCCTGCCGAGCTGCCGGGGGCCGTGCAGCGCCCCAGCATTGCAGAGGCATTAGGCTGGATCTTCGTGTCCGAAGGCTCCAAACTGGGCGCCGCGTTTCTAATCAAGCGGGCGGCGGCGCTGGGCTTGTCGGAGACCTTCGGCGCCCGCCACCTGGGCGAGCCCGCCGGTGGCCGCGCCGAAGGCTGGAAGCAGTTCACGCGAACACTCGATGGCCTGATGCTGTCAGCTGGAGAAGAAGTGGCTGCAGAACACGGCGCCGTCGCAGCGTTCGAGCGCTTTACCGTCTTGCTCAAACAGGCCTATGCCGTGGATGCCGAGCAGGTTTGAAACACTTTCAAAGGCCCCCTGACCGGGGCCGTTCGTTCTAGCAGTGAGCCCATGACCCAACCTGCCCGCTCCAAAATTGCCCGACTGCTGTATGCGATCCTGGCTTACGCAAGCCTGGGGGTGGGCCTGGTCGCCATTGTCATTCCGGGCTTGCCGACCACCGAATTCATTCTGTTGTCGGCATGGGCGGCCACGCGAAGCTCGCCTCGCCTGTCCGCCTGGCTGGAAAATCACCGGTTGTTCGGTCCTATTCTGTACAACTGGCGCAACGGCAAGGTGATCCAGCGGCGGGCCAAGGTCAGTGCGACGGTCAGCATGTTGCTCTGCGCGGTTTTGATGCTGGTGTTTCTTGAGCATCACTGGCCGGTGTTCCTGGCCATCGCCGGCATGAGCCTGGGCAACCTGTGGATCTGGTCCCGCCCGGAACGGCCGTTCACAGCCGGCTCACAGGCTCAGCAACCCTGACCAGAGTGCATAGCCTGCCAGCGCCGCCCCCGACAGCACGGCGGCGAAGATCAGTTTCTCCATCAGCGTGAAAAGCGTGAGACCTTGTTCATGCTTGGCCCGCGCAAACAGGATCACCCCCGGTGCGTACAAGAGCGCAGAGAGCAGCAGGTACTTCAGGCCACCGGCATACAGCAGCCAAACGGCGTACACCACCGCGAGCGCGGCCACCAGCAGGTCCTTGCGCCGCCGGGCCGGTTGGCCTGCGTAAGTCTCCCCACGCACGGCCAGCGACATGGCGTAGGCGGCAGACCACAGGTACGGCGCCAGAATCATGGATGAGGCCAGGTAGATCAGGCTGGTATAGGTACCGGCAGATACCAGCGTGATCAGTAGAAAACCCTGGATCATGCAGTTGGTCAGCCACAGTGCATTGGCAGGTACCTGGTTGGCGTTCTCCCTGGCAAGGAAACGGGGCATGGTCTGGTCGCGCGCCGTGGCATAGAGGATCTCGGCACACAGCAGCGCCCACGACAGCAACGCCCCAAGCAACGAGACAGCCAGCCCCAGGCTGATCAGTAACGCGCCCCAGGGGCCAACGATGTGCGACAGAACCGCCGCCAGCGAGGGGTTCTGCAAGCCAGCCAGCTCCGGTTGCGTCATGACCCCAAGGGAGAGGACGTTGACCAGCACCAGCAGGGCCAGCACACCCACAAAGCCAATGACCGTCGCCCTGCCCACGTCGGCCCGGCGCCGTGCCCTGCCCGAATACACGCTGGCGCCTTCGATACCGATGAAGACGAACACCGTCACCAGCATCATGTTGCGCACTTGCTCGAGCACACTGCCGATCGCCGGAGTGCCCTGCCCCCAAATGTCCTGGGTGAAGATATCCAGGCGAAAGGCGCAAGCCGCGATGACGACGAACAGTACCAAGGGCACCACCTTGGCCACCGTGGTGACCAGGTTGATGAACGCCGCCTCGCGAATCCCGCGCAACACCAGAAAATGCACGGCCCATAGCAACATCGAGGCACACCCGATGGCCACTGGGGTATTGCCTTCACCGAACACCGGGAAATAGAACCCCAGGGTGCTGAACAACAGTACGAAGTAGCCAACGTTGCCCAGCCAAGCACTGATCCAGTAGCCCCAGGCCGAAGAAAAGCCCATGTAATCGCCGAACCCAGCCTTGGCATAGGCATAGACCCCCGAATCCAGTTCGGGCTTGCGGTTGGCCAGCGTCTGGAAAACGAACGCCAGGGCCAGCATGCCCACGGCAGTGATCCCCCAGCCAATCAGCACCGCCCCGGCCTGGGCACGGGCCGCCATGTTCTGGGGCAAGGAAAAGATGCCGCCACCGATCATTGAGCCCACGACGAGCGCCACCAATGCCCCCAGCCGGAGTTTCTGTCCTTGTTCGCCCATAGGTCTCCAAATATTTCCTGACAGTCATGCGGTTGTAACAACACACTGTTTATAAAGGCTGGTTTCATTACAGCCGTACTTCCATTTAGCCACTAAGCCATTAACGTCTAAGCGTGCGGTGGTTAAGAACCCCGCAGTTGCCAACCGGTTCACACTATTCCGATAAAAGCATAAATACCCGTAAAAAATTTGCGCTCTGCCCAGAAGCGACTAGTTTCAACCTTCGCAGGCAAAGAGGGATGAAGATGAGCAATACATGGAGGTGCCAGCGTACAAGGCCTGCAGCCATGGCAGTCGGCAGTCTCCAGGAGTTCGGTGAGGTGATTCAACGGCCTTACCTTGCAATGCACTGATCCATATCAGCGTGTGGCCACGGCGTCAGATTTAATCTGAGGCCAACTTTCTCCTGGCAGGAGTTGTTAAATGTCTGATTCTCCCGCAAAACTAAAACTCGGCGCATTAGTTGCGTTGGTCGTCGGCTCGATGATCGGTGGCGGTATATTTTCCCTGCCGCAGAACATGGCCGCCAGCGCCGGCGTGGGCGCGGTACTGATTGGCTGGGCGATCACCGCCGTGGGCATGCTGACCCTGGCTTTCGTATTCCAGACCCTGGCTAACCGCAAGCCTGACCTGGACGGTGGGGTCTATGCGTATGCCAAGGCCGGTTTCGGCGATTACATGGGCTTTTCTTCGGCCTGGGGCTACTGGATCAGTGCCTGGCTGGGGAACGTCGGCTATTTCGTGCTGTTGTTCAGCACCCTGGGCTATTTCTTCCCGGTGTTTGGCGAGGGCAACACGCCGGCCGCGATCATCGGCGCCTCGATCCTGCTGTGGGCCGTGCATTTTCTGGTGCTGCGTGGCATCCGTGAAGCGGCGTTCATCAACCTGGTCACCACGGTGGCCAAGGTGGTGCCGCTGGTGCTCTTTGCGCTGATTTGCCTGTTCGCCTTCCGGCTGGACATCTTCACCGCCGATATATGGGGCACCAGGACCCCTGAGCTAGGCGGTGTGATGAATCAGGTGCGCAACATGATGCTGGTGACGGTGTGGGTCTTCATCGGCATTGAAGGCGCGAGCATCTTCTCGTCACGTGCGGAAAAACGCTCCGATGTGGGCAAGGCCACCGTCATTGGCTTCATCACGGTGCTGTTGTTCCTGGTGCTGGTCAATGTGCTGTCGCTGGGCATCATGACCCAGCCTGAACTGGCAGGGCTGCAGAACCCCTCGATGGCGGCCGTGCTTGAGCATGTGGTCGGCCACTGGGGCGCCGTGCTGATCAGTGTCGGGCTGATCATTTCGCTGCTCGGTGCGCTGCTGTCATGGGTGCTGTTGTGCGCCGAGATCATGTTCGCCGCAGCCAAGGACCATACCATGCCCGCGTTCCTGCGCCGCGAGAACGCCAACCAGGTGCCTGCCAACGCCTTGTGGCTGACCAACGCCATGGTGCAGATCTTCCTGGTGATCACGCTGTTCTCCAACAGTACCTACCTGTCGCTGATCTACCTGGCTACCTCGATGATCCTGGTGCCCTACCTGTGGTCGGCGGCCTACGCCGTGTTGCTGGCGGTGCGCAGTGATACCTATCAACAGGCGCTGGCCGAACGCCGCAAGGACCTGTTCATCGGCAGCATCGCCCTGCTCTATGCCATCTGGCTGCTGTATGCCGGCGGGGTGAAGTACCTGCTGCTCTCGGCGTTGCTGTACGCCCCTGGCGCCATCCTGTTTGCCAAGGCCAAGCGTGAGGTGGGCCAACCTGTCTTCACCCCCGTGGAAAAACTGATTTTCGCAGCCGTGGTCGTCGGTGCCCTGGTGGCAGCCTTCGGCCTGTACGACGGCTTCCTGACGCTGTGACCCCTCTTCGACTCAATGGAGGATTGAAACCATGTCCGCTGAAAAACAGAAATACGGTGTGCATTCAGAAGCCGGCAAGCTGCGCAAGGTCATGGTGTGCTCGCCGGGCCTTGCGCACAAGCGCCTGACCCCGAGCAACTGCGACGAGCTGTTGTTCGACGATGTGATCTGGGTGGACCAGGCCAAGCGTGACCACTTCGATTTCGTCACCAAGATGCGCGAGCGCGGTGTCGACGTGCTGGAGATGCACAACCTGCTGACCGATATCGTGCAGCAACCCGAAGCACTCAAGTGGATACTGGACCGCAAGATTACGCCCGACACCGTTGGGGTGGGCCTGACCAATGAAGTGCGCAGTTGGCTCGAAGGCATGGAGCCGCGCCATCTGGCCGAATTTTTGATCGGCGGTGTGGCCGGCCAGGATCTGCCGCAAAGTGAAGGTGCCGAAGTGGTCAGGATGTACAACGACTACCTGGGCCATTCCAGCTTCATCCTACCGCCGTTGCCCAACACCCAATTCACCCGCGACACCACCTGCTGGATCTACGGCGGCGTCACGCTCAACCCCATGTATTGGCCGGCGCGGCGCCAGGAAACACTGCTCACCACCGCCATCTACACGTTCCACCCGCAGTTCACAGGCGCCGACTTCCAGGTCTGGTACGGAGACCCGGACAAGGACCATGGCCAGTCCACCCTCGAAGGCGGTGATGTCATGCCCATCGGCAACGGCATCGTGCTGATCGGCATGGGCGAGCGGACCTCCCGCCAGGCCATCGGCCAGTTGGCGCAGAGCCTGTTCGCCAAGGGCGCCGTGCATAAAGTCATCGTCGCCGGCTTGCCCAAGTCCCGCGCCGCCATGCACCTGGATACCGTGTTCAGCTTCTGCGACCGCGACCTGGTTACGGTCTTCCCCGAAGTCGTCAACGAGATCGTGCCGTTCATCATCCAGCCCGACGAAAGCCGGCCCTATGGCATGGACGTCCGCCGCGAGCACAAGTCGTTCATCGAGGTGGTGGGCGAACAATTGGGCGTGCGCCTGCGTGTGGTCGAAACCGGCGGCAACAGCTTCGCCGCCGAACGCGAGCAATGGGACGACGGCAACAACGTCGTGGCGCTGGAGCCAGGCGTGGTCATCGGCTACGACCGCAACACCTACACCAACACTTTGCTGCGCAAGGCCGGGGTCGAAGTGATCACCATCAGTGCTGGCGAACTGGGCCGTGGTCGCGGCGGTGGCCACTGCATGACCTGCCCTATCGTTCGCGACCCCATCGATTACTGACGTCCATCACCCAGGCCGTCCCTACCCGGCGGCGGCCCGGCGTTCACCACACCCAGGAGAAAAGTCATGGCGTTCAACATCCACAACCGCAACCTGCTCAGCCTGGAACACCACAGCACCCGTGAGCTGCGTTACCTGCTGGACCTGTCCCGCGACCTCAAGCGGGCCAAGTACACCGGCACCGAGCAGCAGCACCTCAAGGGCAACAACATTGCGCTGATCTTTGAAAAAACCTCCACGCGTACCCGTTGTGCGTTCGAAGTGGCCGCTTACGATCAAGGCGCCAACGTCACCTACATCGACCCGAATTCTTCGCAAATCGGCCACAAGGAAAGCATGAAGGACACCGCACGAGTACTCGGGCGCATGTACGACGCCATCGAGTACCGCGGTTTCAAGCAGGAAATCGTCGAAGAGTTGGCCAAGTATGCCGGCGTGCCCGTATTCAATGGCCTGACCGATGAATACCACCCGACCCAGATGATTGCCGACGTGTTGACCATGCGCGAACACAGCGACAAGCCGCTGCATGACATCAGCTACGCCTACTTGGGCGATGCGCGCAACAACATGGGCAACTCGCTGCTGTTGATCGGCGCCAAGCTGGGCATGGACGTGCGCATCGCCGCGCCCAAGGACCTGTGGCCCCACGATGACCTGGTGCAACGTTGCAAGCAGTACGCCGAGGAAAGTGGTGCCCGCATCACCCTCACCGAAGATGCCAAGGCGGCAGTCAAGGGCGTGGACTTCATTCATACCGACGTGTGGGTATCGATGGGTGAACCCATCGAAGCCTGGGGCGAACGTATCAAGCTGCTCAAGCCCTACCAGGTCAACGCCGAGCTGATGAAGGCCAGCGGCAACCCCAGGACCAAGTTCATGCACTGCCTGCCGGCGTTTCACAACTGTGAGACCAAGGTCGGCAAGCAGATCGCCGAGCAGTACCCGGACCTCACCAACGGCATCGAAGTGACCGACGACGTGTTCGAGTCCCCGGCCTGCATTGCGTTCGAGCAAGCGGAGAACCGCATGCACACGATCAAGGCGATCCTGGTGTCGACACTGGCCGACCTGTAGATCGCCACCTGCCCAGGCGTTGCGGCTGTTAGCCTGCCGCAATAGCCGTCGGGCAGCGGCTCAAGACTTTCGATAAAGGACATTCTTCATGCGTATCGTTGTTGCACTAGGCGGCAATGCCCTGCTGCGCCGTGGCGAGCCCATGACCGCGGAAAACCAGCGCGCCAACATCCGTACCGCCGCCGAGCAGATTGCCAAGATCCACCCAGGCAACGAGTTGGTGATCGCTCATGGCAATGGCCCGCAAGTGGGCCTGCTGGCATTGCAGGGGCTGTCGTACAAGCCGGACGAGGCCTACCCATTGGACGTGCTGGGCGCCGAAACCGAGGGCATGATCGGCTACATGATCGAGCAGGAACTGGGCAACCTGCTGGACTTCGACGTGCCGTTCGCCACCCTGCTGACCCAGGTTGAAGTGGACGCCCAGGACCCTGCGTTCAAGGACCCGAGCAAGTTCATCGGCCCGGTCTACAGCAAGGATGAAGCCCAGCGCCTGGCCGCTGAAAAGGGCTGGGTGGTCAAGCCTGACGGCGACAAGTACCGCCGCGTGGTGGCAAGCCCCAGACCCAAGCGCATCTTCGAAATCCGCCCCATCAAGTGGCTGCTCGAAAAGGGCAGCATCGTGATCTGCGCCGGCGGCGGCGGCATCCCGACTCTCTATGATGAACACCGTAACCTCAAAGGGATCGAGGCGGTGATCGACAAGGACCTGTGCTCTGCACTGCTGGCCGAACAGCTCGAGGCCGATCTGCTGGTCATTGCCACCGACGTGGAGGCGGCGTACATCGACTTTGGCAAGCCAACCCAACGCGCCATCGCCCAGGCCCACCCTGACGAGCTGGACAGGCTGGGTTTCGCGGCAGGTTCGATGGGGCCCAAGGTGCAGGCGGCCTGCGACTTCGCCCGGCACACGGGCAAGGTGGCGGTGATCAGCTCGCTGGCCAACATCGAGCGCATCGTGAGCGGTACCGCCGGCACGCGGGTTTCGACCGCTGCCCCCGGGATCAGCTACCGTTGACACAGTCGGCGGGCCATGTGCCCGCCCAACCTCGTACAGGAGAGCCCATGGCCAAATATGAACCCGGTCACGTCCACATCGAGCGCACTGCGCTCAACAGCAGTGACCACAGCTATGACCTCAAGGTGGACTACGAGGCCTTCACCGACCCCCGTGAAGGCAGGGGCATTCAGTTCCGCATGCAGGGCAGCATCGAGGGCAAGCCGGTCGACGAGGTTTTCTTTCTGCCCAAGGACCAGGTGCTGCCTAGCTTTCTGATGCAACTGAGTCGCCGCGCTCAGGCCTACCTGGCCCCACCGAAGAAGTTCGAGAGCCTGGCTTCACCTCACAGGATCTACGACTGGATGTTCGAAGACATTCGCGCCAAGCTGGACGTGAAGTCCGGTGACCCCATCAAGCCTGAACATCTGGAGTAGGGCGCGACCCGTCACGAGCAGGATCAGCTTGAGGCATACTAGCGCCCTACCCGGCCATTTCGTATTGCCCCATGCGTATCCACGTCAGCTTCATCGACCGCGTCGGCATCACTCAGGAAGTCCTGGCGCTGCTCGGTGCGCGCAACCTCAACCTCGATGCCGTGGAAATGGTGCCGCCGAACGTCTACATCGACGCGCCTACCCTCAGCCCCGCCGTACTGGAAGAGCTGCATGACGCCTTGTTCGAGGTGCAGGGCGTGGAGGCGGTGGAGGTGGTCGATATCCTGCCGGGGCAACGCCGTCACCTGCAGCTCGATGCGCTGCTGGCCGCCATGAGCGACCCCGTACTGGCGGTTGACAGGGCCGGCAAGGTGCTGCTGGCGAACCCAGCGCTGGTGGCGTTGTGTGGTCGGGAGTCGGCCGGGCGCTGCGTAGGCGAGTTGTTTGGCGACCCGGGCCTGCTGCAAGTATTGCTCGACAGCAACTTTCACCTGCCCATGCGCGAAATGCAGCTCAATGGCCAGAGCCTGCTGCTCGATGCCATGCCAATCACCCATACCGGCGGCTTGCTGACGCTCTACCCGCCTACGCGGTTGGGCGAACGGCTATCGGCCCTGCGCCATGACCATGCCGAGGGCTTCGACGCTCTGCTGGGCGAATCACCTGCCATCCGCACCCTGAAGGCTCGAGCCCTGCGCGTGGCCACCCTGGATGCACCGCTGCTGGTGCATGGCGAAACCGGCACCGGCAAGGAACTGGTGGCCCGCGCATGCCACGCGATCAGCAGCCGTCATGCGGCCCCCTTTCTGGCTCTGAACTGCGCCGCATTGCCTGAGAGCCTCGCCGAGAGCGAACTGTTCGGTTATGCACCAGGCGCCTTCACCGGCGCCCAGCGCGGCGGCAAGCCAGGGCTGATGGAGCTGGCCAACCAGGGCACGGTGTTTCTCGATGAGATCGGCGAGATGTCCCCCTACCTGCAGGCCAAGCTGCTGCGTTTTCTCAGCGACGGCAGCTTCCGCCGGGTGGGGGGCGACCGGGAAGTGAAGGTCAACGTGCGTATCATCAGCGCGACCCACCGTAACCTGGAGCAGATGGTGGCCGAGGGCACGTTCCGCGAAGACCTGTTCTACCGCCTCAACGTGTTGAACCTGCAGGTCCCACCCCTGCGTGACCGCGGCCAGGACATCCTGATGCTTGCGCACTTCTTCATGCAGCAGGCCTGCACACAGATCCAGCGGCCTGCCTGCAGGCTCACCCCCGCCACTCACAGCGCCATGCTGGCTAACCCTTGGCCGGGCAATGTACGGCAATTGCAGAACGTGATCTTTCGCGCCGCCGCCATTTGCGAAAGCAACCTGGTGGACATCGGCGACCTGGACATCGCCGGCACGTCTGTCAGTCGCACCCATGAAGGTGATGTGGCCAGCCTGGAGCAGGCTGTGGGTGATTTCGAGCGTGAACTGTTGCAACGGCTGTACACCAGTTACCCCTCGACCCGATTGCTGGCGGCCCGGCTGCACACCTCACATACCGCCATTGCCCAACGCCTGCGCAAATACGGCATTCCGGGGAAAACCTGAAGTTGTCGGCAAATGCTGCTGTTTTAGTAGACTTTTCCTAGGCGTTCCCCGGATACGTCCTTCCTCACGCCTCGTAGAATGGCGCCAGTGCAATCCCTGCCTGTCACCCCGCAAGACCACCCCAGAGTGGTCAGCGGTCCGTTATGGATTCAACGAGAGTACCTGATGTTCGAACTCGATTTTTACGGCACGCTGGTGGCCGCTTCCCTGGTGCTGCTGCTAGGTCGCGGCCTGGTCGCACGCCTAGGTTTTCTGCGTGCCTACAACATTCCTGAACCGGTCGCCGGCGGCTTGGTGGTCGCGATTGCCCTGTTGGTGCTGCGCACCTTCGATGTGCAAGTTCACTTCGACACCTCCCTGCAAACACCTTTGATGCTGGCGTTCTTCGCTACCATCGGCCTGAACGCCGATTTCGCCAGCCTGAAAAAAGGTGGGCGCGCGGTGGTGCTGTTCCTGGCGGTGGTGACCAGCCTGCTGGTGGTACAGAACGCCCTGGGCATCGGTCTGGCCACGGCGCTGGGGTTGGACCCGCTGATGGGCCTGCTGGCCGGTTCGATCACCCTGTCAGGAGGCCATGGCACCGGTGCTGCGTGGGGCGCCACCTTCACCGAAAAATTCGGCCTGGCCTCGGCCTCGGAACTGGCACTGGCCTCCGCCACATTTGGATTGGTACTGGGGGGTTTGATTGGTGGCCCCGTGGCCCGCTTGCTGATCAAGCGGGTCGCTAGCCCTGGTCGCGCCGACAGCACGCCTCAGTTGCCTTCTGGCTTCGAGCAGCCGGAGAAAGAACGCCTGATCACCTCGATTTCCGTGATCGAGACGCTTGCCCTGATTGCAGTGAGCCTGTTGACCGGCACCGTTTTGAATGCGCTGCTCAAGGGTACTGCCTTCGAACTGCCAAACTTCGTCTGCGTATTGTTCGTGGGCGTGCTGCTGCGCAATGGCCTGTCAGCCTTCGGCTTTTACCAGGTGTTCGAGCGGGAAGTGTCGGTACTGGGCAATGTGAGCCTGTCGTTGTTTTTGGCCATTGCGTTGATGTCGTTGAAACTGTGGGACCTGGCTGCACTGGCACTGCCGTTCTTCGTGCTGCTGGCGGCGCAGACGCTGCTGATGGCACTGTTCGCCATCTTCATCACCTTCCGAGTGATGGGCCGCACCTACGACGCGGCTGTCCTGTCCGCCGGCCATTGCGGCTTCGGGTTGGGGGCAACGCCGACGGCAATCGCCAACATGCAAGCGGTAACCCAGCGGTTCGGGCCTTCGCACGTGGCATTTCTGGTGGTGCCGATGGTGGGGGCGTTCTTCATTGACTTGATCAATGTGGTGGTGATCAAGGTGTATTTGGCATTGCCGTTTTTTCAGTAAGCAGGCCATGATGGCGTTGCTGAACCGCTAAGGTTAAGACTCCCGCATGATGAGCTGCGGGAGTCGTCTGTTCTGGATTCAAGATGGCTTGAACCCTGGAAGTCCGTGCTCAGCCCGCCACCGTTTCACTTCATCAACCACCGCTTGAGGGGAAAATTGAATCCCGACCCTGTGGGGGCGATAAATTAAGTTCCACTTTGCCGGATGCTGTGCCAAGCGATCAAACTCAAGAACGCCGCGCGTGTGCTCTTTGTCATTAGGAAAGTACTGCGGGTCGCCATGATACAGGGCATACACTAATTGAAAAAACTCTTGTTCAGTGTAATCAGTTATTTCTTTAGGCATGTGTCTATTTTCCGTTTGAGCAAGACTTGCCTGTGACCCGCTGTAGCTTGCCTTTCATTCCAGGCATGCTCTGAGGGCCTGTGGATATCATACCGCCTTTAAAGCCACGGTTAATCAGACATCTTTGAAACCCTTTGCGCCACCTTTTTCACAGCATCGACTACGGATTGTGTTCAATCGTTTATCCTTACTGCACTTGAGTGAACTATTAAATTAGATCCTTGTGAATGTTCTCAAATTACCTCAAACTTCATGCCCCCTGTGGGTGCGAAGGACCCCAAGAATAAAGGACCGGATCTGCATGATAGAAACCGCAGACAAATTCTAGATTTTTTGTCAGGCCAGATAGTTTATTTCGCATGACCTACTGCCCCTGATAAATAAAATTCATATTTCAATAAACTTCAGCAGTAGATTATTAATATCTTTGCTTTAGAAACACTGGCTTTATGATGTATTTCCCATCCCTTGTTTGATTCCCCCAATGCAGGGTGGCTTATTCAAAACAGTGGAACACATGTAGCCGTATCGAATTCAATACACCGTATCTGAATCGCTACACCTCCAACTCCAAGGTGGGCCGAGAGATTAACGGCGTCGTGTAGCAAAACCAACGTTTTATCGTATCGATTTCGTTACGCCGCCTTACTCGATCTTCAGCGAGCTGGCACTCCCTCCCTGCATCCACAGGGCCCAGAGCTAGTTGGCCACGTTATTGCTTACTGAAAACCCACCAGAGCGCGAACCTAATCGCGCCACCCGGTCCACGAGGATTTTTCATGAGCGAGTTGCGTTTCACCGACGACCACGAATGGCTGCGTGTAGAAGCTGATGGCAGCGTCACCGTAGGTATCACTGCCTACGCCCAGCATGCACTGGGGGATGTGGTGTTCGTGCAGCTGCCGGAGCTGCAGCACTATGACAAAGGCAGCGAAGCGTCCACCGTAGAGTCGGTCAAGGCTGCTAGCGGGGTGTACATGCCGCTGTCCGGCGAGGTGATCGAGGTCAACGCCCAACTCGAAGAGCGCCCCGAGCTGGTCAACGAGGACCCGCTGGGCGAAGGCTGGTTCTTCCGCATCAAGCCTGCCGACGCCAGCGCTGTGAGCGCCCTGCTCGACCAGGAGGCCTATGACCGCCTGCTCAACGCCAACGACGACGCCTGAGGAATCACGCCATGACCATCAACCTCGGCACTGCCAATGAGTTCATTGCCCGCCACATCGGGCCACGCAGCGAAGACGAGCAGGCCATGCTCGCCACCCTGGGCTTCGACTCGCTGGAGGCCATGACCGACGCCGTCATCCCCGCCAGCATCAAGGGCACCAGCGTGCTGGGCACGGACGATGGGCACAGCGAAGCGGATGCGCTCGCCGCCCTGAAGGCCATCGCCGGCAAGAACCAACTGTTCAAAAGTTACATAGGCCAGGGTTACTACAACACCCACACGCCCGCGCCCATCCTGCGCAATCTGCTGGAGAACCCGGCGTGGTACACCGCGTACACGCCCTACCAGCCAGAAATTTCCCAGGGCCGGCTGGAAGCTCTGCTCAATTTCCAGACCCTAATCAGCGACCTCACAGGGTTACCGATCGCCAATGCGTCGCTGCTCGATGAGGCAACGGCCGCTGCCGAGGCCATGACGTTCTGCAAGCGCCTGTCGAAGAACAAGGCCAGCAACCGCTTCTTTGCCTCAATGCATTGCCACCCCCAGACCCTCGATGTACTGCGTACCCGCGCTGAACCTCTGGGCATCGAAGTCGTGATAGGCGACGAGCAGACGCTCGACGATGCCAGCCCGTTCTTCGGCGCCTTGCTGCAATACCCCGCCAGCACCGGTGGTATCTTCGATTACCGGGAGGTGGTGCAACGGTTCCACCACGCCAATGCGCTGGTGGCCGTGGCGGCGGACCTGTTGGCCTTGACCCTGTTGACCCCGCCTGGCGAGTTCGAGGCCGATGTGGCCATTGGCAGCGCCCAGCGCTTTGGCGTGCCCCTGGGCTTCGGCGGGCCTCATGCGGCCTACTTCGCTACCCGCGATGCCTTCAAGCGCGACATGCCAGGGCGCCTGGTGGGCGTGTCGATAGACCGCTTCGGCAAGACGGCACTGCGCTTGGCCATGCAGACACGTGAGCAGCACATTCGCCGCGAAAAGGCCACCAGCAACATCTGCACCGCCCAGGTGCTGCTTGCCAACATTGCCAGCATGTTCGCCGTCTATCACGGCCCTGAAGGTCTCACGCGCATTGCCCAACGTACCCATAGCCTGACCGCCATCCTGGCCCAGGGCTTGCGTGCAATGGCTGTGACGGTGGTGGGCGACACGGCATTCGACACCCTGACCCTGGCCACTGGCGATGCCACCCTCGGCCTGCACGAAAAAGCCCGTGCACAAGGCATCAACCTGCGTCAGGTCGATGCCGGCCATGTGGGCGTATCGCTGGACGAAACCACCACTCCGGCGGATGTGCAGGCGCTGTGGCAGCTGCTTGGCGATGGTCAAACGCAACCTGACTTCCAGGCGCTGGCCGCCAGCAGCGGTACGCTGCTGCCCGAGGCCTTGCTGCGCCGCTCGACGTTCCTGGAACACCCCGTGTTCAACCGCTATCACAGCGAAACGGAGTTGATGCGTTACCTGCGCAAGCTGGCCGACAAGGACTTGGCCCTGGACCGCAGCATGATCCCGCTGGGCTCGTGCACCATGAAACTCAACGCTGCCAGTGAAATGATCCCGGTCACCTGGGCAGAATTCGGCAACCTGCACCCCTTCGCCCCGGCGCAGCAGAGCCAGGGCTACCTGCAATTGACGTCGGAGTTGGAGGCCATGCTCTGCGCAGCCACGGGCTACGATGCCGTATCGCTGCAACCTAACGCCGGTTCTCAGGGCGAGTACGCGGGCCTGCTGGCGATCCGCGCCTATCACCGCAGCCGCAACGAGGGGCATCGCGACATCTGCCTGATCCCTTCTTCAGCCCACGGCACTAACCCGGCAACGGCCAACATGGCCGGCATGCAGGTGGTGGTCACGGCCTGCGACGCGCGCGGCAACGTCGACGTTGCCGACCTGCGTGCCAAGGCCATCGAGCACCGTGAACGCCTGGCAGCGCTGATGATCACCTACCCGTCCACCCACGGGGTGTTCGAGGAGGCGATCGGCGAGATTTGCGCCATCATCCACGACAACGGCGGCCAGGTTTACATCGACGGTGCCAACATGAACGCCATGGTCGGTCTGTGCGCACCGGGCAAATTCGGGGGCGATGTGTCGCACCTGAACCTGCACAAGACCTTCTGCATTCCCCATGGCGGCGGTGGTCCGGGCGTTGGGCCGATCGGTGTGAAATCGCACCTGGCGCCCTTCCTCCCGGGCCATGCTGCCCTGGGCACTGCCGAAGGCGTGGTATGCGCCGCACCCTTCGGCAGCGCCAGCATCCTGCCGATCACCTGGATGTACATTCGCATGATGGGCGGCGCAGGGCTCAAACGGGCTTCGCAGATGGCCATCCTCAATGCCAACTACATCGCCCGCCGCCTGGAGGAGCACTACCCGGTGCTGTACACCGGCGGCAATGGCCTGGTCGCCCACGAATGCATTCTGGACCTGCGCCCGCTCAAGGACAGCAGTGGCATCAGCGTCGACGACGTGGCCAAGCGGTTGATCGACTACGGCTTCCATGCCCCGACCATGTCGTTCCCGGTGGCAGGCACGCTGATGATTGAGCCGACCGAAAGCGAATCCCGGGAAGAACTGGACAGGTTCTGCGCGGCCATGATCCAGATCCGCGAGGAAATCCGCGCGGTAGAGGACGGCACGCTGGACAAGGATGACAACCCGCTCAAGAACGCGCCGCACACCGCAGCGGAACTGGTGGGCGAATGGGCTCATGGTTACTCCCGCGAGCAAGCGGTCTACCCGCTGCCTGGCCTGGTGGAAAGCAAGTACTGGCCGCCTGTGAGCCGGGTCGACAACGTCTTCGGCGACCGCAACCTGGTCTGTGCCTGCCCCTCGATCGAAAGCTACCAGGACGCCTGACAGCGCCGGATCGTGAGTGTGTCATTCGCCTGGCGGTCAATGTCCCCGGACATTGACCGAAAACCCATGCAAGGAGTCATCGATGTCCGAAACACTGCTCAAAACCCCACTGCATGCCCTGCACCTGGAACTGGGCGCGCGCATGGTGCCCTTCGCGGGCTACGACATGCCGGTGCAGTACCCCCTGGGTGTGCTTAAAGAGCACCTGCACACCCGAGAACAGGCCGGGTTGTTCGACGTCTCGCACATGGGGCAGATACTGCTCAAGGGTAGCGACGCTGCCAGGGCGCTGGAAACGCTGGTGCCGGTCGATATCATCGACCTGCCCGTTGGCATGCAGCGCTACGCCATGTTCACCAACGAACACGGCGGCATCCTCGACGACCTGATGGTCGCCAACCTGGGTGACGACACGCTGCTGCTGGTGGTGAACGCCGCCTGCAAGGATCACGACCTGGCGCACTTGCAGCGGCATATCAGCCAACGTTGCGAGGTCCAGCCACTGTTCGATCAACGTGCTCTGCTCGCCTTGCAAGGGCCGGCAGCGGCCAAGGTCCTGCAGCGTCTGGCGCATGAAGTGGCGGACATGACGTTCATGCAGGTGCGACCTGTCACGTTGCTGGGCCACCTGTGCTGGGTCAGTCGGTCGGGCTACACCGGGGAGGATGGTTATGAAATCTCCGTGCCGGTGGCAGGTGCCGAGACGCTCGCCAGAGCGCTGCTCAAGCAGCCAGAGGTTCAGCCGATCGGGCTGGGGGCCCGTGACTCGTTGCGTCTGGAAGCCGGCCTGTGCCTGTATGGCCATGACATGAACGCCGACACTTCACCCGTGCAGGCGAACTTGTTGTGGGCAATGTCCAAGTCGCGCCGGGCCGATGGTGCGCGTGCTGGGGGCTTTCCGGGCGCACAGGCCATCTTCGATCAGCAACGTGAGGGTGTGAAACGCAAGCGGGTCGGTTTGCTGCCCCAGGAACGCACGCCTGTACGCGAAGGCGCCGAGATTGTCGATGCAGAAGGCACCTCGGTTGGCACCATCTGCAGTGGCGGCTTTGGACCCACACTCAGTGCCCCTGTGGCGATGGGTTATGTGGACACCGAACAGTCCGCACTGGACACGCTTCTATATGCACTCGTGCGTGGAAAGAAGGTGGCCTTGAAAGTCAGTAAAACCCCATTCGTTGCGCCCCGTTACTATCGCGGTTGAGGCAGACTCATCAGCGGCGTGGCAACGTTCGGCATCTTCGTTTGCGAACGTTGCCCGCGCCACTGCGAACATGGCGCCAGGCCAGGCACCATGCACTGTTCGGCGGTTTGGCCGCTGGTTGTAAAACAGTCACTTTCCACCCGCTGGAAGGCTTGTTTTTCGCTCGGCAGTTGGCGTAGAGTCAACGCACTGTGTTTGCATGGGTCGCAACAGTTCGTGACCTGGGCCAGTAGCCGCAATCTGCTACAACCCGTTCGACGTCTCTTACTTTCCTGCAACCCAGCCCAGTACTCTTTTGCTTGTTTGAAAGCGAAAGAAAACTGTCATCCAAACCTAAGTTTCATAGGAAATAAGATTATGTCTACCCGTCAGAACGGTATCGTCAAGTGGTTCAATGACGAAAAAGGCTACGGCTTCATCACCCCAGAAAGCGGTGCTGATCTGTTCGTGCACTTCCGCGCCATCGAAGGCAACGGCTTCAAAAGCCTGAAAGAAGGCCAGAAGGTCACTTTCGAAGCCGTTCAAGGCCAAAAAGGTATGCAAGCTGACAAGGTACAGGTTGCTGAATAAGCCTTGTCACCTTCCAAAAAGCCCCTGCTCAGTGCAGGGGCTTTTTTTTGCCCGTAGAATGGCGCCTTTGCATGATGGAGCTGTTCTGCATGTCCAAGCCTGTGCTGCTTCCCCAAGGTGATTTCCCTCCGGTCGGCCTGGGCAGGCGCCTGGCCGCGGTGTTCTATGACTTTTTACTGTGTACGGCCCTGCTGATCGTCACTGCGGGCCTCTACAAGATGGTCCAGATGGCGATCATCGGCCAACAGCGTATGCGCGAACTTACCGAAGCAGGCGCGCTCGACGGCGACCCTTTGCTGTCCACGGTGCTGCTGTTCGTGCTGTTCGGTTTCTTCGCCAAGTTCTGGACCCATGGCGGGCAGACGCTGGGCATGCAGGTCTGGGGCGTGCGTGTGCAGAACGCCGATGGCTCGCCCATCACTCTCTGGCAGGCGCTGTTGCGGTTTATCGTTTCCATTGCCTCGTGGCTGTGCCTGGGACTGGGTTTTTTCTGGGCCCTGATCGACAAGCGCAAACGCAGCTGGCATGACATCTACTCCGAGAGCCAACTGGTTCGAGTCCCCAAGCCGAAGAAATGAGCGCTCTACTCAAGCGGCAGCGGCCATGAAACACAAGGGGCCGCAATAGCGGCCCCCAGGGTCAAGCACGCAGCCATGGGGCTGCGCAGCAGGCTTATCCAGCGCGGCGCAACAACCACAAGCCTGCCACGGCACAGATGCCGGCTGGCAGCACCACCGCAAGCAACGGCGGGAAGCCGAACACCTGGCTGGATGGGCCCAGCAGGTCCTGAGCGATACGGAACACGAAGCCCACCAGCACGCCGGTGAAGACACGCTGACCAAGCGTCACCGAGCGCAGCGGGCCGAAGATGAACGAAATGGCCATGAGCACCAGGGCTGCCGTGATGGCCGGTTGCAGGACCTTGGTCCAGAACGCCAGCCAGTAGCGGGCATTGTTCAACCCTTGGTCGGACAGGTAGTGGATGTAGTCCCACAGGCCGGTGATCGACAGCGATTCAGGCGCCAGCACCACCGTGTTGAGCAACTGCGGCGTGACCGACACATCCCACTGTTCTTCAGGGTTTTGCACGACTTCGGTACGGTCACCATGGAACAGCGTGGTGCGCACATCGGTCAGCAGCCAGTGATCGTTTTCGTAACGCGCCCGGCGCGCGAAGCTGGAGCTGATGATCTTGCGCTGGTCGTCGAACCGGTAGCGGGTCACACCCAGCAGAAGGCCGTTGGGCTGCACGGAGTTGATGTGCACGAACTCCTCGCCCTGCCGGTGCCACATGCCGCGCTTGGAGCTTTGCGCTTCACCGCCACCCTGGGCGAGGGAGCGATCGGCCTGGGCTTTGTTTTCGGTAACCGGTGCCACGTACTCGCCGATCAGCAGGCCAACCAGCATCAGCACCAGCATTGGTTTCATCACCGCCCAGACGATGCGACCGATCGACACCCCAGCAGCGCGCATGATGGTCAGCTCGCTGCTGCTGGCCAGCGTACCCAGGCCGATCAGGCAGCCGATGAGCGCGGCCATCGGCAGCATGTCGTACAGGCGCCGCGGTGCGGTGAGCAGCACGTACTTGCCTGCTTCGAGCACCGTGTAGGTATCGCTCAGGTCGCCCATTTCGTCGATGAAGGCGAACAGCGAGGCCAGCCCCAGGATGATGCCCAGGACAGCCAGAATAGCCACCAGCACGCTTTGGCCGATATAACGATCGAGCTTAGCCACGGGCCACCTCCGCACGACGGGCTGCGCGCTTGAGGCGAAGAGGTTCCCAGTACATCAGGCCCAGGCCGATGAGCAGGAACAGCCCATGCACCCACCACATGCCAAGGGCGATGGGCAGCTTGCCCTTCTCGAGTGCACCGCGCACGGAAATCAGCATTGTCAGGTACGCCATGTACAGGAGGATGGCTGGCAGCAGCTTGAGGAAACGCCCCTGCCGAGGATTGGCCCGTGACAGCGGCACGGCGAGCAGGGTCACGATGAACACCAGGATCGGCAGTGACAGACGCCATTGCAACTCGGCGCGTTCACGCAGGTCCGTAGCGCCGAATAGTTGGGTAGTGGGAATGGCCTCCCGCTCGGTGACCTCCTCGCTGACTTCAGGCTTGGGCAACAACACGCCATAGGTGTCGTACTTGATGGCGCGGTAGTCGGCCTGGCCTGGGTTGCCGTCGTAGCGGTAGCCGTTTTCGAGCACCAGATAACGGTTGCCATCGGCCTGGATTTCCTGGTGCCCGCGCTCGGCCACCAGCACCGACGGGGCGCGGTCCTTGGTCTTGTCCTGGTTGAAGCGTTTTTCGGAGATGAACACGCCGCCCAGGTTTACCCGGTCATCTGAAAGCTGCTCGGTGTAGGTCACCCGCGAACCATCGCGCAGGGTCTGGAAGCGGCCCGGCACCAGGGTGTCGAATTCGGTCAGGGCATCCTGCTGGCTGATGATCTTCTGCACCTGGGCCACGCCCAGGGGTGCAAGGCTCAGGCTCAGCCAGGCCACCAGCAGGGCCACCAGCGCTGCAGGCGCCATGGTCATGGCCAGCAAGCGCTGCTGGCTCATGCCGGTGGCCGACAGCACGGTCATTTCGCTTTCCAGGTACAGCCGGCCATAGGCCAGCAGAATACCCAGGAACAACCCCAGCGGCAGGATCAGTTGCAGGAAGCCCGGCAGGCGGAACCCCATGATCAGGAACAGTACGCCAGGGTCGAGCACCCCCTGTGCAGCCTGGGCCAGGTATTTGATGAAGCGCCCGCTCATGATGATCACCAGCAGCACGGCGCTGACGGCGCTCAAGGTCACCAGGACCTCGCGGGAAAGATAACGAAAGACGATCAAACCAGACACTCCTGGGTTGTCAGCACGGACTGCCAATCGATGGCACCAGACGATGACTTAGTACATCCAAGGCCAATGCTGGTTCGCCCAAGGCGAACCTCCATATAAAGTGCGCGCATTATCCTGTGATTGACCGCGCCTGTCACTTGGCCGCGCATCGCACAGCACGCCGGGGTTGTCAGCACGCCGGCCGCAGGCTCAAACTGGCAGCTTTTCCACTGGCCTGCCACTGCGCAGCCAGTCGCGTTCCAAGCGCCGGCCAGCACGGCGCCACACGTATCGATCATTCGGGGACCCTGAGATGGAACTGGTTGTAAAAAGCGTAGCCGCTGCATCGCTCAAGACCGCAACGCTGGTCATCCCAGTCGGTGAAAAACGTGCCTTGGGCACCGTGGCCCAGGCCGTGGACCTGGCAAGCGAGGGCGCCATCAGTGCGGCGCTCAAGCGTGGCGACCTGGTGGGCAAGCCTGGCCAGACGCTGCTGCTGCACGCCGTTGCAGGCCTGAAGGCCGAGCGTGTGCTGCTGGTGGGTAGCGGCAAGGACGAGGCACTGGGTGATCGCACCTGGCGCAAGCTGGTGGCCAGCGTTGCCGGCGTGCTCAAGGGCCTCAACGGTGCCGACGCCGTTCTGGCACTCGATGACATTGCGCTGAGCAACCGCGATGCAGGCTATGGCAAATATCGCCTGCTGGCCGAAACCCTGCTCGACGGCGAGTACGTGTTCGATCGTTTCAAAAGCCAGAAAGCCGAGCCTCGTGCGCTGAAAAAAGTCACCCTGCTCACCACCAAGCTCGGCCAGGCCGACGTGGAGCGCGCCGTGCGCCACGCCAATGCCATCGCCACTGGCATGGCCTATACCCGTGACCTGGGCAACCTGCCGCCCAACCTGTGCCATCCAAGCTACCTGGCCGAGCAGGCCAAGGAGCTGGGCAAGGCGCACAAAGGCCTGAAAGTCGACGTGCTGGACGAGAAGAAGATCAAGGACCTGGGCATGGGCGCGTTCTACGCCGTCGGCCAGGGCAGCGATCAACCTCCGCGCCTGATCGTGCTCAACTACCAAGGCGCCAAGAAAGGCGACAAGCCTTTCGTGCTGGTGGGCAAGGGCATCACCTTCGACACTGGCGGCATCAGCCTAAAGCCCGGTGCCGGCATGGACGAGATGAAATACGACATGTGCGGCGCAGCCAGCGTGTTCGGCACCCTGCGTGCGGTGCTGGAACTGCAGCTGCCCATCAATCTGGTGTGCTTGCTCGCCTGTGCCGAGAACATGCCCAGCGGCGGCGCCACTCGCCCCGGTGACATCGTGACCACCATGAGCGGCCAGACCGTTGAGATTCTCAACACCGACGCCGAAGGTCGCCTGGTACTGTGCGATACCCTCACCTACGCCGAGCGCTTCAAACCCCAGGCGGTGATCGATATCGCCACGCTTACCGGCGCCTGCATCGTCGCCCTGGGCAGCCACACCAGCGGTCTGATGGGCAACAACGACGCGCTGGTCAGCCAACTGCTCGAGGCGGGCAAGCGTGCCGATGACCGCGCCTGGCAATTGCCGCTGTTCGACGAATACCAGGAACAACTGGACAGCCCGTTCGCCGACATGGGCAACATCGGCGGCCCGAAAGCCGGCACCATCACCGCCGGTTGCTTCCTGTCGCGATTCGCCAAGGCCTATGACTGGGCGCACCTGGATATCGCCGGTACCGCCTGGATCAGCGGCGGCAAGGACAAGGGTGCCTCCGGTCGCCCGGTGCCCTTGCTGACCCAGTACCTGCTGGACCGCGCTGGCGCCTGACGGCAACCGCCGGCAGTGCCTCGGGCATTGCCGGCTGACGGAACCCACATGAGCAAAGTCGACTTCTACATACTGCCTACCGATTCGCTGGAGGCGCGCCTGGATTTCGCCTGCAAGCTGTGCGACAAAGCCTGGCGGCTCGGCCATCGCGTCTACCTGCACTGCCAGGATGAGGATCAGCGTGCCGCTTTGGACACGCGTTTATGGGCATTCAGGGGCGAAGCCTTCGTGCCCCATGACATGGCCGAAGATCACGCCGATGCGAGCGTGGCGCTTGGCGTCGGTGATCACGCCCAGGGGCACCAGGACTTGTTGATCAACCTGGGCGCCGATGTTCCCGGCTTTGTCAGCCAGTTCGAGCGGGTTGCCGAGATCGTGGTTGAAGAGGCAGCGATCCGCCAATCGGCGCGTGAGCGATTTCGTTTCTACCGTGAACAAGGCTATGCTCTGCAAGACCACCGCTTACAGCGATTTTGATGACGATGGACAAGCACGCTCCCCTGCCCGGCTCTACCCACCTGCTCGACGATCTTGAGTCGATTCGCCAATTGCTTGGCGATGCCGACCTGCAACCGCCTTTGCTCACCGACACGGTGGAGCAGGTGCCTGCACGCGTTGACGCCGCTGCCGATCCGGCTGCCAGCGACACCGCCCAGGACGACCCGCAGGCACGTCGCCAGGACACCCTGCTGCACCTTGAAAGCGAACTGCGCGCTGCAGCGCAGATGATCATGCAGGATGTGATCAACGACTTTACCCCGCACATCGAAAACGAGATCAAGCGTCGCCTCGATGCGCGCATCGAGCGGTTGATCAAGCGTTCGGAGTGAAGGGGCTACCGGGCACCTGCTCTTCACCCGCCTGCAAGCTACTGCTCCTACTGGCGAAGCTGTAACGTTCTGCTGCGGCGCAGGACGCTTGCCGTCACGCGGCTGTCTTTCCCCGCACCGGGCAAACCCGCCCAGCAGCCGCTTGTCGCCTGCGCCCTCCGGCTTGGTTATACTTCCCGGCTTTCCCGAATAAATGCACAGGGTCCCGCCGCGCATGGATAAGACCTACCAGCCGCACGCCATCGAAACTTCCTGGTACAACACCTGGGAAGCCGAAAACTATTTCGCTCCACAAGGTGCAGGCGAGTCCTACACCATCATGATTCCGCCGCCGAACGTGACCGGCAGCCTGCACATGGGCCATGGTTTCAACAACGCGATCATGGATGCCCTGATCCGCTTCCGCCGCATGCAGGGTCGCGACACCCTCTGGCAGCCTGGTACCGACCACGCGGGCATCGCCACGCAGATGCTGGTCGAGCGCCAGCTTGAAGCCAAGGGCCTGAACCGTCATGACCTGGGCCGCGAACAGTTCCTGGAAAAAATCTGGGAGTGGAAAGACCAGTCGGGCGGCAACATCAGCCGGCAGATTCGTCGGCTCGGCTCCTCCGTGGACTGGAGCCGCGAGCGCTTCACCATGGACGATGGCCTGTCCGAAGCGGTCAAGGAAGCGTTCGTGCGCCTGCATGAAGACGGCCTGATCTACCGGGGCAAGCGCCTGGTCAACTGGGATACCAAGCTGCACACCGCCATTTCCGATCTGGAAGTCGAGAGCCACGACGAGAAAGGCCACCTGTGGAACCTGCGCTACCCGCTGGCCGACGGTGCCACCACCGCCGAGGGGCTGGATTACCTTGTGGTCGCCACCACGCGTCCGGAAACCCTGCTGGGTGACGCTGCCGTCGCGGTCAACCCCACCGACGAACGCTACCAGGCCCTGATCGGCAAGTTCGTCGAGTTGCCGCTGGTTGGCCGTCGCATCCCTATCGTTGCCGATGACTACTGCGACCCTGAGTTCGGCACCGGTTGCGTCAAGATCACCCCGGCCCACGACTTCAACGACTATGAAGTCGGCAAGCGTCATAACCTGCCGCTGCTGAACATTTTCGACAAGAATGCCGTGGTGCTGCCAGCAGCCCAGGCATTCAACCTCGATGGTTCGCTCAATGACCAGGTAGACACCGCCCTGCCGTCCCAGTACGCCGGCCTCGATCGCTTCGTTGCACGTAAGCAGATCGTTGCCGACCTGGAGGCTCAGGGCCTGCTGGTCGGCATCGACGACCATGCCTTGAAAGTGCCCAAGGGCGACCGCTCGGGCACCATCATCGAACCGTGGCTGACCGACCAGTGGTACGTTTCCACCAAGCCGCTGGCCGAGCCTGCCATCGCTGCGGTCGAGGATGGCCGTATCCAGTTCGTGCCCAAGCAGTACGAGAACATGTACTTCTCCTGGATGCGCGACATTCAGGATTGGTGCATCAGCCGGCAGCTGTGGTGGGGCCATCGCATCCCGGCCTGGTACGACGAGGCGGGCCGGGTCTATGTCGGGCGCAACGAGGAGGAAGTGCGCAGCAAGCACGGCCTCGGCGCGGACGTGAACCTGCGCCAGGATGACGACGTGCTCGACACCTGGTTCAGCTCGGGCCTGTGGACCTTCTCAACCCTGGGCTGGCCGGAGCAAACCGAGTTCCTCAAGAAATTCCACTCCACCGATGTGCTGGTCACCGGCTTCGACATCATCTTCTTCTGGGTTGCGCGCATGATCATGTTGACCATGCACCTGATCAAGAACGAGGACGGCACGCCCCAGGTTCCGTTCAAGACCGTGTACGTGCACGGCCTGGTGCGTGACGGCCAGGGCCAGAAGATGTCCAAGTCCAAGGGCAACGTGCTGGACCCGCTGGACATCGTCGATGGCATCACCCTCGATGCCCTGCTGGAGAAACGCACCAGCGGCATGATGCAGCCCAAGCTGGCCGAGAAGATCGCCAAGCAGACCAAGGCCGAGTTCCCCGAGGGTATCGCCAGCTACGGTACCGACGCCCTGCGTTTCACGTTCTGCTCCTTGGCCTCGACCGGTCGCGACATCAAGTTCGACATGGGCCGCGTCGAAGGCTATCGCAACTTCTGCAACAAGATCTGGAACGCCGCCCGCTACGTGCTGGACAAGGGTGAGGACTGTGGGCAGAACGGCGAGGCCTACGAGCTGTCGCTGGCCGACCGCTGGATCATCTCGCAGTTGCAGCGCACCGAAGCTGAAGTGACCCGTCAGCTCGAACAGTTCCGCTTCGACCTGGCCAGCCAGGCGTTGTACGAATTCATCTGGAACCAGTACTGCGACTGGTACCTTGAGCTTTCCAAGCCAGTGTTGTGGGATGAGCAGGCCCCTGTGGAACGCGCCCGTGGCACGCGCCGCACCCTGGTTCGCGTGCTGGAGGTGGCACTGCGCCTGGCCCACCCGTTCATGCCGTTCATCACCGAGGAAATCTGGCAGCGCATTGCACCGTTGGCCGGCGTCGAAGGCAAGACCATCATGCTGCAGCCCTGGCCTCAGGCCAATGACGCCCGCATCGACGTGGCCGCCGAAGGCGACATCGAGTGGCTCAAGGAGCTGATGGTCGGCTTGCGCAACATTCGCGCTGAAATGAACATCGGCCCTGGCAAACCCCTGCCGCTGTTCCTGAAGAACGCCAGCGCCGACGACCAGCGCCGCCTGCAGGAAAACGAAGCCTTGCTCAAGAAATTGGCCAAGGTCGAATCGTTCACCGTGCTGGGCGACAACGACGAGGCGCCATTGTCCGCCACGGCGCTGGTGGGTGACCTTCAGGTGCTGGTACCGATGGCCGGGCTGATCGACAAAAATGCCGAACTGGCTCGCCTGAACAAGGAAATCCAGCGCCTGCAAGGCGAAGTGGCGCGCGTGGGCGGCAAGCTGTCCAACGCAGCGTTCGTCGACAAGGCACCGCCTGCCGTCATCGAGAAGGAGCGCGCCAAGCTGGCCGAGTCCGAGCAGGCGTTGGCGAACTTCACCGAGCAGCATGCGCGGATTGCAGCGCTGTAACCTGACCGTGCAGTGCTGACTGACGAGGGCTCAGCCCTCGTTCGCGGCCAGCCCCGGGGCAACCGGGCCGGCCGCGACCGGGCCGTCCAACGGTCTGGGGGCCAGCACCTGCAACACCGGACCCGAGCATGACCCAGAGCAAACCCACCCTGCACCCGCGTAACCGCCATCAAGGGCGCTACGATTTTCCCAGCCTGATCAAGGCACACCCTGATCTGGCGCGCTTCACCCTCACCAACCCCCATGGCAAACCCAGCATCGATTTCGCCAACCCCGAAGCGGTGCGAGTGTTCAACCGTGCCCTGCTCAAGGCCCAGTACGGGATCCAGCATTGGGACATCCCCGCCAACTACCTGTGCCCGCCGATTCCAGGTCGCGCCGACTACCTTCATGTGGCCGCCGACCTGTTGGCTACCGATAACGCAGGCCAGCTCCTCAAAGGCGCTCAGGTGCGCGTGCTCGACATCGGCGTGGGTGCCAACTGCATCTACCCGCTGCTGGGCCATAGCGATTACCGCTGGCGCTTTCTGGGCTCGGACATCGATCCGGTAGCATTGGCGTCGGCCAAGGCGATCATTCAGGCCAATGGCTTGGACAAGGTCATCAACCTGCGCCAGCAGAGCAACCCTGCGCATATCCTCAGCGGCCTGCTCAAGGACGACGAGCGCTTCGACCTGACCCTGTGCAACCCGCCCTTCCATGCCTCACGCGAGGAAGCCACCCGTGGCAGCCAGCGCAAATGGAAGAACCTGGGCAAGCAGGACCCCAAGCGCAAGCTGCCCGTGCTGAACTTCGGTGGCCAGAACAACGAACTGTGGTGCGAAGGCGGTGAAATCCGCTTCGTCACCCAACTGATCAACGAGAGCGCGCAATACGCCAGCCAGACACTGTGGTTCACCAGCCTGGTGTCGAAGGCCAGTAACCTGCCGGCACTGGAGGCAGCCTTGAAAAAGACGGGGGCCGCGGCTGTGCGCGTTGTCGAAATGGGCCAAGGACAGAAACAAAGCCGCATGCTCGCCTGGAGCTTCCATGACGATGCTGCGCGCCAGGCATGGCGCGCCAAGCCCATTTCACAGGCATGAAAAAACCGCGCTCGGGTAACCCGGGCGCGGTCAGGTCACTGCATCGACAATTACTTGTTGATGGCGTCGGTCAGCACTTTGGCCGGTACGAACTTGACGACTTTCTTGGCAGCGATTTCGATGGCAGCGCCAGTCGAAGGGTTGCGGCCGGTACGGGCAGGACGCTCGGAGACTTTCAGCTTGCCGATGCCTGGCAGGGTGATTTCAGCGCCGTTTTCCAGTTGGTCGGCAACGATCTGGCCCAGTTGCTCCAGAGCGTTCTTGGCGGTGGCTTTAGGCGCTGCGATCGATTCGGCGATGTCGGCAATCAGTTGGTCTTTGGTCAATGCCATGGTGGTGTTCCTTCCCTATCAAATTCGATGGTTATGCAGCGAACGACGACGTTATCGGGCCAGCCCCGACGAGATTGGAGGGCCGCGCCAATTGGGTATGTAGATACGCAAATCAGCGTTTGGTTCGACACGCCGAGCGCGTACTGCAGCAATGCGCCACAACAGGGGCGCAAGACGGCGCAAAACTACCACAGCAGCGGATAAATATCCGCTGCCACCCCTGATTTAATGCAGGTTTTCAGGCCTTGATGATGAAAAGACCGCAGATTTGAGTAAAAAACCGCCAACCTGCGATTCTGCTTCGATCCGCCCACTGAATCACCCAGCGTCTGAGGTAAACTTCAGTGCTTTTGTACCTGTCCGAGACTCCCCATGCCAATCCGACATTGCATCGTTCACCTGATCGACAAAAAGCCCGATGGCAGCCCTGCCGTATTGCACGCACGTGACGCCGAGCTGGCGGCCTCGGACGCCATCGAGAACCTGCTAGCCGACCTCAATGACAGCTACAACGCCAAACAAGGCAAGGCTTGGGGGTTCTTCCACAGCGAGTCCGGCGCTTATCCGCTCAGTGGCTGGCTGAAACAGTACCTAGAGCAGGAGCAGGATTTCACCGCCTTCAGCCGGCAGGCTGTGGAGCATCTGCAAAAGCTGATGGAAGAGTCCAATCTGTCCACCGGCGGGCACGTTCTGTTCGCGCATTACCAGCAAGGCATGACCGAATACCTGGCCATCGCATTGCTGCACCACAGCGAAGGCGTTGCCGTGAACGCCGAGCTCGATGTCATGCCTTCGCGGCACCTGGACCTGGGTCAGTTGCACCTGGCAGCACGCATCAATCTTTCGGAATGGAAGAACAACCAGAACTCCAAGCAGTACATCTCGTTCATCAAAGGCAAGAACGGCAAGAAAGTCTCGGATTACTTCCGTGACTTCATCGGTTGCCAGGAAGGTGTGGACGGGCCGGGCGAGACGCGCACGCTGCTCAAGGCGTTCAGTGACTTCGTGGAAAGCGAGGACCTGCCTGAGGCCTCTGCCCGCGAAAAGACCCAGACGCTGGTGGACTACGCCACCACGCAGACCAAGTTGGGCGAACCGGTGACGCTTGAAGAACTGTCCAGCCTGATCGATGAGGATCGGCCCAAGGCGTTTTACGACCATATCCGCAACAAGGACTACGGGTTGTCACCGGAGATTCCTGCCGATAAGCGCACCCTCAACCAGTTCCGTCGCTTCACCGGCCGTGCCGAAGGGCTGTCGATCAGTTTCGAGGCGCACCTGCTGGGCGACAAGGTGGAGTACGACGAAGCTGCTGGCACCTTGATCATCAAAGGTTTGCCCACGACGCTCGTGGATCAGCTCAAGCGTCGCAAAGACTGACCGCACGGCATGCAGGTTCGGCGTTGTAGGAGGACACCAGTGCCTCTTTCGCCGACTTGCGCAGGCGCTTGACCAGCCTTTCCTGGCGCAAGGCTTCGCTTTTGTCTGGCCACCGCTCCATGTAGACCAGGGCCTGGGCTGGGCTGCTTTTGAAAAAGCGTGCCCCCTGGCCTTTGCGGTGCGCCTCGAAGCGCCGCCGCGGGTCATCGCTAATGCCACAGTAGAGCGCGCCATTGGCCGCCCTGACCAGGTACACATACCATGGTTTGATTACCTGATCCGGTACTCTTTCACTCACCACAACGGTTGTATCCATCATTAACTTCATGAGCCCACTCGACGAGGGCTCATCATGCTCCATTTGCAGATTCGTTCACTGCTGGCCACTGCGGTACTCGCTGCAACTGCCAGCGCACAGGCTTCGATTGGCGCCCAGACCGCCGCCCGCATGCAGGAAAACTATAACGCCACCCCCACCCAGTGCGAGGGCAATGCCGTGCCGGCCCATGCCTGCTCCGGCGTCTTGCTGAGGTCCACGGTTCCATCTCCGTACTATCACACCTGGCATCATAGCCAGAACAGCAAGGACAAAGGTGGTGTTTCGTTTTCCTACCTGCGCAGTGACTTGCCGACCACTGGCCTGGCCGCCGATGGTCGCAGTGGCTTCACCTTGTATCCGCTGATACAGCGACCCGCTGGATCCCTGCGCTATGAAATGCTCTGCGCATGGCCCACCGACGGCGACACCTGGGAACGTGACAACCGCGGGTGCGGCGACAATCGACAGACACCCGAACGTGAAACGGCTTGCCATGAGCAAGGCGTGCACACGGCCGAAGACTGGATCGCACGCTTCAGGCTGACCGGCGACTACAAGCGTCAATGCGCCTTCGACATACGCCGGGCGCGCATACCGGAACGCGCGGAGGCCTTCCACCAGACCCTGCGCACGCAACGGTTGTTTGCTGACGAACTGCCCTTTGTCTGGAACGAGATAGTCATCGGCGCTTGGGATGAAGCCCGCGCGGGCGAGCTGCCCATCCAGTCATTCTTTTACATCGACGGGGAGTCCGGTGCCCTCGAGCAGGCCCAGGCAGATCAGAAGGACTGGCACCGCACCCATGGCGGCTTCATACCCGTCATCAAGGTACGGCTACCCTGGCAGGCCGGCGAGCGTGCCACGTTCACCTATCACGACCGTGATCAGGCCGTTGCCGCCCCTTGAGCGTGCTGGTACGCCCGCAAGCCCTTGAATGCCTGGTGGCGTACTTTGGCCTGTAGCCAAGGTGTCCAGCCCAGCAGCAGCCCTGGCGCACCCAGGGCCTGGCGGGACCAGGCCCACAGGTCGAAGTCGTCTTGATGCCGGTGTATCAGCCCATCGCGGATCTCGAAGCGTGCCTGGATGGTGTTGACCACGTCTCGTCCGGTCTGGGCGAAGACGTAAGTGGCAGTCCATTGCGCCGAACCACCGCGCTCATCGGCACACACGTTGTCGTAGCGCAGGGAGAAATCCTTGGCGCGCCGGGTCAGCATTCGCCACATGTCGCCGGCGTCCCTGCCACGCAGCGTGCCGAAGACCGGATCACTGAACACCACGTCATCGCTGTAACAGGCGACCATGGCCTGGGCATCAAGCCGCTGGAAGGCCTGGTAGAAACGGGTTATCAACTCGCGGTTGGCATCGCTCATCAAAGGGCCTTCCCTTGGGTTAAAACCGCACGATAATCCGCGTCGCGGGGTTACGCCAGTACCACCGTGAAACCATCAGACCTTCTCGCTGGTGACCTGCACATGCAACGCGCGCCCTGCCCCCAGGCCAAACACGATGGCCCCTGCACCGAGCACGGCAAACACCCAACCCAAAGCACTCCAGCCTCCGGTCAGGTCATGCACCAGGCCCACGGCGAACGGCCCCATCGACGCCAGCGTATAGCCAACGCCCTGAGCCATGCTGGAGAGGTTTGCCGCCACATGCGCATCCCTTGAGCGCAGCACGATCAAGGTCAGTGCCAGGGCAAACGTGCCACCCTGGCCCAGGCCCAACAGCACTGCCCAGCCCCACAGCCCCGACAAGGGTGCGTAAAGGCAGCCGAACAGTCCGCAAAGGGTCACCAGCATGACCACCACGATCGCCAGGCGCTGATCACGTCCACGGGTGGCCAACCAGGGTGCCGCAAGCGAGCTGAACAGTTGCATGATCACCGACCCCGACAGCACCAGGCCCGCCTGGGTTGGGCTAAGGCCGCGGCCTATCAGGATAGAGGGCAGCCAGCCGAAGACAATGTAGGCGAGCGAGGACTGCAGGCCCATGTACAGTGTGACCTGCCATGCCAGCGGATCACGCCAAAGGCCACGCACGCGATAGGCGACCTTGTGCACGCCATGACCGTTGCGCGCCTGTGGCAGCCATACCAGCATGGCCAGCACGGCTGGTAGCATCCAGAACCCCAGTGCCGGGGCCCAGTTGTCGCCCAAGGCGTGCGCCAGCGGCACGGTCGCCCCCGCCGCCATCGCCGCCCCCAGGCACAGCGCCATGGTATAGACGCCGGTCAGCGTGCCGGCATGCTGTGGAAAGTCGCGCTTGACGATACCCGGTAGCAGTACACCGATGATGCCGATACTGGCACCGGCCAGCAGGCTGCCCAGAAACAGACCCGTCGTGCCCAGGACACTGCGCAGGACGATGCCCACCGCCAAGGTCCCCAGAATGCCCAGCACCACCCGTTCGCTGCCCAGGCGGCGCGCCAGCATGGGCGCGAGCGGCGCGAACAGGCCCAGGCACAGCACCGGCAATGTCGTCAGCAGGCCTGCCTGCGCTGCGCTGAGCCCCAGCCCGTCAGAGACCTGCCCCAGCACCGGCGCCATGCTCGACAACGCAGGGCGCAGGTTCAAGGCCACCAGTATCAGGCCGAGCAACAGCAGCCAGGGTTTGTGTCTGACCGGCGGCTGGCTCTGCACCTGCTCGTCGTCCGCCTCGGCGTCGATGAGCAACGGATCGCTGTCATGATCCACTGCTGGGGTTTTGGGCATTCTGGATTCAGGCATTGGTAACTCGTGTCAGAGGGCGAGCAAGATCAGGTGCGTCGCCTGGGCCGCACCCGTGGTTGGATAACCTCGAAACAAAGACGCACGCCATGAGCCTTGCGGGACATGGCGAACGCAGCGACGTCACGCCAGGGCGTCGAGCAACGCCTGATTCATTTCAGGGGTGCCAATGGTGATGCGCAGGAACTGATCGATACGCGCCTGCTTGAAGTGACGCACGATGACCCCTTGCTCGCGCAACTGCGCCGCGAGGGCGGCGGCATCGTGTCGAGGATGGCGGGCAAAGACGAAGTTGGCTGCCGATGGCAGCACCTCGAAGCCACGCACTTGCAACTCGGCCACCAACGCTTCGCGGCTGTCGATCACTTTCTGGCAGGTCTGCTGGAAATACGCTCGATCGGCGAATGCCGCTGCTGCACCGACGATGGCGGCGCGGTCCAGTGGGTAGGAGTTGAAGCTGTTCTTGATCCGCTCCAGTGCCTCGATCAGGTCCGGATGACCTACGGCCAAGCCCACCCGCAGGCCGGCCAGGGAGCGCGATTTCGACAGGGTCTGGGTTACCAGCAGGTTGTCGTAACGGTCTACCAGGCTGATCGCCGTCTGACCGCCGAAATCGATGTAGGCCTCATCGACGACCACCACCGAATCCGGGTTCTGCTGCAAGAGTTGCTCGATGGCCTGCAACGGCATCAGGCAGCCAGTCGGCGCATTGGGGTTGGGGAAAATGATACCGGCGTTGGGCTTGCGGTAGTCCTCGACACGAATCTGGAACTGCTCGTCCAGGGGCACCTGCTCATAGGCAATGCCGTACAGCCCGCAATACACCGGATAGAAGCTGTAGCTGATGTCTGGAAACAGCAGAGGCGCATCGTGCTGGAACAGGCCATGGAAGATGTGCGCCAGCACCTCGTCCGAGCCGTTGCCGACGAATACCTGGGCAGCGGTGATGCCGTAGTAGTCCGCGACCGCTTGCTTCAGGTGATCGCCATTGGGATCAGGGTACAGGCGCAGGCTCTCGTTGATTTCACCGCGCATGGCTTCGAGCGCCTTGGGCGACGGGCCATAGGGGTTCTCATTGGTGTTCAGCTTGACCAGGCGGGCAAGCTTGGGCTGTTCACCAGGAACATAGGGCACTAGCGCCTTGACGAAAGGGCTCCAGAATCGACTCATGCTCAGTTCCCCTTCTCGGTAGTCAGAATGCGGTATTCGGCACTGCGCGCGTGGGCGGTCAGCGACTCGCCGCGGGCCAGCACGGAGGCCGTGCGCCCCAGTTCGGAAGCGCCCTGCTCCGAACAGAAGATGATCGATGAACGCTTCTGGAAGTCATAGACCCCGAGCGGCGACGAGAAACGTGCAGTGCCAGAGGTGGGCAGTACATGGTTCGGGCCCGCGCAGTAGTCACCCAGTGCCTCGCTGGTGTGACGCCCCATGAAAATGGCGCCAGCGTGACGGATGTGCGGCAACCACGCCTGTGGATCTGCCACTGACAACTCGAGGTGCTCGGGCGCGATATGGTTGGCCACCTCGATGGCCTGCTGCATGTCGCGCACCTGGATCAATGCCCCCCGCCCATTCACCGACTTTTCGATGATGTCGGCCCGCTCCATGGTCGGCAGCAACTTGTCGATGCTTTTCGCGACACGGTCGAGGAATGCAGCGTCCGGGCTCACCAGGATGGCCTGGGCGTCCTCGTCGTGCTCGGCCTGGGAGAACAGGTCCATGGCGATCCAGTCTGGATCGGTCTGGCCGTCACACACCACGAGGATCTCGGAGGGGCCGGCGATCATGTCGATCCCGACCTGCCCGAACACATGGCGCTTGGCCGTGGCGACATAGATGTTGCCCGGGCCGACGATCTTGTCGACCTTGGGCACGCTGGCAGTGCCATAGGCCAGAGCAGCCACGGCCTGGGCGCCACCGACGGTGAACACGCGATCGACACCGGCGATACAGGCCGCGGCCAGCACCAGTTCGTTGACCTCGCCACGCGGTGTAGGCACCACCATGACCACCTCGCCCACACCCGCCACCTTCGCGGGAATGGCGTTCATCAGCACGGATGAGGGGTAGGACGCCTTGCCGCCAGGCACGTACAACCCGGCGCGATCCAGCGGGGTGACCTTCTGACCCAGCACGGTGCCATCGGCTTCGGTGTACTGCCAGGAGTCCTGTTTTTGCCGCTCGTGGTAAAGACGCACGCGCTCGGCGGCTTTTTCAAGGGCCGCACGCTGGGTGTCAGTGATGCGGGTCAGTGCGAGCTCGAGCCGCTGACGATCGAGGATCAAGTCCTGGATCGAGTCGGCTTGCAGGCCATCGAAGCGCTGGGTGAACTCCACCAGGGCGTCGTCGCCGCGCTCGCGCACAGCCTTGATGATGTCGAGCACGCGCTGGTTGACCGCCTCATCGGACACACTCTCCCAGCTCAGCAGATGATCCAGATGTCGGGCGAAGTCCGGGTCAGCAGCGTTGAGACGGGCAATTGCAGTGGACACGGTCATGGCGAGGGCCTCGGTTGATGACGAATGCTCAGGCGCCCTAGGCTACCAGTCCATCCGCGCGGGCACCTGAGAAAAGTGGCTATGACGCGGATAGACGGGCGCGACAGCGAAGGTCGCGCGCAGAAGTCAGCCGCGGTGTCGCGATTCGACCGCTTTACGCAGGGTGTCGATCAGGCTCTGGATGCGGGCGTGCTGCATTTTCATGGAGGCCTTGTTGACCACCAGGCGGGAGCTGATGTCGGCGATCATCTCCTGGGGTTCCAGGCCGTTGGCACGCAAGGTGTTACCGGTATCGACCACGTCGATGATCTTGTCGGCCAGGTTGATCAGCGGCGCCAGCTCCATGGAGCCGTACAGCTTGATGATGTCGACCTGACGGCCTTGCTCGGCATAGTAACGTTTGGCCACGTTGACGAACTTGGTGGCCACCCGCAGACGCCCCTTGGGCTCTGGCGCACCAACCACCCCGGCGGTCATCAGCTTGCAGCGGGCAATCTGCAGGTCCAGCGGTTCGTAGAGACCTTGGCCGCCGTACTCCATCAACACGTCCTTGCCAGCCACGCCCAGGTCGGCGGCGCCATGCTCGACATAGGTCGGCACGTCGGTGGCACGCACGATCAGCAAGCGCACGTCGTCCTGCGTGGTGGGAATGATCAGCTTGCGGCTCTTGTCCGGGTTCTCGGTGGGTACGATACCGGCTTCGGCCAGCAACGGCAGGGTATCGTCGAGAATACGGCCTTTGGAAAGCGCGATGGTCAGCATTGGAACGTCAGTCCTTAAGCGGCTACTGCTGGCCAGGTCAACGACCTGGCGGCATTCAATTCATGAGGCACAGGCAGGGCAAGCGAGGCTGCACGCTTTCCTGCACTGCGCCAACGGGCTCCTAGCCCGGCACGCGACGGATCTTCGCGCCCAGCATCTGCAGTTTTTCCTCGATGCATTCGTAACCACGGTCGATGTGGTAGATGCGGTCGATCAGGGTGTCCCCTTCGGCTACCAGGGCCGACAGTACCAGACTGGCCGAGGCGCGCAAGTCGGTGGCCATGACCGGGGCGCCCTTGAGCGCATTGACGCCAGTGACGATGGCCGTGTTGCCCTCGACCTGGATCTGCGCGCCCATGCGGTGCATTTCATACACGTGCATGAAGCGGTTTTCGAAGATCGTCTCGATGACGGCGCCAGTGCCTTCAGCGATGGCGTTGAGCGAGATGAACTGCGCCTGCATGTCGGTCGGGAAGGCAGGATAGGGCGCGGTGCGCAGGTTGACGGCCTTGGGCCGCTTGCCGTGCATGTCCAGCTCGATCCAGTCGGTACCGGTGCTGATGTCGGCACCGGCTTCCTTGAGTTTTTCCAGCACCGCTTCAAGGATGGTCGGATCGGTGTCCTTGACCTTGACGCGGCCACCGGTCACGGCAGCGGCGACCAGGTAGGTACCGGTCTCGATACGGTCGGGCATGACCCGGTAGTTGGCCGAACCCAAACGCTCCACGCCATCGATGGTGATGGTGTCGGTGCCTGCGCCTTGCACGTTACCGCCCATGGCATTGATGAAGTTGGCCAGGTCGACCACTTCAGGCTCGCGCGCGGCGTTCTGCAACACGCTGCGACCCTTGGCCAGGGCTGCGGCCATCATGATGTTCTCGGTACCGGTCACGCTGACGGTATCGAAGAAGAAGTGCGCGCCGCGCAGCCCGCCTTCGGGCGCCTTGGCCTTGATGTAGCCGGCCTCGACTTCGATCGTTGCGCCCATGGCTTCCAGGCCGCGGATGTGCAGGTCGACCGGGCGTGAGCCAATGGCGCAACCGCCGGGCAACGCCACTTCGGCTTCACCGAAGCGGGCAACCATGGGGCCGAGCACCAGGATGGAGGCACGCATGGTCTTGACCAGCTCATACGGCGCTACCAGGGTCTTGATGCTGCGCGGGTCGATTTCCACCGCCAGCTTTTCGTCGATCACAGGCTCGATGCCCATGCGCCCGAACAGCTCGATCATGGTGGTGATGTCGTGCAGGTGCGGCAGGTTGCCTACGGTGACCGGGCCATCGGCCAGCAAGGTGGCGGCCAGGATTGGCAGGGCGGCGTTTTTCGCACCCGAAATGCGGATCTCGCCGTCAAGACGCGCGCCACCAGTGATAATCAGTTTGTCCATTTGGAATCTCGCCGCCTTGTGGCTCAGGTGCGCTCAGCCCAAGCTGCGCTGCTGAAAAATTTCATGGTTACCGCATGGATGCTGCCATTGGCGATCCATGGATTGAGGTGGGCGTAGATCGCCTGCTGACGCTTGACCGGGCTAAGGCCAGCCAGCTCGTCGCTGATCACGTTCAACTGGAAGTTGCAGCCTTCGCCTTCAACTTCGACCCGGGAACCCGGCAATTTTTCTTCAAGGAAGCTTTTAACTTCTAGGGCCTGCATGCTCAACCTCAATCGGCGCCCGATGCGCACGGGTCGGCCATCATACAAAAAAGCCCCTCGCCTGCGAAGCCCAACGAGGGAGTTCACTGACCGAGGGGCGATTCTACCGCCAGCGTTTCAGCTCGCCAGCACCTCGTCGAGGTCATAAACCTGGGCGATGTCACGCATGTCATCAGGCAGGCCCTGCACCTGGCAACGCTTGCCAGCGGCCTGAGCATCGCGCATGAAAGCCAGCAACAGCGACAGGCCCACGCTTGTGGAATGCTCGACGGCCGTGCAGTCGATGATCAGCTGCGCATCACCGCTGGCCTTGATCAGCGCCTGGCCCTGCTTGCGCAGCGCAGGGCCACTGCGGTAGTCCAGCACGCCAGCCAGGCGCAGTACGCCAGGCTCGTTCATGCTTGCGGTGGCGGCCGGGCTCATTTGACAGCCTTCTCCGGGGAGCTGTCGGCGCTCTGCTTGGCCTTGGCCACTTCGCCGGCCCAGCCGTCGATGGTCTTGTCCAGGTTGTTGCCATTGCGCTGCATGGCATCGGCGAACTGATCACGGAACAGCTTGCCGATGTTGATGCCGTTGACAATCACATTGCGCACCTTCCACTCGCCAGCGATGTTCTCCAACGTGTACTGCACCGGGTACACCGCACCGTTGTTACCGGTGACCTTCATGCCAACACTGGCACGCTTGCCATCATCGGCCTTGGCCGGGTCGACCACGATTCCTTCGTTGTTGTACTCAAGCAGGGCATTGCCGTAGAACTGCAGCAGGCTGCGCTTGAAGTTTTCCTGGAAGCGCTGCATCTGCTCGGGCGTGGCCTTGCGCGAATACTTGACGGTCATGATGCTCCTGGAGATACCGTCGGCATCGACCACCGGGCCGAGAATCCGATTGAGCGACTCGTAGAACGCATTGGGGTTGGCCTTGTACTGCTGCTTGTTGGCCTTCAGGTCACTCAGCAACTCGTTGGTGGTGCTCTGGATCACATCGTGGGGCGATTGTGCCGCCACGGCCAGCAAGGGGAAAGCCGCCAGCAGAACCAGCAGGCCACGTCGCAGAATCGATATCATGGAAACTCCTCAGTTGTCCGGTTGCGCGTCTCTGGGTTCCTTGCCAACGGAGTTGAGCAGGAACTTGCCAATCAGGTCTTCGAGTACCAGCGACGATTGGGTATCGTGAATGGTCGCACCCTCCTTGAGCACCTCTTCCTCACCGCCCACGCTGATGCCAATGTATTTCTCGCCAAGCAGCCCGGCAGTCAGGATCGACGCCGTGGAGTCGGTCGGCAGGTTATCCACCGACTTGTCCAGTTGCAGCGTCACCCGACCGGTGTACGAATCACGGTCCAGGTCGATGGCGGTGACCTTGCCGATGGTGACGCCGGCCATGGTCACCTTCGCTCTGACAGTCAAACCGGCGATATTGTCGAAGTAGGCATAAACTTTGTACGTATCGGTGGCGGGGCTGGCCGACAGGCCACTGACGCGCAGGGCCAGCATCAGCAACGCCAGAATGCCGGCCAGGAGGAACAGGCCGACACCGATTTCCAGGGTGCGGTTTTGCATCAGAAATCTCCAAACATCAAAGCGGTCAGAATAAAGTCCAGACCCAGTACAGCCAGCGAGGCATAGACCACGGTCTTGGTAGTGGCACGGCTGATCCCTTCGGAAGTGGGCTCGCAGTCATACCCTTGGAACACGGCAATCCAGGTGGTGACGAAGGCGAACACCAGGCTCTTGATCAACCCGTTGAGCACATCGTCGGTAAAGGAGACACTGTTCTGCATGTTGGCCCAGAAAGACCCTTCATAGACGCCCAGCCAGTCGACCGCCACCCACGAGCCACCCCAGATCCCCACCACGCTGAAGATCAGCGCCAGCAACGGCAATGAGATGAACCCTGCCCAAAGGCGCGGCGCAACGATGTATTTGAGGGGGTCTACGCCGATCATCTCGAGGCTGGAAAGCTGCTCGGTGGACTTCATGTTGCCGATCTCGGCCGTCAGGGCGGAACCGGCTCGGCCCGCGAACAGCAAGGCGGTCACCACCGGGCCCAGTTCGCGCAGCAGGGTCAGGGCAACCATCTGCCCCACCGCCTGCTCGGAGCCGTACTTGGTGAGGATGCTGTAGCCCTGCAGGGCCAGCACCATGCCGATGAACATGCCCGAGACCACCACGATGGCCAGGGACAGCACACCCACCGAATACAGCTGGCGAGTGAGCAGTTGGAAGCCGCCGCCGATGCCGCCGCGCCCAACCAGGGCATGGAACAGGAACAAGCAGGACCGCCCTAGCACCGCCAGCACGTCAATGGACGAGCGCCCCAGCAGGCGCACACGCTCAAGAATGGATTTCTGACGCATCAGCGCGCCCCCAACAGGTCGGCGCGGTAATCGGGCGCGGGGAAATGGAACGGCACGGGGCCATCGGGATCGCCTTTCATGAACTGGCGAATGCGCGGGTTATCGGAACCCATCAATTCGTCCGGCGTACCTTGCCCCAGCACCTGGCCATCTCCGACTACATAGATGTAGTCGGCGATGCTGGCAGTTTCTGCCAGGTCATGGGACACCACGATGCTGGTAATGCCCAGGGCATCGTTGAGCAGGCGAATCAAGCGCACCAGCACCCCCATGGCGATCGGGTCCTGGCCCACGAAGGGCTCGTCGTACATGAGGATCTGCGGGTCCAGGGCGATGGCCCGGGCCAGGGCCACGCGCCGCTTCATGCCGCCGGACAATTCGTCCGGCATCAGGTCGATGGCGCCGCGCAAGCCCACCGCCTGCAGCTTCATCAGCACGATGTCGCGAATCATCTCGTCCGGCAGTTGTGTGTGCACGCGCAGGGGGAACGCCACGTTTTCGAAGACATCGAGGTCGGTGAAAAGGGCACCACTCTGGAACAGCACGCCCATTTGCTTGCGTGCATCGAACAGGTCACTGCGCGAAAGCGCCGGCAGGTTCTGCCCGGCCACCCACACTTCCCCACTTGCAGGGCGCAGTTGCGCACCCATCAGACGAAGCAATGTGGTCTTGCCGCAACCCGATGGCCCCATGATGCCGGTGACCTTGCCGCGTGGGATACGGATGTCGACATTGTTGAAAATGCTGCGTGAACCGCGTTTGAAGGTAACCCCCTTCAACTCGACCGCGCAGGCGCTATCCACACTCATCTAGACTCCTTGCTAGTGCAGCCCTGTCCTAGTGGACGTCAGCCTTCATCGGGAAGGCACACGCCCCGGGCCAGGCCGAATAGCCGCGAACTATAACACCGCTCTGAACGCCGCCCCAAGGCCGTACCGCCCGCTGTTCAGCTAGTCGACAGCGTTTGGGGATATTGCCTACGACAATCGAAAGCGTGAGGGTTTCAATCATTACCGCTATAATCGCCGCCTTTTTATCAGACACTGCTTTTTCGACATGAGCCAATCCAGCGAGCTGATCCAATCCGCCCAACGCACCCTGCGCCTGGAACTCGAGGCCGTCACGGCCCTGATCGAGCGTATCGGCGACGACTTCGTCAAGGCCTGCGAGCTGATCCTGGCCAGCAAAGGCCGTGTCGTGGTGGTCGGCATGGGCAAGTCCGGGCATATCGGCAACAAGATCGCCGCCACCCTGGCCAGTACCGGCACACCGGCCTTCTTCGTGCACCCGGCCGAAGCCAGCCATGGCGACATGGGCATGATCACCCGCGACGACGTGATTCTCGCGCTGTCGAACTCTGGCAGTACTGCCGAAATCATCACCCTCTTGCCACTGATCAAGCGCCTGGGCATCAAGCTGGTGAGCCTGACCGGCAACCCGGCCTCGTCCCTGGCCCAGGCCGCCGACGTCAATCTCGACGCCAGCGTCGCCCAGGAAGCCTGCCCGTTGAACCTGGCGCCCACATCCTCCACCACCGCCTCCCTGGTGCTGGGGGATGCCCTTGCCATCGCCCTGCTCGAAGCACGCGGGTTCACCGCCGAGGATTTTGCCTTCTCCCACCCCGGCGGTGCGCTGGGGCGCAGGTTGCTGCTCAAGGTCGAGAACGTGATGCACGCCGGCGACGACCTGCCCAAGGTGACGCGCGGCACACTGCTCAAGGACGCCCTGCTTGAAATGTCCCGCAAAGGCCTGGGCATGACCGTGATCATCGAAGACGATGGCACGCTGGCCGGCGTCTTCACCGACGGCGACCTGCGCCGCAGCCTGGACCGCAACATCGATGTGCGCACCGCCTTGATCGAGGAGGTGATGACGGTACACGGCAAGACCGCCCGGGCCGAAATGCTGGCCGCTGAAGCGTTGAAAATCATGGAAGACAACAAGATTGGCGCACTGGTGGTGGTGGACGCCCACGACCGCCCCACCGGCGCCCTGAACATGCACGATCTGCTGCGCGCTGGCGTACTGTGAGGAGCTCCACGATGAATCAGGATCTGATGCAACGCGCCAAGGCCATCAAGCTGGCGGTCTTCGACGTCGATGGTGTACTCACCGACGGGCGTCTCTATTTTCTTGAAGACGGCAGCGAGTTCAAGACCTTCAATACCCTCGACGGGCACGGCATCAAGATGCTGATGGCGTCTGGCGTTACGACCGCGATCATCAGTGGGCGCAAGACACCGGTCGTCGAACGCAGGGCGAAGAACCTCGGCATCGCGCATCTGTATCAGGGGCGCGAAGACAAACTCGTGGTGCTCGACGGCCTGCTCGCCGAGCTGGGCCTGAGCTATGATCAGGTGGCTTACCTTGGCGATGACCTGCCGGACTTGCCGGTCATTCGGCGCGTAGCTCTGGGCATGGCCGTCGCCAACGCGGCGCCGTTCGTGCGCGAGCACGCTCACGGCGTGACCCAGGCCCGCGGCGGCGAAGGCGCCGCACGTGAATTCTGCGAACTCATCATGCAGGCCCAGGGCACCCTGGATGCTGCCAACGCCAACTACCTGTAAGGTTGCCCATGTTCAGCAAGAAAGCCAGAAACATCGTGCTGCTCGGGGCCATTGCGGCCCTGCTGGTGGCCGTCGGCTACTGGAACGTCAGCCCGGAGAGCTTCCTGGAGAAGCCAATCGCCCAGGTCGACGAGAGCGCCATCGACTACTACGCCATCAACGCCCACAGCGTCCAGTTCCTGCCCGACGGCAGGCTCCAGTACGAAATGACCGCCGACAAAGTCGAACATCTCAAGGCCAGCGAGGTCACGATGTTGACCACGCCGGACTTGCACCTGTACCGCGGCACGGCGTTTCCGTGGCATGTACAAAGCACCCGCGCCGAGGTCAACCCCGACGGCAGCGAGGTCGAGTTGATCGACAATGTGCGGGTTGCCCGCACTGACGAACAGAAGCGTGAGACCATCATCACCAGCTCGCGCATGACCGTGTTCCCGCAGAAGCAATATGCGCAGACCGAGCAAGCCGTTAGAATCGACGGCGCCGGTGGAACGACCACGGGCAAAGGAATGAAAGCGTACCTGAAAGAAGGCAGGATGGACCTGCTCTCTAACGTAAGAGGACAGTATGAGGCTCGTTAAAACCCTCCCCCTTTTGCTCAGCCTGAGCGCAGCACTGGGAAGCGCGAGCGCCCTCGCCCTGCCGAACGACCGTGACCAGCCGATTCGCATCCAGGCCGACAATGCGCACCTGGACGACAAGAAAGGCGTGGCCACCTATACCGGTGACGTGATCATCACCCAGGGCTCTATGATGATCAAAGGCAACACCGTAACCATCACTCGCACGAACGGTGGCGACATCGACGTGGTGACCTCGGTGGGCAACCTGGCCTATTTCGAGCAGCAACAAAGCGCGTCCAAGGCGGACAAGATGAAAGGCTGGGGCGTTACCATCCAGTACCAGGCCCAGAAAGACCTGGTGGTGCTCACCGACCGAGCCAAGGTGGAAAACGAAGGCAACACCACCGAAGGCGAGAAAATCGTCTACAACACCCAGACACAAGTAGCCACTGCCGGTCGGGGTGGCAACGTAACCACGCCACGTCAGCGTATCGACATGGTGATCCAGCCCAAGAAGAAGGCCGAGTAAATGGCAACCCTCAAAGCCCAGCACCTGGCCAAGAGCTACAAGGGCCGCCAGGTCGTGCGAGACGTCAGCCTGTCGATCGACAGCGGTCAGATCGTCGGCCTGCTCGGCCCCAATGGCGCCGGCAAGACTACGTGCTTCTACATGATCGTTGGCCTGGTTCAGGCCGATCAGGGGCGCGTGCTGATCGACAGCCTCGATGTCAGCCACCAGCCCATGCACGGTCGCGCCCGGGCCGGTATCGGCTATCTACCGCAGGAAGCGTCGATCTTCCGCAAGCTGTCGGTGGCCGACAACATCAAGGCGATCCTGGAAACCCGCAAGGATCTTGATCGCGAGGGCCAGCGCCAGGAGCTCGAAAGCCTGCTTCAGGAATTCCACATCAGCCACATTCGCGATAACCTGGGCATGAGCCTGTCCGGCGGCGAGCGGCGGCGTGTCGAGATTGCCCGGGCATTGGCAACCTCTCCAAAATTCATCTTGCTCGACGAGCCCTTCGCAGGCGTGGACCCCATTTCGGTCGGTGATATCAAGCAGATCATTCATCACCTCAAAGCCAAGGGCATCGGTGTGCTGATCACGGACCACAACGTGCGTGAAACGCTGGATATCTGTGAAACGGCCTACATCGTCAACGACGGCCGCCTGATCGCCGAGGGCGATGCCCAGACCATCCTGGCCAATGACCTGGTGAAAGAAGTTTACCTGGGGCACGAGTTCAGGCTTTGATCACGACGCGCGCCTTGGGCACGAACAAAGACGCCCCCAAGTCGGGCCAAGTTGTTACAGTGCTCTAGGCAAACGCTACAATTTAAGGCATAAATCTTGCTTGAAATGGCGCCCCGGCGCCCTCGTGTAGTGGAAGGCGCATGTGCGCCGGCGAACAAGGTACAAAGCATCTGCCATGAAACCATCGCTCGTCCTAAAAATGGGCCAGCAACTGACGATGACACCGCAGTTGCAACAGGCCATCCGCCTGCTCCAGCTTTCCACCCTGGACCTTCAGCAGGAAATCCAGGAAGCCCTGGAGTCCAATCCGATGCTCGAGCGCCAGGAAGACGGCGACGACTTCGACAACACCGACCCCATGGCGGACAACGCCGAGAACAAACCGACCAGCGACGTCCAGGACAACAGCTTCCAGGAAACCACTGCCAGCGCCGAAAACCTCGAAGACGGCGAGTGGAACGAACGCATCCCCAACGAGCTTCCTGTCGACACCGCCTGGGAAGACATCTACCAGACCAGTGCCAGCAGCCTGCCAAGCAATGACGACGACGAGTGGGATTTCACCACCCGCACTTCGGCTGGCGAGAGCCTGCAAAGCCATCTGCTGTGGCAGTTGAACCTGGCGCCGATGTCCGACACCGACCGGCTCATTGCAGTCACCTTGATCGACAGCATCAACAATCAGGGCTATCTGGAAGACAGTCTGGAAGAGATTTGTGCAGGGTTCGACCCTGAGCTCGACATCGAGCTGGACGAAGTCGAGGCAGTGCTGCATCGTATCCAGCAATTCGAACCTGCTGGTGTCGGCGCCCGCACGCTGGGCGAATGCCTGTTGCTGCAACTGCGCCAGCTGCCGGCCAGCACCCCGTGGATGACCGAGGCCATGCGCCTGGTCAGCGACTTCATCGACCTGCTGGGAAGCCGCGACTACAGCCAGCTCATGCGCCGCATGAAACTCAAGGAAGATGAGCTGCGCCAGGTCATCGAACTGGTGCAGAGTCTCAACCCTCGCCCAGGGTCGCAGATCGAGTCCAGTGAGCCCGAGTACGTGGTGCCGGATGTGATCGTGCGCAAGGACAGCGAGCGGTGGCTGGTGGAACTGAACCAGGAGGCGGTGCCACGCCTGCGCGTTAACGCGCAATACGCCGGGTTCGTACGCCGCGCCGACACCAGTGCCGACAACACCTTCATGCGCAACCAGTTGCAGGAAGCACGCTGGTTCATCAAGAGCCTGCAAAGCCGCAACGAAACCTTGATGAAGGTGGCTACGCAGATCGTCGAGCATCAGCGCGGTTTCCTGGACCACGGCGACGAGGCGATGAAGCCGCTGGTGCTGCACGACATCGCAGAAGCTGTGGGCATGCACGAGTCGACCATTTCCCGGGTCACCACCCAGAAGTACATGCACACCCCCCGCGGCATCTACGAGCTGAAATACTTTTTCTCGAGCCACGTCAGCACCTCCGAAGGCGGGGAATGCTCGTCCACGGCGATCCGCGCGATCATCAAGAAACTGGTTGCGGCGGAAAATCAGAAAAAGCCATTGAGTGACAGCAAGATCGCTGGTTTACTGGAGGCACAAGGCATCCAGGTCGCCCGTCGCACTGTCGCCAAGTACCGCGAGTCCCTGGGTATCGCACCCTCGAGCGAGCGCAAGCGATTGATGTAGCCCCTGAGATGTGCCACCGCGTTTGTGTGGCAGGTGCAACACCTGCCTCTTTGATGCACGGGCAACAAAAGGAGAAGCTGTATGCAAGTCAATATCAGTGGACAGCATGTAGAAGTCACCCAACCCTTGCGTGATTACGTGCTCGAAAAGCTCGCCCGCGTGGAGAGTCACTTCGACAAGATCACTAACGTGCAGGTCATCATGAAAGTCGAGAAGCTGCAGCAGAAGGTCGAAGCGACCTTGCAGATTCCTGGCGGTGAAGTGGTAGCCAACGCCGAACACGAAGACATGTATGCAGCCATCGACGCCTTGGCCGACAAGCTCGACCGCCAACTGAAAAAACACAAGGAAAAACAGCAAAGCCTGCTGCAAGGTGCAGCAGCCCGCTGATCCCCCTCATCCATGATCCGACTTGAAACCATCCTGACCCCCGGCCGTTCCCTCGTGAACGTGCCGGGCGGCAGCAAGAAGCGCGCCCTGGAAAAGGTCGCCACCCTGATTGCCGATCAAGTACCTGAACTTGAGATGCAAGACGTCTTCGAAAAACTGGTGGCCCGCGAAAAGCTGGGCTCCACTGGTTTCGGCAATGGCATCGCCATCCCCCATTGCCGCCTCGAAGGGTGCTCCTCACCGGTCAGCGCCCTTCTGCACCTTGACGCCCCCATCGATTATGACGCGATCGATGGCGCGCCCGTGGACCTGCTTTTCGTTCTGCTGGTTCCGGTTGCGGCCACCGATGCTCATCTGGAACTGCTGCGCCAGATAGCCAGCATGCTCGATCGCAAGGACGTTCGTGATCGCCTGCGTGCAGCCCAGAGCAGCGAGGCCTTGTTCCAGGTCGTCCTGGACGTACAGAACGAGCATTGAACATGCGCTTGATCATCGTCAGTGGCCGGTCCGGCTCCGGTAAGAGCACGGCCCTCGATGTCCTCGAAGACAACGGTTTCTACTGCATCGACAATTTGCCCGCCGGGCTGCTGCCGCAGTTGGCGGAAAGCGCGCTGCTCAACACCGAATTGCCGCAGCCCAAGGTTGCCGTATCGATTGACGCACGCAACCTGCCAAGCCACTTGTCGCGCTTTCCCGAACTGCTCGAACAAGCGCGTGCTCGTCACATCCAGTGCGACGTGCTGTACCTCGATGCCGACGAAGACACGCTGCTCAAGCGTTTTTCCGAAACCCGCCGACGCCACCCGTTGACCAATGCCGATCGCTCACTGGCCGAGGCGATTCGCGTCGAACGGGATTTGCTGGGGCCGATAGCTGACCTGGCCGATCTCAAGATCGACACCACCCGCCTGAATCTCTATCAGCTGCGTGACTCGATCAAGCTGCGCTTGTTGGACAAGCCAGAACCGGGTACGGCTTTTCTGGTGGAGTCATTCGGCTTCAAGCGGGGCATGCCGGTCGATGCCGATCTGGTGTTCGACGTGCGCTGCCTGCCCAACCCTTACTGGAAGCCAGAACTGCGCGAGCATTCCGGCCTTGAACAACCCGTCATCGACTACCTCGCGGCTCAGCCGGACGTCGAAGAGATGTTCACCGATATTTCCAGCTACCTGCTCAAGTGGCTGCCACGGTTCGCCGCCAGCAACCGTGCCTATGTCACCATCGCCATCGGATGCACTGGCGGCCATCATCGCTCGGTGTACCTCACCGAACGGCTGGGCCAGTTGCTCCAGCAATCTTTGAAAAACGTCCAGGTTCGCCACCGCGACCTCTAGCCCAAGGATCCGCCAGCTCATGCCCGCCCGCGAAATCACCATCATCAACAAACTGGGTCTGCATGCCCGGGCGGCAGCCAAATTCGTCGGGGTTGCCGGTCGCTTTCCCTGCCAGGTCAAGGTAGGTCGTGCCCCGGACAAGCTGGTCGATGGCAAGAGCATCATGGGGGTCATGATGCTGGCGGCGGGCAAAGGCACTCAGGTCTACCTGCACACCGAAGGCGAGCAGGACAGTGAAGCCATGCAGGCACTGGTCGAGTTGATCAACAACTATTTCGACGAGGGGGAGTAAGCCCTCGGCACGACCAGCAGGCGTTTCACATCGGCCGTCGCCAAGCGTGACGCCCTCCTCCTCACGCCCGCAGTCTGGCGGGCGCTTCAGGACATCGCGGTATCCATCACCATCATCAGGCAGAAACCGATGCACAGCCCCAGGCTGGCCAGGCGGTGATTACCGTGGCTGCGTGATTCGGGGATGATTTCCTGGGTCACGACCAGCAGCATCGCCCCTGCAGCGCAGGCGAGGCCCAGGGGCAACAGCAGTTGCGCCACATTCACCAGCCAGGCGCAGATAACGGCTGCCACGGGCTCCACCAGACCGGAGACGGCGCCGATGAGAAAGGCCTTGAAGCGCGACATGCCAGCCCCGGCGAGCACCAGCGCAATGACCAGCCCCTCCGGTACATCCTGCAAGGCGATGCCCATTGCCAGGCTGTCGGCAGCTGCCATGCCCCCGCCTGCAGACACGCCTATGGCCATGCCCTCTGGAATGTTGTGGGCGATGATGGCGAACACGAACAGCCATACGCGCGAAGCGATGACCGGCTCGTCAGGGGTCAGCCCTGAGGACGAGCCTGGCGAGAGTTTCAGGTCCACCAGGTAAAGGCACAACGCGCCTGCCAGCAGGCCCGCGCTGATGAGGCCGCCGGCTCCCCATGCACCAAAACCAATGGCCTGAGCGGCCTCCAACCCAGGCACTATCAGCGAGAAGGCCGTGGCCGCCAACATGACGCCAGCACCAAAGCCCAACAGTGTATCGGCCAATGCCACGGGCATGGTGCGGATAACCAGTACCGGCACCGCACCCAGGGCCGTCCCCAACGCGCACAGCGCGCCGCCCTCAAGTGCGCGCAACATACGTGGGTCCAGGTCGAGCCAGGCAAATGCGCGCGCCACCAGCAGCGCGGTACCCGCCAGCAGCAACAGGGTTCCAAGCGCCAGCCTGAACAGGCGCACGCTGCTGACGGACATGACTTCGGCGCGCATACCTGCCTGGCTCATTTCATGGCATCGAGGTAGCGGCGATTCACTTGCGCCCAGTCGATGACGTTGTAGAAGGCCCCGATGTACTCAGGCCGACGGTTCTGATACTTCAGGTAGTACGCGTGCTCCCAGACGTCCAGGCCGAGGATCGGTGTGTGGCCATGCATCAACGGGCTGTCCTGGTTGCCACTGCTCTCGACCACGAGGGTCCGCTGCGGGGTAACGCTCAGCCAGGCCCAACCACTGCCGAAGCGGGTGAGCGCAGCCTTGGTGAAGGCTTCCTTGAATGCCTCGAAGCCACCCAATTGTGTGTCGATGGTACGGGCAACTTCGCCCTGGGGCTCGCCTCCACCACGGGGGGACATCACCGTCCAGAACAGGCTGTGGTTGGCATGCCCGCCGCCATGGTTGGTCACGGCGCCTCGCAGGTTTTCAGGTAACTGCTCGACCTGTGCCACCAGCTTTTCCACCGGCCAGTCGGCCCATTCACTGTTCTCGACCGCTGCGTTGAGGCCATTGACGTACGTCTGGTGATGCTTGGTGTGATGGATCTCCATGGTCTGCGTGTCGATGTGCGGTTCCAGCGCATCGTAGGCGTAGGGCAGTGCAGGCAATGCATGAGGCATGTCAATGGACTCCGTGGGCAGGTTGAAGTGAACAGGCGCTGTGTCGGTTGAGCAGGTGCTCGGTGCGCGGGTACTGGCCGTGTTCGGCGATGAAACTCAACAACTCGGTGTAGGTACGGGCGCTGTGGCGCAGTGAGGCATCACGCAGCGCCCGTGGCAGGCACACGTCCTGACTGGCCTGCAACAGCCGTTGGTGCACGGCGCACAGGTAATCGGCGCTTTCATGGGGCTGCTGCAGACGCAGGTGCAGGTCGGCCAGGTTGTGATGCGCGATCACCAATGAGGCCACGGCTTGATCGGCATCCTCCCAGCGCGTGAACAGCACTTGGGCCAATGCCAGGGCCTGGAGATAATGTTCGCGAGCATCCACCAGCTCACCTTGCGAGAACAGCTGATTGGCGACTTGCGTGATGCGTTTCCAGTGCTGCATGACGAGCCTCCAGGGCCATTGCGCTGTTCAGATACCGCCAGCGGTCAGCTTTTCCGGATTCAGCAAAGCCTGCAACCGATCACGGGAAAGGTCGGTGTGCTCCAGCGCCACATCGATGATGGGCCGCCCTTGCGCATAAGCGGCCTTGGCGATCTCGGCTGCCTTGAGGTAACCAATGATCGGGTTCAGTGCCGTGACCAGGATTGGGTTACGCGCCAACGCCTCGTTGAGTTTGTTTTCATTGACCTTGAATGTGGCAATGGCTTTGTCTGCCAGCAACCGGCTGACATTGGCCATCAGCTCGATGCTTTCGAGCAGGTTACGGGCGATGACCGGCAACATGACATTGAGCTCGAAGTTGCCGGACTGCCCCGCTACCGCGATCGTTGCGTCATTGCCGATGACCTGAGCGGCGACCATGGCGGTGGCTTCAGGAATCACCGGATTGACCTTTCCAGGCATGATCGACGAGCCAGGTTGCAAGCCCTGCAGCTCGATTTCACCCAAGCCCGCCAAGGGCCCCGAGTTCATCCAGCGCAGGTCGTTGGCGATCTTCATCAACGCCACCGCCGTGGTCTTGAGCTGGCCAGACAGTGCAACGGCAGTGTCCTGGGAGCCGATCAGGGCAAACAGATTCTGAGCAGGGCGAAACGCTACGCCCGTCAACGCGCTGAGGTGACGGGCGAAGCCGGCTGCGAAATCAGGATGGGCGTTGATCCCGGTGCCCACGGCCGTGCCGCCCTGGGCCAGGGCCTGCAGGCTAGGCAAGGTGGCCTCTATGTGCGCCTTGGCACCAGCGACCTGCGCCGCCCAGCCATCGAGCACTTGGCTCATGCGCACAGGCATGGCATCCATCAAGTGCGTACGGCCTGTCTTGATATAGGGACGAACCTGGATCGACTTGGCTTCGATCACCTGCACGAGGTGGCTCAGCGCTGGCAGCAGTTGCTCGTGGAGCGCCAGGGCTGCGCTCACATGAATGGTGGTTGGAATGATGTCATTGCTGCTCTGCCCGCAATTGACGTGGTCATTGGGATTGACCGCTTCGCTCGCGACCCGGCTGGCCAGCGTTGCAATCACTTCGTTGGCGTTCATGTTGGAACTGGTGCCGGAACCGGTCTGGAACACATCGACCGGAAAATGCACGCTGAAGTCTTCTGCCAACAGTTGCTGTACGGCCGTGACGATCGCCTGGCCTTGCTGCTCAGACAACTGCTCCAGTTCGACGTTGGCGTTAGCCGCCGCTGCCTTGGCCAGCAGCAGCGCGCGTATGAACTGGGCAGGCATGCGCTGGCCACTGATGGGGAAATTGTCGACCGCACGCTGGGTCTGCGCGCCGTACAGCGCGTCTGCCGGCACGTGCAACTCGCCCATGCTGTCACGCTCGATGCGGGTATTGATCATCATCGGGTCCTTGCATCAATTCATCGGGGGAAATCGAGGGCAGCAAACGGCAATTGGCCAGTTGCAGGGCATAGGGCTGCCAGCGCTGGTTCTGTTCCTGTCGGTCGAGGTTGCGCAGGATCAACAGTGGCCGCCAGGCCTGATCCAGGCACTGGCAGCGCCAGTGCCAAGGCAGCATGCGGTCGCAGGCGGTATCGAGCAGCAGGCGGAAGGAGGTCAATGCCACCGTCCAGGGTGACGTCTGGGTGCAACACACCAGGTAACGCCCTTCCGCCAGGTAATGTTCGATCAGGCGCGGCTCATCGGGCTCGAGCGCACAGCGGATCCGGCGACTGAGCCAGCGCCAGTTTTCAAGATAGGGCAGTTCGCGAAGGGCGGTCGTCATGAACATCATCATCGTGCAGCTGTGAAATGATATTCATTATTAATTGATAAACAGAATCAATTCAACCGTAGATGGTGTGAAGGGGCCGCCGCTTGATCTTCTGCCGCGAAAAAAAAAGGGGCCGCTGCGCGGCCCCAACGGCTTCACATGAAGAGGATCAACTACCGGCAACCATCATCCGCTCGATCAACACCGAGCCTGTATGAATGTTGCTGCGGGTCTCCAGGTCGCTGCCAATCGCCACGATCTGCTTGAACATGTCCTTCATGTTGCCCGCGATGGTGACTTCCTGGACGGCGTGCTGGATCTCGCCATTCTCGACCCAGAAACCGGCCGCACCACGGGAATAGTCCCCTGTCACCATGTTCAGGCCATGGCCCATCAATTCGGTGACCAGCAGGCCGCGCCCCATGCGTCGGATCAACGCGGCCTGGTCTTCACTGCCATGGGTGACGAACAGGTTGTGCACGCCGCCTGAGTTGGCGGTACTGGGCAGACCCAGTTTGCGCCCCGAGTAGGTACCGAGCAGGTAGGACACCAGCTGGCCCTTATCCACGAACGGTTTGGCGTAGGTTGCCAGGCCATCACCATCGAAGGCTGCGCTGCCCAACGCGCGCGGGATGTGAGGGCGCTCGTCCAAGGTCAGCCAGGCAGGGAACAACTGTTGGCCGAGGGCGCCTTCAAGGAAGGAGGACTTGCGGTACAGGTTCCCACCGGAAACCGCCGACAGGAAGCTGCCGAACAGCCCGCCTGCCAATTCGGCCGAGAACAGTACCGGCACCTCACAGGTCGGCACCGGCCGTGCGCCCAGGCGACTGGCGGCGCGTTGGGCGGCGCGGATACCGATGCTGCGCGGGTCAGCCAGCAGGTTACCTTGGCGATTGACGTCGTACCAGTAGTCACGCTGCATCTGCCCATCGCCCTCGGCGATCATCACGCAGCTCAGGCTGTGACGGGTGGAGGCGTAGCCACCGACAAAGCCGTTGCTGTTGCCATACACCCTGCACCCCTGGTGGGTGTTGAGCGAGGTGCCATCGGCGTTGAGAATTCGAGGATCAGCGTCGAAGGCCGCAGCTTCGCACGCCAAGGCCATTTCAATGGCCTTCTCCGGCTCCAGGTTCCAGTCGTGGTAGAGGTCGAGGTCCGGAACATCGCGGGCCATCAGGGCGGCGTCGGCAAGCCCGGCGCATTCGTCCTCGGAGGTGTGCTTGGCAATGGCCAGCGCAGCTGCGACGGTTTCGCGAATGGCGTCCGAACCACTGGCCGAGGTGCTGGCCGAGCCTTTGCGCTGCCCGACGTACAGGGTGATACCAAAGCCCTGGTCACGGTTGAACTCAACCGTCTCGACCTCGCGCTGGCGGACCGTGGTGGACAGGCCCTGCTCCAGCGACACCGCCACTTCGCAGGCGCTGGCACCCTGGCGGCGGGCCTCGGCAATGATCGCTTCGACCTGCTCTTGCAAGGCTGGCAGATCGTTCGGGCCGATACTCTGGACTGCACTCATGGTTTTCTCCACTCAGAATTCTGCGTTCGGCAAGGGCCATTCAACGGCCGGGCCGGACAAGCGGCCCCCGACTGGTTATCATGGCGGCGATCTTTAGCGGACTGCCACCATGGTTGATTCAAACGACGACGCCTTCGACGGCGAAAAAAGCAAAACCCAGATCAAGCGCGAACTGCATGCGCTGGTCGAACTCGGCGAGCGGCTCACCACCCTCAAGGCCGATACCCTGGCGCGCCTGCCCTTGACCGATGAACTGCGCAAGGCATTGGCCGAAGCCAGCAAGCACACCGCGCATGGGGCTCGCAAACGCCACATGTCGTTCGTCGGCAAGCTGATGCGTGTACAGGACCTGGACGCCATTCACGCCCTGCTGGAACAGATGGACAGCTCCACCCGCCAGTACAACGAGCGTTTTCACGGCCTTGAACGCTGGCGTGATCGGTTGATCGACGGCAACGACGAGGACCTCGAACGGTTCGTCAACGAATACCCGGAGACCGACCGCCAGCAGCTGCGCTCGCTGGTGCGCCATGCCCAGCACGAAAAGGCCAGGAACAAACCCCCTGCCGCTTCGCGCAAGGTGTTCAAGTACATTCGCGATCTGGACGAGCTGCAGCGCGGGCTGCGCTGATCGCGGCGGGGCCGCCTTGCGGCCCCAGCCGACCCTCACGCCCCGGTACCACCCACCGTGATCGCATCGAGTTTCAAGGTCGGTTGGCCTACACCGACCGGCACGGACTGCCCGTCCTTGCCGCATGTCCCTACCCCACTGTCGAGCGACAGGTCGTTGCCGACCATCGACACACGGCTCATCGCCTCCGGGCCATTGCCAATCAAGGTCGCGCCTTTGACCGGGGCGGTGATCTTGCCATCCTCGATCAGGTAGGCCTCGCTGGTCGAAAACACGAACTTGCCGCTGGTGATGTCCACCTGTCCGCCACCCAAATTCGCGCAGTAGATGCCCTTCTTCACCGACGCGATGATCTCCTGCGGGTCGCTTTCACCGGCCCGCATGTAAGTGTTGGTCATGCGCGGCATCGGCAAGTGGGCATAGGATTCCCGTCGGCCGTTACCCGTCACCGCCATGCCCATCAGGCGCGCATTGAGCTTGTCCTGCATGTAGCCCTTGAGCACGCCGTTTTCGATCAGGGTGGTGCACTCGGTCGGCGTACCTTCGTCGTCCACGCTCAAGGAGCCACGTCGGCCTTCCAGGGTGCCATCATCGACGATGGTGCACAGGCTGGACGCGACCTTCTGGCCGATTCGGCCGCTGAATGCCGAACTGCCCTTGCGGTTGAAATCGCCTTCCAGGCCATGGCCAACCGCCTCGTGCAACAGCACGCCGGACCAACCAGGCCCCAGCACCACGGGCAGGGTGCCGGCAGGCGCAGCAACGGCCTCCAGGTTCACCAACGCCTGGCGCAGTGCCTCGCGGGCATAGCCCATCACCCGCTCCTCGGTGAAGAAGCGATAGTCGGTGCGCCCGCCGCCGCCCTGCCCGCCGCGTTCGCGACGGCCGTTCTGCTCGACGATGACGCTGACGTTGAAGCGCACCAGGGGCCGTACGTCGGCCGCCAGGCTGCCATCGGCGGCCGCGACCAGGATCCGCTCCCAGACGCCGGCCATGCTGACGCTGACCTGCTGGATACGCGGGTCCAGTGCACGGGTGGCGGCATCGACACGCTTGAGCAGCTCGACCTTCTCGGCACGGCTGAGCACGTCCAATGGATTATCCCCCGGGTAGAGAGTGGTCACGTCCTGGGCACGGAATGCCTGAACCGTGCCGTTCTGCCCGGCACGGGAAATCGATCGCGCGGCGCGCGCGGCAGAGGTCAAGGCTTCGAGATTGATGGCATTGCTGTAGGCAAAGCCGGTTTTTTCGCCGGCCTGGGCACGGACACCGACCCCCTGATCGAGGTTGAAGCTGCCTTCTTTGACAATCCCATCCTCCAGCGCCCAGGTTTCCGAAATCTGGCCCTGAAAGTACAGGTCGGCGGCGTCGATGCCTGGGCCGGCCAATTCACCCAGCACACTTTGCAGGCTGTCCAGGGTCAAGCCGCCTGGGGCCAGGAGCTGCTCGCTGACGGTGGATAACATCTGGCTCATAGTCACTCCGAGGTGTGCGCAGGCCGCAATGCGCCCTGCGAGAAGAAGCGCCGGTGATCGATCACCGGCATGCGCGCCCGAATGGACGCCTGTTCGTCACTGTCGCGCTCGGCAAGCAGTACCGCTTCGCCTTGCGCCTGTTGCGCCACGATGCGCCCCCATGGGTCGACGATCGCCGCGTGGCCGTGGGTCTGGCGCTGGCCGGGGTGAAGCCCGCCTTGGGCTGCGGCCAGCATGTAGCATTGCGTTTCGATGGCGCGTGCGCGGATCAGCACGTCCCAATGCGCCGCCCCTGTCACCGCCGTGAACGCCGACGGTGCACTGATCAGTTCTGCCCCGGCTGCGCGCAGGTGGCTGTACAACTCGGGAAAGCGCAGGTCGTAGCACACGCTCAGGCCCAACCGCCCCACCGGCGTATCGGCAACCACCACCTGCGCACCGGCGGCGTAATCATCGGATTCACGATAGCGGCCACGATTGTCGGCGACATCCACATCGAACAGGTGCAACTTGTCATACCGCGCGACCTGCTGCCCATGCTCGTCGATCAACAACGAACAGGCATGTGCCTTGGCCTTGGGCTGACCGGTCGGCGGCAGGGCAATGGTGCCTGCGACAATCCATAACCTGAGGTCACGAGCCACGCGTTTCAACCAGGGCAGGATCGGGCCTTCGCCGAGGGCCTCGGCGCGGCCGATCGCCGCGGCGTCTGCACGCCCCATGGCGGCGAAGTTCTCCGGCAGCACGGCCAGCCTGGCGCCACCTGATGCCGCCTGTTCCAGAAGCTTGCTCGCCTGGCGCAGGTTACCCTGCACATCATCCTGGCTAACCATCTGGATCACTGCCGCCTTCATCGACCCTCCTGGCGCTATTTCTGGAATGGTTTCACAAAGGTAATCTTAGGCTCTTTCCACGGCCCTACTACCCGGTAATGCACGCTGGCAAAGCGCGACACCCGATCGCCAATCAGCCGGTCGACCAGAAACAGTGCGCCGCCCACGGCCGGGGCGCCGACGATCAGCGCTGCCAGGGGAAGGTTGTTGGTGACCGGCAGGCTGACCTGCAGGTTGGCAGCGACCCGCTCACGCACCATGTCCAGGGTACCATCGAGTTCGAAATCGCTCGACGGGCCGGTTACCTTGATTGGCGTGCGGGTTACGTATACGCCTTCACTGGCCACCAGCAGCCCCTTGAGCCGGTCGTAGGCCAGGCCCTTTTCGAACAAGTCGGAGAAGTCCAGGCGCAAGCGCCGACCAATGGCGTTGAAGTTCAGCAAGCCGAATACCCGCAACGCTTGTGCGCCACCGTCCACCTCGACGAACTGCCCGCTGTGCAGCACTGCATCGAGGCTCCCGGAGAACCGCTTCAGGCTGATTGCCGCCGGGGAGCCCGGCCACCGCCCGTCCACGTCCATGCGAAAATCCCGGGCGGTTACCGTCGGGGCAAAGCCCCAGGCCGTGAGCACGTCACCCAGTTGCTTGCCTTGCACGCGGCCTTTGTACCAGCTCGTGCCGCCTGCGCCATCCCAACCACCGGCGCCGTCGATGCGCAGCCCCTTGAGGTTCAGATCGATGTCGCTGGCGTTCACACCGGTACGGGTCGGCCGCAGCTTGATCGCAGCGCTGCCGTACAGATCGTCACCGCGGTACAACGTGTCGATGCGCACGTCCAGCGGCGGCACCTTGCGCGGATCGAACGACGCCAGCGGGTCGGCGCCGTCTTCGTCCTGCGCCTGGTCGGCATTGCCTGCCGGCAGGCGCAAGGTTTGCAGCCGCACCACGATAGGGGCGCCCTCGGCGTCGGGCACGCGCGCGTCGCCCACCACCTGCCGACTATCCAGGCGCACGTCCCAGGCCGCCGACCCACGTGCCAGACGCACCCTCGCCTGGTTCAGCTCGGTACCGTAGGCCTTCAGGGCCCCGATGCTCAGGTCAACGCTCTGCAGTGTCTGGCGCGCATTGCCACCTGGATCGTCGCCCCCTAGCTTCTGCGCCTGAGCCTGCCAAGGCTCAAGGTCCAGGGTATCGAGGTGCCCACGGATACGCAGGCCGCGACCGCCAGGAGGCTGCGCTTGACCAGCACCAAGCAGCAGCTCACCAGCGCCCTGGTCCAGGTGCTCGGCTGGCGCCACGTAGGCTAGCCGGGCAAGATCGGTGTAGGCGGCGTCGATGTGCCGTTGCGCGCCTTGCAGGTTCATGCTGAAACGGCTGGCCCGACTGTCGGCAGGCGCTTTGCCAAAGGGCGCCGGCAGGTCGATCGACAGGCCTTTGAGGTCCGAATCGACGTTAATCAGGTTTTCACGTGCGCCAATGCTCAACTGCAGCTGGTACGGCAGCTCGCCAGACGCCGGCAGTGCCTGGTCGAAGTGCAGCCATTGGGTCAGTGCTTGCAGCGAAACCCGGCCGCTGGCGCTGATTCTGGTCTGCATCTGTCCCGGTTCGCCTACAGCGGCAATCTGTGCAGTGACCGGCTTGCCGAATGCCTGCAGCGAAATGCCCTTGCCACTGAGGCCCTTGTCGTAGTCGAAGCTGAAGTCGCCCTTCAGGCGCGTGAGTTCCAGCTCGGGCGATGCAATCTTGAGCCGTGCATCGCGCGTGGCGAAATCCACCTTCACCTTAGGTTGCTGCCCATGGGCCAGCGGGATGTCCAGCTTGACCTTGCCTTTGAGGGGGCCCTCACCTTCCCATCCTGCAAAGATTTCATTGGTGCCAATGGGCGCTTGCTTGAGTATCTTGAGCCCGTCCACCAGGCCACCCTCGAAATTGCCGTCCAAGTGCAAGTGGCTGTCACCCATGCCTTCCACATGTGGAATGTCGACTTTCACGTCGCTGACCTTGGTGTCGAGCAGCACACCGCGTTGCGCCTTGATGCGCACACCGCTGTCCTCGATGAACACGTCACCGTCCACATGCTGTACCTGTGGCCAGCCGGGCTGGAAGTCCAGGGTGGCATCATGAACTTTGAAGAACAGGCTGATGCTGCGAGCTTCGGGCTTGGCACCGTGATTGAGCGAGCCCTGGTACTGGAAGTAACCCTGGTCGACACTGCCTTTGACGATTGCGCTGCGCAGCCATTGGTCCAAGGCCGGGCTCAACACCTCGGGCAAGTACTTGGCGGTGTAGCGGCCATCGCCGTCGGTCAGACCGACACGCAGGTCCATGTAGTCTTCACGCCCTTCCTCGAACAACAGGCGGATGAGGAAGTCGCCTGCAATGTTGCCCTCCTCGCCCACGACCTTCAGGTAAGGAGCGATCAGGGTGAAGCCTTCCTTGTCCAGTGCCCAGGTCAGGCGCGCATTGGCTTTCTGGTAGTGCCAGGGTTTGGCGAAGATCGGATCCAGGTGCAGCATGAAAGCGTCGGTGTCCAGGCGCAGTTCGCCATGCCCAAGGTCGCCGCTGATGCTGCCGCTCACGTTACCGGCAGCCGGGGCGCCGTGATACGCATCGAAACCCACGCGCTCCAGGTTGCTTTCGAACGCCAGCCGGCGATCGCCGTCGGCCTTGGGCCGGGCCGTAAGGTGCACGTTGCGCAGGGCACCTGTGACATTGAGGCCATCGATCACCGCCAGCACTTGCTGGCCCATGGGCGCCAAGGCGTGGATCAGCGGCGTGAGAGGGGTCAGCTCCACACGGTCGGCCTGCACCTGCCAGCTTTCATCGGCCGGGGCCGCACCGTTGCGCTGCATCAACCGCAGCCGCGAGGCCCAATGCGTGTCGCCAATGTCCATCGCCAACGCGTCGACAATGACGTCGAAGCCCTCATCCTGACGCTCGAACCAGGCATTGAGGGCGAGGCTGTCTACCTTGACCGGTTTGCGCGTGTCATAGGCCCCTTGCAGGTGCGGCGCATTCAGGCGTACGGCGCCTTGGTGCAACTGACGGTCGCGCCAGTCGAACCAAGCTTCACCGCCTGCCTGCAGCACCTGGGCATGCCACTGCCCCAACAGCCGGGGCGGCAACCAGCGTGCCCAGTCACTGTGCGGCAGGTTGAGATAGCCCTGTACCTGCGCATCACGCCAGGCTTCGGCCGAAGCGCGGCTGCGCGCGCTCAGCGTCAGGGGTTGGCCATCTGGCAAGGTTGCCCGCAGGTCCAACGATTGCCGCGAGGGCCCCGCCAGCAAGCCTGCGCTGACATAGGTCAGCGTCAGCGGATCACGCTGCCAGGCGTGGAGGGTAACTTGGCTGTCGAACACATCGACCCGCCCAAGCCGGCGCAGGTCCTTGAGCAATTGCTCGGGCTGCAAGGGTGCGTCGTCCTGCTTGGGCAGGCCCTCGAGCTTCCACTTGCCGGCTTCATCCTCTCGGGCGATCAGTTGCAGGCCAGCCAGCTGGATGCGCGCCAGGCGCACTTCACCTGCGACCAGGCTGCCCCAGACATCCGGCACCACGGTGACGTCATCGAGCCGCAAGGCCGTGCCGCCTTCACCGATTTGCAGGTCGCGTACGGTCAGCACCGGCGACAGCCTGCTCCAGCGGCCCTGAAGCGCGCCAATGTGCACCGGCACACCCAGCGCTCCGGCGACCTTGGCCTGCACCGTGCTGCGGTACTCGGCCGCCAGCGGCACCAAGGCCCGGCCAAGGCTGGCGTACAGCGCCACTGCGATGACCAGCAACGCGCAAACCCCCAGCCCCCAACGGGTCAGGACACTCAGAACGCGGCTTAGACGTCCCATGGCCATGGCCCTCCAGGTCGTATATGCATAATGGCCCGTGGTGCCGTTTTCGCCATGCCGATCGAACCGGGTCGGGTTTCAGCAGGCCTCAGAGCAGCACCACGTCATACTGCTCTTGCGAATACATCGACTCGACCTGGAAGCGAATGGTTCGCCCGATGAAGGCCTCGAGTTCAGCCACGTTGCCAGACTCTTCGTCCAACAGGCGATCGACCACCTTCTGATTGGCCAGCACGCGATAGCCTTCCGCCTGGTAGGCGCGGGCTTCACGCAGGATTTCGCGAAAGATCTCGTAACAGATGGTTTCGGGCGTTTTGAGCTTGCCTCGCCCCTGGCAAGCCTGGCACGGTTCGCACAGCACCTGCTCAAGGCTCTCCCGGGTGCGCTTGCGGGTCATCTGCACCAAGCCCAACTCGGTGATGCCGATGATGTTGGTCTTGGCGTGGTCGCGCTCCAGCTGTTTTTCCAGCGTTCGCAGCACCTGACGCTGGTGATCCTCGTCCTCCATGTCGATGAAGTCGATGATGATGATGCCGCCGATGTTGCGCAGCCGCAGTTGCCGGGCAATGGCGGTGGCGGCCTCCAGGTTGGTCTTGAAGATGGTTTCTTCCAGGTTGCGGTGACCCACGAAGGCGCCGGTGTTGACGTCGATGGTGGTCATCGCCTCGGCCGGATCCACCACCAGGTAGCCACCCGACTTCAACGGTACCTTGCGATCCAGGGCGCGCTGGATTTCATCCTCGACACCGTACAGGTCGAAGATGGGCCGTTCGCCTGGGTAGTGTTCCAGACGGTCGGCGATTTCAGGCATCAGCTCTTGCACGAACTGCGTGGTGCGCTGGAAGGTTTCCCGCGAGTCGATGCGGATTTTTTCGATCTTCGGGTTGACCAAGTCGCGCAGGGTACGCAGCGCCAGGCCCAGGTCTTCGTAGATGACCAGGGGTGCGCCACAGGTCTTGATCTGCGCCCCGATCTGCTCCCACAACCGCCGCAGGTAGCGAATATCCTGCAGGATCTCCTCAACCCGCGCGCCTTCGGCGGCGGTGCGCAGAATGAAGCCGCCAGCGCCTTGTATGTTCTCGCTGTCCACGCAATCACTGACCACGCGCTTGAGGCGTTCACGCTCGGCCTCGTCCTCGATCTTGAGCGAAATGCCCACGTGGCTGCTACGCGGCATGTAGACCAGGTAGCGCGACGGGATCGACAACTGGGTGGTCAGCCGCGCGCCTTTGCTGCCGATGGGGTCTTTGGTGACCTGTACCACCAGGGCCTGGCCTTCATGGACCAGGGCGGTGATGTTTTCCACGGCCGAGCCTTCGCGCTGCGAAATCTCCGAGGCATGGATGAACGCTGCCCGTTCCAGCCCGATGTCCACGAACGCCGCCTGCATGCCAGGCAGCACCCTGACCACCTTGCCCTTGTAGATATTGCCGACGATGCCGCGACGCTGGGTGCGCTCGACGTGCACTTCCTGCAGTACCCCGTTTTCCACCACCGCCACGCGTGACTCCATCGGGGTGATGTTGATCAGGATCTCTTCGCTCATGGCAGGTTCTCGTCCAGGGTCTTGTTCTAATGATGGATGGCGCAAACGGTGCTGGCTACTGCGGGCGCGTCACCTCAGGTTCCGAGGCCGCCTGTTGCCAGCAAGCGATGCCGAAGCGCTCGAGCAACTGTGCCGTTTCGCTCAATGGCAGGCCGACCACGGCCGAATAGCTGCCAATCAGCCCGGTGACGAATACCGCGCCCAGCCCTTGAATCGCATAGCCGCCCGCCTTGTCTGCCGGCTCGCCGCTGGCCCAGTAGCGCTGCGCTTCCTGCTGGTGGATGTCGCGAAAGCGGACGGTGCTGCTGACACACAAGCTCTCGACACGCGTGCCGTCATCGAGCGCCACGGCCGTCAATACCTGGTGTTCGCGGCCGGACAACCGGGCCAGCATGCCCAAGGCGTCGTCACGGTGCTCGGGTTTGCCCAGAATATGGCCGTCAAGCACGACGGCCGTGTCAGCGCCCAACACCACAGCGCCCTCGTTCGCGGTCTCGGCCGGTTCGAGACGGGCACGACCCGCTGCAGCCTTGGCTTTGGCCAGGCGCTGCACATACACCTCGGCGCTTTCGCCAGGCAGCGGGGTTTCATCGATGGGCGCGCTGGCAACCCTGAAGCGTACGCCGATCTGCGTCAACAGCTCGCGCCGACGTGGAGAGCCGGAAGCCAGGTATAGCGGGGTCATTCGGACATCTCCCTGTCAGCGGCCACCAAGCCGTCAATTGATGTGCAAGCGTCGGCGAAGGTCGCGCAAGGCAAAGCTGATCCACGGCCAGAGCAGCGCGCTGATCACGGCCGACCAGACCAGCGCCAGGGTAGGCAGGCGATTACCGGTCAAGGCACTGAGCCACAGCTGGAGCAACTGTGCAATGCCGAAGACCACCAGGATGATCAGGCTTTGCTGCCACATGGGGAACATGCGCAGGCGCTGTTGCAGCGACAGCACCAGGAATGTGATCAGGGTGAGGATCAACGCGTTCTGCCCCAACAGGGTGCCGTACAGCACGTCCTCGGCCAGGCCAAGCATGAACGCTGTGGCCATGCCGACCTTGTGCGGCACGTTCAAGGTCCAGAACGACACCAGCAACGCCAGCCACATGGGCCGAAAGACTTCCATGAACTGCGGCATGGGCGAGACGCTGAGCAGCAGGCCAACGGCAAATGTCAGCCAGATGACCCAACCATTGTTGCGGCGCGATGCGGCCATCACTGCCTCCGGGGTTGAGTGGGCGCAGCGGGCGCTGCGGCCGGGCTTGCGGACTGTGCAGCTGGCGCTGTGGCGGGCGTACTGGACTGGGTGGCAGGCGCAGGGGTTACGGCAGGCGCGCCGTTTGCAGGGGTACCGTTTGCGGGAGTGCCGTTTGCAGGCGCACCTTGACCGGTCGTACCAGCACCCTGAGCAGGAGCCCTCTCGCCTTTGCGGTCTGCTTCTTCCTGGGCAATCGCGGCATCGGTGGCGCGCTGCTCGGGCGTACGCCGGTCGCTGAACACCAGCAGCATGTAACGGCTACGGTTGAGCGCCGCGGTGGGGATGGCGCGCACAATGGCGAATGGCTGGCCGGAATCGTGGATCACCTCGTTGACGGTGGCCACGGGATAACCGGCGGGGAAGCGTTGGCCCATGCCGGAGCTGACCAGCAGGTCGCCTTCCTTGATGTCCGCCGTATCGGCCACGTGGCGCAACTCGAGGCGCTCCGGGTTGCCGGTACCGCTGGCAATGGCGCGCAAACCGTTGCGGTTGACCTGCACGGGAATGCTGTGGGTGGTATCGGTGAGCAGCAAGACCCGCGAGGTATAGGGCATCAGTTCGACCACCTGCCCCATCAGGCCGCGAGCGTCGAGCACCGGTTGACCGAGAAACACGCCATCGCGCTCACCCTTGTTGATCAGGATGCGGTGTGTGAAGGGGTTGGGATCGACGCCGATCAATTCGGCAACTTCGACCTTTTCGTCAACCAGCGCCGAGGAATTGAGTAGCTCACGCAGGCGCACGTTCTGCTCGGTCAACGCCGCCAGCTTCTGCAGGCGACCTTGCAGCAGCAGGGCCTCGGTCTTGAGTTTCTCGTTCTCGGCAATCAGCTCGTTGCGGCTGCCGAACTGGCCCGCCACCCCTTGCCAGGCGCGTTGCGGCAAGTCGGTGATCCAGTACGATTCCATGAGCACCAGGCCCATCTGGCTGCGAACGGGCTTGAGCAGGTCAAAGCGCGCGTCGACGACCATCAACGCGACCGACATCACCACCAGGACGAGCAGGCGAACGCCCAGCGACGGGCCCTTGGAGAAAAGCGGTTTAATGGGCCGTTCCTCGTGGACGACTCAGGAAGTCATTGGACATGGGACAAGGCACCAGCCTGGTTACGAATTGACGGATGAGGCGCCCGGACGGGCACCGGCCAGCACATACAGGTAGCACTGTGCGTGCTACCTGTAAACCGGGGCTCACGAGCCGCGAGGACGAATCACTCGCTCGAGAGCAGGTCCATTGCGTGCTTGTCCATCATTTCCAGGGCTCGACCGCCGCCGCGGGCGACACAGGTCAACGGGTCTTCGGCGACGATGACCGGCAGCCCGGTTTCCTGGGCCAGCAGCTTGTCCAGGTCACGCAGCAGTGCGCCGCCGCCGGTCAACACCAGGCCACGTTCGGCGATGTCGGAAGCCAGTTCGGGTGGCGACTGCTCCAGGGCGCTCTTGACCGCCTGAACGATGGTCGCCAGCGACTCCTGCAGCGCTTCGAGCACTTCGTTGGAGTTCAGGGTGAACGCACGCGGTACGCCTTCGGCAAGGTTACGGCCGCGAACGTCGACTTCGCGCACTTCACCGCCCGGGTAGGCAGTACCGATTTCCTGCTTGATGCGCTCGGCGGTGGATTCGCCGATCAGGCTGCCGTAGTTACGGCGCACGTAGGTCACGATGGCTTCGTCGAAGCGGTCACCACCGACACGCACCGATTCGGCATAGACCACCCCGTTGAGCGAGATCAACGCGATTTCGGTGGTACCACCGCCGATGTCGACGACCATGGAGCCACGGGCCTCTTCGACCGGCAGGCCGGCACCGATGGCGGCCGCCATGGGTTCTTCGATCAGGAACACTTCGCGGGCACCTGCTCCCAGGGCCGACTCGCGAATGGCGCGGCGCTCAACCTGGGTGGACTTGCACGGCACGCAGATCAGCACACGAGGGCTGGGCTGCAGGAAGCTGTTCTCATGAACCTTGTTGATAAAGTATTGCAACATTTTTTCGCAGACGCTGAAGTCGGCGATCACGCCGTCCTTCATCGGACGAATGGCTGCGATGTTGCCAGGCGTACGGCCCAGCATGCGTTTGGCTTCGGTACCGACGGCGACGACGCTTTTCTGATTGCCATGGGTACGGATGGCAACAACCGAGGGCTCATTCAGGACGATACCGCGCTCACGCACGTAAATTAGGGTGTTGGCAGTACCCAGGTCGATGGACAGATCGCTGGAAAACATGCCACGCAGTTTCTTGAACATGGGAAAGTGACCCTGGGGAAAGCGTGGGTAAAAAAGTGCGGCAAACTCTAACAATGGCAGGGATTTTGGGCAAGGAGCCAATATGTTAAATTGGCTGTTTTTCCGAGCATGCCAGCCGATGATCGCGGCTATTGGACCGCCAAAAAGCTGACATGTTCCTCATTGCGGACACTGAATCCGTTCTTTCTATCCTTCTGGAGATCCCCATGGCGCTTGAACGCTGCGACGTGGAAAAGATCGCCCATCTGGCCCGACTGGGCCTACATGATGGCGAACTGCCACGCATTACCGACGCCTTGAACAGCATCCTCGGGTTGGTCGACCAGATGCAAGCGGTGGACACCGCCGGCATCGAACCCCTGGCTCACCCCCTTGAGGCCAGCCAGCGCCTGCGCCCCGACCAGGTCACCGAGCACAACCAGCGTGACGCCTATCAGGCCGTCGCCCCACAGACCGAAAACGGTCTGTACCTGGTTCCGAAAGTCATCGAGTAAGGGATAGAGCCTGCCATGCATCAATTGACCCTGGCCGAGATCGCCCGCGGACTCGCCGACAAGTCGTTTTCCTCCGAAGAGCTGACCGGCGCCCTGCTGGCCCGTATCAAGCAGCTCGACCCACAGCTCAACAGCTTCATCACCGTGACCGACGAGCTGGCCCTGGGCCAGGCACGTGCTGCCGATGCCCGCCGCGCCGCTGGCGAAGGCGGGGCGTTGCTGGGCGCGCCCATTGCCCACAAGGACCTGTTCTGCACCCAGGGCGTGCGCACCAGCTGCGCGTCGAAGATGCTCGACACCTTCAAGGCGCCCTATGACGCCACCGTGGTGGCCAAGCTCGCCGAAGCTGGCATGGTCACGCTGGGCAAGACCAACATGGACGAGTTCGCCATGGGCTCGGCCAACGAATCGAGCCACTACGGCGCGGTGAAAAACCCCTGGAACCTCGAGCACGTACCGGGTGGCTCGTCGGGCGGCTCGGCCGCTGCCGTGGCAGCGCGCCTGTTGCCGGTGACCACCGGCACCGACACCGGCGGCTCGATCCGTCAGCCGGCCGCACTGACCAACCTCACCGGCCTCAAGCCTACCTATGGCCGCGTCTCGCGCTGGGGCATGATCGCCTATGCCTCGAGCCTGGACCAGGGCGGCCCCCTGGCCCGCACGGCCGAGGACTGCGCGCTGCTGCTGCAAGGCATGGCCGGCTTCGACGCCAAGGATTCGACCAGCATCGAGGAGCCGGTTCCCGACTACAGCGCCACCCTGGGTGATTCGCTGCAAGGGTTGCGTATCGGTCTGCCGAAAGAGTACTTCGGGGCTGGCCTGGACCCGCGCATCGCCGACCTCGTGCAGGCCAGCGTCAAGGAGCTGGAAAAGCTCGGCGCGGTGGTCAAGGAAATCAGCCTGCCGAACATGCAACACGCCATCCCGGCGTACTACGTGATCGCTCCGGCAGAAGCGTCCTCGAACCTGTCGCGTTTCGACGGTGTTCGCTTCGGTCATCGCTGCGAGGCGCCCAAGGACCTGACCGACCTGTACAAGCGTTCCCGCGGCGAAGGCTTCGGCGCCGAAGTGCAGCGCCGGATCATGGTCGGTACCTACGCCCTGTCGGCGGGCTACTATGACGCGTACTACGTGAAGGCCCAGCAAATTCGCCGCCTGATCAAGAACGACTTCATGGCTGCCTTCAAGGATGTCGACCTGATTCTCGGCCCGACCACGCCCAACCCGGCCTGGAAACTGGGCGCCAAGAGCAGCGATCCGGTCGCCGCCTACCTCGAGGACGTCTACACCATCACGGCCAACCTCGCGGGCCTGCCAGGCCTGTCGATGCCAGCCGGCTTCGTCGATGGCTTGCCGGTAGGCGTGCAGTTGCTGGCGCCTTACTTCCAGGAAGGCCGCCTGCTCAACGTAGCCCATCGCTACCAGCAGGTGACCGACTGGCACACCCGCGCCCCTAACGGCTTCTGAGGAACAGACACATGCAATGGGAAGTTGTGATCGGGCTGGAAATTCACACTCAGCTCGCCACCCAGTCGAAAATCTTTTCCGGTAGTGCCACCACGTTTGGCTCGGAACCCAACACCCAGGCGAGCCTAGTCGACCTGGGCATGCCAGGTGTGCTGCCGGTCCTGAACCAGGAAGCGGTGCGCATGGCGTGCATGTTCGGCCTGGCCATCGATGCCGAGATCGGCAAGCGCAACGTGTTCGCGCGCAAGAACTACTTCTACCCCGACCTGCCCAAGGGCTATCAGATCAGCCAGATGGACCTGCCGATTGTGGGCAAGGGCCACCTGGACATCGCGCTGGAAGACGGCACCATCAAGCGCATCGGCGTGACCCGTGCCCACCTGGAAGAAGATGCGGGCAAGAGCCTGCACGAAGATTTCAGCGGCTCCACCGGCATCGACCTGAACCGTGCCGGCACCCCGCTGCTGGAAATCGTGTCCGAGCCCGACATGCGCAGCGCCAAGGAAGCGGTGGCCTATGTCAAGGCCATCCATGCGCTGGTGCGCTACCTGGGCATCTGCGACGGCAACATGGCCGAAGGATCACTGCGCTGCGACTGCAACGTGTCGATCCGGCCCAAGGGCCAGACCGAGTTCGGCACTCGCTGCGAGATCAAGAACGTCAACTCGTTCCGCTTCATCGAGCGCGCGATCAACAGCGAGATCCAGCGCCAGATCGACTTGATCGAGGACGGCGGCAAGGTGGTTCAGGAAACGCGCCTGTACGATCCGAACAAGGACGAGACCCGCTCCATGCGCAGCAAGGAGGAAGCCAACGACTACCGTTACTTCCCCGACCCGGACCTGCTGCCGGTGGTCATCGAGGACAGCTTCCTGGAAACCGTGCGCGCCGGCTTGCCGGAACTGCCCACCCAGAAAGTCGAGCGCTTCCAACGCCAGTACGGACTGTCGGCATACGATGCCAACGTTTTGGCATCGAGCCGTGAACAGGCCGACTACTTCGAGGAGGTGGTCAAGCTCGGGGGCGACGCCAAAATGGCCGCCAACTGGGTCATGGTCGAGCTGGGCAGCCTGCTCAACAAGCTGGGCATCGAGATTGACCAGGCCCCGGTCACCGCCGCGCAACTGGGCGGCATGCTGGTGCGCATCCGCGACAACACCATCAGCGGCAAGATCGCCAAGACCGTGTTCGAGGCCATGGCGGCAGGTGAAGGCGACGCCGACACCATCATCGAAAGCCGCGGCCTCAAGCAGGTCACCGACAGCGGCGCCATCGAGTCGATGCTCGACGAGGTGTTGGCGGCCAACGCCGAACAGGTCGAACAGTACCGCGCCGCCGACGAGGCCAAGCGCGGCAAAATGTTCGGTTTCTTCGTCGGCCAAGCCATGAAAGCTTCCAAGGGCAAGGCCAACCCTGGGCAGGTGAATCAGCTGCTCAAGGCCAAGCTCGAAGGCTGACCGCACCCTTCAGCGGGGGCTCGCCCTCGCTGACAGACCAGCCGAGGTTGACCAGGACACAGGTCCACCTCGGCTTGTCCCGCGCCCGGCCAAAAGCCCCGGCGCACCGGAGTACCTGTATGTTCAAACGTTCTTTGGCCAGCTTGGCCCTCTTTTCCTGTCTGGCAGGCTGCGCCAGCCATGACATCGACCCGCGAGGTTATGACCGCACGGGTACTGCCTCCTACTACGGCGCCCGCCATCACGGCAAACGCACCGCCAGCGGCGAGGCGTTCAATCAGCATGGCCTGACGGCGGCTCATCGCAACCTGCCGTTCGGCAGCCGGGTGCTGGTGACCAACCTGGCCAATCGGCGCAGCGTGGTGGTCCGCATCAACGACCGCGGCCCGCACGCCCGCAGCCGGCTGATCGACCTGTCTCGGGCTGCCGCTGAAAAAATCGGCATGGTGCGTAGCGGAACGGCGCGCGTGCGAGTACAAGGTCTTAGTGACTGACGACCAGGAGCTTTACCATTTTCGATCTGGCCACCCTCCCCACGTTCAGCCTGCTGCAGCTGGGCATCGCTTTGCTGCTGCTGGTCGCAGGCGCCGAACTGCTGGTACGGGCTGCACTGCGCCTGGCGCAACGCCTCCACGTGCGGCCGCTGATCATCGGGCTGAGCCTGGTGGCATTCGGCAGCACTGCCCCCCAGTTGACCCTCAGCCTGCAGGCCGCCTACCAAGGCGCACCGGACGTTGCCGTGGGCAGCGTCATCGGCAGCAACATCTTCAATGTGCTGGCCATTCTTGGCCTGGCAGCGCTGGTCATTCCCCTTCGCGTGTCTCGCCAGCTGGTACGCCTGGATATTCCGCTGATGATCCTGGCCAGCGCCCTGGTCTACGGGTTGGCTGCCAATGGCTATCTGGGCCGCGTTGAAGGCGTATTGCTGCTGATGGGGCTGGTGGGTTACCTGGCCATGCTCTGGCACCAGTCCCGTCACTACGCACGCACATACCCTGCCCCGCCATCGGTGCCACAAAGCCCGGCACGCTTCTGGTGCGGGACGTTACTGTTGGTGATGGCAGGCCTTGCCCTGCTGAGCCTGGCCGGTCATCTGCTGCTCGACGCTGCCGTGGAAGTGGCCACTGACCTGGGCCTGTCCGAGCGCGTCATCGGCCTTACGGTGGTCGCCATCTGCACGTCGTTGCCGGAACTGGCAGCAGCCCTGATCGCTGCCTTGCGCGGTGAACGCGAGATCGCCGTGGGCACGGTGATCGGCAGCAACCTGTTCAACCTGTTGGGCGTATTGGGCCTGACCGCCGTGGTGACCCCCGAGCCCCTGTCGATTTCGCCCAATGCGCTGGATTTCGACCTGCCCGTCATGCTGGGTGTGGCCGCGTTGAGCTTGCCGGTGTTCTATTCAGGCTATCGCATCACCCGGGCCGAAGGACTGGTGTTCCTGTGCCTGTACCTGGCCTACGGCCTGCACATCGCCGCGTTCACCATGGGCATGCCCCTGGCCGGGCGCCTGGAGCGCCTGATGCTGCTCTACGTATTGCCCGTGCTGGCGGTTGTGTTGGTGTACACCACGGTGCGCGCCTGGCGCCGCCAGCATTGAGCCGCAAGTCGGATCAGCGGCTGGCCTGACGGGCCTTCTTCAACTTGAAGGCTACCCAGAGCAGCAGGATCCAGCCGGGGATCAGCATCACCGAGATGCGAATGGGCGGCGTCAGGTACATCACCACCAGGATCAGCACGATGAAGGCCAGGCACAGGTAGTTGGTGAACGGATGGCCCAGGCTCTGGTAGAACGGCTGTACCCCTGCCGCGCGCTTGGCCTTGCGGAACTTGAGGTGGGTGATGCTGATGCTGGCCCAGTTGATCACCAGCGCCGACACCGCCAGTGCCATCAGCAGGCCAAAGGCTTCGCCGGGCATCAGGTAGTTGATCACCACACACAGGCCCGTGGCCAGGGCAGAAATGCCTAAAGCTGCCAGGGGTACACCGCTGCGGCTGACCTTCAGCAATTGACGCGGGGCGTCACCTTGGCTAGCCAGGCCGAACAGCATGCGACTGTTGGCGTACACGCAGCTGTTGTAGACCGACAGCGCCGCTGTCAGGACCACGATGTTGAGGATGGTCGCGACCAGGTCGCTGTCCAGCTCATGGAAGATCATCACAAATGGACTGCCGCCTTGTACCACCTTCTGCCAGGGGTACAACGAAAGCAGCACCGCCAGCGCGCCGATGTAGAAGATCAGGATCCGGTAGACCACCTGGTTGGTGGCCTTGGGAATGCTCTGGCGCGGATTGTCGGCTTCGGCGGCCGTGATGCCTACCAGTTCCAGGCCACCGAACGAAAACATGATCACGGCCAGGGCCATGACCAGGCCGCTCACGCCATTGGGGAAGAACCCGCCGTATTGCCACAGGTTGGCCACGCTGGCGTCCGGGCCGCCGTTACCGGTGCTGAGCAACCAGGCGCCGTAACCTATCATGCTGACGATGGCCACGACTTTTACCAAGGCGAACCAGAACTCCATCTCGCCATAGACCTTCACCTGGGTGAGGTTGATCAGGTTGATCACCACAAAGAAGATCGCGGCCGTGGCCCAGGTTGGAAAGTCAGGCCACCAGTACTGGACGTAGATACCCACCGCCGTCAGCTCGGCCATGCCGACCAACACGTAGACCACCCAGTAGTTCCAGCCAGACACGAAGCCTGCGAACTCGCTCCAGTACTGGTGGGCAAAATGGCTGAAGCTACCGGCCACCGGCTCTTCGACGACCATTTCCCCGAGCTGGCGCATGATCAGGAACGCCATTAGGCCAGCAATGGCATAGCCCAGCAAAACGGAGGGGCCGGCCAGCTGGATGGTCTGGGCAATGCCCAGGAACAACCCCGTGCCGATGGCGCCGCCGAGCGCGATCAGCTGGATGTGACGATTCTTCAGCCCGCGCTGTAACCGCTCGGGCGTGCTCTGGTCTTGCATGAAGTGTCCTTTCGCTCAGTGAGGCAATGCTGTTGTTTGCAGTCAAGGATCTAGATCCATCCGCCCCACTGCAAGATGAAAATACCAATGTTGGTGGTGATCGCGGCCATCAGCGTGGTAATCACGATGATTGACGCGGCCAGTTCATGGTTGCCGTTGGCCGCACGCGCCATCACGTAGCTGGCCGCTGCGGTGGGGCTGCCGATGTAGAGAAACAGGATGCCCAGTTCGGCCCCGCGAAAACCACAAAGCCAGGCACCCAGGGTCCCAACGAGTGGCAGCCAGGCCATTTTCACCAGGCTGGCGTCCACGGCCAACCTGCCGCTGTCGCGCAGGGCCGTCAGCGACAGGGTGCCGCCAATGCAGATCAGGGCAAGGGGTAAGGTCATCTGCGCCAGGTAGTCACCGGAGGTGAGCAGCCAATTCGGCAAAGGGACCTGGCCGTAGGCCATGGGAATGGCGACCAGCACGCTGAGAATCAGCGGATTTTTCAGGATGCTTTTGAGGATGCTCCACGGGTCGGACTTCAGGTCGGGGCTGTAGACCGCCAGCACGATGGCAGACAACGAGTTGTACAACAGGATCACCAACCCAGCCAGTACCGCACCCAGTGAGATGCCATAGTCGCCGTACAAGCTTGCGGCCAGCGCCAGGCCAATCACCCCGTTGTTGCCGCGAAAGGCGCCTTGGGTGTAGATACCACGGTCGGCCCACGGGCTGCGCCAGACGGCCATGCCCCAGGCGATGGCAAATCCGGCCAGGGTGGCCACCGTGAAATAGATCATGATCCCTGGCCGGACCGCCGCCGCCAGGTCGGCATGATAGATGCCCAGAAACAGCAAGGCCGGCATGCAGACGTTGAACACCAGTTGCGAAGCGACCTTGTTGAAGTTGTCGTCGATCAGGTGGATACGGCGAAGCAACACGCCCAGAAACAGCATGGCGAAAACGGGCGCCGTGATGTTCAGCGTCTGGATGAGAAGGGCAAGCATGGGCGCACGATCCTGAAAGGGGGTTGCCGTTAGGGGGCTAATGATACGCCAACGGCCAGGATTTGCGGGCATTGTGCGGTGATGGGAGCGCAACCGTGCCCTGCCGGGGCACTGGACCGGCCGCGATGGGCTGCGCAGCAGCCCCAGGTGTCAGCTGCGCAGCGCATGTTGTCGGGGCCGCTACCTCGCGGCAACAGGCCGCGCCTACAGCACGATTCAGCGCCGAACTGGCCGCTTCTGCAATTTGCGCTGCAGTGTCCGGCGGTGCATGCCTAGCGCGCGTGCGGTCGCCGAGATGTTGCCCTCGTGCTCGTTCAGCACGCGCTGGATGTGTTCCCACTGCAGACGGTCCACGGACATGGGGTTTTCCGGCACCAGGGTGTCCAGGTCGGTATGCTCGGACAACAGGGCCGCCAGTACGTCGTCAGCGTCAGCCGGTTTGCACAGGTAGTTGCAGGCGCCGCGCTTGACCGCTTCCACGGCCGTGGCGATGCTCGAGTACCCGGTCAGGATGACGACCCGCATTTCCGGGTCCAGCTCCAGCAGCTTGGGCAGCAGCACCAGGCCCGAATCCCCTTCCATTTTCAGGTCGAGCGTGGCGTAGTCCGGCAGGTCTTGCTGGGCCAGGATCAAACCTTCTTCGGCCGAGCTGGCGGTGCTTACCCGAAAGCCCCTGCGGCTCATGGCCCGGGCCATCACCCTGGTGAAGGTAGCATCGTCGTCCACCAACAGCAGGTGCGGCAGCTCTTCGGTTTCAACCTGGGTTTCTTCACTCATCATGCTTCTCCTCGCGTGCCATAGGGCAGGCGCAATTCGGTCAGGGTGCCACCTTGTTCATGACTATAGAGTTTCACTGAGCCACCCGCACGGGTGACGCTGGCCTTGCTCAGGAACAGGCCCAGGCCGAAGCCCTTGCCCTTGGTGGTAATGAAAGGTTTGCCAATGGCCTCGGCGATGGCCGGCGGTACGCCAGGGCCATGGTCGCGAATGCTGATGACGATGTCCTGGTGATCCCAGTCCAGGCGCACCTCCAGGTCATCAGGACAGGCGTCGGCGGCGTTGTTCAACAAGTTGAGCAGTGCCTGGGTCAGGTCAGGCGGCGGCGTCAACCGAGGGACGAGCCCATCACGCAGGCGCTGGAAGCGGTAACTGGCTTCCGGGCGCATCAGGTGCCAGCGGTTGAGGGCCTCGTCGAGCCAGACGGTGACCTCCTGCTCGACAATGGCCAGGCGGCGATTGGCCTCGGCGGCGCGAACCAGCTGTTGCAGTGTTTCTTTGCACAGTTTGACCTGGTCCTGAAGAATCTGCAGGTCTTCCTGCAGCAGCGGATCAGTATGGTCCTGGCGCATCTCGTTGAGCAACACGCTCATCGTCGCCAGCGGCGTACCCAGCTCGTGGGCCGCGCCCGCCGCCTGGGTGGCCACGGCCAGCAATTGCTCATCGCGCAGGCTTTCTTCGCGCCGCTCCGAGCGCAGGTGTTCCTGGCGCCGAAGCTCCTCGGCCATGCGCGCGGCAAAGAAGGTGATCACCGCCGCGGCCAGCGCAATGCTCAGCCACATGCCGTAGACCTGCATCTTGTCCCGTGCCAGCGGCAGGCCCTCAAGCGGGTAGAACTGCACCAGCAGCAGGCTGTAGGCCGTCAGCGCGATGCCGGACAGAATCAGCGAATACAGCCAGGGCAGCGTCACCGCCGCGATCGCCAGCGGTACCAGGTAGTAGGACACGAAAGGGTTGGTCGAGCCGCCGGAGTAGTACAGCAGAGCGCTGTGTATCAACAGGTCGCACGCCAGTTGCAGGGCATATTCGAGTTCGGTGACCGGCAGCGACAGGCGCAGGCGCAGCGCCGTGAAGGCGCACAGCAGCGAGGACAAGGCCAGGGTGCCGGCCAGCGACAGCCAGGGCAGTGGCAGCAGCTCGGTCCAGTAGGCCACGCCGACCGAGCCGGCCTGGGCGGCCAAAACCAGGACGCGAATAACGGTCAGTCGCCAGAGGTTCTGGCGCGTAGCGGACAGCGGTTGTGCGGCGGCGAGCATGAGCTCTCCTGATGAGTGCTCCAGAAAATCGGCTGGAGTATACCGAAGCGGGGCATGCTGCTGCAGTGATGCGGCAAAGCGCCACACTTTGTCACAGCTTCATGGGGCCAGCGCTGAACCCACTACACTGTTCCCGGTCTGATGGGCCATGCGTGGAATGGATGGCCACACCCCACGCTTTCATCTGCCAAGGAGCACCTTATGCTAATCCAACGTCGCGGCGCTGCCCTTCTCTTGTCCTGCGGTTTGCTGGCCAGCTTGCCAGCGCTGGCCGCCGATGAGCCGCGCTTCAATCAGGTGTCACTGCGCGCCGAAGTGAGCAAGGAAGTGGCACGCGACCTGATGGTCGTGACCCTCTACAGCGAAGCGCAGAACACCGACCCGGGCAAGCTTGCCAAGCAGATCACCGAGACCATGAACAAGGCTGTGCAGCAGTCGCGCCAGGTCAAGGACGTCAAGATCAGCCAGGGCAGCCGCAACAGCTACCCGGTGTACGACACCAAAGGCCAGAAAATCACCGGCTGGCGCGAGCGTGCCGAGCTGCGGCTCGAAAGCGCGGACTTCCCGGCGCTTTCACAGCTCACCGCCGAGCTGCTGCAAGACCTGAAAATGGGCGGCATGGACTTCTCCATCGCACCGGCTACCCGCAAGTCCAGCGAAGACGCGCTGCTCAAGGAAGCCGTCGACGCATTCAAGGCGCGCGCCCAATTGGCCACCGAAGCCCTGGGCGGCAGTGGTTACAAAGTAGTCAGCCTCAACCTGAACAGCAGCGGCTATCCACGGCCTTACCTGCGCAGTGCACCAATGGCGATGAAGGCCATGGCAGCAGACGAAGCTGCGCCAGCGCCGGACATCGAGGCGGGCACCAGCGAAGTGAGCATGAACGCCGATGGCTTGATCGAAGTGCAGATGCCTTGACGGCGAGGTGGCAGGGGCAGGTCCAAGGGCTGCCCCTGACCAGCAGCTGATGCCCTGGCGCCTTAACTGCCCCGCCAGGGCTTTTTACCCTCCCCTGAAGAAAGGCCCGCATTTTAAGAGATTTCCTACACCCTCTTAAGCCTTTCCCGACATCCTCATCCAATCAGCAATATTCAGCAAAAAGCCATCATTTTGCCCTCGCAAACGTTTAACTCCGCCAAAAGTTACACCGATGCGACATTCATGTACTGCCGTGCCACTTTTCAAGTCCCGACTAACCTTGTGCATATTGCATTGGGCCCACCCCTGCATAAGTATCCGCAGGTCGGCTCACGAGGCCGCCCTCTCTGAACAATGACAACAATGAGGCCAACATGCTCAAACATGCAGTCATTCCGTTCCTGCTAGGCGCAGGTTTGCTCACTGGCGCGCCGTCGGCCTTCGCCGCTTCGAACCTGGTGTTCTGTTCAGAAGGCAGCCCGGCCGGCTTCGACCCGGGGCAATACACCACCGGTACCGATTTCGACGCCTCGGCCGAAACGGTCTTCAACCGGTTGACTCAGTTCGAGCGGGGCGGCACTGCGGTCATTCCGGGGCTGGCAACGCGCTGGGAGGTTGCAGAAGATGGCAAGACCTACACCTTCCACCTGCGCGAAGGCGTGAAGTTCCACACCACCGACTACTTCAAGCCCACCCGCCCGTTCAATGCAGACGACGTGCTGTTCACGTTCAACCGCATGCTCGACAAGGACCATCCATTCCGCAAGGCCTACCCCACCGAGTTCCCGTACTTCACCGACATGGGCATGGACAAGAACATCGCCGGGATCGAGAAACTGGACGAGCACACGGTCAAGTTCACCCTCAACGACGTCGACGCCGCCTTCATCCAGAACCTGGCCATGAGCTTCGCGTCCATCCAGTCCGCCGAGTACGCCGACCAGTTGCTCAAGAACGGCAAGGCCGCCGACATCAACCAGAAGCCGATCGGCACTGGCCCGTTCGTGTTCAGCAAGTACCAGAAGGACGCGCAGATCCGCTTCAAGGGCAACAAGGACTATTGGAAACCCGAGGACGTGAAGATCGACAACCTGATCTTCGCCATCACCACCGATGCTTCGGTGCGCATGCAGAAACTCAAGAAGAACGAGTGCCAGGTCACGCTGTTCCCGCGTCCGGCCGATATCGCGCCGCTCAAGCAGGACTCCAAGCTGCAGATGCCCCAGCAAGCGGGCTTCAACCTGGGCTACATCGCCTACAACGTGATGGACCAGGTCAAGGGCAGCAACCAGCCCAACCCCATGGCCCAGCTCAAGGTGCGCCAGGCGCTGGACATGGCCGTGGACAAGCAGAAAATCATCGAGTCGGTGTACCAGGGGGCGGGCCAGCTGGCGGTCAATGCCATGCCGCCGACCCAGTGGTCGTATGACAGCAGCATCAAGGACGCTCCCCACGAGCCCGACAAGGCCCGCCAGTTGCTCAAGGAAGCCGGCATCAAGGACGGCACTGAAATCACCCTGTGGGCCATGCCGGTCCAGCGGCCGTACAACCCCAACGCCAAACTGATGGCCGAGATGCTCCAGGCAGACTGGGCCAAGATCGGCATCAAGGCCAAGATCGTCAGCTATGAGTGGGGCGAGTACATCAAGCGCTCCAAGGCGGGCGAACAAGGCGCCATGCTCATTGGCTGGAGCGGGGACAATGGCGACCCTGACAACTGGCTGGGCACCTTGTATGGCTGCGACGCCATCGACGGCAACAACTTCTCCAAGTGGTGCTACAAGCCCTACGATGACCTGATCAAGCAGGCCAAGGCCACCTCCGACCAGGCCAAGCGCACCGAGCTTTATCAGAAAGCCCAGCACATCCTCAAGGAGCAGGTGCCGATCACCCCGATCGCCCACTCCACCGTCTACCAGCCCATGAGTGCCAAGGTGAAGGACTTCAAGATCAGTCCATTTGCCCTCAACGCGTTCTACGGCGTCAGCGTCGACAAATAGCCTGAGGGCTGCGCCCGCCTGACGGGCGCCTGACCCACCCCATTCATATCCAGTCGTCCCGCTGCCAAGCGTACGGGACAGGCGAACTGTTGCCGCGATTCGTGCCCGGAGCCGGCACAGCACCCAAAAGGACTTAGCATGCGCCACGTGACCCGACTTTCTACACTGCTCGCCCTGGCCCTGGTCGGCCAGACGCCAGCCGTGATGGCCAACAACTTGGTGTTCTGCTCCGAAGGCAGCCCGGCCGGTTTCGATACGGCCCAATACACCACCGCCACCGACAATGACGCGGCCCAGCCGATCTATAACCGCCTGGTGGAGTTCGAGCGCGGCGGCACGGCGGTACACCCTGCCCTGGCCACCCGCTGGGAAGTCACCGAGGACGGCCTGCGCTACACCTTTCACCTGCGCGAAGGCGTGAGCTTTCACAGCAACAAGGCCTTCACCCCCAGCCGGCCCTTCAACGCAGACGACGTGCTGTTCACCTTCAACCGCATGCTCGACAGGCAGCACCCGTTTCGCAAGGCCTACCCCACCGAGTTTCCCTACTTCGTCAGCATGGGCCTGGACATGAACATCGCAGGCGTCGAAAAGACCGACCCGTTCACCGTGGTGTTCACGCTGCACACCGTAGATGCCGCGTTCATCCAGAACCTGGCCATGAGCTTTGCCTCGATCCTGTCCGCCGAATACGCCGAGCAGTTGCTTAAAACCGGCCGCCCTAGCGACATCAACCAGCAACCGATAGGCACCGGCCCGTTCGTGTTCCAGCGCTACCAGAAAGACTCGCAGATCCGCTACAAGGCCAACCGTGCCTACTGGGCGCCCGAGCAGGTGAAGCTCGACAACCTGGTGTTCTCGATCAATGTCGATCCGTCGGTGCGCATCCAGAAACTGCGCCGCAACGAGTGCCAGGTCACCCTGCATCCGCGGCCGGCCGACCTGCCAGGGCTCAAGCAGGACACGAACGTGCAGGTCTTGCAGCAAGCAGGGTTCAACCTGGGCTATATCGCCTACAACACCCAGCACCCGCCATTCGATCGGCTCGAGGTGCGCCAGGCCATGGACATGGCAGTCAACAAGCAGGCCATCCTGCAGGCGGTCTACCAGGAAGCAGGACAACGGGCGGTCAACGCCATGCCGCCCACCCAGTGGTCCTACGACACTAGCATCACCGATGCACCGCACGACCCGGAAAAAGCCCGCCAGCTGCTCGAACAGGCCGGGGTCAAGCCTGGCACCGAAATCACTCTGTGGGCCATGCCGGTGCAACGCCCCTACAACCCCAACGCCAAGCTGATGGCCGAAATGCTCCAGGCCGATTGGAGCAAGCTGGGCTTGAAGGTGCGCATTGTCAGCTACGAATGGGGCGAATACATCAAGCGCCTCAAGAGCGGCGAGCACGATGTGGCGCTGATCGGCTGGACCGGTGACAACGGCGACCCCGACAACTGGCTGGGTACGCTGTACAGCTGCGACGCCATTGGCAGCAACAACTATTCGCAATGGTGCGACCCGCAGTACGACAGCCTGGTCAAGCAAGCCAAGCAGGTTACCGACCAAGCTCAGCGCACCACGCTCTATCAGCAAGCCCAGCAGCGGCTCAAGCAGCAGGTGCCGATCACGCCAGTGGCCCACTCCACTGTCAATCAGCCCCTGAGCACCCGAGTGTCCGGGTTCAAGGTCAGCCCGTTCGGGCGCAACGAGTTTTCCGGCGTCAGCGTCGATTAGCACCGACTGGCAGGCAGGGCGCGCAGGGGGGGAGACCCGCGCGCCATGCCTACCCATCGCCCGCTTAAGCCTCGGTGATCCCGGGGCGCCCCAGGCAACACGGCAACACGGCAACACCCACCCGGCCCACAAGGCCGGCAATAACTAGAAATGAAAAGGAGCTTCTATCGTGAGACTGTTCAATTCGAGCGCACTGGCGTTAGCCATAGGTGCAGCAACCACCACCGTCCACGCCGATCCACAGAGCCAGGCCTACTTGCCGCTCACCCTCGCAGCCGAAAGCGCCCAAGCGCAGGCCAAGGGTTTCGTCGATGGCCAGAGCTTGGGCGGGACGACGCGCAACTGGTACGCCCGCGAACGCGCCACCCGCGCACCGCTGTGGCGCTACTACAAGAGCGACGGCACCCGTCACCCGACCCACACCCGTGAAAACTGGGTGCAAGGCACCATCCTCAACTACACCTCGGGCTTTACCCAGGGCACGGTGGGCTTTGCCGTGGAGGCAGCCGGCTATAACGCCATCGCCCTGCAGCAGGACCGCGAAGCGATCGCAGGTCCCAACAACCGTACCCTGACCCACAGCGACGGCGACGCCATCGGCCAGTGGAGCAAACTGGGGCTGGGCAACGTCAAGGCGCGTCTTTCCAATACCACCCTGACCCTCGGTCGCCAGGCCGTCGATACCCCGATGATCGCCTTTATCGGTAACCGCGCCCTGCCCTCCAGTTTTCAGGGCGCATTCCTGCACAGCGCTGAATTCGACAACCTGACGTTCGACCTGGGTACCTTCGACCGGGTCTCGCCCCGTACCGAGCAGAGCCTGAGCAAGTTCCGCAGCGAATACGGTGCGGCCGGGGTGGAAACGGACCGCGCCAGCACGGTCGGTATCAACTACCAGCCCCTCAAGAGCCTGACCACCAGCCTGTATGCCACCAAGGTCGACGATTTCTGGAACCAGTACTACTTCGGCGCCAATCACATGTTCGGCGACAGCGCCGTGCTCAGCCTGTCCACGGGCCTCAACTACTACAAGACCGTGGACGCCGGCAGCCGCAAGATGGGCGAAATCGACAACGACACCTACAGCCTGTCGCTGGGCCTGACCCATCAGGCGCACACCCTCACCGCCGCCTGGCAGCAGGTCAATGGCAACGAGTATTTCGACTACCTCCACGAAACCAACGGCATCTACCTGGCCAACTCGCTGCTGTCGGACTTCAACGGCCCGAACGAGAAATCGCTGCAGTTATCCTATGTGCTCAACATGGCTTACTACGGCGTGCCAGGGCTGAAATTCAACCTGTACAACGCCCGGGGCTGGGGCATCGACGGCACCCATTACCGCGGTAGCGCCTATGACGTCCAGGGCCTCGATGGCGAGACCCATTACGAGTGGGGTATCGGCACCAGCTACGCCGTACAGAGCGGACCGCTCAAGGACACCAGCATCCGCGCCACCTACACCACACACCGCGCAAGCAAGGCACAGGGCGATGGCAGCCTGAACGAATTCAGGCTCGTGACCACCATCCCGTTCAACATCCTCTGACCGGCCGCCTGGCCCGCTTGCCAGCGGGTCGGGCGTCAGGCTGGAGCACAACGCAGGGAGAATTGATCCATGCACGCTGTGACCAAGAAGACATCGGCGCTGCGGCTGTTGCTGGCAACGCTGCTTTTGGGCAGTACATCCCAGCTGGCCGCCAAGCCGCTGGTGGTGTGCACCGAGGCCAGCCCCGAAGGGTTCGATGTGGTGCAATACACCACGGCGGTGACGTTCGACGCGGCGGCCGAAACCCTCTTCAACCGCCTGGTGGACTTCAAGCCCGGCACCACGGATGTCCAACCGGCCCTGGCCGAGCGTTGGGACATCTCCTCCGACGGCCTGACCTATACCTTCCACCTTCGCCGAGGGGTCAAGTTCCACACCACCGACTATTTCAAGCCCAGCCGCGACCTGAACGCCGACGATGTGCTGTGGAGCTTGCGCCGCCAGCTTGACCCGAGCCACCCCTGGCACGACAAGACCAGCATCGGCTACCCCTACTTCGAGAGCATGGCCTTCAATTCGTTGCTCAAGTCGGTGGACAAGACCGACGACTACACCGTGGTGATCACCTTGACCCGGCCAGAGGCGCCTTTGCTGCGCGACATGGCCATGGGCTTCACGTCCATCTACTCCGCCGAGTACGGTGATCAGTTGTTGGCAGCCGGCAAGACGGCAGAGCTCAACAGCAAGCCAATCGGCACAGGGCCGTTCATTTTCCAGCGCTACAACAAGGATGCCCAGGTCCGCTTCAAGCCCAACCCTGACTATTTCCGGGGCAAGCCGCCCGCCGATGCCCTGATTTTCGCCATCGCCACCGACAGTAATGTTCGCCTGCAAAAGTTGCGCGCCAACGAGTGCCAGGTTGCGTTGTACCCCAAACCGGACGATGTACCGTCGATCGTGGCGGACCCGCGCCTGAAGGTCGCCCAGACCGAAGCGCTGGTGACCGGTTACATCGCCATGAACACCCAGCATCCGTACCTGAGTGATGTACGCGTGCGCAAGGCGATCAACATGGCCTTCGACCGCCAGACCCACGTCGACCAGCTATTCGGCAAAGGCAACGCGCTGGTGGGCGTCAACCCGTATCCCCCTTCGATGATCGGCTACAACACCGACAACCAGAACCCGCCACGCGATCTCGACCAGGCGCGTGCGCTGCTAAAACAAGCCGGTGTCCCCCAGGGCACGGTCATTACCCTGTTCACCCGCAATGGCGGCGGCCCGACTAACCCGAACCCGCGACTGTCCGCCGAGATGCTTCAGGCCGACCTGGCGCAGATCGGCCTGAAGTTGGATATCCGTGTCATGGAGTGGGCCGAAATGCTGCGCCGTGCCAAGAAAGGCGAGGCGGACCTGGTGTCCAGTGGCTGGGCCGGCGACAACGGCGACCCGGACAACTTTCTCACCCCCCTGCTCAGTTGCGAGGCGGCTAGTAATGGCGAGAACTATGCACGCTGGTGCAACTCGAAATTCCAGGCATTGATCACACGCGCCCGCGAGGTGAGCGACAACGAGGAGCGTGCCAGGCTCTATAGCGAGGCATTGACGGTGTACGATGAGGACCAGCCCTGGATCAGCATGGCCCACCCCAAGGTGTTCACGGCCATGCGTGAGAACGTGGAGGGCTACGTGATCAGCCCCTTGACCAGCAACAACTTCGCTACCACCCGAGTGAAGTAGAACAACAACGACCGCCGTTGCCCTGTGGGCAGCGGCGGCACTGCCGTGGCAGGTACCTGCCATGCGGCCTGATGAGGTAACTGCGACCATGTTGAGTTTTATTGCCCGGCGCTTGGGCCTGTTGATCCCGACCTTTTTCGGCATCACCTTGCTGACCTTCGCGCTGATACGCCTGATCCCCGGTGACCCGGTGGAAGTGATGATGGGCGAACGCAGGGTCGACCCGGAAATGCACGCCCAGGCCATGGAGCGCCTGGGCCTGAACAAACCGTTGCCGGCCCAGTACCTGGACTACATCGGCAAGCTGGCCCAGGGCGACCTGGGCGAGTCGCTGCGCACGCGCGAGAGCGTATGGAGCGAGTTCACCACCTTGTTCCCGGCCACCCTGGAACTGGCCATGGCCGCCTTGCTGTTCGCCGGCGTGGTCGGCTTGCTGGCCGGGGTGATCGCCGCGCTCAAGCGCGGGTCGCTGTTCGACCATGGGGTGATGGGGATTTCGCTGGCGGGCTACTCGATGCCGATCTTCTGGTGGGGCCTGATCCTGATCATGTTCTTCTCGGTGAGCCTGGGCTGGACCCCGGTATCCGGGCGCATCGACCTGCTCTATGACATCGAGCCCAAGACCGGTTTCATGCTCATCGACACCCTGCTCAGCGACGAAGAGGGTTCGTTCAAGGATGCCGTGATGCACCTGATTCTGCCGGCCATCGTACTGGGTACCATCCCGCTGGCGGTGATCGCACGCATGACGCGTTCCTCCATGCTCGAAGTGTTGCGCGAGGACTACATCCGCACGGCGCGTGCCAAGGGGCTGTCCCCGGCCCGGGTCGTGTTCATGCACGGCTTGCGCAACGCCCTGATTCCCGTCCTGACCGTGTTCGGCCTGCAGGTCGGCACCTTGCTGGCCGGTGCGGTGTTGACCGAAACCATTTTCTCCTGGCCGGGCATCGGCAAATGGCTGATCGAAGCCATCGGCGCCCGTGACTACCCCGTGGTCCAGAACGGCATTCTGTTGATTGCCTGCCTGGTGATCCTGGTCAACTTCGTCGTGGACATTCTCTACGGCCTGGCCAATCCACGCATCCGTCATCAGCGCTGAGGCCCCGTCATGACCAACCCGACTGCAAAAACCTTGTCCCCGGTCAGCCCGGTGGACCAGAGCCTTCTCTACCCCTCGCCCTACAAGGAATTCTGGCAGGCCTTCGCGCGCAACAAGGGCGCGGTGATGGGCCTGGCGTTCATGTGCGTGGTGGTGTTCTGCGCGCTGTTCGCGCCCTGGGTCGCGCCCCACGACCCCAGCGAGCAGTACCGCGACTTTCTGCTCACCCCCCGGTGTGGCTGGAGGGTGGCACTTGGCAGTTCATCCTGGGCACCGATGAGCTTGGCCGCGACCTGCTCTCGCGCTTGATCCAAGGGGCGCGCCTGTCCTTGCTGATTGGCTTGTCCTCGGTGGTGATATCGTTGATCCCCGGCATTCTGCTCGGGTTGCTGGCGGGCTTCTTCCCGCACTTCGTCGGCCCTTCGATCATGCGCCTGATGGACGTGATGCTGGCCCTGCCCTCGCTGCTGCTGGCCGTCGCCATCGTCGCCATCCTCGGCCCTGGCCTGATCAACACCGTGATCGCCATTGCCATCGTCTCGCTGCCCTCCTACGTGCGCCTGACCCGCGCCGCCGTGATGGGCGAGCTGAACCGCGACTACGTCACCGCTGCCCGGCTGGCAGGCGCTGGGCTGGGGCGCCTGATGTTCGTGACCGTGCTGCCCAACTGCATGGCGCCGCTGATCGTGCAGGCCACCTTGAGCTTTTCCTCGGCCATTCTCGACGCCGCCGCCCTGGGCTTCCTGGGCCTTGGTGTGCAACCCCCGACGCCGGAGTGGGGCACCATGCTGGCCTCGGCCAGGGATTACATCGAGCGCGCCTGGTGGGTGGTGAGCCTGCCGGGCCTGACCATCCTGCTCAGCGTACTGGCGATCAACCTGATGGGTGATGGCCTGCGCGATGCGCTCGACCCCAAACTCAAGAACGCCGCCTGAGGAGCACACCCATGTCTTTGTTGCAGATCAACAACCTCAACGTGCGTTTTGGCGACGCGGACGCCGTGCCAGTGGTGGACGGGCTGGACTTACAGGTTCAAGCCGGCGAAATCCTGGCCATCGTCGGCGAGTCCGGCTCGGGCAAATCGGTGACCATGATGGCCCTGATGGGCCTGGTCGAGGCCCCTGGCCGGATCACGGCCGATGCCATGACATTCGACGGTACCGACATGCTCACCCTCAGCGGCCGGCAACGGCGCAAGGTGGTCGGCAAGGACATCGCCATGGTCTTCCAAGACCCCATGACGGCCCTGAACCCCAGCTACACCGTGGGTTATCAGATCGAAGAAGTCCTGCGTCAACACCTGGGCCTCAAGGGCAAGGCGGCGCGGCAACGGGCCCTGGAACTGCTGCAGAAGGTCGAGATCCCGGCCGCCGAAAGCCGCCTGGACGCTTATCCGCATCAACTGTCCGGCGGCATGAGCCAACGGGTGGCCATCGCCATGGCCATCGCCGGTGAGCCGAAGCTGCTGATCGCCGATGAGCCGACCACGGCGCTGGACGTGACCATCCAGGCGCAGATCATGGAGCTGCTGGTCAACCTGCAACAGGAGCGCAACATGGCCCTGATCCTGATCACCCATGACCTGGCGGTAGTGGCCGAGACCGCGCGCCGGGTGTGCGTGATGTATGCAGGCCAGGCCGTGGAGGTGGGCCAGGTGCCAGAGCTGTTCGACGTCCCTGCCCACCCCTATACCGAAGCCCTGCTGGCGGCGATTCCCGAACACAGCCTGGGTGCCGAGCGCTTGGCTACCCTGCCTGGCATCGTCCCGGGCCGCTATGACCGGCCAACGGGTTGCCTGCTGTCACCGCGTTGCCCTTATGTGCAGGACAACTGCCGACACCAGCGCCCGGCCCTGGACCCCAAGGCCCAGAGCCTGGCCCGTTGTTTCTACCCACTGAACCAGGAGGTGGCGTGATGGCCGTCGTTCTATCGGCCCGGGACCTGACCCGGCATTACGAAGTCTCCCGCGGGTTGTTCAAGGGCCATGCGCTGGTGCGCGCGCTCAATGGCGTTTCGTTCGAACTGGAGGCGGGCAAGACGTTGGCGGTAGTCGGTGAGTCCGGTTGCGGCAAGTCGACCCTGGCCCGCGCCCTGACCCTGATCGAGCAGCCCACCTCAGGCTCGCTGCAGATTGCAGGTACCGAGGTCACCGGAGCCAGCAAGGCCGAGCACAAGCAACTGCGCCGGGACGTGCAGATGGTCTTCCAGAGCCCTTACGCCTCGCTCAACCCGCGGCAGAAGATCGGTGACCAGCTGGCCGAGCCTTTGCTGATCAACACCGCGCTGAGCAAGGCGCAGCGCCGTGATAGGGTGCAGAAGATGATGGAGCAGGTGGGGCTGCGCCCGGAGCATTACCAGCGCTATCCGCACATGTTCTCCGGTGGGCAGCGTCAGCGTATCGCGCTGGCACGGGCCATGATGTTGCAGCCCAAGGTGTTGGTGGCCGACGAGCCGACATCTGCACTGGATGTGTCCATCCAGGCCCAGGTGCTGAACTTGTTCATGGACATGCAGCAGCAGTACGGTACCGGTTATGTATTCATCTCCCACAACCTGGCGGTAGTACGTCACGTGGCTGACGATGTGCTGGTCATGTACTTGGGCAGGCCGGCGGAGATGGGGCCCAAAGCCGATATCTACGAAAAGCCGCTGCATCCGTACACCCAGGCTCTATTGTCTGCCACACCCGCTATTCATCCAGACCCGTCCAAGCCGCGCATCCGCATTGCCGGTGAGCTGCCCAACCCGCTCAACCCGCCGGATGGCTGCGCTTTTCACAAACGCTGCCCCTACGCGACCGATCGCTGCGCCAATGAGGTGCCGGCGTTCAGGCAAGTGGAAACCCGGCAGGTGGCTTGTCATTATGCGGAGCAGTTTCTTTAACGAAGGTACGGCGCGGTCGGTCGGGCGGACCGCCACGACCGCTCCGAATTCACTCACCATCAGAAGCGACGCAAGGCAGCAGACCGACAAATGAGACATAAACGAAAAGGGCCGCTAAGCGGCCCTTTTCGTCAGTGCATGAACAGTGCAATCAGAATGATGACTGGAATCGGTACACCCAGCATCCATAGCAATATCGAGCGCATTTTCGTTCTCCTTACTTAGCGTTGAATGGTGCGGTGAGCGACGTAGTCGCCTTCGAGCCACTGAACCTGGTCGCGACGACGACCACCGTACAGCGCGGCCAGGCTGGCGAAGAAGGCGCCGCACAGCAGGGCCACGAAGGTCCACAGGGCAGTCCAGGCAGCCACTTTGGCAGCGGTGTCTGCAGCCTGCTTGGCATCGGTTTTCAGTTGCTGAACCTGAGCCATGACCTGATCGACGCGAGCTTCGGCTTCCGGTTGGGAAAGGCGGGTGCGCTGGGCAACCAGCTGCGCCAGGTAGGCACGGTCTTCAGGTGCCAGGGCGCCGTCACCGGCAAAGCCTTTGGCCAGGATGCGAGCGGCAACACCGTTGGCCGCATCATCGCTGACAGGCGCCGGGCCCTCGCCACGGAACAGGCCGTCGACGAAGTAGTCCAGGGACTCATCCGAGGCATTGGAAGCGGCAGCGCCACCGGCAGCGGCGGTCATGCCGGCCGCTTGAGTGGCTGCACTGGCACCAGCGCCCACGATGTTGCCGGCTGTGCCCAGTACCAGCATGGCCGTTACCAGGGTAGCCACGGCCCACGACAGGAAGCCGTGTGCAGTGTCGCGGAAATACACTTCGTCGCCGTGCAGATTGGCCCATTTCACGCGCAGACGGCCGGCAATGTAGCCGCCCATGCCCGAAGCGATGATCTGGGTCAGCAGCAACCAGACAATGGTAGAGATGCCCAGGGCTTTCGCACTGGCCCCTTCATCTGCCCACGGCGAGGTCGCGGCAAAGCCGAGCCCTGCACCGAGTACCACCAGAAGGAGGGAGATGGCAGCAGCACCGGCTGCGCCAGCAAAGATTGCTGCCCAGGAAACACCTGAGCGGCTTTGTGTATCGACAACGGGATAGTCGGCAGATGAGATCATGATGTGGTCGCCTGTGTTGTTAGCGAGAAGTCCATTCGCGCATTAAACGTTGCAGCGGCTGTGCCAGTTGCCGTAAAAAATCACGCCCTTTGAAATCAACAACTTACAAAAACAGGTTAATTATTGACCGTGCAAAATGCGCGAATCGACCTGTAGCGTCAGGTGTTCTGCATTCTTGTCGCCACGCCAGGGAAAGGGCATGATCCGTCCATGACCCTGCCCGATGGCCCGTCCCAGACACCGATTACCGCCGACACCGTGATGCGCTACCACCTGTGCTGGAAGCATCGTGATCTCGATGGCGTGATGGCGCTGTACCACCCCGACATTCAATACCACGACTTCTTTCAGAACCGTGTGCTGGGCCATGCCGAGCTGCGTACGTACGTGGGCGCCTGCCTGCCCCATGCCGCCGGCGAGGACATCGTGCACAGCGACCGTATCCGCGTCGATGGCTGCACGGCGTATATTCAGTACCAAGTCACCGTGCAGGGCGGGGACGGCCTGGTGGCGTTCCAGTCCAGCGAGGCGATCACGGTCAAGGACGGTCTGATCTGGCAGGTCAATGAATACGCCACACTCGTGCGTCAGCACAGCGCAAGCAGCACCAGTCGCACCTCACGGCCCGCCACCAGCCGGCTTGGGCTGTCCCCGCGCCAGTTGTCTACCATGGCGCAAGACCTTGAGCACTACTTCCAGCGACATCGTCCGTACCTGGATCCTGACTTGAGTTTGCAACAGGTCGCCCAGGCCAGCGGTTACAGCCGCAATCAGATTTCCTACTTGCTGAACCAGGTGCTGGGTCAGCGTTTTTACCGCTACGTCAACCAAGCCCGCCTTCAGCACCTGATGACGATCCTGGCGAATGACAGCGGCCAGACGTCCATCGATGACCTGGCGTTCAACGCCGGTTTCAACTCGCTGTCCGCGTTCTACAAATGCTTCCGCGAGCATACCGGGCTGACGCCAAAGGCCTATCTAAAACAGATTTCCTCGCGTGCACGCACGTAAGACAACCGCTGGCGTTGGCCACTAGCATCGCTCCATCACCTGATCGCTTGTGGAGCCCGGCCCATGCAGCCTCTGCGTACACTCAGCTTGTGGATGGACCAGCTGCAAGAGCCGCTGTGTGCGCGCCCTGCCCTGCGTGAAAATGTCGAGGCCGACGTCTGCATCATCGGCGCTGGCTACACAGGCCTGTGGACCGCTTACTACCTCAAGCGCCAGGCACCGCACCTCAATGTCGTGGTAATCGAGGCCAACATCGCAGGGTTTGGCGCCTCGGGGCGCAACGGCGGGTGGTTGATGGGCAATTTGCTGGGTGAAGATCGCCTGTTGGCCAGCCTGTCGCCGGTTCAGCGCCGCGCCAGCATCGAGCTGCTGCATGACATTCCAGACGAAGTACAGCGCGTGTTGCACCGCGAACAGCTCGATTGCGACTACCGCAAGGGCGGCGTGTTGTACTGCGCAGCCCGTTATCCCGAGCAGGAGCGAAGCCTGCGTGCCTACCTGGATCACTTGTACAACCTGGGCATGACCGAGGACGATTACCACTGGCTGCGTCCAGCGCAACTGCAGGGCCAGTTGCGCGTAAGCAATGCCTATGGGGCTATCTACAGCCCGCACACGGCCACGATTCAGCCGGCCAAGCTCGTCCGTGGCCTGGCCAGCGCAGTCGAGGCCCTGGGGGTGCCGATCTACGAAAACACACCGGCGCTGGACTGGAAACCTGGCGAAGTGACCACCCCGTTGGCACGCCTGCGGTGCAACTGGATCGTCCCGGCGGTGGAAGGCTATGCCGCCAGCTTGCCGCCGTTGGGCAAACACCAGTTGCCGGTTCAGAGCCTGATGGTCGCTACCGAGCCTTTGCCTGAGGCCATTTGGGCGCAGATCGGCCTCGACCAGGGACAAGCCTTCAGCGAGGGCAGCCGACAGGTGACCTATGGTCAGCGCACTGCCGATGATCGGCTGGTGTTCGGTGCCCGAGGTGGCTACCGCTTCGGTGGCAGGTTGCGTGAGGACTTCAACCTCCAGGCCCATGAAATCGAGCTGCGTCGCTACCTGTTCAGCGAGCTGTTTCCCCAACTGCGCCATGTACGCATCACCCATTCGTGGGGTGGCAACCTGGGTATGGCGCGGCGCTTCCAGCCGCACATGCTGTGCGACCGCCAGCGGGGTATCGCGTTGGCCGGTGGCTACGGCGGTGAAGGCGTAGGCGCGACCAACCTGGGTGGTCGCACCCTGGCTGCACTTATCCTGAATCAGCAGAACGCACTCACCGGGCAGCCTTGGGTACATGACAACAGGCCGCTATCGAGCCTGGCCAGCTGGCCCCCGGAGCCCAGCCGCTGGCTGGGGTACAACGCCATCATCCAGAGTTTCGTCCACGAGGACCGTACCCTGGCCAACCCCGCGACACCGCCATGGAGACGGCAACTGGCCAGCAAGCTGGCAGATTTCATGGAAGGTTTCATGCACTGATTCTTCACCCAAACAGGACCGACCTTTCATGAGCATCACTCAGTTCAAACGGGCAGACAGCGCCGTTTTGCAGTCCAGCAGCCCTGTCGCCGTACCGCTCGGCCAACCCGTGGCGGTGACATCGACCACGAGCGTGCAACGCAGCGATGGCGTGGAGACGGGAATCTGGGAATGCACCCCAGGGCGCTGGCGACGGCAAATCACGCAACAGGAGTTCTGCCACTTCATCAAGGGGCGCTGCACCTTCACCCCTGACGATGGCGAGCCCCTGGTCATAGAAGCCGGAGACGCATTGATGCTACCGGCCAACAGCACTGGCACCTGGGATATCCAGGAAACCGTGCGCAAGACCTACGTACTTATCTTCTGATCCGCTGATCGCCTGCCTTCGATAACAACACACAAAGCAAGGTAACCCGATATGCGCACGCTTATCATCGCCCCCTTGATGCTGGCCGCCAGCGTGGCCAGCGCGGCAGAAACCGTCAAGATCTACAACTGGTCCAGTTACATCGCGCCCGACACCTTGAAGCAGTTCCAGCAAGCCACCGGCATCGTGCCCACCTACGACGTCTATGACAGCAACGAGACCCTCGATGGCAAGTTGATGACCGGCAATTCCGGCTACGACGTGGTGTTTCCCTCCAACCATTTCATGGCCCGGCAAATCCAGGGCAAAGCCCTCAAGCGCCTGGACAAGTCGCAGTTGCCCAACTGGAAGAACCTCAACCCAGTGCTGCTCAAGGCCCTGGAGGGCAATGACCCAGGCAACCAGTACGGGTTCCCGTACCTCTGGGGCAGCACGGGCATCGGCTACAACATCGACAAGGTCAAAGCCGTATTGGGCGACGACGCGCCGGTCGACTCCTGGGACCTGATCTTCAAGCCGCAGTACATGAGCAAGCTCAAAGGTTGTGGCGTGGCGGTGCTGGACAATGGCCCCGAGTTGCTACCCATCGCCTTGCATTACCTGGGGCTGCCCCACCATAGCCAGAACCCGGCCGACTACGACAAGGCCAAGGCGCTGCTGATGCAGGTGCGGCCGTACATCAGCTATTTCCATTCATCCAAGTACACGGCGGACCTGGCCAATGGCGACGTCTGCGTGGTGGTCGGGTTCTCGGGGGACGTGCTCCAGGCAAAGAACCGCGCCGAGGAGGCCCACAACGGGGTCAAGGTCGGCTACTCGATACCCAAGGAGGGGGCGCCGATGTGGTTCGACATGGTGGCCATGCCCGCCGATGCGCCGGATGAAAAGGCCGGGTATGCCTACATGAACTACCTGCTGGAGCCGCAGGTAATGGCCGCCATCAGCAATCATGTGCAATACGCCAACGCCAACCTGCAAGCCGATGCGCTGGTTGACCCGGCGCTCAAGGCCAACACCATGATCTATCCGAGCGAAGCGGTGATGGGCAAGTTGTACGCGCTAGAAGCGATGCCGGCCAAGATAGACCGCATCAGGACGCGTATCTGGACCAGTGTGAAGGCGGGCAACTGATGCCTGCGCCTGCGAAAGTGGCAGGAAATGGTTGAGGTGAGCGAGGCGAACGTCGGGCCGCCCTGCTCGCGCAAGGGCCCGGCCAGCGAAGCGGCCGGGCCTTTTACGCTCAGTGGTGCTCGCGCGTGGCGCGGAACTTGACGTCAGGCCAGCGCTCTTCCATCAGCGACAGGTTGACCCGGGTGGGCGCCAAGTAGGTCAGGTGCCCGCCACCATCGATGGCCAGGTTCTCCATGGCCTTGTTCTGGAATTCCTCCAGCTTCTTCTTGTCGTCGCAGGCGATCCAGCGCGCCGACCACACGGTGATGGGCTCGTAAGCACACTCGACCTTGTATTCTTCCTTCAGGCGGCTGGCAACCACGTCGAACTGCAGCACACCGACCGCACCGAGGATGATGTCGTTGCTGCGCTCGGGGAAGAACACCTGGGTAGCACCTTCTTCGGCCAGTTGCTGCAGGCCCTGACGCAACTGCTTCGATTTCAGCGGGTCTTTCAGGCGCACGCGGCGGAACAGTTCCGGGGCGAAGTGCGGGATGCCGGTAAAGCCCAGCGCCTCGCCTTCGGTGAAGGTGTCACCGATCTGGATGGTGCCGTGGTTGTGCAAACCGATGATGTCGCCGGCGTAGGCTTCTTCGAGCTGCTCACGCTCGGACGAGAAGAAGGTCAGCGCATCGCCGATGCGAAGGTCCTTGTTCAGCCGCACGTGGCGCATTTTCATGCCCTTTTCGTACTTGCCCGAGCAGATGCGCATGAAGGCGATACGGTCCCGGTGTTTCGGGTCCATGTTCGCCTGGATCTTGAACACGAAGCCGGTGAATTTCTCTTCCACGGGCTCGACGGTACGCTCGTGGGCAACACGGCCCAGCGGGCGCGGAGCCCAGTCGACGACGGCATCGAGCACGTGGTCGACACCGAAGTTGCCCAGTGCGGTACCGAAGAACACAGGGGTCAGTTGACCGTTGATGAATTCGTCCTGGTCGAACTCGTGGCAAGCGCCCTGCACCAGCTCCAGCTGCTCGACGAACGCGTCGTACTGGTCGCCCAGGTGGGCGCGGGCTTCGTCCGAGTCCAGATTGCGAATGATCTTGGCTTCGGTGCGCTCGTGGCCGTGGCCGGGCGTGTAGACGATGATGTAGTCACCGGTCAGGTGGTACACGCCCTTGAAGTCACGGTAACACCCGATAGGCCAGGTAATCGGTGCGGCCTTGATCTTCAGAACGGCTTCGATTTCGTCGAGCAGTTCGATCGGGTCGCGAATGTCGCGGTCGAGCTTGTTGATGAAGCTGACGATGGGCGTGTCGCGCAGGCGGCATACGTCCATCAGGGCAATGGTACGCGGCTCTACACCTTTACCGCCGTCGAGCACCATCAGCGCCGAGTCCACCGCGGTGAGGGTGCGATAGGTGTCTTCGGAGAAGTCTTCGTGCCCGGGGGTGTCGAGCAGGTTGATCATGTGCTCTCGGTACGGGAACTGCATCACCGAAGTGGTGATGGAGATGCCGCGCTGCTTCTCCATTTCCATCCAGTCGGAGGTGGCGTGGCGGTCGGACTTGCGCGACTTCACGGTGCCGGCGACGGAGATGGCCTTGCCCATCAGCAACAGCTTCTCGGTGATGGTGGTCTTACCGGCGTCGGGGTGGGAAATGATTGCGAAAGTGCGGCGCTTCGCGACTTCGGCGGCCTGGTTGGTCATGGGAAATCGCCTGACTGGGGGATTTGAAAGGGGCGATATCATACCTGAACTCTGGCGTCAGGCCAAAACCTGCCGCCACGCGCTGGCCCGCCTCAATGATCGTCCATGAGCTCCTGGCCGACATGCAGAATGTCCAGTTCCAGGTCCATGGGCTGTCCATCCTCATTGACCACATAGGCAAACCAGTGACCTGCCACCGTTTCCTTGCGATAGGCCTGAAGCGGTATGTTCGAGCGGGTATGGATACGGCCACGAATCGTCTGCCCTGGTTCGACGATGGATGTCATGCTCCGCCACTCGCCACCCTCGTCCATCTGCATGAACTTCCACAATGTTTGCTCGCCGGGAGGTGCGGCATAGAGGCCGGCGTAGCCATTGTTGCTGCAGTCGAGGTGGCAATTGGCAGACTGAAAGTCCCGCCCCGTCTTTCGGCTCCAAGACTGGATGTCGTAGTAAGGACGGCCAATCGCGGCGTCGAACAGGCAACGGAACATGAACATGTGTGGCGACTTTGTCACCAGAGAGGTGACGATCATCCAGTCATCGGCGGCGCGTGCGGCCTGTTGGCCGCGCTCGACCAATTTAGCGCAGTCCAGATACCCCGGCGCGTCCAGGGACAGACAACGTACCTGGGCGATGAACGATCGGTCATAACTGTAATTCAGCATGGCATGGGACCTGTGCAAGATTGAACAAAAACGACTTTTTTCCAGTTCGCTACAGCCCAGTATTGAAGAGGCCTATGAGCGTAATGAGCACCTGGAAACAATGACTTGCGAGCTGCGCAGGGCTGGCCAAATGCTTCCCCAGATGGGAACCTTGGTGCCTTAGGAGACGTCCATTGCCCTGAATTGCACCTCGACTCAGGGCTGGATTCATCAGCATCTTCGATGCCCGACGGGGCTCGACTCATTGCATGAACGCTCAGCTTCAACGGCATCATGCTGCTACTCGCGAACACACCACCGCTGCCCTCGAGGGCTGGCCAAGAAGAAGTGTGCTCGCCGACGACAAGAAGGAGTCCACCTGTGGCGACACGCTACGGAAAAGGGCTGTTGGGATGGGCCGCCGTGCTCGTCATCCTGGCCCTGCTGGTCCATTGGATCGGCCTCGACACGATCGCGCGCTACCGCGACGATCTGACATTCTACCTGCAAGCGCACCTGGTTCTGGTGCTGGCTTCGATGGCGGCGGCATTGGCCGTGGGCATCCCCGCCGGCATTGCCTTGAGTCGACCGCACAGGGTCGACAAAGCCGAGCGGTTCATGCAGTTCTTCAACATTGGCAACACCATCCCTCCCTTGGCCGTACTGGCCATCGCCCTGAGCGTGCTAGGCATCGGCGCAGGGCCTGCCATTTTCGCCCTGTTCCTCGCCTCCCTCCTGCCCATCGTGCGCAACACCTACGAAGGGCTGAAAAACGTTCCCGCCTCGCTCAAGGAAGCCGCTACCGGCATCGGCATGACGCCGCGCCAGCAGTTATGGCAGGTCGAGCTGCCCAACGCCGTGCCCATCATCGTCGGCGGCGTGCGTGTGGCGCTGGCACTGAACGTGGGCACCGCCCCGCTCGCCTTCCTGATCGGTGCCAACAGCCTGGGCAGCCTGATCTTCCCCGGCATCGCCCTGAACAACCAGCCCCAGCTTTTGCTGGGCGCCGCTTGCACGGCACTGCTGGCATTGCTGCTGGACGCACTGGTGACGTTCGCCAGCAAGCGCTGGCTGGAACGTGGCCTGGCCCAATAACCCGAGGAAAACCATGAAGAACGCAATCGCCTTGCTCCTGGGCGCGGTCCTGCTGTCGGCAGGTTTTGCCCAGGCGGCAGACAAACCGTTGATCCGTATCGGCGCCCGGGTATTCACCGAACAGACCGTGCTCGCCGAAATTACTGCCCAATACCTGCGCGCCCATGGCTTCGATGTGCGCGTCACTGGCGGCCTTGGCAGCAGCCTGGCACGTCAGGCGCAGGAAACCGGGCAGCTTGACCTGATGTGGGAATACACCGGGGTCTCGCTGGTGTCCTACAACCATGTCGAAGAACGCATGCCCAGCGCGGCGGCCACCTATGCCAGGGTCAAGGCTCTGGACGCCGAAAAGGGACTGGTCTGGCTCAAGCCTTCCAAGTTCAGCAACACCTATGCATTGGCTTTGCCTAGCGAAGTGGCCAAAGCCTACCCACAGGTCAACACCATCAGCCAGTTGAACCAGGTGTTGATGGACGAGCAGGCGCGCAAGCACGTGGTTGCGCTGGACACCGAGTTCGCCAACCGGCCCGACGGCCTGGATGGCCTGCAGGCGCGGTATGGCATGCAGCTGGGGCGCGCCAACATCCGCCAGATGGATGCAGGCCTGGTCTACACCGCGCTGCGCAATGCCCAGGTGTTCGCAGGCCTGGTGTACACCACCGATGGCCGGCTCAACGCGTTCAAGCTCAAGCTGCTCGAAGACGACAAGCACTACTTCCCGGATTACACGGCAGGCCCAGTGGTGCGCAAGGCCGTACTCGACGCTCACCCGCAGTTGGCCAGCCTGCTCGCGCCTCTGGCCGAGCAATTGGACGACGAGACCATGCGCCAGCTCAACGCCAAGGTCGATGTGCAGCATCAAAGCCCCTCCTCGGTCGCGGCCGACTTCCTGCGAGAACATCCCTTGAAGGAGGTGACGCCATGACATTGCTCGACACTTTCGCGCACCTGGACTGGGCCCTGGTGCTGCAGCTGACCTGGCAGCACATCATGTTGGTGGGCGTGGCCGTGGGCCTGGCCATCCTGATCGGGGTGCCGCTGGGCATCGTCATGACCCGCTTCCCGTTCCTGGCCGGGCCCGTGCAGGCCAGCGCCACGGTACTGCTGACCATCCCGTCGATCGCCCTGTTCGGGCTGCTGTTGCCGTTTTACTCCACGTTCGGCCAGGGCCTGGGCCCGCTGCCTGCCATCACAGCGGTGTTTCTCTATTCCCTGCTGCCGATCCTGCGCAACACCTACTTGGCGCTGACCAACGTCGAGCCCGGTATTCGCGAGGCTGCCCGGGGCATTGGCATGACCTTCGGCCAACGCCTGCGCATGGTCGAGTTGCCCATCGCGGTACCGGTGATTCTCGCCGGCGTGCGTACGGCCGTGGTGATGAACATCGGCGTAATGACCATCGCCGCCACCATCGGAGCCGGTGGCCTGGGCGTCCTCATCCTCACCTCCATCAGCCGCAGCGACATGTCGATGCTGCTGGTCGGCGCCGTGCTGGTCAGCCTGCTGGCGATCATCGCCGACCTGCTTCTGCAAACCCTGCAACGTGCCCTGACTCCAGAAGGAATGCGCTCATGATCGAACTGAAAAACCTCAGCAAGACCTTCAACGTCAACGGCAAGGACGTCAAGGCCGTGGACGCGGTCAGCCTCACGGTCAATGAAGGCGAAATCTGCGTGTTCCTGGGCCCGTCAGGGTGCGGCAAGAGCACCACCCTGAAGATGATCAACCGCCTGATCACACCCACCTCGGGGCAGGTGTTCATCAATGGCGAAGACACCAGCGGGCTGGACGAGGTCAGCCTGCGTCGTCACATCGGCTATGTGATCCAGCAGATCGGCCTGTTCCCGAACATGACCATCGAGGAGAACATCACCGTCGTCCCTCGCCTGCTCGGGTGGGACAAGCAGCGCTGCGCCGAGCGCGCCCGGGAGCTGATGCACATGATCAAGCTCGAACCCAAGCAGTACCTGCAGCGCTACCCCCGGGAACTCTCCGGGGGTCAGCAGCAGCGGATCGGGGTGATCCGCGCCTTGGCAGCCGACGCCCCGGTGCTGTTGATGGACGAACCGTTCGGCGCCGTGGACCCCATCAACCGGGAGATGATCCAGAACGAATTCTTCGAGATGCAGCGGGCCTTGAACAAGACCGTGATCATGGTCAGCCATGACATCGACGAGGCCATCAAGCTGGGCGACAAGATTGCCATCTTCCGTGCGGGCAAGCTGTTGCAGCTGGATCACCCGGACACCTTGCTGGCGCACCCGGCCGATGACTTCGTAAGCAACTTCGTCGGCCAGGACAGCACCCTGAAGCGGCTGCTGCTGGTACGTGCCGAAGATGCAGCTGACAATGCCCCGGCGGTGAGCCCGCAGACCCCAGTGCATGATGCGCTGGAGCTGCTGGATGAACATGATCGCCGCTACGTGGTGGTGACCGATGCCGCGAACAAGGCGCTTGGCTATGTGCGCCGACGCGACATGCACCGCCAGCAAGGCACGTGCGCCGACTTCCTACGGCCGTTCAACGCCACGGCGGCGCACGATGAGAACCTGCGTATCTTGTTGTCGCGCATGTACGAGTTCAACCGCGCCTGGCTCCCAGTACTGGACGCCGAGCAGGTGTTCCTGGGCGAGGTCACCCAGGAGTCGATTGCAGCCTACCTGAGTTCGGGCCGCTCGCGCGGAGCGAAATCCACCATCGTCTCGCCCGCCGAGATGGTGACGTCCTAAAAGCCTCTCATCGCAAAAAAAGACGTGACGAGGGCGGACGGAACAAAAAATTCACGGGCCGTTTTCTGAACGCCCGTACCAGGCTCGGGTGGCCATAAATATGAACACCCGAGCCTACCTTTCGCACCTCTCGATGAGCTCCAAAAGCACGTCGTGCCCATGCAGAGGGGCTTGGGTTTAAGCCCCCTGCTCAGGGCTATTCCACAATTCTTTACGTCTGAAGCGCACCGGGGAACATCAGCCGCTCACATGGGTCGTTTATCCCAGGCGTGGCAGCTCGATCATCGCCGATTCATCAGGGATTGCCTGTTGATTCTGCCGAGTTCACGCCCTAAAGTGCGCGCCGAACGTCCATGCTGGAAACGATCCATCCGGCTCAAGTACTGAGTAGGCGAACCAAAGTGGGGATACGGAGGACGTTCAGTTTGCAGCCACTTAAATTTTCAGTTTGCCCATGGAGTCCCTGAGCATGTCGATCCAGGTCGAAGACTATTTCGCACGCGACACCTTCCAGAAAATGAAGGCGTTTGCCGACAAACAGGAAACGCCGTTCGTACTCATCGATACCCAGATGATCAGCAAGGCTTATGACGACCTGCGCGCCGGGTTCGAATTCGCCAAGGTGTACTACGCCGTCAAGGCCAATCCAGCCGTCGAGATCATCGACCTGCTCAAGGACAAGGGCTCGAACTTCGACATCGCCTCCATCTACGAGCTGGACAAAGTGATGAACCAGGGTGTCAGCGCCGACCGCATCAGCTACGGCAACACCATCAAGAAATCCAAGGACATTCGCTACTTCTACGAGAAGGGCGTGCGCCTGTACGCCACCGACTCCGAGGCAGACCTGCGCAACATCGCCAAGGCCGCTCCAGGCTCGAAAGTGTACGTGCGTATCCTGACCGAAGGCTCCACCACCGCTGACTGGCCGCTGTCGCGCAAGTTCGGTTGCCAGACCGACATGGCCATGGACCTGTTGATCCTCGCCCGCGACCTGGGCCTGGTGCCCTATGGCATCTCCTTCCACGTGGGCTCGCAACAGCGCGACATCAGCGTGTGGGACGCCGCCATCGCCAAGGTGAAGGTGATCTTCGAACGGCTCAAGGAAGAAGACGGCATCGAACTGAAGCTGATCAACATGGGCGGCGGCTTCCCGGCCAACTACATTACCCGCACCAACAGCTTGGAAACCTATGCCGAAGAGATCATTCGCTTCCTCAAGGAAGACTTCGGTGACGACTTGCCGGAAATCATCCTGGAGCCGGGCCGTTCGCTGATTGCCAACGCCGGCATCCTGGTTAGCGAAGTGGTGTTGGTGGCACGCAAGTCGCGCACGGCCGTCGAGCGCTGGATCTACACCGACGTCGGCAAGTTCTCGGGCCTGATCGAAACCATGGACGAGTCCATCAAGTTCCCGATCTGGACCGAGAAAAAGGGCGAAACCGAGGAAGTGGTCATCGCCGGGCCTACCTGTGACAGCGCCGACATCATGTACGAGCACTACAAGTATGGTCTGCCGCTGAACCTGGCCATTGGCGATCGCCTGTACTGGCTGTCGACCGGTGCCTATACCACCAGCTACAGCGCGGTGGAGTTCAATGGGTTCCCGCCGCTCAAAGCCTTCTACCTGTAATCCATGACGGGGCCCAAAGGCCCCGTTTTCATGTCTGCGCAATAAAGCCGACCGCACGTTGGTCACCGGCGCTACACCTCCCGCCACTCACCTTGTGAATGTGAACGAATCTCAATTGCCGCGTACTGGAGCTTCCATTAACATCCGCCAGCGCGACGCAGGGTGCGGCGGCGATACAAGGTGATCGAAGGTGTTGAAGAAGACGCTGTTCCAGCTGCATTGGTTATTCGGCATCACGGCCGGGCTGGTTCTTGCAGTGATGGGTATCACCGGGGCGCTCTATTCGTTTCAGGACGAACTGCTGGGCGCGTTCAATGCCGATGTGCTGCGCGTGGAGGTACGCCCAGAGGGCGTGCTGCCGCCTGCTGAACTGGTGCGGCGGGTCGAGGCCCAGCAACACGACAAGGTCGCCATGCTGTGGGTCGACGTCCGTGAAGGCGAAGCCGCCAGGATCTTCTTCACACCTGCACCGGGCGAGCGGCGCGGCCCGTTGCGCTACGCAGACCCGTATACGGGCCAGTTGCTGGGCGAGGTGTCTGGGCAAGGCTTCTTCACCCTCATGCTCACGCTTCACCGCTTTCTGGCCATGGGCGACACGGGCAGGCAGATCACCGGTGCCTCGACGCTGCTGTTGGTGTTCTTCTGCCTGTCGGGCCTGTACCTGCGTTGGCCGCGCAATGCCACGAACTGGCGAACCTGGCTGACGCTGGATTGGGCCAAGAAAGGCCGCGCGTTCAACTGGGACCTGCACGCCGTGGCAGGCACTTGGTGCCTGCTCTTCTACCTGCTATTTGCCCTGACGGGCCTGTTCTGGTCCTACGAATGGTACCGCGAAGGCCTGAACCGGCTACTGGCCGATCCGCCGGTCGCTGGGCAGCCACAGGCGCAAAAAGCCCGGCGCCACGGGGCTGCGCCCATCGACCCAAACGCACCGGCGCTGAACGTCGACTACGACGCCCTCTGGGCCAGCCTGCGCAACGCCGCGGGTCCAGGCCTTGCCAGCTACAACCTGCGCCTGCCCCCAGTTGGCGGTCAACCTGCCAACGTGTTCTACCTGCTCGATGACGCCGACCACCCCAGGGCATTCGACACCTTGGTCCTGGACCCTGCCAATGGCAAGGTTAGCCGTCACGAACGCTACAGTGACAGGTCACTCAAGGCCCAATTGCTCCAGAGCGTGTACGCGCTGCATGTCGGCGAATACTTTGGCCTGGTTGGACGCATCGTTCTGACCTTGGCCAGCCTGGCCATGCCAATCTTCTTCGTCACGGGCTGGCTGCTCTACCTGGATCGACGACGCAAGAAACGTCAGGTTCGGGCTGCCCGCCGCCACGTGACCTGCGATGAGGTCAACAGCGAGAGCTGGCTGATCGGCTACGCCAGCCAGAGTGGTACGGCCGAGCAACTGGCCTGGCACAGCGCCGGGCAACTGCAAGCGGCGGGTTTGCCGGTGCAGGTCAGGGCATTGGGTACGTTGTGTGAAGACGATCTGCGTCAGGCACGCCGTGCGCTGTTCGTCGTCAGCACCTTCGGGGATGCAGACGCCCCTGACAGCGCGCGAGGCTTTGAGCGCAACGTGCTGGGTCAGCCTTTGTCCTTGCAGACGCTCAGCTATGCCCTGCTGGCGCTGGGTGATCGTCAATACCCACAGTTCTGCGGATTCGCCCGCAGGCTTCAGACGTGGTTGACCGACCGGGGTGCTCGCTGTGCGTTCAGCCCCATAGAGGTGGACAACGTCGATCAGGCAGCCCTTCAGCAGTGGCATCAGGCGCTGGCGCTTCTGACCGGCACCGCGCCGGTATCCGCTTGGCAAGCTCCCCGTTTTGCCAACTGGTCGCTGATACGCCGTGAACTGCTCAACCCTGGCAGCCAGGGCCATCCGGTCTACCTGCTTGGTCTGCAAGCGCAAGCGCCTGCCGTGTGGGAAGCTGGCGACCTGGTGGAGATTCTGCCGCTCAACGGTCGGCCGAGGGTCGATGCCTTCATCAAAAGCCTGGGGCTGGAGGCGGACACGCAGGTGCAGGTCGAAGGGGTGGTAGAAACGCTTGCCCAAGCACTTGCCGGCCGTCAGTTACCTGCCGTCGGTGAGCATCTGGTCGGGCTGCATGCCCAGGCGGTGGTGGACGCACTGGTGCCCCTCGGCAGCCGCGACTATTCCATCGCGTCAATTGCCAGTGATGGCGTGCTGGAGCTGATCGTGCGCCAGGAGCGCCATCAAAGCGGCGAGGTGGGCGTAGGCTCTGGTTGGCTGACGAAGTACCTGCCGCTCGACGGCACGCTGAGCCTGAGGCTAAGGCGCAACAGCGGCTTCCATGCGCCCCAGGGTAACGTGCCGATGATTCTGATCGGCAACGGCACGGGCCTGGCCGGCCTGCGCAGTCTGCTACGGGCTCGCGTCGCCGCAGGCGAGCGGCGTAACTGGTTGCTGTACGGCGAACGCAACCGTGCTCATGATTTTCTGTGTAGCCAGGAGCTGCAAGGGTTGCTCGCCGCTGGCGATCTGGCACGGCTGGACCTGGCGTTCTCTCGCGACCAGGCTGAAAAAATCTACGTGCAGGATGTGTTGTTGCAGCAGGCGGCATTGTTCAAACGCTGGATGGATGAAGGTGCCTGCGTATACGTCTGCGGCAGCCTGCAGGGCATGGCCGCGGGTGTCGATGCGGCACTCGCAGGCCTGCTTGGGGACGCTGCGGTGCAACGGCTGATCGAAGAGGGGCGCTACCGGCGGGATGTGTACTGACCGGCAGCCAGGCGGCTTTCTGGCATTGATCTTCCGGAACCTCGCCGCAATCAGTGCAGCTCGAAGGTATCGGCGTCCAAGTTGGCCGGGAACTTGGCTCTATAGGCAGCGAGATCCGAGGCACTCAATACCACAGTGAACACGCCATCTGCCTCTCCAGCGCTGAGCAAGCTCTCGCCCTGAAAATCCAGTACCTGGCTATCACCGCTGTACGCGAAACTCTTGCCGTCAGTGCCCACCCGGTTCACAGCCGCGACATAGCACAGGTTTTCGATCCCTCGCGCCGGAAGCAGACGGTTCCAGTGCAGGCGACGTGCTGCCGGCCAGTTGGCCGTGTACAACAGCAGGTCGGTGTCCGTGGCATCCCGGCTCCAGACTGGGAAGCGCAGGTCGTAGCAGATGAGCGGGCGAATACGCCATCCCTTGAGCTCGAACTGCACCTGACGCTCGCCCGGCGTGTAGTGCTCATGCTCACCAGCCATGCGGAACAGATGACGCTTGTCGTAGTGCAGGATCTCGCCATCTGGCCTTGCCCAGAGCAGGCGGTTACGGTGACTGCCATCGGCCGCCTGAATGATCACGCTGCCCGTGACCACGGCATTGCACTTTTTCGCCTGAGCCTTGAGCCATTTGTACGTCGGGCCATTCTCCGGCTCGGCGAGGCTCTTGGACTGCATGGAAAACCCGGTGGTGAACATTTCCGGCAAGATCACCAGGTCCACCTCGCCCACCTGCTCGAGCAGCACATCGAAATGGGCGAAGTTGGCTTCCCGGTCGTGCCAGGCAAGTGTGGTCTGCACCAGGGCCAGCCTGAGGTCAGGCAGCGTACTCAGATCGCGCATAGTTTCTCCGCCGCCTGACGCAGCGTCTCCTCTCGTTTGGCAAAGCACAGGCGCAGCAGTCGCTGACCGGGAACAGGTTGCTGGTAGAACACCGAGATCGGGATGGTGGCCACGCCATGCTCGCGGGTCAACCACGTCGCCATCTGCACGTCATCGAGGTCCGGTCGGATGTTCGAATAGTCAACCAACTGAAAGTAAGTGCCGGCTGTGGGGGTGAAGCTGAATCGCGAATCCTGCAACAAGCCGCAACACAGGTCGCGCTTGGCTTGATAGAAAGCCGGTAACGCATCGACATGTTCCGGATGCTCGGCCATGAAGTCAGCCAGGGCGTACTGCAACGGGGTCACGCCGCAAAAGTTGACGTATTGATGCACCTTGCGCAGTTCGCCGGTGAGGGCCGGCGGTGCGATGACATAGCCCGTCTTCCAACCGGTGACGTGGTACGTCTTGCCAAAGGAGCTGACCACGAACGCACGTCTGTAGAGCTGCTCGTGAGCCAGTACGCACGCATGCTTCACGTCGTCGTAGACCAGGTGTTCGTAGACTTCATCGCTGAGTACATAGATGTCTCGATCGGCGATCAGCTGGGCCAGCTGATCCAGATCCTTGCTGGAAAGCAAGGCACCGCTGGGGTTATGGGGCGAGTTGAGCACGACCAGACGTGTGCGTGGCGTAAGGGCGTCCGCGAGCTGCTGCCAATCGATGGAAAAATCGCCAGGGTCCAGTTGCAGATGCACGCACCGGCCACCGGCCAGCGCCACCGAGGGCGCGTAGCTGTCGTAGCAGGGGTCGAAGATGATGACCTCGTCCCCTGGCTGCACGACAGCCTGGATAGCGCAGAAGATCGCCTCCGTCGCGCCGGGCGTAATCGTCACTTCATGGTCGGGGTCCACCGTGACACCGTAGAGCCGCTTGACCTTGATGGTCACCTGCTGGCGTAAGGCTGCAAGGCCCGACATGGGCGCGTATTGATTGTGGCCTGCCATGACATGCCGGCCCACCGACTCGAGCAGGGCTTGGGGCCCGTTGAAATCCGGGAAGCCCTGCGAAAGGTTCAGCGCACCGGTCTGGGCGGCGAGCTCTGACATGGTGGTGAAGATGGTCGTGCCGACGTTCGGCAATTTGCTGGGGATCATGGCGCCCTTGCTCCTGGTGCAGCCGGCACGGAAAGAAAGCACGAGCATAGCGGATCGTTTCGTCGGGAAGAAGCCAGTCAAGGCGTGAGTCGCACGTCACAGGCTTTCTCGACGATTACTGTCGGGGCAAGGTCAACCTTCTGCTGGAGCGACGAACTCCAGTATGAAGGTCGCTGCGGGCGCCACGTCCTTGGTATGGTAGCGCAACCTGTCGCTTGGCTGGCTCTCCCAAACGGGTACCTTCTTCGTAGCATTGGGCGTGAGGCCGAACCAAGTCCAGCCTACGGGGACTTCTTTGTAGCCCACGAGCACACGATCGTGGGCTGAGACGTAGCGGGCATCGAGGGTTTGCAATTGAACCTGGTTAACATTGGGCTCGCCGTCAACGTTTCCAGCCAGGTGACTGATTTGCAGAGCAGGACCGGGTGTGCCCAGCTCTTCGCCCGACGCATGAAGCACGCGCCCACCACGTCCAGTGACCTGCTTGCCTGCTGACGTTCGAAACTCAAAAGCCACACCCCCCTCGAGCGATGGGTGGGCGAGCATTCCGATGTCGAAGCACTCGGGCGTATCCAGCGATCCTGCTACCTGCAGTTCATTCAAATGATTGACGATGATTGCATAACGCTCGCCGTCCTCAAGCAGATAGAGCTTGCCTTTGGTTTTTTTTAAGTAAATATCGTTCATGACGTTCCCTCCATTGATCTAACACATCATTCACACGTACGTGAATAGCCAACGCCCCCCGCGCGGGGAGCACGGACTGAGCGCCTTGTGCACCACACGCACACAAACTACCGGTGCAATGTGGAGAGCGGCATAGATCAATGTTTCCTCCCGAGCTTGGCTGCATGGCCGCACTCGCGAGGAAACAGGAACACAGGTGCGGCGCTAGAAATGCGCAGCACGGCGGGCGAGGACCTGTACAGACACTGTAACGGGTTCGGCAGGCGCCTATCGCTTATCGCGGCGTTTCTTCTCGGCTTTCTTGTGGTGCGACATCAAGCGACGTTTCTTGTTGACCTGACGGTCCGTGAGGGTGTTCTTCTTGCCCTCGTAGGGGTTTTCACCGCCTTTGTACTCGATGCGAATCGGCGTGCCGACCAGCTTGAGCACGCGACGGTAAGTGTTTTCCAGGTAACGCGAGTACGACTTGGGAATGCTGTCGGTTTGGTTGCCGTGGATCACGATCAGCGGCGGGTTGGCCCCGCCCAGGTGCGCATAACGCAGCTTGATGCGACGGCCATTGACCAGCGGCGGCTGGTGCTCGCTGACGGCGTCTTCGAGGATCTGCGTCAGGCGGCTGGTTGGCCAGCGGGTCACAGCTGAGGTGAACGCGGCCTGCACCGATTTGTACAGGTTGCCCACGCCCGTGCCGTGCAGGGCGGAAATGAAGTGGATATCGGCGAAATCGACGAAGAACAGCCGGCGCTCCAGCTCGGTCTTCACATAGGCACGCTCACCCGGCTCCATGCCATCCCACTTGTTCAGGGCGATGACGATGGCGCGGCCAGCTTCCAGAGCAAAGCCCAGCAAGTTCAGGTCGTGATCGACCACCCCTTCGCGAGCATCCATGACGAAGATCACCACGTTGGCGTCCTTGATCGCCTGCAGCGTCTTCACGACCGAGAACTTTTCGACTTCCTCGTGGATCTTGCCGCGCTTGCGCACACCGGCGGTGTCGATGAAGGTGTACTTGTCACCATCACGCTCGAAGGGAATGTAGATACTGTCGCGCGTCGTACCCGGCTCGTCGTAGACCACCACACGCTCTTCACCGAGCATGCGGTTGACCAGGGTCGACTTGCCGACGTTGGGGCGACCAATGATGGCAATCTTGATGCCATCCTTTTCGCTTGGGCCAGGGATGCGAACGGCCTCTTCGCCTTCGGCGACATCCTGGTCCAGGGCTTCTTCTTCGGCATCGCGCGGCAAGTGACCGAGTACGGCCTCCATCAACGCGTTGATGCCTCGACCCTGGGAGCCTGCCACCGGAATGGCATTGCCCATGCCCATTGGCGAGAACTCAGCGCGAGCGACGTCAGCGTCGATGTTGTCGATCTTGTTGGCGACCAGAATCGCCGCCTTGTTGCGCTTGCGCAGGTGCTCGGCAATCATCTGGTCTGCCGCTGTCATGCCCGCTCGGGCATCGACCAGGAACAGCACATAGTCGGCTTCTTCGATGGCCATGAGCGACTGCTCGGCCATTTTTTCGTCCATGCCCACTTCATCACCGGTGATGCCACCGGTGTCGATGAGGATGAAGGAGCGACCCTGCCAGCTGGCATCACCATACTGGCGATCACGGGTCAGGCCCGACAGGTCACCCACGATGGCATCGCGGGTCTTGGTCAGGCGGTTGAACATGGTGGATTTGCCGACGTTCGGACGGCCCACCAGGGCGATTACGGGAACCATTCGGCTCTCCACTCTTGAATTCTTGAAAATACAAAGGCCGCTGCAAGGCAGCGGCCGGAGTTCGGGCGGCGTATCCTACGCCGCAGCCTGAAGCCGCACGGCTTCAAGCATAGCTTCAGCGGATGGTCAGTGCCTCGAGCTTGCCGCTGTTGCCGAAGACATAGATGGTGTCACCCACCACCAATGGCCGTGCACGCAGGCCACTGCTGTCGACACGCTCACGGCCAACGAAGCGACCGTCGACTTGGCTGAGCAGGTGCAGGTAGCCTTCGAAGTCGCCTACTGCCACGTAGCTGCTGTACACCTCGGGGGCGGTCAGCTGGCGGCGGGCCATGGCATCGTTGGACCACAGGGCGCTGGAGGAACGCTCATCGACGCTTTCCACGGTACCCGAGGCTTCGCTCACGTAAACGTTGCCAAAGCCCTGGGCGACCCCGACGTAGCTGGAAGCATCACGCTGCCAGAGCACGCGGCCACTTTCCAGATCCAGGCCCGCAACGCGCCCCTGGTAGGTGCTGACGTACAGGGTACCACCCGAGAGCAGCAAGCCGCCGTCGATGTCGACGACACGCTCAAGCTCGGAACGGCCCTGGGGGATCGCCACACGGCTTTCCCATACAGGTACGCCATTGCTGATGTCGACTGCCACGACCTTACCGGTGGACAGGCCAGCAACCGCCAGGCGGTTAGTCACGATCGGCGCGCCGGTACCGCGCAGGGTCAGTACCGCCGGGGTGCTTTCATAAATCCAGCGACGATCACCGGTAGCAGCATCCAGGCCGATCAGGCGATCATCCTGGGTCTGCACCACTACCACATCACCGTTGTTGGCCGGGGGCGCCAGCACTTCGCTGGTCACCCGGGCGCGCCAGCGCTCCTCGCCGGTGCTCGAATCCAGGGCAATCACTTCACCCTTGAGGGTGCCGAGCATCACCAGACCGTAGCCTACGCCGACCGCGCCAGAAACCGGCAGGTCAAGGTCCTTGTTCCACACCACGTTGCCCGTGATGCGGTCCAGGGCATAGACATCGCCGGTGACGTCGGAGGCATAGATCCGGTCGTTCTCGATGGCCGGCACAAGGGTGTTGTAGGTTTCACCCTGACCGTCACCGATGGAGCGGCTCCACTGCTTCTTGAGCACCACTTCCTCGGTGAACTTGGTCAGTTCGGCAGGAGGCAATTCCTTCTTGCTGTTGCTGCTGCACCCTGCGGCCAATACCGCCAAGGTCAGCACTGCTGCTTGTTTCCAACCGATCACTTACGCGTCCCCTCTGGCCAGATCATCGAGCTTCAACTGCAAGCCACCCACTGCCGCCTCGTCGGACAACGCAGCCTTGGCCTTTTCGTAAGCACCGTGCGCGTCATCAGCGCGGCCCAGCTGTACCAGCAGGTCCCCTTTCAACTCCTCGCGACTGGCGAGGAAGGCTTTCTCGGCATCCCCGTCAAGCAACTTGAGGGCATCCTCGGCCTTGTTCTGGGCGGCCAGCACACGGGCCAGACGCTGGCGTGCGATCTCGCCAAGGGTGGCGTCTGCCGGCTTGTCCAGCACAGCCTTGAGTTCGCCAGCGGCATCGTCGAGCTTGCCGCTCTCGACCGCTACCTTGGCCACGAACAGGCTGCCGTACTGGGCATAGGCAGTGCCGCCGAACTCGCTCTTGAGCTTGCCGGCCAGTTCCGCAACCCGGGTGGCGTCCGGCTGACCCGTAGGCGTGAGGCTGGTTTCCAGTAGCGCCTGATACAACTGCGAGGCACCTTGCGACTGGTTGTTCTGGTACTTGTGCCAGGTGTTCCAGCCCAGCACTACCACGCCGGCGAGCAACGCACCGGTCAGCAGCGGCTTGCCGTTACGGTTCCACCAGTCCTTGACCCCTGCCAGGTCATCATCATCGGTACTCGACACCCCAATACTCCTTTTCGCCTATTCGCTCGTTGAACCGCGTTACGCCTGCGCGATCGCGGTTTCCAGGTGCCCTGCAAGGGCATCCCAGGCAATGTTCTGTTGTTCGCCCTGACCACGCAGGGGTTTGAAGCCGACTTCCTGTTTGGCCAACTCATCATCGCCAAGAATCAAGGCGAACAGCGCGCCGCTCTTGTCGGCTTTCTTGAACTGGCTTTTGAAACTGCCCCCGCCCGCATTCACGGCCAGACGCAGGCCCGGCAGGCGGTCACGCACCGCTTCGGACAGACGCAGGCCCGCCAACTCGGCCTGCTCACCAAAAGCGCAAAGGTAGACATCGACCTGACGGCTGATGGAGTCCGGTACCTTGCCAAGGGTTTCAAGCAGCAGAATCAGGCGCTCGATACCCATGGCAAAGCCAACGCCAGGTGTAGGCTTGCCGCCCATTTGCTCCACCAGCCCATCGTAGCGGCCGCCGGCACACACCGTACCCTGGGCACCCAGCTTGTCGGTGACCCACTCGAAGACGGTCTTGCTGTAGTAGTCCAGCCCCCGCACCAGCTTGGTGTTGAGCACGAATGGAATGCCGGCAGCGTCCAGGCGGGCCTTCAGGCCTGCGAAGTGCGCACGGGATTCTTCGTCCAGGTAATCTTCGAGCTTCGGCGCATCGACCAGCACCGCCTGGGTGTTGGTGTCCTTGCTGTCGAGGATGCGCAGCGGGTTGCTCTTGAGGCGGCGCTGGCTGTCCTCGTCCAGTTGCTCCAGGCGCGCGGACAGGAACTCCACCAACGCGTCGCGGTAGCGGGCGCGCGCTTGGCTGGTGCCAAGGCTGTTGAGTTCGAGCTTGACCGCATCCTGAATGCCCAGCAAGCCCCACAGGCGCCAGGTCAGCATGATCAACTCGGCATCGATGTCCGGGCCATCGAGGTTGAACACCTCCACACCGATCTGGTGGAACTGCCGGTAGCGGCCCTTCTGGGGACGCTCGTGGCGGAACATCTGCCCGATGTACCACAGCTTCTGCACCTGGCCATTGCCGGTGATGCCATGCTCCAGCACCGCGCGAACACAGGCCGCAGTCCCTTCCGGACGCAGTGTGAGCGAGTCACCGTTGCGGTCTTCGAAGGTGTACATTTCCTTTTCGACGATATCGGTCACTTCACCGATCGAGCGCTTGAACAGCTCGGTGAACTCCACGATGGGCGTGCGGATCTGGCTGTACCCGTAGGTGTCCAGCAGGCCGGCAACGGTACCCTCGAAATAGCGCCACAATGGCGACTGCTCGGGCAGGATGTCGTTCATGCCACGGATGGCTTGCAGCGATTTGCTCACGAATGATCCTTACGAATTCTGTGTATCAGCCACGGGCGATCAACGCCGCGTCGGCTTCGACCTTCTCGGCCGCTTTCTGACGGATGAGTCTTTCGAGATCATCGACCAGGTTGTCGTTGGTCAGTTTCTGCGCCGGTTTACCGTCGATGTAGACCAGGTTGGGCGTACCACCGGTCAGGCCGACATGCGCTTCCTTGGCCTCCCCCGGGCCATTGACCACACAGCCGATGACGGCCACGTCCAGCGGCACCAGCAGGTCCTCGAGGCGCCCTTCGAGCTCGTTCATGGTTTTTACCACATCGAAATTCTGCCGCGAGCAGCTCGGGCAGGCGATGAAGTTGATGCCTCGGGAACGCAAGTGCAGGGACTTGAGGATGTCATAGCCTACCTTGACCTCCTCCACCGGGTCTGCCGCCAGCGAAATGCGGATGGTATCGCCAATGCCTTCGGCCAGCAGCATACCTAGGCCAACGGCAGATTTCACCGTACCCGAGCGCAGGCCACCGGCTTCGGTGATTCCCAGGTGCAGGGGTTGCACGATCTGCCGTGCCAGCAGGCGATAGGCCTCGACGGCCATGAACACGTCCGACGCCTTGACGCTGACCTTGAAATCCTGGAAGTCGAGACGATCGAGGTGTTCCACATGGCGCAGCGCCGATTCGACCAGCGCTGCGGGCGTAGGCTCGCCGTACTTTTTCTGCAGGTCCTTTTCCAGTGAGCCTGCGTTGACGCCGATACGGATTGGAATACCACGGTCGCGAGCGGCGTCAACGACAGCCCTGACCCGGTCTTCACGGCCGATATTGCCAGGGTTGATGCGCAGGCAGTCCACACCCAACTCGGCCACGCGCAGGGCAATCTTGTAGTCGAAGTGAATGTCGGCGACCAGCGGCACGCTGACCTGCTGCTTGATGCGGCCGAAGGCTTCGGCGGCGTCCATGTCAGGTACCGACACGCGAACGATGTCCACACCGGCATCGACCAGACGCTGGATCTGCCCCACCGTGGCGGCGACATCATTGGTATCGGTGTTGGTCATGCTCTGCACTGCAATGGGCGCATCACCGCCCACCGGCACATTGCCGACCCATATCTTGCGGGATTCGCGACGTTTGATCGGGGATTGGCCGTGCATGAATTACTGTCCCAACTTCAGGCGAGCGGTTTCGCCACTGGTGAACGGGGCAACGTCGACGGCCTGGCCGTTGTAGCTGACCTTGGCGCCACGGGCAAAGCCCAGACGTACCGCAAACGGCGGCTTGCCAGTCAGCTCGAGGTTGTCCCCCTTGCGCTTGATGCCGCTGAACAGCACCTTGCCGTTGCCATCGGAAACCTGGGTCCAGCAATCGGCGACGAACTCAATCGCGACCTTGCCGCTGCCTGCTGGCACGGCGGCGGGCTCGGCGGCGGCTGCACTGGTTGCAGGGGCGGCTGCCGCCGGCGCGCTGGCAACAGGGGTAGCGTTGGCCGGCGCCGGCTGCGGCGTCGCAGTGCCCGTTACCGGAGCAGAGCCGGCTGCAGGCGTGTCGGTAGCCGCTGCCTGCCCGGTACTTGCAGCCTGCTGCTCGTCGGTACCCTGGGCCAACGGCAGGGGGGCGCTCTCAGGTTGCTGGGCGGCAGAGACGGCCTGGTCTTCGGGTTCGTCAAGCGGGTGAATCTGGGTGGTGCCGTCGGCGCTTTCGACCTCGACGTGCTCAAGGGCGATGCTGGAGAGGTCTTTGCCGCGCAGACTGCCCTGGTCCTGCCACCAGACGAAACCGCCACCCACGACCGCCAGCAGCAGCAACAGGCTGACCCCGCGCAGAATATTGTGGGACAACCGGGAAGGCTCTTCGATACGCCCCAGCGAATGTACGTCGCTGCCCTTGGCGTGGGTGCCGGTGTAGCGATCGAAGGCTTCGACCAGGGCAGCCTGGTCCAGCTCCATCAACTTGGCGTAGGCGCGGATGTAGCCACGGGCGAAGGTATGCCCGGGCAGCTTGTCGAAGGCGCCGGTTTCCACATGGTTGAGCGAGCTGACAGTAAGATTGAGCTTGCGGGCCACCTCGGCTTGGGACCAGTCCCGTTTCTCACGGGCCAGGCGCAACAGCTCACCAGGGTTCTGGCCAGGCGCTACAGCTACTTCGGGATGCGCGGCGTTCATCGTTGCTCCGACAGGTATTGCTGATATTCCGGCGTACCGGGATAAAGTCGTTGTAATTGCTGCCCCAACTCGGCCACCGTCCCTTGCTCGTCGAACACCTTGGCAAGGCGGCTACCCAGCAGCAGGCTCCGGGCATCGTGGCCACTCAACCGGCTGAAACGATCGTAGTAATCCCGGGCCGGCACATAATGCCTGTTTTCGTAGGACAACTCAGCCATTTCCAGCAACGCTTGTGGCTGTCGCTGGTTAAGCTGCAATGCTTTTTGCAAATGGGCGTGCGCCTGATCGCGCTGGCCGAGCCTCAAGGCTGTCAGGCCAAGGTTTTCATAAACCCGTGATCGCTCAGGATACAGGGTATCGGCGCTGGCAAGGCGAAACATCTGCTGCGCTTCGGCAAACCGCCCTTGAGCATAAAGGAAACTGCCGTAATTGTTGCGAATTCGCGTGGTGCTGGCACCCGCCCCAAGCGCTTGCTTGAAATGGCGCTCGGCCAATACAGGCTCGCCTTCGGCCTGGTAGACCAATGCCAAGGCGGCATGGGCGTCGGCATCGTCGCCATCCAGCGCCAGCGCCTTTGACAAGGGCGTCTTGGCCTGGCCCAGCATCCCCTGTTGCAGGTAGCCGAGCCCCAGCTGCACATACGCCCGCCCGGCCTCGACCCTGCGCTGCTCAGCCACCTGCGCATCGCTGCCTGCGCCTGACATGCAGCCGGCGAGCAGCGAAAGCGCAATGATCGGCAGCGCAGCGCGCACGTTCATAGGCCAGTTCCGGTCAGTGGGCGGCCGGGCTGTCCGGGCGCTCGGCGTCTGCCGACAGCTGCCGGACGGCGATGTAACGTTCGCTGCGCCGGGTGCGGTCATTGACCTGCCCCACCAGCTGGCCGCAAGCCGCATCGATGTCATCACCACGGGTGGTGCGCGTCGTCACGTTGTAGCCACCGTGGTGCAGCAGGTCTTGGAAACGACGAATGGCGTTGTTGCTGGGGCGCTCGTAGCCGGAGTGCGGGAACGGATTGAATGGAATCAGGTTGATCTTGCACGGCACGTCGCGCAGCAGCTCGATCATCTGCGCCGCATGCTCGGGCTGGTCGTTGACGTCCTTGAGCAGGGTGTACTCGATGGTGAGCACCCGCTTGCCGCCCAGGGTCGCCATGTAGCCCATGCATGCGTCGAGCAGCATCTTGAGCGGGTACTTCTTGTTGATCGGTACCAGTTTGTTGCGCAACTCGTCATTGGGTGCATGCAATGACAAAGCCAGCGACACATCGATGTGCTTGGCCAGCTCGTCGATCATCGGCACGACGCCCGAGGTGGACAGGGTGACGCGACGCTTGGAGATGCCATAGCCCAGATCTTCCATCATGATCTTCATGGCGGCGATGACATTGTCGAAATTGAGCAGGGGTTCGCCCATGCCCATCATGACCACGTTGGTGATGGCGCGGTCGATTTTGGCAGGCACGGTCCCGAAGGATTTGTTCGCAAGCCACACCTGGCCGATCACTTCGGCGGCGGTGAGGTTGCTGTTGAAGCCTTGTTTGCCGGTGGAGCAGAAGCTGCAGTCCAGGGCACAACCGGCTTGCGACGACACGCACAGGGTGCCGCGATCGTCGGTGGGAATATAGACGGTTTCGACGCAGCTGCCGGAGGCAACGCGGATCACCCATTTGCGGGTGCCGTCTGCGGAAATGTCTTCGCTGACCACTTCCGGTGGGCGAATTTCGGCAACGGCCTCGAGCTTTTCACGCAAGACCTTGCCGACGTTCGTCATGGCGGCGAAATCATCGACGCCAAAGTGGTGAATCCATTTCATCACCTGACCGGCGCGGAAGCGCTTCTCTCCGATGGAATCGAAGAATTGTTCCATTTCCTGCAGGGTCAGACCCAGCAGGTTGATTTTGTCAGTCGATGTCGTCATGGATTCACCCTCACCCGTAAGCTTTCGCTTAGCGAGTGGTTACCTCGGTAGCAGCGAAGAAGTAAGCGATTTCGCGAGCAGCAGCAGCTTCGGAGTCCGAACCGTGAACGGCGTTGGCGTCGATGGACTCGGCGAAGTCGGCGCGGATGGTGCCGGCAGCGGCTTCTTTAGGGTTGGTAGCGCCCATCAGCTCACGGTTCTTGGCAATGGCGTTCTCGCCTTCCAGGACCTGAACGACAACCGGACCGGAAGTCATGAAGGCAACCAGATCACCGAAGAAGCCGCGCTCGCTGTGCTCGGCGTAGAAGCCTTCGGCCTCGGCCTTTGACAGTTGCTTGATTTTCGAGGCAACGATTTTCAGGCCGGCTTCTTCGAAGCGAGTGGTGATCTTGCCGATGACGTTCTTGGCAACAGCGTCAGGCTTGATGATGGAGAAAGTACGTTGAACAGCCATGGAAAACTCCAGAATATGAGTGTTACGAAAAATTAAACCCGCGAATTATACGCGGGTTCCAGGGGATTGCCTAACCTGCGGTGCGTGTTCAGTCGGCTTCGTCGATCCAGGCCGCCTGGATGGCCTCGAGCACCTTCTCGCCGGCGCGCGAAGGATCGTCACTGAAGCCAGGCAATGCCACCACCCAGCGGTGCAGATCGACGAAATTCACATACCGAGGATCGACGTCCGGCTTGCTTTCTGCAAGCTCGATGGCGATATCAAGTACATCAATCCATTTCAGACTCATGTCCAGGACCTCAGTGCGGCGCTTCGGCAGCGTGGTTGAGCGAATACTTGGGGATCTCGATGGTGAGGTCCTGATCGGCCACCACCACCTGGCAACCCAGACGCGACTGCGCTTCCAGGCCCCACGCCTTGTCCAGCATGTCTTCTTCGAGCTCGTCGGCTTCCTCAAGGGAATCGAAGCCCTTGCGCACGATGCAGTGGCACGTGGTGCAGGCCTTCACACCGCCGCAGGCGCTCTCCATCTCGATGTGATGATCGTGGGCCAGCTCCAGGATATTGGTGCCGGCAGGCACCTCCACGGTCAGCCCCTCCGGGCAGAACTTCTCATGCGGCAGGAATGTCACCAGCGGCATCGATTACTCCTCGATCTCATTCAGGTTGCGCCCGGCCAGTGCGGCTTTGACCGTCGAATCAAGGCGTCGGGCGGCAAATGCGTCGGTCACGTGCGACAGACGCTTGGTCTGTTGCTCGATGGCAGCGCCATCGGTGCCCGCCAGCAAATCACGTAGTTCTTGCATCTGGAATTCAATGGCCTGGCGCTCTTCTTCACTGAGCAAGCGCTGACCGTCGGCGTCCAGGGCGCCCTGTACCGCTTCGAGCAGCCGTTCGGCGTCCACTTGGTGCTCACGCAACTGACGGGCCTGCTTGTCGGTACCAGCATGCTCGAAGGAGTCCTTGAGCATGCGCGCGATTTCGCCATCGGTCAGGCCGTAGGACGGCTTGACCTGAATGCTGGCTTCCACGCCTGATGCGAGTTCCCGGGCGGCGACGCTGAGCAGCCCGTCGGCATCGACCTGGAAGGTGACGCGAATTTTCGCTGCCCCTGCCACCATGGCCGGAATGCCGCGCAGTTCGAAGCGCGCCAGTGACCGGCAGTCGCTGATCAGTTCGCGCTCGCCCTGCAGCACATGGATCATCATGGCCGACTGGCCGTCTTTATAAGTCGTGAACTCCTGGGCGCGCGCCACCGGGATGGTGGTATTGCGCGGGATCACTTTCTCCATGAGCCCGCCCATGGTCTCCAGGCCCAGTGACAGCGGGATCACATCAAGCAGCAACAGCTCGCCGCCTTCGCGACGGTTGCCGGCCAGGGTATCGGCCTGAATGGCGGCGCCGATGGCCACGACCTGATCGGGGTCGATGGAAGTCAGCGGGCTACGACCGAACAGGGTACCGACGGCATCGCGAACACGGGGCACGCGCGTGGAACCGCCGACCATGACCACGGCGCTGACTTCATCGAGCTCGACGCCACTGTCACGTACGGCACGGCGGCAGGCCTTGAGGCTGCGGGCCACCAGCGGCTCGATCATCGCATCGAAACCGGCACGGGTGAGCTCACCCTGCCAGGCACCATGCGTGACGCCCACCACCTCGGCATCGGTCAACGCTTCCTTGGCGGCGCAAGCCGTCTGTAACAGCGCGCGCTGGGTAGCCGGGTCGAGGTCGGAGGACAAGCCAGCCTGCTCGATGATCCAGCCTGCAATGGCGTGATCGAAGTCATCGCCACCCAGGGCGGTATCGCCGCCGGTGGCCAGCACTTCGAACACGCCCGCTGTCAGGCGCAGGATGGAAATGTCGAAGGTACCGCCACCCAGGTCGTAGATGGCGACTACGCCCTCGGCGTTCTGGTCAAGGCCATAGGCCACGGCGGCGGCCGTAGGCTCGTTGAGCAGACGCAGGACGTTCAGGCCAGCCAGGCGTGCAGCATCTTTTGTGGCCTGGCGCTGGGCGTCATCGAAATAGGCCGGAACGGTGATCACCGCACCGACCAGTTCACCGCCCAATGTCGCCTCGGCGCGCTCACGCAGCACCTTGAGGATGTCCGCCGAGACCTGCACCGGGCTCTTGGGCCCTTGCACCGTATCGATGAAAGGCATGTGCGATTCGCCACCGACGAAGCGGTAGGGCAATTGCTGGCCCAACTGCTTGACGTCGGCCAGGCCGCGACCCATCAGGCGCTTGACCGACAGCACGGTGTTCAGCGGATCGCTGGAGGCAGCGTCACGCGCTGCCTGCCCGACTTCGCTGCCGCCAGCTTCGAGGTAACGCACCGCCGAAGGCAGAATCACATTACCTTGCGCATCGGGCAGGGGCTCGCTCACGCCGCTGCGCAATGCAGCGACCAGGGAATTGGTGGTGCCCAGGTCGATCCCTACCGCCAGGCGGCGCTCATGGGGCTGGGGCGTTTGACCGGGTTCGGCAATCTGCAATAGGGCCATGCTTATCTGAATACCTTAGGTGCCATCACGGGTAGCACCGGGTTAATCGTCGAGGCGCTCTTCCAGTTGGCGCACTTCTTGGGCGAGCTTGTCGAGGAATTGCATTCGGCGCATCAGGCGTTCGGCCTGCTCACGCGCATCGGCAACATCCCAGCAGGCGGCGAAATCCTCGTTGAGCGTGTCTTGAGCAGCCTTCAGGCGCTTCTTGAACACGGCCACGCCATCGAGGTCGGCTTCGTCCTGGAGGTCTTCGAGCTCCTCACGCCACTGCATCTGCTGCAGGAGGAAATCCGGGTCATGGACCGTGACCTCCTGCGGCACTTCGTGGCCACCGATCGCCAACAGGTAGCGCGCACGGCGTGGTGCACTGCGCAGCGTCTGGTAGGCGTCGTTGAGGGCAGCGGATTTCTCCAGCGCAGAGCGTTGCTCGCGCTCGGAGGCATCGGCAAAACGATCAGGATGGACTTCGCGGGCCAGCTCGCGATAGCGAGTGGCCAGCATCTCAAGGTCCAGTCGAAAACTCGGCTGCAGGTCGAACAGTGCAAAATGACAAGGAGTACCCACGGTCGGCCTCAGACGTTGAAGCTTTCGCCGCAGCCACACTCACCGCGCACGTTGGGGTTGTTGAACTTGAACCCTTCGTTCAACCCTTCCTTGACGAAGTCCAGCTCGGTGCCGTCAAGATAAACCAGGCTCTTGGGATCGATGATCACCTTGACGCCATGGTTCTCGAACACCTGGTCCTCGCCCGCCAGCTCGTCCACGAACTCCAGCACGTAGGCCAGGCCCGAGCAACCGGTGGTGCGTACGCCAAGGCGAATGCCTTCACCCTTGCCCCGCCCTTCCAGGGAACGCCGCACATGATTGGCGGCGGCTTCTGTCATGCTGATAGCCATGAGAACTCCTTACCTTGCAACAGGCGACGTTAGATCAAGCCTTTCTTCTGCTTGTAATCGCGAACAGCGGCCTTGATGGCATCTTCGGCGAGTACCGAGCAGTGGATCTTGACCGGCGGCAATGCCAGTTCTTCGGCCAGCTGGGTGTTCTTGATGGTCTCGGCTTCGTCCAGGGTCTTGCCCTTCATCCACTCGGTGGCCAGGGAGCTGGACGCGATGGCCGAACCGCAGCCGTAGGTCTTGAACTTGGCGTCTTCGATCACGCCCTGCTCGTTGACCTTGATCTGCAGGCGCATCACGTCGCCACAGGCCGGTGCGCCGACCATGCCGGTACCGACATCCGGATCCTCGGCATTCATCTTGCCGACGTTGCGCGGGTTTTCGTAGTGGTCGATGACCTTTTCACTGTATGCCATGGTGCAATTCCTTCCTCATCAGGGAGCCGCTCTTGCCGGCGACTGCTTAGTGGGCGGCCCACTCGATCTTGGAGATGTCGACGCCGTCTTTGTACATGTCCCAAAGTGGGGACAGTTCACGCAGCTTGTTCACGGCCTCGCAGACTTTCTGCGCGGCGTAATCAACCTCTTCCTCGGTGGTGAAGCGGCCGAAGGAGAAGCGGATGGAGCTGTGCGCCAGCTCGTCGTTACGGCCCAGTGCACGCAGCACGTAGGACGGCTCGAGCGAGGCGGAGGTGCAAGCCGAACCGGACGAGACGGCGATGTCCTTGAGCGACATCAGCAGCGATTCGCCCTCGACGTAGTTGAAGCTCAGGTTCAGGTTGTGCGGCACGCGAGCAGTCAGGCTACCGTTGACGTACAGTTCTTCGAGGCTGGATACCTGCTTGAAGAAGCGGTCGCTCAAGGCTTTGATGCGTGCGTTTTCAGCCGCCATGTCCTGCTTGGCAATGGCGAATGCTTCGCCCATGCCGACAATCTGGTGCGTCGGCAGCGTACCCGAACGCATGCCGCGTTCGTGACCACCGCCGTGCATGGCTGCCTCGAGGCGTACCCGCGGCTTGCGGCTGACATACAGCGCGCCGATCCCTTTGGGGCCATAAACCTTGTGCGCGGAGAACGACATCAGATCGACCTTGAGCTGCTGCAGATCGATTTCGACCTTGCCGGCAGACTGGGCGGCATCGACGTGGAACAGCACGCCGCGCGAACGGGTCAGTTCACCGATGGCGGCAATGTCGTTGATCGAGCCGACTTCGTTGTTCACGTGCATCAGCGAGACCAGGATGGTGTCGTCACGCAGGACCGCCTCGACCATGGCCGGGGTGACGATGCCGTCTTCGCCCGGTTCCAGGTAGGTGACTTCGAACCCCTCACGCTCCAGCTGGCGAGCGGTATCGAGGACCGCCTTGTGCTCGATCTTGGAGGTGATGATGTGCTTGCCCTTGGTCTGATAGAAGTGCGCAACACCCTTCAGGGCCAGGTTGTCGGACTCGGTGGCACCGCTGGTCCAGACGATTTCGCGCGGGTCGGCATTGATCAGCTCGGCGACCTGACGGCGACCGTTCTCGACCGCTTCTTCGGCTTTCCAGCCAAAGACGTGGGAGCGCGAAGCCGGGTTACCGAAGTTACCGTCAGCCGTCAGGCATTCGGCCATCTTCTGGGCTACGCGTGGGTCGACCGGGGTGGTCGCGGAGTAATCGAGGTAGATCGGCAACTTCATTTTTCTCTCCTATCAGGCGGTGGCGTCGCTCGTCGTCCCGAAGGATCAATCGACGGCGGACGTCTCAATCTTGTCCAGCGGGGCAGACAGACCAGCGACGCGGCGCAGGTCCTGACGCTGAGCGACTTCCTGCACCTCACGGCGCATGACGAGGTCGGCCAGACTGATGCCACTGAGGAACTCGTGAATCTGCTGACTGAGGTCGCACCACAAGTGGTGGGTCAGGCAGGTATCACCGGCATGGCAGTCCCCAAGCCCCTGGCAACGGGTGGCATCGACCGATTCGTTGACCGCATCGATGACCTGGGCGACCTGGATGGTCTCCATGCCGCGCGACAGCTGATAACCGCCACCGGGGCCGCGAACGCTGGAAACCAGGCTGCTGCGGCGCAGCTTGGCGAACAGCTGTTCCAGATAAGAAAGGGATATGCCCTGGCGCTCGGAGATGTCGGCCAAAGACACCGGCCCATGCTGCGCGTGCAACGCCAGGTCGAGCATGGCAGTCACGGCGTATCGGCCTTTGGTAGTCAGTCGCATGGCTATTGGGTACCACGGGAGTTACGGGATGTGTGCAAGTATGCGATTCCCGAGCATTTAAGTCAACTATTAGACCTAGTGCCTTAGTCGGGTTTGCATGAGGGGAGGCGGCCGCGATTGTAGCAGACACGGGGGCGATAGCACATGCCCCCATGCCAGAACCCGCGCCTGACGCGGCGGGATCAATGCGGCTGGATGTCGCGCTTGGCCAACTGCGCCTGTTCGGTGAAGTCATCTTCAGGCAGCGCTGGCAGCTCCTTGGCGCAATAGTCACTGCCCATCCGCGTCAGCGCACCGCACATGCCTTCCAGGCGCTCATCAACGGCCTGCAGATGGTCAAGCATCTGGCCAATGGCACGGGCGACCGGGTCGGGCATGTCGCCACTGACCCCATAGGCATCGAAACCGATCTTCTCGGCCATGGCCTTGCGCCGCGCCTCGACATCGCCCTGCTCGTCCTTGACGATGATGCGCCCGGGGATGCCAACAGCCGTGGCGCCGGCTGGCACCGCCTTGGTCACCACCGCATTGGAACCGATCTTGGCCCCGGCCCCTACGGTAAACGGCCCCAGCACCTTCGCACCCGCACCGACCACTACGCCGTCCTCCAGCGTTGGGTGACGCTTGCCTTTATTCCAGCTGGTACCGCCCAGGGTTACGCCTTGGTAGAGCGTCACGTCGTCACCAATCTCGGCGGTTTCGCCAATGACGATGCCCATGCCATGGTCGATGAAGAACCGCCGCCCTATCGTGGCGCCCGGGTGAATCTCGATACCGGTCAGCCAGCGACCGAAGTTGGACACCAGCCGCGCCAGCCACTTGAAGTCCCGCCGCCACAGGGCATTACCCAACCGGTGCAGCCATATGGCATGCATCCCGGGGTAGCAGGTCAGCACTTCGAACGCGTTGCGCGCCGCTGGATCACGGTGGAACACACTTTGAATATCTTCACGCAGACGTTCCAGCATCTGTCAGTCCTTCCGTTTATGCGGCTCACCCCGGACCACCTTCTGGGTCTCGGTAAGAATGCCGCGCAAAATGCTCATTTCGGTACGCTCCACTGCCACCCGACCGTAAAGCCTGCGAAGACGCGGCATCAGGTGCTTGGGCTTTTCGGGATCAAGGAAACCAATGTCGACCAGGGTTTTTTCCAGATGGTCGTAGAACAGCTCCATCTCGTCCATCGTGGCCAAGGCGTCGGCGTCAGCCTTCTCAACCTGGGCAGGCGAGCGGTCGTTCGCCAGGCTGGCCATGCGCACTTCATAGGCCAGTACCTGAACAGCCGCGGCCAGGTTCAGCGAACTGAAGTCGGGATTGGAGGGGATGTGCACGTGGAAGTGACATCGCTGCAACTCTTCATTGGTCAGCCCGGCATGCTCGCGCCCGAACACCAAGGCGATCTGCTCGCCCCCGTCGGCATGCTGCACGGCCTTGTCGCCGCATTCACGTGGGCCGATAAGAGGCCATGGAATGCTGCGCTCACGGGCACTGGTGCCCATCACCAGATTGCAGCCGACCAATGCCTGCTCCAAGCTGTCGACGACGATGGCGTTACCCAGCACATCGTCCGCGCCCGAGGCGCGCGCGCTGGCCTCGTCGGCAGGAAACTGCTTTGGCTGCACCAGCACCAGACGCGACAGGCCCATGTTCTTCATGGCGCGAGCAGCGCCGCCGATGTTGCCGGGGTGGCTGGTGTTGACCAGAACGACACGAATATTCTGCAGCAAGGTCTCGTGCTCACAGTGGCGGAAATCAGGGCCTGGAATCTTACAGAACCGACAGGCGTAACGCCACGCACGCGAATGCGCCCTTCTGCCGCCACAATTTTCTGTTAGAATGTTCGGCTTTCTTCTTTAACATCTCCAGGTGACCCGCCCATGCAGCCTATGCTGAATATCGCCCTGCGCGCCGCTCGCAGCGCCAGTGAACTGATCTTCCGCTCCATCGAACGCCTGGATAGCATCAAGGTCGATGAGAAAGAGGCCAAGGACTACGTTTCCGAAGTCGATCGCGCTGCCGAGCAGAGCATCGTCAATGCCCTGCGCAAGGCCTACCCGAACCACTCCATCCTGGGCGAAGAAACTGGCCTGCACGCCGGCTCCGGCGAAGAAGGCAAGGATTACCTGTGGGTCATCGACCCGCTGGACGGCACCACCAACTTCCTGCGTGGCATTCCTCACTTCGCCGTCAGCATTGCCTGTAAATACCGTGGTCGCCTGGAGCACGCCGTGATCGTCGACCCGGTTCGCCAGGAAGAGTTTACTGCCAGCCGTGGCCGTGGCGCTCAACTGAACGGCCGCCGCCTGCGCGTCAGCTCGCGCACCAGCCTGGACGGCGCCCTGCTGGGCACTGGCTTCCCCTTCCGCGATAACCAGATGGCCGACCTGGACAATTACCTGGGCATGTTCCGCAGCCTGGTAGGCCAGACCGCCGGCATCCGCCGCGCTGGCGCGGCGAGCCTGGACCTGGCCTATGTGGCCGCAGGTCGTTTCGATGCATTCTGGGAGTCGGGCCTGTCCGAATGGGACATGGCCGCAGGCGTGCTGCTGATTCAGGAAGCAGGCGGCTTGGTGAGCGACTTCAATGGCGGCCATGACTTCCTCGACAAAGGCCACATCGTCGCCGGCAACATCAAGTGCTTCAAGGCGGTACTGACCGCCATCCAACCGCACCTGCCTGAAAGCATGAAGCGTTGAGCATTTGATTGCAGGAAAACAAAAGCACCCCTCGGGGTGCTTTTTTCATGCCTGCCAGCCCTGCATCACCGGCGTCGGCACAGGGCCAACGCCGGCAGCAGCATCACTGACCGGCGTCGCTGAGAATCAGCTTGCCGTTCTTGTCCACTGGGATGGTAGAGCCTGGCTCACGGTTCATCTTCACCTGGCCGACCTGATCGCCAATGGTGTACTTGACGTTGTAGCCCACCACTTTTTCACTGATGTCGTTGACCGTGTTGCAGCGGGTCTGGGTCGTGGTATAGGTGTCACGCTGCTGCATGCCCTCCTGCACCTTGTTGCCAGCATACCCACCACCCACCGCACCGGCCACGGTCGCGATCTTCTTGCCGGTGCCGCCGCCGATCTGGTTGCCCAACAGGCCACCGGCCAGCGCGCCGACCACAGTGCCGGCGATCTGATGCTGATCCTTGACTGGCGCCTGGCGAGTGACGGTTACGTCCTTGCACACTTCGCGCGGGGTCTTGATCTGCTGCTTGATCGGCTGCACGTCGGTGACCTGAGCATATTCAGGTCCTTTGTTCACCAAGCTGTAGGTCGCCACAGCACCTCCGGCAGTGACACCGACAGCACCTAGCACCGCACCCACCAGCATTGATTTATTCACGTGAACCTCCTGATCGTACATACGGGACTTGGCCCGCTTTCTCCTTGCCTTGGAGCAAAAAAAAGGGCGCGAGTTCAACACTCGCGCCCTCTCGTCCGCCAAGCGGAGCGTCAGTCGGTCACGGACGGTCGTCCACGCCCTCGGTCTTTGCCGGCGGAATCAGGTCTTCGCTGTTCAGGTTCAGCCAGATCAGCACCACGTTGGCGATGTAGATCGACGAGTAGGTACCGGCCATCACGCCGATGAACAGGGCCAGCGAGAAGCCGAACAGGTTGTCACCGCCGAAGAACAGCAAGGCGGCAATAGCCAGCAAGGTAGACACCGAAGTCGCCACGGTACGCAGCAACGTCTGGGTGGTGGAGACGTTGATGTTTTCGATCAAGGACGCCTTGCGCATGACCCGGAAGTTCTCACGCACCCGGTCGAACACGACGATGGTGTCATTGAGCGAGTAGCCGATGATGGCCAGCACCGCCGCCAGCACCGTCAGGTCGAAGGTGATCTGGAAGAACGACAAGATGCCCAGTGTCACGATCACGTCGTGGATCAGCGAGATGATGGCGCCTACTGCGAATTTCCACTGGAAGCGGAACGCCAGGTAGATAAGGATGCCACCCAGCGCCAGGAGCATGCCCATGCCGCCCTGGTCACGCAGCTCTTCACCCACCTGCGGGCCGACGAACTCGACACGCTTGACGGTGGCTGGGTTGTCACCGCCGGCCTTCTGCAAGGCTGCGGCGACCTTGTTGCCCAGCTGTGGGTCATCACCCGGCATGCGCACCAGCAGGTCGGTGGTGGCACCGAAGCTCTGCACCACTGCCTCGTGGAAACCCGAGTCGACCAACTCGGCCCGTACCGCCTTGAGATCGGCCGGGCGCTCGTAGGTCAGCTCGATCAGCGTGCCGCCAGTGAAGTCCAGGCCAAAGTTCAGGCCCTTTTGCCACCAGCTGAACAAGGCCAGCACGGTGAGCAGTACGGTGACGCCGAAGGCGACATTGCGTACACCCATGAAATTGATGGTTTTCATCGCAGCTCCCTCAAACCCACAGCTTCTTGATGTCACGCCCGCCACAGGTCAGGTTGACCAGGGCACGGGTGACCATCACAGCAGTGAACATCGACGTGAAAATCCCGAGGGACATGGTGACCGCAAAGCCTTTGACCGGCCCGGTGCCCATGGCAAACAGGATGCCGCCCACGAGCAAGGTAGTCAGGTTGGCATCGACGATGGCCGAATAGGCGCGGTTGAAGCCTTCATGAATAGCGCGCTGAACAGACATGCCTGCAGCCAGCTCTTCACGGATTCGAGAGAAGATAAGCACGTTGGCATCCACCGCCATGCCCATGGTGAGCACGATACCCGCGATGCCTGGCAATGTCAGCGTAGCGCCCAGCAAGGACATCAACGCCAGCAGCAACACCATGTTGCCGGCGAGGGCGATAGTGGCCAGCACACCGAAGGCCCGGTAGATCGCAATGATGAACAGCGAGACGAACAGCATACCCCACAGCGAGGCGTCGATGCCCTTGGTGATGTTGTCGGCACCCAGGCTTGGGCCGATGGTACGTTCTTCAGCGAAGTACATCGGTGCAGCCAGGCCGCCGGCACGCAGGAGCAGGGCCAGTTCAGACGATTCGCCCTGGCCGTTCAGCCCGGTGATACGGAACTGGCTACCCAGCGGCGACTGGATGGTCGCCAGGCTGATGATCTTCTTCTCTTCCTGGAAGCTCTGGACCGCAACGTCCTTCTCGACGCCATCGACCGTCTGCTTCACGTAGCGGGTGACAGGCTTCTGCTCGATGAAGATCACCGCCATGCTGCGACCAACGTTGCTGCGCGTCGCGCGGCTCATCAGTTCGCCGCCATGCCCGTCCAGACGAATGTTCACCTGCGGGCGGCCATGCTCGTCGAAGCTGGCCTGGGCGTCGGTCACTTGGTCACCGGTGATGATCAGGCCACGCTCGACGGGCGCCGAACGCCCCCCTTCACGGAACTCGAACACTTCGGTGGTGGCTTTGGACGCGCCCGGCTCGGCACCGAAACGGAACTCCAGGTTGGCCGTCTTGCCCAGAATACGCTTGGCTTCGGCAGTGTCCTGCACACCCGGCAGCTCGACCACGATGCGGTTGGCGCCCTGGCGCTGCACCAGCGGCTCGGCGACACCCAGCTCGTTGACACGGTTACGCACGGTGGTGAGGTTCTGCTTGATCGAGTATTCGCGAATCTCGGCCACTTTCGCCTGAGACAGCGCCAGACGCAGCACGGCGAGGTCATTGCGCTCGGTGGTGGTCAGGTCGAAATCGTTGAAATTCTTGCGGATCAGGGCACGTGCCTGTTCGCGCGTAGCGTTGTCAGCAAAGCCGAGCATGATGCCACCGTCCTGCTGCGGCAGGCTGCGGTAGCGGACCCGCTCCTTGCGCAGCAAGGTCTTGACCTCGCCTTCGTAGACTTTCATGCGGGCGCTCATGGCCTTGTCCATGTCCACTTCCAGCAGGAAGTGCACGCCACCGGACAGGTCCAGGCCCAGCTTCATGGGGCTGGCACCCAGGTTGCGCAACCACTGCGGGGTGGTTTGTGCCAGGTTCAGCGCCACGACATAGTCATCGCCCAGCGCCTTGCGCACCACATCCTTGGCGGGCAGCTGGTCTTCCTGATTGGTCAGACGAATCAGGCCACTGCCCTTCTCACCCAGGCTCACGCCTTTGACTGCGATGTTTGCATCGACCAGCGCCTTGCTGACGCGATCGAGATCGGCCTGGTTGACCTGCAGCGCCGAGCTGGCACCGCTGATCTGCACGGCCGGGTCATCCGGGTAGAGGTTGGGAGCGGAATAAATGAAACCGATCGCCAGTACCAGCAGGATCAGTGCGTATTTCCACAGAGGGTATTTGTTCAGCATCACGCCGCCCGTTCAAGACGCGGGGCGCGTTGCGCGCCCCGACTGGAAAAATGAAACCGGTAACTCAGATAGCCTTGAGCGTACCTTTTGGCAGGGTCGCGGCAATGGCGCCCTTCTGGAACTTCAGCTCGACAGTGTCGGACACTTCCAGCACCACGAAATCATCGGCCACTTTGACGATCTTGCCGGCAATGCCACCGTTGGTGACAACTTCGTCACCTTTCTGCAAGTTGCCCAGCAGGTTCTTCTGCTCTTTGGCACGTTTGGCCTGTGGACGCCAGATCATCAGGTAGAAGATGACCAGGAAACCGACCAGGAAAATCCACTCGAAGCCAGTACCGGCAGGGCCGGCGGCGGGGGCTGCAGCGTCCGCGTATGCGGCGGGGATCAAGAAGCTCATGGGTGCACTCCTAATGCGAATATTTTAATAATGGATGCAGACAGTCAGTCCAAGGGCGGTACAACAAGCCCGCGCTTGGCGTAGAAGGCGTCGACGAAGGCGGCCAATTTACCTTGTTGAATAGCCTCGCGTAAACCGGCCATCAAACGCTGGTAATGGCGCAAGTTATGGATGGTATTCAACATGCTGCTGAGCATTTCGCCACACTTGTCCAGGTGATGCAGATAGGCGCGGGAGAAGTTGCTGCAGGTGTAGCAGTCACAGGTCGGATCCAGTGGCGATTCATCATGGCGATGGAACGCGTTGCGGATCTTGATCACCCCGGTGTCGACGAACAGGTGGCCGTTGCGCGCGTTGCGCGTAGGCATCACGCAGTCGAACATATCGACGCCGCGGCGCACACCCTCAACGAGATCCTCCGGTTTGCCTACCCCCATAAGGTAACGAGGTTTGTCAGCCGGCATCTGCTCGGGCAAGTAGTCCAGCACCTTGATCATCTCGTGCTTGGGCTCACCCACCGACAGGCCGCCGATGGCCAGGCCGTCGAAGCCGATGTTCTCAAGCCCTTCCAGCGAGCGCATGCGCAGGTCCTGGTACATGCCGCCCTGAACGATGCCGAACAGCGCGGCGGTGTTGTCGGCATGGGCGTTCTTCGAGCGCTGGGCCCAGCGCAGCGACAGCTCCATGGACGTACGGGCGATGTCGTGCTCGGCAGGGTACGGGGTGCACTCATCGAAGATCATCACCACGTCCGAACCCAGATCACGTTGCACCTGCATGGATTCTTCCGGGCCCATGAACACCTTGGAGCCGTCCACGGGAGAGGCGAAGGTCACGCCTTCTTCCTTGATTTTGCGCATGGCGCCCAGGCTGAAGACCTGGAAGCCACCGGAATCGGTGAGAATCGGGCCTTTCCACTGCATGAAGTCGTGCAGCCCGTTGTGCTTCTTGATCACCTCGGTACCTGGGCGCAGCCACAGGTGGAAGGTGTTGCCCAGTATCATCTCGGCACCAATGGCCTCGATGTCACGGGGCAACATGCCCTTGACCGTGCCATAGGTGCCCACCGGCATGAACGCCGGGGTTTCGACCGTGCCACGGGGGAAGGTGATGCGGCCACGACGGGCCTTGCCGTCGGTGGCCAGCAGTTCGAAGGACATTCGGCAGGTGCGACTCATGCTTGCTCCTCGGGCCCGCGAGGCGCCGGATTGCGGGTGATGAACATGGCATCACCGTAACTGAAGAAGCGGTACCCCTGCTCGACCGCCGCCGCGTAGGCAGCCATGGTCTCGGGGTAACCGGCGAAGGCCGAGACCAGCATCAGCAGCGTGGACTCAGGCAGATGGAAGTTGGTAACCAGCGCATCGACCACGTGGAATGGGCGGCCGGGGTAGATGAAGATATCGGTGTCACCGCTGAAGGGCTTGAGCTGGCCATCGCGGGCGGCGCTTTCGAGCGAGCGCACACTGGTGGTGCCCACGGCGATCACGCGCCCGCCGCGGGCACGGCAGGCCTCGATGGCGTCGACCACATCCTGGCTCACTTCGAGCCACTCTTTATGCATGTGGTGATCTTCAATCTTGTCGACCCGCACCGGCTGGAAGGTACCGGCGCCCACGTGCAGGGTGACGAACGCGCGCTCCACCCCTTTGGCGGCGATCTGCTCGAGCAGCGCCTCGTCGAAATGCAGGCCTGCGGTAGGCGCGGCGACAGCGCCTGCCTTCTCGGCGTAGACCGTCTGGTAGCGCTCCCGGTCCGCACCTTCGTCAGGGCGATCGATGTAGGGCGGCAGCGGCATGTGGCCGACGCGGTCGAGCAGCGGCAATACCTCTTCGGTGAAACGCAGCTCGAACAAGGTGTCGTGGCGCGCAACCATTTCAGCTTCACCGCCACCGTCCACCAAAATGACCGCCCCTACCTTGGGCGCCTTGCTCGCCCGCACATGGGCCAGCACACGGTGGCTGTCGAGCACACGCTCGACCAACACTTCGAGCTTGCCGCCGGAGGCTTTCTGACCGAACAGCCGCGCCGGAATGACCCGGGTGTTGTTGAACACCATCAGGTCACCCGGGCGCAGATAGCCCAGCAGGTCGGGGAATTGCCGGTGCTCGCGTGCACCGCTTGGCCCGTCGAGCACCAGCAGGCGGCTGCCATGGCGCTCGGCCAACGGATGGCGGGCGATCAGGGAATCGGGAAGTTCGAAGGAGAAATCGGCAACGCGCATGATGATGTTCGGTTCGGCAGGGCCGGGAAGTTTAGCCCAACGAATGAAAATTGACCATGAAAGACGATTGACCGACCGACGGCACCTCTCTATACTGCGCGCCACGCCCTGATGGCGGAATTGGTAGACGCGGCGGATTCAAAATCCGTTTTCGAAAGGAGTGGGAGTTCGAGTCTCCCTCGGGGCACCAAATCCGAAAAAGCCGACCTTAAATGGTCGGCTTTTTTTTTGCGCCGAAAAAACCATTCAGTGCAGCACATTTGCTTGGCGCCAGCCCATTGATTTGCTGGTGACTGACCATGCAGCAATGCTATTGGCCAGTGGCCATACCCGCCGCCTACCCTCACTTCGTCGGATAAAAGCCGAACGTATTGCCTAGCTGATGGCATTTAGCCATAGTGCGGCTCCTCTCAATCCCCTCCCCCCTCGTGTGACCAATGAAAACAACCGCGCCCTGTATGGCGGCAATGATGCTGCTAAGTGGGTGCAATGGAGTGCCAACGTCCTACGTTTCAGACCCGGTCTACAGTCAAGCTTTCGTGGTGACGTCCGGGGCACCGCTGCCCATGCTGCTGATGGCAAGCGCCATCCAGTGGAACGCAGATTATGCCGTCACCGCCAAACACACGCCTTTCCTGCGCAACGTGGTCCACGAAGGACTAGGCGATGTGGTGTTCTTCAAGCACAAAGCCAGCGAAATACCGCACTGGCGACAATATATGCCTGGAGAAACGGTCACGGCAGTGGGCTACAACAGCTTGATGATGCCCGTACAAGGCAAGGGCCACGCGCTCTCGTCACTGGTCCGGCTCGATGGCACCCCTGGCAGCGTGTTCTATTCGGTGCACGACGGGCCGATCACCAAAGGGATGTCTGGCGGCCCGGTATTCGCCGATGACGGTAGCGTGGTAGGGATCAACATCGCCATCATCCCTACCAGCGGCATCGATGCCATCAGACGACCGGACCTGGTGGGCAAGGACCGGGTCAGTGTGTTCATGTCCTTCAGCGAGATCGACAAGGAATGGCGGCGCTACCAGTACATGCTGGCGCGCAAGTCCAAACCCGCGGCCCCAACATCGATCAAGGGCTTCGTGGCCGTTGCAGCAAAACCCTGATCAGGCGGGCTCAGAAGCCTGGGGCGCCAGGACGATGCAATTTCGGCCGGCGCGCTTGGCGGCATACAACGCCATATCGGCGGCGTGCAGCCAGGCCTGGGCATCGGTAATGCCTGCATGATAAGGGGCGATGCCGATACTCAGGCTCAGGGTAAGGTGCGGCAGCGCCGGGTCGCGGAACGCCTCCACGGCCAGGCGCAGCCGCTCCAGCACATCCCTTGCTTGCCCTGGCGTCGTATCGGGCAGCATCACGCAGAATTCGTCTCCTCCGTAGCGGGCCGCAGGGTCGTGCTTGCGCAGATGGAAGGAGAGCGTGGCACTGATCACCCGCAGGATGTTGTCACCCACCTGGTGGCCATGACGATCATTGACCTGTTTGAAGTGGTCCACGTCGATCAGGGCAAGGCAACTGCTCCCGGCGTTAGCTCGGCAACGCGCGAATTCGCGCAGCAGCAGTTCCTGCCACGCCCCATGGTTGCTCAGGCCCGTAAGGCTGTCGGTCTGGCTCATGCGGGCCAGTGCACGTTTATGCTGGCCCAATTGGACAGTCACCTGATAGCAGATCATGCCAATGGCCATGGGGTAGATCAGCAGGATCGGCAGACACGCCAGCATCTGCACCTGCGTGGTGGCCGGAAAAAGCGGCGGCGCGAACAGCCACAGGCCCAAGGCGATGCCGATGCCCTGGGCAATCACCGTTCTGATCAACAGGGGCCAGCCACCTGCCGCGATCTTGTCCATGGCAATCATCGACAGGATGATCACGCTGGGCAAAGGATTGAGCCCCATGGCACCCGCCCAGCAACCCCCGGCGAATCCATCGACCACCAAGTTACGCTGCTCGGTCTTGTAGGGCTGGGCAGAAACCCGGGCTATCTGAAACGCAAGGTGCGGCCAGACAAAACCGTGTGCCAGTAACAGCGCCCACACCCACCACTCTGGCTGCAATGGCGCAATGCCGATCAATACACAAAAAAAGCCGAGGCCGGTTCCGATGGCGCGTGGTGCATACATGCGTTTGGCGAAGGAAAGGCCCGTGCCGGTGCGCTCGATCATGGCGGGATACCGAGAAAATAAGGCGGAAGGTGCAGGGTACAGCTGCAGAGCATGTGCATGCTGAGGCAAGGCATTGTGCCACCATCCAAATCGGGCCGGCAAACGCGTCTGGATGAAATGCACACACCCATTCGGATATCACGCCAGCACTTGTCAGCCCCACACGCGTTGCAACAACCTCATGCAGAACCTTCGGCGGGACTCAGCGTCCCATCCAAGGTCCTGAACCCGTAAAGGTGCGCCATTTGAAAGACGTCATCATCCGCAAATACCGTCTGGTCGTGAAAACCTTCGGCTACATCGGTTGGTCACTGTTCTGGCTGCTCATCTGGGACGTGCTGGTCACCATTGATTTCATGCTGTTTCTCAACAGCAAGTTCACCCTGCCCCTGATCCCTCTTTCATTGATGGGTTCGGCGCTGGTCGTGCTGGTGAGCTTTCGCAACAGCAGCGCCTACAACCGCTGGTGGGAGGCCCGTACCCTGTGGGGCGCGCTGGTCAACAGTTCCCGCAGTTTCGCCCGTCAGACGCTGACGCTGATCGATGACCATGACGATGGATTAAATCCGGTCAAGGCGACCCTGCTGCGTCGGCACATCGCCTATATCAATTGCCTGGCCGCACACCTGAAGGGGGAAAAATGCCCACAAGAGCTGGTGGCGTTTATCCCTGAGGCAGAATTCGAGCGTCACCACGGTTCCAACAATTTTGCCAATGACATCTTGAGTGGTTCCGCCGCGTTACTGGCCAGGGAATATCAGGAGGGCCGGCTGGACAGCATCCGTCTGGCTCGCCTTGAGTCCACCCTGGTGGACTTGTCCAATGCACAAGGTGGCATGGAGCGCATCGCCAATACGCCACTGCCCTACCCTTATGTGTATTTCCCTCGGTTATTCATCACGCTGTTCTGCCTGATCGTACCGGTCGGCCTGGTAGAGTCGCTGGAATGGTTCACGCCCCTGGCCTCCACAGTTGTTGGCTTCATGCTGCTGGCGATCGAGCGCATCGGGACCGACTTGCAGAGCCCGTTCCGCTTCAGCGAACACCAGATCCAGATGGATACCATCTGCGAGACGATCGAGCGCAACCTGGAATCGATGCAGCGTGGCGCGCAATCGGGCGAGGCGGTGAGCGCCTGAGAACGGGCAGCGGTCACAGGGCCGCTGGCCTGATCAGGCCCTTACGAAACGTTGGCGCAGTACATCACTGAGCGCATCGACCAGAAACACCAGCGCCAGCATTCCAATGATCACCGTACTGGCCTGGGCCTCCTGGAACAGGCTCAAGGTGGTGTAGAGCAGCTGTCCCAAGCCTCCGGCACCGACGAAGCCCAGTACACTGGCCATGCGTATGTTGTTTTCCCAACGGTACAAACTGTAGGCAAGCAATTGCGGCCACAGGTTGGGCAAGGTGCCGTAGCAGAAGGCTGCTACCTGCCCCGCGCCTTGCAGGCGTAAGGCTGCTGCAGGTTCGGGCGAGGCGTTTTCCAGCGCTTCGGCAAACAGCCGTCCCAGTACGCCAGCGGTGTGCAGCGCCAACGCCAGGGTGCCGGCGTTTGGTCCCAGTCCAGCTGCCAGCACCGTCAGCGCGGCCCATACCAGCTCCGGAATAGCGCGCAGGGCATTGAGCAGCAACCGGGCCAGCGCCCGCAGCGGCCAGCCGAAGCGGCCTGCCGCCGGCAGCGCCAGCAACAGGCCCATGATGGCGGCCAGCAAGGTGCTGATGCCAGACATGGCCAGGGTCTCCAACGCGCCCTGCGCCACGGCTCGCAGATGCTCGCTGGACAGGTCCGGGGCCAGGAACCGCCCGGCATACTGGCCCATCTGGGCCAGCCCACCGTTGCCGATCAAGGCACCGAAATCCAACCCCAGGTAAGCGAACGAGCCGACGATGGCTGCCAGCAGCGCGGCCAACAGGGCCAGGTTGATGAGCCGATTCATACAAGCCTCCAGCGCAATAACCGGCTGAGCCCATCGGCAAACATCACCAAGACCAGGAACGTCAGCAACATGCTGGCGACCTCGGCGCCAGCGAACATGCGCATGGACAGGTCGATCTGCTGACCCAGACCGCCGGCCCCCACGAACCCCATCACCACCGATGCCCGTACTGCACATTCCCACCGATAGACCGTGTAGGACACCGCTTCGCTGGCGGCATTGGGCAGGATGCCGTAGAAAAAGGCAGCCAGCCGTCCACTGCCCGCCTGCAACAAGGCGTGGGCAGGCCGTTGGTCCACTGATTCGAAGATTTCCGCATACACCTTGCCCAGCATGCCGCTGTAGGTAATGGCAATTGCCAGCACGCCAGCCGTGGGCCCCAGGCCTACGGCGCGCACGAACAACAGTGCCCAGACGATTTCAGGCACGCTGCGCAGGAAGATCAGCACTCCCCGTACGGGCAGCCGCACCAGGCGCGACCAGACACCCGGGCGCCCGCCACGTGAGGCAGCGCTCAGGGACAAGGCGCGGCTGGCCAGCAACGCCGCCGGCACGGCCAGCAGCCAGGCGAGTACCATGCCAGCGGTGGCCACAGCCAAGGTCTGTAGCGTGGCCTCCAGCAATAGCTCGAGAAAGTCGCGTTCATGTGCCGGTGGCCAGAATGCCCCTGTGAAACGTGCCATCTGCTCGCGGTTTTCGGCCTGCAACAGCACGGCCGGATTGAGCTCGCTCAATTGGATACCCGGCCACAGGACCGCGATGGCCAGCAACCCGATCAGTACCCTCGGCACCATTGCCGGATCACGGCGACTGGCGCTCAGCATCTGGGCAACTGCACGTGGGGGCTTGTAGCATCAACACCACGTCCAGCCACCAACTGCTCGTTGGCATACAGCGCCTGCAGCAGCTCGTCGGTCACCGCCTGGGCCGGGCAGTCGAACAGCACGCGCCCTTCGCGAATGCCGATCACCCGGGGAAAGTGGGCCAATGCCAAATCGACCGCGTGCAGGCTGGCCACCAACGCCACACCAGTGGCCTGGGCATGCCGGTTGAGCAACGCCAGGCTGTGATCGGCCAATACCGGGTCCATCGCCGACACTGGCTCGTCGGCAAGCACGATACGGGGTTGCTGATAAAGCACCCGCGCAATACCTACTCGCTGAAGCTGGCCACCCGACAGTTGACCGCACTGCACGAACAGCTTGTCTGCAAGACCCAGTTCGGCCAGGGCCTGGCGCGCACCAGGCACATCGCAGGGATACAGCAGGTTGAGCAGACTGCGACCAAGCCCCCACTGGCCCAGGCGGCCCGCGAGCACCGCAGTGACCACCCGCTGGCGCGGCGGCAGCGGCGGCGCCTGGTGAACCAGGCCTACCTGGGCCCGCAGGCGCTGCCGGGCCCCTGTCGACAACGCCCATGGCTGCTGCCCGAGCATCTCCAGACGACCGCTGCTAGGCCTGGTCGCCGTGGCCATCAGGTGCAGCAAGCTGGACTTGCCGGCCCCCGATGGGCCGATGATGGCGACGCGCTCAGCCTGCGCGATGCGCAAGGTCACGCCCTCCACGGCGCGCACCGCACCATGCCGCAAGCTTGCACCTTGCAGCGCGATGACTGCCTCAGAAGGCACGGCAGACGTCACTTGAGCAAGCCGGCCTCGCGGGCGGCCTGCTCGGTGCCCGCGTAGTTTTCCGGTTTGGTTTCGATGAAGCGGCTGGCCGCCTGCAGGTCGAGAATGGCTTTTTGCTCTGGGTCGGCAGGGTCGAGGTTCAAGAAGGCCTGTTTGATCTTCTCCTTGAGGGCCGGGTCCATGTTGCCACGCACCGTCCAGTTGTAGTCGAAATAGGTCGGGGTCGTGGCAAACACGCGCACCTTGGCGGTATCGACCTTGCCGGCGTCCACCAGCTTCTGCCAGACGCTGGCGTTGAGCACACCGGCATCGACCTTGCCAGCCTGCACCCAGGCCACGGTGGCGTCATGGGCACCGGAATAGGCGACGCGGCTGAAGTACCCTTCAGGCTTGATGTTGTCCTGCTTGAGCATGAAGTAGCGTGGCATCAGGCTACCGGACGTGGAAGAAACGGACCCGAAGGCGAAGGACTTGCCCTTGAGGTCCGCAAGGCTTTTCACCGCAGGGTCGGCAGTGATGAACTTGGAGGTGAACTGGGCGTCCTGCTCGCGTTGCACCAGCGGCGTGGCCGTTGGATCCTTCAGGTGCACCTGCACGAACGTAAATCCGCCCAGCCACGCCAGGTCCAGCCGATCGGAGGCCAGCGATTCGACCACGGCCGGATAGTCAGCCACCGGCACGAACTTCACCTGCATGCCCAACTGTTTGGACAAGTATTCGCCCAGGGGTTTGAACTTGCGTTGCAGTTCGGTGGGCGCCTCGTCAGGAATGGCGCTGACACGCAGTGTCTCTGCCGCCTGGACGGCCAGGGCACAGCAGGACAGCACCAGGCTGGCGGCGAGCGCCATAGGACGTTTGAGCATGGGTTTCTCCGGTTCAATAGCGGGGAATGGGGGCGAATTCGAGGCTGCGCGCAGTAGCAGGCGGCGCATGTGGGCTGCCTTGCCGACGTGCAGGTTGCAGCTCGATGCAAGTCATTGACCCAACGATTATAAGAGCCGCAGGCCCAATGACCAGCTTTGCTACAATCGGGCGATAAATTGACCTGCCGAGGTACACATGAGCGAGCCGATTCGCCTGACCCAGTACAGCCACGGTGCCGGCTGTGGCTGCAAGATATCCCCCAAGGTGCTGGACGTCATCCTGGCCGAAAGCGGTGCCCAGGCCCTGGACCCGAAACTCTGGGTCGGCAATGCGTCGCGCGACGATGCCGCCGTGTATGCCCTGGACGAGGAGCGCGGGGTGGTGTCGACCACCGACTTCTTCATGCCCATCGTCGATGACCCCTACGATTTCGGCCGCATCGCGGCAACCAATGCCATCAGCGATATCTACGCCATGGGCGGCGATCCACTGATGGCCATCGCCATCCTGGGCTGGCCGGTCAACGTCCTGGCACCCGAGGTTGCTCGTGAGGTAATCCGCGGTGGCCGGGCTGTCTGCGCCGAAGCCGGCATCCCGCTTGCTGGTGGTCATTCCATCGACGCCCCCGAGCCGATTTTCGGCCTGGCGGTAACCGGCGTGGTCAGCAAGCGCCATCTCAAGCGCAACGACACCGCCACGGCGGGCTGCCGCCTGTATCTGACCAAGCCGCTCGGCATCGGCATCCTCACCACTGCCGAGAAGAAAGCCGTGCTGCGCGAGCAGGATCGAGGCGTGGCGCGCGACTGGATGTGCACCCTGAACACGCCGGGCAGCCGATTTGGCAAGCTCGACGGGGTCAAGGCCATGACGGACGTCACCGGGTTTGGCCTGCTCGGCCATCTGGTTGAGCTTGCAGAAGGCAGCGGCCTGACCGCACACCTGGACTACGCCAAGGTGCCCCGCCTGCCGAGTGTCGAGCACTACCTCGCGGCCGGCTGCATTCCGGGGGGTACGCTGCGCAACTTCGAGAGCTACGGGCACAAGATCGGCGCGCTCAGTGACGATCAGAAGCACTTGCTGTGTGATCCGCAGACCAGCGGCGGGCTGCTTGTGGCCGTGACCCCGGAGGGTGAAGACGCATTTCTCGCGGCAGCCGCCGACCTGGGCTTGCAGCTGTCGCCTATCGGCTATCTGGCAGAGCGACAGAGCCACGCAGTCGAGGTCGCCTGATGCGGCCAGACTGCACCGATTTCCGTCAGTTGTTCCTCGACGATGTGCCGATGATGGACATGCGCGCGCCCGTCGAGTTTGCCAAGGGCGCCTTCCCCGGCGTGATCAACCTGCCCCTGATGAACGATCTGGAACGGCAGAAGGTGGGCACCTGCTACAAGCAGCAGGGCCAGGCTGCCGCCATCGCCTTGGGTCATCAACTGGTGGGCGGCGCCACCAAGCAGGCCCGTCTGGAGGCGTGGGTGGCCTTCACCCAGGCTCACCCGGAAGGCTATCTGTATTGCTTTCGTGGTGGCCTGCGTTCACAGATCGTCCAGGGATGGTTGCGCGATGAAGCCGGTATTCGCTACCCGCGTATCAGCGGGGGCTACAAGGCGATGCGCAACTACTTGCTGGAAACCACGGAGCAGGCCGTCAGCGAGTGTGATTTCGTACTGGTTGGCGGCTTGACCGGGACTGGCAAGACCGACGTGTTGCAGCAGCTGGGCAACGTGCTGGACCTTGAAGGCCATGCCAATCATCGCGGTTCGAGCTTTGGCAAACGCGCCACCGGGCAACCGGCCCAGATCGACTTCGAGAACCAGCTGGCCATCGATGTGCTGAAAAAGCGCGCGCAGGGTATCGGCCAATTCGTGTTGGAGGATGAAGGGCGCATCGTTGGCAGTTGCACGGTGCCTTTGTCTTTGTACCAGGGCATGCAGCATTACCCGCTGGTGTGGCTGGAGGACAGTTTCGATGGCCGGGTCGAGCGCATCCTGCGCGACTATGTCATCGACCTCAGTGCCGAGTTCATCGCCCTGCATGGCGAGCAAGCCGGGCCGCACTTGTTCGCGCAGCGCATGCTGCAGAGCATGGCCAACATCCGCAAGCGCCTGGGCGGAGAGCGCCATCAGCGGCTCACGGCGCTGCTGGAGCAGGCTTTGGAAGAGCAATTGCGCAGTGGCTGTGTGGACCTGCACCGAGGTTGGATCGAGGGGCTGCTCAACGAGTACTACGACCCGATGTATGCCTATCAGCGTGAGGCGAAGGCCGAGCGGATCGAGTTTGTTGGGGATGCTGTGCAGGTGCGGGAGTATCTGGCGCAACGCGCGCGGCGCAAGTAGGGTCTGAGCCGGGGCTGCCAGGCAGCTGCCAGCTCTCGCTCTTACTCGACTCTGGCCTTTGATCTTGATCTTGACCTCGATCTTGATCTTGATCTTGACCTTGACCTTGACCTTGACCTTGACCTTGATCTTGACCTTGACCTTGATCTTGATCTTGATCTTGATCTTGATCTTGCTTTTGATCTTCGCGACTTCAGAAGGCCGAACGCAGGTCTTGCGGAGGGAGGTGACAGGCATGGATGCCTGTCAAGCGCTGGGCCCCAGGATGGGGCCTACAGCGCGGTCCTCCCGGGAGCAAGACCGGAGTGAGGGAACCCCGAAGCGCAGCGTAGGGGCCGTATGAATGGAGCGCAGCGTTTTTTGGTTACTTTTTGTCGCGTTTGACAAAAAGTGACTCGCCGTAAGGGCGAAAAGGTGATTAAGCGTCCCCATCGCAAATGGACTATGCTCTCTTTCAATACCCACACCAATGCAACCAAAGCTCAAAGTTCAAAGTTCAAAGTTCAAAGTTCAAAGCGTGGGCGCATACAGCAAGTTGGTATCCATTGGCGCGGGTGGCGCACAGTCACCCTTCCGCCCTTACGGCGGCTCACTTTTTGTCTTGGCAAAAAGTAAGCAAAAACCGCCTGCTCCTATCATCCGGCCCCTACGCTGCGCTCCGGGGTCCCCTCGCTCCGGGCTTGCTCACGGGAGGACCGCGCTGCAGGCCCCATCCTGGGGCCCAGCGCTTGACAGGCATCCATGCCTGTCACCTCCCTCCGCAAGCCCTGCGCTCGGCCTCCTGAAGTCGCGATCTGTGTTGCCTGGACTACCGCGCGCTTAGAAGCAACAGCAACAGCAACAGCAACAGCAACAGCAACAGCAACAGCAACAGCAACAGCAACAGCAACAGCAACAGCAACAGCAACAGCAACAGCAACAGCAACAGCAACAGCAGTTTTACTTAGAGTAGGCAGGAGCGCCTGCAATACTGAACCGGATTAGTATGAATGAGAAGGGACAAATAAGATGCACTTACAGAATCATGACAAGGCACTGTTACCCAAGTTGTAACGAGTGGCCAACTTTGCGTATGGGCGTAAGAACGCCCACGCAATTACAACATAGCCTCAACTACACCAGCACAAGCCACCATCACCGCTGCGGATCCAATACGCGCTCAAGCTCCGCCGCCCGCTCTTGGGTCATGTCCATCAGGCAGGTCCCGCCCTCAAGCTGCGCCATGGTGCCGCCACTGGCCGTGCGATGAAACTGGCAGTTGGCATCCCGATAAGCCAGCCACTTGCGCTGCACATCGCGCAGGCTCTTTTGCTGATCCGCCGGCAGTTTACCCAGCAGCTGTTTGTAGACGCCGTTCAGACGCTGGTCCTGTACCTGCGTCTCGGCCTTGAGGCATTCACCCATGGCCAGGGTACTGGAGGCATTGTCCATACAGCGGGCATAAGCGGGCGACGGATCGTCGGCCATGGCCAGCGGCGTGCAGCACGCCAATGCCAGCCCAGCCAGATAGTGCTTGATCATGCGAACTCTCCGTGAAGGTCAAAGCGTTTGAGGTTGCTCCGGCGGCATCAACACCCTGCTCGGCTCGAAGCGCAGCGACGGCATCTGTGTGGCGGCATACAACATCACCGCCAATGCTGCAATCAGGGTAACGTCCGCCCAATTCCACCCAGGCATATCAGCGGCTTGGCGCGCTTTCAGACAGTACCAGCCCTGACCAAAGCAAAACACCAGCATCGCTGCCACCCACACGTAGAAGCCTGCCGCCAAGCCCGTCAGGTCGTGGAACTCATAACTCTGGTTGTCAGGCAGGCGGTCGATACCCAGGCTGGTCCCTGCCAGATACAGCGCACAAAGCCCCAGCAGCAGGGCCAAACGGCGAAAGCGCCGATGCGCCAGGATGGCCAGGGCGAGCAACGGGTTGGCAAACCACTGGTGCAGGCCGAATGGTATGCCCCAAGGCCCGTACAGCAGCATCTGCAGGGCGGGCATGTGGTGGCCGTCACTCATCGAGGCGCCATCGAGACACAGGGCGACCAGGTACAACAGGAGGGTAATGCTGAGGTAAAAAGCGGGCAAAGGACACCTGGAAGGTCGGCACAGGGGATGACCATAACCCATGTCATCCCCCGCTTCCAAACTGGGTGATCGCAGCCTCTCACGCCACCGGCGGTTCCAGCAGCAGCCCGTAGATACCCGAGTCCGACAGCTCACCGCCCACGCACCAGCGCGCTCGCAGGGTGCCCTCCAGCACGAACCCCTGGCGCTCCAACGTACGCGCCGAGCCTTGGTTGCGAGGGTCGATCTCGCCTTCCAGGCGGCGCATGTGCAGGGTATTGGCGATGTAGTCGATAAAGCACGTCAACGCTTCATCCATGTATCCCCTGCCCTGCACAGCGCTGGCCAGGCAATAGCCGATCTCACCTCGCCGGGAGGTGTCGTCGATGTTGAACAGTTGAACCATACCGATCAGTTCGCCGTTGTCCCGGCGGTACATACCCAACTTGAGTTGCTCGCCATTGGCGTACGCTTCACGGTCAGCTGCCAGCGCGCTCTGGGCTTCAGCCAGATTCTGCCAGGGCGCGTGGTGCCAGTACCGCATGACCTCAGGGTCGGCCATGATCGCCAACCACTTCGCCGCATCGGCGTGGCGCATGGGGCGCAGGTAAAGGCGCGGGCTATCGAGACACAGATCACTCGGGAAACTTCGGGGTGGGGTCACGCCGGCTCACCTGTCCATTGCTGGGTAAGATGACAGTTTAGCGTCAAGCGCGACCTTCAGGCAGTGCAAAACTGCACGGCGGGCCACAGTCGACAGCCAACGCATTCAGCTTCGCATCGCGACTCTGTCAGAGATGGCGAATCCTACCGACTTCCCTGTCAACGATTCAGATCCAAGACGCTCGTGCGCGCACGCTTAGATACGGGCTTAGGCGACCTCAGCCCCATCATCGGGCCAATGCGGCTCATTCGCCCCAGGCGGGGTCAATGGCGGTAGCCCGTAGGCGGCCCGGGCGGTATCACAGCGTGGGTTGTGTACGCCCCCTTCCCACGACGCCTCGAACTCGCGGCAGGGACTGGAACGGTTGGCGTAGATGGCGCAGGCCACACCCTGCCCCACCTCGCCCTGCAGGCTAATGCAGCGGCAGGGCTTGGCGTCGGTGCCAATCATGGCCACCCGAGACGGACTCACTTGCACCACCAGATCGTCAGGCACCACACCGCCGGAGGACTGGCATTCACCCCAGAAGAAGGACACACGGAAGTACCCGCAGCAAGCGCCGCAGTCAAGGCAAGGGTTATATTCGGACATGATTGCACGGAAGAAAGGTGGTTGAGATCGGGGCTGGCCCGAGCAGCCATTCTCGGTCCAAGCGGGGGTGATTGAATAGAGGGGCAGAAAAAAATAACCGCAGGCGCTTGGCTTTCACCAGACACCCTATTCGCCCCTCGATTTCAGTTAGCGCAGCGCTTTATAGGTATCGCCATCGCATTGATTCAGGCCAAGGCCCGCGGCTGGGCGATAGGGATCACCGCGCACATGGCTGAAGGTCGTTTGCCGGGTGCCCTGGTGTAACAGCCGGTCGTCAGGGCTACCTTCGGTCACAAGGGTGTAGGACGCACGACGCATTGCTTGGTACCGGTCCTCACAGTCTGCCATTGCCTTGTGATAGGCCATCACTTGTCCGTCACTCAAGTTCAGGCACTTGGCCAATTCGACACCCCAGCGCCTCAGGCATACTTCGGCGTAGTGCCTGACCACCAAACCCGGCTCGACGAGCACTTCGCCGCTGCCCGCACCGTCAACCGACGCATTCCCCACCAACGTCGCGTGCCGACCCGGCATGGGAAACACGCTTATCCGGGTACCGGGTTGCACGCCTGGCACCACACAGGCGAACCCTTTGGAGCGTTCGTCACGGGAGTAGAAGCCCACATACTCGCGCACATTGCCCGGCAGCATCACGCGCTCTGGCTGCACATTGCCAATGCCTGGAACCGGGTCAATGGTAAAAATGTTGACCGGGACATCACACAGTTCAGGGTCCTTGGCCATGGCATTGGCCAGCATGTGGCAGCTGATGCCGCCGCGGCTCCAGCCGACCAGGTTGACCTGGGTAGGCACGCGCGGCTTGCGGAACAGATGAATGATGCGCTCTTGCAGCTCTTGCGGCGTGGGGTGGCGATCGCCGTAGTCATAGGTTCTCCAGAACCACGAAGCGGTCGAAGCCACCTCTGGCACAGGGACGCCGGCATCCTTGAGGCGTTTGTACTCGGCTTCGCTTAGCTTGGTGCGCTGCCAGCGGTTTTCGCCCTTGATGATCTGCAGCACATGGCTGACGTTTTCTTCCCAGCCACGGCCAAACAACTGCCCTGTCCAGTTGTAGTAGCCGCCGGGATCGACGAACAGGCTGTCGTCCTGGAGATTGCCGCTGCCCGGACCGTCGACAGCGACCCAGTGGGCAAATTCGCGGCCTTGGTCATGGCTTGCCAGGGTCGAGACCAGTTCGCCGTTCCAGAAGTTGGTGTTGGTGTCGTCGAAGCGATGGGAACCTGTCCCACAGAAATAGGCGGTAAAAACACTCATGTCACTATCATCGTGCGAGAAATGAGTGCCGAAGGTAATCAGTCAGCGAGGCAAGGCACATTCGGAAGCCCACCCCACCATTGAGCGCAGCGCACCTGCCGCCGGCAACGCCAGCGGCAGGCCGTCACGGATTACTTGCGCGCCAGCCCGTCAGCCCGGAACATCTGGCGGATACCGCGGATGGCCTGACGGATCCGGTCCTGGTTTTCGATCAGGGCAAAGCGCACATGGTCATCACCATAGTCCCCAAAGCCGATGCCTGGCGAGACACATACCTTGGCCTCGGCAAGCAGCTTCTTGGAAAACTCGAGCGAACCCAGGTGTGCGTACTCAGGCGGGATCTTGGCCCAGACGTACATGGACGCCTTGGGGTTCTCGACCATCCAGCCCAACTCGTGCAAACCCTTGACCAGCAAATTGCGACGCTGGCGGTACTGCTCGGCAATATCCCGTACGCACTGCTGATCCCCTTCCAGCGCTGCAATGGCAGCCACCTGCAAAGGCGTGAACGTGCCGTAGTCGTGGTAGCTCTTGATGCGCGCCAGGGCATTGACCAGTTCGGGGTTGCCGACCATGAAGCCGATCCGCCAGCCGGCCATGTTGTAGCTCTTGGACAAGGTGAAGAACTCCACCGCAATGTCCTTGGCGCCAGGCACCTGCATGATCGATGGCGCCTTCCAGCCGTCGTACACGATGTCGGCATACGCCAGGTCGTGGACCACCAGCACGCCATATTGCTTGGCCAATGCCACCACGCGTTCGAAGAAGTCCAGCTCCACGCATTGGGCAGTCGGGTTGGACGGGAAGCCGAGAATCATCATCTTGGGCTTGGGGATCGACTCGCGAATGGCCCGCTCAAGCTCGTTGAAGAAGTCCACGCCCGGCACAAGCGGGACAGAACGCACCTGGGCCCCGGCGATGACAGCCCCGTATATATGGATCGGGTAGCTGGGGTTGGGTACCAGTACCGTATCGCCTTGGTCCAGTGTGGCCAGCATCAGGTGCGCCAGGCCCTCTTTCGAACCAATGGTGACGATGGCCTCATCTTCGGGGTCGATGTCGACCTCGTACCGTTCCTTGTACCAGTTCGAGATAGCGCGACGCAGGCGCGGGATGCCGCGGGATGTGGAGTAGCCGTGGGTATCCTCGCGCTGAGCGACCTGCACCAGCTTCTCGACGATATGCGGCGGCGTGGCGCCATCGGGGTTACCCATGCTCAGGTCGATGATGTCCTCGCCACGGCGGCGGGCAGCCATCTTGAGCTCGGCAGTGATGTTGAAGACGTAGGGCGGGAGACGATCGATGCGCGCAAAACGGCGCGGCAAACCTGGAGTGGCCATGGTTTCCTCTAAAAAACGTAAGCGCCCGGAACCGTCCGAGCGACGCTGGCCGCATGCGGCGACCTGATTCAGAAGATAGTGCCGATATAGGTGTCTTGTAAAGGGTAATCTGCTGTTTTTTATTATCTAAACAGGGGCATTTTTTGTAGCGCCAAAGCGCGCAGTGGTGCGCCTCACCATCGCTGGTAGGCCTGTTCCAAAAAAGCTCTACAAACCAAGCGAGGGGTCTGGCTCACCCGCCACAGGCCCCAAATAGACATAAAAAACCCCGGCGCTCAGGCCGGGGTTTTCGTGAAGCAGGCGTGGTTTCAGCGTGCGTAGGTCATCAGCACGTCAGCAGCCGTCTGGCTGTCCACCCCCATCATCAGGCTCAGGGCCATGACGGTGAGGATGGAAAAGCCGAACACTTTGCGCGCCCATTTGCTGTCGTCTTCGGCCTTGTAGCCACCCCAGGCCATGTACAGCCAGTAAAGGCCCATGGCAGCTGCCACGGCCATGTAGCCGAGGCCAGCGTAACCGCCGAGGGTGAGCATCAAGGTCGCAAGCACGAACGCCAGCACATACAGCACGATCTGCTTCTTCGCAGCCAGGATGCCACGCGCCACCGGCAATACCGGAATGTTTGCGGCGCTGTAGTCCTTGAAGCGGAAGATGGCGATGGCAAAGCTGTGCGGCATCTGCCACAGGCTGAACATCACCAGCAGGGTCACAGCCGCCAGGTCGAAGCTATTGCTGACAGCGCAGTAGCCAATGACAGGCGGCATGGCACCGGACAGGCTGCCGACCAAGGTGCCGTGCACCGATTTACGCTTGAGCCACAGGCTATAGAAGCCTACATAGACCACGAAGCCGATCAGTGCGCAGTACGCGGACAAGGGGTTGGCCTGCACGTACAGCAAGCTGAAACCCGCCACCCCAAGCAGGGTGGCGTAGATCAGCGCGAGGGGCAGTGACATGCCACCCTGTACCATCACGCGGTTCTTGGTGCGCTCCATTTTCTGGTCGATGTCGCGGTCGATGCAGTTGTTGAATGCACAACCGGACGCCACCACCAGGGAAGTACCAACGACCACTGCCAGCAGCAGGGCGAAGTCCACATGGCCCTTCGCGGCAAGGAAGAAACCGCCTGCCACGGAAAGCACGTTACCGAAAATGATCCCCGGTTTGGTGATTTGGATAAAGTGCTTAACGGACATGCAGTCTTACCTCACTTGGCCAGCATTTCGACGTGGATGCTGAACATGATCCACAGCGACAGGCCAACCAGCAGCGCGATCACCATGGCGGTGAACAGGAACGTCGATACGTTGTTGCGTTGCTCTTTCGAGCGGTCCATGTGCAGGAAGTACACCAGGTGTACCACTACCTGAATCACGGCCATGGCCACAACGATCAGAACGGTCAGGTTCTTCGGCAGGCTTGGGTACATCACCAGGCCGAACGGAATCGCGGTCAGGATGATCGACAGGACGAAACCGATCATGTACGACTTGACGCTGCCGTGGCTGCCTTCGTGATGAGTGTCGTGTGCGTTAGCCATTACAGAACCCCCAGCAGGTAGACGACGGTGAATACGCAGATCCAGACCACGTCCAGGAAGTGCCAGAACAGGCTCAGGCAGCTCATGCGGGTCTTGGCGGTCGGCGTGATGCCGTGCTTGTTGATCTGGTACATCATGATTGCCATCCAGATCAGACCAGCCGTCACGTGCAGACCGTGGGTGCCTACCAGCGCGAAGAAGCCCGACAGGAAGCCACTGCGGTTCGGGCCGAAGCCTTCGCCGATCAGGTGATGGAACTCGTAGATTTCCATCGCGATGAAGCCCGCACCGAACAGGAAGGTCACAGCCAACCAGCCCAGTACGCCTGCCTTGTTACCGGCGAACATCTTCAGCATGGCGAAGCCGAAGGTGATCGAGGACAGCAGCAGGAACAGCGTTTCGACAGCTACGAACTTGAGCTCGAAGATGTCATGACCCGACGGGCCGCCGGCAAAACTCCCGGACAGCACCGCGTAGGTGGCGAAGAGCGACGCAAACAGGATGCAGTCGGTCATCAGGTACAGCCAGAAGCCCAGTACGGTCATCTGGCCCGAGTCGTGGTGGTGATCGTCGTGCCCATGGTCGTGACCATGAGCACCGTGCATTACTTGACTGGACATTGATTACACCCGCTCAAACGATTCGACACGTGCGCCGGCAGGCAGAGCACCTGCATTGGCCAACGCTTTCATGCGCTCGCCTTCGATGCGCGCCACTTCTTCGGCCGGAACCATGAAGCCCTGGTCGTCACGCGCAGCGTGGCGAACGAAGACAGCGATGGTTGCAACCAGGCTTGCGCCGACCAGCCACCAGATGTGCCAGATGAAAGCGAAGCCGAAGATGGTCAGGAACAGACCCATGAACAAACCGGTAGAGGTATTGCTCGGCATGTGGATCGCTTCGTACTTGCCCGGCACCTTGTAGGCAACACCGGCTTCCTTGGCTTCGTGCCAGGCATCCAGGCCAACCTTCTCAGGCATGTGGGCGAAGTTGTAGAACGGAGGTGGCGACGAAGTCGACCATTCCAGGGTACGGCCGCCCCATGGGTCGCCGGTCACGTCCAGGTTCTGGTGACGATCGCGAACCGATACGAACAGCTGGATCAGCTGGCAGGCGATACCGAACAGGATCAGCACGGCACCGACCACGGCAACGTACAGGTAGGGTTCCCACAGTGGGTTGTCCGAGTGGTTCAGACGACGGGTCATACCCATGAAGCCCAGTGCGTACAGCGGCATGAATGCCACGTAGAAGCCCGAGATCCAGAACCAGAAGGCAGCTTTGCCCCACTTCTCGTTCAGGGTGAAACCGAAGGCTTTCGGGAACCAGTAGGCGAAGCCGGCGATGTAGCCGAATACCGCACCACCGATGATCACGTTGTGGAAGTGGGCGATCACGAACAGGCTGTTGTGCAGCACGAAGTCAGCACCCGGTACAGCCAGCAGAACGCCAGTCATGCCACCGATGGAGAAGGTGATCATGAAGCCCAGGGTCCAGAGGATCGGCGCAGTGAAGCGCAGACGGCCCTGGTAGATGGTGAACAGCCAGTTGAACAGCTTCACACCCGTCGGAATGGAGATCAGCATCGTCGCCAGGCCGAAGAAGGTGTTGACGCTGGCGCCGGCACCCATGGTGAAGAAGTGGTGCAGCCAAACCGCAAAGCCCAGTACAGCGATCGCACCCGATGCGTAGATCATCGCGTGGTGGCCGAACAGGCGCTTGCCGGAGAAGGTGGAGGTCACTTCCGAGAACACGCCGAAGGCCGGCAGGATCAGAATGTAAACCTCAGGGTGACCCCAGGCCCAGAACAGGTTGACGTACATCATCGGGTTCCCACCAAGCTCGTTGGTGAAGATGTGGAAGTCCAGATAACGGTCAACGGTCAGCAGTGCCAGTGCAGCGGTCAGGATCGGGAACGAAGCCACGATCAGGACGTTTGCCCAGGTGCAGGTCCAGGTGAAGATGGGCATGTCCATCAGCTTCATGCCAGGTGCGCGCATCTTCATCACGGTGACGAGGAAGTTCACGCCTGTCAGCGTCGTACCCAATCCTGAGAGCTGTAGCGCCCAGATGTAGTAGTCGACACCCACGCCCGGACTGTACTGAATACCCGCGAGCGGCGGATAGGCAACCCAACCGGTCTTGGCGAATTCACCAACGCCCAGCGAGATGTTCACCAGCAGCACGCCTGCCAGCAGCAGGTAGAAGCTCAGGGAGTTCAGGAACGGGAAGGCCACGTCACGCGCACCGATCTGCAGAGGAACCGCGAGGTTCATCAGGCCGGTGAAGAATGGCATCGCCATGAAGATGATCATGATCACACCGTGGGCGGTGAAGATCTGGTCATAGTGTTCAGGCGGCAGGTAGCCTTCGGAACCACCGGTGGCAACAGCCAGCTGGGTCCGCATCATGATGGCGTCGGCAAAGCCGCGCAGCAGCATGACCATCGCGACGATGATGTACATCACCCCGATTTTCTTGTGGTCGACGGTCGTCAACCACTCGGTCCACAAGTAGGACCACTTGCGGAAGTAGGTGACCGCACCAACGACAGCGATACCACCGAGCGCGATAATGGCGAGTGTCACCATGACTATCGGCTCGTGATAGGGTATCGCCTCCAGGCTTAATTTACCGAACATCTCTTACTCCTCTGCACCGGCAGCTGGTTGCATACTCGATTCCACACCCTTGGTAGTGGCCAGGTCTTTGCTGCCAGCTTCTTCGTGGCTCGAACGACCGCGGTTCATGCCTTCGTACTTGTCGACGATCAGCTGGAACTGGTCAGGCGAGGCCTCGCTATACAGCGTGACTGGGTTGTTTTCGCTTGGTTTGGCCAAGGCTTCGTATTCGGCCTTGCCCAGCTTCTTCGGCGACTGCTTGACTTCGGCGACCCACTTCTCGAAGTCTTCCTGGGACGTGGCAGTAGCCTTGAATTTCATGCCGGTGAAGCCAGCACCGCTGTAGTTGGCGCTGATACCGTCAAACACGCCGTTCTCGTTGGCGATCAGGTGCAGCTTGGTGGTCATGCCCGCCATGGCGTAGATCTGGCCGCCCAGGCCCGGGATGAAGAACGAGTTCATCACGGCGTCGGAGGTGACGCGGAAGTTGACCGGGGTATTGGCCGGGAAGACGATCTTGTTGACCGTGGCGATACCTTGTTCCGGGTAGATGAACAGCCACTTCCAGTCTAGCGCGACGACGTCGATCTGCACGGGCTTCACGTCGGAATCCAGAGGACGGTACGGGTCGAGCCTGTGGGTGGACTTGTAGGTCACGTAACCCAGCACGATGATGATCAGAATCGGGATGATCCACACCGCAGCCTCGATCTTGGTCGAGTGAGACCAGTCCGGGGTGTAGGTGGCTGCCTTGTTGGAAGCGCGATACTTCCAGGCGAACACCACGGTCATGATGATGACTGGCACGACGACCAGCAGCATCAGGCCGATTGCGATCAGGATCAGGTTCTTTTGCTCAATGCCGACCTGTCCCTTCGGGTCGAGCAGGGTCCAGTTGCACCCACTGAGTAAAAGCATGCCTAAAAAGGGCAATATGCCAAACAGTCTGGGGTAACGCTTTTTACTCATCTCACGACCTCTAGATCAGCTTGCTTCAATGCAATTGGTGTTTGGTAGCCAACACTTCGTCCAACCAAGTGAGGCATTGCGCGCCCGTACCCGCTCCTGCCTGGGCCCGACTGCAGGACCTTGGCTTCAAGCGAGTTAGCGGTGCTTTTGGTTTCGTAGGCAAAGGCCTGTATAGCAGACCAATTCCATTTGGTGCGGAAAACGCGGAGGGGGGTCCGCCCGGTATCGCCGTTGGGCGAAACTTGACGAAGTCAGCAAAAAGGAGCGCTGGGGCTTCCTTCAATCCTGCGACTTGCAAGCAGTGCCGAACGGAAATTGGGGGCGATTGTAGATAGGTCGCCAACCCTTGACTATGACTTATTGAGCAACAGTCCTTTACAGGATCTGTAACAATAACGCCGATAAATTCAACTTCGCGACACTTTGTCGCACCCCTGGCTATAGCCCTGCAACCCGCATTCAGCAAGGGCTACAGCTTGATCTGGATCAACTTCCCAGGGGTTTCCCGACCTTGATCGAGCGCCTGAAAACCTTGTTGGATTCAGGGACTTTTGTCTAAGGGCGGCGACGGTTGCGGTAGATGCCAAGTGGCACCAGCAACGCCGTCAGGACGAAGGCAATCAATGCCCATTGCGCCAGCGAAAGGCCCAGCACCGGTGGGTAAGGCGTGCTGCAGAAGCCGTCCACTTGAAACGCCAGCGGCCAGAGCTTGGCCAAGGGCAAGTCATCGACGATGGGCTGCAGGGTATCGATGCCACAACTGACCATGGGGTTGGCGAGTATATACACATGGTTGCCGGCTGCAATGATTCCGCCAATGGCGCTGACCACCACCAGTGCCTCGAAGAAGGTCAGGCTGCGTCGCCCGGGCATGGCTGCGGCCAGGAATGCAAAGACGGCGATGAACAGGAGCGCATAGCGCTGAAGGATGCACAACGGGCATGGCGCCTCGCCCAGCACTACCTGCATGTAGAGAGCGCCACCGATCAGCGAAACGCAGATCAGGCCCAACAGTACCAGAAAGCGCCGTTCCCGATTCAGGCGCGATGTTTGATCATTCATTGCCGGTTCCTTGGATGGATAGTCGCAGCGTATTCCGCCAGCCCGGCGTAATTCTACACAGACGCCGGTTGCCTGGGCGCCCCGCCTTTCATGGATACATATTCCAGGCGGCAATGGGGTGTGGCTCAGACCGGGCATTGGCAGGACGGTTCAACGAGGGGCAGCGAAAATTGAAGCTACCGAACAGGCCGCCGTTGCCGCCTGCTTCTCGCTCAGCAGGAGTGAATGGCAGCTGGGTTAATGCAGGATTAACGCTCAGACACGTATCGCCCTGGCGATCTCGTCTTCGCAGGAAGGGGCTGCCTTGCAGCCCCAGAGACGGCCGACCTTGCGCCTGGCCGTTACGCTTCTTTATATATAGTCACTAGGCGCTAATGCGCTTACGCCAGCGCTGCGGCCGGCCCGAAGAACTCGTAGCGGGTCTGTTGCTCGGGTACGCCCAAGGCCAGAAGCTGGCGTTTAACGGCGGCCATGAAGGGCTTCGGTCCGAGGAAGTAGGCGTCCACATCGCGCTCGCGAGGGAGCCATTCGCCCAGCAGATGCTGGTCCAGCAGGCCCACGGCATCGGCGTGGGCTGCTTCATCCGCTTCGGCGTAGCAGTAGAAACGCTTGAGCTGCGGATGCCGCGCTGCCTGAGTGTCGAGCCACTCGCGAAATGCATGCACCTGTCCATTGCGCGCGCAGTGAATGAAGTGCACCGGCCGCCCGGTCGGCAAGGCTGCTTCTAGCATGGCCAAGGTAGGCGTAATGCCCACGCCCCCACTGATCAGCACTAACGGTCTGTCACTGGCGGCCAGTGTGAAATCACCGGCTGGCGGGAACAATTCGAGGGTGTCACCTACCCTCAGGTGGTCATGCAGGTAGTTGGAGACCTTGCCATCGGATTCGCGTTTGACGCTGATCCGATATTCACGCCCGTCGCACAAGGCGGAGAGCGAATAGTTGCGGCGTTGCTCTGCACCATCGATCATCAGCCTCAGGCCGATGTACTGCCCTGGTTCAGCCTTGAGCACCGGCTTGCCGTCCACCGGTGCGAAGTAGAAGGAGACGATCTCGAGGCTTTCTTCCACCCGCCGTGCCAGTCGGAATTCGCGAGCCCCTCGCCACCCGCCGTCGGCCTCTTCCTTTTGCTTGTAAAGGTTTTCTTCAGCACCAATGAGTATGTCTGCCAACTGGCCATAGGCTGCGCCCCAGGCATCGATTACCTCGGCCGTGGCAATGTCTGTGCCCAACACTTCCTCGATGGCCCGCAGTAAACAGCGGCCAACGATCGGGTAATGCTCGGGCAGGATCTGCAGCGCCACATGCTTGTTGATGATCTGGCCCACCAGACCGCCCAGCTGTTCGAGCTGGTCGATATGACGGGCATACATCAGCACGCCATTGGCCAAGGCACGGGGCTGATCACCGCTGGCCTGATGCGCCTGGTTGAACAGTGGGCGTACCTCGGGATACTCGTTGAGCATCATCTGGTAAAAATGAGTGGTCAGTGCCTCGCCGCCTGTTTCCAGCAATGGAACGGTGGCCTTGATGATCGCACGTTGTTCGGCATTGAGCATTGCAGCAACTCCTGAGCCTGGGGCTTCGAATGATGCTCAGTCTTTTCATCATTCGTGCCAAGTCCAGCGCGCAGCGAATCCGCGGCCTTCAAGCCGCAGCATGTCTAAATGACTCAGGGCGGCGTATAGTCAATTAGACCCACAGGAGTCCCTATGACTGCCAAGCCACTGCTTACCGCCTTGCTGCCACTGGTCAGCGACCTGTCTCGCGACCTGCCTGATCAGGAACGCTATCGCCGTTTACTGCAAGCCATGCGGAGTCTGTTGCCCTGTGACGCTGCCGCCTTGCTCCGGCTCGATGGCGAATGGCTGGTGCCCTTGGCCGTGGACGGCCTAAGCCCAGACACCCTTGGCCGTCGCTTCAAGGTCAGTGAGCATCCACGTTTTCAGATTCTGTTGAGCAGCCCCTCCCCTACCCGCTTTGCCAGCGACTCCGAGCTGCCAGACCCTTACGATGGCCTGGTCAATACGCCGGATGTGGACTTGGAGGTTCACGACTGCATGGGTTGCCCTTTGATGGTCGATGAGCGCCCGTGGGGGCTGGTCACCCTCGATGCCCTGACGCCCGGCCAGTTCCAGAGCCTGGAGCTCGACGCCTTGCAAGCCTTTGCCAGCCTGGCCGCTGCGACGGTGACCGTGGCCGAGCGGATCGAACGCCTGGCCCTGCGTGCGGAAAATGAGCATCAGCGGGCGGAGGTGTACCGCCAGGCCAGTGGTCAGGACCGAGAGCTGATCGGCCAGAGCCCGGCCCACCAGCGCATGGTGGAGGAAATCCGACTGGTGGGCAGCAGCGATCTCACCGTGCTGATCACCGGCGAGACCGGGGTGGGCAAGGAGTTGGTGGCCCAGGCCCTGCACCAGGCGAGCAGCCGGGCCCACAAGCCGCTGATCAGCCTGAACTGCGCAGCGCTGCCCGACACGCTGGTGGAAAGCGAGCTGTTCGGCCACGTGCGCGGGGCCTTCACCGGCGCCCATGCAGACCGCCGGGGCAAGTTCGAACTGGCCCATGGGGGCACCTTGTTTCTCGACGAGGTGGGCGAGTTGCCGCTGGCGGTACAAGCCAAGCTGCTGCGCGTGTTGCAAAGCGGACAGTTGCAGCGGCTGGGTTCAGACCGCGAACACCACGTCGATGTGCGCCTGATCGCCGCCACCAACCGTGATCTGGCCGCCGAGGTGCGCAACGGGCGCTTGCGTGCCGATTTCTACCACCGTCTGAGCGTCTATCCGTTGCATGTCCCTCCTCTGCGGGAACGCGCACGCGACGTGTTGCTGCTGGCAGGCTACTTCCTCGAACAGAATCGCTCACGCTTGGGCCTGAGCAGCCTACGACTGGGCGCGGACGCTCAAGCTGCAATCCTGGCCTACGACTGGCCGGGCAACGTGCGTGAACTGGAGCATCTGATAGGCCGCTCGGCGCTCAAGGCGTTGGGCCGACAAACGGTACGCCCCAGGATCTTGTCCTTGACCGCTGCCGATCTGGATCTGCAACCACCTACCTCACTCCATTCGCAGCCCGCTCCAGCCCCTGAGACGACGGTACCCGACCTGGGTGCTGGAGGCCTGCGCCAGGCGCTGGACATCTACCAACGCCAGCTGATCCAGGCCTGCCTGGATCAACATCAGGGCAACTGGGCAGCCACCGCAAGAGCGCTCGAACTCGACCGCGCGAACCTCAGCCGCCTGGCCCGGCGGCTAGGTATCCGCTAGGGATGCCTCACAAAAGGATTAACCCAGAAAGCCTCTGGTTGGTCTGAACACGGCTGCTATATCTCCTAAACGCCCATGCCTCGACTCACCAGTCGAGGCTGCCGCATCGCGTTCCAGAGGACCTGGTGCAGCAATGCCGGCCACATTCAGGCCGGGGGGATCAGTCGACCAGCAGGGAGCACTTCATGGAAAACATCGTCGTCGCCGATAAGCAGTCCGCCGTCGCCACCCAGAATGCCTGGGGCAATATCAGCCTCAATGGCCCAGGCGTCGTGCAAATGCCCGTCGCCCCCGACCAGGTCGCCACCGTCACCCAACGCGGGCAGGATTTGATCGTCACGCTCAAGTCCGGCGAGAAGGTCACCATCGGCAATTTCTTCGCGGTGAATCAGGCTGGCGTTGGCAGCGACATGGTGTTCGTCGGCGAAGACGGTACCCTCTGGCAAGCCGAATACGACGCCCAGGCGTTCACCGGCTTCACCTTCAACGAAGTGGCTTCTCTGGACGAACTGGTTGCAGGCATCGGTACGGCGGGCGATGCCATGCCGACGTGGGCCATCGCAGGCCTGGGGTTGCTCGGCGTGGGCGGCGGCGCGGCGGCGGTAGGCGGCGGTAGTGGCGGCGGCGGCGGTAGTGGCGGTGCAGTGCCTGACACCACGGCCCCGGCGACCCCCATCGACCTGCTGGTTTCCCCGGATGGCCTGCGCCTGTCGGGGCGCGGTGAAGCGGGTGCGATCGTGAACATCCGCGATGCGGCTGGCAACCTGCTCGGTACCGGTACGGTCGGGGCCGATGGCAGCTTCGATGTAGCGCTCAACGCCCCCCAGATCAACAGCGAAAACCTGCAAGTGACCTTGACCGATGCAGCCGGCAATGTGTCTGCACCAGGCACCGTGACCGCACCGGATGCGACCGCTCCGCTGGCGCCAACCGAACTGGCGATCGACGCTCAGGGTACAACGCTCACCGGCCGTGCCGAGCCAGGTTCCACGGTGTCGGTCAGAGGGGCCGACGGCGTGCTGCTGGGCTCGGCCACGGCAGGGGCGGATGGATTGTTCAGCGTTACCCTGCAACCGGCACAGACCGCCGGCCAGGCCTTACAGGTCACGGCCGAGGATGCGGCGGGCAACACGTCCGCCGCAGCCGGTATTGCCGCTCCAGTGGTCGATGGCACCGATACCACCCCTCCTGATGCACCCGTGGCGCTCGCTGTGTCCGCTGATGGCACGCGCCTTTCGGGCCGTGGCGAGCCCGGCACTACGGTCAATGTTCGCGACGCTGCCGGCAATGTGATCGGCAGCGGCGTGGTGGGGGCCAATGGTGCCTTCGAGGTGGTGCTCACACCCGCGCAGCTCGATAGCCAGAACCTGCAAGTTACCCTTACCGATGCCGCTGGCAACGTCTCTGCACCGGGCGCTGTCGTAGCGCCAGACCTCACGGCGCCGCTCGCACCGACCAACCTGGCCGTCGATGCCCAGGGTGCCACCCTGACCGGGCGGGCCGAGCCCGGGTCTACCGTTTCGGTACGCGGCCCCGGCGGCGCGTTGCTGGGCACCGCCATCGCGGGCGCTGACGGCCTGTTCAGCATCACGCTACAACCCCCGCAGACCACTGGCCAGGCCTTGGCCGTGAGCGCCACCGACGCGGCAGGCAATACGTCGCCGGCAGCCAACATCACCGCGCCCTTGGTCGATGGCGGTGACACCACGCCGCCGGATGCACCTGTGGATCTGGCGGTAGGCCTGGCTGGCACCCAACTGACCGGCCGCGGCGAAGCCGGCACCACCGTGCAAGTGCGCGACGCGGCAGGCAACCTGCTCGCCACGGGCACCGTGGGTGCTGATGGCACCTTCACCGTGAGCCTGGACCCCGCCGTCAAGGCCGGCAGCAGCCTCCAAGTCACCCTGACCGACGCGGCAGGCAACATTTCGCCAGCCGCCAGCGTGGCATCTCCAGATCTTGTGGGGCCTGAGCAACCCACCGACCTGGCCCTGGCCGATGGTGTCACCTTCACCGGGCGCGGTGAGCCAGGCGCTACCGTGCAAGTGCGCGATGCTGCCGGCACCGTGATCGGCACAGGCACCGTGGGCGCAGACGGCGCCTTCAGCGTCACTCTCTCCCCTGCCCAGGCCAACGGCCAGGCACTGGACGTACGCCTGATCGATGCGGCAGGCAATGCCTCGGCACCCTTGCAGTTCGATGCCCCTGACATCACCCCGCCAGAGGCGGTCACCAATGTGCTGGTTGGCCCGGGCGGCACCGTGATCGGTGGCCGAGGCGAGCCGGGTGCGACGGTCGAGGTGCGCGATGCGAACGGTACCCTGCTGGGCAGCGCTGTGGTTACCGCCAACGGCACCTTCCTGGTCAACCTCGACCCCGCCGTGCAACCCGGCGAGCAACTGAGCCTGGTGCAGACAGACCCTAGCGGCAACGCCTCGCCCGCAGTCGACTACGAAGTGCCCCTGACGCCAGCCCTGGAAAGCCCTGCCAACCTGGCGGTAAACGCCGACGGCACCGTACTCAGCGGTACTGCTCCGGCGGGCTCGCGCGTCGAGGTGCGCGATGCCAGCGGTGTGTTGATCGGCAGCGCCATCGCCAATGCCGACGGCAGCTTCAGCATCGACCTGAACCCCGCTCAGGCCAATGGCGAACTGCTGGATGTAGTGGCCATCGCCGACGATGTGTCATCGCTGCCCGCCCAAGTCACCGCCCCTGACATCACGGCGCCCACCGCCCCCACAGAGCTGGCGGTGAGCGCCGACGGCACCGTGGTCACCGGCCGCGCGGAGCCGGGCAGCACCGTGCGTATTCTGGCCGCTGACGGCACCGAGTTGGGCTCGGCGGTCGTCGGCGCCACCGGCGTGTTCAGCATTACGTTGAACCCTGCCCAAGTAGACGGCGAAGTGCTGCAAGCCACTGCCGCCGATGCTGCGGGCAACGTATCCCAAGCCAGCGTAGTCACAGCACCGGACATCGATGGTGGCGGTGATGTCACCCCGCCAGACGCGCCTGTGAACTTGGTCATCGGACTGGCAGGCAGCCAACTGACCGGTCGCGGCGAAGCCGGCACCACAGTGCAAGTGCGCGACGCGGCAGGCAACCTGCTCGCCACGGGCACTGTCGGCGCCGATGGCACTTTCACCGTCAACCTGGACCCCGCCGTCAAGGATGGCAGCAGCCTCCAAGTCACCCTGACCGACGCGGCAGGCAACATTTCGCCAGCCGCCAGCGTGGCATCTCCAGATCTTGTGGGGCCTGCGCAACCCACCGACCTGGCCCTGGCCGATGGTGTCACCTTCACCGGGCGCGGTGAGCCAGGCGCTACCGTGCAAGTGCGCGATGCTGCCGGCACCGTGATTGGCACAGGCACCGTGGGCGCAGACGGCGCCTTCAGCATCACCCTCTCACCTGCCCAGGCCAACGGCCAGGCATTGGACGTACGCCTGGTCGATGCGGCAGGCAATGCCTCGGCACCCTTGCAGTTCGATGCCCCTGACATCACCCCGCCAGAGGCGGTCACCAATGTGCTGGTCGGCCCTGGCGGTAACGTGATCGGTGGCCGAGGCGAGCCAGGTGCGACGGTCGAGGTGCGCGATGCGAACGGTACCTTGCTGGGCAGCACCGTGGTTACCGCCAACGGCACCTTCCTGGTCAACCTCGACCCCGCCGTGCAACCCGGCGAGCAACTGAGCCTGGTGCAGACAGACCCTAGCGGCAACGCCTCGCCCGCAGTCGACTACGAAGTGCCCCTGACGCCAGCCCTGGAAAGCCCTGCCAACTTGGCGGTAAACGCCGACGGCACCGTGCTCAGCGGTACTGCTCCGGCAGGCTCACGCGTCGAGGTGCGCGATGCCAGCGGTGCGTTGATCGGCAGCGCCATCGCCAATGCCGACGGCAGCTTCAGCATCGACCTGAACCCCGCCCAAGCCAATGGCGAACTGCTGGATGTGGTGGCCATCGCCGACGATGTGTCGTCACTGCCCGCTCAAATCACCGCCCCCGATATCACAGCGCCTGCCTCCCCCGCGGAGCTGGCGGTGAGCGCCGACGGCACCGTGGTCACGGGCCGCGCCGAGCCGGGGAGCACCGTGCGTATTCTGGCCGCTGACGGCACCGAGCTGGGCTCGGCGGTCGTCGGCGCTACCGGCGTATTCAGCATCACCTTGAACCCTGCTCAGGTAGACGGCGAAGTGCTGCAAGCCACTGCCACCGATGCCGCGGGCAATGCATCCCAGGCCAGTTCGGTCACCGCACCGGATATCGATGGCGGTGGCGATACAACGCCGCCTGAAGCGGCTTCCAACCTGGTCGTGGGTGTGGCGGGTACTCAGTTGAGCGGTCGCGGTGAAGCCGGAGCTACCGTCCAAGTGCGCAATGCGACCGGTGACCTGATTGCAACAGGCACCGTGGCCGCCGATGGCACCTTCACTGTCAACCTGGACCCCGCCGTCAAGGACGGCAGCGACCTGCAGGTCACGCTCACCGATGCCGCGGGGAACGTGTCCCAGCCCGCGACCGTTACCTCCCCTGACCTGATTGGCCCGGCGCAGCCAACCGACCTGGCCTTGGCTGGCGGCGTGACCCTGACCGGTCGCGGTGAAGCGGGTGCCATCGTGCAGGTCCGTACCGCAACCGGTACCGTGATCGGCTCGGCAATCGTGGGTGACGACGGCCTGTTCACGGTCACCCTCTCTCCTGCCCAGGCCAACGGCCAGGCGCTGGACGTGCGCCTGGTAGACGCAGCTGGCAACACGTCTGACCCGTTGCAGTTCGATGCCCCGGACATCACCCCACCCGAAGCCGTGACCAATCTTCTGGTCGGCCAAGGGGGGACCGCACTCAGTGGTCGTGGCGAAGCCGGTGCCACAGTTGAAGTGCGTGACATCGATGGCAATCTGCTAGGTCGCGGCGTAGTCACCGCCAACGGCACATTCCTGGTAAACCTCGACCCTGCCGCGCAGGCCGGTGAGCAACTGAGGCTGATTCAGGTAGACCCCAGCGGCAATGCTTCTATCCCCGTGACAATCGCGGTGCCGGCGACCAATCCACCCGCCAGCCCTGCTGAGCTGGCACTGTCCGAAGACGGTACCACCCTCACCGGCACCGCCCCGGCAGGCACTCGGGTGGAAGTGCGCGGGGCGGACGGTGCGTTGCTTGGCAGCGCAGTCGCAGGCCCTGACGGCAGCTTCACCGTCGAGCTGGCACCCGCACAAGCCAACGGCGAATTGCTCGATGTGGTCGCGATCGACAGTGCAGGGCTTTCTTCCCTGCCCACCCAGATCATCGCCCCGGACATCACTGCGCCTGCAACGCCAAGCGAACTGGCCATCAATGCCGACGGCACGGGGCTCAGCGGACGTGGCGAGCCCGGCAGCACCGTGCGTGTGCTGGCTGCCGATGGCACCACGGTATTGGGCAGCGCAGTGGTCGGCGCCACTGGCCGCTTCAGCATCACATTGAACCCGCCACAGGTCGACGGCGAGGTCTTGCAGGTCACGGCCACCGACGCAGCGGGCAACACCTCTGCTGGGGGTAATGTCACCGCGCCGGATATCGATGCCGTGGACAACACCCCGCCTGCACCTGCCACGGGCCTGGCCATCAACCTTGCCGGCGCGCAACTGAACGGGCGCGGTGAAGCTGGCGCTACGGTGCAGGTACGCGATGGCCAAGGCAATCTGCTGGCCAGCGGAACCGTCAATGCCGACGGCACCTTCCAGGTCAACCTGGACCCTGCGGTCAAGGACGGCAGCACCCTGCAAGTCGTGCTCACCGATGCCGCCGGCAACGCCTCCACCCCCGCCACCGTGGTCAGCCCCGACCTGCTGGCGCCCGCCCAGCCAACCGAGCTTGCCCTTGAAGGCGGCATCACGCTTACCGGTCGTGGCGAGCCTGGCGCAACGGTGCAAGTACGCACCGCTGGTGGGGCCGTGATCGGCACCGGCCTGGTGGATGCAAACGGCAACTTCAGTCTCACCCTGGCACCCGCGCAGGCCAACGGCGAAGCACTCGATGTACGCCTGGTGGACGCCGCCGGCAACGCCTCGACCCCGCTGCAGTTCGAAGCACCGGACATCACGCCTCCGGCTGCGGTAAGCAATGTCGTGGTGGGTAACGCCGGCTTGACCGTGGCCGGTCGAGGCGAAGCGGGCGCGCGCGTGGAAGTGCGCGATGCGACCGGCACTGTGATCGGCAGCGGCACCGTGAGTGGCAACGGGACCTTCCTGCTCGAACTCACCCCACCCGCCCAGCCCGGCGCACGCCTGAATCTCGTGCAGACCGACCCCAGCGGCAATGCGTCCGAACCGCTGCTGTTCGACGTCCCCCTTGTTCCGGCCCCGGCCAGCCCGAGCGGTCTGGTGGTGGCCGACGACGGCACCAGCATCAGCGGCACGGCCCCGGCAGGCAGCCAGGTGCAGGTACGTGATGCCAATGGCAACGTAGTCGGCAGTGTGGTGGTAGGTGCCGGTGGCACGTTCACCGTGGTGCTCAACCCGGCTCAGGCCAACGGCGAACTGCTCGACGTGGTGGCCATCGATGGCGCAGCAAACGCCTCCCTGCCCGTGCAGGTGACGGCGCCGGACATCACGCCACCAGCCATCCCCGGCGAGTTGCAGGTCAATGGCGACGGCAGCGTGGTCACGGGGCGCGCCGAAGCAGGCAGCACCGTGCGTGTGCTGGCCGCTGACGGGGTCACTGTGCTGGGGTCAGCCGTGGTGGGTGCAACCGGTGTCTTCAGCATCACCCTGAATCCGCCACAGGTCGACGGCGAGGTCTTGCAGGTCAATGCCACCGATGCCGCCGGCAATGCCTCGTTGCCAGGCTCGGTCACTGCGCCTGTGATTGACAACGGGGGCGACACCACGCCGCCACAACCTGCCACCGACCTTGTGATCAGTGCCAATGGCGCCACCGTTTCCGGGCGCGGCGAAGTCGGCACCACCGTGCAAGTGCGCAATGATCAGGGGCAGCTGCTGGCAAGCGGCACGGTACAAGCCGACGGCACCTTCGTGGTGCAGTTGCAGACGCCGGTGATTGACGGCTCGGCGCTCCAGGTCACCCTTACCGATGCAGCGGGCAACGTCTCGGCGCCAAGCTCGCTGGCCGCGCCTGACCAGGTGGCGCCGCTGCAGCCTGCCAATCTGGCGCTGGAAAACGGCGTGACCTTGAGCGGTACTGCCGAGGCCGGCGCGCGCGTTGAAGTGCGCGACGCCGCTGGCACCCTGATCGGTAGCGCCATCGCCCAGCCCGGCGGCACCTTCAACCTCACACTCGACCCGCCGCAGGCCAACGGTCAGGCCCTGTCCGTGACCGTGACCGACGCTGCGGGTAACAGCTCGGTGCCGCTGGGCTATGTCGCCCCCGACATCACGCCGCCAGTGCCGGTCAGCAACGTGCAAGCAGGTGCGGGAAGCCTCGCCGTCGCAGGCAGGGGTGAACCGGGCGCCACCGTACAGGTGCGCAATGATGAGGGCTTGGTCATCGGCACGGGGACTGTCGCGGTCAACGGCACCTTCGTCGTCAACCTCGATGCGCCGCTGGCGGCCGGCCAGGCCATCTCGCTGGTGCAGACCGACGCAGCTGGCAATACCTCCACGGTGATAGACGTCACCGTTTCGCAAGCCCCTGTACCGGCCAGCCCGACCGATATCGTGGTGGCTGGGGACGGCACCTCGGTCAGTGGCACCGCACCGGGCAACGCTCAGGTTGAAGTACGCGATGCCCAGGGCAATGTCATCGGCACCGTTCAGGCCAACCCTGACGGCAGCTTCACCGTGGGGCTCACACCGGCCCAGGCGAACGGCGAAACCCTGGATGTGGTCGCCGTCGACGGCGACGGCACCCCCTCGCTGCCCGTGCAGATCGTCGCTCCCGACATCACGGCCCCCAATGAACCTACCGATCTGCAGTTGAACACCAATGGCAGCGTATTGACCGGACGGGGCGAGGCAGGGGCCACGGTGCAGGTCACCGATGCCGATGGCAACGTGCTCGGCACGGCTCAAATCGGTGCCAACGGCGTTATCAGCGTGCAGCTGACGCCACCACAAACCGATGGCCAGACCCTGGAAGTCACCGTGCGCGATGGCGCCGGCAACACCTCCAGCTCCACCCTCACGGCGCCTGATCTGGACGGCCCGCTGCAGCCTTCTGCGTTGGCCATCGACACGGCGGGTATCCACCTCACCGGCGTGGGTCAGGTCGGCTCGATCATCACCGTCCGCGACGCAGGCGGCGCTGTGTTGGGCAGCGCAACCGTGGGCGCTGACGGACGCTTCGACGTCACCCTGTCCGCTGCCCAGCGCAACGGCGAAAGCTTGAGCGTGGAAGCCACCGACAACCTGGGCAACAGCGCAGGGCCTGTACCCTTCACGGCGCCGGATACCACGCCACCTCAGCAGGTTACCGATGCGGTCATCAACGGCGCAGGCAGCGTGGTGAGCGGTACTGGCGAAGCCGGCGCCACGGTGACCGTACGCGCGCCGAACGGCGCCGTGCTGGGCTTCGCCCAGGTAGGCAGCAATGGCGCCTTCTCGGTCACGCTCGACCCCGCGCAGACCAATGGCCAAGTGCTGAGTGTCGAACAGCGTGATGCTGCCGGCAACCTGTCCCAAGCCGTCGATCTGACTGCACCGGACAACGAACCGCCTGCCCTACCCGGCACCCTGCTGGTATCAGCCGATGGCACCCTCGTGACCGGCACGGGCGAGCCTGGCGCACAAGTCACGGTGACCGGTGTGGCTGGCATCGTGCTGGGCACTGCCGAGGTTCAAGCCGATGGCAATTTCAGCGTCACCCTGGTACCCGCGCAGCTCGGTGGCCAGGACCTGTCGATCATACAGACCGACCCTGCCGGCAACCCGTCCCCGGCGGGCACCGTGACGGCGCCCGACCTCGCACCGCCTCTGGCGGCTGTTGGCCTCTCGCTCAATGACGCCGGGAACGTACTGAGCGGTCAAGGTGAGGCCGGGGCCACTGTCGAGGTGCGCGATGCCGCTGGCAATGTGCTGGGCAGCGTCGAAGTAGGGGTAGATGGCAACTTCGAAGTCCCTCTCACCCCAGCGCAAACCAATGGCGAAGTGCTGTCGGTGATCCTCATCGACGCACAGGGCAACCTGTCGCCTGCAACCACGCTCACGGCTGACGACAGCACACCACCGGCAACCGCTACGGGTCTTGTCATCACCCCGGGCGGCACTGCCATCCAGGGCGTTGGCGAGCCCGGCGCCACGGTGGAAGTACGGGGCGCTGGCGGCGCCGTGCTGGGCAGTATCGTGGTGCCTGAGGGTGGTAATTTCACCGTACCCGTGTCACCTGCGCAGCTCGATGGCCAGGTGCTGGATGTCGTACTGATCGACGGCGCCGGCAACGCCTCCTCGCCAGGACGGGTCACCGCGCCGGACATCACCCCACCTGCGCAACCCACCGGCGTGGTGGTCAGCGAAGACGGCACCACTGTGACCGGTAACGCGCCTGGCGCCCAGACCGTCACGGTACGCGACAGTGCCGGCGGTGAAGTCACTGTCCCGGTAGACGCCGACGGCGGCTTCAGCGTGACGCTGCCCACCGCGCAAAACAATGGGGAGACCGTCACCGTCGTGGTCACCGACCCGACCGGCAATGCATCGGTGCCGATCAGCGTGACAGCACCGGACAACACCGATCCGCTGCCAGCTACCAATGTCAGCGTGAGCCCCGATGGTACGACGGTCGGCGGCACGGCCGAACCTGGCAGCACGGTGGTCATCCGCAACCCGGATGGCTCCGAGCGCGGCAGTGATACGGCCGGCCCGGACGGCACCTTCGTGATCCCGGTCGACCCGCCCCTGAGCACGGGCGAAACGGTCGACGTGGTCGTGATCGACCCGTCCGGCAACGCCTCCACCGACGTGCAGCTGCAGGGCCCGACCGGTAACGAAGTGGCGGCCCCAAGCAACCTGGCGATCAGCGAAGACGGCTTCCTCCTGACCGGCCAGGGCACCGTCGGTACCTTGATTACCGTGACATCCGCCGGTACCACATTGGGCACAGCGACGGTTGGCACCGACGGCATCTTCCGCGTGTTCTTCCTCAATGCCCAGCTCAATGCGCAGAAATTGCAGGTCACCGCGCGAGCCACGGCAGGCGGCCAACCCTCGGTGCCAGCCACCGTGGTTGCCGAAGACACCACGCCGCCTGATGCACCGACAGGCGTGGCCATCGACCGTATCGGCAGCACCTTGACCGGCCAGGGCGAAGTGGGCGCTACCGTGCGTGTCAGCGATAGCTTGGGCAACTTCCTGGGCAGCGCGACCGTAGGCAGCAATGGCTTGTTCACGGTCAACTTCGTCCCGGCAGTGGCCAACGCCCAGAACCTCATCGTGACCCAGGCGGACGCGGCCGGTAATGTGTCATTGGCTGCGACCTTGCAGGCCCCCGATCTGCAGGCGCCTCTGGCTGCCAACAACCTGAGCTTGAACAACGCAGCCACGGTCGTCAGCGGCCAGGGTGAAGCCGGGGCGCTGGTGACGATTCGCGATGCCAGCGGCGCGGTACTGGCCACCGGCACCGTCAACCAGAGTGGCCAGTTCCAGATCACCCTGCCCAGTGCCCAGACCACCGGCAGCGCGCTGCAGGTCACCCTCAGCGACGCAGCCGGCAACGTGTCGGCGCCGGCCAGCCTCGCGACCCCAGACCGCACACCGCCAGCGGCAGTGATCGACGCGCAGTTGAGCGGCGATGGCCGGCAGCTGTCCGGCAGCGGTGAACCCGGCGCCACCGTGCAGGTGCGCAACGCTTCCGGCACCGTACTGGGAACCGCGACGGTGGGTGTGGATGGCCGCTTTACCGTGGTGTTCGATACACCCAAGGCCAACGGTCAGGCCATCGGCGTCACCCAGGTCGATGCCGCCGGCAATACCTCGGTTGCCGTCAACCTCACCACGCCAGACCTCACGCCCCCTGCCGCCCTGACCAACGTGGTGCTGAACAACAACGGCCTGACCCTGACCGGCTTGGGCGAAGCAGGCGCCACCGTCAGCGTGCGCGGGGTCGACGGCACTATCCTCGGTACAGGACTGGTTGCGGCCAATGGCAGCTTTACCCTGACCCTGAACAGCGCCCAGCTCAACGCGCAGCGCCTGAGCGTCAACCAGACCGATGCGGGCAACAACACATCGGTGGCGGTTGCCGTGACTGCGCCGGACTTTACCGCCCCCGACGCGCCGGTCAACCTGCTGCTCGCCCCGTCGGGCCTGCAGATGACCGGCAGCGCCGAAGCAAACAGCACGGTGACCGTGCGTGACAACGCCGGCAACGTGCTGGGCACGGCAGTCGCCGCCGCCAATGGTACCTTCCAGGTAACCCTCAACGCGCCCCAAACCAATGGGCAGGCCCTGCAGGTGACCGCCACCGACGCTGCCGGCAACGTTTCGACCGCTGCGCCCTATACCGCAGCGGACACCACGCCGCCAGCCGCCGTCAGCAACCTGGCCGTGTCCGCCGACGGCGCAAGCCTGGTGGGTAGCGGTGAGGCCGGTGCCACAGTGCGCGTCAGTGCAGCCGATGGCAGCCTGTTGGGCACAGCAGTGGTCGCAGCCGACGGTCGCTTCAACGTCAGCCTCAGCCCTGCGGCACTGGTGGGTGAAACCTTGAGCGTGGTGCAAGCCGACGCAGCACAGAACGTCTCGCCTGCCCAATCGATCAACGCCCCTGGGCCTTTGGCACCGGCAACCCCGGCAGACTTGGTCCTGGCCGCCGACGGCCTGTCGGTCTCGGGAACGGCAGCCAGCGGCACCACCGTCAACGTGTACGGCACCAATGGGCAACTTCTGGGCAGCAGCCCGGTGGCCAATGACGGCAGTTTCACGGTCAACCTTGGCAGTCCGCAGGCCAACGGCGAAGTGCTGCTGGTCGCCGCTACTGGCACCGACGGCGCGGTATCGCTACCTGCCACGCTGCAGGCGCCGGATACCACGGCGCCGCTACCGCTCACCGGCCTGGTGCTGTCTGACGACGGCCTGGTCGTAACCGGCCGCGGCGAACCGGGCGCTACCGTGACCATCACTGGCGAAGGCGGTATCGAACTCGGCACTGCCGTGGTCGATGCTGCTGGCAACTTCAGCGCCACGCTGGCCACGGCACAACTGGACGGCGAGCTGCTCAATGCCAGCCAGGCCGATGTGGCCGGTAACGAATCGAACAGCGTCAGCCTTACCGCGCCAGACCGCACCGCGCCAACACCTGCACAGGACTTGGCCTTCGCTGGCGGTGGCAGCCTGCTCAACGGGACAGGCGAGCCAGGCGTCACCGTGCGGGTGATCGCTGCCGACGGCAGTGTGCTGGGCACCGACACCGTGCGCGTCGATGGCACCTTCCAGGTCAACCTCTCCGCGCCTCAGGCCAACGGGCAACAGGTGCAGGTGCTGCTGACCGACGCCGCCGGCAACCAATCGGGCGCCAGCGTCATCACCGCGCCCGATACCACGCCGCCAACCGCACCGGCAGAGCTGGCGGTTTCCAGTGACGGCGTCACCATCACAGGGCGCGGCGAAGCCGGCGCAGCAGTGACCGTCACCAATGCAGCGGGTGAGGACATCGGCAGCGCCATTGTCGATGCCAGCGGCAACTTCACGCTGACCCTCGACCCGCCGCTCACCAACGCCGAAGTGCTGAGCTTCACCCAGGCCGATGGGGCCGGTAATGTCTCGCCGGTCGCCACCTTGCAAACGCCTGATTTCACCCCACCAGAGCCATTGACACAGGTAGTGATCAACGCCGATGGCAGCGTAGTCACCGGCTTTGGTGAGCCGGGATCAACGGTAACCGTCAGGGATGCAGCGGGCGTGACGCTGGGCACGGGCCCGGTCCTGGCCGACGGCAGCTTCCGTGTGGACCTGTCGCCGGCTCAGATCGATAACCAAGTGCTTTCCGTGCTGCAGGCCGACCCACCCGGCAACGTCAGCGAGGCGGTCACGGTGCAGGCGCCAGACCTGACGCCGCCAGCAGCGGCGACCGAGTTGCGGCTCAATGCGGCCGGCGACACCCTCGGTGGCGTCGGCGAAGTGGGCGCCACCGTGCGGGTGTTCGTGGGCACGACACAGATCGGCACGGGTGTGGTGAACGCCGCAGGCACCTTCACCATCGCCCTGCAAACCCCGCAGCTCAATGGCGAGCGCTTGCAGGTGACCCTGACCGATGCTGCCCAGAACGTCTCGCCGGTCAGCACCCTGACCGCACTGGACATCACGCCCCCTGAAGCAGTGGTGGCGACCATCAACAGCAGCGGCACCCAATTGGTCGGCACAGCCGAAGTCGGGGCGCGCGTGACGGTGCTCAACAGCCAGGGCGATCTGGTAGGCCAGGTTGTCGTCGCCGCTGACGGCCGTTTCGTGGTGGCACTGACGCCGGCACAGATCAACGGTGAAGTGCTGACCCTCATCGCCCAGGACGCCACCGGCAACCCATCGCCGGGGGTGCAATTGCAAGCGCCTGACCTCACCCCACCGGTGCAGCCGGGCGACCTGGTGCTCGATGCCACCGGCCAGACCCTCACCGGCACGGCCGAAGCCGGCACCACCATCAGCGTGCGCGGGCCGGACGGTGTCGAAGTCGGCACTGTGCAGGTGGCGGCGGGCGGTGCCTTCACGATCGCCCTGGATCCAGCCCAGGACAACGGCCAGCTTCTGACCGTCGTCTCCATCGACGCAGCAGGCAACACCTCACTCCCGGCCACCTTGCTGGCCCGGGATACCTCGCCGCCCGATGCCGTCACAGACCTGGCGGTGGACAACACCTTCACCGTGATCACGGGCCGTGGCGAGCCAGGCGCAACCGTTACCATCAGCAAAAACGGGACGGTGATCGGTACCGGTGAAGTCAGCGAGGCCGGGACCTTCCAGATCGTCACCAGTCCGCCTGCCGGCTCGGTGGCGTCGCTGGTGGTCTACCAGACCGATGCGGCGGCCAATACGTCTGCCAGCATCACCTTTGTCACGCCGTTGGCACCCCCTCCTGTACCACCTACCAATGTCGTGCTGGCCAGCGATGGCCTGACTTTGTCGGGCAATGCGCCTTCGGGAACAGGCATTCGGGTATATGACGCGGCAGGCAATCAGATTGGTGTCGGCGGCGCCACCTTGAACGGTACGTTCAGCCTGCAACTGACGACTGCACAGCTCAACGGGCAGCAACTGACCGTCACGGCCGTTGCCTTGGTTGGCGGCGAATCGCAGCCGACCTTCGTGGTGGCGGCAGACATCACCCCGCCTGCAAACCCTGTCAACGCCGCGCTGTCGACCAATGGCCTGGTACTGACCGGCACCGGCGAAGCGGGCGCAACCGTGACCGTGCGCAGCGCCGGCAATGCGGTGCTGGGCACCGGGCAGGTCAACGCCGCAGGCGAGTTCAGCATCAACCTCAATGCACCGCAGTTGAATGGCCAGGTGCTGAACGTCAGCCAGACCGACGGGGCGGGCAACGCCTCTGGCAGCACGGCCTTCACCGCGCCTGACCTCCAACCACCGGCTGCGCCGACCAACGTGACGGTCAACGGTGCAGGCACCGTGCTGACCGGCAACGGCGAAGCAGGCGCTACCGTTACCGTGCAAGGCCCAGGTGGCCAGGTCGGTACCGGTGTGGTGCAGGCCAACGGCACCTTCACCATCGCCCTGACCTCGCCGCAGAACGATGGGCAACTGCTGGTGGTGCGCCAGACCGATGCCGCCGGCAACCTGTCCGGCAGCGCCAGTGTGTTCGCACCCGATACCACGCCGCCTGCCGCGCCGATTGCCACCATCAACCCCACCGGCACCGCCGTCAGCGGCTCGGGCCAGGTCGGCAGCACGGTACAAGTGCGCAACGGCGCCGGTACGGTGCTGGGCACCGCCACGGTCGGCAGCAACGGCCTGTTCGTGGTCAGCCTGGCGGCCGCGCAGATCGACAACCAGGCGTTGTCGGTCACGCTCACGGACGCAGCAGGCAACGTTTCGACGCCCACCGCGTTGACCGCGCCGGACTTCACCCCGCCAGCGGTCGCCGGCAACCTGCAGGTCAATGCCGACGGCACCAGCCTGACCGGTACCGGCGAGCCCGGCGCCACCGTCACCGTGCGCAGCGCAACCGGCACGGTGCTGCAAACCGGTACCGTGCAGCCTAACGGCAGCTTCACCGTGGCCTTGAACCCACCACAGGACAATGGCCAGCTGCTGTCGATCACCCTGAGCGACCCACGCGGCAACGTGTCGGGCAACGTCACCGTCACCGCGCCCGATGTGGACGCCGATGCGCCGGTCATCGCCAGCGACAACCTGGCAACCGCCGTGGTCAACCTTGCGCCCGTCGTCAGCAGCCGTACCTACCAGGACTCGTTCAGCACCCTGCTGGCGGGCTTCAGCAAGACCTTTACCTGGACAGTGGGAGCAGGCACAACGGCGGATCCAACGCTGACGCTCAACACGGGCAGTGCCCTGGCCCTGCTGGACAACGCCACCTTCACCTTGCAGGTGAAAAATGCCAGCGGCGCCTGGGTGACGCTGGCGACCGGTAACAGCCAGGGCTTGCTCGACCTGGTATTGCTGCCGCTGGGCCAAGGCCTGCGCGTGGACATCGGCGAGCTGCGTGCCGGTGACTACCGGCTGACCGTGGGCAGCGGCGGTATCGGCCTGCTGACCACGGTCAACACCACGTTGCAGGTCGATACCACCAGCCTGACCCAGTTCACCGGTACGGGCGCAGCGACGTCCGGCAACGTCGTCACCGATGTGGGTATCGACGGCACGACCGATGCGCGTGGGCCGGACAGCGACGCGGTGCTGCAAGTGCTCAAGGGCGGGAGCTACGTGACCGCTGGCAGCGCTACCACCGTGCAGGGCCAGTACGGGACCCTGGTAATACGGGGCGATGGCAGCTACACCTATACCCCCAACGGCAGCCCGAGCAGCGTCGGCAAGGTGGATGTGTTCAGCTATCAGCTGGTGCATCCGAACGGCAAGTCCGACACGGCCAACCTGTACGTGCGCATCGACAGCCCACAAGCCACCGAGGTGTGGAGCAACACCAACTATGCAGCGCCCGCCACCGTAGTGGACGCGGTGAATGACGTCGACAACACCAACATCAGCCTGGTGAACCTGCAAACCAGCAGCACCACCACGTTCTCACCGCTGTCCTTGCCGGTGCTCGGTACCCGCTCGGCCACGTACACCACTACCGTGGCAGCCAACACCACCGCTGATGTACAGGTAGTGCTCAATTCTGCCAACCTGCTGACCCTGCTCAACGGCACCACGCTCGAGCTGCTCAAGCTCAACCCGGCCACAGGGCAGTACGTGACGGTGCAGACCGTCGGCGGTGGTTCACTGGTCACTCTGCTGGGCGGGGGAGCGGGCTACACCTTCCAGAACCAGGGCGCCGGCACCTACCACGTGCGGGTCACCGCAGGCGGCATTGGACTACTCAGCTCGCTGACCACCACGGTCAATGCCACGGCCACTCACCTCAATGAGTTCGTGGTAGGCAGCTATACGCCGGTCACCGGCAACCTGCTGACCGACGGCGCGGGCGCCGACAACCTGGGCTCGCCCCTGACGGTGCTGAGCGTGCTGACGGCGGCGAACACCTTCACCATCCCGGGCTACAACGGGGCCATCGTCCAGGGCAGCTACGGGACCTTGGTGGTGCAGGCCGATGGCAGCTACGCCTATACCCTCGATGCCGGCCTCAGTTCGTCGGTGATCGGGCAACAAGAGGTGTTCACTTACGAGCTGACCCACCCCAACGGCACTACCGACACCGCCACGCTCACCATCAACCTCGACCCGATCACAGGCTTTGCCGCCACCGCTGCGATCATGGCGGACACCGGTGACGAGGGCGCGGCGCTGGCCGGTGTCGCCACGGTCGCTGCCAGTGAGGTGATCGCCGGCACCGATGGCGATGACACGCTGGTGGCCAGTGCCGGTAGCGCGGTCACGCTCGACGGAGGCGCCGGTAACGATACTCTGGTGATCAGCGACCAGGGCTTTGCCAGCCTCAACGGGGGAAGCGGTAGCGACACGCTGCTCTGGAATGGCGGTGATGCCAGCATCGACCTGGGCAACCTGGTCGGTCGGGTGCACGAGATCGACACCATCGACCTCAACGACACCAGCGCAGTGACTCTCACATTGACCCTGGCCGACGTGGTGGCGGTTACCGACAGCGCCAGCGACACGCTGATCATCAAGGGGGATGACAGTGACTCGGTTCACATGACCGACACCTGGAGCAAGGTGGGGAACCAAACTGCCGACGGTATCGACTATAACCAGTACACGGCTCAGGAGGATCCGAGTCACCACTTGTGGGTGCAAAGCGGTATCCATGTGGTCTGAGGCCGCTGCAAACCCGCCGGGTACATCCCCGGGGGCAAGGACGATGACCAGCAGTAAGGACACTCTGTGAAACCAAGCAGTACGCTGTCACCGTGGTTGCTGGGAGCCTTCGGGCTCCTGGTCTTGAATTTTCAACCGGCGGCCCAGGCCGCCGATGACATAGACCCCGCATTACGCCAGATCGGGCCGTCCCTGCTCAGGGACGCGCCTGAAACGGTACCGGCAAGGCCTGCCGTGGGCATGGCGCCGGTAGCCGGCGCGCAGGCCTTGGGGCTGTCCGAGGCCGTGTTGCAAGCCGCGCAATGGCACCCCAGCATCGCCGAGGCCATCGGTAACCTGTACAAGCAAGGCGAAGGTATCAACGTCGCCCGTGCAGGTTATTACCCGCAGATCTCCGGTGGCCTGCGTACCGGCTATGACACCGGGTACGGCGGTGACCGCAGCAGCCAGGCCATCAACCTGTCGCTCAAGCAGATGCTGTACGACTTCGGCAAGGTCGATCATGCGGTCAGCGCTGCCCAGGCCGCAGCCGCCCGGGCCCAGGCCAATATTTTGCTGGTGGTCGATGACCTGGCCCGGGACACGGCCTATGCCTGGATCGAAACGCGCCGCTATGAGCAGCTGATCGGCATTGCCCGTGACCAGATCCGCGGGGTGGGCGACATTGCCAACATGGCTCGCCAGCGCAGCGACATGGGCGCCAGCACCCGCTCTGACGTGGTCCAGGCCGAATCGCGGGTACAAAGCGCCCGCGCCGTGCTGGAGGAATACAGCGCCCAGTACGAACGCTGGCGCTCGACCCTGGCGGCCTTGCTCGGACGTGCCACGCCGGTCTCTCTGGACGAACGACCGCCTCGGGAACTGGCCCAGGCCTGCAAGCGCCCGAGTCAGGGCGACGAGCGCCTGCCAGCGGTACTGATGGCGCTTGCCCAACGTGCCCAGGGCCAGGCCGAACTGGCCCAGGCCAAGGCCGAGGCTTACCCCACCGTGTCGTTGCAGCCGCAGGTCAACCACTACCTGGACAACGACTACAACCGTGACAACTCGCGCCTGGACCGTACCCAGGCCGGTATCTACCTCAACGTGGAGGTACCCATCTACCAGGGCGGCTCCATCAGTGCCCGCAGCCGCGCGGCCGGCTATGCCCTGACGGCCGCCGATTCGGCCGAGGATGCCGCGCGCCTGCAGGCCCGTCGCGGCCTGGCCGAGGCCACCGCACAAACAGCGGGCCTGGGGCGCCGCCTGAACTCGCTCGAGGCCCGCCAGGACAGCATCCAGGAAGCGCGAATGCTTTATGGCCGCCAGTACCTGGACCTGGGCACGCGCCCCCTGCTCGACTTGCTCAATGCCGAGCAGGAAATCTACCAGTCGCGCTTCGAACTGGCCGGCACCCGTTCCGACCTGCTGCGTCTGGACGTGGACTGCCTCTACAACACGGGCGCCCTGCGGGCGGCCTTCGGCCTCGAGGGGCGTAACCTGCAAGGTGTGGAGATTCAGCCATGAGCGATCCGGTCAATGTGACGCTGCCCGAACCGGCCCAGGCCCCGGCGCCTGCCACCAGCGCGCGCGCTGACCTCGGCCCTTGGCTGGAGGTGATGCTGCAGGTCGCGCACCATTATCGTCTGGACGTGTCACCCCAGCGCATCCGCCTGGCCGCCGATGAGGATGCCCGCCCCCTGGACGAAATCCTGCGCCACATGGCCCGACAAGCCGGCCTGGCCTTGCGCTTCGTGCGTTTCGACGCAAAAGGCTTGCGGCAATGGCGCACGCCGCTGGTGTTGGAGCTCGATGACGGCCAACTGGCGGTGGTCGAGTCGGTGACCCAGGAGGACGACCTGGCGGTGGTCTTCGCAGGCGATCAAGGGTTGACCTCGCGCCTGCCCCGCGATGCGCTGCAAGGCAGGATCACCCGCGTTGCACTGCTGCGCCCCGCACGGCCACTGCGCGATGTGCGCACCGATGACTACACCGCCCCGTACGACCGGCACTGGTTCGCCCGTATCGTACTGCGCGATCTGCGCCCGTACGGGCAAGTGATGATCGCCTCACTGGTCGCCAACGTACTGGCGCTGGCCGGGGTGCTGTTCTCGATGCAGGTCTACGACCGCGTGATTCCGGCTGAATCACTGCCGACCTTGTATGTGCTGTTTGGCGGCGTGGTGCTGGCGTTGGTGTTCGACTTCAGCATGCGCCTGCTGCGTCTCAAGGTCACCGACCTGTTGGGCAAGCGGGCCGACCTGCGCGTCAGCGACCTGGTCTATGGCCACGCCCTGCGCCTGCGCAACTCGGTGCGGCCCAAGTCCACCGGCTCGTTCATTTCGCAGTTGCGCGAGCTGGAGTCGATCCGCGACCTGATCACCTCCAGCACCGCGACGGCACTGGCCGACCTGCCCTTCTTCCTGCTGTTCCTGTTCGTGTTCTGGCTGATCGGCGGCGTGCTGGTGTTCGTGCCGATCGTGGCCCTGGTGGCGATGGTGGTGCCGGGCTTGCTCGCGCAGCGGCGCCTGGCACGGTTGGCCAATGCCTCGATGCGTGAGTCCTCGTTGCGCAATGCCATGCTGGTCGAGAGCATCCAGGGCCTGGACGAGATCAAGGCCCTGCAAGCCGAAGCGCGTTTCGAGCGGCAATGGAACCAGTACAACGCCGCCTGCGCCCACACCAACCTGCGCCTGCGCACCCTCACCAACGGGCTGGTGGCCTGGACGCAGAATGTGCAAGGGGCCGTATTCGCCGTGGTCATCGTGATCGGCGCGCCCATGGTGATCGCCGGCGACCTGACCACTGGCAGCCTGGTGGCCGCCTCCATGCTGGCCTCGCGCATGATGGCGCCGCTGGCCCAACTGACCCATGTACTGACCCGCTGGCAGCAGGCCAAGGTGGCCCTGCAAGGGCTGGACAAGCTGATGCAGTCGCCAGTGGACCACCCCGAAGGCGAGGCACGGGTGCACATGCCTGCCCTGCGTGGTGAATACCGCTTGCGCCAGGCCACCTTCCGCTACAGCGAAGAGGCGCCGCCTGTGCTCAACATCGCGCAGCTGGACATTCGCCCGGGCGAGCGCATTGCCGTGCTCGGCCGCAACGGCGCTGGCAAGTCGACCTTGCTGCAGGCGCTGGCCGGTAGCATGGACCTGATGCAGGGGGAGGTGAGCCTGGACGGTATCGCCATGGCGCACCTGGACCCGGCCGACCTGCGCCGTGACGTGGGCTTGCTGGCCCAGTACGCCAGGCTGTTCCACGGCACCCTGCGCGAGAACCTGACCCTGGGCGCCGGCCAGGCCAGCGATCAGGAGCTGGTGGCGGCGCTGTCGGCCACCGGTGCGCTGGACTTCGTGCGTCGCCTGCCCAAAGGCATGGATCACCTGATCCTCGAAGGCGGCCTGGGCCTGTCCGGTGGGCAGCGCCAGGCCCTGGTGCTGTCGCGGCTGCTGGTGCGTCAGCCGCAGGTGCTGCTGCTGGACGAGCCCACCGCTTCGCTCGATGACATCACCGAGCGCCGGTTGCTGGATAACCTGGATCGCTTCTGCCAGGGCCGCACCTTGGTGATCGCCACCCACCGGTTGAGCGTGCTGCAGCGGGTGGACCGCATCCTGGTGCTCGACGGCGGCCGTATCGTGATCGACGACGCACGCGACGCCGCGTTGGCCAAACTGCAAGGAGCGCAGGCATGAGCAACCATGAACTTCCCGCCTCTTACCTCGATGGTCAGGATGACCAGGCGGTGTTTCGGGCTGGGCGCCTGATCACCCTGTGCGCGGTGATGCTGGCGGCATTCCTGGCCTGGGCGGCCTGGTTCGAGGTGACCGAGGTGTCCACCGGCACGGGCAAGGTCATCCCCAGCTCCCGTGAGCAGGTGATCCAGTCGTTCGAAGGTGGGATCGTCGCGCAGATGAGCGTGGCCGAAGGAGATCTGGTCGAGCGCGGCCAGGTCCTGGCCCAGCTCGATCCGACCAAGACATCATCAAGCGTGGGCGAAAGCGAAGCCAAGTACCGCGCCGCCAAGGCCAGCCAGGCGCGCCTGCAGGCAGAGGTCACGGGCAAGCCGTTGAAATTCCCGGCTAGTCTGCGCGAGTCGCCCGAGCTGATCGAGGCGGAGACGGCGCTGTACACCACCCGCCGCCGTGGTCTTGAGCAGACGCTGGCCGGTATCGAGGACTCGCTGCGGCTGGTGCGCAGCGAGCTAAAGATCACCGAAAACCTGGCGAAGATGGGCGCTTCCAGCCGCGTCGAGGTCATCCGCCTGAACCGCCAGCGCTCGGAACTGGAGCTCAAGGCCACCGAGGCACGCTCGGAGTATCTGGTGCGGGCCAGGGAGGAACTGGCCAAGGCCAGTGCCGAGGCCGACAGCCTGTCGGAGGTAATCCGTGGCCGCAGCGACTCATTGACGCGCCTGACCTTGCGCTCGCCGGTGCGGGGTATCGTCAAGGACATCGAGGTCAACACCCTGGGCGGTGTGGTGCAGCCAGGTGGCCAGGTGATGAAGATCGTGCCGATGGATGAGCGCCTGCTGATCGAGACCCGCATCGCGCCACGGGACATTGCCTTCATTCACCCCGATCAGGCCGCCAAAGTGAAGATCAGCGCCTACGACTACTCGGTGTATGGCGGCTTGGACGGCAAGGTGGTGGGGATTTCGCCGGATACTCTGCAAGACGAGGTCAAACCTGAAATCTACTATTACCGGGTGTTCATTCGCACCGAACAGGACAGCCTGCAGAACAAGGCCGGCAAGCAGTTTGCAATCGTGCCAGGGATGATCGCCACGGTGGATATTCGCACCGGGGAGAAGACGATACTCGACTACCTCATCAAACCCCTGAACCGGGCCAAGGAAGCCTTGCGCGAGCGTTAGCGCAAGCGCCCCTAAAGCCTTTACGGAACAGGCCGATAACCTGTCATCCCCTGTTCCCCACCGAAGGTCACCATGGCCAAGCAAAATGCCCGCGCGGACGCGTTGTCCCTGCTGTTGTTCACCCTGCGCAGCGGCAAGCTGATGGCAATCAACCTGCTCAAGGTCAGCGAAATCATTCCGTGCCCGGCGCTGACCAAGCTTCCCGAGTCCCACCCGCATGTCAAAGGCGTGGCGACCTTGCGCGGGCATCCGCTGTCGGTGATCGACCTGTCCCGCGCCATTGGCGAGCAACCGCTGGCCGACCCCAACGGCGGGTGTTTGATCGTCACCGAGATCAGCCGCTCACGCCAGGGCCTGCACGTGCAAGCGGTCAGCCGCATCGTGCACTGCCTGAGCACCGACATCAAACCGCCGCCGTACGGTGCGGGCAAACAGTCGTTCATCACGGGCGTCACCCGCGTGGACAACACCTTGGTGCAGGTGCTCGACATCGAGAAGGTCATTCACGGCATCGCCCCGCCCCCCTTCGAATTGCCCGCCAGTGGCCTGAGCGTCGAGGACGCCAGCCTGCTGGCTGCCGCCAACATCCTGGTGGTCGACGACAGCAACGTCGCCCTGCAACAGTCGGTGCATACCCTGCGCAACCTGGGTATCGAATGCCGCACCGCCCGCAGTGCCAAGGACGCCATCGGCATTCTGCTGGAGCTGCAAGGCACGGCGCAGGAGATCAATGTCATCGTCTCGGACATCGAGATGAGCGAGATGGACGGCTATGCCTTCACCCGCAGCCTGCGCGAAAGCCCGGATTTCCAGCACGTGTATGTGCTGCTGCACACCTCGCTGGACAGCGCCATGAGCAGCGAAAAGGCGACCCAGGCCGGGGCCAATGCCATCTTGACCAAGTTCTCGTCCCCGGAGTTGACCGACTGCCTGGTGGTGGCGGCGCGGGCGGTGGTCTTCGCCGAGCGCTGACCTGCCCACACGGCGGCGGGTTTGCCCCTCGGACTGACTGGGGCATACTTCCATACCCCCTTTCGCAACCAACAGGAAGCCACGCATGAAACGTATCAGCCTCATCCTGATCAGTTGCGCCCTGTTCAGCGGCCTCGTCCAGGCTTCCAGCAGCCAGGCCTGGAACGAGCACCGCCAGCAAATGCTCAAGGCCTGCCTGGCTGCCAGCCAGTTCAAGAACGCCCATGCCCGTAGCAAGCCCGCCGAATTCGACGACCAGACCGGCATGAGCGCCCTGCTGGTCGAAGGCCTGTACCCGCAAAAGCACATGAAGCAGCGAACCGGTACCGAGTTGTGCCTGTATGACCGCAAGCAACAGCGGGCGTATGTGAGTGAATGGAGCCCGCAAACCAAGTGAGCGATAGCCTGCGTTTCGCCTGCACCGGCTGCGGCAAGTGCTGCAGCGGCCACCATGTGCCCCTGACCCTGGCCGAGTCGCAGCGCTGGGCCCGTGACGGCGGGCAGGTGATAGTGCTGATAGAGGCATTCGTGGTGGACGGCCCTGGCATGCCCCCTGAGCAACGCGAACATGTGCTGTTGCGCTCTCATGCCGTGCCCAGTGCCGACGGCCAGGTTCGGGTGTCGGTGACCTTCGCGGCCTTCAACCCTGGCCGTTGCCGCTACCTGGACGACAACGACCTGTGCGCCATTTACGACCAGCGCCCACTGGTGTGCAGGATCTATCCGGTTGAAATCAACCCGCACATTCCCTTGCGGCCCGAGAGCAAGGATTGCCCACCCGAGGCCTGGCAACAGGGGCCTGAGCTGATTCACGGCACACAGCTGGTCGATGCCGAGTTGCAGGCGCTGGTGCAGGCCTCTCGGCAGGCAGACAGGGAAGACATTGCGGCCAAGGTGGCGGTCTGCCAAGCACTGGGCATGACCACCAGCGCGCTCAAGGGCAACGGCTTCACGGCCTACCTGCCTGACATGCAGGCATTTGCCACAGCCCTTGCAGAGCATCCTCAGGACACAGGGGGGTCTTGGGCTCTGCATGTCGAAGACGCTGTATTGCAGGCCCAGTTACAGGCACTTGGGGTGCAGGTGACTGACCAGCCACCGGTTTATTACGCCTTTATCGGGTTCTAGGGGCAGGACGGGTGATGTTGGCTTGAACACCGTCAGCCCGTTTTACCCGGTCAGGGGCGCCGCTGCGGCTGTAGTGGCCTACGCAGTGGCCGTGCCACGCAGCTTCGCGACTCACAAGGTTCGGTGATCCTTTCACAGGGTGTGTTCACACCGCCCACTGAGCGCCTTGTCTTTCGTCACGCTACAAGGCTCTAAACCGGGCATTTCAACGACAATCTGCGCCATTCCAGCCCCGATACTTACCTTTTACGCAACAGTGCTTATCCAACTTCGCTCTGTTTAAACTGCCTTCACACGACTAACTTTACCCCTGTCCTCATTAGCACTTGCACCGCAAGAAGGTAGTTAGAAATGTCCAACAGTATGGGTATTGCCAGCGTGTTCGTCCTGTCGTCCCTGTTGTTGTCCCCCCTGGCCATGGCCGAAGAGTCGCCCGCATTCGTGGCCCGCAACGCCGAGTTCGCAGCGGCCCATCAGGACGCCCGCGAAACAGTGGCCGCCCAGCATGCCGAGACGGTCAAAGCCTCGCAGCAGACAGCGTCCAAAGCGGTTGTCGATACCGACGCCGACAGCTGAGCCTACGCCTCGGCGCGTTCAACATCCGCCATGGGATTCATCTGTTTCAATATGTTAGCCTCTAAAAAGCCGCTGCCCTATCAGCGGCTTTTTTTCGTATGCGCTGGGTTTTCCCCTGGCAGATTCGTCATGCAGCAAGCATGACCATCTCCTACAACAAGCACTGCCCCGCCTACCGATCAAGGAGTCAATACCGGTGTCTTTCGCGTTTCGCTTCACCCCGCTTTTCATTGCGCTCAGTGCAAGTATTCCCGTCACGGCCCAGGCCACCGATGACAATGCCGAAGGTTTTGTAGCGGGTTCATCGTTGAACCTGCACCTGCGCAATGCTTATTTCAACCGCGACTCCCACAATCAGGGTGCACGCGATACGCGGGAATGGGGTCAAGGGGCAGTGGCGCGCTTCGAATCCGGTTACACGCCAGGCATCGTCGGTTTCGGTCTCGACGCGCACGCCATGCTGGGGGTTAAGCTGGACGGTGGCGGTGGTCATGCAGGCACCAGCATTCTGCCTACACATGTGAAAGGCGACGGCGAACTGGGCGCTGCCCCGCATTCGTTTTCCACAGCAGGCGCGGCGCTCAAGCTCAAGGCGCTGGACACCGAGTTCAAGGCCGGCGACCTGTTCTTGACCAACCCCGTGATCGCCGGTGGCGAAACCCGCATGCTGCCGCAAACGTTCCGGGGTATCAGCCTGATCAACACCAGCGTCGAGGGGCTGCTGCTTGAGGGTGGCAAGGTCAGTTTCACCAAGCCCTACAACCAAAGCGGCCACCGCCGTATCGATACCTACTATGGCTCGCTGGATGAGCGCGGCAAGAGCAAGCACCTGAGCTGGGCGGGCGCAGCCTGGAGCGGTACACCCAACATCACTACCAGCGTGTATGCGGCCGAACTGAAGGATATCTGGAACCAGTACTACGCCGACTTCGACTACACCTACGTGGTCAACGAGCAGGTCAGCCTCAACCCTGGCGCCCACTTTTATCACACGCAAGACACAGGCCGGGCCTTGCTGGGCAGCATCGACAACAATACCTACAGCCTTCACCTGACACTCAATGCGGGCGCCCATACCGTGACGGCCGCCTATCAGCGGGTCAACGGCGATACCCCGTTCGACTACATCAACCTCGGTGACAGCGTCTACCTGGACAACTCGCGCATGTATTCGGACTTCAACGCGCCGAACGAGCGGTCCTGGAAACTTCAGTACGGGTACGACTTCGCCGGCCTCGACTTGCCCGGCTTGAGCGCATCGCTGTCTTACTCGCGGGGCAAGGCCGACCTGACCAAGGCCGCCCAGGGCAACAGCCACTACGATTACTACCGGGCCGATGGCAAGGATGCCCAGCACTGGGAACGCGACCTGGACATCAAGTACGTGTTCCAGGAAGGCGACCTCAAAGACCTCTCGGTACTGGTACGGTATGCCACGCACCGCGGCGGCCAGGGCTACGCCTCGATTGACGGCAACAGCAACAACGACGAGATGCGCGTGATTGTCGACTATCCCTTGAACGTGTTCTGACAGTCACTGCAATCACTGGCTGATCAGCGCGGCAGGGGAACCCCTGCCGCACGGTAATTCCGTCGGACGAACTTGTCCGACAATCTTCACTTGCCTAGAATGTCGCCGCCGCAAATGGCCCCCAGCAGTCGCGACCATGCCTACCTCACCGTTACGCCTCCCCCCCTCCCGGTCGCACCCCGAACTTGCTCTCGTGCTGGGCAGTTGCCTGGCCGTGTTCGCCATCGTGGCCATCGTCAGCTACTTGCTGATGCGCGAGCGTGAAAGCGTGGAGCAATCGGCCGTACGCTCGGCCAACAACATCGTGCAATTGATCGAAAGTGACATTTTGCGCAATGTCGAGCTTTACGATCAGGCCCTGCAAAGGCTGATCTGGGCGGTAGGCCGCAAGGAGCTGCCCTCCGTACCCGGCCCCCTGCGCCAGCGGCTGCTGTTCGATGACACCTTCGCCGACCGCAAGCGTGGGGATGTACTGTGGCTGAACAGCAACGGTGACGTGGTAGGCGATTCGACCAGCAGCGTACCGCGCAAGGCCAACTTCCGGGACACAGGCGTGTTCCAGACCCATTTGCACAACCCCAACACCACCCTGCTGGTGGGGCCGCCGTTCAAGGCCCGATTGGGCGACCTGGACTGGTGCATCAGTTTCAGCCGGCGCATCACCGACCCGAACGGTGATTTCGCAGGCATCGCGGCTGGCGCGCTGCGCCTTGGCTACGTTACCGATCTGTTCAAACGCCTGGATATCGGCGCCAACAGCAGCGTGAACCTGCTCAACGTCGAAGGCCAGCTTCTGGCCCGCCAGCCCATGGGCCCCTCCGATCCATCGGTCGGTAGCCAGCATGCCGGCAAACCCAATTTCCAGCGAATACTCGGGCAGCAGAGTGGCAGCTTCGTCGCGGCCTCCGCCGGGGATGACGGCGAGCGCATGTATACCTTTGCCCGCGTGGGCGACTTGCCGCTGATCGTGCTGGTGGTGCATGCCACCGACGAGGTGTTCGCGTCCTGGCGCCGTACGGCACTGCTGGTCAGCGTTGCCACCGGGCTGCTGTGTGCGGGCATCATCTGGTTGACCTGGCTGCTCAGTCGCGAGCTGCGTCGCCGTTTCCAGGCTGAACAGCGCCTGGCGACCTTGGCCGCGACCGACAGCCTGACCGGCCTGGCCAACCGCCGGCACCTGGACCAAGTGCTGCGCCTTGAATGGGCACGTGCACAGCGTACGCGCCAACCACTGACGGTGCTGATGGTGGATGTGGATCATTTCAAGGCGTTCAATCAGCGCCACGGCCATGCGGGCGGTGACCATGTACTGCGCGAAGTGGCCAAGGCCATCGAGGCCTGTATCCGTCGGCCGGCCGATCTGGCCGCCCGGTATGGCGGGGAGGAATTTCAGGTGGTACTGCCGGAAACCGACGTGGAAGGGGCACGGATGCTGGCGGAACGAATATGCCGCAGCGTCGCACGACTCGCACCTTTTGGTAACGATACCCAACCGGTCACGGTGAGCATCGGTATTGGCAGCCTCAACGCACACACCCAGCAAGACCTTGCAGCCATGCTGGATGGGGCGGATGAAGCGCTCTACCGGGCCAAGGCCAACGGCCGCAACCGGGTAGAAGGCCCGGTCACTTAGGAATGAGCGCGGACCTTGTCACGCAGCGCCTTTACTTCATCATGATTTTGCTGCACGCCTTGGAGCTGACGATCGACCAGGTCCAGGCTGCTTGCTGCGGCAGGGACGTTGAGCTTGACGAGCTTTTCACGGGCTTGACGGTACGCCTTCAGGGCATAGTCCTGGCCACGCTCGGTCTCGTTCATCACCGCCTCGTCATCATGGCTGGTGAAGGCTGTCTTAAGTTCGATCCAGGCACGGTGCAGGTCACCGGTGAAGCTGGTGGATGTCTCCGGGTCACCGCCCAATTTACGGACCTCGTCCTGAAGCTCCTTAACAGCTTCGCTGCAACCACCGGCGCGCTTGGTCAGGAAGTCTTTGAGCATGGGACTCTTAACGTCTTCTGCCGATTTCAGAAAGCCTTTCTGGCCATCTTTGCTGTATTCGATCAGGTCGTTGAGAATATCGATCACGTCTTTATTGGTATCGCTCATGACTCAAACTCCTTGAGGGTTGATAAGTAGACAGGAGCAGCCTTCGTGCCAGCTTTCCAAAAAAAATAAAGTATTTTAAATCAGCAGCTTAAGAGATAAAGGCAAATTGCCATGCATCGCGTTCTGCATGATCCGCCTAGGTGGGTCGTGCAGTTTGCAGTATGGTGGGCGTCTTTATGACGAGTACGAAAATGTTCAACCCGGAACGTCTCGAGCTGCTGGTGACCCACAGCATGCCGTTCGGCAAATACCAAGGCAGGATCATTGCCGACCTGCCGGGCGATTACCTGGCGTGGTTTGCGCGCAAGGGCTTTCCTACAGGAGAGCTAGGGGAGTTGCTGGCGTTGATGCATGAGGTCGATCATAACGGCCTGGTTGACCTGCTGGCGCCGTTGCGGCGCAAGCATGGCTGTTGAGCGGGTTGGCCGACCGCGCCCTCACGGGACGGCACGGTGTAGCGCTGACGCCGCTCCCTGTAGGAGCGCCCTGGCAAGGCCGTGCCCACAGTGATCGCGTAATGTCGAAGTTGACGTATTCATCGGACCGCCTTGCACTTCATGGGCAAGCCAGCAAGCCCGATGAACGGCATCCGTAGCCGAGAAGGCTTGCCGCTGAGCAACCCTACCCCTTGGCCGGCGCCACCATCAACTCGACGTCTTCATTCTTCTTGATCAGCGCATACACCACCGCCGTCAGCAAGCTGCCTGCGACAATCGCCAACAGGTACAACGCGGCATGGTTGATGGCGTTCGGGATCAGCAGAACGAACAGGCCACCGTGTGGCGCCATGAGCTTGCAACCAAAGTACATGGACAACGCTCCGGTCAGCGCGCCCCCTGCCAGGCTCGCCGGGATTACTCGAAGCGGGTCCTTGGCGGCGAATGGAATGGCCCCTTCAGAAATGAAGCACAGCCCCAGCGCCAACGCTGCCTTGCCTGCCTCCCGCTCGCTCTGGGCGAATTTGCGCCTGGCCAGGAACGTGGCAAGGCCCAGGCCGATCGGCGGCACCATGCCAGCGGCCATGGTGGCCGCCATCGGGGCATAGCTCGAAGAGGCCAGCAACCCTACCGAGAACGCATAGGCGGCCTTGTTGATCGGCCCGCCGAGGTCGATGCACATCATGCCACCGAGCAGCAGCCCCAGCAGGATCGCGTTGGTGGTGCCCATGCTGTCGAGAAACCGCGTAAGGCCTTCAAGCATGGCCGCCACGGGCTGCCCCACCACGTAGATCATCACCAGCCCGGTGAACAGGCTCGCCAGCAAAGGAATGATCAGGATCGGTTTGAGCGCCTCCAGGCTGGTGGGCAGCTTCGCCCAGCGGGCAATGGCCTTGGCGCTGTAGCCGGCCAGAAAGCCTGCCACGATGCCGCCAATGAAGCCGGCGCCCAGGGTGCTGGCCAGCAGACCGCCGATCATGCCTGGGGCCAACCCTGGCCGATCAGCGATGGACCAGGCGATATAGCCTGCCAGCAGTGGCACCATCAGTTTGAACGCCGCTTCGCCGCCGATCTGCATCAGCGCAGCCGGTAGCGTCCCCGCTTCCTTGTAAGCTTCGATGCCGAACACGAACGACAAGGCGATCAGCAGCCCCCCGGCCACGACCATGGGCAGCATGAACGAGACACCGGTCAGCAGGTGCTTGTAGACGCCGGTCTTTTCGCCCTTGCTGGCGGCGGCGCTGGCCGAAGCAGCCCCACCCTCCTCCACCTTGGCTTCGGCCAGCGCCTTGTCCAGGGTGGCGCGGGCCTGCTTGAGCGCAATGCCAGTACCGCAGCGGTAGATGCGCTTGCCCGCAAAGCGCGCGGCGGGCACCTCGATGTCAGCGGCCAGCAGCACCACGTCGGCCGCTGCGATGGCTTCGGCCGAAAGCGGGTTGCGTGCCCCGACCGAGCCTTGGGTTTCAACGGTGAGCTGGTAGCCCATCTGCTGCGCGGCCTGTTGCAGGGCTTCGGCCGCCATGAAGGTGTGGGCGACGCCAGTCGGGCACGCAGTGACTGCAACGATGCGCACTTCATCGCGGGTAGCGACATCCGGTGCTACGGCCGTCAGCGGCTGCGCATTGGCGGCTGCTTCGTCGAGAAAGCCTTCGCGGTCAGCCAATGCCTGGGACGGCGTGCTCTGGTACACACGCTTGCCGACAAAACGGCTCAGGTCCACCGGGCCGGTGCTGACCACCAGCACCCAGTCGGCGGCAGCGATCTGTGCTGCGTCGAGCTGTCGTTCGGGATGCTCGGCATCCTGCACCTCGACCTGAGTGGTCCAGCCACGGCGCTGGGCCGCAGCCGCCAGCAGGCGAGCGCTGAGTAGGCTCGATACCTGGCCATTGGGGCAGGCGGTGAGAATGACAATGTTCATTGGCAACCCTCTTGTTGTTCTGTCAGGCTCACGGCGGCTTGCAGGCGGGCCAACTGGTCATGGTCATTGATGCCGAAACCCACCTGGGTGACGGCCTGTGCGGCGATGGCGGTGGCGCGGGCCAAGGTGCGCGACGCGGCCTCACCCTGCAACAGCCCGTGGACCATGCCGGCCACGAGAGAGTCCCCGGCACCGACCGTGCTGGCCACGTTCACCTTGGGCGGTACCGCCACCAGGGTGAAGTTCCGGGCGAACCAGCGCACCCCGTGCTCGCCGGCCGACACCACCACATGCTCGACGCCCTCGTCCAGTAGCTGGCGGGCAGCCAGTCGCTGTTGGCCGACATCGTCCACGGGCGTGCCCAGGGCTTCGCCCAATTCTTCGGTATTGGGCTTGACCAGCCATGGCAGGCTTTGCAGACCGACGCGCAGCGCCTGGCCGCTGGTGTCGAGCGCCACTTTCAAACCCATCGCCTTGAGTTCATCGAGCAAGTCACCAAACCATTGAGGGCTGATCCCGCGTGGCAGGCTGCCAGCAACGACCACGGCATCGTGCCCCGGCGCGTGCTGGCGCAACAGGCGCAGCAAGGCATCGCAAGCGGCCGCGTCCACTTCCGGGCCCAAACCGTTGATGTCGGTGACGCGGCCATCGGCCTCGACCAGCTTGAGGTTGCTGCGGGTTTCCCCAGGCACGCGCACGAAGCAATCGCAGAAGCCGCGCCAGTCGATCAGCGCTTCGAACGCCGGCAGGTTGTCCTGCCCGAGAAAGCCACTGACGGTCACGCTATGGCCCAGGTCGGCCAGCACCTGGGCGACGTTCAGGCCCTTGCCAGCCGCGTGACTGTGCTGGGCCTGGCTGCGGTTGACGTGACCGGGGCGCAGGCTGTCGAGCCCGATGGTGATGTCCACGGCGGGGTTAAGGGTCAGGGTCAGGATCTTGGCCATTCAATAACGCTCCACCAGCGCGCGAACCGCGGCGGCGCTGTCTTGTTGCAAGGCCTCACGCGCCAAGGCGCGGGCTGTACGGGAATCGGCCTGGCGCACCAGGGCCTTGACTTCGGCAACGCTGCGCGATGCCACGCTCAGCTCGTCCACTTCAAGCCCCAGCAGCACCGCGACGGCCTGCGGGTCAGCCGCCAGTTCGCCGCACACTCCCACCCACTTGCCATGGGCGTGGGCGGCGCGCACCGTCATGTCGATCAGGCTGAGGACCGCAGGGTGCAGCCCATCGGCCTGGGCGGACAGGCTGGGGTGGCCACGGTCGATGGCCAGGGTGTATTGGGTCAGGTCATTGGTGCCGATGCTGAAGAAGTCCACCTCGCGCGCCAGTTGCGGCGCCAGCAGGGCTGCCGAGGGCACCTCGACCATGATGCCCACCTGCAGGTCTGCCACGGGTATTTCCGTGCGCAGGCGCTCGACCATCGCACGGGCCTCGCGCCACTCGTGCATCTGCCCGACCATGGGGAACATGATGCGCAAAGGGCGTTGATCGGCGGCGCGCAGCAGGGCCCGCAGTTGGTCTTCCATCACCTGCGGGCGCTGCAGGGTCAGACGCACGCCGCGCACGCCGAGGAACGGGTTCTCTTCTGCGGCGATCGGCCAGTACGGCAGCGGTTTGTCGCCGCCTACGTCCAGGGTTCGCACCACCAGCGGGCGCCCGTCCAGGCCATCGAGCACGCGGCGGTACTCGGCTTCTTGGGTGGCCACATCCGGCGCCTGAGAGTGGGCCATGAAAATCAGTTCGGTGCGCAACAGGCCGACGCCTTCGGCCCCCTGCTCCACCACCTTGTCGATACCGCTGCTTTCACCGATGTTGGCGAAGACCTCAATGGCATGGCCATCACGGGTCACTGCCGGGTCGAAACGGTTGGCCCAGGCGGCTTGCAGACGCTGCTCGCGCACGTCACGCTCGGCCAGGGCACGCTGCAGCTCTTCGGCTGGCGGCGCGACGTTGACCACACCGCGTTGGCCGTCGAGCAGCAGCGGTGTGCCATTCTCGAGCAGCAGCACGCCGGGGCCTGCTCCGACTACGGCAGGAATACCCAGCGCCCGGGCGACGATGGCGCTGTGCGCGGTGGCGCCACCCTGGGCTGTAACAATACCGGCAACCCGCGCCGGGTCGAGCCTGGCGACATCGGAGGGTCCAACCTCGCTCATCACCAGCACGTAAGGTTGGTCAGGCTCGCTCTGCGTCTGGACGCCGCACAGCTGGGCCAATACGCGGCGACCCACATCGCGCAGGTCAGCGGCCCGTTCGGCCAGCAACGCGTCGTGCAGCGCTTCTTGCTGGCTGGCCGCTGATTCGATCACCGCCATCCACGCGGCGGCGGCACTTTCCCCTTGGGCCAGGCGCTGCTCGACGTCGTCGGTCAGGGCCGGGTCGGCCAGCATTTCCTGATGGGTGACGAAAATCTCGCCGATGGCCGCGTCGCTGCGCTGCACCAGCACCTGAAGGTCGGCACTGACGGTAGCCACGGCCTGGGTCAGTTTGTGTCGTTCCTGATCGTACGACTCGCCGCGCAGCGGATAGTCGAACGTGCGTTCGGTCACGACGTGGGCAGGGCCGCATGCGATACCTGGGGCAGCGCCCACACCCTGCACGCGGCTGCCGGCCGCCGGCGCCTTCGCCGTTTCGACTGCTGGCTGCGCAGGGGCCTCTGCAACAAGCGGCAGCGCTTCCACCTCCTCACCCAACCCCTGCTCGATGGCTGCCAGCAACGCAGGCAGGGCATCGGCGGCGATAGCAGGCTCGGCCACCAGCTCCAGTTCCTGGCCGCGGCGCGCGCCAAGGCTCAACAGCTTGCTCAGGCTTTTCACCGACACGCCAGGCTGACCGCTGTCGACCACGCGGACGCGAATGTCGCCCTCGAAACGTTTGGCCAGCTGCGCCAGCACCTTGGCTGGGCGAGCATGCAGGCCGTGGGCGTTGGCCAGCAGGATGCGCGCGCTCGGCCAGTCGGCAGGCGCCTCGCCGCCGAGCACTTCGAGCACGGCGCGGCTGCTGGTGGCCTGGTAGAGCATCTGCCCACGGCCTTCGATCAACACTTCGCACAACCGTTCGAGCAAGGCCTGGTGGGCAGCACCCAGGCTGGCCAGGCAGAACAGACCCGTCAGGGGTTGATCGCGGTAGCGCACAGGTTGTGCCGGGGTGACGAAGGCCAGGCCTGGCTGGCGAACCTGACGTTCGCTGTGCAGCCACCACAAACCCTCTCCCAGCGGCAGCGGCTCTGCCTGTTGCAGTACGGCAGCAAAGCCGCTGTCCACGCAGTTGGCGCGCTGCAACAAGCGCGCACCGCGCCAGGCCAGCTCATCGAAATCTTCGGCTGGAAGGTTCAAGGCGACCAACTGCGCATCGAGCGCCAACTCCTGCGGTGCACCCTGCAGCAGTTTGAGCAAGGCCTCGGCCGAGCCGGCACGGCGCAGGGCCTCGGCCAGATCGGTTTCGCCCAGGGCGCGGGTCAGTAATTGCAGCAGGCGCAAGTGCTCGTCAGAGCGCGCAGCGATACCAATGGCCAAGTACACAATCTGCCCATCGCCCCAGTCCACACCCTCGGGGAACTGCAACAGACGCACGCCTGTGGTGTGCACCAGGTCGCGGGTCTGCGGCGTACCGTGGGGGATGGCGATGCCCTGGCCAAGGAACGTGGAACCTTGCGCCTCGCGGTCCTGCAACCCTTGCAGGTAGCCCTCGGCGACCAGTCCGTCGGCGACCAGGCGGTCCGCCAGCAGGCGCAATGCGTGCGCCTTGTCGGGGGCCGTCTGGCCCATGGCTATCTGCTCCTTGGCGAGCTCGAGCATGACCTTCTCCCTTTGCAGTTCCCGGATGGGTACTGGAGTATTGTTGTGAAATTCACGGAAATGGCCAGTTCAACCGCCTTGCACAGTGGGCAGCAGATGCAGAAAATCAGGAGGCTGAAACGTTTAATCTGACCAGGCGGCCACGTTACTCGATAATCTGCCGATGAAAAAGCCCCATCCTGTCGGACAATTGCGACAATGGTCGCCTGCGCTCGCTGGGGTATCAGGGTCAAACTGCCTGGTCATCGCCCACAGCCAGCTTTGGTCATAACAAGGAAAACTCGGTGAAACTCAGCGATATCGCCCGTCTGGCCGGTGTGTCCGTCACCACCGCCAGTTACGTCATCAATGGCAAGGCCGAACAGCAACGCATCAGCAACAGCACCGTGGAGCGCGTGCAGGCGGTGGTGCAGGCCCATGGCTTCACGCCCAACCCCCAGGCCGCTGGTTTGCGCAGCCGGCACACCCGTACGCTCGGCTTCATTCTCCCGGACCTTGAGAACCCCAGCTATGCGCGTATTGCCAAGCGCCTTGAGCAAGGCGCCCGGGCCCGGGGCTATCAGTTGCTGATCGCCAGCAGTGACGACCAGCCCGACAGCGAACGCCAGTTGCAGCAGCTGTTCCGGGCACGCCGCTGCGATGCCTTGTTCGTCGCCAGCTGCCTACCGCCGCAAGACCAGAGCTACCGCGAGCTACAAGACAAGGGCCTGCCGGTCATCGCCATCGACCGCGGTCTGGACCCCCGGTATTTTTGCTCGGTGATCAGCGATGACCATGATGCCAGTCGTCGTCTGGCGGCCAGCCTGTTGAGCACCGCGCCAAGCAGCATCGCCCTGATCGGCGCACGCCCTGAACTGTCGGTCAGCCAGGCCCGCGCCGGTGGTTTCGACGATGCGCTGCAGGGCTTTGCCGGTGAGGTGCGCCGCTACCAGGGCGAAGCGTTCAGCCGAGAGTGCGGGCAGCGGCTCATGCAGCAATTGATCGATGAGCTGGGCCACCTGCCCGATGCCTTGATCACCACCTCGTACGTGCTCCTGCAGGGGGTGTTCGACGCGCTGCACGCCCAGCCCATCGAATCGCGCCGGTTGCAGCTGGGCACTTTTGGCGACAACCAACTGCTCGATTTCTTGCCGCTGCCGGTCAATGCCATGGCCCAGCGTCACGGTGACATGGCCGCCAAGGCACTGGAGCTGGCACTTGCCGCAATCGAAGACAAACGCTATGAACCCGGCGTGCATGCGGTAGCGCGTACCTTCAAGCAGCGAATCGACGCGCCATGAACCTGCGCCTGATCGACACCCACACGCACCTGGACTTCCCCGACTTCGACGCCGACCGCCCGAGCCTGATGGCCCGCGCGAGCGCGCGAGGCGTCGAGCGAATGGTGGTGCTGGGGGTTCATCAGGCCAACTTTCAGCGGGTATGGGACCTGGCCTGCAGCGACTCGCGCCTGGCGGCGGCGCTTGGCCTGCACCCGGTCTATCTTGAAGAGCATCAACCCGGCCACATCGAGCAGTTGCGCGCCTGGTTGGAGCGCTTGCGTGGCGACAGCCGTCTGTGTGCGGTAGGCGAGTTCGGACTGGATTACTACCTGCCTGAACTGGACAAGGTCCGTCAGCAACGGTTGTTCGAGGCACAGTTGCAAATGGCGTGCGATTTCCAGTTACCGGCCCTGCTGCACGTACGCCGCAGCCACGCCCAGGTGATTGCCGCCCTCAAGCGCTACAGGCCGATGCGGGCGGGTATCATCCATGCGTTCGCCGGCAGTTACGAAGAGGCACGTGAGTACATCAAGCTAGGCTTTCGGCTTGGGCTGGGCGGCGCGGCGACCTGGCCCCAGGCCGTGCGGCTGCGCCGTACGGTTACCCGCTTACCGCTCGACAGCGTGGTGCTGGAGACCGACGCACCGGACATGGCGCCGGTCATGCATCCTGGGGTGCGCAACAGCCCCGAGCACCTGCCAGACATCGCACACTCGCTGGCCGAGTCGATGGGCGTGCCCGTCGAGCAATTGGCCGAAGCGAGCACGCGCAACGCCTGCGAGCTGTTTGGTTGGCAAGCCCTGGGCTGACTCGCACAGGCCCGGCCTACGTGGTCAGGCCAACACGGTCCACAACGCGAAAGCGGCATACCACAGCACACCACAACGCAGCACCAGGTCCCACAGGCTGTCCAGGCGCCGCGCCCCACCTTCATTGTCGCCGGCAGTGCCGGCATGACTGCCGTCATCTGCAATGCGCCCGATGCGGGCCACCAGGTGCGCGGCGCTGATATGCCAGTTCAACAGTTCGTGCAACATTTCGCGGGCAACGGCGACGAAGTTGCCGACCAAAGCAAAGCTCAATGCCACCACCCTGACCGGCACCCAGTCCATGAGATGGCGAAGCTGCTCGGCACGTTGCTGGAGTGCGGGTCGCTGACTGTGCGCTTGGCACAACGCCAGAAGGCGGTAAGCTAGCGCGACGGCCGGGCCCAGCAGGAAGTACCAAAAGATGACGGCGAAAAAGCCCTGATAGGCCTCCCACAGCAGCCTGCTTTGCAGGCGTTCGCGCAGGCTGCGGGGCCCATCGGCCACGACCCCCAGGTCACGTGCGGCCACGTGCAGCGCGGCCTGTTCATCGCCCCTGTGCCAGGCGTCACGCAAAGGCCCGAGGGAAGCCTTGGCATCGCCACGCCCCAGGCTATAGACCAGCACCAGAAGATGCACTGGCAAGGCCAGCAGGCCGTAGGCAACGGGCTCAAGCACATGCAACAGCAGTGACAGCACCACCACCGGCGCCAGCACCACAGCGGCCAGCACCCACCCTGCAGGCAGCCCACCTCTGCGCTCAAGGCGCGCCAGTTCGCCAAGGAAGAAACCGTCACGCTGGACCAGATGGCGCAAGCCCGAAAACTTCTCGAACCACAGCACCAGGATCAATACCAGAAAACTCATACTTCAGCCCTCATTGCGCTGTAACGCCTGGCGGTACCGCTCCCAGTCGAAGGCAGGGCCGGGGTCGGTCTTGCGCTGGGGGGCGATGTCGCTGTGCCCTTGAATACGCTCGGGGGTAATGGCCGGCCAGGCCTTACGGATGTGACGCGTCAAGCGGTCGAGGGTCAGGTACTGCGCCTCGGTATAGGGTATGTGGTCAGTGCCCTCGAGCTCGATGCCGATCGAGAAGTCGTTGCATCCCTCACGGCCGTCGAAACAGGAGACGCCCGCATGCCAGGCGCGGTCGTGCAACGAGACGAACTGGGTCACCGCGCCTCCACGCTCGATGAACAGGTGCGCAGATACCTTCAGGTGCTCGATGGTGGCGAAATAGGGGTGAGCGTTCGGATCGAGTCGGTTCTGGAAGAACGCCTGGACGTAACCGCCGCCGAAGTTGGCCGGCGGCAAGCTGATGTTGTGAAGCACCAGCAGAGAAATGTGCTCACCTTGCGGGCGAACATTGAAATTCGGTGAGGGGCAGTGGGTGATTCCGTCTCCGTGGAACCAGCCAGTGGCACGGTCCAATTGCATGGGGCCTGTCCTGAAAAGTGCTGCACAGAGCGTCAGTATGCCCTGCCGCCGCTGTCGTTGACACGGTAATCGTCACAAGGCGGCCTGCCCGCTCCTGCGTAAAGTCTCTATGACCGCTTCCAGGGCGCGCTCGAATAAAGGGCCGTCATCCAGTACGCGGACAGTGCCGGCTTCCAGGGCCTGGTCAAGGCCGGCGCCACTCCACTCCCGCACTTTCATGCCGCTGCGATTGGCAAAGACGAGCTTGTCGCAGCTGTCCAGGCGAGCCACTAACTTGCAGCGCTGGATGCCACCGTCATCGGACACTTCAATCCAGGTGCCCATGCGCAAGCGTTGCACCTTCTGCGAGACCTTGCCCTGCTCACCGGCCGGTTGCAGCCCAGGCCCGTCTGCCTCTTCGGCCAACGTCACCAGGATGTCCTGGGTAACCAGGATGTCGTCCTCGTCTATCTCGGCGTCACCTGCATAAGCACGTAGGTGCAGTTGTTGGAGTTTGCGGAAAAATTCACGGGTCACCAGCGAATCGGTGCCAACACTGGCCAGCCCATCGCGCAGTGACTTGAGCAACGGCGGTACCTGATGCATCAGGACCTGCGGCGCAAGCGATGGCATCACACTGGCCAGCAACGTATCAAGGGTCTGCAGAGCATTGCGCCAGCCCAGAGAGGTTTCTCCGTGCCTGAGCCAGGCCAGCATCATGACCTGGCTCCAGTTGTTGCTCAGCATCTGTACCACTGCCTGCGGCCACACACGTCCGCGCAGACGCTGGCTGAGCACCTGTTGCACCTGTCGCCTGGCGAGCGAGGCATTGGCCCGCCCTTCTTCGGCGTCCCGAGTGCGCTGCTCGAACAGCTCGGTACGCCGCCGTTCATGCTGGGTCTGCCCGAGAAAGTCCTCGAGCAGCTCACCGAACAGACGCGAGTCTTCGGCAAAATCGATGAGCAAGCGCTGAACCACATGTTCTGCGCGCAGTTGCAAGGCATCACCCTGCCCTTGCTCGCCCGGGTCGCAGCCGAGCCCCGCCGCCGCCAATTCGTTGAGCAGCCGTCGGGCGGGATGGCTGGCGCGGCTGAGCAGCCCCCTGTCCAGCAGCGCCACCTTGAGCAGCGGGATCTGCAGGCGCGCCAGCACTGCTCGCAGGCAAATGGGCAGATTGTCATCACTTGCAATGAACCTGAACACCTGCTCGATCAGGTTGATCATGTCTTCGTCGTCACCGCCAATGAAGCGGCGGGTACCGCTACGCACGCTGATGGTCAGCAGCAACTGCTCCAGTTGCTGGCCAAGGACGAAGTCATCAGCCGCGCCGGGCTCCGGCACATAGTGCTGCAGGTGTGAAAGCAACCGCAGCAGATCGGCCCTGCTGACCTGCTGGGCGCCGGCCGGTGCACCCAGGCGAGGCGCCAACACCCCACGTGTCGCTCGCAGAAGCGGCTGCAGGGAGGCGAACAAGGCCTCGCCTGCGGTATCGTCGGCCGCTTCAGGCTCATGATAGGAACGCTCGTCCGGCTCCGCCAGCAAGCAACTGTCTCCAGCTCGTCGGCAAGGCGTCGGTGGCAACTGCCCCAGCACACCTGCCGCAATCAGTACCCTGTTGGCTTCGCCATAGATGACTTGCGCGTCGCACAGCACGTACCGTTCGAACAGCTTGAGCAGCACCAGCTTTACGCGCGGCCCTACACCCAGGCTTTGCCCGGCTTCGAGAAAGCAGCGGCACAGGGCAATAGGGTTCAGGGGGTTGCACTGCTCAGGCACATGACGTTCGAGCAGCGTCTGCAGGCGCAGACCCAACTGCTGCAAGGCGACGCCATCACGGGCCTTCACTCTGGCAACCATCGCTTCCACCGCTGCTGCGCGCTCGGACTGACCGGGGGTAGAAGACAAGGCGTGAACGATGGTTGCCGGGGCACGTTCAGGCTCAGGCTCGACCAAGCGCGCGAAGGCTTCATGGACGGTATCGAGAAACAGCCGCTCGATGCTCTTGCGTTTGAGCCGCAAGTCGCGCATGGCTTCGAAATACAGGTGCTGAGCGAACCGGTCAGCGGCCTTGTCCGCCATTTCGAACAGCGTATCGTCGGCATTGTCGAACAGCGCCTGCAAACCCTGACGCAGCTGCAAGGCGGCCTGATCGCGCACCTGCAGCAGCGCAATGGGCAGACTCGAAGGGGGCGTGCGCCGTCCATGTTCAGCCGCCGCCAAGGGCACTACCTTGCCCTCTTTGTGCATCCTGTACTCCTTGCAGGGTGTCGGGCCCAGACACGGCCGATTTCGCCAATAGCATGACGCCAAATATCAGACAGCATTATCAGGAATAATTCCTTTTACTGCCAGATACGTTTCCCTTGGTAAGTCTTGACCCTGAATAGGCAGTGATTGCTCAACCCGCTGCGTCATGGCAACCGACCACCGGCTGTACACACCTGCGCCCTGCCCTATAATCGCGGGCATCTCGCTTGTGGAGCCAACCATGCCTAACCTACGCCTTGCCGACCTCACCGCCGAAATCGAAGCCAACGTGCGCCGCGCGTTGCTGGAGGACATCGGTAGCGGCGACATCACCGCCCAGCTCATCCCGGCCGAGCGGCTGGCCAAGGCAACGATCATTACTCGCGAAGGGTGTGTGGTAGCCGGTACGGCTTGGGTCGATGCGGTGTTTCGTCAACTCGACCCACGCGTAGCCGTGCACTGGCAGGTGGTCGACGGCGATCGCGCCCAGCCCAACCAGCCGCTGTTTCATCTGGAAGGTCCGGCGCGGGCGCTGCTCAGCGGCGAGCGCAGTGCGCTCAATTTCCTGCAGATGCTGTCCGGGGTTGCCACGCGTGCGCGCACATTGGCGGATCTGGTCGAAGGCACGCAGGTACGGTTGCTGGACACCCGCAAGACTTTGCCTGGCTTGCGCCTGGCGCAAAAATACGCAGTGACCTGTGGCGGCTGCTACAACCACCGCATAGGCCTGTATGACGCTTTCCTGATCAAGGAAAACCATATTGCAGCCTGTGGTGGCGTCGCTGAAGCGGTACACGCCGCCCACCGCATCGCCCCCGGCAAGCCGGTGGAAATCGAGGTGGAAAGCCTGGAGGAATTGCATCAGGCGCTGAGCGCTGGCGCCGACATCATCATGCTCGATGAGCTGACGCTCGATGAGATGAAGCAAGCCGTCGGCATCACAGCCGGCAAGGCGAAGCTGGAGGCCAGCGGCGGCGTCAGCGAAACGACCCTGCGGGCCATTGCCGAAACCGGTGTGGATTACATCTCGATAGGTTCGATGACCAAGGATGTGCGAGCGGTCGACCTGTCGATGCGCCTTAGCTTGTAACACGGGGCCGCCAGGCGGCCCCGATCGAAGGATCAGAACGAGGCGTTGGCCAGGCCGTCCAGGTAGCGCTCGACGTCCAGCGCAGCCATGCAGCCCGCACCGGCCGAGGTGATGGCCTGACGGTAGACATGGTCGGCCACGTCACCTGCGGCGAATACGCCCGCGACGTTGGTGGCAGTGGCGTTGCCTTCACGGCCGCCGCTGACCACCAGGTAGCCGTCCTTGAGGGTCAGCTGGCCTTCGAACAGCGAGGTATTCGGTGTGTGGCCGATGGCGATGAACACGCCGTCTACCTTGATCTCGTCGCTGCTGCCATCGTTGTTCTTCAAGCGCGCGCCGGTCACGCCCATGTTGTCGCCCAGGACTTCATCCAGGGTAGCGTTCAGCTTGAGCTCGATCTTGCCTTCGGCAACGCGGGCATGCAGCTTGTCGATCAGGATCTTCTCGGCGCGGAAGGTATCGCGGCGGTGCACCAGGGTTACCTTGCTGGCGATGTTGGCCAGGTACAGCGCCTCTTCAACGGCCGTGTTGCCGCCGCCAACCACCGCGACCGGCTTATTGCGGTAGAAGAAGCCATCGCAGGTGGCGCAGGCCGATACACCCTTGCCCATGAACGCTTCTTCCGACGGCAGGCCCAGGTAACGAGCGCTGGCACCAGTGGCCACGATCAGGGCGTCACAGGTGTAGGTGCCGCTGTCGCCGGTCAACGTGAACGGCTTGTTGGCCAGGTCTACGGCGTTGATGTGGTCGAAGACGATTTCAGTTTCGAAACGCTCGGCGTGTTCCTGCATGCGTTGCATCAGTGCAGGGCCGGTCAGGCCGTGCGGGTCGCCCGGCCAGTTGTCGACTTCGGTGGTGGTGGTCAACTGGCCACCGGCCTGCATGCCAGTGATCAGCAGCGGCTTGAGGTTGGCACGGGCCGCGTAGACCGCTGCGCTGTAACCGGCAGGGCCGGAGCCCAGAATGATAACGCGCGAATGACGTGCTTCGGACATGTCGAACTCCTGTCGAGCGGGCTGTAAGGGCCAGCTGTGCAAATGAAGTAGGGCCTGCACCACGGGCAGGCCTGTGACGCTGAAATATGAGCGCACTGTAGCGAGGTGGCAAAGAGTAAGGAAATATCCTTAGACAATCCACCTCATAGCCATCGTCTATGTGCGTCTTTGCGTTGGCAGGGTCGAACCTTGGCTTTTGTTACCGCCGGTTTCACCCAGATGGCGCAGCTTCCGCATCACCCCGAAACTCGGTAATGTCTGCCGACTACCTTTTCTGCGGAGTGATACATGCAAGCCCCCGTTCTTTCCGGGCCGCAGTACCTGCGCGAAGGCCTGAAGCTGATCCTGAGCCCTGGCCTGCGCTTGTTCGTGCTGCTGCCGCTGACCATCAACCTGCTGCTGTTCGGTGGTCTCATCTATTTTGCCGGCCACCAGTTCAGCCAGTGGCTGGACGCGCTGGTGCCAACGCTGCCAAGCTGGCTGAGCTTCCTGACCTACATCCTCTGGCCCTTGTTCGTGGTGCTGCTGGTGTTGATGGTGTTCTTCACCTTCACCCTGGTGGCCAACATCATCGCGGCGCCGTTCAATGGCTTCTTGGCTGAAAAGGTGGAAGTTGTGGTGCGCGGCGACGATCATTTCCCGGCCTTCAGCTGGGCAGAGCTGCTGGCGATGATCCCCCGCACACTGGGCCGCGAAATGCGCAAGCTCGGCTACTTCCTGCCACGCGCCACCGCCTTGTTCATCCTGTCGTTGATCCCGGTGGTCAACGTGGTCGCCGCGCCGCTTTGGCTGGTTTTCGGCGTATGGATGATGGCCATCCAGTACATCGACTACCCGGCCGACAACAACAAGATGAGCTGGCAAGACATGCTCGCCTGGCTGCGGGAGAAGCGCTGGCAGTCCCTGGGCTTTGGCGGGGTGACCTACCTGGCGTTGCTGATCCCGGGGGTGAACGTGGTGATGATGCCGGCGGCGGTAGCGGGGGCGACGTTGTTCTGGGTGCGCGAGAACGGCAATACACGTGTCGTGAACACCCCTGCGCATCGGGCCTGAGCCTGCCCCAGGCGTAACCCTACCCCATCTACAGGAGCAGACCATGAACCGCTTCAGCCCCGCCAAACTCAAGCTGTCGAAATGGACCGCAACGCAGCCGGTAAACCGTGAAAAGCACTTCCTGGTCACCGACCTGGAGCATGACGAAGCGGGCGTGCTGCTGCGCGTGGAACTGCAGGCGGTGCACAGTGGGCGCAGCGAGTGGCTGGATTGGCGGGTGCTGCGCGACGCCCAGGTGTGGGCGATGGGTTGGCGATGAGCGCGTGAACCGGCCGCGTGCCTTTCAGGCAGCGGCTGACCCCGTACTTGTCCAAGCAGACGGCTGCGTGTCGCTTGGTTCAGGGTCACCACTGGCCTGCAAAACTGCCCAGCATCACTGCCCCAGGCGGCTGGAGAACTGCCCCACCACATCCACCACCCGCCTGGCCCCTTCCTGGATTTCCTCGATCACGCTTCCGGTCTGGTCCGCCAGCGCGCGGCCTTCTTCGGCCTGACGCTTGCTGGTGTCGATGATCGACACCGCAGCCTGGGCCAACTGCTCGTTTTGCTGCACCACACGGGCTATTTCCTCGGTAGCTGTACTGGTGCGCGAGGCCAGCTGACGCACCTCATCGGCCACCACCGCAAAGCCCCGCCCCTGCTCGCCAGCGCGGGCGGCTTCGATGGCGGCGTTGAGCGCCAGCAGGTTGGTCTGCCCGGCGATATCGCTGATGGTCTTGATGATCGAACCAATGACCCGCGACTGGGTGTCCAGCGCCTGGATGCCTTCGGCAGCCTGAAGCATCGAGGCTTCCAGCCCGCGCATGACGCTGACGCTCTGCCCGACCACCTCGGTGGCCCGGCGGGCGCTGGTGTCCGTTTCCCGCGAGGTGTTGTAGGCAACGTCCGCCGCCTGGGCCACTGCTTGCTCCTGGTTCACCTGATCGGTGATGACCGTGGCGAACTTGACCACTTTGTAGAGCTCATCGTGGGCGTTGAAGATCGGGTTGTAGGACGCTTCCAGCCAGATTACCCGGCCGTGAGCATCGATCCGCCGAAAGCGCTCGGCAATGTATTCACCGCGACGAAGCTTGTCCCAGAATGCCTGGTAGCCCGGTGCATTGACCTCGGCAGGTTCGCAGAACATACGGTGGTGCTTGCCACGGATTTGATCCAGCCGGTACCCCACTGCCGACAGGAAGCGTTCGTTGGCGGTCAGGATCATGCCATCGAGGTCGAACTCGATGACCGCCGTCGAGCGCATCAACGCCTTGATCAGGCTCTCGTGCTCGCGGGAGGTGACGATGGTGCGGGTCAGGTCGCTCGAATGCAGGGTGAAATACTTGATGCGCCCGTCGCTACCCTTCACAGGTTGCAGGATCGTACGCAGCCAGGCTTCCTGGCCGTCCCCGCGCAGCAGGCGAAACGCGCCATTGAAATGCTCGCCCCGGCTGATGGCATTTTTCATGCGCTGGTGAAAATCCAGCGACTTGACGTGGGCAGGCACGATGTCTTCGATGTTGCGCCCAAGCAATTGGTCGGTCCTATACAGCATCTCGGTTTCGAAATTGCCATTGACCAGTTCGATCCGACCGGCCGGATCGAGTTGCAGCACCAGCATTTCGCTGTCAAGGCTGCTCTTGATCTGGTCGATGATCATCAGTTCTTCACGCAACTGCCGGATTTCTTGCTTGAGCTTGTTGTTGAACATCACCGCTCTCCTGGAGCGTGGGGGCGAATGCAACTGCATCGGCGGGGAACTGCGCCTCTTGAGTGCAGCCGCGATGAATATTCGTGCGCGTCATCGGCCGTCGTGAGCCATGTATCATGCAGGCGTCACCTCGCCGTCATACCCCGGCAATGCAGCAAGTGGATAGTCAGTTCATGAACACACCTGCTCTGCACATCTGCCTGGTCAGCGACACCTTCGCCCCGCACATCAACGGCGTGGCCTGCATTCTTTTGAACCTGAGCGAAGGGCTGCGCCTGCGTGGCCATCAGGTCAGCGTCGTCCGCCCTCACCAGCCAGGGGAGCAGGCTTCGGGCCACAACCCTGTTGTGCGACTGTGGCGCGATTGGCCACTGCCTGGCTACCCGGGGTTGCAACGCGGCGGGGTCTCCCTGCATACGCTAACAAGGCACTGGCGCCGGCAACGGCCCGATGTCATCTACATCGCCACTGAAGGCCCCGTGGGGCTGAGCGCATTGCGCACCGCTCGGCGGTTAGGGATCGCCGTTGTCAGCGGATTGCATACCCACGTTGCGCACCCTTCAGGGCAATACGGCATGGGCGTGGTAGCACGCCTGCTAAGCCTTTACCTGCGCTGGTTTCATCACCGGGCCGTCTTGACCCTCGTGCCCAGCTTGAACCAACAGCGTTGGCTCGAGCGCCGCGGCTTCGAGCGGCTGGTGCACATGGAGCGCGGCGTAGATGCGGAGCTGTTCAACCCGGCTCGTCGCAGCCAGGCGCTGCGCGAACGCTGGGGGCTGAGCCACGATGATATCGCCGTCCTGCATGTGGGACGGTTGGCACCGGAGAAAAACCTGGGGCTTTTGCAAAGCTGTTTCGAAGCTCTGCAGCGGGCTCTGCCACAGCGAAGATTACGCCTGATCCTGGTGGGGGACGGGCCACTGCGGGGGAAGCTGCTGCAGCAGGTCCCCGAGGCTGTCTTATGCGGGGTCCAGCGAGGCGAACAACTGGCCGAGCACTATGCCAGCAGTGACCTGTTTCTATTTCCGAGCCTGACCGAGACGTTTGGCAATGTGGTGCTCGAAGCCATGGCGTCAGGGTTGGCGGTGGTCGCTTATGACCAGGCAACGGCCGCGCAGCACATCGGCCATGGCCACAATGGTGCGCTGGCCATGCCAGGCGACGCGGCAGCATTCATCGATGCTGCTTGCTGGCTGCTGCAAGACAGCGAGACCCTGCGGCGGGTGAGGCTCAACGCGCGGCAGCATGCCAGCCATCAGGGGTGGTCGAAAATCGTCGATCAGTTCGAAGCGCACCTGCTCAGCGCCTCACTGAGCACTCATGGGCGCCCAGCTCCCTCGATGCAGCCACTGCCGCCGCTGTGAAGCCACCGCCGCGGCCAAGGCGAGCACCCGGTGCGTGATTAGCCAAGGGCCTTCTCGATGGCCTGGACCACCGCAGGATCATCCGGCGCCGTGCGTGGGGAGAAGCGCGCCAATACCCGCCCGTCCTTGCCCACCAGGAATTTCTCGAAATTCCAGGTGATGTCCCCCGGAAACTCCGCGCCCTCGCCCGCCAGAAGGCGATACATCGAGTGACGCTGGGGCCCATTCACATCGAGCTTGGCGCTCAGCGGAAAGCTCACGCCATAGTTCACGCGGCAGAACGCCTGGATCTGCGCTTCGCTGCCCGGCTCCTGCCCTGCGAACTGATTGCAGGGCAGGCCAAGGACCGTGAAACCTTTGTCCTTGTACGTTTGGTAGAGCTGCTCAAGCGCCGCGTACTGAGGTGTCAGGCCGCACTTGGAGGCCACGTTGACCACCAGCACTATCTGCCCCTTGTACGGTTTCAAGGACAGATCGCCACCGTCAAGCGCGTTCAACTTCAGGTCGTGAAATGCACTCATGCTGTAATCCCCTTTTCAGGTCGCCGACGGCACCTGGGCAAATTGCGCCCACTAAAAAGGCGTTCGTTCAAGCCGTCGCCTTCCTTGGGAAGGCAGGGCGGCTTGCCCGAACGCCTGGCGACTTTCTGAGCTTAGCGCAGAAAGATCAGTGGTGATGGCCACCTTCACCGTGGATGTGACGGTGAGCAATTTCTTCTTCGCTGGCGTCACGCACGTTAACGACCTTGACCTGGAAGTTCAGGCGCTGGCCGGCCAGTGGGTGGTTGCCATCGACGGTCACGTCGTCGCCGTCCACGTCACGGATGGTCACGATCTGCATCTGGCCATCGGGGGCCGATGCGTGGAACTGCATGCCCACTTCCAGCTCGTCGACGCCTTCGAACAGGCTGCGGTTCAGGGTGCTGACCAGCTCGGCCAGGTATTCGCCGTAGGCGTCTTCAGGCTCGATGGAAACGGTCAGCTCGTCGCCGGCCTGCTTGCCTTCCAGGGCCTTTTCCAGGCCTGGGATGATGTTGCCGGCACCTTGCAGGTAAACCAGCGGCGCGCCACCGGCGGAGCTGTCGATGGTCTCCCCGGCGTCGTTAGTCAGGGTATAGTCGATGGAGACAGCCTTGTTGGCGGCGATCAGCATGGGGCAAGACCTTTTGCAAAAGAATGTAGAACGCACAAGTGTAACCAAGCCATCGCCCGATTGCGAACCTCGCCTGGATCCGCCCATGTCCATCAGTCGGATCATCGGTTTTTCCCAGGATGCCGAAGGCCACTGGTTCGTCCAGTTGAGCTGTGGCCACACCCAGCACCTGCGCCACGTGCCGCCCTGGCAACTGCGCCCTTGGGTGCTCGACCCCGAACAGCGTGCGCAGCGCATCGGCCAGGCGTTCCCGTGCGGTTGGTGCGCACAGGGTCCCGATAGCGCTACCCTTGATCGCTGATCCCTTGCACCGCTTATTTCGAGAAGCACGCATGCAGACTTTTTTCATCGCACCAACCGACTTTGGCGTCGGCCTTACGTCCATCAGCCTGGGCCTTGTGCGCACGCTGGAGCGCGCCGGCCTGAAAGTGGGCTTCTTCAAGCCTGTTGCCCAGCCCCACCCAGGCGACACCGGCCCGGAGCGCTCCACCGAGCTGATCGCACGTACCCATGGCATCATGCCGCCGACGCCCTTGAGCCTTGCCCAGGTCGAACGGATGCTGGGCGATGGCCAGCTGGACGAACTGCTCGAGTCGATCGTTCGCTTGTACCAGCAGGCGTGTGTGGGCAACGACGTGGTCGTGGTCGAGGGCATGGTCCCTACCCGTCACGCCAGCTACGCAGCACGCGTAAACCTGCACCTTGCCAAGAGCCTGGATGCCGAAGTGATCCTGGTATCTGCCGCCGAACAGGAAGTGCTCAGTGAACTGTCCGGCAGGGTCGAGCTACAGGCCCAGCTGTTCGGAGGTCCGCGCGACCCCAAGGTGCTGGGCGTGATTCTGAACAAGGTGCGCACCGACCAGAGCATGGAGCAATTCTCGACGCGCCTGCGTGAGCACTCGCCGCTGCTGCGCGGCGATGACTTCCGCTTGATCGGCTGCATTCCCTATCAACCAGAGCTCAACGCCCCGCGCACGCGCGATGTGGCAGAGCTGCTCGGGGCCCAGGTCCTCAATGCCGGTGACTACGAACAGCGGCGCATGACCAAGATCATCATCTGCGCCCGCACGGTGGCCAACACCGTGCCGCTGCTGACATCCGGGACCTTGGTGGTGACGCCCGGCGATCGCGACGACATCATCCTTGCCGTGAGCCTGGCAGCCATCAACGGCGTGCCGTTGGCAGGCCTGCTGCTGACCAGCGACAGCAAGCCCGATGCGCGTATTCTGGGGCTGTGCCGCGGAGCGCTGCAGGCCGGGTTGCCGATCCTGTCGGTCAGCACAGGGTCCTACGACACCGCAAACCAGCTCAATGCCCTGAACCGGGAAATCCCGGTCGATGACCGCGAGCGTGCCGAGTTCATCACCGACTTCGTGGCCAGCCACCTCGACGGCGCCTGGTTGAGCCAGCGCTGCGGCGCGCCGCGCGAAATGCGCCTGTCGCCAGCCGTGTTCCGCTATCAACTGATCCAGCGCGCGCAGCAGGCCAACAAACGTATCGTCCTGCCCGAAGGTGCCGAGCCGCTGCTGGTGCAGGCAGCGGCCATCTGCCAGGCACGCGGCATTGCCCGCTGCGTGCTGCTCGCCAAGCCTGAAGCGGTCGATGCCGTGGCCCGCGCACAGGGCATCACCCTGCCCGAAGGGTTGGAAGTTTTGGACCCGGACCTGATCCGCCAGCGCTATGTCGAGCCCATGGTGGCGCTGCGCAAAAGCAAGAATCTCAACGCACCGATGGCCGAGCAACAGCTCGAAGACCCGGTGGTCATCGGCACCATGATGCTAGCCCTGGATGAAGTCGATGGCCTGGTCTCGGGCCTGGTGCACTCGACGGCCAACACCATCCGCCCTGCATTGCAGTTGATCAAGACCGCACCGGGCGCCAGCCTGGTCTCTTCGGTCTTCTTCATGTTGTTCCCGGACCAAGTGCTGGTCTACGGCGACTGCGTGATGAACCCCCACCCCAATGCCGCCGAACTCGCCGAGATCGCGCGCCAGAGCGCTGCATCGGCGCTCACCTTCGGTATCACGCCACGGGTAGCGATGATCAGCTATTCGAGCGATTCGGCAAGCGACGAGGAAGTGGAAAAGGTGCGCGAGGCCACACGCATGGCCAGCGATGGCGGCGAGCAACTGATGATCGACGGGCCGCTGCAATACGATGCGGCCGTGAACCCTGCCGTTGCACGCGACCTGGCGCCGGGCAGTCAGGTGGCCGGCCGCGCCACGGTGTTCGTGTTTCCGGACCTGAACACCGGCAATACCACGCACAAGGCGGTGCAGCGCAGCACCGACGGCGTGAGCCTGGGGCCCATGCTGCAGGGGCTGCGCAAGCCAGTGAACGATCTACCGCGCGGGGCGCAGGTCGATGACATCGTGCACACCATTGCGCTGACCGCCATCCAGGCGAGCGAAGTGCGCTAAATGCGGGGGGCCATCAAGCGCCCCCCCAACTCGGTCAGGGATACTGCTGAACCTGGCCTTGCTGCTGGTCGTATTGCTGGCCAGGAATCGGCTTGAGGTTCACTTCCACGCGGCGGTTCTGCGCGCGGCCATTGGTATCGGCGTTGCTGGCGATGGGTTGATCCGGGCCCATGCCACGCACGGTGACCCGCGAGGCGTCCACACCCTGGGAGGTCAGGTAGCTGCTGACTGCCTGGGCACGGCGCTGGGACAGGTCCATGTTGTGCTGGCGGCTACCGGTGCTGTCGGTGAAGCCCACCACTTCGATGTTGTTCTGGTTGAACTGCTTGAACGAGCCGGCCAGGTTGTTCAGCGGCGCGTAGAAGCTCGGCGAGATGTCGGCCGAGTCAGTGGCGAAGGTGATATTGCCGGGCATGATCAGTTTGATCTGATCGCCCTGGCGCTGAACCTCGACACCGGTGTTGGCCATTTTCGCGCGCAGTTCGGCTTCCTGCTTGTCGGCGTAGTAGCCGTAGCCGGCCGCCGCGGCGCCAATGGCCGCAGCGCCGATCAGTGCGCCCTTGCCACGGTGGTTGTGATCGATCGCGGCGCCGGCCACGGCACCGGCCAGGGCACCCAGGCCACCGTACTTGGCGGTCTTGCTCATGCCGCCGCCATCTTGCCCCTGGTTCTCATAGGGGTTCTGCCCCGCACAGCCGGTCATCAGGGCAGCAGTGGTTGCGACGATAATCAGGCGACGCATGGTGAACATGGGCAAGCTCCTCGTATTGATCATGTATGCCGTAGGTCTGGAACGGCTCTATGTCAGGCTTGGAGTGTCTTGCCGGGTGAAAATTCCGCACCCGCCTGCGCATTTCTGCACCGCCCTGCTCACCCCTCAGGGCAAGTACAACCGGAACAGGCCGCCTCCAAGCGCACCCCCGTTGGAGATGTCGATGCGGCCCTGTACGCCGCCGCTTTCATGCAAGGCCGCAATACGCGCAGCGAAATACAAGCCAAGGCCCGTGCTACCACTGGTGGAGTCGATGCCCTGGATGTATTCCTGTTGCCGTTCGATCATGCGCGCCGGGTAGCCGGGCCCGTCATCGTTGATGCAGATGACCAGTTGGTTGTCTGCCTCTTCGATGGTAATCAGCAGGGCCTTTTCGGCGAACCGCGTGGCATTGGTGATGACGTTGGTCACCACCGAGGCCACCAGTTCACGGTCGAAGAAGCCCAGGGGATTATCGGTATCGATGCGCCAGTTCGCCTCGATGGCATTGTGTTGCAGCACTTCTTCATGGGCCGCCAACTGCGCTTCGATGAAGTCGTCGAGTTCGTGGTAGTCCGGGCACACCGGCAGTTGATTAACGCCGAGCTTGTACAAGCCCAGCAACTGCACCAGCATGCCATTAAGGTGCCGGAACTCATGTTCCATCACCCCCTGTTCCGCGCCACCGCGCAGCTCTTCAGGCAAGCGCTGGACCCACTGGCTGTGGGACTGGATCAGTGCCGAGAGCGAATTCTTCAGGTCGTGCACGGTGGAGGCGATCACCGTGGAAAAATCCAGCCCCTGATTATCAAGATTCATGCGCCGAACACCCGGGTATGCAGTTTGCGGTAGCGGTCATAGCGATTATCGCTGGCGGGGATACCGGCCACGCTCGTCAAGGCGTCGCGGCACTCCTGCATGATCGCAGGCTGAGGATTCTCTCCGCCAATGCGCAGCAGCGCCTGGGCGGTATTGAGGGCGATACTGATGTTCCTGGGCTGCAGGCCCAACGCTTTACGGAACAGCTGCAACGCCTCGCCGAGCTGACCTCCCTGGTAACTGCGCACGCCCTGACGATTGAGCGTGACGGCTTCGGTAATGGCGTTCAGCACGCTGGGGTCATCCGTCAGCTGGCCTACTCGTTCCATGACCTTGGGGTCGTCGCCATAACTCTCCACACAGCTTCTGAGCACGCCGATGGCCGCGGCATCCTGCCCCGATGCCTGTAATTGCCGAGCAACGGTCAGGGCCGCATCGACCGAGAAGAACTGGTTCATCTTTTCCAGGCGCTGGACGGCCTGGTCGGTCAGCTTGGCAGCGGTCTCCGGGTCACCGGCCTGCTGCAGGCTGGCGGCTTTCATCATGCGGGCACGCACTTGAAGGCCCTGGTCTTCCGGGTTTTCCTTGGCCACTTCGCTGAGCGTGGTGTTGATCTCGACCCGGGTGCGCGCGTCCAGGCCAAAGCCTGCATTGCGGCTCATCAACGCCTGCACCAGGCCCAGGTTATTCTCGGCGTCCTTGTAGCGTGAGCTCTGCCCTTGATTCACGGCATGCCGGAACGCCTTGGACGCGCTGTCGAAGTCTTCGTTGGCCAACGCCAGCTTGCCCAGCTTCGATTGGCGCCGAACCGATAACGGCGAGAGGCGCACGGCCTCTTCCAACAGCCCTTGGGCGCGCTTGGTTTCGCCTTGCGCCTCCAGCACATCGGCCATGCCATCGTAGAGACTGGGCATGATCGGGAAGGCCTTGAGCGCCTGCTCGTAGACGGCCTGGGCCTGGGCAAGCTGCCCGCGCTTGTGCATCAAGCTGCCCAATGCCGCGTACACCCAGGGCTGCGGGCGGCTGGCGAGAATGGCCTTGAGAAACTTCTCGAGTTCTTCGAAGCGGTTGAGGTTGCGCAGCGCATCGGCCCGGTAGCGCAGGCACAGCGGCGCCAGGCGCGGGTCGCGCTTGCACAGCTCGGCGCAGGCTGCCAGCACTTCACCAGGGCGATTGCGGTCCAGCGCCTGGAGGATCGGCTTTAGCAGTGCCTTGCGTTGGTAGAGTTTTTCCACCCGCTGGGCAAGGCCTACCCGGTTGAAGGGCTTGGTCAGGTAGGCGTCGGGCTCGTGCTCGATGGCGCTGAGCACAATGGCCTGGCTGCTTTCGGCGGTGACCATGATGAACACGCATTCGTGGCTGATGTGCTTGTCGATGATCAGGTCTTCGAGCACCTGCTGGCCGTTTTTCTTGCCATCGCCCAAGTGAAAGTCTTGCAGGATGCAGTCATAACGCTTCTGGGCGCACATGCGCAGCGCCTGCTCGCCACTGTCGGCGGTGTCCACGTCGCGAACGCCCAGCTCGCGCAGCATGGAGCGGGTCGACGTGCGAAAGTCGGTGAAGTCGTCAACGATCAGAAAACTCTTTTGCCCGAACTGCAGCATCAACACGACCTGCCCTGGAAGAAATGGAAAGATGGCACGAGGCGAACCACCGAACGCTGTATCGGCAGGCGGTCGGAAAAGATAAGCGAGGTGTACGCGCCACGTGCAAGGTGGCATCAGGCCAGCATTTTAGCTACCCGCCGCATGCCCTGCCACTCTCACTCCAGCAAGCCAAGCGCCTTGGCCCTGGCCACGGCTTGGGTGCGGCGCTCTACCCCCAGCTTGCTGTTGATGTGGCTGGCGTGTGTCTTGACCGTGTGCAGCGAAATGAACAGCCGCTCGCTGATCTGCTGGTTCGACCAGCCCTGGGCGATCAGCTCCAGCACTGCCCGCTCGCGGCTACTGAGCGCATCAGCACTGGCGCTGGTGCATGGCAAGCCGGGCAAGCGCTCGAGCAACTGGGCCCGAACTGGACAGTTTTCGCTGCTCTGGACCTGATCGCGCAGCCACTGCGGGTAGCGTTGCAGCAGCTCCTGAAACGGCTGCAACACACCGCCCCTGGCCGCCTGCAGCAGTGTCGGCAGCAAGCGTGCTGCCTGCGCCTGATGCCCCTGATCCAGGTGCAAGGCGATCAAGGGGCACAAGGCGCTGACCGTCAACATCATGCCCCCACAACCCTGGCCGCGCTCGGCAAGCTGTTCAAGGTTGCGCGCCGCCTCTGCGTCACGCCCCTGAATGCGGTCGAGCGCGGCTTGCTGCAAAGCGACATGGCAGGGCAACAACGGGTGAAATTCGGGCGCCAGTGCCGCCTGCGCGCCGCCGTAGGTCTGCCCCAGGCGCGACAGCCAGGATTCGGCGAGGTCCATGCGCCCTTGCGCGAGCCAGAGCTCGCATTTGACCAGGGTGATCATCGCCAGGTAGTACACCGGGGGCACATCCCAGATATGCATCAGGCGTTCGGCTTCGGCGAGTTCCGTGAACGCCTCGGCAAAGCGCCCTTCCCGGCCGTCGAGCATGGCAATCACGCAATGACCGATGAGCACACTGATGTCGCGGCAGGCACGTGCCTCGCCCAGGCCACCACGCAGCCGAGCAAGCCCCTGCTCCGGGCACAGGTGTGCGACCAGCAGATACCCTTCGTACAAGGTCAGCCGCGCCCGGATCGCATACAACCGCTGTGCGGACAACCCGTGCAAACGCTGTAGCCCTTCGCGTACTTCGCCCAGTGCACGCACAACCTCGCCTCGGGCGTGCAATACCCGGGCCCTGTCATAGTGGGCCAAGGCCTCGAACAATGGGTTGCCCACGCGCTGCGCCAGCTCCAGCGCTTCTCGGTTCCAACCGCGCGCACGCCAGAAGTCGCCCTCGGCGATTGCCAGGTTCGACAATGTCGACAGGCACACCAGGCGCTGGCCATACCGTTTGCAGGGCAGGCTCTGCAGTGCTTCGGTGCAGCAAGTCAGGGTGCGTTCACGATCGCCTCGGCCTCTGGCGATCACGCCGCTCAGTGCCAGCCACTGGGCGAGCATGGACTTCTGGGCAGTGGCAGAAGGCGCCGGCAGAAAGCGCCCCAGATGGCTTGCCAGTTCCTCGGCAGCGTCGAGCTGGCACGCCAGGCCAAGGGCCCAGCTGTACAACACGATCAGGCGCGGTGTGCTGACCAGCAGGCTGTCAGGCAGGTCCATTTTCCAACGCAGCAACATGGCGACGTTCTGCTCGGCCAGCAACTGCTCTTCGGACAGGCTTTGCACGAGGTCGGCCGCCGCGTTCAGGTCGCCCCCGCGCAACGCCTGCTCCACCGCCTCATCCAGCAAGCCTTGGGCCTGGAACCAGCAAGAGGCACGCAGGTGCCGCTCGGTCAAAGGCTCGCGTGCCTGGCGGCTGCGAAGCAGATCGGAGAACAGGTGGTGGTAGCGAAACCACCGGCCATGCTCATCCAGGGGCACCAGAAACACCTGGTGCGATTGCAGAAAATCCAGGATCGCGTTGCTGTCCTGTTGCAGCCGTACCGCGTCGCATAGAGGCGCGCAGAAGCGTTCCAGGCACGCCGTCTCGTCGAGAAAGCGCTGCACAGGCGCAGGCAGTATGTCGATCACTTCTTCGAGCAGATAATCGCGGATCAGGCCTTCGCCACCGTGCAACGCCTGGGGCAGAACGTTTTCATCGCTCGACTCGCTGGCGGCCAACTGCCAGAAACGCAGCCCGGCCACCCAGCCATCGCTGCGCTGGATGAGGTTGTCCAGCGCTTGGCCACGCAGGCCAGTGGGCCTGCGCCCCAGCACCGCCAGCGACTCCTCGGCGGTCAGTCGCAGGTCCTGCTCGTTCAGTTCGGCCAATTGCCGGCAGAGGCGAAGGCGTGCCAGGTGCCAGTCCGGGCGCTGACGACTGGTCACCAGCAACACAAGGCCTGCGGGCAAGTGGTTCAGGAAGAATTGCAGGCAGTGGTCCAGGACGGGCCCCTGGGCAAGGTGGTAGTCGTCCAGCACCACCAGCAAGGGCGACTCACTGCGCAGGTTCAGCGCCAACGCGTCGAGCACCGTGCCAAGCCACGGCTCGAACGCGAACGGCTGGTGGCGCTGGCGCATCTTCAACAGCGCCATCGCCTGCCCATCCATGGCTGGGCAGTGCTGCTGCAACCCGTCGAGCAGACGCTCCAGAAAGCGCCCGGGATCGGCATCTCGCTGGCTCAAGCCCAACCACAGCGTGCGCCAGTGGGCAGGCAGCGTCTCGCAGAACTCGATGGCCAGTGAACTCTTGCCGAAACCCGCTGGCGCACTGATCAGCAGCAACCGCCCGCCCAGCCCGGCCTGCAGGCGCTGGCACAGACGCTGACGCGGGACATGGCCATCTGGCAAGGGCGGTCGAAAGAAATGCTCGTCCATCAGGCCCACGGCCTGGCTGGTGCATCCATGCGTACGGGACAGATCTGTCATGGCCGGCTCGTTCTGGGTGGAAAAATACGGCGTAAGGGTGGTTGCGAGACTAGCGGTTAACGCCCTGCATTTGAAGTTGGCGGGGAGACTGCGTCGGAAAAAGACTACGACAAAAAGCAACAGCGCCGGTCGACGCAGGCTGGGATGGGGGCTTTGGCGGGGTATTCAGACGGTTTATCGCACCGGCCTGGCGCATCTGCTGGGACTGGCACCCTTGCATGGGCGCGATGGGGCCACCGAGCGTGGCCCCATCATTTTATGGCTTCGCTGTCAGCGGATGCCCGACTGACGCAAGGCCGCAGGCTGGAAGTCGGCCTTGCTGGCAGTAAAGTTGAAGTTGTAGGCACGCTTTTCTTCGTTCTTCATGCCCAAGGCCAGGTAGCGCCCCGATTGCAGGTCATAGATGGCTTCCAGGGTGATCCATGGTACCTCGACGTTGTAGTACGGCTGCGAATGGGCTTCAGAGACGCGCCACAGCTGGTTGCGCCCGTCATACTGGTCGATCACGGCAGCTTGCCAGGTGTCTTCGTCGATGTAGAAGTCACGCTTGGCGTAGATATGTCGCTGGCCGGGCTTGAGTGTGGCCACCACATGCCAGACGCGGCGCAGCTCGTAGCGGGCCAGGTCCTGGTTGATGTGCCCTGCCTTGATGATGTCGGCGTACTTGAGCTTCGGGTCGTCGAGCTTGAAGGCGTTGGAGGCGATGTACAGCTCCTTTTTGCCTTCGAGCTTCCAGTCATAGCGGTCCGGAGCGCCGTTGAACATGTCCAGGTTATCGGAGGTGCGCAGGCCGTCGGCAGCCGTCCCCGGGCCGTCGTACGACACCTGCGGCGCCTGACGTACGCGGCGTTGGCCGGCGTTGTAGATCCATGCCTTGCGCGGTTCCTTGACCTGGTCGAGGGTTTCGTGAACGAGCAGCACGGTGCCTGCAAGGCGTGCCGGCGCGGTCACTTCCTGCTTGAAGTAGAACAGGATGTTGCCTGGATTGTTGGGGTCGTAGTCTTTCATCCGATCACGGAACACGAACTGATCAGAGAAAGACACCGGGTTGAAGGAACCATTCTGCTGCGGGGTCGCCTGGATGACCTGGCGGCTCACACTGCCACCGCGGTAGCGAGTGATGTGGTTCCAGATCACTTCCAGCCCATTCTGTGGGATGGGGAACGGCACTGCCGTGCGGAAGTTGTTCAGGCCGTTACCACCTTCCACCAGGGTTGCCTGGGTGGCGTTTTCCTTGATTGCAGCGAACACCTCGGCCGGTACCGTTGACCCACGGTGCGTCTTGTAGACAGGCAACTTGTAGGTGTCCGGGTAGCGCTTGAGCATGGCCATCTGGCCTGGAGACAGTTTGTCCTTGTACTGGTCGGCGTTCTGCGCGGTGATGGTGAACAGCGGTTGCTCGGTACCGTAGGGGTCGGCGAGGAAACCTTTGCCATCGACGCTGCCGGCCGTCTTCGAAAGCGGCTGCCAGGGCCCGATGGAGCCATCGGCGTTGCCGGCCTTTTCTGCGCCCATGGGGGTCAGGGTGTTGCCCAATTTGGCCGCTTCGCCGGCCGGTACTGCCGCCATCACGCTGGTTGCCAGCAGGGACAGGCCCAGCACACCGGCTTGCAGCAGACTTCTGGTGTTGTTCATGTCGTGTCGTCCTGGATCCGTATGCTTAGAAGTTCACGCCGAAGCTGAGGGCGAGGAAGTCGCGGTCATCCACGGTGCTGTACTTGCCGTCGAAGAAATTGGTGTACGACAGGCTGGCGGTGTAGGTGTTCTGGTACTCGGCATCGAGCCCCAGGCTGACGGCCTTGCGGCCCTCCTCGAAGTTGCCGCCTGGGCCTGGCGAGTAACCGGAGACGTCATGAGACCAGGCCACGCTCGGCTTGAGGTTGACGCCTGCGAACACATCGTTGTAGTCCCAGATGACCCGGGCGCGGTAGCCCCACGAGGTGCTGGTGGTGTAGCCGTCTTTCTCGCACTTGCGGTTCAGGTTGGCCGTCGAGGCACCGGCACCTGCGCCAGCAATGGTGCTGGTGTTGAGCGCCTGGCAGGTATTGGCCCCACCGGTGGCGGGCAACGGGCCAGGGCCGAACACCGGATCGCGGCCGTAGCGTGTGTCGTAGGCGCTTTCCAGGCCGCCCACATGGGTCACGCCCAGCTCGCCCACCACGGTCATGCGGCTGGCGCCCATCACCTGGTCGAAGAAGTGGGTCAGGGTGGTCTGGAACTGAGTGACTTCCTTGCGCCGGTAGCCATGCAGGTCCTGACCAGGCACGCCATCGAGCAGCGACGCGTTGCTCAAGGCGCCGCCCAGCGGGCGCACACCGGCGAACAGGATGTCGGTGGTGTTGAGCTGCACAGGTGCGTTGGGGCGGTAGCTGATTTCACCGCTCCAGGCGGTGCCGGTGGGCAGCGTGGTGGAGAAGCTCAGGCCATACAGGCGAATGTCTTCGGGGTACTCGACGAAGTACTTGGAGTTGCCAGCCACGATCAACGGTGCCAGTGCACGCAACTGCGCTGGAAGGGCCGGGATGGCGGAGAAGACCGAAGGCGATGCGCCGGTTGCGCTGAAGATCGGCGCACGGCTGTGGTAGTTCATGAAGTAGGCGCCAAACTCGGTGTCCAGCGGTTCGAACATGTAGCGCATGGCCACACCGAACTGACCGCTGTCACGGGCATCGCGGTCGCCGCCACGGCGCACCATCACCCCTTCTTCGTTGATGTTGACGCCGCGGGTGGCCAGGAACTGGCGAGCGGCGGCAGGCACGGTACGGCTGCTGTTGAGCACGCGCAGGTTGTCGGTGCAGCCGTCGGCAATGATGTCTGGCTGTGAGAAGAAGGTGCCGCAGTTGTCGACGACGGTCTGGTCCCACTCGAGCTGGTAGAAGGCCTCGGCCGACAGGTTGTCGGTCAGGCTCTGGGACACATAGAACATGTTGACCGGAATCAGGCCTTCCTTGATCTCGGCCCCTGGCCGGCGAAACGCCGACACGTCGATCGGGTTGATGGCATTGATGCCGCTGCCGATGAAGGTGCTCTCGCCCCAGCTGACCACTTGCTTGCCCAGGCGCACCGAGCCCGGCTGATCGCCGATGGAGTAGTTGTGGTAGACGAAGGCGTCGAGCAGCTCGGCACCCGAGGACTTGGCCCCTTCCTTGCGGTTGGAGTCGCTGATGTCCTTGAACCGCCGGCCCTCGTCCTTGAGTTCGAAGTCGTACCAGTACTTGCCGCGCACGAAGATGCCGGTATCGCCGTACTTGAGCTCCAGGTCGTGGATGCCCTTGAAGATCTTGGAGAAGGTCTCGCCCTTCTTGAAGTTGAGGTGGCCGTCGTCGGACGTTTGCGAAAGGCCCTTGCCGCCGTTGTTGACCCCGATCAGGTTGCGGTTGGGGTTGGCCGTGGACCAACTGGCGCCGATGGAGAGCGACGAGTCGAACTGGCCTTCGATTTCACCGATGTTGAAACTGACCGCGAAAGCGGGACTGGCAAGGGTGGACGCCAGGCTTACAGCCATGGGCAACCTGGCCCTGCGCCAGAACGGGTGTGCAGATTTCATCGACGCTACTCCATGTTCTTTTTTGTTATGGCAGTGGTGCTTCAAGGAACGGCCCGAACGACCGGTGTGCAAGCCTGCGCCTGCTCACCCTCCCCTCCCGAAAGCCCCTGGCCCCGACTATAGCCAGCAAGGCACAGGCGCTCGATCCCTCTAAAGTGTGATTTGCGCTCCGTGCCGCCAGGGCGGTGCTGTGTGCTCCGACTGCGCCCCGGCCGTGCCGAAGAATGGCGCATTTGCGCAATTTGGCAAGCACTGCACCGCTCTGGCATGCGGGTTGGCCCGGGACAGATTGCCGCATGCCCGCTTTCACAGGGTGGACAGAAAGGCACTGTTACCGGCCTGCCACTCGATAATGTCCTGGCGGATGCGTTTCTTGTCGAGCTTGCCGACACTGGTCTTGGGAATTTCAGTAACAAGGGCGACCTGACTGGGGATGGCCCACTTATTGATGCGCCCTTGCTCCACGAACGGCTTGAGGTGCTCCTTGAGTGCCTTGGCGTCGATCGCCTGGCCTTCGCGCACCACCACCAGGGCAAAGGGGCGCTCGCCCCACTGCGGGTCGGCAGCCCCGACCACCGCCACTTCCCGCACAGCCGGATGCGCGCTGATCATGTCTTCCAAATCCAGCGAAGACAGCCATTCGCCGCCGGTCTTGATCACATCCTTGATGCGATCGCGGATGTCGATGAAACCCATGCTGTCGAGCGTGGCGACGTCGCCGGTGTGCAGCCAGCCGTTCTCCCACAAGGCCTGGCTCTTTTCCGGCTCTTTGAAATAGCCCTGCGTCAACCATGGCGCGCGCAGCACCAGTTCACCCTGGCTTTCACCGTCGGCGGGCAGGAAACGCCCTTGTGCATCGATGATGGCCGCCTCCACCAGCGGCACCGGTACACCGGCCTTGATGCGGTAACTGATGCGCTCATCTTCGGTGCCGGCCTGCAGCTCGTCGTTGAGGTGCGCGGCACTGATCAACGGGCACGTCTCGGACATGCCATAGGCCGCTGTCAGCTGAATGCCGCGGGCGTAGGCCGCATCGTAGAGCGAACGGTTCAGCGCACTGCCGCCGATGATGATTTTCCAACCGCCGAAATCCACACCTTTGCCGTGAGGGCAGTTGAGCAGCATCTGCAGGATGGTGGGCACGCAGTGGGAGAAGGTGACCCGCTCTTCGCGCCATAGCTTGAGCAGCATCTCGGGCTCGTAACGCCCCGGGTACACCTGTTTGACGCCCAGCATGGTCGCAACGTACGGAATACCCCAGGCATGCACGTGGAACATGGGGGTGATGGGCATGTACACGTCATCGCTACCCAGCAGCCGCACACTGTCAATGCTGCCCATGACCGAGGCTTCGGCCAGCGTATGCAGGACCAGTTGCCGATGGGTGAAATACACCCCCTTGGGGTTGCCCGTGGTGCCTGTGGTGTAGAAGGTGGTGGCGACCGAGTGTTCGTCGAAGTCGGGGAAATCGTACTGCGTGCTCGCGCCAGCCAACAGCTGTTCATACTCGCCGACCAGGTTAGGCAAGGCCGCCTGGGTGTCCGCCCCATCGGTCAGCAGCACGGTGCGCTCGACCGTGGTCAGCTGGCCGGCAATGGACTGGTACAACTCGATGAAGTCGCTGTTGACCAGCACCAGCCGGTCTTCGGCATGATTCATGGTGTAAAGAATCTGGTCGGGCGAGAGGCGCACGTTGATGGTATGCACCACCGCCCCGATCATCGGGATGGCGAACATACACTCAAGGTAGCGGTGGCTGTCCCAGTCCATCACTGCCACGGTGTCACCGGCCTTGACGCCAGCTTCGCTCAGCACGTTGGCCAACTGCGCGATGCGCTGGTTCAACTGGGCGTAGGTCAGCCGCACCTGGTCCCGGTAGACGATCTCACGGGTTTTTTCGTAGCGGCTGGCCGACATCAGCAGGCGCTTGATCAGCAGGGGGTAGGCATAGGCGTCGTCGGCGGGCTTGAGGAGACGGGTCTGCAGCATAAATATCCCTTTCATTGAGGCGAGGGCTTGCAAGGCGTGGCGTCACTGTAGTGTGCGACTGCGCCGGTCAAATCAGCCGAAGGAATGATTTGGCCAATGCAGCCTGAGGCTGCCAGGCGTTGACGGGCGGCAAGCAGGGGCTGGACACTGGCCCACAGGCGTCAACCAGACCTTCATCCCCTTCTCTGTAACCGGAGCCCATCTATGCCCAGCTCGCGCCACGCCGTTTTTCTCGACCACGACTCCCTGGACCTGGGCGACCTGGACCTGACACCGCTGCATCAGTCGTTCGATTCACTGGCGCTGTTCGCTGCCACGACGCCAGAACAGGTGGCGGAACGTCTTCAAGGTGCTGTTGCGGTGATCAGTAACAAGGTGGTGCTCGACGCCGCCTGCCTCGAAGCGAACCCACAGCTCAAGCTGATCCTGGTGGCCGCCACCGGCACCAACAACGTCGACCTGGCTGCCGCACGGGCGCAAGGCATCACGGTCTGCAACTGCCAGGGCTACGGCACACCTTCGGTGGCCCAGCACACCCTGGGCCTGCTGTTGGCGCTGGCCACGCGCCTGTGTGATTACAACCAGGCGGTGGCCGAGGGGCGATGGGCCAAAGCTAGCCAGTTCTGCCTGCTGGACTATCCAATCGTCGAGCTGGAGGGCAAGACCCTCGGCTTGCTGGGCCATGGCGAACTGGGCGGTGCAGTGGCGCGCCTGGCCGAAGCCTTCGGCATGCGCGTGCTGAGCGGGCAGATTCCAGGCCGGCCGAGCCGTGCCGACCGCCTGCCCCTGGATGAACTGCTGCCACAGGTCGACGCCCTGACCTTGCATTGCCCCCTGAATGAGCACACCCGGCACATGATCGGCGAGCGCGAGCTGGCCATGCTCAAGCCCGGTGCACTGGTGGTCAATACCGCCCGTGGCGGGCTGATCGATGAACAGGCGCTGGCCGATGCATTGCGCAGCGGCCACCTGGGCGGGGCTGCAACCGACGTATTGAGCGTCGAGCCTCCGGTTGACGGCGACCCCCTGCTCGAACCTGGCATCGAGCGCCTGATCGTTACCCCTCACAGCGCCTGGGGCGCGGTCGAGGCGCGCCAGCGGATCGTGGGCCAACTGGCGGAAAACGCCCAGGCGTACTTTGCCGGGCAGGCACGCCGCGTGGTCGGCTGAGGCGCAAGCGCGGCTCTGCTACACTGCGCGATTTTTCGGAGGCGTCGTCCATGGACCCGCGCAGTGAAGTGTTGCTCCGCCAGGCAGAGCTGTTCCAGGGCCCGCTGCTGATTGCAGGGGCCCCAGCCGATGGCCTGTTGGCTCAACTGCCCCAGGCTCATGCCTGGACCTGGCACGCAGGCGATCACGCCCTGCTCGAAAGCCGCTTTGCCGGCCGCTGCCATTGCGCGGTGGAGCCTCCAGCGGTGGACGTGCCCACTGCCGTGCTGTTTCTTCCCAAGTCGCGCGAGCTGGCGGCCTACCTGCTCACCACCCTGGCCGCACGCCTGCAAGGCGGCACGTTGTACGTGGTGGGTGAAAAGCGCGGGGGGATCGAAAGCGTCGCACGGCACCTCCAGGCATTGGGCAAGCCGCGCAAACTCGACAGCGCCCGGCACTGCCAACTGTGGCAAGTCAGCATCGAGCAGGCGCCGGAGGCAGTCGCGCTGCACACGTTGGCCAAGCAGTTCGAGCTGGCTCTGCCAGAGGGTCCCTTGCAGGTGGTGAGCCTGCCTGGGGTCTTCAGCCACGGCCGCCTCGACCGAGGCACGGCGGTGCTGCTGCGCCACCTGGAGGCGCTGCCCGAAGGTCATGTGCTGGACTTCGGCTGCGGCGCTGGCGTGCTGGGGACGGCAGTGAAACGGCGCTACCCAGACAGCCGGGTAACGATGCTCGATGTGGATGCCTTCGCCGTGGCCGCCAGCCGTCTGACCCTGGCGGCCAACGGCCTGGAAGCCGACGTCGTGCAAGGTGACGGTATCGATGCAGCACCTTTGGACCTGGACGTGATACTGAGCAACCCACCGTTTCACACCGGGGTCCATACCGATTACCAGGCATCGGAGAACTTGCTGCAAAAATCTGCCGTTCATCTGCGAAAAGGCGGCCAAATACGCTTGGTAGCCAACACCTTCCTGCGCTACAAACCGATCATCGAAGCAGCGTTGGGCAACTGTCAGGTCCTGGAGGAAGCCGGCGGGTTCAGGATCTACCAGGCAACACGCTGATAAAAACAGCGCTTGCCGAAACCGTTTCGCCTAGGCAGAATCCGCACCGTCCTAGGGGAGTAGTCTCCCGCGAGCGCCACGCTCGCCCGGTACGCGTCAACATACTTGGTCCACAGACCATGGCGCGTGCGACCCACCATGCAAACCTGCATGGCCAGGCCTGCACAGACAGGCCCGGGGTTTGACAAGACCTATGACACGCACACCTTACCCGGGGCGGGGAGGTCGTACGTGTCATAGCCGTGTCGACCCGCCCCCGTAGGAATCCTGATGCTGGAATCTCTGCTGGTCCCCACCGCAATCGTTGCCCTGGCCGAAATCGGCGACAAGACGCAGCTGCTCGCGCTCATCCTCGCTGCCCGCTTTCGCAAGCCCTGGCCCATCATTGCCGGCATCGTCGCGGCCACGCTGGCCAACCATGCCGCAGCAGGTGCCGTGGGCGCCTGGTTCGGCAGTTTCTTCAGCGACGCTGCGCTGCATTGGATCCTGGCCGCCAGCTTCACCGCCACGGCCCTGTGGACGCTGGTGCCGGACAAAATGGACGACGACGAAAACCCTGCGCGCCGCTTCGGGCCGTTCCTGACCACGCTGATCGCGTTCTTCCTTGCCGAGATCGGGGACAAGACCCAGGTCGCCACGGTCATGCTGGCTGCGCAGTACCCACACCTGATCATGGTCATCGTCGGTACCACGCTGGGCATGCTGATCGCCAACGTGCCCGTGGTGCTGGCGGGCAATTTCGCCGCCGACAAACTGCCGCTGACGCTGATTCGCCGCCTGGCGGCCGCCGCGTTCTTCGTGCTCGCGATCGTTGCGGTCTACACGGCCATGAAGGCCAGCGGTTGGGTGGGTTGACGCACCGGCGGGCAGACCGGCGCCTTCATGGCGCCAGCTTGCCCACTTGCAGCCGGCCTCAGGGCTTGGCCGCTGCCTGATACAGTGGCATGACTTTGGGAATGGCTGCCTGCAAGGCGGCAATACGGCTGGCCGAGGCCGGGTGCGTACTCATGAACTCCGGTGGCGCCCCTTCCGAGGCCTTGCTCATCTTGTTCCACAGGGTAATGGCCGCGTTCGGGTCGTAGCCTGCACGTGCCGAGAGCTCAAGACCGATCAGGTCTGCTTCGTTCTCGTTGGCCCGGCTGTTGGGCAAGGTCATGGCGTAGTTCACCACGGTGTCGGCCAGCGCCATGCTGTCCTGACCCAGGCCGAAGATGGCGCCGGCCCCCTGGCGCGCCATTTCCACGCCGTAGGCCTTGGACATGGCTTCACGGCTGTGCTCGCGCAAGGCGTGGGCGATTTCGTGACCCACGACGGCCGCGATCTCGGCGTCGTTGAGCTTGAGCTGATCGATCAGGCCCGTGTAGACGATGATCTTGCCGCCTGGTCCGCAGTTGGCATTGAGCTCATCGCTCTTGATCACGTTGACCTCCCACTTCCACTGCGCAGCGTCCGGCCGGAACTGGGGCGCTTGGGCAATCAATCGGTTGGCAATGGCCTGTACGCGCCTGGCATCGGCACTGGATTTGTCGAGCAAGCCTTTGCTGGACGCCTCGCCCAGGGTCTGTTGGTACGACTGGGCGTACATCGTGTTGACCTCGTCCGGCGACAGCATGCTGAACATGTACTGCTTGCGCTCAACGCCCACTGCACCGCCGCTGGTGGTGTTCACCCCTTGGCAGCCGGCGAGCAGGATGCCAGCGCTCAATAGGCTGATGACAAAAGACTTACGCATGGAAACACTCCTTTTTACATGCGCCGTATCCTAGGATGACTCATGGGTAGGCCGCCATAGCCGCAGGGAAGATTTTGCACACCCGTGCCCTCTGCGCGGCGCGCCACAAAGCATGGACAGGCACTCAGGCCGGGGTGAGGCACTCGGGAGCGTCCAGTTTCGGGTCGTTCACGAAAGGCGCCAGTGCCCGCTCGCGCAACGTCACCGAGGGGCTGGCCAGCAATTCCTGCAAACGGATCAGCGGCGTTTGCGGATCCAGCCAGGCAGCCTGCCCTGCCTCATCCAGAATCAGGGGCCTGCGTTGGTTCATCGCCGCCTGGGTGACCACGGCGCAACTGAGCCAAACCTGCTCCTGTACGGCATAAGCCTCCCACACAGCGGCGAAATACAGCGATGCCCCCTCCCCCGGGGTCAGCCAGAAGGGCCGTTTGCGCACACTGCCCCGCCACTCATAGAACCCGTTGGCCGGTATCAGGCAGCGTCGTTGGCGAAACGCTTCGCGAAACATCGGCTGCTCGGCCAGCGTTTCGGCGCGGGCGTGCGCGGGCGTGCGGGAAAGGTCGGTGAGCCACGGCGGCGTCAGCCCCCAGCGTGCCTTGGCCACTTGCAGCTGCCCATCCAGCTGGCGCTGGATAAGGACAGTATTGCCGGGCGAAATATTCCACTGGGCGGGTTGCCCGGCGGGAAAGCCAGGCAGGTTGGCCAATGCCTGGGACCAGCGGAACAGGGCGTAACGTCCACACATGAGGTAATTCTGAACCTAGCAGATCAAGGTACCGGGGAAGCTCTCCGGCTCGTCGCCAACCAGTGGCTGGGCGTCATTGTACGCATCGATCAACTGCCGTGCGTATTCGGCCTGCTCATCGGCCACCGACAAGCCCAGCAGACCGTGCAGAGGCAATTCGCCGGTCGCCCCGACAAGATCGCGGCCCACCAGGTGCGCCTGCACCCCTTCGCTGGCAAGCATACCGGCCAGCATCTCAGCCTCGAGCAGGCTTTCAGGTTCGTAGATACGCCTCATCACGCATCGTCCTCACGTCTGACATCGAGCATCCATTCGTCGTCATGCACCTGCAGCACGAACACGATCGGCCGGCAGCACACCTGACAGTCTTCGGTGTAGACCTGATCGCCGCCGGACAGATCGACGTAGGTTTCCACCCGTTCGCCACAATAAGGGCAATCGTAGAACTCTGTTTCCAGCATCAGGGCCTCCACGACGAGTTATGCGTATAATTGCCGCTCTGTTTACAGGGCCACGTGCGTCCGAGCCGTTTTTCGGAGCCTGCCCGTACTTCATTATTACCCTAGCCGTTTCCAACAAGAGAGCATGATGGGCGAATTCGATGCCATCCGACCATACGACGACGCTGAGGTCCCTGGAGTTCTGGCACGCTTGCTCAGCGACCCGGCATTCCTCGATATCCTGACTCATTTCCGCTTCCCGCGCGCAGCCGGTGCCTTTGGCTGGCTGCTGAAACCGCTGATCGCCCGGCGCCTGCGCCAGGAGTTCGCTGGCGTGACCTGTGTATCGACCCTGCAGGACAAGGTCGAGCACTACGTTGATCGCACCATCGACCGCGCCACCGATGGCGTGACCTATTCGGGTGTGGAGCAGCTCAAGGCCGGCACGGCTTATCTGTTCCTGGCCAATCACCGTGACATCGTCATGGACCCGGCATTCGTCAACTACGCGGTGTACCACGCCGGCCTGCCCACCCCGCGCATCGCCATCGGCGACAACCTGCTGCAAAAACCCTTCGTCAGCGACCTCATGCGGCTCAACAAGAGCTTCATCGTGCACCGCTCGATCACCGGCCGTCGCGAGAAACTGGCCGCCTACCAGCTACTGTCGGCCTATATCAGTCACTCCATCATCAACGACAGCACCTCCATCTGGATCGCCCAGGCCGAAGGCCGGGCCAAGGATGGCGACGACCGCACCGATTCGGCCATCCTCAAGATGTTCCACATGAGCCGCAAGGACGAGGCATTCGGCGCGGTCATCCAGAGCCTGAACCTGACGCCGGTATCGATCAGCTACGAATACGACCCCTGCGACCAGGCCAAGGCCCGTGAGTTGTACATCCGCGCCACCACCGGTACTTACCAGAAGGCGCCGGGAGAGGACGATCACAGCATCGCCAAGGGCATTACCGGCTACAAGGGCCGCGTGCACATCAACTTTGCACCGCCAGTGACCCAGTACTACGAGGACACCAAGCAGCTGGCAGCGGAAATCGACCGGCAGATCCTCGGCGGTTATCGACTGTTCCCCGTGCATTACCTGGCCTATGCGATGTGGGCCGAGCAGGATGACACGCTGCAGGTGCCAAGCGCCGAGCAGGTGTTCCCAGCCGATGAACTGGCCAAGGCCAAGGAAGAATGGCAGCGCCGTCTGGATGCCTGCCCTGAAGAGCAGCGGCCTTACCTGGTGTTGCAATACGCGACGCCGGTGCGCAATCAGTATCAGGTCAGGCAGCAGGCACCGCTTGCTTGAGCATCAAGGGGGCGCTGTTGAACGCGAGCCTCGCGTTCGGCCTGAGCCCCCGATTGTGCTCAGGCCCAGGTGCTGACCCACGACAGCACCAGCGCAATGGCCAGGCAGGCGAAGCCCAGGCTGTAGCGCTGCCTGGGCACCCACCCAGCGAATCGCGCAAACGTCCTCGGCTGCGCCCCCAACCCTAGCCGTGCATCGGCCGCCTCACGCCTGGCGCTGTGCAACAGCAGGCCGCCCGGACACGTCAGCAGCAAGGCCAGCACATTGATGAGCTTGGTGGGATGGGCGGCAATCAGCCCCCAGAGCATGTGCATGGACATCGCGTTACCTCGGCGTAGACCTGAACAAAAGCCAGCATTCTACCCAAGCCACCTGGCACTGCCTGCACGGCGGCGACCGGGTGTCATTTAATTTCATCTGTCATCGGTTCGTCATCAGAACAGGCCACCCTGTCGTCCTTCCTCGAACCGGAGCTCGTTCATGCTGCATGCCGAAAACCAGGACCGCCTCTACCTCGTTGCCCAGAGTGATGAGCAACAGGCGCTCATCGATGGTTTGGCCATCAATGTCCAAGACCGCCAATGGCTGGTCTACTGCGCCTTGGGCGGGCATGCCCATGAGCACTGGCCCGAGGTGGACACCCAGACCGGGATCAGCCTGCTGGACCTGCGCATCGCGACGGCATGATACCGGCACGCGGCATGAAAAAACCGCTGGCCGTCACCGGGCAGCGGTTTGAGTGAAGCATTGAACGTTACTGCGCCAGCACCTGACCGATGCTTGGGTCCTTGAACAACCGGGTCAGTGCGTCGCTCAACACATCGCTGACCAACTGGGTGTTGGTGTCCTGGTTTGGCGCCATGCCAAAGCGCTGATCCAGCGAAGCGCCATAGCGACCGGTGTAGCGGCGGCCGTTGTTGGCGACGTCAGCACGGAAGGTAGCGCCAATGGTGGCTTCGGTCACGTACAGCTTGTCCTTGGGCGACTGGTACTTCAGCTCGGCCAGGGTAACGGTCAACTGGGGCGCGTTGCCTGCGGTGGTGGGCGTGAAGCCCAGCAGGCGCACGGCAGCCTCGGCCTGGGCCTGCAGCTTGGGCACCACCTGGTTGCCGCTGACACTGATGGTGCTGGTTTCCGGGTACATGCCACCGCGGGTGCCCAGCGACGGTGAAGGCCTGCCGTCTACCACTCGCACCACCACCGGCTGGCCCTGCCCCACCGGGGTGAGTTGCGCGGTGAGCTTGGGCTGCGGATTGAGTTGTTGCGGGCTGTGGGCACAACCGACCAGGCTGAGGCTGGCTACGGTGATCAAACCGAACAACAGTCGTTGCAACATGCGCGATTCTCCAGAAAATGCGGCGATGGCGCACAGTATACCCAGCGGCAAGGGCCTGGCTACAAGCGGCTTGCACCGCTTGCGCCCGGTAGGCCCGAGGTTGTCACGAACGCTTAACCGGCGACACTTAAGGTGGCAGCACGTTCACCTGCACAGGACATCTGCCATGGCCTCGCTTTTGCACCTGCTGTTGCCTGCTCCTCGCCATACCGCCTACGCCCTGCTCGACGCGAATGGCACGTGCCTGGCCTTCAAGCATTGCTCGCAAGCACCCGAGGGCGATGGCTGGGTGCAGGTGCAAGAGGTGCAGCTTGCCTGGCTGGGTCATGCACTGCCGGACGATGCCCGGGTTTGCAAGCCGACAAGTCGTCGTTGGCACCAACGCATCCTGGCTGCCTGAAAAACCCCGCAATAAAACCGCGAAATGGCGACATTTCTGGCTGCGACATCGCTATAATCTCCCCCCGATTATAAGGACGTCTCCTGATCGGGCCCCGCATCCGCCGTCTGACCACGGCAAATCTACCCGCCTCGCCCACAGAGAGCCTTCCACTCAGGTCTTGCATCGGCTGTCGTGCCTGCTTCCATGGCCGTCACACTGCAAAGAACCTGTGGGTTGCCATCGCGCAGTCCCCTTTTGAGGTTCACGTCTCCAAAAGAGCGTGAAAAAACGGTTTTCACTACTTCACAAGAGTGTGGCGAGCAAATGAACAATCTGGCATGTGCAAAAGCGGCAGGTGTGTCCCCTACAGCCCTGAACAGGCGGCAAATGGCCCCAACCTGGATGCGTGTCTGAGCGGCTTGCGTAGCGCATCCGACGGTCGTTGACCATAAGTCGAATTGCCGCACCTGGGGCAAACAGGGTTCAATAGGCGAACCCAAAGACTGGTTGGCGGTGTCCGCGGACGTTGCATGAACTGCGAAAAGTCGGACATGGCGATCCTGGAGAACCCGGTGATCCTGTGCTGTCAATTAGGTAGCTGTAGATTGTGGAGACGCGTTAAATGGCGCAGAACGAATCGGTTGATGTAGTACTGGTAGGCGCAGGCATCATGAGTGCCACCCTGGCCGTACTGCTCAAGGAACTCGACCCGACCCTGAAACTCGAAGTGGTCGAGGCGATGGATTCCGGGGCCGCAGAGAGTTCCAACCCCTGGAACAACGCAGGCACCGGCCACGCCGGCTTGTGCGAGCTGAACTACACGCCCCAGGCCGCTGATGGCAGCATCGACATCAAGAAGGCCGTGCACATCAATACCCAGTTCGAGGTGTCTCGCCAGTTCTGGGCCTACTTGAGCAAGAAAGGCAACTTCGGCCCGGCGCGGGCGTTCATCAACCCGGTACCGCACCTGAGCTACGTCGAGGGTGACAAGGGCATCGCCTTCCTGAAAAAGCGCTATGAACTGCTCAAGCAGCATCACGCCTTTGCCGAGATGGAGTACACCGACGACAAGGCCGTGATGAACGAGTGGATGCCGCTGATGATGCCGGGCCGCCCGGCTGACCAGCACATTGCCGCCACCCGGGTGCTCAAGGGGACCGACGTCAATTTCGGGGCCCTGACCAACAAACTGCTCAAGTTGCTGGGCGACGCGCCCGACGCGCAGGTCAAGTATTGCAAGAAGGTCGTGGGCCTGCGTCGCAACGGCGCCGGCTGGACGGTCAGCATCAAGGACGTCAACAGCGGCGGCAGCCGCGAAGTGGACGCCCGCTTCGTGTTTCTCGGCGCCGGCGGCGCTGCCCTGCCGCTGCTGCAGGCCTCCGGCATCCCCGAAAGCAAGGGCTTTGGCGGCTTCCCGGTCAGTGGCCAGTGGCTGCGTTGCGACAATCCGGAAATCGTCAGTCAGCATCAGGCCAAGGTCTACAGCCAGGCCGCCGTTGGCGCGCCGCCCATGTCCGTGCCGCACCTGGACACGCGCGTGGTCGACGGCAAGAAATCCCTGCTGTTCGGGCCGTATGCCGGCTTTACCACCAAGTTCCTCAAGCACGGTTCGCTGCTGGACCTGCCCCTGTCGGTACGCCTGGGCAACCTTGGCCCGATGCTGGCGGTGGCCCGAGACAACATGGACCTGACCAAGTACCTGGTCAGTGAGGTGATGCAGTCGATGGAGCAGCGCCTGGAATCCCTGCGCCGCTTCTACCCCGAGGCCAAGGCCGAAGACTGGCGCCTGGAAGTGGCTGGCCAGCGTGTGCAGATCATCAAGAAGGACCCGAAGAAAGGCGGCGTTCTACAGTTCGGTACCGAGTTGGTGTCTGCCCAGGACGGCAGCCTGGCGGCGCTACTGGGCGCATCGCCCGGTGCTTCGGTGACGGTCTCGATCATGCTGGAACTGATCGAGCGCTGCTTCCCGGAGCAGGCAAAAGGTGCCTGGGCAGCCAAGCTCAAGGAGATCTTCCCGGCGCGCGAGAAGACCCTGGCCACCGACGCTGCGCTTTACCAGAAGATCAGCGCCGACAACGATGCGGCACTGGATCTGGTGCAAAGCAGCCCGGCAGCCAAGCATTACGCCTAAGCCGCCCGGCCGACGAAAAACGCCCCTCGGGGCGTTTTTTCATGCCCGTGAGCGGGCGTTTTCGATGATTTCGATGTACTCCTCGCCATTGCGCTGATCGGCGATCTGCTCGGCGAACGTCTTGCCGTGCTCGTCCTTGCCATCGAGGTCCAAGCCTGCTTCGACGAAGAAGCCAACGAAACGCCGGAAGTCATCCACGCGCAAGCCGCGGTAAGCCTTTACCAGCTTGTGCAGCGAGGGCGAGGTGACCTCATCGGCGGGCTCGAACTGGAGAAACGCCTTGATGTAGTCGTCGCTGATTTCGTCACCGATTACCTGTTTCTTGTCTTTACGCATTGCCGACTCCAACTGGACCATCACGATGTTCAAAGGGCGGCAGTGTACCTTCCGCCGCGCGCGAGCCTCAACGCGTACGTACGGTGCCGGTGTGCAGGTCCGCCCAGATGTGCCCGTTGGCATAGGTGAGAAACTGCACATACAGGGTCTCGTTGCGCAGCAGGTCCATGATGACCCGGTAATCGCTGAGCGGGTAATTCAAGCTCAGCGTGCGTGTCTTCTCGTCGTACAGCGGCTTTTTCAGGCTCTTGGCCGCCTCGCCGTCGAAGGTCAGCAGCACCTGGGTGATGCTGGCCGCCTTGCTCAGAGGCTTGCCTTTGAGGCGCACCTGCAAGGAAGAAGTGATCGGAATGGGTTGCTGGTCCGATTGGCGCTGGGCGCCGACCACCACGGTGTAGTCGGTGACCTGAAGGAGCTGCTGGGCGGTGGGCGCTGCCTGGCGCAGGGACTGGTCGTCGGGCGGCAAGAATTGGCTGTGCATCGGCGCGGCAGCCAGGGGCAGGCTGACTGCCAGCAGGAACGGGATGAACGCACGCATGTGAGGCTCCTTGGCTTGAAGGAGCACTCTAGCATGCTACACGCGGGCGGCAGGCAGGCTGCGCTCAGAGCCCTTTGACGGCGAAGATGCCGTTGGCGTTGCGCCAGTAGCCCTTGTAGTCCATGCCATAACCGAAGATGTAACGATCGACGCACGGCAAGCCCACGTAGTTGGCCTTGAGGTCCGGGCTGGCCTTGCGGTCGTGGTCCTTGTCGATCAGCACGGCCGTGTGCACGGCGCGGGCGCCGGCATGCTTGCAGAAGTCGATGATAGCGCTGAGGGTGTGGCCCTCGTCGAGAATGTCATCGACGATCAGCACATCGCGGTCGATGAACGAGACTTCCGGCTTGGCCTTCCAGAACAGCTCGCCGCCACTGGTCTGGTTGCGGTAACGGGTGGCGTGCAGGTACGAGGCTTCCAGCGGGAATTGCAGGTGGGTCAACAGCTTGCCAGCAAAGATCAGGCCGCCGTTCATCACGCAGAACACCACGGGGTTCTTGTCGTGCAGTTCTTGGCAGATCTGCTCGCCGACCTTGGCGATGGCCGCTTCGACTTCGGCTTCGGTGTACAGGCAGTCTGCTTCACGCATGACTTGACGGATATGCTCGAGATCGGCGGACATGGCGCTCTCCAGGAGGTGCATTTTGGAAAAGCGGGCAAAGGTACGCATCCGCTCGTCACAGATCAAGCGTTTATGGACTAACGTGCAAAATGATCAGACGACAGCACAGGCTGAATAGATTAATCTAGCGCGGTTTTTTTGCCCGCCTTTCGGAGCCCCCCCTATGCCCACTCGTGAGATCCGCCATCCGCTGATCCGCCACAAGCTCGGCCTGATGCGCCGTGCTGATATCAGCACCAAGAATTTTCGCGAACTTGCCCAGGAAGTCGGCGCCCTGTTGACGTACGAGGCCACCCAGGACCTGCCACTGGAAACCTACGAAATCGACGGCTGGTGCGGCAAGGTTGCCGTGGAAAAGATCGCCGGCAAGAAGATCACGGTCGTGCCAATCCTGCGCGCAGGCATCGGCATGCTCGACGGCGTGCTCAGCCTGGTGCCGGGTGCCAAGGTCAGCGCGGTGGGCGTGGCCCGCAACGAAGAGACGCTTGAGGCCCACACTTACCTGGAAAAGCTCGCGCCGGACATCAATCAGCGCCTGGCACTGATCATCGATCCGATGCTGGCCACCGGCGCCTCGATGGTCGCCACCATCGACCTGCTGAAAAAGGCCGGTTGCCGGGAAATCCGCGCCATGGTCCTGGTTGCTGCCCCAGAGGGCATTGACGTGGTACACAAGGCCCACCCGGATGTGCAGATCTACACGGCCTCCATCGACCAGCGCCTGAACGAACATGGCTACATCGTCCCAGGCCTGGGTGATGCCGGCGACAAGATCTTCGGCACCAAGCAAAAGGACGCCTGACCATGCAGGACGGCTACAACGACCCGCTCTGGCGTCAGGTCGTTTCAGGCGCGCAGATGCTCTTCGTGGCATTTGGCGCGCTGGTGCTGATGCCCTTGATTACCGGCCTGGACCCTAACGTCGCGCTGTTCACCGCAGGCCTTGGCACCTTGCTGTTTCAGCTGGTGACCGGGCGTCAGGTGCCGGTTTTCCTGGCATCGAGCTTTGCCTTCATCACCCCGATCATTCTCGCCAAGGGCCAGTTCGGTCTGGCAGAAACCATGGGTGGCGTCATGGCCGCCGGGTTCGTCTACACCTTCATGGGCCTGATGGTGAAGATCAAGGGCACAGGCTTCATCGACCGTATGCTGCCCCCGGTGGTGATCGGCCCGGTGATCATCTCCATCGGCCTGGCCATGGCACCGATCGCGGCCAACATGGCGATGGGCAAGGCTGGCGATGGTAGCGTGCTGCTGCCCTACAGCACCGCCATGCTGATTTCCATGCCGGCCCTGCTGACGACGCTGATCGTAGCCGTGTTCGGCAAAGGCATCTTCCGCCTGGTGCCGATCATCGCCGGCGTGCTGGTGGGTTTTGCCCTGTCGTTCGCTTTCGGGGTGGTCGACACGGCGAAGATTGCAGCGGCGCCCTGGCTGGAATTGCCCAACTTCACCGCCCCTGCCTTCAACTGGCAGGCCATCCTGTTCATCGTGCCCGTGGCCTTGGCGCCGGCCATCGAGCATATCGGCGGGGTCATCGCGGTGGGCAGCGTGACGGGACGGGACTACCTGAAGACACCGGGCCTGCACCGCACGCTGCTGGGTGACGGCATCGCCACGACGGCAGCCGGCCTGTTCGGCGGACCGCCCAACACCACCTACGCCGAGGTGACCGGCGCGGTGATGCTGACCAAGAACTACAACCCGAAGATCATGACCTGGGCTGCGGTGTTCGCCATCACCCTGGCCTTCATCGGCAAGTTCGGCGCCCTGCTGCAGAGCATTCCGGTGCCTGTGATGGGTGGCATCCTCTGTCTGCTGTTCGGCTCGATCGCAGCCGTCGGGCTCAATACCATGATCCGCCACAAGGTCGACCTCGCCGAAGCGCGGAACCTGGTGATCGTGTCGGTGACCCTGGTATTCGGTATCGGCGGCGTGCTGGTCGGCAGCGGTGACGGTCCCGACGACTGGGGCCTGAAGGGCATCGCGTTGTGCGCCATCGTGGCGATCGCGCTCAACCTCATCCTGCCAGGCAACGATGCCTGGAAGCACAAGCAGCAGGATGATCAGTTGCCTTGACGCCTGAGTCGCCTGGTCTGGCGCCGTCCTCGACGGGGCCAGACCAGGCGGGCCATCAAGCGTTTTCGCAGAGCTTGGCCAGCACCCTCACCCATTCCGGGTGTTCGTTCATGCAGGGCACCAGCACCAGCTCCTGACCACCGGCTTCGACGAATTGCTCGCTGCCGCGCATGCCGATTTCCTCGAGCGTCTCGATGCAGTCAGCCACGAAGGCCGGGCACATCACCAGCAACTTCTTCACCCCGGCCTGGGCGAGTTCGTCCAGCCGCGCTTCGGTATAGGGTTCGATCCACTTGTCCCGGCCCAGCCGCGACTGGAAGGAGACCGACCACTTGCCCGCTGGTATGCCCAGCTTCGTCGCGAACGCCCTGGCCGTAGCCAGGCACTGCCCGCGGTAACACACGGCACGCACTTGGGCGCTGGCACCTTCGCAGCACTCGGGCGCTCGCAGGTCATGCTTCGTACCGCTAGGGAAGAGTTTCTTCAAATGGCGTTCGGGCAAGCCATGGAAGCTGAGCAGCAGGTGGTCATAGTCCTGCTCCAAATAGGGCCGGGCACTGGCGACCAATGCGTCGATGTAGTCTGGATCATCGTAGAACGGTTGCAGCACGCGCATCTGCAGCGGCAGTTGCTGCTCGGTGATGGTCTGCCGGGCGAGCTCCACGACGGTCGTTACTGTGCTGTCGGCAAATTGTGGGTACAGGGGCGCCAGGGTGACCTTGCGTATACCCTGCGCCGCAAGCCGCTCCAGTACCTGGGGCAAGGCTGGCTCACCGTAGCGCATGGCGATTTCCACCGGCCCGTGAGGCCAGTGATCGACCATGGCCGCTTGCAGGCGACGGGTAAGCACCACCAGCGGCGAGCCCTCGTCCCACCAGATCGAGGCATAGGCGTGGGCGGACTGCTCGGGACGCTTGATCAGTATCAACGACACCAACAGGCGCCGGATGGGCCAGGGCAAGTCGACCACATAGGGGTCCATGAGAAACTGATTGAGGTAGCGGCGAACATCGGCTACCGACGTGGAGGCCGGTGAACCCAGGTTGACCAGCAGCAAAGCGTGATCGGTCATGCAGCATCCTATGTCAGAGGCGGCTGGACAAATTGCCCAGCGCCGATTGCAGATCGTTGAAGCGGAACGTGAACCCGGCTGCCAGCAACCGCGTGGGGTAGGCGCGCTGGCCACCGAGCAGCAGGTTCGACATCTCGCCCAGGCCAGCTTTCAGCAGCAACCCAGGCAGGGGTATCACGGCAGGTCGGTGCAGCGCCCTGCCCAGCTGCTTGGCAAATTCACGGTTACGCACAGGCTCAGGTGCACAGGCATTGTAAGGGCCGTTGGCGTCGGTGCGCTGCAAGAGAAAATCAATCAGGGCGATCTGGTCGTCTATGTGGATCCAGGGCATCCACTGCCGACCGTTGCCTATCGGCCCACCTAATCCCAACTTGAAGGGCAAGCGCAGGCGAGACAGGAAGCCGCCGTCGCTGGCCAGCACCAGCCCTGTACGCACCAGCACCACCCGAATGCCCTGCGCTTGTGCACGGCACGCCGTTTCCTCCCAGGCGATGCACAGTTGGCTGGCGAAGTCTTCGACCACCGGCGGGGCGTCTTCGGTCAACTCACGTTCGCCGCCGTCACCGTACCATCCCACGGCCGAACCTGAGATCAGCACGCCCGGACGCTGCTCACGCCTGCCCAGCCATGCCAGCAATTGCTCCGTAAGGGCGATGCGGCTTGACCACAGCAGGTTGCGCCGAGAGGCCGTCCAGGGTCGATCGGCAATCGGCGCACCGGCCAGATTCACCACGGCATCAATGGGGTCGGCCGCTTCCAGTTCATTGAGCTCGGCAATGCCTCTGACACCGTCGCCGCAAAGCGTCGCCACCGCCTCGGGACGTCGACTCCACACGGTGAGCCGATGCCCTTGAGCAAGCCAGTGACGGCACAAGTGCCGGCCTATCAATCCGGTGCCGCCTGTCAGCAGGATGTGCATGGCAGTGTCCTCATGGAATAAGGCAGTGGTCTATTTTTAACATCAAGGCACTTTCTAGCGCCCATGCTCTCCGATAAACATAGGCCAACCAATCGTTACTTGCGGAATATACTTATACATATTTTTATGATTGTACAGGTTTGCCTGACAGCGTAATCTGCGCATAGCAAGGTTTTAAGAGGCCATCATGACCATACCTATTGCCATCATCGGGGCTGGCATTGCCGGCCTGTCAGCCGCCCAGGCACTGCAGAGCGCCGGGCAGACCGTGCACCTTTTCGACAAGGGCCATGGCAGCGGCGGGCGCATGGCCAGCAAACGCAGCGAAGCCGGTGCACTGGACTTGGGGGCGCAGTATTTCACCGCCCGTGATCGCCGCTTCGTCGAAGAACTGCAGCACTGGGTAGCCGCCGGCTGGGCGGCGCAGTGGAAACCACAGCTGTACAACTACCGCGACGGGTCACTCACCCCCTCCCCCGATGAACAGACCCGCTGGGTGGGCGTGCCACGCATGAGCGCCATTACCCGCGGCCTGCTCAAGGACATGACCGTAAGCTTCGCCTGCCGTATTACCGAGGTCTTTCGCGGCAAGGACTACTGGCACCTGCAGGACACCGAGGGCTGCAGCCATGGTCCATTCCGCCGTGTGGTGGTTGCCGTCCCGGCGCCACAGGCAACGCCCCTGCTGGCAGCCACGCCAAAGCTCGCAGCCGTGGCCGCCGGGGTGCAGATGGAGCCGACGTGGGCGGTGGCGCTGGGCTTTAAGGCCCCTCTGGATACGCCCATGCAAGGCTGCTTCGTCCAGGAAAGCCCCCTTGACTGGCTGGCACGCAACCGCAGCAAGCCGGGGCGCGACGAGACGCTGGACACGTGGGTACTGCACGCCACTTCCAACTGGAGCCGACAACACATCGACCTGTCCAAGGACGACGTCGTCGAGCACCTGCGCGGCGAGTTCGCCGAACTGGTCGGTTGCGCCGTGCCTGAGCCCGCGTTTGCCCTGGCCCACCGCTGGTTGTACGCCCGCCCCGGCAGCCATCACGAATTCGGCGCCCTGGCCGATGCCGACCAAGGGTTATATGCCTGCGGGGACTGGTGCCTGTCCGGACGGGTGGAAGGTGCCTGGTTGAGTGGACAAGAGGCCGCGCGCCGTTTACTTGAACACTTGGACTGATCGGCTATCTACACCTTAAGGGTTCGCACCGGACCCACTATGTGCTGGAATATTCCTGTACATGACTGATAAGTTGTACAGGTATACGGAGGCAGCTATGCACGACCCTGCAGTTCACCACAAGCCGCGCATCGCTATCAGTGCCTGCCTGACCGGGCATAACGTGCGTTACAACGGTGGGCACAAGTCCTCGGACCTGTGCCGCACCCAACTGGAAGAACATTTCGAATGGACGACGGTGTGCCCAGAAATGGCCATTGGCCTGGGTGTACCGCGCGATCCAATCCGGCTGGTGGGCGACCCTGAACATCCTGAAGTCGTGGGCACGCGCAACCCTGACCTGGACTATACGGGTCCGCTGCGTGATTACGGTAAACAGATGGCCGCCGAACTTGATGATGTTTGCGGCTACATCTTCATGCAGAAGTCGCCCTCGTGCGGTCTTGAGCGTGTCAAGGTCTACCAGGACAATGGTCACCCGGCCATCAACCGCGGTCGCGGCGCCTATGCGCAAGCTTTTTGCGAGCTAAGGCCAGACCTGCCGGTCGAAGAGGAAGGCCGCCTGCACGACCCTGTTCTGCGCGAAAACTTCATCAGCCGCGTGTACGCGTACGCCGATTGGCAACATCTGCTTGAGCAAGGCTTGAGTCGCCATGCGCTGCTGGCTTTCCACTCCCGCTACAAGTACCTGCTGATGGCGAACAACCCGCAGGCTTATCGCACCTTGGGGCGCATGCTCGGCAGCATGAGCAAGGACGACGATACGGCCGTTGTCGCCCCCCGCTATTTCTCGGAGCTGATGCAGGCTTTGCGCCGCTGTGCCAGCCGTGGCACACACGGCAATGTGTTGCAGCATCTGAGCGGCTACTTCAAAAACGCCCTGACCCCTGCCGACAAAGCCGAGCTGCAGACGTTGATCGGACAGTACCAGCAAGGGGTCGTGCCTTTGATCGTACCGCTGACCCTGCTCAAGCATCATCTGCGCAACCACCCTGACCCCTACCTGCTGCAACAAGCCTACTTGCAGCCTCATCCTGAACGCCTGGGGCTACGTAATGCGGTCTGAGATTCTTCTACCAATTGGTGAGCTGGCCCGGCGCACGGGCGTCAACCCGGTCACCCTGCGCGCATGGGAGCGGCGCTACGGGCTGCTCAAGCCACAGCGCACACCCAAGGGGCATAGACTGTACCCGGTCGAACAGGTCGAGAGAGTGGAAGCGATCCTGGCCTGGTTGCAGCGTGGTGCATCGGTCAGCCAGGTGGGGGATTTGCTGGACAAGCCACTCAGCACCCCACCCACCGGGGATTGGCAAACCCGTCAGTTCCAGATGCTCGAAGCCATCGCCAACTTGTCGCAACGGGCGCTGGATCATCAGTTGAACCAGGCCATGGCGCTCTACCCTGCCGTCACGTTATGCGAGCAGTTGCTGCTGCCTTTGCTGGACCTGCTGGAACTGCGCTGGCGCAATTACTTCAACGCCCGGCTTGAGCAGGTGTTCTTCCATACGTGGTTGCGCAGCAAACTGGGCGCGCGGGTGTATCACGACAATCAGCTGCTACAGGGCCCACCGGTTCTGCTTGCCGAAGACAGTGACCGAGGCTTCGACCCTGGCCTGTGGCTCTGCGCATGGCTGTTCACCAGCAATGGCTTTGCGGTGGAAATCCTCGAGCAAGCCGTGGCCGGTGCGCAGTTGCAGAGTGCAGCTGCGGCCTTGAAGCCGCGCGCGGTGCTCCTGAACCTCGGCCCGCGCATCGACACCCGCGCGTTGCAGCGCACGCTCCAGAACCTGCAGCTGCCCACCCTTGCCGGGGGAGCCTTGCTGGCGCTGCATCAGGCCCAACTGGGCTCGCTCGACCTGCCTCACCTGCACACCTTCGATACCCCTCAAGCGGCCTTGCAGTTACTGCAAGGCCTGTGACTGCCAGCCTGGAGAGATTCCGATTTCATGCATTTGACCTGGCTTCGCAGTGACCTACGCGTTACCGACAACACCGCCCTGAGCGCCGCCAGTGAACGTGGCCCAACCCTGGCCCTGTGGCTTATCAGCCCTGGTCAATGGCAGGCCCATGACGATGCGGCCTGCAAAGTGGATTTCTGGCTACGCAACCTGCGCGAGGTGCGCCAGTCGCTTGATGCGCTCAACATCCCATTGCTCATACGCACGATAGACACCTGGGATGATGCGCCTCAGGCTGTGCTCGACGTCTGCCGGAAGCATCATGTCCAGAGCGTTCACTGGAACGAGGAATACGGCATCAACGAGGCCCGCCGCGACACGGCCACGCGCCAATTGCTCGAAGCCTCCGAGGTTCAGGTTCACAGCCACCTCGACCAGCTCCTGTTCCGGCCCGGAACGGTGCTGACCCGCAGTGGCGGCTACTTCCAGGTGTTCGGCCAATTCAAGAAAAACTGCCTGGAACACTTGCACCGCAGCCTGCCCTCAATGGCCTCACCGGTTAAACGTCAAGCCCCGACATCAATCAAGAGCGACCCGATTGCGCACCATGTCGACCCCTTCGAAAAGCCCGCAGACGCGCTGCGCAAGCATTGGCCTGCTGGCGAGCAGGAGGCTCAGGCAAGGCTTGCCCGATTCACCGACGAGGTCATCGACGATTACGAGACGTTGCGTGATCTTCCTGCTCGCGAGGGCACCAGTCAGCTGTCAGCCTACCTTGCAGCGGGGGTCATCTCACCCCGCCAATGCCTGCATGCCGCGCTGGCCCACAACCGAGGCGAGTTCGACAGCGGCAGCAGCGGCGTCCAGACCTGGATCAACGAGCTGCTCTGGCGCGAATTCTACAAGCACATCTTGACGGGCTATCCCCAGGTGTCTCGGCATCGTGCCTTCCGTGCGCACACCGAGGCGTTGCCGTGGCGTAAAGCACCCAAGGAATTCGAAGCCTGGCAGCAGGGCCGAACCGGCTTCCCGATCATCGATGCGGCCATGCGCCAGATGCTGGCCACCGGCTGGATGCACAACCGGCTACGCATGCTGACCGCCATGTTCCTGAGCAAGAACCTGTTGATCGACTGGCGGCTGGGGGAACGTCACTTCATGCGCCATCTGATCGACGGCGATCTGGCGGCCAACAACGGCGGCTGGCAGTGGAGCGCATCCACCGGCACCGACTCGGTCCCCTACTTCAGGATCTTCAACCCCGTGTCGCAGTCCCAACGTTTTGACCCCAAGGCCCGCTTCATCCGTCAGTGGGTACCTGAATTGCAGGGCATTGACGACAAAAATATCCACGACCCCGGAAAATGCCACGGCTTGATTGATGCTAATCTCTATCCCACTCCTATCGTCGATCTTCACAGTAGTCGACAGCGGGCGCTCCAGGCTTTCAAGGAGTTGCCCCGCTAGTCGTGTATAGAGGGCAATGCCGTGGGTGGCTCACGCAGTTTTTGGGTTACGGGCGCAACGGATGGGCTGGGCCTGGCACTGGTCCGCAATCTTTTAGCTAATGGGCAGCGGGTCGCCGCCAGTGCAGGTGCAAGCGAGGAACTCGATCGCTTGTGCTTGCACCATGGCGATCGCTTGCTGCGGCTTCCAGGCCAATTACATCAGCAGCCCGATGCTGACGAGGCAGGCCGCATGATCGGCGACGCCTGGGGCTCATTGGATGGCTTGATCCTGAATGCCGCCACCTGTGATTACTTGCTCCCTGGTACCTCGGACAGCGAGTTGTTCGAGCATCTGATCACCACCAACCTTCAGGCGGCACAGCACTGCCTCGAGTACGCCACGCCCTTGCTGGCCAAGGGCGATACGCCCCAGATAATGGCGGTTTTCAGCCGCTACTCCGCCACGCAGCTCTACGCGCCGACGCAGTTTCCTGCCGGCTGGAACAACGCCGTGCAGTGGGTAAGGGAGCAGCGTTCATCGTTGCTCGCCAACGGCATAGCGCTGACAGTGGTAGCGCCACAATCCCTGAAAAACCCTGTGACGGCTGCCAGCGCGGTGCCTGAAGACTGGACCGCCGACACAGCGGCGCTGGAGCTTCTGGCGCGCTTGCCTGCACGTGAGCCTGAGCTGGTGCTCGAGACGCTGAACCCGTCGAATCTCTGGCCGCTGCCGCAGCACTAGCTGCGAGGCTCAACATGCCGTGCAGTCAAGCAGTGCAATGTGCTCAGGACGTGAAACGTTCCACGTCTTGAGAGGTATGCCACAGCACCGGAAGGATATCCATCAACGCGCGTGGATCGCCGCTGGTCCAGAACCGCGTTGGCCGAGCCGGGCCGGGTGCCAGCAGATCAGCACCCGCGAGCAGGCGTTCGAGTTGGCGCGCCACGGCTGCGCCCGTATCGATGACGGCCACGTGGGAGGGCACCGTTTCAGCCAGCAAGGGTTTCAAGAACGGGTAATGCGTGCAGCCCAGTATCAAGGTATCGCAGCCCGCCGCCAGAAGCGGTTCAACGTACCTGCCCAGCAACGTGCGTAACACCGGGCTGTTCAGGTCTCCCGTTTCGATCAGTTCGACAAGCCCGGGGCAAGGCTGGGTGATCACCTGCACGTTGCTGGCAAAGCGATCGAGCAAGGCGGCGAACTTGGCACTTTGCAAGGTTCCGGTCGTGGCCAGCACGCCGACTATCCCTGAACGGGTGGCCGCTGCGGCAGGCTTGACCGCCGGCTCCATGCCCACGATCAGCCAGTGAGGATAGTGCGCGCGCAGATCAGCCACCGCAGCCACGGTAGCCGTGTTGCAGGCCAGTACCATGGCCTTGGCGCCTTGTTGATGCAAGAAGGCGGCGATGTGGCGGCAGCGTTCACGAATGTAGTCCGGGGACTTTTCCCCGTACGGCACATGGCCACAATCCGCGAGGTAGTGGAGCGTTTCGTTGGGCAAGCGTTGACGAATCTCGGCAAGCACCGACAGCCCCCCCACCCCGGAGTCCATCACCCCGACCGGCCCCTCGCGCTCAGCCATCGCGCTTGCCACACACCGCGCAGCCAGGGTCGCGTTTGACCCGCAACTCACGGATGCGCGTGCCCAAGGCGTCGATCAGCAACAGTCGCCCTACCAAGGGTTCGCCAAAGCCGGCCAGCAGCTTCATGGCCTCCAGCGCCTGCAAGCTGCCCACCAGACCCACCAAGGGGCCGATCACGCCAGCCTCGCTGCAGGTCAGCTCGGCCTCGCTGCCATGGCCATACAGGCAGTGATAGCAGGGGCTGTAGTCCCGGCGCGGGTCGAACACCGACAGCTGGCCTTCCAGGCGTATTGCGGCGCCACTGACCAAGGGCTTCGCGGCCGCCACGCAGGCCGCGTTGACCGCCTCACGTGTACCGAAGTTATCCGAGCAGTCCAGGACCAGGTCCACTGCCGATACGGCAGCGGCCAGTGAGTCTTCATCCAGCGCCTGGCGGTGGGCGACCAGGTCGATTTCCGGGTTGATCGCCTGCAAACGTTGCAGGGCCGAGTCGACCTTGCTCATGCCCACGCTGGCACTGTCATGGATGACCTGGCGCTGCAGGTTCGTCAGGTCGACCGTATCGAAATCCGCCAGGTGCAGCTCGCCAACGCCGGCAGCTGCCAGATACAGCGCCACAGGCGAGCCCAGGCCACCGAGTCCGACGATCAGGGCCTTGCTCTGCTTGAGGCGCAGCTGGCCGTCGATGTCGATCTGGGACAGCAATACCTGCCGACTGTAGCGCAGCAGCTCCTGGTCGCTCAGCATGGCAAGCGCCCCACGGTGATGCGCTGGTGACCGCCCAGGTCGATGCGGCTGCCCACCTCGACAAAGCCGTTTTCCCGCAACAGCACCTGGACGGCATCAGCCTGGTCGTAACCATGCTCGAGCAGAAGCCAACCGCCAGGGGCGAGGTGGCTCGGCGCCTGGGCGGCGATGACCCGCAGGTCGTCAAGACCGTCGACCCCGGCTACCAGCGCGCTGCTGGGCTCGAAGCGCACGTCACCGTCGACCAGATGCGGGTCTGAAGCCGCGATGTAGGGTGGGTTACTGACGATCAGGTCGAAGCGCTCGTCGGCAAGCCCCTCAAGCCAGTGGCTGACCTGGATGCGGACGTTGGCCAGGCCAAGCCGCTGGCGATTGCGCTCGGCCAACGCGGCGGCCTCGGGCACGCGATCCACCGCCGTTACCTGCCACGCCGGTCGCTCGCTGGCCAGCGCCAGGGCAATTGCACCGGTGCCGGTCCCCAGGTCGAGCACCCTGGCCGGCAGCGCAGGCTGCAACTCCAGTGCCGTCTCGACCAGCAGTTCGGTGTCCGGGCGCGGGATGAGCGTATGCGGGGCCACTTCCAGATCGATCTTCCAGAAGCCCTGCTGGCCCAGGATATAGGCCACAGGCTCCCCTTCCCTGCGCCGCTGCAGGTAGCCGGCGTAGGTCTGGGCAGCTTCGCTGCTGACGATGCGCTCTGGCCATGTGTGCAAATAACTGCGCGACTTGCCAAGCGCCGCCGCCAGCAGCAGCTCGGCATCCAGGCGCTCGGTAGGCGAGTCGGGTAACTGCGCGTTGCGCAGCAGGCTGGCGATGATGGTCATCAGTCCCCCAGTGCAGCCAGTTGGTCGGCCTGGTATTCGGCCAGCAGGGGCTCGATCACCGCATCGACCCCACCGGCCAGCACGTCGTCCAGCGAGTACAAGGTCAGGTTGATGCGATGGTCCGTGACCCGACCCTGTGGATAATTGTAGGTGCGGATGCGTTCGGAGCGATCCCCGGAGCCCACCAGCAGTTTGCGCTCACTGGCGATGGCGTTCTGAGCGGCGCTGGTCTGCATGTCGTTCAACTTCGCCGATAACCAGGACAAGGCGCGCGCACGGTTCTTGTGCTGGGAACGCTCTTCCTGGCATTCGACGACAATGCCTGTGGGCAAGTGCGTGATGCGGATGGCCGAGTCGGTCTTGTTCACGTGCTGACCGCCCGCGCCGGACGCGCGGTAGGTGTCCACGCGCAAGTCGGCTGGGTTGATCTCGATGGCCGCTTGTTCATCCGGCTCCGGCAAAACCGCCACGGTGCAGGCCGAGGTGTGGATGCGGCCCTGGGATTCGGTTTCAGGGACGCGCTGTACACGGTGCGCGCCGGACTCGAACTTGAGCTTGCCGTACACGTTCTCGCCCTCGACGCGGGCGATGATTTCCTTGTACCCGCCGTGCTCGCCTTCGTTCTCGGAAAGGATCTCCAGCCGCCAGCCGCGCTTTTCCGCGTAGCGCGAATACATGCGAAACAGATCGCCCGAAAAGATCGCCGCTTCGTCGCCACCCGTTCCAGCGCGAATCTCGAGAAACACGTTGCGCCCGTCGTTGGGGTCCTTGGGCAGCAACATGCGCTGCAGTTGCGACTCCAACGCCACCAACTGGTCCTTGGCCTCACGCACTTCCTCCACGGCCATTTCACGCATGTCCGGGTCGCTGTCCTTGAGCAGCGCCTGGGCGCTTTCAAGATCATCCTGGACCTTGCGCCATTGCTGATAGGCCGTGTGCACCGGCTCGACTTCGGCATATTCGCGGGAATAGGCGCGAAAACGTGTCTGGTCGGAAATGACCTCGGCATCACCGAGCAAGGCGGTGAGTTCTTCGAAGCGGTCCTGGAGAATGTCCAGTTTATTGAGCAGCGACGCTTTCATTGCAGGGATTTGTCCGTGGAGCCCTCGTCGAGGGCAAAGAGTTCCTGGGCCATGGCCAGCGCATCGAGGCGGCCCTCGGCCGAGAGCTTTTTCAGCTGCACGCTGGGCGCATGCAGGAGCTTGTTGGTCAGGCCGCGCGCCAATTGGGCCAATACGTCTTCAGGGTTGCCACCATTGGCCAGCAAGCGCTGGGCCTTTTGCAGTTCTTCATCGCGCAGTCGCTCGCTTTGCTGGCGGTAGGCCCGGAGCACATCGACAGCGGCCAGCTCTCGCAGGCGCACCATGAAATCCTCGGCCCCCACCGCCACCAGTTCTTCGGCGGCCTGGGCAGCGCCCTGGCGGCTCTTGAGGTTTTCGGCAACCACGTCATGCAGGTCGTCGACGGTATACAGGTACACATCGTCGAGCTCGCCCACTTCGGTCTCGATGTCGCGCGGGACGGCGATATCGACCATGAAGATGGGTTTGTGTCGGCGCTGCTTGAGGGCGCTTTCGACGGCGCCCTTGCCCAGAATCGGCAACTGGCTGGCGGTGGAGCTGATGACGATATCGCTGTTGGCGAGTTCCTGGGGGATATCGGCGAGCAGCACGGCATGTGCGCCGAACTGTTCGGCCAGGGTGCTGGCGCGCTCGAGCGTACGGTTGGCCACCACGATGCGGCGTACGCCCTGCTCGTGCAGGTGGCGAGCGACCAGGGTGATGGTCTCGCCGGCGCCGATCAGCAGTGCCTGGCTGCGGGCGAGGTCGCTGAAGATCTGTTTGGCCAGACTGACGGCCGCGAAAGCGACCGACACGGGGTTTTCGCCGATGGCGGTGTCGGTACGGACCTGTTTGGCGGCGCTGAACGTGGCCTGGAACAGGCGCCCGAGCAGCGGCCCGACGGTGCCGGCCTCGCGGGCAACGGCATAGGCGGATTTCATCTGGCCGAGGATCTGCGGTTCGCCGAGCACCAGTGAGTCGAGGCCGGAGGCGACGCGCATCATGTGCCGGACGGCGTCGTGTTCTTCATGCACGTAGGCGCTGGCACGCAGTTCGTCGAGGCTGAGGCGGTGATAGTCGGCCAGCCACTGGAGCACGGCATCGGCCGACAGTTGGTCCTGCTCGATGTAGAGCTCGCTGCGGTTGCAGGTGGACAGGATCGCTGCCTCGCGACTGGTGGTGAGGCGGCAGAGCTGCTGCAGGGCGTCCACCAGCTGCTCCGGGGTAAACGCCACGCGCTCGCGTACGTCTACCGAGGCAGTCTTATGGTTGATACCAAGTGCAAGAAAGGCCATGCAAGATCGCTGGTTGTGACAGGAAGCCGATAATTGTCCTCTTTCGCAGGTTGCAGGACAACCACCGCTCGCTATTGCGCTGATAGTCGCGCAGCTATCGCCTTTTCGTCGCCTGCCCTGGCGGTGTGTTCAAGTCTTCCCGGCTTTTGATCCCAACCTGGAGACTCGCGATTCAAGGAGGCCGAACGCAGGCCTTGCGCATGGAGGTGACGGGCATGGAGCCCCGTCAAGCACCAGGCTTCAGAATGACGCCTGCAGCGATGCCTTCTCGAGAACAAGCCCCAAGCTCGGCCCCCAGTAGTCGCAATCTGCTGGACCTGATCTACCGCTCGGCTAGAAGCATCAGTCACAGCGAAACCAGAGCCATCGACTCGCCATCGCTCTAGCCAATCACGCCGACCAGGTGGAGAAGACTTTTGATATATGTCTATAAGACTTATCCACAGCCTTGTAGTCCATTTCCCAAATACATGCCCAGCGGTTGCCCTGCCTTCCTTCGGCAACTAGTCTTGACGCTACTACATCGACATTCGTCACCGAGACAGCGATACCAGTGGGATAACATCGCGTTATCAGTAGTCGATTGATGCCTACTTAATAACAATACGCTATGCTGGGCATACCGAGTGCTTGGCCGGAAGCTATATCATAGGCGCGAGCAAATGGAAGAATTTGCAGCATTTCGTAGGCACTCAACGCTCCTATGGGGCGTTAATTTGTGTGCTATTTCGGCATCTACACTGAGTTACGTTTATCTTTCCTACTATATTTATGCTCATACTGGCAGCCTACTACTTTCCCAAGCGGTGCTGTTTGCACCCATGGTTCTGCCGGTCATTCTTGTCGCTCCAATCTACCGCCTGGCTGACTGTCTAGCGCCACGCACCTTGCTGTGGAGTGCTAACTTGTTGTCGTTAGGCTGCGCGGCGATCACTTACAAGAGCCTCCCACATCATGTGGAAGTCGCCGTTTTAGGCGCAGTCGTCATTGGTACCCTGGATGCGGTGCAACGGGTAGGGCGCATTGTAGCCATCAAGTGCTATTTCCCGGAAGCGCAAATCGCCAGCTCAGTACCTCTTACACTTACCGCACAATTCATCGCCGGCGGCTTGGCAGGCATCAGTCTGGTACTGTTCAAGGCCGACATGACGCCTGGGTTAGCCCTGCTCATGACTGTCAGTCTTTTTTCCATGGCCACATTGGCGGCCTATCTCCTACCTGCTACAACAAAGTCTCCGGTTACCGCACCGGTCGAACCCCGCCTATTGAGGGCCCTTGGCTCACTGTTACAGGCGCATCCCGCGCTGCGCCTCAGCCTCTATGAGTTCATCATCTTCGTCAGTATTTTTCAGGGTTTCTTCAATGTGTCCAGGGTGCTGTTACCGGCCCATGTGCTGGGTTTGGGAGAGGTGTATGTAGGTTTGTTGCAAGCCGTCAATAGTGTAGCCGCTTTGCTGGGCGCAGTCCTGTTCTATCGTTTGGCCAAGTATAATTTGCAACCGCCACCTCTGCCGATGGCTCTCGTCAGCGGCCTGTTCATGATGTTCGCAGCGTTCGGCAATGATGTTCAGTCCAGTTACATCGCGTATTTTTGCTACATCTTCTTTTTTGAACTGACATTTTTCAAATTACAAGCCGATCTTGTCAAGCGTACACCGGCCCGTGCAATGCCGTTGATGGCATCCGTGCAGTATGCCGGGGTCTACTTAGGCATGATCATTACCATCTTTGTCGGCTCCATTCTGGTTAAGTATGCAGGTCTGTTCAGCACAAGCGTTATCTTCGTTACTTTCTATTTTGCCGCAACCAGCGCCCTTCAAAAGACCGTTGCGACAAAGGGGAAACAACCTGTTTGAATAGTTATTCAAGGAGAACAATATGCCCACAGTGGCGCGTGTATTTCCGTTCGTTCGTCTTTTGGATTTTGCGAACTTATTAACAATGTTCAATATCGGCTTGGCTTTCGGTACCGTTTATTTTGCGTTGCAGAGACGGTTCGCTCTGGCGGCAACGGTGATTTGCCTGGCCGCGATGCTCGATTTCCTTGACGGTCATATAGCCCGACGCTACCTGGCGGCGAACAACGCGCAACGGGCCTTCGGCAAGCACCTGGACAGTTTTGCCGACTTGCTCAACTTCAGCATCACGCCAGCCCTTGTCGTCCTCATCCTCGACCAAGCTCTTTCGGCCACGCTGGCCGCAGCCACCCTGGTTTTCACGGCTATTTTGAGGCTATCGCTGTTTGGCGTGCCCAGCTCATCGGCTGATGGGGGATATCAGGGGCTACCCACCACCTATTCAGGATTTGTCTTTGCGTTGGCGCTGATGGGGCTCTCGGCCGGGCATTACGGTGCCAGCGTGATCGTCGGCCTGGTGGCCCTGGTCGCCTTTCTCCAGGTCACCAGCTTGAGAGTTCCCAAGTATGGCGCACCTTCGACAGTCGCTTGCTTCGCAATGCTGTTCGGGCTCAGCACTATTTACTTTCATCCCTGGTGATCCGAGGTGCCAATGAAACACGTGGTTTTCGTCGACAGCACCGTAAGCGGCCTGCTGGCTTTTGAGGCAGCCAAACAACTTGGCTGCCATGTCACCTTCATTCATCAGCGTGACGCCTCGTTCCTGACGATCTCGATCAAGGACGACACCTCGCGTCTCGAGCCTTACCTGCGATATGTGGATACCTATTTGCGTATCGATAATCTGGAAGACGGCGAATTCAGCCAGTTGTTGGCTAATCTGCACGCAGAGCGTCCTATTGACGCCCTCCTATCCACCTCGGAAGCAGCCATATTACCGGTGGCGCGTGAGGCCCAGCGTATCGGCACCCCCTACCCGAGGTACGAAGCTTTATGGGGGGCGGTGTATAAGAGTCAATTGCGCGAAACGCTGCGGGCACATGGACTACGCTCACCTGATTTTGAAGTACTCAGCGAAGAGCAACTGATCGACGGGATCGTTCCGAGTTTGTCACTGCCATTCGTTGTCAAGCCGACCCGAGGATTTGCCAAGCAGTTTTCCGCCATTTGCCATGGCCAGGCCGACTTTGACGCCTTTCTTGCCGAGCTGCGCCAGAGTCGCCAGTGTGCTGATCCCATGATTGACCACTTGGTAAGCCGCGACTATCTCATCGAGCAATACATCGACGGTACATTGCATTCAGCGGAAGTCATCGTCCAAGACGGCAAGGTCTCCTGCTTTGCGACTACCATCCGTTTCCGCGCCGACTATAGCGAAATATTAGAGATGACTGCGACCATGCCGTCAGGCCTTGACGCAGCACAGCGCGACGAGATCAAAACCTATGTGCAGGCAGTGTTCAGCGCTCTGGGGCTAGATGTTGGCCTTTATCATGTTGAATTGTTGCGCGATGCCAAAGGACCCTGCCTAGTGGAGATCAACGCACGCATGATGGGTAGCGTAGCGCCGCAGATGTATCGGATGCTGACGGGCATCGACCCGTTCGAACTCCTGGTCCGTCTGCACCTGGGCGAGCCCATTCTAATTGACGACTCAGTGCTTCAGCGGGCAGGTAGCGTTGTAACTGTCGCCGCCCGCAATGGCGGTCGTATCGCCGACGACTACGCACCCGACACCCTACAGTCATTACTGGACAAGTACGACATCCGGTTTTGCACCGCCCACGTTGCGCCCGGCCAGGCGGTTAACGTCTATAGCGGCAACATCGGCACAATTGGCCACGTCATCGTTGAGGACGACTGCCCCTACGCTGCGGCAAAAAAGGGCAATCGCTTCCTGCGCGAGCTGTCCTCACTTTACGGCCTTGAACTCGCGACTTATACCGGCCCCGAGTTGGCTTGAACGTTAAATAAACAGCTCACTGCGAAGGACTGATTCGACTGATTAGGGAAGACATATGCACTCGTTAAATCCTTCTCCCGTGTTCGTTTTTTCCGGCAAGGCCGATACTCTGCAGCAATTGGCACCACTTCTGAGCACCGGGCAAGTGTTGCCCGTTTATCGATTCACCGTGGCACAGTGGCGGCAGGACTCGCAGGCAATAATCGCGCGCTGTCAGGCGTTCTTTGGCGATGAGCCGCTGATTGTAAGATCCAGCTGTCTAGCCGAGGACCGCGACGGTCATTCCGGTGCAGGAATGTACGCATCAATTCTAGACGTGTGTGGCGGCCAGGCACTCGACGAAGCCATCAAGACGGTGATCGCCTCCTACGGTCGAGCTCGCGAGCGCGATGAGGTGCTGGTGCAGCAGATGGCGAGAGGTGTATTGGCCAGCGGAGTGGCGATGACCCGCGATCCAGAGACGGGTTTACCCTATTACGTAGTTGACTATGTACTGGGTGCCAGCACTGACGGTGTCACTGCCGGCAACGAGACTGTGCACGCTTTTGTCTCCCTAGGCAGCGAGACGGCAACCGAGCCTGCGGAATTACCAGGGCTGTTTGCGCTGCTCGAAGAGGTACAAGTTCTAACCGGGCACCATGCCTTGGACATAGAGTTCGCGATCACGGTCGATGGCCCTCTGCTATTCCAAGTGCGTCCCATGACCGCGGAGGGACCCCGTAATGCCAGCGCACATGCCGACGGCCAACTACGCAACGTTTTGGAGCACGAGGCCTCTCACCTCGAGGAGCTGATCTGCAAGCAACGCCATCTGCGTCCTACGTCAACCGCCTTCCTCGGCCTTATGCCGGACTGGAACCCGGCGGAAATGATCGGTATCAAACCGCGGGCACTAGCCTACTCGCTGTATAAGGAGTTGATCACTGATCTTAATTGGGCCTCTGCCAGGTTCCGATACGGCTACCGGGATCTGCGGCGCAAACCGCTGATGTACCAGATAGCGGGCTCTCCTTATATCTGCATTGCCCATAGCATCGAGTCATTCATCCCAGCCTCGGTACCTCAAGATGTTGCCGAGCGCGTAGTCCAACAGTGCGGCGAATATTTGGCCATGCATCCTCACCTGCATGACAAGATCGAGTTCGCAATCATCCCTACTTGCTTCACGCTAGAGCTTACTCGCCCCGGTGCCGCTGCCGCGCTGCCGGCGCTCCGGACGCTTAGTACCGAGCAGCACGAATGCTATTTGAACGAACTACGCCAGTTGACCGAGCACATCATCTCTCCCAACGGCCCGTTCTTTTCCGACCTGACACGCCTACCGAATATTACTGCCCAGGTGCAGGGTTTAATGGCGGGAGAACCTCGGGGCGAAACCTTGCAACGTATGAGGAATGCGCTATCGGCGGCCAATGTGGTCGCAGAAGTATTCGCCGGCGCTGCCCGTGCAGCGTTCGTGGGTACCGCAATAATAAAGTCGCTGGAAACATCGGGGGTTGTACCTGCCGGCTTCATCGATCATGTGACCGGAGGCGTCAAAGGCATCGGTCGCGAGATGGCCAGCGATTTCCAGACGTTGCATAAGGACGACTTTCTTAAGCTGCACGGTCATGTCCGGCCGGGTACCTACGATATACGTGTGGCACGCTACGACGAGACGCCGGAGCGTTATTTTGACTGGCAGCGCCCATTACAGCGCCCCCCAAAATCTATGAACGGGCTAACTGTGTCTCGGGCCGAAGTCAACGTCATTCAGCAAGCTTTTGACCAGTGCCGTCTCAACGTTGCCGCCGAGCAGTTCCTGCAATTTGCTCAGGCCGCTATTGAGTCGCGTGAGAAGCTCAAATACCTCTATGGAGCGTTTGTTTCGGATTTTTTGCGCTCACTGTGCGACTGGGGTGAGATGCAAGGTATTGACCGCGACCAACTCAGCTTTGCGCAAATCGCCGACTTTACCAGCGTTTACGCCGACGTCGATCTCAAACGTTTGCATCAAGCGATCGCCCAGAACCGTAGCCGCTGGTACGAAACGCAGTTAGTCCGTACGCCAAGCATCATCTGCCAGCCGCAAGATCTATTCGGCCATCACGTGCACTGGTGCAATCCCAACTTCATTACTCGACGTGCCACGCGCGCGCGGGTAGCCCAAGTGCTCCCAGGGCAATTGCCACCGGACATAGAGGGTTGCATTGTCTTAATCGAAAACGCTGATCCGGGTTTTGATTGGATTTTTACCCACCGTATAGCTGGCTTCATCACCGCTTACGGAGGTGAAAACTCGCATATGTCGATCCGAGCCCGAGAGTTTGCCACTCCCGCAGCTATCGGCGTGGGCGACACTCGATTCAAAACCCTATCGGCGGCGACGAGCCTGCTGCTCGACTGCGCCGAGCGACGTATACAGGTGCTGGCATGATCTTGGTTGGGATGACCATGCTCAGGCTGTTCAACACCGAACGGCAGGAATGGCGGGACGCGCTCGACCAGCGCTGGGTTGAATTCTTAAATCAGTGCGGGCTGACCCCGCTGTACCTTCCAAATGATCCGCGAGTCAGCATGGCGCTAGTCCAATCATTGCGCCCTCAGGGCCTCTTGCTTACTGGTGGAGGGAGCTGCCAGGCCCTGAGTGGGACAGCCGACACACGCGACGTCACCGAAAGGGTCTTGCTTGATCTTTCGGAAAATCTACGGCTTCCGGTGCTCGGTGTGTGCCGCGGCATGCAGGTAATGTTGACGCGAGCTGGCGGCACTTTGGAACGTTTGGCAGGCCACGTAGGCGAACACATGGTCAACATGCAAGAACAACGGCGGCGAGTGAATTCCTATCATGAATACGGCTTTTGCAAGGCGCCCGACGGCTACCGCGTGCTCGCCCAGGCCGACGACGGAGTGATCGAGGCTGTGTATGACCACCGCCGTCGGCATACCGGGATCATGTGGCACCCCGAGCGAGAACTACCTGCCGATCCATCGGATATTCTCCGCGTGCAACATGCCTTTGGAGCGTTTTCATGAAAGCCATTATCCTTGCTGCAGGTCGCGGAAGTCGCTTAAAAGCCCTGACCGATCAATGCCCCAAGGCCTTGGTACCCTTTAATGGTGTGCCACTGCTACAGCGCGCGATAGAAACGCTCCGTCGATGCGATATCAACGAGGTTGGCATTGTTGCAGGCTATCGAAGCGAAATGCTTGCACCCTTCGCCGACACTTTGTTTCACAACCACCGCTGGCACAGCTCCGGTATTTTCAGCTCTCTAAATTGCGCCAGCGATTGGTTGAGCACAGAGCCTTGCCTTGTTAGCTACAGCGACATTTTCTACGACAGCACCCTGGTATCCGAACTCATTAACCATCCAGCCGATATTGTCCTGGGCTACGATCCCGCTGCAGTCGATCTCTGGCAGCAACGCTTCAACAATCCGCTAGCAGACCTGGAGAACTTCCGCTTAGTCGATGGATGGGTAAGCGCTATTGGACAGACCGTTACCAGTCTTGAGGTCATTCAGGGCCAGTACATAGGCTTGTTCAAAGTCACGCCAGCGGGTTGGCAGGCGTTGAAAAGGCAACTGAAAGGGCTCACGCCTCAGGCACGCGGCCAAATTGACATGACATCGCTTTTAGGGGCACTAGTCAGCAAAGGTTTTCCAGTCGCCGGCGTGGCGACGCACGCTCCATGGGGAGAAATTGACTGCCCCAGCGACGTAGAACTATACGAGCGGATCTATCCTGACCTGTGATCTCGACCAAAGTGTCGGTGCGATTAACGCTGAAGGTAGATTCGAGGATCCCAGCGGGTGACTACCGTTACTACTGGGATCTTTTGAGTGTCTCTCGCACCCAGTGAAACCTGAGTAAAGAAAAATTCCCCGGACTATGACAGCTACAGAAGTTGAAGAATACGCCTGGTCCGCGCCTGGTCAATGCCCATGTGAAACGGGAACGACCCCTAACTCCGCACATCACGTTTTTCATGGCGCTTGGTTCTGCCATTTCCGACTTCCGAGGCCATAAAATTATAGGCAGGGGCTGGGTCATTGCGTCAGAAGCCCCTTCGAACCTCTCCCCCATCCCGCGGTCCCACTCTGCATCACCCAGCCTGTAAACCACGACCTTTGCAGGTGGGTTTGCCCTAACGCTTGTGTCATCATGCTCCCACCGCCGGTGAGTCCTTTTTAAAGCCCTCTATGAACAGACCCTACGCATTGCTGCTTGCCTTCGCCCTGCTCCAGGGTTGCCAGAGCCTGCCCGCGCACAAGGCCGAGCCGGCTGCCGCCGACGTCGGCAAACCCGAAGCCGAGAAGCCCATGGTGTACGGCTCGTTCAAGCAGGATACGCTCTATAACCTGTTGGTAGCCGAGCTCGCCGGGCAACGCAATCGCTTCGACATCGCCCTGGCCAACTACACCGACGAGGCCGCGCGAACCCAGGACCCAGGCGTCTCCGAGCGCGCCTACCGCATTGCCGAATACCTGGGCGCCGATGAACCGGCGCTAGACAACGCACTCATCTGGGCCCGCAACGACCCGCAGAACCTCGATGCGCAACGCGCCGCCGCCATCCAGCTGGCCCGCGCAGGCCGCTATGACGATGCCATGGCCTATATGGAAAAAGTCCTGCAAGGCCAGGGCGATACCCATTTCGATTTTCTGGCCCTGTCGGCTGCCGAAACCGACCAGAGCACACGCGACGGTCTGCTACAAAGCTTCGAACGCCTGTTGGCCAAGTACCCCGACAACGGTCAGTTGATCTTCGGCAAGGCCTTGCTGCTGAACCAGGACGGCAAGGCCGAAGAGGCGCTTGAGCTGCTCGAATCGCACGCGCCACAAAACGGCGAAATCGCACCCATCCTGCTGCGCGCTCGCTTGCTGCAAGCCCTGGACCGTGGCCCTGAAGCCCTCCCCCTGCTGCGCAAGGCGATTCGCGACAACCCCGACGACAAGCGCCTGCGGCTCACCTATGCCCGGACCTTGGTCGAACAGGACCGCATTGCCGACGCCAAGGGTGAATTCGTCAGCCTGGTCCAGCAGTATCCCGAGGACGATGAGCTGCGCTATTCCCTGGCGCTGGTGTGCCTTGAGAACAAGGAGTGGGACGAAGCCGAAGGCTACCTGCAGGAGTTGGTCGAACGCGACAGCAACACCGATGCCGCGCACTTGAACCTTGGCCGTATCCGCGAAGAGCGCCACGACCCGGCAGGTGCCCTGCGCCAATACGCCCTGGTAGGGCCAGGGCCCGATTACCTGGCCGCGCAGCTGCGCCAGGCCGATATCCTGATCGCCAACGGCCGCGGCACCGAAGCCTCTCGCCTGTTGGCCGAAGCCCGCGAGGCCCAGCCCGACTACGCGATTCAGCTTTTCCTGATCGAATCGGAAAGCTACAGCAATAACAACAAGGACGCCCAGGCCAGCCAGGTGCTGCAACAAGCCATCCAGCGCTACCCGGACGACCTCAACCTGCTCTACACCCGTGCCATGCTCGCCGAAAAGCGCGATGACCTTGCCCAGATGGAAAAGGACCTGCGCGCCATCATTGCCCGCGAGCCGGAAAACGCCATGGCCCTGAATGCCCTTGGTTATACCCTGGCCGACCGCACCACCCGCTACGCCGAAGCCCAGGCCCTGATCGACAAGGCTCATCAGCTGACCCCGGACGATCCGGCGGTGCTCGATAGCCTGGGCTGGGTGAACTATCGCCTGGGCAACCTCGACAAAGCAGAGGATTACCTGCGCCAGGCCTTCGCCAGCTTCCCCGACCATGAAGTCGCCGCCCACCTGGGCGAGGTGCTCTGGGCCAACGGCAAGCGGCGCGAAGCCCGCCAAGTGTGGGCCAAGGGCTTCGAAGCCCAGGCCGACAGCCCTGTGCTGCGCAAGACCCTCCTACGCCTGACCGGATCCGAGACCCTTTAAGACCATGCTATTGCGCCACTTCGTTACCTTCACCCTCATCGCCCTCCTGGCCGGCTGCGCCGGCACCGGCAGCCGCGAGGCCCTGCAGGGCCACGGCGACCCGCAGCAGTGGCGTGCCCACAAACAGCAGTTGAGCAGCCTCGACGGCTGGCAGATCAACGGCAAGGTGGGCATCCGTGCCCCACGCGACTCAGGCAGTGGCACCCTGTTCTGGCTGCAGCGCCAGGACTATTTCGACATTCGCCTGGCCGGGCCACTGGGCCGTGGGGCCGCACGCCTGACCGGCCGGCCTGACGCCGTGGTGCTGGAAGTGGCTAACCAGGGCCGCTACGAAGCCACCAGCCCCGAAGCGCTGCTGGAAGAACAACTGGGTTGGAAGCTGCCCGTTTCCCACCTGGTCTGGTGGGTGCGCGGCCTGCCAGCACCGGATACCAAGAGCAAGCTGACCCTCGACGGCGACAGCCGCCTGGCCAGCCTCGAACAGGACGGCTGGCAGGTCGAGTACCTGAGCTATGCCGAGCACAACGGTTACTGGCTGCCCGAACGCCTCAAGCTACACGGCAAGGACCTGGACGTGACCCTGGTGGTCAAGGACTGGCAGCCCCGCCAGCTAGGACACTGAGTCGATGCAAGCGCTCACCCTGCCCGCGCCGGCCAAGCTGAACCTGTGGCTGCACATCATTGGCCGCCGTGCCGATGGCTACCACGAACTCGAAACGGTCTTCCAGTTTCTCGACCACGGTGACGAGCTGAGCTTCGCCGTGCGGGAAGACGGTGTCATCCGCCTGCACAGCGACCTCGATACCGTGCCCCATGACAGCAACCTGATCGTGCGTGCCGCTCGCCAGCTGCAGGCGCAATCGGGCACGCCCCTGGGCGCGGACATCTGGCTGAACAAGGTGCTGCCGATGGGCGGCGGCATCGGCGGCGGCAGCTCGGATGCCGCCACCACCCTGCTTGGCCTTGCTCACTTGTGGCAGCTGGAGTGGGATGAAGATCGCCTGGCGGCCCTGGGCCTCGGCCTGGGTGCCGATGTCCCGGTATTCGTGCGCGGGCATGCCGCCTTTGCCCAGGGGGTGGGCGAACAGCTCACGCCGGTCGATCCGGAACAGCCGTGGTATGTGGTGCTGGTTCCGCAAGTGTCTGTAAGCACAGCAGAAATTTTTTCACATCCGCAGTTGACACGTGATTCTCTCCCCCTTAAGATGCGCCCCGTTCCCAAGGGAAACAGTCGAAATGACTGCCAACCGGTGGTAGAGCAGAATTACCCGGAAGTTCGCAACGCGCTGAATTCGCTGGGGAAGTTCACAGAGGCTCGACTAACCGGAACTGGAAGTTGTGTGTTTGGGGCCTTCCCAAGCAAAGCCGAAGCTGATAAAGTTCTGGCCCTTCTTTCAGCGACCCAAACAGGGTTTGTGGCGAAAGGAAGCAATATTTCGATGTTGCATCGCAAGCTGCAAAGTCTGGTCAAGAAGTCGAGTGCCTAGCGCTCGCAGCAACAGATACAGGGGCGTCGCCAAGCGGTAAGGCAGCAGGTTTTGATCCTGCCATGCGTTGGTTCGAATCCAGCCGCCCCTGCCATTTTCCTTATACTCATCCAGGTATACCCTCAGCCTTCAGGTACTGCGCGTGTCCAAGATGATGGTCTTTACGGGGAACGCTAACCCCGATCTGGCTCGGCGTGTCGTACGTCAGCTGCATATCCCTCTCGGTGACGTCTCTGTCGGTAAATTCTCCGACGGCGAAATCAGCACTGAGATCAATGAAAATGTCCGCGGTAAAGACGTCTTCATTATTCAGCCGACCTGTGCACCGACCAACGATAACCTGATGGAACTGGTAGTGATGGCCGACGCCTTCCGCCGCTCCTCAGCTTCCCGAATCACCGCCGTGATTCCTTACTTCGGATACGCCCGCCAGGACCGCCGTCCGCGTTCGGCACGTGTAGCCATCAGCGCCAAAGTCGTCGCTGACATGCTCACTGTCGTGGGTATCGACCGTGTACTCACCGTCGACCTGCACGCTGACCAGATCCAGGGTTTCTTCGATATCCCGGTCGACAACATCTACGGCTCGCCCGTACTGGTCGACGATATCGAAGACCAGCGTTTCGAGAACCTGATGATCGTCTCCCCGGACATCGGTGGTGTCGTGCGCGCACGCGCTGTCGCCAAGTCCCTGGGTGTCGACCTGGGTATCATCGACAAACGCCGTGAAAAGGCCAATCACTCCGAAGTGATGCACATCATCGGCGACGTCGAAGGGCGCACCTGCATCCTGGTAGACGACATGGTCGACACCGCCGGCACCCTGTGCCATGCGGCCAAAGCCCTGAAAGAGCACGGCGCTGCCAAGGTTTACGCCTATTGCACGCACCCTGTCCTGTCGGGCCGCGCGATCGAGAACATCGAGAAGTCGGTATTGGACGAGCTGGTGGTGACCAACACCGTTCCACTGTCCGCCGCTGCTCAAGCCTGTGACCGTATCCGCCAGTTGGATATCGCACCGGTTGTCGCCGAAGCGGTTCGCCGCATCAGCAACGAAGAATCGATCAGCGCGATGTTCCGCTAAGCGGAACGCACGCTGACGAAAAGCGCCCCGCCCCAGCACATCCGCTGGGGCGGGGCTTTTTTGCCATCCCCGTTGGCGCTGGTCGCAAACGCCCTCGGGGGGCTATTTTGGAGAAACAAAATGACTGATTTCAATCTGAACGCCCAAGTGCGTACTGACCTGGGGAAAGGTGCGAGCCGCCGCCTGCGTCACTCCGCCAGCATCCCAGCCGTAGTCTACGGTGGTGATAAAGAAGCTCAATCCCTGACCATCGTGGCCAAGGAAATCACCAAGCTGTTCGAAAACGAAGCTGCCTTCAGCCACGTCATCGAACTGAACGTTGACGGCGTCAAGCAGAACGTCATCATCAAGGCCATGCAACGCCACCCGGCCAAGCAGTTCATCATGCACGCCGACTTCATCCGCGTCGTTGCCGGCCAGAAACTGACCGCCAAGGTACCGGTTCACTTCATCAACGAAGAAGGCCCGGTCAAGAAAGGCGGCGAAGTTTCGCACGTTGAGTCGGAGCTGGAAGTTTCCTGCGAAGCCAAAGACCTGCCTGAGTTCATCGAGGTCGACCTGGCCAATGCTGAAATCGGCACCATCATCCACCTGTCGGACCTGAAAGCGCCTAAAGGCGTAGAGTTCGTCGCTCTGGCCCACGGTGATGACAAAGCAGTTGCCAACGTTCACGCCCCACGCGTGTCCGCTGAAGCTGAGGAAGAAGGCGCTGCCGAGTAATCCACTCGCACGCCGGCGTTGATCGGGTTACAGTGCCGCGCGCCCTGTAACCCACCAACTCCAAGGAAGAGCCCCTGACGTGACCGCCATCCAGTTGATCGTCGGCCTGGGTAACCCCGGCCCCGAATACGAACAGACCCGGCATAACGCAGGGGCTCTTTTCGTTGAACGCATTGCCAGCGCCCAGCGCATCTCGCTGACCGTTGACAAGAAATATTTCGGCCTGACGGCTAAGTTCAGCCATCAGGGTAACGATGTTCGCCTGCTGATCCCCACCACCTACATGAACCGTAGCGGCCAGTCCGTGGCGGCGTTGGCCAATTTCTTCCGGATCAAGCCGGAGGCCATACTGGTGGCGCATGACGAACTCGACCTGCCTCCCGGCGTTGCCAAGCTCAAGCGCGGCGGCGGCCATGGTGGGCACAACGGCCTGCGCGACATCATCGCGCAGCTCGGCAACCAGAACGACTTCCATCGCCTGCGGCTCGGTATTGGCCATCCAGGTGATGCCAAGCTGGTCTCCAACTTCGTCCTGGGCCGCGCACCGCGTGCCGAGCAGGAGAAGCTCGACGCCAGCATCGACTTTGCCCTCGGTGTGCTGCCGGACGTGCTCGCTGGCGACTTCGCCAAGGCGATGCGCGAGCTGCACAGCCAGAAGGCCTGATTTCCTTTAGAGAGGGGAATACCCATGGGTTTCAATTGCGGCATCGTCGGCCTGCCCAACGTCGGCAAGTCCACCCTGTTCAACGCCCTGACCAAGTCTGGCATCGCGGCAGAGAACTTCCCTTTCTGCACCATCGAGCCGAACAGCGGTATCGTGCCCATGCCCGATGCGCGCCTCAATGCGCTGGCTGAAATCGTCAAGCCCAACCGCATTCTGCCCACCACCATGGAATTCGTCGACATTGCAGGCCTGGTGGCCGGTGCTTCGAAAGGCGAAGGCCTGGGCAACAAGTTCCTCGCCAACATCCGCGAAACCGACGCCATCGCCCACGTGGTGCGCTGCTTCGAAGACGAGAACGTGATTCACGTTTCCAACAGCGTCGATCCCAAGCGCGACATCGAGATCATCGACCTCGAACTGATCTTTGCCGACCTCGACAGCTGCGAAAAGCAGTTGCAGAAAGTGGCCCGCAACGCCAAGGGTGGCGACAAGGAAGCCCTGGCGCAGAAGGCCATTCTGGAACAGCTGATCCCGCACTTCACCGAAGGCAAGCCAGCGCGCAGCCTGATGAAGAACATGAGCGCCGACGAAAAGGCCCTGATCCGCAGCTTCCACCTGCTGACCAGCAAGCCGGTGATGTACATCGCCAACGTCGCCGAGGACGGTTTCGAGAGCAACCCGCACCTGGACGTAGTGAAGGCCATCGCCGAAGAAGAAGGCGCTGTGGTCGTACCGGTGTGCAACAAGATCGAAGCGGAAATCGCCGAGCTGGACGACGGTGAGGAAAAGGACATGTTCCTCGAGGCCTTGGGCCTGGAAGAACCTGGCCTGAACCGTGTAATCCGTGCCGGTTACGAGTTGCTGAACCTGCAGACCTACTTCACGGCCGGCGTGCAGGAAGTACGTGCCTGGACCGTGCGCGTAGGCGCCACCGCCCCACAAGCGGCCGGGGTGATCCACACCGACTTCGAGAAAGGCTTCATCCGTGCCGAAGTCGTGGCCTATGACGATTTCATCCAGTACAAGGGTGAGAGCGGCGCCAAGGAAGCCGGCAAGTGGCGTCTGGAAGGCAAGGATTACATCGTCAAAGATGGCGACGTGATGCACTTCCGCTTCAACGTCTGATCCGCTGACAACCACGGCGTAAACAAGCAGGAGCGTTCAGTAGCCCAATCGAGGGCCTGCCGAACGCTCCTGTTTTTATTCAAGCCCGGAAAAAGCAAGAGCATGGCACCGGTGCATTGTGCCTACTCACCTCCCCCAGACCGCTGCTCGCCTGCCAGCATCACCAGCAAGGCGATCACCATCACTGCGGCACCCAGGTTGTAGAGCATGCCAGCCACAAACCCATGCACATACTGACCGGCCTGAACGAATGAGCCCTCCGCCCCTGGCAGGGCCGCCACGAAGAAAATCCCAACTACGGCCACCCCCAGCGCCGCACCGACCTGCTGCACGGTTGAGATCACGCCCGAGGCCATGCCCGCTTTCGCTTCGTCAACCAAGGCCAGCACCAGGTTGAGCAAAGGGGTCATCACCAACCCCTGGCCCGCCCCCACCACGATCAGTACCGGGATCAGCCGAACGGCTACCAACTGCGCGCCTGCCGTCTGCACCTGGGCAATGAGCAACCCGATCGATAGGGCATACAGCAATGCCCCTGCCACGATGGCACGTATTCCCCAGCGCGCAACCAGCCGCGGGGCAGCGAGCGATGCCAGCACGAAACCAACACTGCAGGGTGCGAAGATGCTGCCGGCCCTGAAGGGATCCAGACCCAGCCCGCTTTGCATCAACAAGGCGAAACACAGAAAGAAGGAACTGGATGTGGAATAGACCACCAGCACCAGTAGCGCACCCAGTGCAAAGCGACGCTGCGCCAGCAGTTGCATATCCACCAATGGCAAGTTGCCGGTCGCTCGTCGCCGTTCCTGCTGTCGCTTGAACAGCGCGAGCAAGGCCAGTGCCAGGCCGAGCGCGCAGAAACTCCAGGCAGGCCACCCCTGCCCCGGTCCTTCGATCAGCGGCACAAGCAGCAATGCCAGGCCCAGGCTGACCAGCGCCACGCCTGCCCAGTCCAGGTCCGGGCGCTGGGGGGCGCGACTCTCGGGGATGTAGCGCGCCGCCACGATGGCCAGCAACCCAATAGGCACATTGATCAGAAAGATGCTGCGCCAGCCTGATCCGAACAGGTCAGCATGCACCATCCAGCCGCCCAGCACCTGCCCCGCTATGGCAGCCAGCCCCAGCGTCATCCCCAGCAAGCCGAACGCGCGACGGCTGTCCTGGGCATCGAAGTTGACCCGGATCGAAGCATAGACCTGAGGGAACAACAGCGCGGCGGCCAGCCCCTGTACAACCCGCGCACTGATCAGAAAAGCAGCACTGGGCGCCAGGCCGCATAACGCCGATGCCACGGTAAACCCTGCCATACCGACGATGAACAACCGGCGACGGCCAAATACGTCCCCCAAGCGCCCCCCGGTAATAAGCAACACGCCGAACGCCAGCTCATAGCCGGCCACGATGAAACCGATTTGCGCGAAGCTTGCATTCAACCCGGTCTGCAGACTCGGGATGGCGACGTTGACCACGAACAGGTCGAAGATCGTCACGAAGCCTGCCAGCAAAAGTACCGACAGACCTACCCACGGCGGGCTTCCAAGGCGATGTGTAGGCGTTAATGGGAGAGGAGTATTGGCGTTCATCGTGCCTTTCCAGAATTTAGACACAGGCATTCTGGGATGGCCCGTAACCCATTACAATTTAACCGTTTATGCTATTACTCAAAGCAACGAGACACGCCATGCGAACGCTGCAACGTACACGATCCGATCTGGCCGACTTCCTGCGCTCGCGGCGCGAGCGCCTGTCGCCCGAGGACGTCGGTTTGCCAAGCGGCGGCCGCCGGCGCACACCTGGGCTTCGACGCGAAGAGGTTGCCGCGCTCGCGGGTGTCGGACTGACCTGGTACACCTGGCTGGAGCAGGGCCGCGACATCGGCGTGTCGGCCAGTTTTCTGGACAACCTGGCGCGGGTATTGAAACTCGATGCCGCCGAGCGTCGCCATCTGTTCCTGTTGGCACATGCCCGTCCACCCGCTGAGCCAGGCAAGACCTGGTGTGTCTTGCCGTCGCTGGTACGGCGTTTGATGCACGACCTGCCGCACGCGGCCTTCGTCCTCAACCTGCGCTGGGATGTGCTGGGGTTCAATGGGCCGGCCGACGCACTGTTCGGGTTCGCCGCGCACCCGCCTGAGCGGCGCAATCTGCTCTGGCTGCTGTTCACCGACCCAACAGTGCATGGGCGCTTGCACGACTGGGACAGCCAGGCCCCGCTGATGCTGGCAAGCTTTCGCCGCGACTTTGCCCGGGCCACGCAAGAGGCCGATATCCACGCGTTGGTGGACGAACTGGAGCACGTCTCGCCAGCCTTCAAGGCCGGCTGGCGCACCCACGACGTGCACGCGCCCTGCAGCGGTGTGCGCCAACTGGTCATTGATGGGCAGGCCCAGCCGTTCGAGCATACCTCGCTGACCGTCGATGAAGACCGGCACCTTCGGCTGGTGGTGTACGCACGTCAAGATGGGCTGCCAGGCAGCCCATAGGTCACGCGTCTTTTTCAGCGTCGTCCAGGCGTTGCCCGTCCTGCAGCAGCACCATGCTCTGCGGCGCCGACAGGGCGATACCGTCATCGCGCAGGCGCCCCAGTATGGTGAACAGCAGGTCACTGCGGGCCCCGCCCACCAACCGCGGTCCTGCCACATAACCGCTGACGCCAATTACCATGCCCGCATTGGTCAGGTCCTTGAACGACACCGATGGCGCCGGTGCTTCGAGGATGGCCTCGTGCTCCTGGAAGGCGGTCAGCAGCAGCTCACGGACCCGGTTGGCGTCAGTGTCCAGGGGCAAGGTCAGGGTAATACCCACCACACCCAGGGCATTACCCATGGTCACGTTGCGCACGTTCTGGGAGATGAACTGCGAGTTGGGCACGATCACAGTGGAGCGGTCCGACATCTGGATCTCGGTGGCGCGCACATTGATACGACGGATATCTCCCTCGACACCCGCCAAGCTCACCCAGTCGCCCACCTTGACCGGGCGTTCGGTGAGCAGGATCAGGCCGGAGATGAAGTTCTGCACGATCTGCTGCAGACCGAAACCAATACCGACCGACAAGGCACTCACCACCCAGGTCAGGCTGGTGAGGTTAATGTGCAGGGTCGACATCACCAGCATGGCCAGGAAGAGGAAGCCCAGGTAACCCACCAGGGTGACCAGCGAGGCGCGCATGCCGGCGTCCATGTCGGTTTCCGGCAGCAGGCGTTCACTCAACCAGCGCTTGACCACACGAATGGCCAGCATCCCGCCAGCCAGGATGCCGAGGGCCAGCACGATGTCCTGGGGCACGATGTTCAGGTTGCCGAGCAGCTTGCCGCCCGTGCCGTCCCAGTCCCCCAGGCTCAGCAACAGTTCACTGGGGCTGGTGCCCGACGGCATCAAAGTCAGCAGCAGGGCCAGAATCACCACGACGGTGCGGCCAATGCCGGCCAGCACCGTGCTCGCCTGCGCCTGGTGCCGTGGTGCCAGGCCCAGCGTGGACGCCAGCGCCAGGCCACCCGGTTGGCGAGGCGAGAGCAGCATTTCGCACAGATCACTCAGGAACGTCGTGAGCAAGTAGGCGCACGTGACGACCAGGCTGACCCACAGCAGCTTGGCGGTCAGGTAATAGGCCAGGGTCAGGTAGCCGGTGATCAGTGATAGCAGGATCGCAGCCAGCCACACCACCATCACGAACGGGATCAAACCGGCCAGGCCCGTCGCCCGGTCAATGCCATGCCGACGCCGAGCACGGCGGTAGGCCATCAGGGCGCCGGCGAAAATCAACGCCACCACCAGAGCGGTAAGACCATTGACCGCCACGGTCAGGGCCAGGCTGACGCCGATCACACTGTTGACCCGCTCCAGGGTCATCATCACCATCAAGGCCAGTGCCAGCACCTTGGGGAACCAGCCCAGGGCCTCGGCCACTTCATCCGCAATCGCCGGCAAACGCCAGGAGGGGCGCTGTAACATCAATAGTGCCCGGCCAAGGCCGGTAATGAAGGCACTGAACACCACCAGGGCAAGGATGTGGTCGGTCAGGCTGGCCAGATCCGAACCCAGTTGCGCACTGCTTTCAACGCCCCAGCGCAGCAACGATACCGAGCCGGCAATGGTGCCCAGGGTCGCCAGGCTTACGCCCACGGCCAAGGCACTGCGACGCAAGCGCCCCTCTGGCAACCAGCGCACCATGGACCTGGCCAACAGCCGCTCCAGCAACCCTCGCACCAGGGTCCATACCAGGATCGAGGCGATCAGGCTGGCGAAGAAGAGCCAGCGGTGTTCGGCGCTCAGGGCACTGTCGAGCGCATCCGTGATCTCGCCACGCAGGTCATGCAGCCGTGCAACGTCGTCCTGGGTCGGGCGGATCATGCTCTGCCAGAACGCAGGGCTCAACGGCGACGCTGCCCGGCTGGATATCTGCGAGTTGAACAGGCTGCGGCGCAGGTTGACGATCTGCGTGGACAGGTCCCGCGCCGACTGGGTCAGCTTGGTGGCCTGGTCCTGCTGGGCCATCAGGGTTTTCTTCTCGGCCTCCAGCGCCTTGCGCTGCTGGGTCAAGGGCGCAGGCTCGTCCGGCTGCGCCGGGCCGATGACTTTCAACTGGTCATCCACCTTCTGCGCATCGGCTGCACGCTGGGTGCTCAAGGCATCGGCCTGGCGCTGGACCTGCACGGCCGCCATGCGCAATTGCGCCAGCAGGTCATCGTTGGCGTCACTGGTGACGCCCTGGCGAATCTGGTCCAGCCGGTCGCTGAGCTGGTCAACGGTCGCGGTTTCGTCCAGTGCCGGTGCGTCGGCGGCAGCCTGCGCCGTCGCCGCAGGGGCCGGCGCCGACCAGGCTGGGTTGGACGCTGCCACGATCAGCGCCAGCAACAGCATCAGGCTGTGACTAAAGCGGGCAAGGCTGACACGCCTCATCGAACATTCCTCTTTGCAATTCGATCTGGCAAGCGATTCTACGCCGCTTCGGGCCTTCAGGAGAGGGCTGTTTCGCGTGCCAACAATTGCCGTTTGCGCTCGATCCCCCAGCGGTAGCCACTGATGTCGCCGTCCCGGCGCACCACCCGGTGGCACGGAATGGCCACGGCAATACGGTTGGCCGCGCAGGCCTTGGCCACTGCCCGCACCGCCGTGGGGGCGCCTATGCGCTGGGCGATGTCACTGTAGCTGACCCGGCAGCCGGCAGGTACTTCACGCAGCGCCTGCCACACGCGCTCCTGAAAGACGGTGCCCTGCACATCCAGCGGCAGGTCCAGACCGAGCGCCGGCGCCTCGACGAACCCGATGACCTGCGCCACGACCCGTTCGTACTCGGCATCGGCACCCACCAGCTCGGCGTTGCAGAACTGGTCTTCCAGGGCGTGCACCAGCGCCTCGGGCTCATCGCCAAGCAAGATCGCGCAGATGCCCTTTTCGCTCTGGGCGACCAGGATGGCACCTAGCGAGCACTGGCCCACGGCGAAGCGGATGGTCACCCCGGCGCCACCTGCGCGAAACTGCCGTGGTGGCATGCCCAGGCGCTGCTCGGCGCCGGCATAGAAGCGGCTGCTGGAATTGTAGCCCGCCTCGAAAATGGCATCGGTGACCGAGCCCTGCCCCTGCCCCAGGCTGGTCCTGAGGCGTTGGGCGCGGAAGGCCTCGGCATAGGCCTTGGGGGTAAGGCCGGTTTGCGCCTTGAACAGCCTATGTAAATGGAACGGGCTGACGGCCAGGCGCTCGCCCAACTGCGCCAGGCTGGGCGGTAGATCGCACGCCTCGATCAGGCGACAGGCACTGCTGACCAGGCGCCGCGTACGCGCCGACATGGCAGGCGGGCCCGCGCAGCGCTTGCAGGCGCGGTAGCCTGCTGCCTCGGCCAATGCCGGGGACTCGAAGAACTCCAGATTGTTACGCAGGGGCAGCCTGGCCTTGCAGCCTGGATAACAGTAGATACCGGTGGTGCGCACGGCATAGACGAAATGGTCCGCCGCCTCGGCAACACGCGCCGCGACGGCCTGCCAGCGCTGCTCGGGAGTGGTATAGGTTGTCATGTTCATCTTCCGGGCTAAGTGCAGTTCGGCAGGCGCTCAGGTCCGCCACAAGTACCAGGCAGCGATGGTGCGATAGGGTCGCCAGGCGGCGCCCAACGCGCGCATCTGTGCAGGCGTCGGCGCTTTTTCCATAGCCTTGAGCCGCCGATAGCCCTCGCGTACGCCAAAGTCGTCGACCGGCAGCACATCCAGACGCTCCAGGCTGTAGATCAGCAGCATCTCAACCGTCCATCGCCCGACCCCACGCAGGGTCACCAGGCGCTCGATCAATTCGTCGTCGGTCATGCCCAGGGCCTGCTCGCGGGTTGGCACGACACCGTCCAGGCGACCTTGGGCAATGCCCAGCACCGTGCCCAGCTTGCTGGCCGAAAAGCCGCAGCTGCGCAAGGCGGCAGGGTCCGCTGCCAGCAGTTGGGTGGGCGTGGGGAAAACCCCTGGCCCAAACAGCGCCAGCAGTCGTCCAAGGATGGCGTCGCCTGCACGGGCGTGCAGTTGCTGGTAAGCGACCGACCTCACCAGTGCCTCGAAGGGTTCGCGCCCCGGAGTAGTACGGTGGCGGCAGGGGCCGACGGCGGCGATGTGCCGTGCCCAGTCCGCATCCAGCCCACTCAGGTACTCGGCCGCTTGCCGGTAGGCGACAGGTTCGGCGTCGATCAACATTGAAGCGGCTCCATCGACCAGAGGAGATGCCAGCTTAACCCAGCCACTCATCGGCCGACTGCCAGATCTTGCGCAAGTAATTCCTGAGGGAGCATTGCTCGCCACAGCCCTACCCGCATAGAATTGAGAACCATTCACAATCACACCTGACAGGAACCGACCGTGGCGACGATGCAGCTTCCCGACACGCTCAAACCGACCGAGGTCGCCCTGCTCTACCAATCCCACCATGCGTGGTTGCGCGGCTGGCTGCGCAGTCGCGTCGGTTGCAGCGAACATGCAGCCGACCTGGCCCAGGACACCTTCGTGCGGCTGTTGCGCGCCCGGCAGACCTCGCCTTTGAAAGAGCCTCGCGCCTACCTCAGCAGCATCGCCCGTGGCCTGATGATCGACCAGTTTCGTCGCCGGGCGCTGGAGCGGGCCTACCAGGACAGCCTGGCACATCTACCCGAAACCGACATCCCGAGCGAAGAACACAGGCTGGTCATCCTCGATAGCCTGGAGCGGCTCGACCGTGCCCTGCACCAGCTCAAGCCGCGTGCTCGCCAGGCCTTTCTGCATGCGCAACTGGACGGGCTGAGCATCATCCAGATCAGCTTGCTGCTAGGCGTTTCGAAAGCGACCGTGGAGCGCGACCTGGCCAAGGCGCTCAAGACTTGCTACCGGTTGCGTTATGCCGACGCCTGACCAAGCACCGGCCCAGGCCCGTGTCGACCAGGCCATCGACTGGTTGGTCAGGCTACGCTTCGGCAGCCCCGGCCCGGATGCCCAGGCGCAGTTCCAACGGTGGTTGTCCTTGCACCCTCACAATGGGTTGGCCTGGCAGCGCGTCAGCAACCTGGGCGATGAGCTCGCCGGGCTGCCCAAGGACCTCAGCCGTCGTACCCTCCAAGGCAGCGAACGCCAAGGCATCAGCCGGCGCGACCAGCTCAAGCTGGGGGCCTTGCTGGTGGTCGGCAGCGGCCTTGGGTGGATGGCGCGTGAGCCGCTGGGCCTGCCAGAGCTGCTGGCCGACAGTGCCACGGCCACCGGCGAGCGCCGACAACTGCAAGGCAGCGATGGCAGCCGCATCCAACTGAACACCGCCAGTGCCATCGACCTGCGTTTCACGGCGGGCCAACGCCGCCTGGCGCTTCTGCGCGGTGAAGTCAGCCTGGACAGCAACCCTGCCGACAAGCGCCCGTTCTTCATCAATACCCGAGTGGCCACCCTGCGCACCCTCGACGGGCAACTGCTGGTGCGCCAGAGCGATCATGACTTACTGGTGGCGGTGCGCCGGGGCGAAGCCACGGTGATGACCGGTGCCACGCCAGTGCGGGTACATTCCGGCGAGACCTTGCGCGTGCAGGCCAATGGAGGCCATCAGGCCATCACGCCGCCCAGTGACCCTTGGGGCTGGACGGAAGGTGTACTCAGCGTTCGGCAAATGCCGCTGGCGGATTTCGTCGCCGAGCTAAACCGATACCGCCCCGGCCTGCTGCGCTGCGCGCCAGCGGTGGCGAACCTCAAGGTTTCCGGGACCTACCAGCTGGCCGACACCAATCAGATCCTGCAGCTACTGGCCCGCAGCCTGCCGGTGCGTATCGATTACCACACCCGGTATTGGGTCAACATCGATGCCGCTTAGGTCTCGGCATGGCCGTCAGGGGCGCCAGTTGGCAATCACTTGGGTAACCTGCAAGGCCGTTCCTGCACGGAAGTCTGCTAGTTTTCAGAGGGTGTGCACGACGGCTGCTCACGCCGATGAGACTGCCGTGCAAAGCACACGAACAGACCGGCCATCAATGCCAGCGCCATGGGCAGCCCGTGGGGCGCGACGTCCATGGCGGCACCGCTGATCAGCGGCCCTACCAGGCTGCCGACGCCCCACAACAGCCCGACGCTGGCATTGGCGGTGACCAGGTCCTGCCCTTTGAAACGCTGGCCTATCAGCACCAGCGCCAGGGTATAGATACCGCCCGCGACCGCGCCCAACACCACCAGCAACGGCCACAACAGCCACGTCATGTTCAGCAACCAGGGCAACCCTATGCCAATGGCCATGGCTACTACCCCGCACGCCAGGTGCAGGCCAGTGCGCTCGATGCGGTCGGCAAGCCAGCCCAGCGGCAGTTGGAACAGCATGTCCCCTGCGAACACCACGGTCACCATCAGTGCCGCCACGCCCACGGCAAATCCGTGGCTGCTGGCATACACCGGCAAGAGCGAGAGCACCACCGCATCGAAAAACGAGAAGAACAGCACGGCCACGCACAGGGCCGGGGCCACGCGGAAGAAGCCGGCCAGTCCGAAGCTCTTGTCGTCTTCAGCGTGCAGCACCCGGTCATTGGGAACCGTTACCACAATGCACGCCAACGCCAGGCCATAGCAGGCCGTGACCACGCCAGTGATCCATGGGCTGTGGGCACCGAGCACCGCCAGCATCGCCGGTCCAAGCACCTGGAAACCGGTAAAGCTGGTGGCGTAGAGGGCCATGATCTTGCCGCGGTTATGTTCCTGGCACAGTTCGTTGACCCACGATTCCCCGAGAATGATCGCGATACCCATGCCAAGGCCCAACGCCAGGCGCAAGACCGCCAGCCCCCACAACGAGGCGAATGCAGGCTCCAGCAGGCCGATGCTGAGCGTGCACAGGCTGAAACACAGCAAATAGAGCGTGCGTCGCTTGAAATACCGGCAACAGGCATCCACCAGGAATGCCGACAGCATCATGCCGGCCGCGGGGATGGCGGAAATCATCCCGATTTCGAGGGTGCCTGCGCCAGCCTCGTGCAGACGCAACGACACCAGCGGCAGGGTCGCGCCCAGGCTGAATCCCACGACCGAAACGGCGAACAGCAAGCCCGCCAGCAAACGCATGTTCATGAACCACTCCCAGCAAACCGATAAGACGTGCAGACAAAAACGCACCCACCAGCACGGCGGACGCTGTTCAAATGCTGATCAGTTCAGGTGTGGCGAGAAGGTGAAGGCAAACAGGACGCTGCGGCGGCGCTTGAGCACGGTGTCACTCGGCCAGGCACGGCGCAGCCCATCCAGGGCAGGCTGACGGCAACAGGGCAAGGACTGGAAACGGCGCATTGCTTTGGCTACTACGCAGAAAGTGAGCAAGAGGCGGCACTCTAGGCCAGAGCAGGCGATACCGTCAATCGCCCCAGTGACTGTGGCGTCAAGGGGCATCCCTGCCCCGTTGATCATCAGCGCTTGCCAGTGCTCGGCAGCAATACCGCCAGCACCCCGAACAGGGGCAGGAACGAGCAAAGCCCGTACACGTATTCGATACCGCGCAAGTCAGCCACATAGCCCAGCAATGCCGCGCCGATGCCGCCAAAGCCGAACATCAGGCCAAAGAAGATGCCCGCGATCATGCCTACGCTACCGGGCACCAGTTCCTGGGCATACACCACGATGGCCGAGAATGCCGAGGCCAGGATAAAGCCGATCACCACGCTCAGTACCGTCGTCCAGAACAGGTCCGCGTAGGGCAGTGCCAGGGTGAACGGTGCCACACCCAGAATCGAGAACCAGATCACCGCCTTGCGCCCGATGCGATCGCCGATGGGCCCGCCAAAGAAGGTGCCCGCCGCTACCGCGCCCAGGAACAGGAACAGGTGCAACTGGGAACTGGCGACCGAAACGCCGAACTTCTCGATCAGGTAGAAGGTGAAGTAGCTGGTGAAGCTCGCCATGTAGAAGTACTTGGAAAACACCAGCAGCCCCAGCACCACCAGCGCGGCAACCACGCGTGCGCGGGAGATGCCATGGGTAGCCTGTACGGCCTTGCGCGCCTTGGCCTTGCTCAGGTGCTCGATGTACCAGCGGCGCAGCATCAGGGTCACGGCGAGAAAGAACAGTGCAGCCACGCCAAACCAGGCGACGTGGGTTTGCCCGAACGGAATGACGATGGCCGCTGCGAGCAACGGACCCAGGGCAGACCCAGTGTTGCCGCCTACCTGGAAAGTCGATTGCGCCAGGCCAAAGCGGCCTCCGGAGGCCAATCGCGCAATACGCGAGGTTTCGGGGTGGAATGTCGAAGAGCCGATGCCCACCAGGGCCGAGGCGAGCAGAATCATCGGGAAGCTGCCGACGAATGCCAGCAGCACGATACCGATCAGCGTGCACACCGTGCCCATGGGCAGCAGATTGGGCGTGGGCCGGCGGTCGGTGAAAAAGCCTACCCAGGGTTGCAGCAGCGACGCGGTGATCTGGAATGTCAGGGTGATCATGCCGATCTGGGCGAAGCTCAAGTCGTAATTGGCCTTGAGCATCGGGTAGATGGCCGGCAGCACCGACTGGATCAGGTCATTGATCAGGTGCGCCAAGGCGCAGAAGCCGATGATGCGCATCACCAGCGGTGTAGCGGTGCTCGCCTGCGCTTGAGTGGACGCCGGGGCGGCGCTGGGGATGGCCATGGCCTGGATCTCCGTCGGAAAGCTGGGCTCCGATTATCGGGATACAAATAGATACATAGCTACCTTTTTTTCCAGATCCAGTCTGGCAGCCATTTTCCCAGGCCTGTGGTGGGCGTCAGATAGGATCAAGCGGATGCGCGGTACGAAGAGGTAAAGGCCGTAACTGCAGCTGATCACCCCTACGATTCGGGCTTTTCAGAGGATGGATAACACTACGCATCACGCGATCGATCGCTAAGTTTTTGAAAGCGTGTAAATTTTTTTTATAAATCGTGTTGACAGGGGGGCCGTTCAAGAGAATAATGCGCGCCATCGGCTACATAGCTCAGTTGGTTAGAGCATAGCATTCATAATGCTGGGGTCCGGGGTTCAAGTCCCTGTGTAGCCACCAAACAAGACGAAGGGCTTACCGCAAGGTAAGCCCTTTTTCTTTGCCTGCCAGAAAGTCAGGCGGTTTTCGGCAGCCGGTGCAATCAACCCACACTGCTCATCGCCACCATCAGCCCCAGCGCAATGAGTGCCACCCCGATCACCCGGTCTGCGATGATTTGCCGCTCGATCATTGCCTTGCGCAATACGGTGTTGGAAAAAAACACAGCGACCAAGCTGAACCACGCCCAGTGCGCAAGCGACATGAATGCGCCGTAGGCCAGGTTGAGCCACAGCGGGCTGCCCTGCTCCACCACCTGGCTGAACGCACTGATGACGAACAGCATGGTCTTGGGGTTCAGGCAATTGGTCAAAAACCCGGTGCGCAGCGCTTGCAGCGCCCCGCCTGCAGCACCTTTGTCGTCAAGACGCACGCGCACAGTGTTGGTCAAGGACCGATAGCCCAGGTACAGCAGGTAGCACGCACCAACGGCCTTCATGCACAAGAACAGTGTCGGGCTTTGAGTCACGATGATCGATAGCCCGAGCACGGTGTACAGCACATGCACCTGAACCCCAAGGCCAATACCCACGGCAGCGGCCAGGCCAGCAATGCGCCCTTGCGCATAACTGCATCGGGTGACCATTGCAAAGTCGGCGCCGGGGCTGATGACCGCTAGCAGGGTGAACAAGGCGACAGCGAAGATTTCAGTCATTCATGGACTCTCGATAGGCGATGAACATGCACAGGTCAGGCATTATCGAACGCTTATCAGGCGCCTAAAAACGATTTAAAGTGCGTGAAATCGGTGAGTTTTCATCGTGCTTCATCACGCGTATCGGCTGGTTTTTCCTTACGCGCATACCGCACCCATCAGGAATCCATCCCTGCCATGAAGCTTCCACCCCTGGCCGCCTTGCGCTACTTCGACGTCGCAGCCACCACCCAAAGCTTCATCCGCGCAGCCGAGTGCCTGCACGTCACCCATGGCGCCGTCAGCCGCCAGGTGCGCTTGCTCGAGGAAAGCCTGGAGGTGGCGCTGTTCGAACGACGCAATCGCGCCGTGTTCCTGACTTCGGCGGGGCGAGCACTGCATGCCACGACCCAAGCCATCTTCGAACAGCTCGAAAGCACGGTGCAGCGGCTCAAGGACAGCGATGACAATCCGGTGTTGGTCGTCTCCTGCGAGCCCACCATCGCCATGCGCTGGCTGATCCCGCGCCTGCCGCGTCTTAACGCTGCCCACCCTGATCTTCAATTGCAGCTGGTGGCCGCAGGCGGCCCGCTGGACTTCGCCCGCACAGGCGTCGACATCGCTATCCGCCGCGACGACTTTCATTGGGGCATGACGCTGCATCAGCAGAAGATCTGTGACGAGTGGATTGGCCCTGTGGGGCGTCCGCCATTGTCGCCGAAGCTGCAAGGCCATCGACAGTTGCACAGTGCGACCCGCCCCGACGCCTGGGCCACTTGGCTGCGGCTTACAGGTGAGACAGCCATCGCGGGCGAGCGTAGCGACTTCGAGCACTTTTACCTGTCGATTCAGGCGGCCAGCGCAGGGCTGGGGGTCGCGATGGCATCCGCCTTGATGGTGCGTGACGAACTCGATACAGGGCAGTTACAGGCGCCCCTGGGCTTTGTACGCGATGGCTCGGCCTACCACCTGTTGAGCCCCTGCCCTCTGAATGATGCAGGCAAGCGCCAGCGGTTTGCCGAATGGGTGAAACAGGAATGCCAGGGCTGCCTGACTCACCTGGGCTTGCTGCAAAAGGATGACGCCGCGCTGCCATCGCCGCCCCAGGTGCGGTAGCCGGCCGTGTCCAGGTGGATGCGACCGCTCGGGTAGCGGCCAAGGCCCATGCCCCATGCCTGGCCGTGCTGCTGCCAGAACCGGCACAGCGGGTTGGGGTCGGCCCAAGGCGCCAGCAGGACATCCACGGCGAATGCTTGTGTATGCGCGCTGCCGATCGCCCCGCCGGCACAGCGGTTGAGGCCCGGGTCACGGTAGGCGGAGACCACTTCGAAATCGGGTAAGGCCCCTTGCTCACCCAGTGTTCGGAGCAACGACAGCGTAGCGCGCACAGCCGGCCAATGTTGCTTGGGCGGCACGGCAAACGGTGAAGCCCGGCACACTTTCCAGTCCGAGGCCGAGCGCAGGAGCTGATGAATCGGCACAACACCGTACAAACGTGCCTGCACGAGCATGTCGCGAAAAGGCCGCGTCGGGTGGTCACCTGCCCACTGGGCGAACATCCACAGGTCGCGCTCATCGGCCACGGCCCCGCTGGGCACTGAATTTACCGCCAGCAGCAGCGCGGCGACCACACTCCGTTTCTTCGACATGGCCCACCCCTGCACGTCATGGCAGCGGCACCCTGCCGCTGGCTCAGTCCGGGAACAACGTGCAGGCCATCACCAACGCATCCTCGCGACCACCCGCAGCTGGATAATAGTCGCGCCGGCGGCCGATTTCATTGAAGCCAAAACGCTCGTACAGGCGATACGCCGGATTGCTGGCCCTCACCTCAAGGAAACACTCGCGGCCGTTGAGCTGGTAGGCGCGCGACATCAGGTGTTCGAGCAGCCGCAGGCCCAGGCCGCGCCCTTGGTTCTCCGGCTTGACGGTGATGTTGAGCAGGTGGGCTTCGTCGATGATCACGTTGATCACGCCGTGGCCGACCTGTTGCTGCCCATCGAACATCAGCCAGACTTCATAGGATTTCAGGGCATCCAGAAAGATGCCGCGGGTCCAGGGGTGGCTGAACGCGGCATATTCGATTTTCAGCACGGCATCCAGATCCGCCTCGGTCATGGGGCGAAAACTGATCGAGTCACTCATTCAACGCGTTTCCAGCGCGCCATCAGCTGGCGCATGGCTTTCCAGACGTCCGCTTTACGCTGCGGCTCGTCCATCAACAGTTCCAGGCCCGGCAAGGCCCAGGCCTCGCCCAGGCCGTCGAGCTTGAGGGTTTGATAATAGGCTTGGTCGTCGGCGCCGGCGGCAAAGCGCAGCGCAGGCATGCCCACCAGCCACAGGCAGGTGCAGGGCGCTTCCTCCAGGCGAGCCTGGACAAAACCCTGTACGAAATCGCGGGCCGCGTCCGGGCCCTGGTCCATGTTGCCGCGCATCAGCAGCGGCCAGCGCACCGGCTCACCCACGATTTGCGGGGCGTCGGGCAGGCCGGCGGCGCGCAGCATATCCTTGAGCAGCAGGTAGGACGGGTCACGGCTCTGGAAAGGCTGGCCGGTGGCCAGCTCGACCAGTAACAGGCAATCGCCGGCACGCAGCAATTGCAAGGCAAAACGCGGAGGCGGCACCGGCACTGGGCGAGGTGTCGCAGCCTGCTCGGGCGCCTCTACAGGCTTGGCCGCAGCCTTGGCGGAAGCGCCCGGCCGCGGCACCTCGATCTTCGGCCGCTCGATGACACGGGCCTGGGGGGCGACAGGCGATTGGTCGGGTACCTGGCGTGGCGGCGGCTCGAAATCGATGTCCTCGGGCGGCGCCAACGGCAGCAGCAGTTCAGGCCGTGACGGCGCGGCGAACGGCAGCTCGGCGCGCGGCAGCCAGTGCACCACTTGCATGGCGGACAGGTAGGCGCGGCGACGTTGTTCGGTAAGCAAGGCGGTCATCCGAGGGGGGTTGGGACAGGTGCGCATTCTACCGCCGATAACCTGCCAGTGCCGCATCTGCTCAGCGGTTTTTTACGCATGCCCTGCCTGCCTGGGCAAGCCACAGCAGGCGGGCGGCTCGATCAGCCTGTCGCACGACAAGCCAAGGGGATAAGAACCAACCCGTCGGATGCAGTACAATCGCCCCCTTTTTCTTGGCAACGAGTCCAAGCCGATGATCGAACCCAAGCGCGTCCTGCGTGCCCTAGCCGAACACTGGGCCCTGATCGAGCCGCTGTGCGAGCGTTTCGACCAGGGCACCCTCAGCCTGGTGGAGCTGCGCCAGCATGTGGCCCGCCAGCAGATCGAGAGCACCCCGCAGGACATCACCCAACTGCTCGATGTGTGGATCCGCCTGGACATCCTGGTGCCCGTTGCCAAGAGCCCGAACCGCTTCGAGCTCAACGCCCAGATCCACGACTTCCTCGCCTATCTGCGCCGTGAGCATCGCCTTGGCCTGTGCCTGGAGATCGAGGCTTACCTGCGTCACCTGGAGCGCCTGGCCGGGCACATCCAGGATGCCTTCGACAACCGCGACAGTGACGATCTGGCGCGGCAACTGCGGCTCCTGGACATGCGCGTGCGGGACGTGCTGAAGAAGCTCGACAACGATGAGCAGGCACTGGTGGCCGTAGCCGAGCGGGCCAAGACCAGCAGCCGCCAGATACCCTTGCGCCAGCGCTATGCCGAAGTGCTGGCCACCTGGGATGAATACGTCGAGCCGATGATCCAGCTGGTCAACGCCGACGGCGCCTTCGAGCAAGGGGTGCGCAAGGTCGAGACCGTGCTGCTGAAACTGCTCGGGGAACAGGCGCGCCTTGGCCACCTGGTCGACGACGACATGCTGCTGCGCACCCATGCGCGTATTCTGGAGATGCAGACCAGCGCCCAGCTGACCCTGCGTCATGCCCGTGAACTGCTGCTGCCGCTGCGCGAGGAAGCACGGCGTCACAACGCGGTGACCCGTGGCGCTGCCCTGGCCCTGTCGGTGGTGCGCCGCAAGGGCCTGGACGCGCTGCCCCAGGCAGCCATGCCGTTGTTCACCCGGCCGCAAAGCACTTTCCTGGGCAGCGCCAGCCAGGTCGAAGCCTATGTCTATGCCTTGGCGCGCTTCGAGCCCAAGCCGGCGCGCTTCCCCAAGGCGCACAAGAGCGCGTCCGACGACAAGCCTCGCGCACCGCGCACGGTCAAGGAAATGACCGAACGCTGTGAACAGGCGCTGCCACTGCCAGACCTGATGGTGTGGCTGCTGGAGCAGGAGCCCGAAGGCGCCACCGACGAACTGCTGTACTGGTTCTCGCGCTTGTCACGGGAAAAACGCTTCAACCGCGAGCGCCTCGAGCGCCGTGACTACGACACCCAGGAACACCGCGTCAGCCTGCGTTCGTACGCCCTGACCTCCAGCCGCGAAGACGCCCCCAGTGCGTCCCCAGAACCCCACGCGAGCCCAGCCCATGCATCTTGATCTTTCCGAACTGTCCCAGCTCGCACCGATCTTCCGCGAGCTGTTCAAAGGTTTCCACATCAGCCGCCGCGACCCGGAGCTGTACGCGCAGTTGTCCAACTTCCAGGACCAGTACCGCAGCCTGTTCAAGGCCCTGGGCTTCGAGCTGGTGTGCGACACCCGCGGTTTCTACTACTTCGTGCCGGACATGACGGCGGCCCAGGTCAACAAGACGGCGCAGCGCCTGTCGCTGTTCACCTTCATCCTGGTCGAGCACCTGGCCGATCAAGGCCGTGACCCGATCGCGGTGCTCGACGGCGGCAGCGTTGGCCGCGACGAATTGCCTTCGTTGCTCGACAAGTACCGGGACCTGTTCGTGCAGGCCGAGGTGCAGACCGTCGAGGACCTGGAAGAAAAGATTCTGCGCCGTATGACCCAGCTCGGCTTCGCCCATGAAGAAGGTGGCATTTACCGTTTCCTGCCGCCGATGCACCGGTTCCTGGACGTTTGCCTGGCCGTGCAGCAGGACCGGGACCTGGCGGCGACGCTGCACAGCGCCCTGCCCTTGCCCACGCCAGTGCTGGCCGAAGACCCCGCCGAGCCAATGCCTGAACACACCGACGACCCGCTCGACCTGACGCCGTTCGAGGCTGAGGAAGACGAAGAGCAGGCCTTGGCTCGTGCCATTCGCCAAGAGCAACAGGAGATCGACGCATGAGCCAGGAACGCTACGGCATCCGCCGCTTCGCATTGCTCAACACGGCAGGCTACAGCCTGGGCTTGTTCCCACTGGAGCATCCGCTGTCGGTGTACGGGGCCAACAACCTGGGCAAGTCGGCATCGATCAACGCCCTGCAGTTCCCGATCCTGGCACGCATGTCGGACATGAGCTTCGGCAAGTACAGCCTGGAGCAGTCGCGCCGCTTCTACTTTGCCAGCGATACCTCGTACATCCTCTGCGAGCTGAGCCTGCCCCATGGTCCGCACGTGATCGGTGTCGTCGGCCGTGGGCCGGGTGGCGGCTTCGGGCACCAGTTCTTCGCCTATCAGGGCGAGCTGGACCTGGCGCACTATCAGAAAAACGACACGTGTCTGCGCCAGAAAGAGCTGTTCACCAACCTCGAAAGCAAAGGCATCAAAGCCTACGAGCTCAAGCCGGACGAGCTGCGCCGCCTGTTGGTCGGCGGCCATACCTCGGTGCCCCTGGACCTGACCCTGATCCCGCTGCGCTCGACCAGCGAGCAGAGCCTCAAGACCTTCCGCGCGCTGTTCATCAACCTGCTGCACATGCGCGAAATCACGGCAGCCAAGCTCAAGCAGCTGTTCCTCGATGCTTTCGAGCACAGCCTGCGCTCTGGCAGCGTCGACTACATTGCCGCCTGCGAAGAAGCCTTCCGCGATGTGCGGCGCATGGAACAGGACTACAACGCCCTGGTCGCCGCCGGCCCGCTGGTCGAGGCGCTGGCCGGCGGCGTCGCCCAACGCGACATCCTGCGCGGCAAGCTGCACCGGATTTCGCCGGTGCTCGACAACCTGCTGGGTACCTGGCAGGACTACGCCATGGCGCGCAAGGAAGAACTGGTCATCCAGGCCGAGCATTACCGGGGTGAACAGGACCGCTTGCAAAACGATCAGCGCGGCGGCACCCAGGAGCTGATGCGCCTTGAGCGTGAAATCACCGGCATCCAGCGCTGGCTGGGCGAGCTGTCGGTGTTGCGCCATCGTTTTGCGTTGGTCGATGACGTCAAGGTGCTGGAACAGCAGCTGCTGGCGGCCAAGGATGCCCATGACGAGCTTGCAGGCGCCCTGGCCCAGTCCCGTCAGTTCAGTGCCGAAGACCTCGACCAGCGCGTTGGCGACCTGGAAAAACGCCTCAGGCAGGTCAAGCAGCAGCTCGACCACGCCGACAACAACAGTTACGCCCGCTTGCGCGAAGAGTTCTCGCAGCAGGATGTCGACCGCCTGATGCGCCTGTTCAACGGCGCCCTGTTCAGCCTGCCATTGGGTGAGCGTGGCATCGAGCTGGACGACAGCGACCTGTGGGTGAAATCCCTTGAAGCGGTGCTCGACCGCTTCAAAGGTGAGCGTTTCGAGGCGCCGGGTCTGTCCATCGACCTGACCCACATCGACCCACCGGCTTTGCAGGCGCTGGCTGACCGCGCCGCGCTGCGTGATCAGAAGGAGCGCCTGGACAAGGAGCTGCGCCAGCTCAAGACCCAGCAGGCAGTAAGCGCCGACCGCTCGGCTTCCAAGGCGCAGACCGAAGCGCTGTACCAGCAGGTACTCGACGCCCAGAAAGCCCTGGAAGACTACCGCCGCAGCCAGACCCTGGCCGCCGAAGAGCCTGCCAAGCTCGAACAGCTCGCACAGATGGAGGCCGCCCAGGATGAGCTCAAGCGCTCCAGCGATGCGTTCACCGAGCGCGTGCAGCAGCTGTCGGCCAAACTGCAACTGGTGGCGCGCCAGTTGGGCGACCTTGAGTCCAAGCAACGTACCCTGGACGACGCACTGCGCCGCCGTCAGCTGCTACCGGCCGACCTGCTCCTCGGCACCCCGTTCATGGAAGCCATCGACGACTCCATGGACAACCTGCTGCCATTGCTCAACGACTACCAGGACAGCTGGCAGAGCCTGCAGCGGGTGGATAACCAGATCGAAGCGTTGTACGCGCAGGTACGCCTCAAAGGCGTGGCCAAGTTCGACAGCGAGGACGACATGGAGCGTCGCCTGCAGTTGCTGGTCAACGCCTATGCCCACCGCACCGACGAGGCGTTGACCCTGGCCAAGGCGCGTCGCGCTGCCGTGACCGACATTGCCCGTACCCTGCGCAACATCCGCAGCGACTATGACAGCCTCGAGCACCAGCTTGCCCTGTTCAACCGCGAGATCAACCGGCGCCAGGTCTCGAACCTGGAAAGCTTCCGCGTGGTGCTGGCACCGAACAAGGAGGCACTCAAGCACATCGACCAGATCATCCACAGTGCCGGCCAGTATGAAGAAGGCGAAACCCTGTCGGTGTTCGACCTCACCCAGAACGCCGACCAGGACAACCGGAACGAGCAGGCCAAGGAATACCTGGCGCGCCTGGTCGCCGCGAACCATAACCAATTGGGATTGAAGGACCTGTTCGAGCTGGCGTTCGAGATCACCAAGGTCAACGGCCAGCCGATCATCCACGCCGACATCGACGGCGCGGCTTCGAACGGTACGACCATGACCATCAAGGCGCTGACCAACATGTATTTGTTGCTGCACCTGATGGACCGTGACTTGGCCGGACGTGTGCGCCTGCCGTACTACCTGGACGAAGCGGCGGACATCGACGAACGCAACCAGGCGGCACTGCTGGAGACCAGCCTGCAGCTGGGGTTCGTGCCGATTCTGGCGAGCGTCAAGCCGCAGGTCTCGGCACACGTGGCCATCGACCTGGAAGGCGGCAGCGGCCCCAACGGCATCTATATCGACGAATCGGACTGGAAGTTCATCAGCCCGCTGGAGGAGGTGAAGGTGGTGGTACGCGAAGATCAGGGTGAAGTGGTTATCTGACGGAGATTGTGGGGCCGCAGAGCGGCCCCGACAGTGGGCGCTGCGAAGCTCAGATGCTGGAACTGTTCCGCCTCCCATAGCGGCCCGTCCCGTGTCATGCCGAGGCCACCGTGGCAAACGACAGCCTCTAGATGCGGTTCACGTCAGTTGCCCGTGCCTCGACACCTACACGTTTTCAACTCGAAATCGACCAGGCCTACCCGTCACTGAGCCCACGGCAGAATCGGAATCGCCGTCACGGCATTCTGCGGGCTGCCTTCGACGATGCGGTCGCTATACACCAGATACACCAGCGTATTGCGCTTCTTGTCCAGGAAGCGCACCACCTGCATGGTCTTGAACACCAGCGATGTGCGCTCCTTGAACACCTCATCGCCATCCTTGAGCTCGCCCTTGAAACTGATCGGCCCTACCTGGCGGCAGGCGATCGAGGCCTCGGCGCGATCCTCGGCCAACCCCAGTCCACCCTTCACTCCCCCCGTCTTGGCCCGCGACAGGTAGCAAGTCACACCTTCGACCTTGGGGTCGTCGAAGGCTTCCACGACGATGCGGTCGTTCGGCCCCAGGAACTTGAAGACAGTGGACACCTGGCCGATTTCCTCGGCGCCAGCAAGCATCGGCAACCCAAGGGCTGCCACGACAAACAGTTTCTTCAGCATGTTCATACCAGCACCAGATTGTCACGATGCACCAGCTCAGGCTCGGCGCTATAACCCAGGATAGTCGCGATGGCGTCGGAGGATTGCCCAATGATCTTCTGCGCTTCCAGGGCACTGTAGTTAGCCAGGCCCCTGGCCACTTCCAACCCGTCAGGGCCCACGCACACCACCATCTCGCCACGTCGGAAGCTGCCCTGGATAGCCTTGACGCCCACTGGTAGCAAACTCTTGTTGGCCTGGCGCAGCGCCTGTACCGCTCCCTCGTCCAACACCAGCGTGCCGCGGGTCTGCAGATGACCCGCCAGCCACTGTTTACGGGCTGCCAGCATGCCGCGCTCAGGCGACAGCAAGGTGCCCAACCGCTCACCGGCCTTGAGACGATCGAGCACGCGCTCGATGCGCCCGCCAATGATGATGGTATGGGCACCAGAGCGTGCCGCCAGGCGTGCAGCGCGCAGCTTGGTCTGCATACCGCCGCGCCCCAGTGCACCACCGGTGCTGCCCGCCACGGCGTCCAGCGCCGGGTCATCGGCACGGGCTTCGAAGATCAGTTGCGCATTGGGGTTGTTGCGCGGGTCGGCATCGAACATGCCGTCACGGTCGGTCAGGATCACCAGCAGGTCGGCTTCCACGAGGTTAGCCACCAACGCCGCCAGAGTGTCGTTGTCACCGAAGCGAATCTCGTCGGTCACCACCGTGTCGTTTTCGTTGATCACCGGCACCACGCCCAGCTCGACAAGGGTGCGCAGGGTGCTGCGCGCATTGAGGTAGCGCTTGCGGTCGGACAGGTCGTCATGGGTCAGCAGGATCTGCGCGGTATGCTTGCCGTGCTCGCCAAAGCTCGACTCCCAGGCCTGCACCAGGCGCATCTGGCCGATGGACGCTGCTGCCTGCAGCTCGTTCATCGCACTGGGGCGTGACGTCCAGCCCAGCTGGCTCATGCCGGCAGCCACGGCGCCCGAGGAGACCAGCACCAACTCCACGCCCGCCTCACGCAGCGCGACCATCTGCTCGACCCACACGGCCATGGCGCCGCGATCGAGGCCTTTGCCATCGGCGGTCAGCAGCGCACTGCCAATCTTCACGACCCAGCGCCTGGCGCCCGTCACCTTGCTTCGCATCGTCTTCCAACCTATGTCGAATCTGTAGATACCGTGGATACAAAAACGCCGCTCAAGCGAGCGGCGTTTAGTGTACTGCAACCGATCAGTCGCGCACGTAAATGATTTCCGGACCGTCTTCGTCGTCCTCGAAATCATCATCCCAGTCATCGTCATCGCCGATGTCGTGCACGCTCTTGACACCGGTGCGGCGCAAGGTGCGGGCATCGTCCAGGGCCTGCAACTGGGCGCGAGCCTCGTCCTCGATGCGTTGGTCGAGGTCAGCCAGCTCCTCGGCATAGGCCGGGTCGTTGGCCAGGCGGTCGGCGCGGTCTTCGAGGTAGCGCATCAGGTCGTGGCTGAGCTTTTCGGTACCTTGCTTGGAGATGGCCGAGATCACATACACAGGGCCCTCCCATTGCAGGCGCTCGACCACTTCCTTGACCCGCTCGTCGCGCTCGTCGTCCATGACCATGTCGGCCTTGTTCAGCACCAACCAGCGCTCACGCTCAGCCAGCGACGGGCTGAAGCGGGTCAGCTCGTTGACGATGACTTCGGCGGCATCGGCCGGGCTGCTCTCGTCCAGCGGCGCCATGTCCACCAGGTGCAGCAGAACACGGGTACGCGCCAGGTGCTTGAGGAAGCGAATGCCCAGGCCAGCACCGTCGGAGGCACCTTCGATCAGCCCAGGAATGTCGGCGATGACGAAGCTTTTCCAGCGGTCGACACTGACCACGCCCAGGTTTGGCACCAGGGTGGTGAACGGGTAATCGGCCACTTTCGGCTTGGCGGCCGATACCGAGCGGATGAAGGTGCTCTTGCCCGCATTCGGCAGGCCCAGCAGGCCTACATCGGCCAGCACTTTCATTTCCATCTTCAGGTCGCGCTGATCACCCGGTTTGCCTGGAGTGGTCTGGCGCGGTGCGCGGTTGGTACTGGATTTGAAACGGGTGTTGCCAAGGCCGTGCCAGCCGCCCTGAGCGACCATCAGCTTCTGCCCCGGCTTGACCAGGTCACCGATCACTTCCTGCGTGGAGGCATCGATGACCGTGGTGCCCACCGGCACACGCAGGAACAGGTCTTCACCCTTCTTGCCGGTGCAGTCGGTGCTGCCGCCATTGGCGCCGCGCTGAGCTTCGTGGTGACGGGTGTAGCGATAGTCGACCAGGGTGTTGAGGTTCTCGTCTGCCACCATGAACACCGAACCACCGTCACCGCCATCGCCGCCGTTGGGGCCACCGTTCTCGATGAACTTCTCGCGACGGAAGCTCATGCAACCGTTACCGCCGTCACCGGCTTTGACCCGAATGGATACTTCGTCAACAAACTTCATTCAAAAACCGCCTCTCGCCTTCCGACGAGTTGAACACTGATAAACATGAGGCTCTTGCAAAAATGAGCGCGGCGGCCCCGTACGACCGTAGAAACCCACGCCGGCAACCCATACAAACAGCTTTGCAAGAGGCTCACCACAAACGAAAAAGCCCCGTCGCATGACGGGGCTTCTGGAGCGACGTCGCGATTAGGCTGCGACGATGCTCACGTAACGGCGGTTGAACTCGCCTTTCTTCTCGAACTTGATCACGCCTTCGATCTTGGCGAACAGGGTGTGATCTTTACCGATGCCCACGCCGTAGCCTGGGTGGAATTCGGTGCCGCGCTGGCGGACGATGATGTTGCCTGGCTTGATAACCTGGCCGCCATACATCTTCACGCCAAGGCGTTTCGATTCTGAGTCGCGACCGTTACGAGTACTACCACCAGCCTTCTTGTGAGCCATGGTTCAATTCTCCAAATAAATTCAGGGGATCTAGGGGATTAAGCCTGGATGCCGGTGATTTTGATCTCGGTGAACCACTGGCGGTGGCCCATGCGCTTCATGTGGTGCTTACGACGACGGAACTTGATGATGCGAACCTTGTCGTGGCGGCCTTGTGAAACGACTTCGGCCACTACTTTAGCGCCAGCAACAACTGGAGCACCGATGGTGACTTCTTCACCGTTGGCGACCAGCAGAACGCGATCGAAAGTCACGGACTCGCCAGTGGCGACTTCCAGTTTCTCGACCTTGAGGAATTCACCTTCAGCGACTTTGTACTGCTTGCCGCCGGTAACGATTACTGCGTAAGACATGGTATTTCTCCGATAATCCTGCTCACCCAGCGCTTTATATGATGAGTATTGGCTGGCATGGCTGCACAGGGCTGGAACGGCCCGGCGCAATTGCGTAAGGCAGGTGCTGCCCAGGAAGTTAGGGTGCGCGATTGTACGCAACACAGGTTTTGCTTGCAAGTGCAGCGCCCGACCGACTGGCACCGTGCCTTGACACACCGGGACCCGCAACCTAGCATGCCGCGCAACCTCACTGGAGCAGCCGATGCAACCCCAAACCTTCTACCGTGCGGTGGCTGACGATTTCAGCGCCGTCGACGAGATCATCAAGAAGCAGCTGACCTCGCGCGTGCCGCTGGTATCGAAGATCGGCGACTATATCACGTCGGCCGGTGGCAAGCGCCTGCGCCCATTGCTGGTGTTGCTGTGCGGCAAGGCCCTGGGCCACCGGGGCGACGACCTGCGGCTGCTGGCGGCAACCATCGAATTCCTGCACACCGCCACCCTGCTGCACGATGACGTGGTCGACATGTCGGGCATGCGCCGCGGCCGCTCCACGGCCAACGCCCTGTGGGGCAATGCCCCAAGCGTGCTGGTCGGTGATTTCCTCTATTCCCGCTCGTTCGAGATGATGGTCGAGCTGGGGTCGATGCCGGTCATGCAGATCCTGTCCAGGGCGACCCGGGTCATTGCCGAGGGTGAAGTGCTGCAGCTGTCGCGGGTTCGCGACGCCAGCACCACCGAGGACGTCTACATGGACGTCATCCGCGGCAAGACCGCCATGCTGTTCGAAGCCTCCACCCACAGTGCTGCGGCCCTGGCCCAGGCTTCCGATGCCCAGCGCGAGGCCTTGCGCATGTTCGGTGACCACCTGGGCGTGGCCTTCCAATTGGTCGACGACCTGCTCGACTATGAAGGTGACGCCGAGGCACTGGGCAAGAACGTGGGCGACGACCTGGCCGAGGGCAAGCCCACCCTGCCCTTGATCTACACCATGCGCGAGGGCACTGCCGAGCAAGCAGCGCTGGTACGCCAGGCCATCCAGAAAGGCGGCCTTGAAGACCTGGAGCAGATCCGCGCTGCGGTAGAGGCATCGGGTGCGCTCAAGTACACCGCAGCCCTGGCGCAGGATTACGTCAAGCGCGCCATCGAGTGCCTGGAAGTGCTCCCTGCCAGCGAATACCGGGATGCGCTGGTCGAACTCAGCCAGTTCGCCGTCGCACGCACTCACTAACGGCACGTCCCTTCCCCACACGCGGTTCGTCCCTCGAACCGCTGCGGACTTTTGTCCGGACATAATCACTTCTGAAACCAGACCTTCTACAATGGCGGCTTTTTCCGCCTGTCTGTTCGAGGAACCCAAGTGAGTACGTTGCCACCCTGCCCCAAATGCAATTCCGAATACACCTACGAGGATGGCACGCAGCTGATCTGCCCTGAATGTGCCCACGAGTGGTCGGCCAGCGGCGAAGCCGAATCTGCCAATGACGACGTGGTGAAAAAAGATTCCGTCGGCAATGTGCTACAGGACGGCGACACCGTGACCGTGATCAAGGACTTGAAGGTCAAGGGCTCGTCCCTGGTGGTCAAGGTCGGCACCAAGGTCAAGAACATCCGCCTGTGCGACGGTGACCACGATATCGACTGCAAGATCGACGGTATTGGCGCGATGAAGCTGAAATCGGAATTCGTGCGCAAGGTCTGATTTCATCCAGATCCGCCAATTGGTTCTTGCTATTTTGATAATAAGAATTATTCTCATTGGAAAGTTATCCAAGGAGAATAGTCATGACTTATCTGATCGATGCCTGGCTGGACCGCCCTCACCCATACCTGCGCATTCTTCATCGGGAGACCGGTGAGGTGTGCGCGGTGCTCGAAGCAGAGGCGCTGGATGAACTGCGCGACCAGGGCGACCTGGACCTGCGCGGGCTGAATTCGAATGAGCCTGGGGTACTGAAGGAGCTGGTGCGCAACCTGTTTCTGTTCTGCTACGCACGGGCGTTGCGCCCGATGGGGACAGACTGGAACTGACACATCTGGCGAGCTGGGAAAGGGCCGCAATGCGGCCCCAGCGGTATTACAGAACGTCGAGCAATTCGACGTCGAACACCAGTACGCTGTGCGGCGGGATGCTGCCGACACCCTGGGCACCGTAGGCCAATTCGCTTGGCACATACAGGCGCCACTTGCTGCCGGCGCTCATCAATTGCAGGGCTTCGGTCCAACCTGCGATCACGCCCCCAACCGGGAATTCGGCCGGCTGACCACGATCGTACGAGCTGTCGAACACGGTGCCGTCGATCAGGGTGCCGTGGTAGTGCACACGCACCTGGTCTTCGCGCGATGGCTTGGCGCCTTCACCGGTGTTCAGCGCTTCGTACTGCAAGCCCGAATCCAGGGTGACGATGCCGTCGCGCTTGGCGTTGTCGGCCAAGAACTGCTTGCCGGCAGCCGCTGCAGCCTCGGCCTTGGCGGCTGCCTGGGCTTGCATCACTTCACGGATAACCTGGAAGCTGGCCGACAGATCGGCCTCGCTGACGCGGCTGTCTGCACCGTTGAAGGCGTCGGTCAGGCCGGCCACGATCGCTTCCAGGCTCACCCCTGGCGGCGGGTTGTCGCGCAGCTGGCCACCCAGCTGACGGCCGATGCCGTAGCTGACGCGGGTTTCGTCGGTAGACAGGTTGATCTCGGACATTGTCATGCTCCACTGCAGGGCGCAGCGCAGCCACGCCCTTGATGAAAAGGGCGAGCAGCCTAGCATATCGAGAGGCACCTAGCTGCACGCGGCAGACCCCCGCGTGCAGCTGAAGTCGAGGCTAGTGCTTGGTGAGCTTGTCCAGGTAACCCATGCAGAACGCCGAGACCACGAAGGTCATGTGGATGATGACGTACCACATCAGGTAATCGGTGGAGATGTTCTGGGCATCCATGAACACCCGCAACAGGTGGATGGACGAGATGGCCACGATCGACGCAGCCACCTTCATCTTCAGCGAGGAGGAGTCCATCTTGCCGAGCCAGTTGAGCTTTTCCTTGCTCTCGTCGATATCCAGCTGCGAAACGAAGTTCTCATAGCCGGAAATCATCACCATGACCAACAGCCCGCCGACCAGCGACATATCGATCAGCGACAGGATCACCAGGATCAGGTCGGCTTCGCTCAAGGCAAAGACGTTGGGCAGGACATGGACCACTTCCTGGAAGAATTTCAGCGCAAGGGCCAGCAGGCCCAGGGACAGGCCGAAGTAGATGGGGGCGAGCAGCCAGCGGGAGGCATACATCGCATTTTCGAGAATACGTTCCATGGAGGATGGGGACTCGTAGGTGGCTGGAAAAACGACCGCGAGTATAGCCAGCCGCCTCATGCAGCAAAAGCTGGATGACCGTCCCGGCCTGTTCAGGTCTCAGGATGGAACTGGTAGTCGCCCAGGTTTTTGGTGCGCTCGCCGTTCATGCGCCGCAACTGCGCCTGCAGGTGCAGGCACCAGATGGGCGGGTCTTCGTTGAGCTGATACCCGTGCAGGGTCAGGCTGTCGACGATGGCATTGAGCACGGACTCGGCCACCTGCGGCCCGTGAAACGGCCCTTGGGCCTTTACTGCCGAGGGTTGCTCACCGGCCATGCCGGCGGCGAACAGCAGCGTCCACATACCGGTATCGCCAGCCAGTGGCCGGATACTGCATTCGATGCGGGTCACAAGGCCCAGGCACTGACGTGTAAGGCTGAGGTTGCGCATGGCCGCGTCCTCCGAAAGCTCCGTTCAGCCCAGCAAACGGGCTGTCTTCATCCTGAACACTGATGTCGTCCTTGGTTCAGCATAGAAGAGCGTCAGCACAAGATGGAAAACCGGCGCCGAACGGTAGCCATTGGCCGCCAGCGCCGGTTTCTTGACTCAAGCAGGCTTGGCTTGCGCGATCACCTCTTCAAGGCGCTCCTTTTCCGCCTTCTCGATGTCTTCCTCACTGATCATCTCGGCAATCTCGCGCAGCCGTTCGACGACGCGTGCATTCACGCTACCCTCGGTGAACTGCCCTTTCTCGTCAGGCACACCCGCCTCCTCGCCTACCAGCAGGCTCAACGCCTCATCTGCCTGGCTGACCGCATACACATGGAAGGTGCCACTCTCGACCGCCTGCAACACACGTTCGTCGAGCATGAGCGTGGCCACGTTGGCGCGCGGGATGATCACCCCCTGCTCACCGGTCAGGCCACGGGCTTCGCAGAGCCTGAAGAACCCTTCGATCTTCTCGTTCACACCCCCGACAGCCTGCACTTCACCGAACTGGTTGATGGAACCGGTGATCGCGAAGCACTGCTTGAGCGGGGTGCGCGAAAGGGCCGAGATCAACGTGCAGGCCTCACCTAGCGAGGCGCTGTCGCCGTCCACGTAACCGTAGGATTGCTCCAGGGCGATGCTGGCCGAGATCGCCAGCGGGAATTCCTGGGCATAGCGGCTGCCCAGGTAGCCGGTCAGGATCATCACCCCCTTGGAGTGGATAGGCTGGCCCAGGTTTACCTCGCGCTCGATGTCGACGATACCGCTACCGCCCGGGTACACGGTGGCCGAGATACGCGCGGGCATGCCGAATGCCGAGTCGCCCACCTCCAGCACGGTCAGGCCATTGCACTTGCCGATGGCCGCGCCCTGAGTGTCGATCAGGATGATGCCGGCCAGCATGTCGTCCAGCACCCGCTGCGAGACCCGCCCGGTGCGTGTGGCCTTGGCCTTGAGTGCACGTTCGATATGGCCAGCATCGGTCATTTCGTCGTTGGCCAGCTGACGAATGAAGTCGGCCTCGCTGACCAGCTGGAACAGGTCGCCGATCCGGGCCGAGAGCCGTGCCTGGTTTTCAGCCAGGCGAGCGCTGTAGGTCGCTAGCCGGGCCACGGCGTCGCTGGTCAAGGGCGCCATGCCCTCCTCGTTGGTACGGGTGCGCAGCAGTTGGGCGAACTGCTCCAGGTTCTCGTCGACCATGGGCATGTCTTCGTCGAAATCCACCAGCACCCTGAACATCTCCTGGAAGTCCGGGTCGTGGTCCTGCAGCGCGTAATACAACTGACGCGAGCCGATGATCACCAGCTTGACGTTGAGCGGGATCACCTGCGGGGTAAGGCTGACGGTCGCCACCCGGCCAAGCTCGCCCAAGGGTGACTCCATCTTGAGCTTGCGCGATTGCAGGGCGCGCTTGAGCGCATCCCAGACAAAGGGCTCACCCAGCATTTTCTCGGCTTCCAGGATCAGGAAGCCGCCGTTGGCCCGGTGCAGGGCTCCCGGACGCAACTGCCGGTACGACGTGTAGAGCGCGCCCTGGTCGGTGCTGTACTCGATGCGACCGAACAGGTTGTCGTAGGTCGGGTGCGGCTCGAACACCACCGGCGCCCCGCCGTCATGATGATGGCCCACGACCAGGCTGGGTGCGTACTGCTCCTCGAGCATCTTGCGCGCCACGGCGTCTGTCTTGCTGTCCTCGACCAGTTGCTCGACCACCGTGCGCAACAGGTTCAGTTGCACCGATTGCAGGTAGGCACACACGGCAGCGTTCTCGGCGTACTTTTCCGACAGCGGTGCGAGCAAAGGCTCAAGTGCCAGGGTAATGGTTTCTTCGTTGAGCTGGCGCAACTGGTTGTTCGACTCACGCTTCCATTGCGGAAGGCTGGCCAGCTCTTCGTTCAAACGCTCCTCGAGCAGGGCGATGTCTTCGTGAAACTGTTCGCGCACGTGCTCAGGCAACTGGGCGAACTCGGCCTCATCCAGGGCCTTGCCGTCTGCCATCGGCGTGAAGGCCACGTTGCTGGCATCGCGGTACAAGGCCACGTCCTTTTCCAGCGAAGCGCGCTCGATCACATCCAGCGCGCGGTCGTAGCGCTGGTTGAAGGCGCGGTCGATGGCGCCTTTTTTCTGCTGGTACGAGGGGTGTTCGAACACGGCCGGGAATGTCGCCAGCAAGTTGTCGATCAACCCGTTCATGTCAGCGATGAAGTCCCCGGCACTGCCCGATGGCAATTCCAGGGCTCGCGGCTCGCGGGTGTCGTCGAAATGGTTGACGTAAAGCCAGTCGGATGGGGTCTGCTGACGCTTGCCCTCCGCCTTGAGGTAACGCTTGACGAACGAGAACCGGCCGGTACCGGGCTCGCCCATCACGTATACGTTGTAGCCGGGGCGCGGCATGGCCACGCCGAATTGCAGGGCCTCGACAGCACGCTCCTGGCCCAGTACGCCGCGAAACGGCTCCAGATCGTCGGTATTGGTGAAAGCAAACTGCTCGGGAGAGAAACGCCGGGTGAGGGCTTCAGGCGCAAGACGCAGGCGCGCAGCGACAGGATCGGGCATTGGGTTTCCTTACTTCGGCGGGGCAGATACGCAGCATTCTGGCGCTGCCTGCGCGCGGGTTGCAAGGCTCCTCGGGATTTATGTCGCAGGCGCGACGGTGTCTTGTACAAGCAAATTTTTCGCAATCGGTAACGCAACCTTTGGAACATGCCTAAACTCCAACTTGCGCGGGTGGGTGAAATGCTTTCCCGACCTGGCACCCGAGTTGCCAGAAACCTGACCCTTGGTTTAAGTCAAATAGAGAATAAATGCTATGAAACGGATTCTTCTGGGTACTCTGTTCACCGTCGCTTCGCTCAACGCCATGGCCGACGCGCCAGGCGGCCCGAATTGCGGCTGGGGCAACATGCTGTTCGAAGGCCAGCGCGGCACTCCGGCACACTTCCTGGCTTCCACCACCAACGGCACTTCCGGTAACGCCACCTTCGGCATGACCTCCGGCACCAACGGCTGCTCCACCAAGTCTGCACTGACCTACGGCGGCAAATCGTGGTTCGCCATGAACGGCATGATGAACGAGCTTTCCGAAGACATGGCCATGGGTCAGGGTGAAGCACTGACCACCTACGCCGTGGTACTGGGCGTGGCGCCGGAAGACCGTGCGCACTTCGCATCGGTCACCCACGATCACTTCAACCAGATCTTCAGCAGCGCCGATGTCAATGCTGAAACCGTGCACAGCAACACCCTGGCCGTTCTGAAGAACGACCCACGCCTGGCCAAGTACGCTACCGAAGCCTAAACGCGCGTTTCCCGCCCCGGTTCCGGGGCGGGTCTCTCTTTCTTCGGCATCGTCTGGAAGTAGTTGCCCGATATGCTCAAACGCCTTGCCTCTCTGGCGCTGTTGTTCTGCGCCCCTGTTCATGCTGCGCCGATGCTGGATCAAGGCCGTCTCCAGCAACTGGCCAGTACCCCCTACTGGATTGCTTTGGGCCATTACGAAACCGGTAAGCTCGGTGGCTGGCGCAGCTACGTAGACGATGACGCATTCTTCCTTGCCCACGATGGCGCACACCATCCGGACCGTGAGCTGAAAGCGACGGTGCAGGCGCTGTATGCCCCGGCAAGCCTGGGCGACAAGCACGCTCAGTGTGTATTCCCGGCCCGCACTCGCTGGCTGAAAGAGCAACTTGGCCTACAGGATTTGCCGCAACCCCAGTGCCAGGAATTCAAGACCTGGTACCAGTCGATCGACCCGCACAGCGCTGCGTTGATCTTCCCGGCTGCCTACCTGAACAGCCCCTCGTCGATGTTCGGGCACACGCTGCTGCGCATCGACCAGTCCACTACCCGCAGTGACGACACCACGCTGCTCAGCTACGCGATCAACTTCGGCGCGTACATCGAAGGCAGCGACAACAGCATTCTGTATGCCTGGAAAGGGTTGGCCGGTGGTTATCCCGGCCTGTTCGCGCTGATGCCCTATCAGGAGAAACTGTCGGAATACCGCAGCCTGGAAAACCGCGACCTGTGGGAATACCAGCTAGACCTCACGCCGGAAGAAACAGGCCGCATGGTCGAGCACGTCTGGGAACTGAAACAGATTCAGTTCGACTACTTCTTCTTCGACGAGAACTGCTCCTATCGCCTGCTGGAGTTGCTGCAGGTGGCTCGGCCAGGCCTGGACCTGACCTCGCAGTTCCCGCTGACCGCCATACCGACCGACACCGTGAAGGCGGTGAAACAATCAGGCTTGGTCGCCAGTGAACTCTACCGCCCCTCGCGCGAGCGCGAACTGCTGGCGCGTGCAGCGCCACTGGACCATGACGAGAAACGCCAGGTGCTGGCCGTAAGCGCCGACACTGCGCAATTGCAAAACCCCGCGTTCAAGGCCCTGCCCCGCGAGCGGCAGGCCTTGATACAAGACGCTGCCTACCGCCTTGAGCGCTACCGCGCCAATGGCCAGGAACGTGACCCCGGTCAGGCCAAGCGCAGCTTCGAACTGCTACGCGCGATCAACAGCAACCCGCCGCCGCCGTTGGCCATCGAGCGCCCGGGGTTGCCCGAGGACGGCCATGACTCGCGTACCTGGCAGTTGGGCGTGGGCACGCGCGAAGACCGCGCCTATGCCGAATATGGCCTGCGCATGGCTTACCATGATCTCAACGACAACGCCTACGGCTTCCCATTGGGGGCGCAGATCGAGATCTTGCAACTGAAAGTGCGCCAGTACGAAGGCAATGACTGGCAAGTGCAACGCCTGGACCTGGCGACCATTCGTTCGCTGACACCGCGCAACGAACTGCTCAAGCCGTGGTCGTGGCAAGTGGCCGGCGGCCTTGAGCGGGTGCCGGGCAAACACGATGACGAGGTGCTGGTGAGCCACGTCAATGGTGGCGCCGGTGGCACCTGGCAGCTGGGTGATGACTTGCTGGGCTTTGCACTGGGTACAGTCCGTGTAGAACACCACAATGACTTCGCGCAGTTCATCGCACCTGCCGCAGGTTTCAATGGCGGGCTGCTGTGGCGCAATGGGCTTGGCAACATGACGCTGGAGGCCAAGGGCGATTACTTCACCAATGGCGAAGTGCGCCGTAGCGTCAGCCTGAACCAGCAGTGGGAAATCAGCCAGAACCTGGGACTGCGCCTGAGTGCCTCGCGCCAGTTCAGCCACCTGTCCACGGCGCAGAACGAGGTGATGCTGGAAGTGAAGTGGTATCACTACTGAGGGTCTGGTCTGGTGTGAAAGCGTTCATGTTTACGGCGATGTTCCGGCCTGTGGCCCGCCTCAACCAGTCTTTGACACGGTTTTGACAGCACGCCCACAACTGGCCCTCTAGACTTCACCTGGACGGCATGAGGGCAAGGTCTATGTGGCGGTTCTGGTTGGGTCTGTGCGTGGCGATGCTGCTGTCGGGGTGCGAAACGACTCACGAGCAGATGCTTGGCCAGGGGTTTCCCCCTGCCTACGCCGATGGCTTCGAGGACGGGTGCAGCAGCGGCCGTCAGGCCGCGGGCGTGCCGGCAGGTGATTTTCGCAAGAACGTGCCGCGCTACCTTCAAGAACGGCAGTACGAGTCCGGCTGGGACGATGGCTTTCGCCAATGCCAGGCCATGCAGGAGCGGGCCGAACAGCAGCGCTACCACGAGCGTTTCTGGGACGAACGGGACCGTGAGTGGCAGCAGGAGAAAGACCGCGGCGCTGCCCGCGCCTGGCGTTGAAGACGTCGCAGGTGGGCATTGCTTGAAACCCCGCCCCTGCCATGATGGTCTTCTGCACAAGGAGGCACTCATGAGCCGAGCATTTGTCAACGAAGACCAGGCCGCCGCCCAGGCCGACCAACCCGTCGAGCGGCGTGTCAGCGACCAGCCCAATTACGTCACCGCCAACGGCCTGCGCCAACTGCAGCAACGGCTGACCGAACTCAATACGTTGCGCAGTGAGTTGCAGGCTCAGGGCGAGCGTGCCGACAAACAGCGATTGGCCGAAATCGAGCGTGATCTGCGGTATTTCGCCGCGCGGGTACACAGTGCCCAAGTGGTGCCGACAGCCCTGTCCACCGAAAAAGTGCAGATAGGCAGCCGCGTCAGGTTCATCGACGATCAGGACCAGGAACACTTGGTGTGCCTGGTAGGCGAAGATGAGGCTGACGCGGCGCGTGGATTGATCAACTGGGGCTCACCCCTGGGCAGGGCCTTGCTGGGCGCAGCCCCGGGAGATGAGGTGACATGGCGCCGCCCCGTCGGTGAACAGGCTATCGAGATCATCGAGATCGAAGGGGCGGGCTGACAGCCCACCGCAGCCGACCCGGCGAGACCTCTCCAATATGCCTGTAACTGGTGTACCGACGATGGGCTGCCAAGCCTCACGCGATCAGACGACCCCTTGGGCCAGCATCGCATCGGCCACCTTCACGAAGCCCGCAATGTTGGCCCCTTTGACATAGTTGACCCGGCCATCGCCCTCTTCACCATAGTGAACGCAGGCGTGGTGAATCGACTGCATGATGCCATGCAGCTTGCTGTCCACTTCGCCAGCGGTCCACAGCAAGCGCATGGCGTTCTGCGACATTTCCAGGCCCGACACCGCAACGCCACCCGCATTGGACGCCTTGCCCGGCGCATAGAGGATGCCAGCTTCAAGGAAGATGTCCACAGCCGCCAGGGTCGTGGGCATGTTGGCGCCTTCTGCGACGCAGATACAGCCGTTGGCCAACAGTGCCTTGGCATCCTCGACGTCCAGTTCGTTCTGCGTCGCGCATGGCAGCGCGATGTCGCAGGCCAGGCTCCACGGCGTCTGGCCCTTGCGGAACTCCAGGCCGAATTGCCCGGCCAGCTCGCTGATGCGGCCGCGCTTGACGTTCTTGAGGGTCATCACCGCTTCCCACTGCGCGTCGGTGAGGCCCGCTTCGGCGTACAAGGTACCTTCGGAATCAGACAGCGAGATCACCTTGCCCCCCAGGTCCATCACCTTGCGCGCGGCGTATTGCGCGACGTTGCCCGAGCCCGAGATCGCCACGCGACGGCCGTCGATGCGCTGGCCCTGGCGCTTGAGCATCTCCTCGGCAAAATACACACAGCCATAGCCCGTGGCTTCCGGACGAATCAGGCTGCCGCCATAGGTCATGCCCTTGCCGGTCAGCACGGAGGTGAACTGGTTGGCCAGACGCTTGTATTGCCCGAACATATAGCCGATCTCGCGCGCCCCTACTCCGATGTCCCCGGCCGGAACATCGCAGTCGGCACCGATGTGACGGTACAGCTCGCTCATGAAGGCCTGGCAGAAGCGCATCACTTCGGCGTCGCTCTTGCCCTTGGGATCGAAGTCAGACCCACCCTTGCCACCGCCCATGGGCAGCGAGGTCAGGGAGTTCTTGAAGACTTGCTCGAATGCGAGGAATTTCAGAACACTGAGGTTCACCGAAGGGTGGAAGCGCAGGCCGCCCTTGTAGGGGCCAATGGCGCTGTTCATCTGGATACGGTAACCGCGGTTGACCTGAACCTTGCCGTGATCGTCCACCCACGACACCCGGAACAACACTGCACGCTCAGGCTCGACCATGCGCTCGAGAATGCCCGCTTGCAGGTAGTGAGGGTTGGCTTCCAGAAAGGGCCACAAGGTGCGCAGCACTTCTTCGACGGCCTGGTGAAACTCGGGTTGGCCAGGGTCACGCTGTTGCAGGCGTGCAAGGAAATTGTCGACGGATTCGATCATGGTAGACATCTCACCAAGAGGATTGGACTTATTGGTTTTTCCCGAATGTACCAAGAAGCAATTGCCCTGCAACAGGGCGAAATGTCGTTTTATTGAAATAATTTGGTGCGTTTTATGTAAATGTATACAAACCGCTCAGACGGCAACTCAGGCGCGGCCCACTAGATGTCAGCTACCAGAAGGCCTGCCGTAGCCCTTCATGACCTATGGACAGAATCCGAACAAATTGTGAAGCACGCACGAAAATGGGGCCCCTGAGGGCCCCATTTCTGTGCAGCAGACGCTGGCTTATTGCGCCAGCTTCTTGTGACGCACACGGTGCGGCTGTGCGGCGGCATCACCCAGGCGCTTCTTGCGATCGGCTTCGTACTCGGTGTAGTTGCCTTCGAAGAACACCACGTTCGAGTCGTCTTCGTATGCCAGGATGTGAGTCGCGACGCGGTCCAGGAACCAACGGTCGTGGGAAATCACGATGGCGGCGCCGGGGAAGTCCAGCAGTGCCTCTTCCAAGGAACGCAAGGTCTCGACGTCGAGGTCGTTGGACGGTTCGTCGAGCAGCAGGACGTTGCCGCCCTCTTTCAAGGTCAGGGCCAGGTGCAGACGGCCACGTTCACCGCCCGAGAGGTCCTTGACGAACTTCTGCTGGTCGCCCCCTTTGAAATTGAAGCGGCCCACGTAAGTGCGCGATGGGATTTCGTAGTTGCCGATACGGATCATGTCCGAGCCGTCGGAAATCTGCTGGAACACGGTCTTGGCGCCGTCCAGGTCCTCGCGGCTCTGGTCGACACACGCCAGTTGCACGGTTTCACCGATCTCGATGCTGCCCGAATCCGGCTGCTCCTTGCCCATGAGCATGCGGAACAGGGTGGATTTACCGGCGCCGTTACCCCCGATCACGCCCACGATCGCACCCTTGGGCATGGCGAAGGACAGGTTGTCGATCAGGACGCGGTCGCCATAACCCTTGGTGACGTTCTTGAATTCGATGACCTTGTCGCCCAGACGCGGACCGGCCGGGATGTAGATCTCGTTGGTTTCGCTGCGCTTCTGGAATTCCTGCGACTGCAGTTCCTCGAAACGCTGCAGACGTGCCTTGGATTTGGACTGGCGGGCCTTGGCGCCTTTGCGCACCCACTCCAGTTCTTCCTTCATGGCCTTTTCATGGGCGCTCTGCTGTTTGGATTCCTGGGCCAGACGATCGGACTTGGCTTCCAGCCAGCCCGAATAGTTGCCTTCATAGGGAATACCGGCGCCGCGGTCGAGCTCCAGGATCCAGCCTGCGACGTTGTCGAGGAAGTAACGGTCGTGGGTAATGGCCACCACGGTGCCGGGGAAATCGTGCAGGAAACGCTCGAGCCAGGCGACCGAGTCAGCGTCCAGGTGGTTGGTCGGTTCGTCGAGCAGCAGCATGTCGGGGGCCGACAGCAGCAGGCGGCACAGGGCGACACGGCGCTTCTCGCCACCGGAGAGGTGCTCGATGCGTGCATCCCAGGCCGGCAGGCGCAGCGCGTCGGCGGCGACGTCCAGCTGGCGTTCCAGGTTATGCCCGTCGGCGGCCTGCAGGATGGATTCGAGCTTGGCCTGCTCGGCAGCCAGCTTGTCGAAGTCGGCGTCCGGCTCGGCGTAGGCCGCGTAGACCTCGTCAAGACGCGCCTGGGCGTCCTTGATGACGCTGACGGCTTCCTCGACCACCTCACGGACCGACTTGCTCGGGTCCAGCTGAGGCTCCTGGGGCAGGTAGCCCACGTTGATGTCAGGCATCGGACGGGCTTCGCCGTCGAATTCCTTGTCGACGCCCGCCATGATCCGCAGCAGCGTCGATTTACCTGCGCCGTTGAGGCCCAGCACGCCGATCTTGGCGCCAGGGAAGAACGACAGGGAAATGTTCTTCAGGATTTCCCGCTTCGGCGGCACGACCTTGCTCAGCCGATGCATGGTGTAGACGTATTGAGCCAAAACCAAGCCCTCTAATTCAGATAGGTAAAGACATCGACGATCGCCCCAGCGGGTCGGCCAGGGGTCGGGTGTCGTTGAACAAAGTGGACCATTCTACGCCAACGCGCAGTATTTGATAGGAGGCGCCGCGCCGGCGGCGCAGGCCTGAAGCGGTGGTCCGGCAGCAGCGGCCTTGCCCTGTAGTCGCGCCTGGCGAGCAGCCCTTGTTCAGACGTGACGCTGGCGCGCCTTGCCCCGTGGCAGCCGGCAACGGTCGCCCTGCTCGGCCAGGCGCGCGGCCCAGGCGGACTTGACGCAGAACCCGTCCGGGCGCGCAGGTTGCGCAGCGGCGACACGATTGACAGAGGTGCCGGACGTGACCGATGCCGCCGCCGGGCGCGGTGCGTCGGCAACGACTGCAGCTGGGACGGGTGCCTTGGCAGACGTGCGCAGCTCGGCCAGCGATGGCGCCTTGCGCTTGGTTGACGTGGCCGCCTCGGGCTTTGCCAGCGAGCGTTGGCACGATTTGCAGGATACGTCCTCGGTCACGGCAGAGCTGACAAGGGTCTGACTGCTGCGCCCACAGGCGGAATCGAGGCCATTGATGGAAAAATGAGTAACCAAAACCGAACATCTCCCAAGCAGTGTCATGTAAAGCGGGCGGCATTCTCGCACAGCAGGCACGTGCTTGCCGAATACGAGCGGTCGGAAGCATGAATGGCACTGGCACTTTGCCATAATGCGAGGCATGCTAGCCGGTTTCGAGTGGTCGGCTTATAGTGCGCCACCGCGCATCGGTTACCTCATAAAAAAAGCATACGCCATGCCCGACCCCTCCCTGCCATCGCCAGGCCCATCGCAGGATCGACGCTTGATCAAACTCACTCCACCGCCGTCATCGCGTAGCGCGTCCAAGGCGCCCGCTGCCAGTCTGCGCGGGTCGATCAAGGGTGCGCTGGCACTGCTCGCCCTGATTCTGCTCGGGTTGCTGCTGTGGCAGCTGTTCGCGCAGTTCAGCCTTACCCAGGCCGAGCTGCGCGACAAGCGTTTGGAAGACACGACCGAACTGGCGGACCACCTGGGTTTGAACATGGCGCTCAAGGCGCAGCAAGCCATCAACCTGCTCCAGCCCTATCCCACCGTGGCGGCACCGACAGCTGGCGGCTTGGTGGATACGCTGCGCGAACGAATGCCCGCGCTGCGCAGCGTGGTCTGGATAGACGGAGCCGGGCAAATCGTTGCCGACAGTGCACCTGCCAGCGACGATCACGCAGTCGTCGGTGAGGTGCTGAGGCTCAACCAGGAGCGGCCCTATTTCTTTACCAATGCGCCCAGCAACGCCAGCGTGTACCTGTTGCTGAGCCAGTCGCCAGGCCAAGGCCATTGGCTGCTGCGCTTGTCACCTGATTACTACCGCGCGCTTACTGGCCATCTGCATGAGGCCGATCAGCTGTTGTGGCTGCTGGAAAACAGCCGTACGGGCGAGGTGCTGCAACGCTACCTGGCCTCCGAGCGCCCCGACGCGCCCTTGCAGAGCGTCATGCTGGCGTTCATCGACAATAGTGCCTGGCAACTGCGCGGCCTGTTCGATGCTGAACAGGCGCGCAACGACCTGCTGCCTGCCTTGATAGGCAAATGCCTGCTGGTGCTGTTCTGCGCCCTGCTCCCGGTCCTGGCCCTGGTCAACATGCGCCGCCGCCAGCGGGCCTTGCAGGAAGATCGCCGACGCTATCAAGAGATCTTCGAAGGCACAGGTGTGGCCCTGTGCGTGCTCGACCTGTCCAGCTTGCCCGGCCAACTGGACCGCTATCACCTGCGCAACCGCGCCGCACTCAAGCACAGCCTGATGCTGGACCCTCAACTGCGCCGCTCGCTCCTGGCGCAACTGAAGATCACCGAAATCAACCAGGTGGCGCGCCAGCTGCTTCATATCGAAGATCACCAGCAAGCCTGGCAGCGCCTGATCGACGACAGCGGCGACGGCCAGGACAGTGTCGGTATGCAGTTGCTCGACGCCTTGATCGACCAACGCCCGTCCCTGGAGCTCGAGGTGCGCCTGCCTGCTGCGCATGGCGGCGAGCTGCACCTGTGGCTGACAGCGCGCCTGCCGCAATTGCGCCGCAATTACCAGGCCGTGATCCTCAGCATCAGCGACATCACCAGCCGCAAGAAAGTGGAGCTCTCGCTGCTCGAACGCGAGCGGTTCTGGTCGGACGTGGTGCGTACCGTGCCGGATCAGCTCTACGTCCAGGATATCCACAGCCAGCGGATGATCTTCAGCAACCGTCACCTGGGCCAGACGCTGGGGTATGACCGCACGGAACTGGCCCGCATGGGCGACCGCTTCTGGGAGCTGCTGCTGCACCCCGAAGACGCTGCGCATTACCAGGACCTGCGCCAACAGCAGCTCGACAACGGCCATGACTTGCCGCTGCATTGCCAGCTGCGTTTCCGGCACCGCGATGGCAACTGGCGCTGCTACGACATACGCGAGCAGGTGCTGGCGCGTGACGCCGACGGCCGGGTGACGCGCATCATCGGCGTGGGCAAGGACGTGACCGTGCAGATCGAGGCGAGCCAGTCGCTGCGCGACAGCGAACAGCGCTACCGGATGCTGGCCGAAAGCATCAGTGACGTGATCTTCTCCACCGACAGCCAGCTCAAGCTCGACTACGTAAGCCCCTCGGTGCAAAGCGTGCTGGGCTATCACGCCGACTGGATCTTCGCCAACGGGTGGCATTCGATCATCGCCAACCCCGCCCAGCTCACTGGCATCTACGGGTTGATGGAGCGGGTAAGCAAGGCGATGGACGATCCGGCTCAACTGGCCGAACTGCGTGGCCAGTTGCCGACCCAGCTGTTCCTGTTCGACTGCCTGCGCGCCGACGGCCGCAAGATCCCCATCGAGTTGCGCCTGGTACTGGTCTGGGATGACGATCAGCGTTTCGAGGGCGTACTGGGGGTAGGTCGCGACATCAGCCAGCAGCGCCGGGCGGAGAAAGACCTGCGCATGGCCGCGACGGTTTTCGAGCACTCGACTTCGGCCATTCTGATCACCGACCCTGCCGGCTACATCGTGCAGGCCAACGAGGCCTTCAGCCGGGTCAGCGGCTACGCAGTCAGCGAGGTGCTGGACCAACTGCCGAGCATGCTGGTGATGAACGACCAGCAGCAGGCGCACCTGCGCTATATTCTCAAGCAGCTCAACCAGCGTGGCAGCTGGGAGGGCGAGGTGTGGCTCAAGCGCCGTGATGGCGATCACTACCCGGCCTGGGTAGGCATCACTGCCGTGCTGGACGATGAAGGCGACCTGGCCAGCTACGTGTGCTTCTTTACCGACATCAGCGAACGCAAGGCCAGCGAACAGCGCATTCACCGCCTGGCCTACTACGACGCCCTGACCCACTTGCCCAACCGTACGTTGTTCCAGGACCGGCTGTACAACGCCTTGCAGCAGGCCGAGCGGCAGAAGGCCTGGGTGGTGTTGATGTTCCTGGACCTGGACCGTTTCAAGCCCATCAACGACTCCCTGGGCCATGCCGCGGGCGATCGCATGCTCAAGGACATGGCCCTGCGCTTGCTGGCCTGCGTGGACGAGGACGATACGGTCGCGCGCATGGGCGGCGATGAATTCACGCTGCTGCTCCAGCCTCGGCCTACTCGCGAGCTGGCATTGAACCGCGCCATTCACGTGGCCGAAAACATCCTGGGCAGCTTGGTCAAGCCGTTCGTGCTGGAGAACCGCGAGTTCTTCGTCACGGCCAGCATCGGCATCGCACTCAGCCCGCAGGATGGCGGCGAGTTGAGCCAATTGATGAAGAACGCCGACACCGCCATGTACCACGCCAAAGAGCGCGGCAAGAACAACTTCCAGTTCTACCAGGCTGAAATGAACGCCAGTGCCCTGGAGCGCCTGGAACTGGAAAGCGATCTGCGCCATGCCATGGAGCAGAACGAATTCATTCTGTATTACCAGCCGCAATTCAGCGGCGACGGCAAGCGCCTGACCGGCGCCGAGGCACTGCTACGCTGGCGGCATCCTACCCGCGGCCTGGTGCCACCGGGGGACTTCATTCCCGTCATCGAAGAGCTGGGCCTGGTGGTGGACGTGGGTGACTGGGTACTGCGCGAAGCCAGCCGACAATTGAAGGCCTGGCACAAGGCCAAGGTGCGTGTGCCGAAAGTGTCGGTCAACATTTCCGCGCGCCAGTTCTCCGATGGTCAACTGGGCACGCGGATCGCCAACATCCTGGAAGAAAGCGGCCTGCCACCGGCGTGTCTTGAGCTTGAGCTGACCGAAAGCATCCTGATGCGCGAAGTAAACGAAGCGCTGCAGATTCTGGCCAGCCTCAAGAACCTGGGCCTGAGCATCGCGGTGGACGATTTCGGGACCGGCTATTCCTCGCTCAACTACCTCAAGCAGTTCCCGATCGATGTGTTGAAGATCGACCGCACCTTCGTCGACGGCCTGCCCGAAGGTGAGCAGGATGCGCAGATCGCCAGGGCGATCATCGCCATGGCCCACAGCCTGAACCTGGCGGTCATCGCCGAAGGCGTCGAGACCCATGAACAACTTGAGTTTCTGCGTGAACACGGGTGCGACGAAGTACAGGGCTACCTGTTCGGGCGACCGATGCCGGCGCATCAGTTCGAGGCGCAATTCGCCAATGAGACGTTGTTCATGTTCAATTGAGTCGCCCCTGGCCCTGCCCTCATGCTGCTGCCGAAACGCCAGCGGGGCCCGTCACGCCCGGCCCGCCACCACGCGCAGGCAACGCCAGAAACCGGACCTGAAAGTCAACTCGGATGCCCGCCCAGCCCAGCAACGGCGCGGGATGCAACATGAACCCCACTGGTCCGCGACTTGATGCCACTTCATATGCCAGCGGCGGATCAATGGGGTAGAATGCCCACCCACTTCACCCCCGATCCTTGAGGACCGCCATGTTCAGCCGTGATTTGACCATTGCCAAGTACGACGCCGAGCTCTTCGAAGCCATGCAGCAAGAAGCTCTGCGCCAGGAAGAGCATATCGAGCTGATCGCCTCGGAAAACTACACCAGCCCGGCCGTCATGGAAGCCCAGGGTTCGGTACTGACCAACAAGTACGCCGAAGGCTATCCAGGCAAGCGCTACTACGGTGGCTGCGAATACGTCGACGTCGTCGAGCAGCTGGCCATCGACCGCGCCAAGCAACTGTTCGGTGCCGACTACGCCAACGTCCAGCCGCACGCCGGCTCCCAGGCCAACGCCGCTGTCTACCTGGCCCTGCTGTCGGCCGGTGACACCATCCTGGGCATGAGCCTGGCCCATGGTGGTCACCTGACCCACGGTGCCTCCGTTAGCTCGTCGGGCAAGCTGTACAACGCCGTGCAGTACGGCATCGATGGCAACGGCCTGATCGATTACGACGAAGTCGAGCGCCTGGCGGTCGAGCACAAGCCGAAAATGATCGTCGCCGGTTTCTCGGCCTACTCGCAGGTGCTGGACTTCGCCCGCTTCCGCGCCATCGCCGACAAGGTGGGTGCCTACCTGTTCGTCGACATGGCGCACGTGGCTGGCCTGGTCGCCGCCGGTGTCTACCCTAACCCGGTTCCTTTCGCCGACGTCGTCACCACCACCACGCACAAGACCCTGCGCGGTCCGCGCGGCGGCCTGATCCTGGCTCGCAAGAACGAAGAGATCGAGAAGAAGCTCAATTCCGCTGTCTTCCCAGGCGCCCAGGGCGGCCCACTGGAGCACGTGATCGCGGCCAAGGCCATCTGCTTCAAGGAAGCCCTGCAGCCGGAGTTCAAGGCTTACCAGCAGCAAGTGGTGAAAAACGCCCAGGCCATGGCCAGCGTCTTCATCGAGCGCGGTTTCGACGTGGTTTCCGGTGGCACCGAAAACCACCTGTTCCTGCTGTCGCTGATCAAGCAGGACATCTCGGGCAAAGACGCTGACGCGGCGCTGGGCAAGGCGTTCATCACCGTCAACAAGAACTCGGTTCCTAACGACCCGCGCTCTCCGTTCGTCACCTCGGGCCTGCGTTTCGGCACCCCGGCCGTGACCACCCGCGGTTTCAAGGAAGCCGAGTGCCGTGAGCTGGCTGGCTGGATCTGCGACATCCTTGCCGACCTGAACAACGAAGCGGTGATCGACGCCGTGCGCGAGAAGGTCAAAGCCATCTGCAAGAAGCTGCCGGTCTACGGCAACTGATCGCTGATCGCCCACTGGAAAGCCCGGCCAAGTGCCGGGCTTTTTGCATCCTGCGTCTGGAACCCGTTCCGGTTAGTCCCCTCGCGCGTGTCGGCATAGCCTCCTGAGTGTATTCATGAACACTGGAGGTATACGATGAATCACAAAGCGCACTCTTTTCTCGCGACACTGCATGCAGCTGATTGCCCGTTGAACACCTTCGACAGCATGACGAACGACAATGTGGTACTGGCAAGCCCCCTGACCACGCCCGGATATGCCGTGGACGGCGCCGCTACGCTGGGTGCACTGAATTGTTCCGAAGACGATTGGCACCACGGTCAAGAACTGGGGCTGGTCAATTTCGAGAAATCCTCTGCTGTCCTACCCCTGTTGCTGTATTTCCGGCACAGTGAGGACGGCTACCGCCTCTACGTTCGCAGCGGAGCACATCTTCGTAAGGGGATTTTCGCGACAACGCATGGTCTGGTGGAAGTGAAGCGCATCGAGCAGCAAGACCCTACCGCTTGGAAAATCACCGAGGCGTCGAGCGGTAACGCGTTTGATCTGACAACCAGCGAAGGTGACCAGGTCGATATCAAACTGGAAAGCAAGGCAGGGCCGTGGGGACGTCATGCGCTCTACCCTGTTGGCGACTATTCGGTATGTCACGCCAATGCAGTTGGCCGCTCGCTCAAATTGGTCATTCAGGAGCGGAATGTAGATTGGCTCAAGCCAGCGTAGCGCTTTGAATGATGATCGTCGGCTGAAGACCGATAGATTGCCCAGCGAGTAGCTGGGCTTTTTGCGCTGCGGGTCCAATCGTCTGTACGCGTGTCATCAGGGCCACGCACCGGCTGGGCAACGCCCCGCCAGGCACAGAACCTCGTTACTGAAACTGCCTGGATTCGATACAGTAAGTCAGCAAGTCCTGGTCACTGTCGACGTTGAGCTTGCGCATCGCCGACACCTTCTGAGCGCTGACTGTCTTGTTGCTGCGCGACAGTTGCCGCGCGATATCACCTACGGTCATGCCAGTGACAAAGAGCCGGACGACTTCGAGCTCCCTGGGGGACAGCTGATTGAAGCGGGCCTCGACCTTCACTGCTTCGCGTACCACGGATGTAGGTGGCGGCAACGGGCTTCGGTACCGACGCCGCTTGCGGATGGCACTCAGCGCTTTTTCGATTTCATCATGCAGGTGGTTTTTTTGAATGACCCCTGCCACACCCAGTTCCTGAAGCCGGGAAAGAATCAACCCATTGGAAATCATGGTCAGAATGAGGACCTGGGTGTCCGGGAAGTGACGCAGAATGTACTCGATGAGCTTGAAGCCATCTCCGTAGGTACAATCCCCCGGCATATTGAAGTCGGTGATCAGGGTGCGGGGGTTGTGTAGGCGCAGTTGATCGATCAATTCCGATGAGTTGGTGGCTTGACCGACGACTTTATAGCGCCCGATGCGTTGAACGACTTCACGCACCCCCAGCAGGACGATGGGATGATCGTCAGCGATGACAACCTTGTGATGAGGCATGCAGAATTACTCCATTAGGGGACAAGGCTCATCCGGGAATCTCGTCTGACAAGCGCTGCGCGACCTTGGCAAGCCGCCTGCACAGAGCACGGACTTGCCCGCCCAGGCGTGCGTCGAGCGGCAGCTCCTGCAACATGTTTTCCAGCCGTTGACATGCGCCGTACAACGCCGTGGCATTGATGCTGGCCAGTGCACCGCTCAAGCTGTGCAACCGTTGTTCGACCAGAACCGCATCGTGCTCGATCACCCCCTTCTCCAACTGCTCAATATCGCTGGCCAACGTCTGGGCAAGCAATTGGCGCATGGGCTGGGACAGTTGAATCCAGCCTGAAAAATCATCCCTGCCCGGGTCGGGTGCAACGTGAGTGTCAACCGTTCCAGGGCAGTGGTTCATCAGTACCTGCCGAAGGGTGCCAAGGCTCAGAGGCTTGACTATCCACGCGGTCATACCCGCTTGCAGGCAGCGCTCACCTTCTTCGCGCAGTGCATTGGCGGTGATGCCGATGATAGGTGCTTCGACACCTGCCTCTCGCAGCGCCCGGGTCAGCTCGTAGCCGTTCATCCTGGGCATGTTGATGTCGGTGATGACCATGTCGAAACGCTTGGATTGCCAAAGTTGAAGTGCCTGGTGGCCATCAGCCGCGACGGTTGGGTAAGCCCCGATGGCTTCGAGCTGCTCACGCATGACCGCCTGGCTGACTGGGTTATCCTCTGCCACCAACACGCTCAATTTCAACGGCGCAGACGGCGCCTGCGAACCCTCTTTCGGCACAGGCACCAAGACCGGCGAGGAGGCCACAATGGGCAAGCGTATGAACAGGGAAAAGCTGCTCCCCAGACCGGGCTCACTGACCACGCGCATGGTACCGCCCATCGACTCACTCAAGCGTGAACAGATGGAAAGCCCGAGCCCTGCACCCCCACCTTCCTGCCCTGCGGACACCTGATAGAACGGTTTGAACAGATGCTCCAGGGCTTTTTCAGGGATACCTTTTCCGGTGTCCGTCACTTGCCATTGCAACAACACATCCTGGTCGCTTCGCTCTTGAACGATCAGGCGCAGACGTACGCGTCCGGAGGGGGTGAACTTGATCGCGTTGCCCAGCAAGTTGTGCAGGATCTGCCTGATTCGCCCGGCATCTCCTTCCACCCGTGCAGGCACTTGTGCGTCGATTTCAGCCTCAAGTTGCAGCCCTTTACTTTGCGCTGTGGCCTCGAAACTGGCATGCGCATCGTCGACCAGCTGACGCGGATCGAATGCGGCATGCTCGAAGGCCATCTGCCCAGACTCGATCTTGGTCACATCCAGAACATTACTGATCAGCTGGAACAGGACTGTCGACGAGGTTTCGATGATTTGCAGGTAATGCCTCTGGCGTTCGCTGAGTTCGGTCAGCGACAGCAGCTCAAGGTTGCCCAGCACACCATAGAGCGGGGTTCTTATCTCATGGCTCATGGTGGCCAGGAAAACGGTCTTGGCTTCATTGGCAGCCGTTGCACGCTGGTGGGCCTGATTGAGCTGCAATTGCTCGCCAACGTGGCGGGTGATGTCGTTGCAGCCGCATAGAAACACGTCTTCTCCGTCATAACGGGTAGCGACCGCCACCACCTGGACGTAACGCCCATCCACCAGCAGGCACAGTTCGCCCGGCGCCTGGTCACCGTGGTTATCACGCAGCAGTTGCAGCACCGCTGCGGTAACGCCTAGGTGTACCGCGCATTCGTTTTCCAACAACACCCGGTGATCGTGGCGCCTCACGACGCACAGCCCGACCGGCACGTTGTGTAGGATGATGCGGCTGAAGGCCTCGCTTTCTGCAAGCCGGACTTGTGCTCGTTGGGCGGGCCGAACAATGCGCGACTTGTACCAGTGATTGACCCAGAGCCCTAGCAGGATCGCAGCGATGATTGTCAACGCCAGGCCAAGCAGCGGCCATTTGGCGTAGCGCAGAAAGTCCCCGTAACTGATGGCATACAGCCCAGTCCACGCGTCTCCCGACGACGACATCATCTTGAAACGCAAGCCGCTACGGTTGAAGCTCAGGCCAAGCGGCGCCAGATCACCCTTGCTGCGCTCTCCCATCAAGACCTTGCCATCCGGAGAAATCAGGGTGAACTGGTTGTAGACCGATAACCTGAGCACACGCTCGAATTCGTCGATCTGCTCCGTATCCATTACGGCAGCCAAGACCATTGTCCGGTCGCCCGTCGTACTCGGCTTGAGGGTGTGCTCAAACCCCAACTTCAGAAGCGCCACCATGCGCAGGTTGTCGTTGTAAAGGCGTGCTGGCGCTCGCACCCAGTGGACATGCTGATCGGGTAGCAGGTCGGGTTGAGCCAGTAAGTGCACCAAGCGATCAACCACGGTCACATAATGGTGAGGCAACAGCGGCTGATGCTGACGTTGGTCGCCAGCCGCGGGGACGGCAATGCTCGCGCCGGTTCCCCGTTCGAGCACGAACAGCTGAGGCGATGCGTAGAACGAGCGGGCCCAGAACCCCCCGTAGTAGTCGGTCAGACGCAACCCCAACCCCAAGGCGCCGCGTATCTCCTGAGCCCGAAAGTCGCCGGTGTAGGCCAGGGTGAAGGGTAAGGAGAGTTCGAAGCCTTTTGCCTTGACCAGTGTCTTGCCATCGACGCTCGTCGAATCGAGCATCATGACGCCCTGCTCCACCGGCGCAGGAAGCGCGCGACCGGCTGGCATGCTGTTGGCGAGATTGCGCAAGAAGATCTCATGCTCATGGATGATTTCGATCACCCGGGCAAAATGGAGCTCCAACCGCTGCTGTTCCGATTCCAGAAGGCGCGATACTGCCCAATAACAGGTACTGGACAACAGCAGCATGAGTCCGCTGAGCAGCAAGATGGCTTTGTTCAGGCGCTGAGAGCTGCGCGCAAGTTTATCCATGCGCAGGCTGGCATTTTTCATGGTGTTGATCGTCGACATCACGTTATGAAGATGAGAGTGCTCAAACAGACACAAAATTCATGCCATATGACAGCACATTGCAGATGCTGAAACGTTTCTTCGATAACTTACCCCTCATTCGGAGAGCTGTCCGTTCAGCAATGGGAGCATGCCGTCTCGGTCCACAGCCGGGGAGATGATGAACCCCTGCACCTGATGACACTGAGCCTTGCGGACAACTTCCAGCTCATCACGCGTTTCAACGCCTTCTGCTACTGTCACAAGCCCCAGTGCGCGCCCGAGGTGGACGGCACTGGCCAAGGCAATGGCCATGTCAGGATTGCTCGCACAACCACTAACCAGAGAGCGATCAATCTTCATTTCGGTGAAGGGCGTGGATACCAGGTTGGAATAGGAACTGTACCCCTTGCCGAAATCATCCTGGGCCAGGCCGAAGCCCATCATGCGCAGCCGGCACGTCCCTGCAAAGTAATCACTGGACCGTCGGGTGGTCGACGTTTCGGTCAGCTCGAAGGTGATGGTCCTGGGGTCGGCACCTCGCTCTCGGACCGTTCGGTGCAACGTGTCGACCAGATCAGGACGGTCCAGCAGGTGTGTAGGCAGATTGATCGAGACCGGCAGCCTGTATCCTGCTGCGGCCCAGCGTGATTGAGCGGTGAGCGTTTGCTCAAGCATGTTGTACAGCAACGGCAAATCGAGCCTTGCAGATTCCAAATCGGCCAGAAATGCCCGCGGCAACAAAAGACCTTCGACCGGATGCAGCCACCTGGCCAGGGCCTCGGCACCGACGATCCTGCCGTCGAGCATGGATTTCTTGGGTTGAAACCACGCCTGGATCTCGCCCGCCTGCAGCGCACGGGTAAGCGCACTGACCGAATGGCCACCGGAACAGGATCGAGGTTGCAGATGGCCTTGATCGCAGGTGCTATCCATGTAGCGACGCAGTGCAGCGACATGATGACCCTGCACGGGCTTGCTGATCATGCCGGCCAGGCGGATACCGAGGTTTTCGGCGACCTTGCCAACGCCTGCGAGCACGCGCGCAGAGGCAGCGGTCATCAGCCCCAGCGCCGGAGGCGACGGTAGCAGGCTCATTCTCTGGATGAACTGTACCCCATCCAGTTGCGGCATCATCAGGTCAGTGACGACAAGGTGGAAGGCTTGATTGCGCAACTGCTCGATCGCCAGGTTGGCATCGGCTTGCAGCTCGACGTCGAACCCACCGACGGACCGGAACAGCTGAGCCAGGTACTGGTGTTGAAAGGGATGATCCTCGACGATCAAGACGCGGTGGATCATCAGGCCGAGCCCTTGCGATACGGCAGCAGGCACTGATAGAGCGCGTGCAGAGTGAAGGGCTTGACCAGAAACTGATCCATTCCGGCGCCCAGGCAACGCTCTGCCTCATCGAGCATGGCGTTGGCAGTTGCGCCGATGATGGGTAGGGCATGGCCCTGTTGGCGCAAGTTCTGCGCCAACTGATACCCGTTGAGTCTGGGCATGTTCACATCGGTCAGTACCAGGTCAAAGACCTCCTTCTGACACAGGGCCAGCGCTTGCTCGCCATCGTTGGCAAGGGTGACCGTGCAGCCGAGCTTCTCCAGTTGATCCCGCAGTATCAACTGGTTGATGACATTGTCCTCCGCCACCAGCACATGAATGCACAGTTTGGTTTCGATCATTGCCTGACGGGCCGTTGCGCTGTGTCGTGCCTCGATGCCCTGGGCCTGGCTCACCGCCTGGTTAAGGCACTGAAGATTGTTCAGCCCCACCTGCCAGTATTGAGCCGAAGGACGCGAAAGCGCGTGCTCATCGGCGCAGGCCAGTACCAATGGGCCAGGCCATTGCCTGATGACAGCCGAGCTGGCAGGCCCTGGACATAACTCGACCAGCACGATGCCCGGTTCATGACGGACGTCCGGCACGGCAATCACTTGCGCCCGGGCGCCCCAGCGACGTAGCCAGCCAGCGGCATGATCGGCCAGTTCGGGCACAGGTGAATAAACCATGACGCCCTGGTTGAGCAAAGGCTGGGCCCAGCTCTGGTCCTCATCGAGCGCCAATTGCCCCAGTGGCAGCGTGAACGAGAAGCTGCTGCCCAGACCCGGCTCGCTGAACACACGAATCGACCCGTTCATCAACTCGACCAGCCGCTTGCAAATGGACAGGCCAAGGCCGGTCCCTGCCACCGTGTTGGTACTGGGACCGCTCTGGAAGAACGGTTCGAACAAGTGTTGCTGGTCTTGCTCAGGGATGCCCTGCCCCGTGTCCACTACCTGCCAGCGCAGCATCATGCGATCACCTTCGACCCCAACCAGGTGAAGCCTGACCATGATTCGGCCACTGCGAGTGAACTTGACCGCGTTGCTAAGCAGATTGCCAAGGATCTGGCGCGTACGCGTCGTGTCACCCACTACCTGTTCAGGAAGCTGCGGATCCATGCAACTCAGCAACTGCAACCCTTTGGTGTGTGCGGCCCCCATATAGCCTTGCATGACGTCCTGGGTCAGCTCGACGGGTGAGAACGCACTGACCTCCAGCGCCAGCTGACCAGCCTCGATCTTGGACACATCCAGCACATCGCAGATCAGTTGCAGCAAGGTAGCCGATGAACCTTCGATGGCATTGAGGTACCCCCTTTGCTGGCTATCGAGGTGGGTGCGTGAAAGCAGTTCCAGCGTTGCCAGCATGCCGTAGAGCGGCGTGCGGATTTCATGGCTCATGGTGGCGAGAAACAGCGTTTTTGCTTCATTGGCAGCATCGGCCAGTGCCCTGGCCTGTTGCAGCGACAGCTCGGCGGTTTTTCGTTCGGTGATGTCGCTGAAGGCGCAGATCAGAACATCTTCACGTCGATAGCGGGTAGGTGCGTAACTCAGACACAGGTGACGGCCATCGGCCATTTGCAGCTCTTGTGTGCAACTGGTCTGCGCAGGCTTGCCGAACGCACGGGTAATCCAGTCCTGACAGACTCGGGTTCGCTCATCACCCATTACAAGCCACTGCTCGCTCAGCCGATTGGCCAGCACCACTGCACCGTCACTGCGGCGCAACACGCACAGCGCAACCGGGGCGGTGCGGATGACGGCACTGCTGAACGCTTCGCTCTCGACCAATGCCTCGATTCGAGCAGCTGCCGGGCGGATGAGTCGCACGTCGACCCGGCGGACCAGCCACAGCATCAACAGTGTGACGGCAACGCTGATCAGCACTGCCAGCCCGAACGGCAGAATCAGCGCCGGAATGATAGAGGCCAAGGGTGCGCTGTAGATGATCTGCCAGTCCGAATGGTCGAGCTGTTTGCGAATGGTCAGGCGGTCCGGGAGCCAATAGCCGCCCTCCCAACCGAAACCATCATCCACACGCGTTGCCATATGGCGCTGGGAAGTCAATTGCTGCTCGCGGTCCTTGCTGGCGATGATCTGGCTTGCGCTGTCGACCAGTTGGAAGTCACCAGCCTGCTCATGGCGCAACGCTGCGACCAACTGCGGGCCCTCGACTTCGAGCCCCAGCCAACCTGAAGCGCGGTCGCGCTCATCCATGGCAGTGAAAATGTAGAGCGAAGGCGGTTTATCGTCTCCAGGCTCCGCCAGCCAGATTTGCTCGTCCCCAGGTTCGCCGGTCGATCCACGCAGACGTTGCAGCACGGCGTTGGGGACCAGGGGTGGGACCTCAGGCCGGCTGTAGAGCCACTGCACCGAGGCATCCAGGGCGTGCGGCACGTAGACCAGGTTGGTCTGCTTGGCGCGTAGAAAATCCAGCATGCGTGGCGTCAGCCACAAGCTCCAGGTACCCCCGGGCTGACGGAGGAAAATGTGGACTTCCTCGCCTGGAATGTAGGTCTCGCTATCGCCCGCAGCAGCGGCGTGCTTGACCGTCGAGAGACCCAGCGATTTGAGCAGGGTCTGACGGCTGACAAAGAAATCCTGAGCGTTGAAGATGGCCTCGTTCATGTACCTGCGCCGGGACGAAATCTCCTCGTTCAGGGTCATGCGCATGTAACCGTAGGCGCCGACATAGACACCCGCTACGAGGGTGATCGCAAACAGGCGTAAGAGATTACGCGCTGCAATAGGCGTCGACAGGTTCCACTGGGCGGCAGGTAACAGGTTGGCTAGCTTCATCCAGCCAGCCTAGGGGCGGCACCGACAGACCTGAATAGGACGAATCTCAATCTGGCGAGACGGTATGTGGCCTTACGGGCTGATGGACACCGCGTGCGTGATGGGCCGCTCACCGCGCTGCGCATTACCCTCATCATCCAGCCATGAAAAGCGAAACGTCGCGTCGCTCGGCGCGGTGGCCGGTGCCGTCTGATGCTGCGTACTGAACGGTGCCAGCATGGGCGCATCCAGAATGATCGAACGCTCGCCTTCGCCGATCTGTGCGTGGGAGAGGGAGATGTAGAACGGCGTCGGATTACGCAACTGCACACGGCGACCCTGGACCCTGACAACCAGGTGCGAAGGCGCTAGCTCGGCCTTGTTCGACAGACCCTGGGGCCGGTAGATGACTTTCAGCTGAGTGCGCAGCGTGATCGTCAGACGCGTCGCGCCCTCCTCCAGCACCTCGTTTGGCCGAGGTGGAATCTCGTACACATTAAGCCAGTACAGCGACTCTCGATCCTGGGCAAGCACCTGCCCGGTCGTCACGAGGCGCACGCTTCGCTGCTGTTGGGGTTCAAGCCTGAACATCGGGGGAAGCGGCATGATCGGTGCACTTGCGGTGTCCGGGGTAACAGCCAGATCCCCATTGTCGATCCAGGTCTGGACCACGACCGGATAGGCGTTTTGATTGACCAGCGCCAGTGAGGTTTCGCGCTGGCCCTCATGCACGATGACCCTCGTGCGCTCGGCAGTGACCCCAGCGTTGGCGGGGGTGCTGATCAGCACGGCGACCAGCAGCAGCAGACGCTGCCCGCCGCTATTGAACACGTATCACCACCTGCGCTGTGGCCTCGACCCGGCCGGGCCTTACGGTAGGCATGGTGCCGGTGGAGAGTTTCTCCAGACGCGCTCGGAATGTCTCGGTGTACTGACCGATGCCATTGACGGTACCGGTCAGGTTGGCAGCGCTGCTGATCACCGGGTACCAACCCCGGCCAGCCGCGCCGCTGCCATTGGCAGAATCCTCATTGGCCAGCAAATTGATGGGCGCACCGTCGCGCAGCAACTGTATGCCTACTCCCTGCGCCACACCTGCCTGGCCATAACGGTCCGCCAGCAGGTAGGTAAGGCCGCCCTGGGCATTGACCAAACCCAGGGAAGACGACGCAGCCAGGGCACCGGATGAAACCTTGATGCCAATGGCCGTGCCGTTGGCGCTGGTGCTGTTGACGATGTTGCTCTGGCAGCGAAAGTTGATCTGAAAAGGCATTTCGCGGCGCCCGCCCGCGTTGATCTCGCTCACGCTGATCGAGGGAAACACCACATAGGGGTGACACTGGTGACGCTGCAGGTGGGGTAACGCTTGAGCGTGACCTTGTTGTACAAGCCCAACGCTCCCGGCCAGTTTCCGTACCAGCCACTCCAGTTTCCATAGTGCGTTTGACCCACTGTTGGATAGGCCAGCCCTGGCCCCTTGATGGCGATATAGGCCGCCGCCTGTGCGTAGGCGTAGAGCTGCGATGGGACGGTTTCGCTGTAGTAGTTGTAACTGGGGTCTTTCGGTGCACTGTATAGCTCCGCGCGTACGGCACTGAGGTTCTTGGCCTTGACCAACTGGAAGCCGCGAGAATCGATGTCCAGGCCAGTGAGCCTGCGCTCACGCCAAATGTGGGTGAAAGGCTCGCCGCTTTCGAGATGAAATAGCTTCAACAGCACATTCGGCCAGGCTGTCCTGTAGGCGTCTTGCAAACCAATACTTTGGCCGACGCTGTCACCCCCTTGGTACCAACCGCTGTAGAGGTCATCGCCATTGGTGGACCACATTTCGTAAACCGCATCTTGCCCCGCGCAGCGAAAAAATACGTACTCCGGATTGTAGCCAGCGGTCACACCATACTGCGTGAAGGGCACTACGGAACTCGCAATCAACGTGCCATAGGGTTGAAAGCTTGGATCACTGACGTTGATCACACTCGGTAAGCCCAATGATCCATTGCAGGTATCGCACGCCCCGGCCCAGCTGCCGGCAGTTCCCTCACCAGGCCTGATAGCAGTGTTGGCCGTGGTAGTGGCGCCCCCCACAGAGGTCACTTTATAGCAGGTCGCCCAGGCGTGCTGAACGGTTACGAACATGAAGGCTGCCAATAGCCAGGCCCTGAGCGTCATGTGGGTTCCTCGTTAGGCGTGCATATACTTTTCAGATGAATGAAGCCCTGGCTGTCATGGGCGTTGCTGCTGTTGACGTCGAAGGGCAACAGGCATGCCTGGTCAGGGCCTACGCCCCAGCGAACCTGCAGGTGCCCGCTATCAGCCTCGGCGCGTGCATACACCTGTCCTCCCTGCCCCACCATGCCAATGATGGTGCCCTGCTCATCCAGCACATCGGCGCCCAGCGCGATAGCCCCGCCGCCCGGCAAGCTGGCCTGGATCAACAAGGCATGGCCGATCAACGTCTTGAAATCCACCACCACCGCAGCACCGGCGTAGGGCGCGACCTTTCGCTCCGTTTCGATCAGCTCGGCCTGATCACCCATGCCGCTGGGGTCGAGCCCTACCGGGTTGTAGCGGTAGGGCGACAACGAAGGCACCAGCGCATAGCCATCAGCGTTCACACGAGCCCCCTGCCCGCCCCGGATGGTCGCGCCACCTGCGCCTTTGGCCCGCACCAGCGCGAAGGTGTCGCCCACATAAGGCCCCAAGGTCAGACCGCCTTCATGCAAGACAGCTGCGCCGCGAATGCCGCCATTGATTTGCCGGTAATCGGCGCTTTGCGAGTAGCCACCGTTGAAGGTGGCAACGGCGCTCTGTGCCTGGAGATTGCCAGTCCAGTTCGTCCCGCGTCCGGCGCTGTCACGATTGGCTGCGATTGCGTAGCTCATGTCGCGCTGGGTGCCCAGGGTGCCGTTGATCCCCGTCTGGAGACTGCTGCCCCGGGTATCACCTGAGCGCTGCGTCAGCATCGAGCTGATGCTCGGTGCCCGGGTCGAGTTGCCCAGGGGCATGGAGAACGTCAGCGTCAGGGTGTTGGTGCGATTGCTGGTGTCGCGCTGGTCTGCCAGGTTTGCAAAATCGGGCACGGCACTGGTTACCGTGTTCCGGTACCACGTCGTGCGCTGGCGTGAATAGGCCAGGCTGTAATTGAGTTGCCGCCAGGTGTTGGAGTAACCGAACTGCACCTGCGTATCACGGCTTTTGCCGTCGTAATAGTCGCTGCTCGAGCCAGACAGGTACAGGTTTCCGTACCCCCCTAGCCCTTGGTTGACCAGCAAGGTCAGCTGGTTACGCTGCTTGAAACTGGTCGAGTCCCAACTGTCACCGCGCTCGGAGGCCTGCCGCGCACCTAGCGCATCGGCCAGATCCCGGTACCCTTGGGTTGAGTATCGATAGCCGGCAAGGTTGAGGGTGGTGTTGGTTGGCTGGAAGGTACGGCTGTAGCTAAGCCCCATGCGCCAGCCTTGCTTGCGCTGTTGGTTTTCAACGGTGGCGCTGGAAAACGTGCTGTTGACCCCGAAGGCACCATAGGGCGTTGCCAGTACGCCACCGCCCAGCACGGCGAGGTAATCCTGCGCTACCCGAGCGCCCAGGTTGGCGGAAAGTGCATTGCTAAGGCCCCGTTGATAAGTGGCCTCGGCAAAAGCCCCTTGGTTCGCGCCCGTCTGGCGTACCTCACCGAGCGTGGTGCTGTAGCGAGAGATACCCGGACGGATGGAGTCGGGCACCGCCGCATAGGGGACAGTGAAGCGCGTGACGCTGCCGTCGGCCTCGATTACCTGCACGTCCAAGTCACCGTTGTAGGCCGTACCGTACAGATCGTCGATGACAAAGGGACCCGCCGCCACTGTGGTTTCATGCACCTTGCGGCCGTTCTGGCTGATTACCACGCGCGCGTTGCTCACCGCCGTGCCGCGCACTTGTGGGGCATATTGACGCTGAGAGTCGGGCAGCATGCGATCGTCGCTGGCCAGGCGCACGCCTCGAAAGCCGATGCTACCGAACAGGTTGCCCTCGGTAAAACTGTCACCGACCGTCAGTTCGCTCTGCCAAGGGGCAATGGCACGCTGGGCATAGGTGCGAATGCTGTTCCAGCGGCTGACCGCGGCGCCGCCGAAGCTTGAGTAGCTGTAGTTGGACTGATGCCGCAAACGCCAGAGCCCAACGTTCACCCCCGTGTTCAGGCCCAGGTAACCGTAATTGGCCGCCTCGCTTGCTGAGGCTTCGTAGCGCGAGTTGTACAGGCTTGCGTCGTAGTTGACGACGCCCATCGTACCGCCTGCGTCCCAGTCCTGCGGATCGACGTAGCCGCGCGGCTTGATGTCGAGCAATGCCTGGGGCACGGAGAGGTCCAGGCGCAAGCGGGCTGAGTCATATTGGAACGTTGACCCTGGTAGCCGCGTGCTCAGCGCCAGGCACTTGCCCGCGTCGGCGGTAGGGGTTTCAAGCTTGCGGGCGTTCATGTGTTGATGCAAAAACCGTTCGGAAAAACAAGGTTCGACAGCATCGTCTTGCAGTCGAAAACTCACTTCGCTTCGGTTCACGTAGTGCGTGTTCACGTACACATCGACCAGGTAAGTACCCGGGTCGATCTGCTGCACCCGATTGAAGCGCTCCAGGCTGCCACCGGCCAGCCCCGAGCCCAGCAACAGGCTGTCGTCGAAACGGTAGTCGCCTTCGCCGTGGGCGAGCCGGGCCATCATCCAGGCAATGCTGCCCAGCAGGACCGAGGTGCGCCGCACATTAGCGCTGCAAGGCATGAGTGATGCCCACACGTGCACCATAGTCGTTGATCAACTGCGCCGTGAGCTGCGGCGCTGTACCTGTGAGCGCTCCGGTAGCCTCTGGCGTCCAGTGCACCGAGCCGTAGGGCGGCACCATGGCAGCATGGAGTTTCACCTGTCTGTTGCCGACTGTGATCGTCGCAGCCCCGAACGAGGCATAGAAGCCCGTCGGATTATCGACGAGCACTTGCCAGCTGGCGCCGTTTTCGACCAGGCTGAAACGTAATTTTTCAGGCAACTGCTCGACCGCGCCTGCGATGCCAGCAGGCCGGTAGAACAGCTTCAGGCGATTGCGCAGGATCAGCAGCATCTGGCTTCTGTCGGCCTGTGCAGCGTTGCGCGGGGGGATCTGGAGCACGTTCAGATAGAACACCGACTCCCGGTCCTGGGGGAGCGCGGCGCCGGTATATATGAGCCTCAGGGATTGTCCGCTGCCCGGAGCCACGCGTGACACGGCCGGATTGACCATGAACGGAGCTTTGGCGGTTTCAGGTGTGGAGGCGGGGTCATCGACGTCCACCCAGGCCTGCACAACATTGGCAAAGGGGTCCTGGTTGGTGAGCTGCAGGGTTTTTTCCTTCGCATTTCCGGGATAAATGACCCGCGTCCCCGTCACTACCACGCTGGCCTGGACGAGGGTGGCGCCCGTCATGCCGAGCACGAAGGCAAGCGCAATGGCGACCAGCCTGAACCGGCCCACTGGCAAAGTTCTCATGCAGATACCTCGAAGGCCTGCCGCTCTGGATACGAGCCCCATGGCGGCAGTCGGAAAAAGTGGCGTGCGCCAATCACTCGTAACGCAGGGTGTAAGTAACGGCTCCAAGGACAGGGCCTGCCGTAACGGTGGCGGCCTCGGACACGTAACGCACGGCATAATCGTGGCTTGTGGAGGTCTGGCCGGAACTCAGGATGATTTGTCCGGCGGTGACGGCTGCACCACCTGCCAGGTCCACCGGGCTGCCGCCGGGTGCGTCGAGCAACTGCAATGCAACGCCGGTCGCGCCATTGGTGGCGGTGTTGGTCAGGTTGCCCAGCGATGTCGGGTTGGTAGCCTGGAACAGCGTGGTGAATTGCTCGTTGGCGTCGGTCGGCGCGGCGCAGCCGGTCAGGCGCAGGGTGAATTGGGTTTCCCCGGTGTTTTTGCCGATGCTGCCGTTCAGCGCACTGGCTGGCACGCTTTGCATGACAACGGTTGGCTCGGTGTTGCCATCGACGACAGCCGAGCAGGTCTGGTCGGTGACCTCGCCGCTGAACGTGATGGTGTTGGCCGCGTTTGCCAGGCCAGGCACGGCCAGGGTTGCAGCTGCAGCAAAAGCGATAGCGCGAATATTCATTACAGCGTCCTGTGGTTGTTATGTGGGCTGCGCATAGAATGCAGCCCTGGCGCTGTTGGATAACTCAGACGAGTCTTAAAACGGCCACACGCGCTCGATTGCCGCATCCCCCTGCAGCGCTGCGCCTTTTTCCAAGCAGGTACGCTCTTGACCAAAGACCAACTCGAAACCCGTCAGACACCGGTGTATTTCGCCACCGTGCTGGCAGCCATCGCCTTCGGCCTTGTAGCCGATACCACTAGCGCTGTTCTGGAAGCACTGATCACACCAGCCATCGCCGTGCTGATGTACGCCATGTTCCTGCAAATCCCCTTTCTGCACCTGCGCGCAAGCCTGGCCAATCGGCGGTTCATGACGGCCTTGCTCCTGGCCAATTTTGTGCTGGTGCCCGTCCTGGCTTGGGCGTTGACCCGTGGGCTGACAGGCCACCCGGCCTTGCTCATCGGCGCCCTGCTGGTCCTGCTGGCACCCTGCATCGACTACGTGGTGGTGTTCACGCACATGGGCAAGGGCGATGCACGGCTCATGCTGGCCGCAACACCCGTGCTGTTGCTGCTGCAACTGGTGCTTCTGCCGCTTTACCTGACGCTCATGATCGAAGACGACTATGCGATAAGCCTGACGGTCGGGCCTTTCGTGCAGGCGTTCTTGCTGATGATCGCCGTGCCATTGGCCTTGGCGGTGCTGACCAGTGCGCACGTGGCCAAAACAGAGCGGATCAGTCGCTGGAACGACGCCTGGGCGTGGATGCCCGTGCCGGCGATGGCCCTCGTGCTGTTCGTGGTGATCGCCTCGCAGATCGGCATGGTATTGCACAGGCTGGACCAATTGCTGCCGGTGGTGCCGGTGTACCTGGGCTTTGCGCTTTTGGCACCGGTCATTGGCTGGGCGACGGCAAGGTTGATGGGCTTGCCTGTACAACAAAAGCGCGCCGTGATGTTCAGTGCTTCGACGCGCAATTCGTTGGTAGTGTTGCCGTTGGCGCTCGCCTTGCCAGAGCAGATACGAACGCTGGCAGCAGCGGCGGTGATCACGCAGACATTGGTCGAGCTGATCTGCGAGTTGGTGTACGTGCGGGCGATTCCACTGATCGCCCGCACGTAGGCGGCTTCAGCTGACCACGTGCAGGTAGTGCAGGTGGCGCTCGTACTGGTCGAGGATGTCGCCGATCACATCCTCACGGCTCCAGCCCATGACGTCGTAGTCCTGCCCGCCTTCGCGCAGGTACACCTCTGCACGGAAGTACTTGCGGGCATCGCTGTTGTCATCGGCATCGCGCATGACGAAGCTTGGTGTATTGAAGGCGCGAGGGCGAACCTCGTACTTGAAGCGGCCCTCACCAGCATGGGAAAGCTCAAGCGCGATGCGGCCGTCTTCGCGCTCATCTACCGTCACCTCGTAGCCTTGTTTGCGCAGCTCCTGTGCCACTTCCTCGCACGCGGGCTTGACCACTTCCCCGATAAAGCGGGTGACATGGGCCCTGCGCGGCATCATCGCGATGTTGCGCAACCTACGCTGCCAGCCGCCGTGGTTTTGACGGCCCTGCCGCTGGCCCGGCAACGCCTGAGTTCGCAGACCACGCCGTGTGGCGTCCAGCCCCAGTGCCTTGAACAGCCCCCAGATGGAAAACAGCAGGATGATCGCGAACGGCAAGGCGCTGGCGATGGTGGCAGCCTGCAAGGCCTTCAAACCGTTGGCCAACAGCAGGGCAATGGCCACTGCACCCATGCTGACCGACCAGAACACACGTTGCCAGAGCGGCGAATGTCCCCTGCCGGACGAAGCCAGCATGTCCACCACCAAGGCGCCCGAGTCGGCTGACGTGACGAAGAACACGACGACCATCAGCACGGCCAGCATCGAAATGGCCGTAGACCAGGGGAAGTGCTCGAGAAATGCGAACAAGGCCAACGAGCTGTCCTGGTCGACCACCGTGGCCAAGTCTTTGATACCGCCGTGCAGAATCATGTGAATGGCCGAATCGCCAAATACGGTCATCCACAGCAAGGTAAAGCCTGCCGGTACGAACAACACGCCACAGACGAACTCGCGAATGGTGCGGCCACGGGAGATACGTGCAATGAACAACCCGACGAAGGGCGACCAGGAGAGCCACCAGCCCCAGTAGAGCAAGGTCCAGCCACCAATCCAGTCAGTGGGTTCATAAGCGAACAGGTTGAACGTCTTGTTGACGATATCGGACAGGTACGCACCTGTGTTTTGCACATAGGCCTGGAGCAGGAAGACCGTAGGCCCGACTGCCAGGACGAAGAGCATCAGCACTACAGCAAGGCCCAGGTTGAGCTCCGAAAGGATCCGGATGCCCTTGTCCAGGCCGCTGGCCACCGACAGCGTGGCCAGCGCACAGGTGACGGCGATCAGGATGACCTGGATCGTGGTGCTGATGGGGAGGCCGAACAGCTGGTGCAGGCCGCTGTTGATCTGCAGCACACCGTAACCGAGTGAGGTCGCCACGCCAAAGACGGTGCCCAGGATGGCGAAGATATCTACCGCATGACCAATGGGCCCGTAGATACGTTCCCCGATCAGGGGGTACAGCGCCGAGCGCAGCGTAAGCGGTAACCCGTTGCGAAAACTGAAGTAGGCCAGGATCAGCGCCACGATGGCGTAGATCGCCCAGGCATGCAGGCCCCAGTGGAAGAACGTGATGTTCATCGCTTCGCGGGCCGCAGCCACCGTATTGGGGTCACCCACAGGCGGGTTGATGAAGTGCATCACAGGTTCGGCCACGCCGAAGAACATCAGGCCGATGCCCATGCCCGCCGAGAACAGCATGGCGAACCAGCTCTTGTTGGGGTAATCGGGCTCGCTGTGGTCCGGGCCCAGCTTGATATCGCCGTAGCGGCTGACGGCCAGGAAGACGACGCTGATCAGCACCAGCGCGACGGTAAGAATGTAGAACCAGGCCGCATTGGTGACGATCCATTGCTGAACATGCTCGAAGACGCTTTGGGCATGCTCCTGGAAAAGCGTGGCGTATAAAACCAGTAACAGCACCAGTACCGCACTGGTGAAAAAGACAGGTGGGTTGATGGTGCTCCTGCGTTGTTGTTCTTCAGGCATAGGCATTGCTCCTTCTGACGTTCAGCGCTGCGCTCCATGGTTGGGCAGTCAGAACACGACTGCCCGTGGCGCATGATGAATGGAAGATGCTGAAACCTTACCGTCAGTTCCAGCGTTTCCCAAACTTAAACGCTTCGTTTGCCTTGCAGATGCTCTGGAACCCGTCAGCCGAGGCTTAATTTGAGCTCGGCAATGTGCTCGGGGCCAATGCCGCAGCAGCCACCTACCAGGCTGGCGCCGCGTGCGCGCCAGTCCTTGGCCCAGGCCAGGTAGCCCGGTGGGTCCAGGTCTTCGCGCAGTTCGTCCAGCCCGTCGTTGGCGGTGGCTTCCTTGGGCTGGGGCGGGAAGGCATTGGCATAGGCACCGATGGCGACTTCTCCACCCTGCTGATCGATGACCGAACGGGCGACATCGATGGCCGCGCCGATCACTTCTGGCTGGCTGCAGTTGAACAGCACCGCTGCCGCGCCGAGCTCGATCACCGCTTGCACCGCCTCGGCCACCGGCTCACCGGAGCGCAGGCGCGGCACCGTATCGACGTCTTCGTCCTGCAAGGTGAAGGACACCCAGAACGGGCGGCCGTCTTCGGGCAGGTGGGCACGTATGGCGCGCACTTCAGCGATCGCGCTCTGGGTTTCGGCAAGCCACAGGTCAACGTGTGGCGCCAGGCCCTCTAGCAGCGGCCGCAGGACTTCCTCGACGCGCTCAGGCTGGAACAGGTCGGGACGATAGGACCCGAACAACGGCGGCAGCGAACCGGCCACCCTCACCGGGTGCGGGCCGGTGTCGGCCGCGTGGCGGGCCAGTTGACCGGCGACATTGGCCAACTGCCGGCCCTCTTCGGCAAAGCGCGCTTCACCAATGTGGAAGGGGACGACCGCATAGCTGTTACTGGTGATGACCTGGGCACCTGCGGCAATGAACGCCGCGTGCACCCCCACCACCGCTTCCGGGGCCTCGGTCAACGCCAGTGCAGACCACTCTGGCTGGCGGAACGGCGCACCGCTGCGCTGCAGTTCGCGGCCCATGCCACCGTCGAGAATCACCATCGCTCGCTCTTTCATATAACTACTCTGAAGGTGCTTATGAATAAAATTCATTATGTGGGTTGGATATATAACTATTTAATACCCTAATACTCATTTGGCCAACACTTCAGGTATGAACATGCGTTTTTCCACATTGCTCGGTGCAGGCCTTGCGCTGCTTGCGACCGCCACTCAGGCTTTTGCCGGCGCCACGCTGGAGCGGGTCGAATCACGCAAGGAACTGGTCAATGTGCTGATGGAGAGCTATCCCCCGTTCTCGTTCCTCAATGACCAGAACCAGCTCGACGGCTTTGACGTGGATGTTGCCAAGGCGGTGGCGGATAAACTGGGCGTGAAGCTGCGCCTGGAGACCCCTTCCTGGGATGTAATCGCCGCCGGTCGCTGGAGTGGGCGCTACGACATCTGCATCTGCTCGATGACCCCCAGCAAGGCCCGCGCCCAGGTGTTCGACTTCCCGGTGGAGTACTACGCCTCCCCGGCCGCCATCGTGGTCAATGCCAAGGATGAGCGCATCCACGGTGCAAAGGACCTGAACGGGCGCAAGGTCGGCCTGACCAGCGCGTCGAGCTATGAAAGCTACCTGAACAAGAACCTGGTCATCGAGGGTGACGAAGAACGCGCCCTCGACTACCCCTTCGATTTCGTGCAGATCGCCCCGTATGACACCGACAATGTGGCGTTCCAGGACCTTGGGCTGGGCGCGGGCGTGCGCCTGGATGCGATCCTGACCAACCTTGTCACGGCCAAGCCGCGCCTGGACCAGGACAAACGCTTCAAGCTCGCCGGTGCGCCGCTGTATGAAGAACCCAACTCGGTCGCCATCGAGAAGGGCGACCCGGAGTGGGATGCCAAAGTTCGCCAGGTGTTCGCCGAACTCAAGGCGGACGGCACCCTGAGCAAGCTCTCGCAGAAGTGGATCGGCGCCGATATCAGCAAATGAGCACCTTTACGCCCTCCCCCAAGCCCGTGGCCAATACCACGGGCACACGCCTGCTGGGTTTTCGCACACGGTTGATGCTCACCTGGCTGGTGATGTTCGCCCTGTTCGTCGGGTTCTTCCTGAGCTTCGACCTCAAGTTCTCGATCATCCTGGAGAAGTTTCCTAACCTGGCCGGTTTCAAACTGGGACCCAATGGTTTTCTGCAGGGCGCAGCGCTGACGCTGTTCCTGTGCATGTGCTCGATGGTGGCGTCGGTGGCGCTGGGCTTTGCCGCCGCGCTGGCACGCTTGTCCGGCAGCGCGGTGCTGGTGGGTGTTGCCAGTTTCTACACGTCTTTTTTCCGTGGTACACCGCTGCTGATCCAGATTCTGCTCATTTACCTGGGGTTGCCCCAGATAGGCCTGGTGCCCGGCGCGATCAGTGCCGGTATCATCGCCCTGTCGCTGAACTACGGCGCCTATCTCAGTGAGATCTTTCGCGCAGGCATTTTGGGTGTTGCCCAAGGCCAACGCGAAGCGGCGCTGGCGCTGGGCATGCGCCCGCCGCAGATTTTTTGCCACATCGTACTGCCGCAGGCCATGCGGGTGATCATCCCGCCAACCGCCAACCAGTTCATCTCCATGCTCAAGGATTCGTCGTTGATCTCGGTGATGGGGGTGTGGGAAATCATGTTCCTGGCCCAGTCCTACGGACGGTCGAGCTACCGCTACCTGGAAATGCTGACCACCGCTGCCGTGATCTACTGGGTGCTGTCGATCGCGCTGGAGCTGGTGCAGGCGCGCCTTGAGCGGCACTACGGCAAAGCCTATCAGCGCTGAGGGTACGTAGCGCCTGCCCCGCCACTGCGCAGGGGCGGGCGTAGCAATCAATCGCCAGTCAGGCGCCGATGGGGCTAACGTCCCGCCTCTGCCACCAGTTTCGAGGAAAACTGGCCCACGGCAGTGACCACCTCCTGCGCACCTGATTGTATTTCCGTGATCACGGTACCTGCCTGCTGGGCCAGGCTCAGGCCCAGCTCAGCCTGCTTCCTGCTCTCGCCCATGCTGTGTACTGCCTCCTCCACCAAGGCGTTATTCTTCTGCACCACCTCGACGATTTCCTGGGTCGCGGCACTGGTTCGGCCGGCCAACTTGCGCACCTCGTCCGCCACCACGGCAAAGCCCCGCCCTTGGTCACCTGCACGCGCAGCTTCGATGGCCGCGTTCAGGGCCAACAAGTTGGTCTGTTGGGCGATGCCGCCGATGGTCGACACGATGGACGTGATCAGGTGCGACTGATGCCCCAGCGCCTCGACGCCGCTGGATACGTTCGAGACCTGCTCGACGATGCGGTTCATGGTTTCTACCGTGTCCCTGACCGCCTCAGCGCCGCGCTGGGCGGAGCTGTCGGTCTTCATGGAGATCTCGTAGGCAACGTCCGCCGCTGAGCTGACCTGTTTCTCGCTTTCGACCTGAGCGGTGATATCCACCGCAAATTTCACGACCTTGTACAGCCGCCCCCGGGTATCGCGCACGGGGTTGTAGGAAGCTTCGAGCCACAGCTCGCGGCCGCCCTTGTCGAACCGCTGAAAACGTTCGGCGACGAAGCGACCATCGTTGAGGCTGGCCCACAGTCGCTGATAGTCCGGCGACTTCGTGTAGGCCGGATCGCAGAAAATGCTGTGGTGCTTGCCGACGATTTCCGGGAGCGTGTAGTTCACCGTATTCAGGAAGTTCTGGTTGGCGGTGAGTATGGTGCCGTCCAGCCCGAACTCGATCACCGCCGTGGAGCGGGAAAGCGCCTTGATCAACTCGTCGTTTTCCCGGGCCTTGTCGATGGCAGCGGTGACCTCGGTGCCGTAAGCCGTCATGTGGGTCACCTCGCCGCTGGGGGTCTTGACCGGGCACCACGCCGCGCGCATCCAGACCAGGCGCCCATCGGCCGCGATGTAGCGGTAGTCGTCGCTCACCCCAGTGCCCTGGCTCATCGCGGTCTGAAAATCCTCGTAGCATGGCAAGTCCCTTACATAGTCAGGCGTGAGCGTGCCCATCGATGTACCGACAAGCTTCGAAGCGTCGATACCCACGAAGCTGGAAAACCGCGGATTGACGGCCGTGATCAGCAGGTCACGGTCCACGGTGATTTCAAGCATCTCGTCGGACCTGCTCTGCTGCGCGGCCCTGAGCCCATGAAGCTCCCGTTTGAGTGCCTCGACCTCATCCCTAAGCGCTTTGTTGAACATGGCGATCCTCGTCATTGCGGATGACAACTGTTGGGAATGAACAGGCGCTGTCAGGCAGCGCCCACCGAGTGCTGCTTCACACAACGTCAGGCTTGCCGCGGCTGACACAACCATGTCGCCAGGTCATCTGCCGAGAGGGGCCTTGCGTAATAATAGCCTTGCCCTTGATCACAGCCCCATCCCCGTAGCACATGATGGTGCAGGTCCGTCTCCACGCCCTCGGCCACTACCGTCAGGCGCAGGTCACGCAGCAGGCTGACCAACCCGCGCACGATGTGCCAGTCGTTACCGCCTGGCTGCAGTTCGGCCAGCAGAGAGCGATCGAGCTTCACGCTGGTGGCGGGGATTTTGCGCAGGTAGATCCAGTTACTGTAGCCGCTGCCAAAATCGTCGATGCCAATCGAGATACCCAGGGCGCGGAAGCGCTGGAGCTGTTCCTGGACGGCATCGAAATCGGCCACCAGGGCGCTTTCGGTGAACTCAAGCTCCAGCAGGCTCGGGTGGACCTGGTGTCGGGCCAGCGCTCGGGTCACATCTTCGTACAACTGGCCATCACCCAGGTCGAGGGCCGAGATGTTCAGCGAGACCTGCAACACCACGTTGCTGGCCTGCCACTGGGCGATCTGACGACATACCTGCTCCACGACCCAGCGCGTGATGCCGCGGATGGAAGCGGTGGTTTCTGCCAGCGGAATGAACTCGGCCGGGCTGATCACGCCCAGTTGCGGGTGCGTCCAGCGCAAGAGCGCTTCGACCGCCACGCAGCGGTTGCTGCCAAGGTCGATCCTGGGCTGGTAGGCCAGGCTCAACTGGTCCGGTGCCAGCAGTGCGGCTTCCAGGGCGTTGAGTATGGCGGTGTTGCGACGCAGGTTCGCGTCCACCACCGGGTCGTACGCCAACCAGCGTTGCTCGCTCTTACGAGCGGTGTCGGTCATGCTGGCCATCAGCCGCAGGATGTCCGACGAGGCGCTGGCGTCCACACCCAGCGTCAGGACGCTGATGCCAACATCCGGCGTAACCGGTATGTGACCGCTGCGCAGCGGCCCACTGAGCGAAGCCACCAGCGTCTGAAGCCAACCGGCGAGAAAGCGGGTATCGCACGCATCGATGACCGTCATGAAGCCCAGGGTGCTGGCCCGATAAAGGCGGCAACCGGGCACAAGTGCCGTGAGCAGCACTTCTTTGACTGCCAGCATGAAATCGGTAAAGAACTCGATGCCCAGCGCCTTGAACAGCCGGTCCATACCCGCAGCCGACACCGGCTCGATGAAAACAGCCACCTGCCCGGCCGTCACGGCACCTTCCTTGAAGTCCGTCTCGAAGCGCCGCCGATTGGGCAGCCCGGTCATCGGATCGTAGAAGTTCTGCCGGTGGATCGATTGCAGCCGGGCCACCACCACGTTGGCGGCGTTGGTCAGCAGGTTACGGTCGCGCTCCGACAAGGCTTCGCGCGTGGCATGGTCGATGATGCACAGCCCACCCAGGCTGACGCCTGGCCGAACGATCAGCGGCGCGCCGGCGTAATAGCGAATGTGGGGGGCCGATTGCACAAGGGGATTATCCACCGTGCGGGGATCCTGCAGCGTGTCGCAGATCTCCAGCAGCGTTTCCTGGCGCAGGCCGTGGGCGCAGATGGACATTTCGCGCGGCGTGCGGTCGTCGGCCATGCCGATCTTGGCCTTGAATACCTGGTAATCGCGGTCGACGATGCTGACCAGCGCGGTCGGGACGTCGAAGTGCGCACAGAGCATGTTGACGACGCCGTTGAGCACCGGATCCTCTCCATTTGCCAGGTCCGATGTAAGGCGGTCCACTTCAACCAGGCGCAAGCGCTCGTCTCGAAGGGTCGTCAAGTTGTCCATGAAAACTCCGGTCGCGGTAACAGCAAATTCTAGCCCATAAGGCACATTGCCAGCTTAGCTGTGATCGGTTTCTCTCGACAATTGAGCGCCCCCACCGGTGGTCGGCCAAAAAATCTATTGGACGCCTGCGGTCAGCTAGCCTAAAAGGCTGTCAGCCGCGCTTGGCACGGCAGATTGCATAGATGATGCTCAGCCTGTTACGGAGTCAGCCTTGGCCTGGTTCAAAGAAAGGATTACCGCCATCCTGCAACGCCTGCGACGTGCCAAGCCGAGCACGGCCAGCCGCTACGTGGGCGCCGCGTTGATCATCGCTGCGTGCTCCCTGGCGCGCGCGCAGATGTCGCCTGCCGCGCTCCCGTACCTGTTTTTCATTCCTGGCCTGATGCTGATCGGGTTCTGGTTCGGCGCAGGCCCGTCACTGCTGGGCTGCATCATGGCGGTGCTGATCGCCCAGTATTTCTTCATCGGACCGCTGGGTTTCGATGCGGACTGGACCACATGGGCCAACAGCCTGAGTTTTGGCGTGGTGACCTTCGCCATGGCAGTGGTGTGTGCTTCGCTCAGGCGTAACCTGAGCGCCGTGGAACGGCTCAATGAAACGCTCGAGCAGCAAGTGCAACACCGAACGGGTGAGCGCGACAGCCTGTGGAACGTGTCCCCCGACCTGATCTGCACGTTGTCCGAAAACGGTCAGGTGCTGTCGGTGAACCCGGCATGGCAGGTAGAAACGGGCTTCACTGAAGAGCAACTCAAGGCTGGGACGTTCTACAGTTTCATCTCCCCCGCGCAATTGGCGAACGCGTTACGTGAGCTCAACCACAAGCCCATCGTCGAGCTCGACACCCAGAGCGTGCGCAGCGATGGCCAACCCTTGCTGCTCAACTGGCGCATAGCCAGGTTCGAGGGCCGTTACTTCGCCGTGGCGCGGGACGTCACCCAGTACCGCGAGCGGCAGCAGGCGTTCGAGCAGGTCAGCCAGCAACTGCAGCAAAGCCAGAAGATGGAAGCGCTCGGCCAGCTCACCGGCGGCCTGGCCCATGACTTCAACAACCTGCTGACCGTGATCACCGGCACTCAGGACATGATCGAACAACGCCTGGCGCAAGGCCGGCACGACGAGCTGGGTCGTTACCTGTCGTTGGCCAGAACTGCCACTCGCAAAGCCAGCACCCTCACCCACCGCCTGCTGACCTTCGCCAGACGACAACCGCTGGCCAGCGCCACGGTCGATGTGGTGCTGCTGGTGGACGACATGAAAGAGCTGCTGGCCAGAACCCTTACACCCAAGATCGAGTTTCAGCTCAGCCCGCATCCGTCGCCAGCCTTGTGCTATTGCGATCCCCATCAACTGGAAAATGCGCTGCTGAACCTGTGCATCAACGCACGTGACGCCATGCCCCAAGGGGGCCGCTTGCAGGTGCGGGTCAGCAAGGTGACGAGCGGCACGGCTGAGTTGGAGCAGCTTGGGCTACGCGCTGGCGAATACATTCAGGTGAGCGTCACCGATACGGGTCTGGGGATGCCGGCCAGCATTGCCGAGCGGGCCTTCGAACCGTTCTTCACCACCAAGCCGCTGGGGTCGGGCACGGGTCTGGGGCTGTCGATGGTCAGGGACTTCGCTCGCCAGGCGGGCGGCACCGCAGTGATCGAGTCGGTGATGGGCAGCGGCACCACAGTCAGCCTGCTGCTGCCCGTCCACCTTGAGTCCGTTTCGTCCAGTGTCACAGCGATCACGCACGCCACCCTGGCGGCCCGCACCGACCACCGCGGCAGTGCACTGGTGATCGAAGACGAGGGCGCGATCCGGGAGCTGGTCGGCGAAGCCTTGCAGGAGCTGGGTTTCGACGTAATCGAAGTCACTCATCCTGCCGATGCGCTGCACCTGATCGAACAGTGCCAGGACCTGCAGCTTGTGGTAACCGACCTGGTCCTGCCCGGCGGCTTGACGGGAGACAACATCGCCCAAGGGGTGCAGGCGCTCGTGCCAGCGGTGCGGGTGCTGTTCATTTCTGGGTTGATCGAGGCGCCGGCCAGCCTTGCCGAGCAGCAGCCGCATACGCGCTTGCTGCCCAAGCCCTTCACGCTCGGCCAGTTCAAGGCGTGTGTCGAAGGGATGCTCGCTGACCCGCAGGATGCGCCCCCATTGCGGGACCAGGCCACACGACGCTAGCGCCATGGTCGACGCGCGCTACATGCCAGGGGACGGCGAATCGAGCGATGCCAGAAACTGACGCGTCTGCCGGTTGGAGCGCAGGTGCACTACCTGACACCCGGGAGGCGCCGTCGCCATCAGGTGCTTGATCTTGTCCTGTGAAGAATGCCGCGTGGACCAGATGAACCGGATGAAGCCAGGCAAGTTGCGTAGCGACTCGGGGCATTCATCTGGCAAGTCCGGACGTGTGCGGCCCAACTGGGTCAAGGTCCTGACCAGGACACGCCACAGTCGGACCGTCAGGGAACGGTCAATCCAGATAAACAGGTCGGCCCTGGCAAGACGGTTCTCCCAGGTTGCCGAATGCCCGCCCTCGAATATCCACCGCTCGCGCGCCTCCACTTCATGGCACAGGCGGGTCTTTTCGTCCCGACTGCGCTCGACCCAGCCGGGTAGCCAGTGAATGGTGTCGATATGCACGACCGGCAAGCCGGTTCGCTCGCCCAGCTGGCGAGCAAGCGTACTTTTGCCGGCGCCTGGCTGACCAACGATCATGACGCGTTTCATTGGGGGCTCCTTTTCAGCCCGCCATTTTGAACGTCAGGTCAGTGTTGTAAAGCCGCGTTGCGCTGGCAGGCAATGGATGGAACGGTTCAGAGCCGGGACGCACCGTCGAGTGCATGCAGGCCAACGCCAGCACATGCTGAATACGGGTAAGCCATCCGGCTCCTGATGGAGCTCGGATGGCTTGAAGCGCCCACGGCGCGGCATGCTACCCCGCCGAGCACTAGGCCCAGCGCTTTGCCAGGGTACGGTGCGTACCTCCCACGGAACTGAACCGGTGCGCTGCGACGGGGCGCAGTATGATCAAAACTTGTGCTGTGGAGAACGCGAGCGAGGATAGGCCGTGAGCGGTGGTTGATCCTTCGACGCTTGGGAATGATGGGTAGGTATCTGCCATATCCCTTACTCACGTTATCATCCCATATGACTTCTTCCCCATGTTCTGGAGGTAAGTATGGAACAAGGTGCCGTTTTTTTGAGTAATCGTAGCCAAGCTATAAGACTGCCCAAAGCTGCAGCATTTTCGGAAGACGTCAAGCGCGTTGACGTCGTCGCGATTGGGCGCACACGCATCATCACACCTGCCGGGGAAGCATGGGATAGCTGGTTCAACGACTTAGCCCCTACAGAAGATTTCATGGCAGAGCGTGATCAGTCGGCTGATCAAGAGCGCGAGCGTTTTTGATGCTCAGCCTTCAAGCGGCATCATGACCAGATGTGCATAAGCACCGTCACCTTGATGGAGTTGATCTATGGTGCTGAGAAATCCTCGAATCCCGAGCGTAATCTAGCAGCGGTTGAAGACCTGGCAGCGCGCTTGGAAGTTCTTACATATGATAGAAACGCTGCCGCCCACACTGGACAGCTCCGTGCTGAATTGGCACGTTTGGGCACGCCTATTGGCCCTTTCGATCAAATGATCGCTGGTCACGCTCGCTCACAAGGTCTGATTATTGTCACTAATAACCGTCGTGAGTTTGAGCGAGTACCTGGACTGCGGAGCGAAGACTGGGTTATCCGATAATGATCGATGACCGTGGCAAGGATCTCATGGGGCAGTGATGCTGAATCCGACCACACTTGTCAGCGCAGCGCCGTGTTGCTAGTGTCGGGCAATGATCATCTACCATTCGACCACCGCAACCACCACCACGACCGCCCATGGCGGAGCGTGCGAGGTGTCGTGAGCAGATAGCGAACAGACTTCAAAGGCCCGCCAGCGATGGACAGGGCCTTTTTTGTGCCCTTGCCTCAATGGCCTCATGCAAGGAAACGCACGAATGTACGCGCTATTGATTCTGGATGTTCAAGTTGGGTTGGTGCATGGCCAGGAAAAGCCCTGGCGTTGCGAAGCATTGTTGGCAACCGTCAACGAACTGATGGACAAGGCGCGCAATGCTGGCGCGCCGATCTTTCTCGCCCGTCATGTAGGCCCCGCTGGCTCGCCGATTGCGCCTGACAGTGTGTTGACGCAACCTGCGCCGGAACTGAGGCTTGCGGGTGGCGAGGTGGTGTTCGAGAAGCACCGGCCCAATGCGTTTACACGGACGGCGCTCGCTGAGGATTTGCGGGCACTCGGGGTGACTGGGGTGGTGATTGGCGGTATGAAGACTCAGTACTGTGTGGACAGTACCTGCAGGGCTGCTCGGGATCTCGGGTTCGAAGCGGTGCTGGTTGCGGATGGACACAGTTGTACGGATACAGCGCAGATGCGGGCTGAGCAGATTGTTGCGCATCATAATGCGACGCTTGAGGGGGCGTTTTGTGAGGTGGTGTTAGGACGAGATTGGACTTTCAAGTGATTGGTACGGTGATGCCTGCTTAGGCGGAGGTTAAAAATCGCATTGCGCGAGAGCGACGACCGCCGTGGCATCAACGTTCATGCCTTGATGAATGCGTAGGTCACCCACATCCAAGCGAAGCCGAAGGCCGTCAGCCACGAGGATATTTGTAGAGCCAACTTAATTTTTGCAGGAAAGTTTTCGAATTCTTCAATGTCCAGATGCCCCCTGCGCATGTGTATGCCAGGCCAAATGAGTATTCCACAAAGAAATGTTATCAGCAGCCACCGAGCGCGAAAGCGCCGCGTGCCCAAAAACAGTTTCATCTGTTCCAGACCGGGATGACTTTGAATAGCCGAGGTTGCAACAGTGAAATTTCGTGTACACGCGATGAATGCACTGATTGCACAACCGGCCAACCCGATCACGAACGGACACGCCAGCATTATCCACTTCAGCCACACGGGCCAATTCTCGAACTCAGTCATAATGTGATTCGTAGATCAGCTCGCCCACTTGCTCACCGCCCTGCGCACCGGCGATGCTCCCAGCTAAAGACCCTCCCCCGACCAGCGCAATGCCACACACCGGAGCTCCGAGACCCGCGGTCCCCGCAGAGAACACCCCACATACAGCGAGCGCAGTGATCCCAGCAATCTTGCCACCCGCGGTGCCTCCCACTAGCCCCCCAGTGAAAGCTCCTGCCTCAGACAAACGAATTTTTTTGCAGGCCTTTGTTTCCCCTGCACGGCAGGCCTCCTGGACTTTCAGATAGGACGATGTCCCACCTAAGCCAATTCCGACATACCCCCCATACCTGAGGTACTTACTAAGTTTTGCCACTTTGTCCAAGTATGTGGCATACCCAGGAATATGCCCTGGCCCACCGGCTTTCGACCAATGATGCACAAGGCTCTTGGTGGAAATATTCAAGCTTTTCTTGAGCTTCTCGTAAGCCCCTAGATTCAGATGTTTATTAAGAAAAGTCGCCTTCAGCTGACCATTTAGCTGCTCCAATAACAGTCGTCGCTCGGCGAAAAACGATGGGCTATTCAGATGGCCATGGCGCAGAAATTCTTGCTGATGCAAACGCTCGATATTGCCAAGTGTGCTGCGAAGCTGCCGGAGGCCGTGATCCATCATGTCCTTGCCCACACCCATGGCGAGACTGGCGTCACTAAGCAGTCCGGCAATTTCAGCCTGATGCTCCATCATGAAATCTGACTCGGCAAAATCGAGTACAGCCAAGGAACGTCGCGCGTGCTAAGCGGCTGCCATGAGTTGGCCCTCCTCCTGGGTGCAGGCATAACCGTTAGCCGGATCGCCGATGACGAAGATTTCCCCTGCCTTGAACCCCTGCTCGAAAGTCGGGTTCAGGCGTTGAAGGTACGAAATGGGTAAGGTCGAATCATGGGTAGCCAGCTCCAACAGAATCTGTGGGAACGACATGCTCCGGGGCACCACATAGAATCCCGGCTGCATTTGCCCAGGCAATCCGCCAACCCTGGCGGGCGAGGCCCCTGCTAAAGCGCTAGAGCTCCCAGGGCCAGCGGGCTCGACGCTAATGCGTACGGCAACCGGTAGCCGCGGCGGGGGCATTTCCCCTAAAGGCGCCACCACCCGGTTGCTACCCTCTGGGCAACCGCAATCAACTAACGCCCCATCCATCGCGACTGGCTGGCCATCCGAGATGAAGTGCCAAACCCCTTCGACGACCTTTCCTTCCAGCCCGCACAGTGGACGAGGTGTGGTGGGATCCCCCAGCCTCAGGACTATTCGCCCCTTGTCGAGGTAATCTTCCCCGGTGGCGATGCAATTGCACCTGTGGTGGTCATATCACCATCTATTGCTTGGCCAAGCCCATCCAGACTGACGCGCATTTAGAGTCCCTTGCGAATTGTAGGATCGAGAGAACCTAACAGCTAAGAAGGGGCAAATGAGGCCTCAAGCAGCTAACGAGACGATTCCTACGAGTAACGCGGATTTAGGACTAGGGCACGACTTGGCGGTTTGGGAGCTACGCACAGCAGAAAAACCCGCATGAGGCGGGCTCCTATTGATACCAGCTAGCGAGACATCGCTATAGGTCAAGTGATACTGGGGCGGAAACAGAAGAACGGTTGTTGGACGTGAGCGCCCAGTTTTCGCGGGGCTGGCATCTTGCAGCGATCAGCGTGCCCTCCTTGCCGCTGGGTTTGAAATACCGCAGCCGCCAAGTCTTCAAGCCACTGGGCGCGACTCACAGGTAGATACGCCCGTCGTCGAACAGTTTGTATGCACGATCACGCGGTTTGGCCGTACAGCACTTTAGGTCGCTGAGCGGAATGGCTAGGCGTGGCATAGGGGTACGTTCTCCATTCAGGAAAGACGCTGTACCCCAAAAATACCCCCGTTTATTGGGGATTTTGTTGGTTCCCGACGGAGGGTCGTGGGAACGAACAACCGGCCAGAAGGCCGGTTTAGAGGGCTTCCGAAGCATTCAGCGGAATGCAGTGGAGCTGGATGTGGTGCCGGAGACAGGAATCGAACCTGCGACCTTCGCGTTACGAGTGCGCTGCTCTACCGACTGAGCTACACCGGCGTGTAGCGCAACGTACCACTGCTGCACCTGTTACGCAAACCCCTGTTTCCACTCGTTTATTCCGCCACCATTACGGCGCGGCGCAGCCTTTGGGTGCGAGGTCGGTTTCGATGTCGGTGGTGCAGGCCCAACCGGTCGCTGAACGGGTCAGGGTCAGGGCCTTGCCCAACACGGTTGCGGGGGCGTCGACCAGGGTGCAGACGATACGGCCGCTGGCATCTGTGGCCTTGCCGGTGGCGGTGATCGCGCAGTGGGCGGTGCTGGGCTGGCCGCCGAGGCTGGCGACGTCGGTGACGTCGCGGCCTTCGTTCAGGCGCAGGTCCATCGCGGTTTTCAGGGCGCTGATTTCCAGCAGGCCGGCGGCGGCCTTGGAGCGGGCTTGGTGGTTGGTGTACATCGGTAAGGCGATGGTCGCCAGAATGCCGATGATCGCGACGACGATCATCAGTTCGATCAGGGTGATGCCGCGTTGCCCTTTCATGAACAATTTCCTTTTCGATACGCAGACTCAGTGAGGTCAGGCTTGCCTCGACCGGCAGCGGCGCAGTAGGCCTGAACAGACACCTTTTGTCACCCCTGCCCGCTTGGGCTTTGCCCTCGCTGCACTACTCTAGTGACCATCGGAAAGGCGCGCCTTTCCAGGGACGGGGCAAGCTGTTTCCAGGCTTGTCGCAGGGACGAAAAGGACATGTGAATGACGTCATCTACGCATCTCTACACCTGGCAGGGGACGGACGCCAGCGGCGCGCACGTCAGCGGCAAGACCACGGGGCGCAGCCCGGCCTATGTACAGGCTGCGCTGATTCGCCAGGGCATCACGGTGGCGCGGGTACGGCCGGCAGGTGGGCTGGTACTGAGCTGGCCGCGTTGGCAGGCCAGGCCGGACACTGCGGGCTTCAGTCGGCAGTTGGCGACCTTGCTGCGAGCGGGGGTGCCTTTGTTGCAGGCGTTCGAAGTGATGAGCCGTAGCGGCTCCCCCGAGGGGCAGGTGGCGGTGCTGCTGGCGCTGAAAAAAGACCTGGGCGCAGGGTTGGGGCTGGCGGATGCCTTGCAGCGCCATCCTCACTGGTTCGATAGGTTGTACTGCAACCTGGTGCGGGTAGGTGAGCAGTCGGGGACGCTGGATCGGCAGCTCGAACAGTTGGCGTGCATGCTGGAGCAGCGGCGCACCCTTGAGAAGAAAGTCCGAAAGGCGATGGCCTATCCCATTCTGCTGTTCCTTACAGGGTTGGGAGTTTCGACCATCCTGTTGCTGGAAGTGATTCCGCAGTTCGAGTCGATGTTCGCTGGCATGGGTACGGCATTGCCCGCCCTCACCCAGTGGGTGATAGACCTGTCTGCGGGGTTCGGGCAGGTGGCGCCCTGGATGGCGCTTGTGGGGGTGCTGCTGGGCGTCGGTGGGCGCCAGCGGTATCGCCAGCATGCACCAACACGCCTATGGTGCGCACAGCAACTGCTGAGAATGCCGGTGTTCGGGGCGCTATTGGGGCAGGCCGCGCTGGCACGGTTCGCCCGCAGCCTGGCGACCAGTTATGCGGCTGGGGTACCGTTGCTGGACGCGCTGGGCACAGTGGCCAGCGCGTGCGGTAGTGAGCTTCACGAGCAGGCGGTGATGCGGTTGCGGCAGGCAATGGAAAACGGTCGGGCGCTCAATCAGGCGATGGCCGAGGAACGCGTGTTTCCTCCCTTGCTGGTGCAAATGACGGCGATCGGCGAGGCCAGCGGGACCTTGGACCAGATGTTGGACAAGGCTGCGAGCCACTATGAGGACCAGGTCAGCCAGGCTTTGGACCAGCTGGCCAGTCTGCTGGAGCCGGCCATCGTGCTGGTGATGGGGGTGCTGGTCGGTGGACTGGTGGTGGCGATGTATCTGCCGATTTTCCAACTGGGTAGCCTGATCTGATATGACGGTATGGACACTGCAGGGCATGGAACCTGCGCACTTCATCGCCTGGGCCGCGCTGCTCGGTCTGCTGGCAGGCAGCTTCATCAATGTCGTGGCGTATCGTTTGCCGATCATGCTCAAGCGGCAATGGCGACGCACTGCGCAAGAGGTGCTGAAGTTACCTTTGAGTACGTCTGCGCGGTTCGATCTATGGTTGCCCGGCTCGCATTGCCCTCTGTGCAAGCACGTCATCCGTGCGTGGCAGAACATCCCTGTGCTCAGTTACCTGGCACTCAATGGCCGTTGCCGGGGGTGCAAGGGCCAAATCAGCATGCGCTATCCGTTGGTCGAGGTGGCCTGTACGGTGTTGTCGGTGGCGATTGCCTGGCGCTTCGGCCCGTCGGAGCAAGCGCTCTACGCGCTGCTGCTGACCTGGTGCCTGCTGACGCTGAGTCTGATCGATGCGGATCACCAGCTGTTGCCCGACGTACTGGTGCTGCCGGCAGTGTGGCTGGGGCTGATCGTCAATGCTGGCGATGGGTTCGCGCCACTTGGCGATGCGCTATGGGGTGCCGTGCTGGGTTATCTGAGCCTGTGGGCCGTCTACTGGACATTCAAGCTGCTGACCGGCAAGGAAGGCCTTGGGTACGGTGACTTCAAGTTGATGGCGCTCATCGGTGCCTGGGGTGGCTGGCAGGCATTGCCGCTAACCCTTTTGCTGTCCTCGGTGGCAGGCGCATTCATAGGGCTGTGCCTGATCGCGTTGCGTCGGCATGCCATGGGGGCGGCAATGCCCTTTGGGCCTTATCTGGCCATTGCAGGGTGGATTGCCGTGCTCTGGGATGATGAAATATCCCCCTCCTACATGCAACTGCTTGGATCCCAATGACCACAGCGGCCACAACACCCTGGATTCTGGGCCTTACCGGCGGCATCGGCAGCGGCAAGAGCGCCGCAGCCGAGCGCTTTGTCGAGCTTGGCGTGCACCTGGTCGATGCCGACCAGGCGGCGCGCTGGGTGGTCGAGCCCGGACGCCCGGCTCTGGCGAGCATCGTCGAGCACTTCGGCCCTGCCGTGCTGCAGGCCGATGGGCAGCTTGACCGTGCCGCGCTGCGCCAGTTGATCTTCACCGACCCGGCGCAGCGCAAATGGCTGGAGCAATTGCTGCACCCGCTGATCGGCCAGGAGATTTTCAGTTACCTGGCCAAAGGGCAATCGCCCTATGCGGTGTATGTCTCGCCCCTGCTGATCGAGTCGGGGCAGTATCGAAAAACTCAGCGCGTACTGGTCATCGACGTACCGCAAACACTGCAGGTAGCACGCACCCTTGCCCGCGACCACACCAGCGCCGAACAGGTGCAGGCCATTCTTCAGGCCCAGCTGCCGCGTGAAGAACGCCTGCACCATGCCGATGACGTGGTGGTCAATGACGGCGACCTGGGCCATTTGCATGCGCAGATCGACCGATTGCACAACTTTTACCTGACTTTACGAGGAGGCCAGCCATGAGCCAGCCATTGACCGTCGATTGCCCGACCTGCGGCGCACCTGTGGAATGGAACGATAAGAACACCTTCCGGCCGTTCTGCTCCGACCGTTGCAAACTGATCGACCTGGGCGCCTGGGCGTCCGAGGAGCACAAGATTCCCGGGGCCGAGGACTCGGAAGACGAATTGTATTCGGGGGATCTAGAGCCTCGTCACTGATTCTTTGGAGAAACACACCCCGTAGACGCTGTGCAGGGGGGCATGGCTTTCAGTCACCCCCTTCTTTCCAGGGAGCCTGCAGGTATCGAGTGCGGTTGAACGTCTCCAGCCATTCAGGGCAAAAGACCACCAGTGCGCTGATCACGGTTCCGTTGATGAACGCTTCGGGAAACATCATCAGCCACAGGTAGCCCACAAAATCACTTAGCCACTCTGGCATGGCGAACAGGCCATCGAGCCAGAGCAGCCCCAGCGCGGCGGTGAGGCACACGGCCACCGTCAGTGCCGCCGGGAAAAACCCTGAGCAAAAGATGTACACGAAAAGATTTCGCGGCTGCGCTCGTTCCACCGCGATGGCACAGGCTTCGGTGACCAGGACCGGCAGGCCGACCAGCAGCAGACCGTTGACCCCTAACCCAGCCAACTCCTGACGCCCGAGCAGTAGCAGGCCCAGCTGCGCCATAAAGCCACCCAGTACCGCCAGCGGCCAGTCCAGCAGCAGGGTGACGGCGGTCATGCCGATGAAGTGGTAGGACACGCCCGTGTCGAAATCGCGCCGAACCAACCACAGCGCGAACAACCCAACCACAGTGCCGAACAGCAAGTGCTGGCGCCGCCGGTCCGTGACCAGCTCGACCCAGCGGGCTTGACTGGCGGCCCACGCGAGCAGTGGCACGTAGCCTAGCCAGCCAACGGTCAGCGTTGTTGCCGACAGCACCTGCGCGCTGATCATGTAGGAATAACCTCAATGAATGCATGGATAAATGCGAGTCTACACGGATTGCCATCAGCGTGCTTTTGGCCCAAAGGGCAGGTAATTCATTGATTCAAGGCGCGATCAACTCCTGATCGTCATCAAATTACAGCTAAGCTTGCTTCATGGATGACTCCGATTACCTGCGCCTGCTTACCATCCAGGCCGAACAAGCCAACGCCTTCTTGTCCAATGCCCGCAAATGGGAGCGCGAGCGTTGGGTCTGCCAGCGCCTGCTCCAAGGCTTGAATATCGCCTATCGCAACGACGACTTCACGCCCGCCGGCCAGGAGCCGCCTGACGTACTGTTCCGCGATGCGGCCTTCGAGGTGTTCTTCGTGCTGGACGAGGGTCGCCGACTTAACGATGAATGGCGAGAAGAGCTGCAACGCAGGCGCAGCGCCTTTTCACTGGCGCAACTGGTGCGACGCGAAGCACGCCCTCGCCGCATCAGTGCGACCGAGTTGCTGGGCAGGCTGGCGCCCACCCTACGCAAGAAAGCGCACAACTACCGTGAACGCGGGTTAGACCTGAACGAGCTGGACATCATTGCCTTCGCCAGTCTCAAACGCGAGGTGCTGGACCTCAACACCCACTTCCCGCCGCCCACCGAGTACTTGCGCCAGGGCTGGCGCTCACTGTCGCTGGTCGGGCCAACCTTTGCCCGGGTGTTGTTCGCCCACCCAGATGCGCCGGATTTCCTACGCGGTAACCTGGGGCGCAGCATCGTCTTCGATGTGGGGATCAGTCTTTGATCCTATGCAGTGATCGCTTGCGATGACGTACACTCGGCGGCGCCGATAGAAAGGATTATCATTTGTCACAGCCGCGTGCGCGAGCGCTGTAGCGTTTGCCGATGCGCGAACGTCTATGCCTAGAGGCCCAGCATGACCCATCGCCTGAACCCTGCGTGTCAGCCAGTGTCGATGATGACCTGCAAGCCCTTGGGACGCTGTGTCGAGTACCTCGCTACCCCCGTCGTCTTGGGTCAGGCACCTGTTGAGTGGACCGGAGCTATGAGCTGCCTTGCGCTCGCCCTCCCCTCATGCCCCGTGCGACTGGCCCGTTGGGCCAAGAATTCCGTAAACCTTATGAGATATTCCCATGACTCATCGCATCGTGATTGTCGGCGGCGGCGCCGGCGGCCTGGAACTGGCGACCCGCCTGGGCAAGACCCTGGGCAAGCGCAAGCAAGCTGACATCACCCTGGTGGACACCAACCTCACCCATATCTGGAAACCGCTGCTGCACGAAGTGGCCGCCGGCTCGTTGAACTCCTCCGAAGACGAACTGAACTACGTAGCGCAAGCCAAGTGGAACCACTTCAACTTCCAACTGGGGCGCATGAGTGGCCTGGAGCGTGAGAGCAAGCGGATCCAGCTGGCTGCCACGCTGGATGAAGATGGTCGCGAGTTGCTGCCCGCGCGCACCCTTGCCTACGACACCCTGGTCATCGCCGTCGGTTCCAACACCAACGACTTTGGCACCTTGGGTGCGGCGCAGCATTGCCTGTTCCTGGACACGCGCAAACAGGCAGAGCGCTTTCATCAGCAACTGCTTAACCATTACCTGCGCGCCCATGCAGGCGATGTGGCCAGCGAAAAGATCAGCGTGGCCATCGTCGGTGCGGGTGCCACGGGCGTGGAGCTGGCTGCCGAGCTGCACCACGCGGCGCATGAGCTGGCGGCCTACGGCCTGGATCGCATCCAACCCAAGGACATGCACATCACCCTGATCGAGGCGGGCCCACGCGTGCTGCCGGCACTGCCTGAGCGCATCAGCGTGCCCGTGCATCAGACCCTTGAGAAGCTTGGGGTGAAAGTAATGACCAACGCGGCTGTCAGCGAAGTGACGGCCGAAGGTCTCAAGACCAAGGACGGCGAAGTGATCCAGGCCAGCCTGAAGGTCTGGGCAGCGGGCATCCGGGCGCCGGGCTTCTTGAAGGAGATCGATGGCCTGGAGACCAACCGCATCAACCAACTGGTCGTGCGTTCCACCCTGCAAACCACCCGTGATGACGATATTTTCGCCTTCGGTGACTGCGCCGCCTGCCCGCAGCCAGACAGCGATCGCAACGTGCCGCCCCGGGCGCAGGCAGCTCACCAGCAGGCTTCAATGCTGGCACAGAGCATCAAGGCACGCCTGGAGAACAAGCCGCTGCCGACCTACCAGTACAAGGATTATGGCTCGCTGGTGTCGCTCTCGCGATTCTCGGCAGTGGGTAACCTGATGGGTAACTTGATGGGCAATGTGAAGCTCGAAGGCTGGCTGGCAAGGATGTTCTACGTGTCGCTGTATCGCATGCACCAGATGGCGTTGTACGGATTCTTCCGCACGGCCCTGATGATGCTGGGCAGCAAGATTGGCCGCGGCACCGAACCAAGGCTGAAGTTGCACTGACCTGGCTGCTGACCGGGTGCGTTCGCAGGCGCCCGGCTAGCTTCGCGTTCGTACGATTTCCTCGGCTGCCAGACGGCCGAGGTGGGGCGCAAGCACGATCCCAGGGTGTGCCACCAAGGTATACAACCCCTCGACACCAGGAAGGTAACCCATCACAGGCTTGCCTTCCGGGGTCATCGGTCGGTGCCCGATACTGACCGCGCGCAGCGAAAGCGCCGTGGCGCCGATGAACATCTGCCGGATGGCCTTGGTCGTAAGCTCGACCAAGGCTGGCAACCCTGCCTCACCCTCGGCGGGCGCTTCTTCGGCGCAGGCCACGCCCCCTTCCAATGCCGGGCGTAACTCCAAACCATTACCGTAGACCAGGTGTCGCACTACACCGGCAGGCGCCGCGAAGCGCATCAGTACGGCAGGCCGGGTAAGCAAGGGCAAGGGCAGACCGACACCCGCTGCAAGGCCGATAGCGGCACCGGCATTGGCCAGCACCACGGTATCGGCGGCGTAGGTTTGCGCTGCGCACCTGGCGGCCGTCACGCGTCCGTTGTGCGTGTCTATGCCATCGACCCGCCGGCCGTAGAGAATCTCTGCCCCGGCCTGCTCAGCGCCGCTCAACAGCATCTTCGCCAAGGCAACGGGCTCCACGGCAAAATCGTCCGGCGCCCACGCCGCCAGGGCCGGTGGCGTGATCATGCAAGGCTCAAGGGCGCTTATCTGCTGGGCATTCAGGGGTTGAAGGTTTACGCCGGCAGAACGTTGCTGATTGATGAGGGCGGACGTTTGTGCATCGTTTTCCAACCACACCATGGCGCCACGGGCGGCAATCGGCAAAGGCCCGAGGTCAAGCGCCAGCCGTTTGAAATCGGCAATAGCCTGCAACGTGGAGGAAAATGCCGCCGGGTTGTCCGATGCACTGGCGCTGGCGGTGCCTACCCAGCCATATGACCAACGGGTAACGCCACTGGCGGCGCGAGACCCTTGCTCCAGAACAGTGACCCGGGCACCGAGCCTTGCAAGGTGCCACGCAATGGAAGCACCCATGATGCCTCCACCCACGACCACGACACTTGATGTGTTGGCTCCCATGCCAATAGGTCCCCAGACTGCCAAAGACACAGGGCAGAATAGCGGATTTGCGGGAAAACACAGGGCTTTGAAAAACCGAGACAAAAGAAAAAGGGCATCTCATTCGAGATGCCCTTCTTACATGGTGGGTCGTGTAGGATTCGAACCTACGACCAATTGGTTAAAAGCCAACTGCTCTACCAACTGAGCTAACGACCCGGAAAATGGTCGGGGTGAGGGGATTCGAACTCCTGACATCCTGCTCCCAAAGCAGGCGCGCTACCGGACTGCGCTACACCCCGAGATTGGCTCCGCGACCTGGACTCGAACCAGGGACCCAATGATTAACAGTCATTTGCTCTACCGACTGAGCTATCGCGGAACTGAACTTCGGTACAACCTTACATCTTCGAAGCTTGTGTTAACTTCGGTCTCTTTGGCTATCCGCTTTCGCGTTATCGCTGCTGAGGCCGGCTATTCTACATTCTTCGTTTTGCTTGTCAACCACTTTTTTTCATTCAACTTACTGATTTCTAAGTTGTTTTGCGGTCACCGGTGTTGCTGGTGATTCGCTTAGTGCCTGACAACGCGGCGTATATTAGGGCCACTCGATTGATCATGCAAGCATAAATTTCAAAAATTTCAGCGAGTTATCTTGGATGAGTGCAAAGGCCCGGATTTACGGGGGTTAGCTGGTCTCCTTGAAGACAGCATAGAGGTTGTTGGGGCCGCGTTGCGTCCCATCACGGCCGGTCCGGCGCCCCGGCAAGGGCGCGCGTACATTGACCGCGCGGGGCCTGCCTGGCCCATTGGCCGCGAGACGGCCCCAACAATCCTATGCGACCAACATCACGCAAACACGATCTCGTCGCCTTCCACTGTGGCAGTGATGGCCGTACCTGGCACGAACTTGCCCGACAGGATCAACTGCGCCAGCGGGTTTTCGATCCAGCGCTGAATCGCACGCTTGAGCGGCCGCGCGCCATACACCGGGTCGTAACCGACTGCGATCAGCTTGTCCAGGGCCTGCGGGCTCAAGCTCAGCGAAAGCTCACGCTCCATCAGGCGGCTGCGCAGCCGTCCCAGCTGGATCTCGGTAATGCCGGCAATCTGCTCGCGGCCCAGCGGTTCGAACACCACCACTTCGTCGATCCGGTTGATGAACTCGGGACGGAAGTGCGCGCCTACCGCATCCATCACAGCGGCACGTTGCGCCTCGCGGTCGCCCACCAACTCCTGAATCTGCGCCGAGCCCAGGTTGGACGTCATCACGATGACCGTATTGCGGAAGTCCACGGTGCGGCCATGGCTGTCGGTCAGGCGTCCGTCTTCCAGCACCTGCAACAGCACATTGAAGACGTCGGGGTGAGCCTTCTCCACCTCATCGAGAAGCACCACCGAATACGGCTTGCGGCGCACGGCCTCGGTCAGGTAACCGCCCTCCTCGTACCCCACATAGCCTGGCGGTGCACCGATCAGCCGCGCCACGGAGTGTTTCTCCATGAACTCGGACATGTCGATCCGCACCATGGCTTCCTCGGTGTCGAACAGGAATTCGGCCAGCGCCTTGCACAGCTCCGTCTTGCCCACGCCGGTCGGGCCGAGGAACATGAACGAGCCGCTGGGCCGGTTGGGGTCGGACAGACCTGCCCGGGACCGGCGCACCGCATTGGCCACGGCAGTAACGGCCTCGCTCTGGCCAATGACGCGCTGGTGCAGCAGCGCTTCCATTTTCAGCAGCTTCTCGCGCTCGCCCTCCAGCATCTTGGACACTGGGATGCCCGTCCACTTGGAAACCACTTCGGCAATTTCTTCCTCGGTGACCTTGTTGCGCAGCAACTGGTTATCGGTCTTGCCGTGCTGGTCGACCATCTGCAGGCTGCGTTCCAGGTCCGGGATAACCCCGTACTGCAGCTCAGCCATGCGGCTCAGGTCGCCTTTGCGGCGGGCGGCCTCGAGCTCCTGGCGCGCTTGTTCGATCTTCTGCTGAATCTGGGCCGAACCCTGGACTTCAGCTTTTTCCGACGCCCAAATCTCTTCGAGGTCGGAATATTCACGCTCCAGGCGCTCGATTTCCTCGGTCAGTTTCTCCAGGCGCTTCTTGGCAGCCTCATCCTCTTCTTTCTTGAGTGCCTGGGACTCGACCTTCAGCTGAATCAGACGGCGGTCAAGACGGTCGAGCACCTCCGGCTTGGAGTCGATTTCCATCCGAATACGGCTGGCTGCCTCGTCGATCAGGTCGATGGCCTTGTCGGGCAACTGACGATCGGTGATGTAGCGGTGGCTGAGCTTGGCCGCCGCGATGATAGCGCCGTCGGTGATGGCCACCTTGTGGTGGACTTCATAACGTTCTTTCAAGCCACGCAGAATGGCGATGGTGTCCTCTTCGCTAGGCTCCTCCACCAGTACCTTCTGGAAGCGACGTTCCAGGGCCGCATCCTTCTCGATGAACTGGCGGTATTCGTTCAAGGTGGTGGCGCCTACGCAGTGCAGTTCACCACGGGCCAGGGCAGGCTTGAGCATGTTGCCTGCGTCCATGGCACCCTCGCCTTTACCGGCGCCGACCATGGTGTGCAATTCGTCGATGAACAGGATCACCTGCCCTTCTTGCTTAGACAGTTCGTTGAGCAGGCCTTTGAGGCGCTCCTCGAATTCACCCCGGTACTTGGCGCCGGCAATAAGGGCCCCCATGTCCAGGGCGAGCAGGCGCTTGCCTTTCAAGCCATCTGGCACTTCGCCGTTGATGATGCGCTGGGCGAGGCCCTCGGCAATGGCGGTCTTGCCCACGCCAGGCTCACCGATCAGCACGGGGTTGTTCTTGGTACGGCGTTGCAGCACCTGGACGGTGCGGCGGATTTCGTCGTCACGGCCGATCACAGGGTCAAGCTTGCCTTCTTCGGCACGCTTGGTCAGGTCGACGGTGTACTTGTCCAGCGCCTGGCGTGATTCCTCGGCGTTGGCATCGTTTACGGCCGCGCCACCGCGCAGGTTATTGATGGCGTTTTCAAGGGCTTTCTTGCTCACGCCCTGGCTGAGCAGCAACTTGCCCAGCTTGCTGTTCTCATCCATGGCCGCCAGCACTACCAACTCGCTGGAAATGAACTGGTCACCCTTTTGCTGGGCCAGGCGGTCTGCCTGGTTGAGCAGGCGCGCCAGATCCTGCGACATGTTCACGTCGCCCGTTGGGTTCTGGATTTTAGGCAGTTGGTCGAGCTCCTTGACCATGGCCTGACGCAGGCTATTGATGTCGAAGCCGACCTGCATCAGCAGTGGCTTGATGGAGCCACCCTGCTGTTCGAGCAGGGCCTGCAGCAAGTGGACAGGCTCGATGGCAGGGTGGTCCATGCCAACGGCCAGGGATTGCGCATCGGATATTGCAAGCTGGAGCTTGCTGGTCAAACGGTCTATTCGCATGATGTACCTTCCTGTAAAGGGCAGGCCGGAGCGATGGACAGCGCCTGTTTATGAAGAAACCTGCCTGAGATGTCTTATAGATAAGGCTGATTCTGGAAGATTCAAGCGTAGCGCGGTTGACGGAGGTCAAGCTGCTGGATTTGCACAGGTGTAATGGCAGGTACAGCCTATTGCGCGCTAGCGCGGCGCCAGCCACACCAAAGAAGCGAAACGCCCGCCTTGCGGGGTACGCCGATAGGAGAAGAACCGCTCGTCGCTCACCGTGCACAAGCCGCCACCGTAAACAGCCGTGACCCCACGGGCTGCCAGGCGAATACGGGCCAGGGCGTAGATATCGGCCATCAGCTTGCCGGGTCGTTCGCCGTCGACGAATGCCCGTGCGGCCTCAGGGTGCACCGCAGTAAAAGCATCGCGCACCTCCAGGCCCACTTCGAATGCCTGCGGCCCAATGGCCGGGCCCAACCACACCAGCACCTGAGCCGGTGGTACGTTCAGACGATCCAGGGTGGCTTCGAGCACACCGCCGGCAAGCCCGCGCCAGCCTGCATGAGCGGCCGCCACTTGCGTACCTGCCTGGTCACAAAACAATACAGGCAGGCAATCGGCGGTCATTACCGTACAGGCGATGCCTGGCCGGTTGGTCCAGCTGGCATCGGCTTCGACCACGCGGGAAGGGTCTGCATCGGCGACGGCCAGACCGTGCACCTGCTTGAGCCAGGCGGGCTGGATGTCGAACTCGCCGCTTAGGCGCAGGCGGTTCTGGGCAACGGCCGCAGGGTCGTCCCCCACATGGTCACCCAGATTGAAAGTATCGAAAGGCGGCAGGCTGACGCCGCCCTGGCGGGTGGTGACGCAGGCGCGAACCGAGGCTGGCGCAGGCCAGTCCGGCGTCAGCAGCGACTGCGTCAAGCCACTCATCCGATGAAGCTCTCGCGATCCTGATTGAGCAGCGACAGCAGCCAGACGAAATCGTCGGGCAGTGGCGATTCCCACTCCATGCGCTCGCCCGTCGCCGGGTGCACCAGTGCCAGGAAGCGTGCGTGCAGGGCCTGCCGCGGGAAGGTCTTGACCGCCTCGACCATGGTCGGGCTTGCCGCAGGCGGGATGCGGAAACGCCCGCCGTAGGTCTGGTCACCAACCAGGGGGAAGCCGACGTGGGCCATGTGCACGCGGATCTGGTGGGTACGCCCGGTTTCGAGCTTGACCCGCACGTGGGTGTGCGAGCGGAAGCGCTTGAGCACACGGTAGTGGCTGACCGCTGGCTTGCCGCCGTCGGTGACGGCCATGCGCTGGCGCATGCCGCCGTGACGACCGATGGGGGCGTCGATCTTGCCACCGGCGGTGACCACGCCCACCACGATGCATTCGTAGATACGGCTGACCGACCGCTTCTGCAGCTGGTCGACCAAGTGGGTTTGCGCCTGCAAGGTCTTGGCCACGACCATCAGGCCAGTGGTGTCCTTGTCCAGGCGGTGGACGATGCCGGCACGTGGCACGTTGATGATGTCGGGCACGTGGTGCAGCAAGGCGTTGAGCAAGGTACCGCTGGCATGGCCGGCAGCCGGGTGCACCACCAGGCCCGCAGGCTTGTTGATGACCAGGATCTGGTCGTCTTCATAGACGATGTCCAGCGCGATGTCCTCGGCCTCCCATTCGCCCTGGGCCTCCTGCTCGGCTTCCAGGGCCAGCACGGCACCGCCATGCACGGTGTCACGCGGGCGCAGGACAGCCCCGTCGACCGTCAGACGGCCATCTTTGATCCATGCCGTCAGCCGCGAGCGCGAATACTCGTCGAACAATTGGGCGGCGACCTGGTCGAGGCGTTGACCGCCCAGTTCGGACGGGACCTCTGCGCTAAGTTGAATGATCTCGGACATGCTCGATTCAGTGGGCGCACAGCCTTTGGTTTCAGCTGCGAGCTTGTGGTTAAATACGGCTTCTTTTGTCCCGGGGTTGGCCGGGGCGCTCATCATAACAGGACGGCCCCGCCCAAGACAGCGGCCGTCAAAGGGACGCAAGCCGCCATGCAAGTGAAACACCTGCTGCTGATCGCCATCCTCGGGCTCACCGCGGCCTGTTCCTCTAATAAGGAAGTCATCGACGAGAACCTCAGCGAGGCCGAGCTGTATCAACAGGCCCAGGCTGACCTGGACAATTCCAGCTACACCAGCGCCGTGAACAAGCTCAAGGCCCTGGAGTCGCGTTACCCGTTCGGCCGCTATGCCGACCAGGCGCAGCTGGAGCTGATCTACGCCAACTACAAGAACGCGGAGCCGGAGGCTGCCAAGTCTGCCGCCGAGCGCTTCATCCGCCTGCACCCGCAGCACCCGAACGTCGACTACGCGTACTACCTCAAGGGTCTGACCTCCTTCGACCAGGACCGTGGCCTGCTGGCGCGCTTCCTGCCGCTGGACATGACCAAGCGCGACCCGGGCGCGGCCCGCGACTCGTACAACGAGTTCGCGCAGCTCACCAGCCGCTTCCCCAACAGCCGTTACGCCCCGGACGCCAAGCAGCGCATGATCTACCTGCGCAACCTGCTGGCCTCCTATGAAATCCACGTGGCCGACTACTACCTCAGCCGTCAGGCATACGTGGCTGCCGCCAACCGTGGCCGCTACGTGGTCGAGAACTTCCAGGAAACGCCCTCGGTTGGCGACGGCCTGGCGGTGATGGTCGAGGCGTACCAGAAGATGCACCTGGACGACCTGGCTGCCACCAGCCTGGAAACCCTGAAGCTCAACTACCCGGACCACCCGAGCCTGGCCGATGGCGAGTTCCAGCCCAAGCAGACCGAATCTGACGGTCGCGGCTGGCTGTCCAAGGCCACGCTGGGCCTGATCGAAACCGACACCCCGCTGCCACCGGGTCAGACCCGCGCCAACCAGGACGTGATCAAGCAGTTCCAGGATGCGCGTGATGAAATGCCCAAGGAGCTGTTGCCCAAGGATGAAAACGGCGACCCGATCGAGCCACCAGGGCCGAAGGAAGCCGACAGCAACCGCTCCTGGTTCAGCTACATGACCTTCGGTCTGTTCGACTGATTCAGCCGTTGCATGAAAGGGAGGTCTGGGACCTCCCTTTTTTTATGCCTGCGCCCTAGACTGTCATCCTCTTTCATTCGACAAGCTGAACACCATGGTTCGCCTACTTTTCTGGATCGTCCTGATCGCCGCCGCGTTCTGGCTGTGGCGCAAATTCAAACTCAGCCAGCAACCGCGCCAAGAGGCCAAGCTCGACGCGCCGCTGAAAATGGTTCGCTGCGCGCATTGTGGCGTGCACCTGCCCACCGACCAGGCATTGGCGCAGGGCAACACCTGGTATTGCAGCCAGGCACACTTGCAGCAGGGGCCTGGCCGACAGGGCTGATCGGGCGGTTAGCCAAGGCGCCCCTGCGGGGCGTAGGGTGCCGGATCGATGATAGGCTCGGCGCCATTGAGCAAATCGGCCAGCAGTTGGCACGAGGCTGGCGCCAGCACCAGCCCGTTTCGATAATGGCCGCAATTCAGCCATAGCCCCTCGAACTCGGGCACCGGCCCGATAAACGGAACGCCTTCAGGCGAACCTGGCCGTAGCCCGGCCCAATGGGCAACCACATGCGCGCCTTCCAGGCCGGGCAGCAGATCCACTGCCGATGCCTTGAGGCTTGCCAGCGCCTCATCGGTGGGTGTTTTGTCGTAGCCGGCATGCTCCAGCGTACTGCCCACCAGAATGTGACCATCCCGGCGCGGAATTGCATAACGACCTTTGGCAAGCACCATGCTTGGCAGAAAGTCTTCAGCGCATTTGAACAGGATCATCTGCCCTTTCACCGGCTCGACCGGAAGCTCAAGGCCCAAGTAGCGCAGCAGTTCGCCGCTCCAGGCACCGGCGCTGAGTACGACTTCGTCGGCCGCCAGCTCGCCTTCAGCGGTGCTCACCCCAATGATACGACCGCCCTGCTGCACGAACCCCGTGATCTGGCAGTGCTCCCGCACACTCACATTGGGCAATGCCAGCAACGCCGCCTTCAGCGATTTGACCAGGCGCGGGTTGCGCACATTGGCCACGCCCTCCATGTAGAGGGCTCGCTCAAAGCCTGGCCCGAGCACAGGGACTGCGTCGTACACCGCCGAAATGTCCACGGCGCTCAACGGCCGCTGCTGACGGTCCGCCCATGCCAAGGCCTGGGCTTGATCATCCAGGTCAAGCCAGTACAGCCCGGTGGTATGCACTTCAGGGTCCAGGCCCGTGCTGGCGAACAAGCGCTCACCCAGCTGTGGATAAAAGTCCTGCGACCAATGCGCCAGGGCGGTCACTGCCGGGCTGTAGCGCCAGGGGTACAGGGGCGAGACGATACCGCCCCCGGCCCAGGAGGACTCGCGACCTACCTCGCCTTGGTCGCATATCACTACCTGGTCGACGCTCGCCGCCAGGTTGAATGCCGTCAGCAGGCCAATGACCCCGCCACCGACCACCACTACTTGCTTGCTCATCTGTCGATTCAACACCTGAAGAAAAAAACCGCGATGCACCGGGCACCTGTGACCGTTCAGCCTCCCCAGCAGCGCGCGCTGTCGATGGCGCCGTGGTTGCGTCCTACCCCAGCTTGATCAAGCTCGAAATCGCCACAGCGGTCTTCGGCCATCAGCCCTTTTGGCAAACGTCGGGCGCGCAGGGTGAAGGTCTGGTCTTCGCGCAGCGCTTGCAGGCTGTAGTAGCGGTTGCCCGAAGGCAGGCTCGGGTCGCCTTCGGCATACTGGCCAGTAACCAAGCGATGGCGTTCCAGGCGCAATGCAGCATCCTGCAACAGGGCGACCACCTCGTGGCGCGCTGCCTGCCGCAGGTGGTCGTTGTAACGGGGGTAGGCAATGGCTGCCAGAATGCCGGTGACGGCCAGCACAATCAACAGCTCGATCAGGCTGATGCCTTGCTGCATGTCAGTCTCCTCTGAATCTTTGTCGCCACGTCATGCGTACAAGCGCACTACCATCGCTGGCATACACCGCTTCCACCACCTGCCGGGGATGACTTAGCTGGCTGACCGCGGTTACCCGGAACACTGTCACTGATCGCCCGGCCGGGACACCCACGGCGCGTTGCGTGGTGCCCAGGTTCTGCACCTGAAAAAAGCCTTCTGGCCCGGCTTCCCAGACCCCGGCCAGGCGATGCGGCTGCTCAGGCGGCGGGCACACTTCACATGGCGGTGGCCGTACCTGCATGATCGACTGCTTGCCAACGTCCAATGTGGCTTCGGCCTGCTCGAAGGCCAGCTGCCCTTCTTTGAACAGGCCCACCATTTGCGTCTCAACGGCGGCCGCACGTAGCGCCGAGGTGGTCAGCACACCCAGCAAGAGGCTCAGCACCAATGCCAACAGCAGCACCACCCCACGTTCTCGTGTCATGGCTCGCCCCCGTTGCGGCGGGCCACACTGACAACGTACTGCTGCTCCAGCGCCAACACGGGATCGAACAGATCCAAGTGCAGGTCGATGCGCTGGCCATCGGCCGCAGCCACCACGTGCAGACGGCGCACATGCTCAAGCAGGGGCTGGGTGCTGCTGCCACGGGTGAAGTACAGGGTAGCGCCCCTGACGGCGTAACGATGTCGGGTGATGGGGATGGCCATCAGCGGCGCGGCGGCTTGGACATGCCCTCGATGTACCTTGGCGTACCCCACGCAGTCAGTGAGCAGGGTCCATTGAGGCTTCAGCGGATGGCCAGGAAGGTCGGCCACCACCACCTCAAGGTTTGAGCCCTCCACTTCCAGAGGTCGGCTAAATGCGGTAAAGGTGTCGCCGTCTGGCAGATCCGCGGGCTCCAACCGCAGGCAGCCGAACATGCCAGCCATGCGGATGTCCTGGGCCATGCGCAACAAGGCCAGCCGTGCATCTTCCTGCATGCGCAGCGCTGCCCCTTGCAGCTGCCACGCTCGGTGGGCAGAGGTGAACAACTGGCTGGCGCCGGCCAACAGCATCAACCCGAGTGCCAGCGCCAGTAGCAGCTCGAGCAATCCGACCCCTTTTTGCCAGGGCCTCATGGCAGCGCCTGCTCATGTGCACTGGCAGATGCCAGCACCGCCTGCACCTGCTGCCGAGCGTCTTGCGAGGCCTGCAAAGCCTGCATGTGCAGCGCTGCTGCGGCAAACATTCCCACCGCAATCACCACCATGGCCAACAGCGTTTCCAGGAGCGTCATGCCCCGTTGCGTTACCTGCATCCCTGCAGCTCCTGCGACTTTTCATGCATTGTCGATGTACGCCTGCCACTGGAAGGGTGACCCAGCGTGCGTGAAGCTAAAGCCAAGCACGACCAAGGAGAAATGCACGGTGAAGCAACAGGGAGTAACACTGATACAAACGGTGTCGGCATTGGCGGTGCTCGCTGTCCTGACGCAGCTGGGGGCGCCTGCCTACGTCAAGCTCAGCGATGACGTGCACCGCGCTGCCGTCACGCGAGACTTGTCGCAAACGCTGCGGAGCGCGCGTGGGCGCGCCATGCTGCTGGGTGAGGCCGTGCGGGTGCAAGCGCTGGACGAAGCATGGGGCAATGGATGGCGAGTGACGCTGGAGCAGGATTCGCGGGTGCTGCATGAACACCGCCTGCGTCGGCCTCTGCAGATCGCCGCGAACCTAGGTACGACGATGACGTTCACGGCCATGGGCCTGCCAGTGAACCCCGCCGGCAACTGGCTGGCGGCGACTTTCGAAGTATGCGCGCGGTCGGCTGGCACCAGCCAGCATCAAGTGGTGATGGCGTCCAGCGGCAGAGTCAGGGTATCGAATGAAACTCGCGACACCCGAGGGTGCGCAGGTGCAGGGGCCTGAGCGTTCGCGGCTAACCGCTCAGGCCCGCGCAGGCGATCAGATCAACGAGCGCACACGCAGCTCTTTGGGCATCGAGAAGGTGACGTTCTCTTCACGCCCGTCCAGCTCCTCGGCGCCCGTAGCGCCCCAGGCCTTGAGCTGTTCGATGACGCCGCGCACCAGCACTTCCGGCGCGGACGCGCCTGCGGTGATGCCGATGCGGCCAACCTGGTCGAACCAGGCCCGCTGCAGGTCTTCAGCGCCGTCGATCAGATGGGCTGGGGTACCCATTCGCTCGGCAAGCTCACGCAGGCGGTTGGAGTTGGAGCTGTTAGGGCTGCCGACCACCAGGACCACATCACACTCGTCGGCCAGTTGCTTAACGGCATCCTGGCGGTTTTGCGTGGCGTAGCAGATGTCGTCCTTGCGCGGCCCGCCGATGTTCGGAAAGCGCGCACGCAGCGCGTCGATCACGCGGCTGGTGTCGTCCATCGACAAGGTGGTCTGGGTCACGAATGCCAAGTGGTCAGGGTCTCTCACCTGCAGATTGGCTACGTCGTCCTCGTCTTCTACCAGGTAGATGGCCCCGCCGTTGCTAGCGTCATACTGCCCCATGGTGCCTTCGACTTCCGGGTGGCCGGCATGGCCAATCAGGATGCACTCACGGCCATCGCGGCTGTACTTGGCCACCTCGATGTGCACCTTGGTGACCAATGGGCAGGTGGCATCGAATACCTTCAGGCCACGCCCACCGGCTTCCTGACGCACGGCCTGGGAAACCCCATGGGCGCTGAAGATGACGATGACATCGTCAGGCACCTGGTCCAGCTCCTCGACGAAAATGGCGCCACGGCTGCGCAGGTCCTCGACGACGAACTTGTTGTGTACCACTTCGTGGCGCACATAGATGGGCGGGCCGAACACTTCCAGCGCGCGGTTGACGATTTCGATCGCCCGGTCGACCCCCGCGCAGAAGCCGCGCGGGTTGGCGAGTTTGATTTGCATGATCGGCTCCAGGCCTACAGGGCCTTCACCTCGAGGATCTCCACCTCGAAGGTCAGGGTCTTGCCAGCCAGTGGGTGATTGAAGTCGATGGTCACCTGATCGTCGTCGAAGGCCTTCACCACGCCCGGTAGCTCGGCGTTGGCGGCGTCCTTGAAGATGATCAGCAAGCCATCGGACAGCTCCATGCCTTCGAACTGAGACCTTGGCATAACCTGCACATTCTGTGGGTTAGGCTGGCCGAAGGCGTTCTCCGGGGCCACCTCCACGGTGCGTTTGTCGCCAGCCTTGAAACCGAACAGCGCGGCCTCGAAGCCCGGCAGCAGGTTGCCGTCGCCCACCTTGAAGGTGGCAGGCGCCTTGTCGAAGGTGCTGTCGACCGTGTCACCGTTTTCCAGGCGCAGGGCGAAATGCAGGGTAACTTCGGTGTTCTGGCCGATACGAATGTCAGTCATGGACCGGCTCCTCGGATTTCTTGCTCTTGAACATGTCCAGCGCCAACATGATTGCGCCGACGGTAATGGCGCTGTCGGCCACGTTGAAGGCCGGGAAGTAGTGGCGGTTCTGCCAGTGCACCAGGATGAAATCGACCACATGGCCCAGCACGATACGGTCGTAGAGGTTGCCGATGGCCCCGCCCAGCACCAGGGCCAGCGCTACGGCCAGCCAGGTTTCATGACGGCCGAGGCGCTTGAGCCACACCACCAGCACTGCACTGACCACCACGGCGATCAGGGCGAACAACCAACGCTGCCAGCCGGCGCCATCGGCCAGAAAACTGAACGCAGCGCCGGTGTTGTAGGCCAGGGTCCAGCTGAAGTAGTCGGGGATGACGACAATTTGCTGGTACATGGTCAGGGCGTTGTTGAAGTACAGCTTGGTGGCCTGGTCGACGACCAGGACCAGCAAGCTCAGCCACAGCCATACGAGGCGCCCGAAGCGCCCCGCTGCAAGGTTAGGCATAGTGGCGCACCTCGCCGGAGCCGGTCAGGTTTTCCACACAGCGACCGCAGATTTCCGGATGCTCCGGATGGCTGCCGACGTCTGCACGGAAGTGCCAGCAACGGCCGCACTTGGTGTAGCCGGACTTGACCACTTTCAACTTGAGGCCTTCGACCTCGGTCGCCACCGCTTCGGCAGGCGCCTGCGCGAACGGCACCACGCTGGCAGCCGAGGTGATGAGCACGAAACGCAACTCATCGCCCAGCTTGTTCAGATCGGCGCTCAGGCCCTCGTCCGCGTACAAGGTGACTTCGGCCTGCAGGTTGCCGCCGATGACCTTGGCGGTACGCTGGTTTTCCAGTTCCTTGTTGACCGAAGCCTTGACCGCCATGACGCGGTCCCAATAGGCGCGATCGAGTTCGGTGCCTTCCGGCAGCTCACTCAGGCCTTCATACCAGCCATTGAGCATGACCGACTCGTTACGCTCACCCGGCAGGTACTGCCAGATTTCGTCGGCGGTAAAAGCCAGGATCGGCGCGATCCAGCGCACCAGCGCCTCGCTGATGTGGTACAGCGCGGTCTGGCAGGAACGGCGGGCGACGCTGTTGGCGCCCGTGGTGTACTGGCGATCCTTGATGATGTCGAGGTAGAAACCACCCAGCTCCTGCACACAGAAGTTGTGCACCTTCGAGTAGACGTTCCAGAAGCGGTACTCGCCGTAGTGCTCTTCCAGCTCGCGTTGCAGCAACAGGGTGCGATCCACCGCCCAACGGTCCAGGGCCAGCATGTCCTGCGGCGCGAGCAGGTCGCGTGCCGGGTCGAAGCCGGTCAGGTTGGAGAGCAGGAAGCGTGCGGTGTTGCGAATACGCCGGTAGGCATCGGCGCTGCGCTGCAGGATCTGCTCGGACACTGCCATTTCACCGGAGTAGTCGGTAGCCGCGACCCACAGGCGCAGGATGTCGGCACCCAGGGTGTTGTTGACCTTCTCCGGCTCGATGGTGTTGCCCAGCGACTTGGACATCTTGCGGCCGTTCTCGTCCACGGTGAAGCCGTGGGTCAGCAGCTCGCGGTATGGCGCGTGGCCGTCGATGGCGCAGCCGGTCAACAGCGACGAGTGGAACCAGCCGCGGTGTTGGTCGGAACCTTCCAGGTACAGGTCGGCGCGGGGGCCGGTGGCATGGCCGATGTCGTGGGAGCCGCGCAGTACATGCCAGTGCGTGGTGCCGGAGTCGAACCATACGTCCAGGGTGTCAGCGATCTTGTCGTACTGCTCGGCTTCGGCGCCGAGCAGCTCGGCGGCGTCCAGCTTGAACCAGGCCTCGATGCCCTGTTGCTCGACGCGCTTGGCGACCTCTTCCATCAGCTCGACGGTCCGAGGGTGCAGCTCGCCCGTCTGCTTGTTCAGGAAGAACGGGATAGGCACGCCCCAGTTACGCTGGCGCGAGATGCACCAGTCAGGCCGGTTTGCGATCATCGAGTGCAAGCGTGCCTGGCCCCACGCCGGGACGAACTTGGTGTCCTCGATGGCCTTCAGGGCACGCTCGCGCAGCGGTTCGCCGTCGCGTGGCTGCTTGTCCATGCCGACGAACCACTGTGCGGTGGCACGGTAGATCAGCGGCGACTTGTGACGCCAGCAGTGCATGTAACTGTGGCTGATGGTTTCGGTGTGCATCAGCGCACCGACTTCGCCCAGCTTCTCGACGATGGCCGGGTTGGCCTTCCAGATGAACTGCCCGCCGAAGAACGGCAGCGATTCGACGTACACGCCGTTGCTCTGCACGGGCGTGAGGATTTCATCGTTGACCATGCCGTAGCGCTTGCAGGTCACGAAGTCGTCTTCACCGTAGGCCGGCGCAGAATGCACCACGCCAGTGCCTGCGCCCAGTTCGACGTACTCGGCCAGGTAAACCGGCGAAAGGCGGTCGTAGAACGGGTGACGGAAGTTGACCAGCTCAAGGGCCGAGCCTGGGGCGGTGGCAATCACCGAACCTTCCAGTTCGTAGCGCTTGAGGCAGGATTCGACCAGCTCTTCGGCCAGGACCAGCAGGCGCTCGCCGATGTCGACCAGGGCGTACTGGAACTCGGGGTGAACGTTCAGCGCCTGGTTGGCAGGGATGGTCCACGGGGTGGTGGTCCAGATCACGATGGCGGCCGGTTTTTCGAGTGCCGCCAGGCCGAAGGCTGCGGCCAGCTTGGCGTCATCGGCGACAGGGAACGCCACGTCGATGGTCTGCGACTTCTTGTCGGCGTATTCGACTTCCGCCTCGGCCAGTGCCGAGCCGCAATCGAAGCACCAGTTCACCGGCTTGAGGCCCTTGAACACGTACCCCTGCTTGACCATCTCGGCCAGGGCGCGGATTTCACCAGCCTCGTTGGCGAAGTTCATGGTCTTGTAGGGGTTGTCCCAGTCGCCCAGCACGCCCAGGCGAATGAACTCGGTCTTCTGCCCTTCGATCTGCTCGGCAGCGTACTCGCGGCACAGCTCGCGGGTACGGTCGGCGGTCAGGTGCTTGCCGTGGGTGACTTCGACCTTGTGTTCGATCGGCAGCCCATGGCAGTCCCAACCCGGCACGTACGGCGCATCGAAGCCGGCCAGGGTCTTGGAGCGGACGATCATGTCCTTGAGGATCTTGTTCAGCGCATGACCGATGTGGATCTTGCCATTGGCGTAGGGCGGGCCGTCGTGCAGGACGAACTTGGGACGATCCTTGCCAATCTCGCGCAGCTTCTGGTACAGGCCAATGCTGTCCCAGCGCTGCAGAATCTGCGGTTCGCGCTGAGGCAGGCCGGCCTTCATGGGGAAGGCGGTGTCCGGAAGGTTTAGCGTGGCTTTGTAGTCGGTCATTTCAGGCTCTTGGTTAGCGGTTGAGCGTGCCAATGTGCACGTGCGGCGGCGATATCCGCATCGATCGCCGACTTCAGCGCCTCCAGGGAGGCGAATCGCTGCTCTTCACGCAGCTTGTGGTGGAACACCACCGTCAGACGGCGACCATAAAGGTCACCGGCATAGTCCAGCAGATGGATCTCCAGGTGCGGGCGCCCGTCACCGGCAACGGTAGGACGCACGCCAATGTTGCCGACACCCGCCCAGGCCTTGCCGTCGATCTCGATGCTGGCCAGGTAGACACCGGCCAACGGTACGCGGCGACGCTTGAGCTGGATGTTGGCAGTGGGTGTGCCGAGCTGGCGGGCCAGCTTCTGGCCATGCAATACGCGGCCGGTGATGCTGTACGGGCGGCCCAGCAGATGCTCGGCCAGCTCGAAATTGCCTTGCGCCAGCGCCTTGCGTACTTCGGTGCTGCTGACCCGTAGGCCGTCCTGGATCACGGTGTTGGCGGCTTCTACGGTAAAACCATACTGCGCGCCGGCCTGGACCAGGAAGGCGAAATCGCCTTTGCGATCACAGCCAAAGCGGAAGTCGTCACCCACTTCGAGATGCTGCACGCCCAGGCCATCGACCAGGATGGTCCTGACGAAGTCATCGGCGTCGAGCTCACCCAGGCGCTGGTTGAAGGCCAGGCACAATACGCGGTCGATGCCTTCGCCGGCCAGCAACGCGATCTTGTCCCGCAGCCGGGCCAGGCGGGCCGGCGCGGTATCGGGCGTGAAGTACTCGCGCGGTTGCGGTTCGAAGATTACCACGCAGGTCGGCAGGCCCAGGGCCTGGCCTCGCTCGCGCAGGCGCGCCAGGATTGCCTGGTGGCCGCGGTGAACCCCGTCGAAGTTGCCAATGGTGGCGACACACCCCCGGTGCTCGGGGCGCAGGTTGTGAAGACCTCGAACCAGCTGCATAACGCGCTTCTTGCTCATAAAGTGGCCGATTATAACCACACCCGGGCGCCGGTGACAGGCAGCAGCGCCCAAGGGCGGCGTGGATTGCGAAAAACCGACGCCTGACGCGCCCGCAGCCTTAGTGCAAGGCTTTGCGGGCGAACTGCCGAGGTCGGAAACCGCACAGGTACAGGCAACCAAAGTAGGTGACGACGGCTGCCATGATCAGCGCCATCAGCCGCATCAGTCGTTCAAGCATGTTTCCCTCGACCCAGGCCGGCAGGTAGTGCATGCCAGCCAGCAGGACACCGGACATCAGGCCTGCCGCCAACACCAGCTTGAGCAGAAACATGGCCCAACCTGGTTGCGGTTGGAATAGCTGCTGGGTGCGCAGCTTCCAGAACAGCAAGCCGGCATTGAGGCAGGCGCCAAGGCTGATGGCCAGGGCCAGTCCGGCATGCGCCAGCGGGCCGATGAGCACCAGGTTGAACAGCTGCGTGCAGACCAGGGTGAAGACGGCGATCTTCACCGGCGTGCGGATATTCTGCTGCGCATAGAAGCCCGGCGCCAGCACCTTGACCATAATGATTGCCAGCAGGCCGACGGAATAGGCGATCAGCGCCTGCTGGGTCATGGCGGCATCGGTTGCACTGAACTTGCCGTACTGGAACAGGGCCACGGTCAGCGGCTCGGCTAGGATCGCCAGCCCCAGCGTACACGGCAGCACCAGCAAAAAGCACAAGCGCAGGCCCCAGTCGAGAATGCGCGAGTACTCTTCCCGGTCCTTGTTGGCGTAGGTCTTGGCCAGGGTCGGCAGCAGGATGGTACCCAGAGCCACGCCCAGAACACCCGACGGCAGCTCCATGAGCCGGTCTGCGTAATACATCCAGGAGACGGAGCCTGCCACCAGGAACGAGGCGAAGATGGTATTGATGATCAGCGATATCTGGCTCACCGAGACGCCGAGGATGGCAGGGAGCATCTGCTTGAGCACCCGCCACACGCCTGCATCTTTCAGGTTCAGCCGCGGCAACACCAGCATGCCGATCCTTTTCAGGGCCGGAAGCTGGTAGAGCAGTTGCGCCAGGCCACCGGCCAGCACGCCCCAGGCCAGCGCCATGATCGGCGGATTGAAATACGGCGTGAGCAATACGGCGAACACGATCATCGCCACGTTGAGCAAGGTCGGCGTGAAGGCCGGCACGCTGAAGCGGTTCCAGGTGTTGAGGATGGCGCCCACCAGGGATGACAGCGAGATCAGCAATATATAAGGAAAGGTGACCCGCAGCAGATCGGTGGTGAGCTGGTATTTCTCGGCGTTGTCGACGAAGCCAGGCGCCGTGGCCCACACCACCCATGGCGCGGCCAGGATACCGATGCCGGTCACCACGGCCAGCACCAGCGTCAGCAGGCCGCTGACGTAGGCCACGAAGGTACGCGTGGCCTCTTCGCCCTGCTGGCTTTTGTATTCGGCAAGAATAGGCACGAATGCCTGGGAGAACGCACCCTCGGCGAAGATGCGGCGCAGCAGGTTGGGTAGCTTGAACGCAATGAAGAAAGCATCGGTGGCAACGCCGGCGCCGAAAATACGCGCCAGGATGGTGTCGCGGACAAAACCCAGCACCCGCGAAATCATGGTGATCGAGCTTACCGCAGCGAGGGATTTGAGCAGGTTCATCGAAAAGATTCACGCCAATGACAGAGGACGCTGCCAGAGCGCGTCCGAATGTGCGATACTCCCGCGCCTTCGCAGGGGAGCCAAAAATTCCCGAGTGTACAGGTCGCGCAGCAGAAAGGAATCTTTCCCGCTTGTTGGCGCACCGCTCGGCGGAACCTTGCAAGTGGCCTTGACATCCGCCCGACTGATCGGCATGATTCGCGGCCTATTTTGTTTGCTATTTACCTAAAGTCTTTCGAGGAGCTCGACGGTGGCCAACTCACCTTCCGCCAAGAAACGTGCAAAACAGGCTGAGAAGCGTCGCAGCCACAACGCCAGCCTGCGTTCCATGGTCCGCACCTACATCAAGAATGTAGTCAAAGCCATTGACGCAAAAGACGCCGAAAAAGCGCAAGCCGCTTACGTTCTGGCTGTACCTGTAATCGACCGTATGGCCGACAAAGGTATCATCCACAAGAACAAGGCTGCTCGTCACAAAGGCCGTCTGAATGGCCACATCAAGGCGCTGAAAGAAGCTGCAGCTGCCTAAGCGACGCGCTAGTCAAAAAACCGACCTCAGGGTCGGTTTTTTTATGCCTGGGTTTTGTGAAGTGCCAGGCTCGCGGCTCAACGCACGCGCTGTAAAGTGGCAGGGCCGCATGGCGGCCCTACCCTGCATTACTTGGCGATCTGAATCTTGGGTGCCCACTGCAGCCATTCGTCTTCAGCTTTCTCGAACAGCGGGAACGTTTGCCTTGGCCGAGCCGGAGTGCCCATGCGTTCCCCCTCGGGCGTCGCGAAGGCAATACCACCATCGATCAGTGTTTCCAGCGACTCCGTGCGCACGGTAGCGCCCTTGAACAAGCCCCAGTCGAAGCCGAAACCGCTGCTGTTCCAGAAGCGGCTGCCGCTACGTACCAGGCTGGCATAACGCGGCTCGATCAGAATGTGGATCAGCACCCTGTCGGCACTCTGGCCTAGCTCGACGTCGGTCACCTTGCCAACCGCCACCTCGCGGAATGTCACGGGCACACCGGGCTTGATGGAGCCTAGCCGAGGTGCGCTGAGGGTCACTGGCAGACCCACCTCCGGACCGGCTACTTCGGGCGCTTCGGCCAGTGCGATGAAGTCACGCTGCGGGCCCCTGTCCTTGACCGCAGGCTGTACTTCCAGGTACTGCCCACCCACCAGCGTGTCGAGGTTTTCGGTGCGCACCAGGCCGAAGGATGGCTTGACCACCCAAAACTGAGTGCCGGCACGGGCAATGCGCTCTGCAGCTTCGGTAATACGTGCCTTCAACAGCACTGCCTGCATGTCTTTGGTAAGGTCGACACTTTCCACACTGCCCACATCCAGCCCCCGGAAGCGGATGGCGGTCCCTGGCTTGAGCCCATCGGCGCGTTCCACACGGATCGTGATAAGGGTACCGGCACGGTTGGCTGCCTCCTGGCTTTCGTGCAGGCGGAAACGCGGGATATGGCGCTTTAGCGGCACATTGGGCCTTGGCGTGTCGAAGGCGATGCCCCCTGCCATCAGGGTTTGCAAGGACTCACTCTTGATCTTGATGCCGGACAGGCCACCGGTGAGGGTAATACCACTAGCGTTCCAGAACCGTGTCGAGCCGTTTACCAGTTTTTCGTATTCTTTCTCGATGTGAACACCGATCAGAATACGGTTGCTGTCACGGGCGAACTGATAGCTTTGCACGCTACCTACCTTCACCTGCTTGAAGGTTACGGGGCTACCCACCTCCAGTGAACCCAGGGTATCTGCGAACAGCACCATGTGCAGGCCCGGCGCCTTCAGGTCCAGCGGCGGCGCCTTGGCGCGCGCTTCGAACTCCCGTTCAGGTCGAGCACCTTTCTCCCCAGGGCGGATGGCAATGTAGTTACCCTTGACCAGTGCTTCCAGGCCCGTGATACCCGCCAGGGAAATGGAAGGTTTGACCACCCAGAACTGAGTGCCCTCCACCAGGTAGTCTTCGGTCAACGGGTCCAATGTCAGCTCGGCAGTGGCGCTGGCAAGGTTGTCCTCCATTTTCAGGGTCTTCAGAGAGCCCACCTGGATGCCTTTGTACATGACAGGCGTACGCCCGGCCTGCAGGCCCTCGTAGTCGCTCAGCTTCACTTTCACCCGGATACCGGCCTGGGCTGCATCGAAGTCCTCGTACAAGCGAAATGGCAGGCTTGGGTCGGTAGGCGGGCTGTCCTTGCGGTGCTCTGGCGTGGCAAAGGCGATGCCGCCGGCGACGATACTCGATAGCGATTCACTGCGCACCTTGACCCCCGATAGCGAGGCATCGATGCTGACGCCGCTGGCGTTCCAGAAGCGCGTATGCTTGCGCACCAGGCTCGCGTAGGCAGGCTCGATGAAGATTTTTACCTCGACTGTGCTCTGGTCGTCGGAAAGCCGGTAGCTTTTCACGCGGCCGACCTGGATTTGCTTGTAGAAGATCGGGCTGTCTTTATTGAGCGACCCCAGGCGCTCGGCCTTGAGGGTGAGGTGCAAACCAGGTTCGGAATCCGACAGGGGCGGTGCCACCTTGAGCGCGGTGAACCGCTTGGTTGGCTCACCCTCTCCGGGGCTGACGGCAATGTAGTTACCCGATACCAACGTCTCGAGGCCGGAAATGCCCGCCAGGCTGACGCTCGGCTTGACCAGCCAGAAACGCGTGCCTTTGTTCAGGTGCCCTTCAGCCGCCTGGTTCATCTCGATGGTGGCGATGACACCCTGATTCTCGCCCTCGGCATCGAGTACCAAACTCTTGACCTTACCGACCGGCATGCCTTTGTAGATGACTTCGGTCTTGTTGGCGACGATGCCTTCGCCCGATTCGAAACGCACCTCGATCTGCACCCCGGCCTCACGGTAAGCCTGCCATGCGAGCCAGCCTCCGATCATCAGCGCGATCAAGGGCAGGATCCAGATGGCCGACCAATTGGAGGCAGGCCGAGTTTTAGCCGTTGGCAGGTCACTCATGGTCGTCATCCGACTCCGTGTTATCCCAAATCAATCGGGGATCGAAGGTCAAAGCAGCAAGCATCGTCAGGATCACCACAGTTGCGAAGGCGACAGCGCCCAGATTGGCTTCGACATTGGCTATCCTGCCGAAATTCACCACTGCCACCAGAATGGCGATAACGAATATGTCGAGCATGGACCAACGTCCTATGAATTCGATGAAACGGTACATCCAGATCCGTTGCCGCGCCGACAGGGGCTGTCGGCGCTGCACGGAATACAGGAGCAGGCCGATCCCTACCAGTTTGAACGTAGGTACGAGGATACTGGCCGTAAATACCACGGCCGCAATCGGAACCATGCCGTGCTTGAGCAGGGCGATGACGCCCGACATGATGGTGTCGGGCGTGCCTTGACCAAATGAGCTGACGGTCATGATCGGCAGCACGTTGGCCGGAATATAGAGAATGGATGCAGCGATGAGCAGCGCCCAGGTGCGCATGATGCTGTTCGGTCGACGCGGATGCACCCTGGCACCGCACCGCATACACGTTTGGGATGCGTCACCTGTGGTTTGCCTGTTCAGTTCATGACACTCGTTGCAGACAACGATACCTGCATCAATCGCCCGCATGCGGGTCCTCCCCCGATAACGCACTCCAGACCTGGTGCGGTGACATGACAACCTCCAGCCAAACCTGAATCAACAGCAAGCTGATGAAGCAGAACAGACCAACCCCTACGGTAAGTTCTGCCAAGTCCACCAATTTGACGATGGCCACGAGCACGCCCATGAAGTAGACCTCGAGCATGCCCCAGTCACGCAAGTGGTGATAGGTTCTGTACAGCAACAGACCTAACCTGCGCCCTGTGTTGAGCCGAATTGCCAGTAGAACGGCCAGCTGACACATCAGTTTTGCCAGCGGTATGGCCATGCTGCACAGGAAAACCACGATGGCCACCCCCTGCATGCCCGAATCATACAGCCCCAGTACGCCGCTCCAGACCGTGTCGTCCGATGTCTGGCCTAGCAGATGCAACTGCATGATCGGCAGGAAATTGGCTGGGATGAACAGCGCGAGCGCCGTCAGCACCAACGCCAGGCTGCGGTTGACCACATTATGCCGGTGCGCATAGAGCTCGTAGCCGCAGCGCGGGCAAAGCGCTTTTTCACCGGGGTGGATCACAGGTTTGCGCAAGAGCAGATCGCATTCATGGCATGCGACCAGGTCTTCGAGTGGCAGATCAGCCAGCGTTTCTGGCTCGACGGGGTTGGACATAGGACGCTTCTGAGTAAGTGCGTGGGGTTATTCTAGTGATCTTATGGAGGCCGGCATAGGCTGGAGATTGCGGTTCGAATGGCCCGGCGCTCGAAATGCGGGCTCTTGACGAACAGGAAGGGGTGCCTTGAGCGACAGGCAGGCTAGAAAGGTTTTTTTCAGCCCAAAGACAAAACCCCTACCTGCATACGCAGATAGGGGTTTTGCGAAATGAATCTTGACGATGACCTACTCTCACATGGGGAAACCCCACACTACCATCGGCGATGCATCGTTTCACTACTGAGTTCGGGATGGGATCAGGTGGTTCCAATGCTCTATGGTCGTCAAGAAATTCTGTAGCCAGAATGTCCTATTGGACAGCCCAGCGAATTCGGATATGTGATGTTTGTGATGCGTTGCGAACTTTCGGCTCATGTCATCTTCACCACCGCAATCTGCAGGAGCAAATTGCTTGGGTGTTATATGGTCAAGCCTCACGGGCAATTAGTATTGGTTAGCTCAACGCCTCACAGCGCTTACACACCCAACCTATCAACGTCGTAGTCTTCGACGGCCCTTTAGGGGATTCAAGATCCCAGTGAGATCTCATCTTGAGGCAAGTTTCCCGCTTAGATGCTTTCAGCGGTTATCTCTTCCGAACATAGCTACCCGGCAATGCCACTGGCGTGACAACCGGAACACCAGAGGTTCGTCCACTCCGGTCCTCTCGTACTAGGAGCAGCCCCTCTCAAATCTCAAACGTCCACGGCAGATAGGGACCGAACTGTCTCACGACGTTCTAAACCCAGCTCGCGTACCACTTTAAATGGCGAACAGCCATACCCTTGGGACCGGCTTCAGCCCCAGGATGTGATGAGCCGACATCGAGGTGCCAAACACCGCCGTCGATATGAACTCTTGGGCGGTATCAGCCTGTTATCCCCGGAGTACCTTTTATCCGTTGAGCGATGGCCCTTCCATACAGAACCACCGGATCACTAAGACCTACTTTCGTACCTGCTCGACGTGTGTGTCTCGCAGTCAAGCGCGCTTTTGCCTTTATACTCTACGACCGATTTCCGACCGGTCTGAGCGCACCTTCGTACTCCTCCGTTACTCTTTGGGAGGAGACCGCCCCAGTCAAACTACCCACCATACACTGTCCTCGATCCGGATAACGGACCTGAGTTAGAACCTCAAAGTTGCCAGGGTGGTATTTCAAGGATGGCTCCATGAGAACTGGCGTCCCCACTTCAAAGCCTCCCACCTATCCTACACAAGCAAATTCAAAGTCCAGTGCAAAGCTATAGTAAAGGTTCACGGGGTCTTTCCGTCTAGCCGCGGATACACTGCATCTTCACAGCGATTTCAATTTCACTGAGTCTCGGGTGGAGACAGCGCCGCCATCGTTACGCCATTCGTGCAGGTCGGAACTTACCCGACAAGGAATTTCGCTACCTTAGGACCGTTATAGTTACGGCCGCCGTTTACCGGGGCTTCGATCAAGAGCTTCGCTTGCGCTAACCCCATCAATTAACCTTCCGGCACCGGGCAGGCGTCACACCCTATACGTCCACTTTCGTGTTTGCAGAGTGCTGTGTTTTTAATAAACAGTCGCAGCGGCCTGGTATCTTCGACCAGCAAAAGCTTACGGGGCAAGCCCTTCACCTTCGCCGGCGCACCTTCTCCCGAAGTTACGGTGCCATTTTGCCTAGTTCCTTCACCCGAGTTCTCTCAAGCGCCTTGGTATTCTCTACCTAACCACCTGTGTCGGTTTGGGGTACGGTTCCCAGTTATCTGAAGCTTAGGAGCTTTTCTTGGAAGCATGGTATCAACCACTTCGTCGCCTAAAGGCAACTCGTCATCAGCTCTCGGCCTTGAAATCCCGGATTTGCCTAAGATTTCAGCCTACCACCTTAAACCTGGACAACCAACGCCAGGCTGGCCTAACCTTCTCCGTCCCTCCATCGCAATAACTGGAAGTACAGGAATATTAACCTGTTTTCCATCGACTACGCTTTTCAGCCTCGCCTTAGGGACCGACTAACCCTGCGTCGATTAACGTTGCGCAGGAAACCTTGGTCTTTCGGCGTGCGAGTTTTTCACTCGCATTGTCGTTACTCATGTCAGCATTCGCACTTCTGATACCTCCAGCAAGCTTCTCAACTCACCTTCACAGGCTTACAGAACGCTCCTCTACCGCATCACCATAAGGTGATACCCGTAGCTTCGGTGCATGGTTTGAGCCCCGTTACATCTTCCGCGCAGGCCGACTCGACTAGTGAGCTATTACGCTTTCTTTAAAGGGTGGCTGCTTCTAAGCCAACCTCCTAGCTGTCTAAGCCTTCCCACATCGTTTCCCACTTAACCATGACTTTGGGACCTTAGCTGACGGTCTGGGTTGTTTCCCTTTTCACGACGGACGTTAGCACCCGCCGTGTGTCTCCCATGCTCGGCACTTGTAGGTATTCGGAGTTTGCATCGGTTTGGTAAGTCGGGATGACCCCCTAGCCGAAACAGTGCTCTACCCCCTACAGTGATACATGAGGCGCTACCTAAATAGCTTTCGAGGAGAACCAGCTATCTCCGAGCTTGATTAGCCTTTCACTCCGATCCACAGGTCATCCGCTAACTTTTCAACGGTAGTCGGTTCGGTCCTCCAGTCAGTGTTACCTAACCTTCAACCTGCCCATGGATAGATCGCCCGGTTTCGGGTCTATACCCAGCGACTAAACGCCCTATTAAGACTCGCTTTCGCTACGCCTCCCCTATTCGGTTAAGCTCGCCACTGAATATAAGTCGCTGACCCATTATACAAAAGGTACGCAGTCACCTAACAAAGTAGGCTCCCACTGCTTGTACGCATACGGTTTCAGGTTCTATTTCACTCCCCTCTCCGGGGTTCTTTTCGCCTTTCCCTCACGGTACTGGTTCACTATCGGTCAGTCAGTAGTATTTAGCCTTGGAGGATGGTCCCCCCATATTCAGACAAAGTTTCTCGTGCTCCGTCCTACTCGATTTCATTGACAAGAGATTTTCGTGTACGGGGCTATCACCCACTATGGCCGCACTTTCCAGAGCGTTCCACTAATCTCAAACCAACTTAAGGGCTGGTCCCCGTTCGCTCGCCACTACTAAGGGAATCTCGGTTGATTTCTTTTCCTCAGGGTACTTAGATGTTTCAGTTCCCCTGGTTCGCCTCTTGCACCTATGTATTCAGTACAAGATAACCAGCTTGTGCTGGCTGGGTTCCCCCATTCAGAGATCTCTGGATCACAGTCTGTTTGCCGACTCCCCAAAGCTTTTCGCAGGCTACCACGTCTTTCATCGCCTCTGACTGCCAAGGCATCCACCGTATGCGCTTCTTCACTTGACCATATAACCCCAAGCAATCTGGTTATACTGTGAAGACGACATTCGCCGAAAATTCGCACGTTGCTCTTTCGAGCAGAACTCACAAATTTTACCTTAGCCTGAATTCCAGCAGTGAAACTGGTCTTCAGTCTATTTCTATCACATATCCGAATTTTTAAAGAACGGTCTGACAAAAGTCAGAAATCAACATTCACACCGGAATGTTCATTTCTGTATTCTGAACAGTGCTGCAAACCTGAAGGATTGGTGGAGCCAAGCGGGATCGAACCGCTGACCTCCTGCGTGCAAGGCAGGCGCTCTCCCAGCTGAGCTATGGCCCCGTATTCTACGGCTGAACCAAGTAATGGTAGGTCTGGGCAGATTTGAACTGCCGACCTCACCCTTATCAGGGGTGCGCTCTAACCAACTGAGCTACAGACCTATAACAGGGTCGCGTTACAGCATCGTCTTTTACAATGAATCAAGCAATTCGTGTGGGAGCTCATCAGCAGGCTGATGTCGTCGATTAAGGAGGTGATCCAGCCGCAGGTTCCCCTACGGCTACCTTGTTACGACTTCACCCCAGTCATGAATCACACCGTGGTAACCGTCCCCCCGAAGGTTAGACTAGCTACTTCTGGTGCAACCCACTCCCATGGTGTGACGGGCGGTGTGTACAAGGCCCGGGAACGTATTCACCGCGACATTCTGATTCGCGATTACTAGCGATTCCGACTTCACGCAGTCGAGTTGCAGACTGCGATCCGGACTACGATCGGTTTTGTGAGATTAGCTCCACCTCGCGGCTTGGCAACCCTCTGTACCGACCATTGTAGCACGTGTGTAGCCCAGGCCGTAAGGGCCATGATGACTTGACGTCATCCCCACCTTCCTCCGGTTTGTCACCGGCAGTCTCCTTAGAGTGCCCACCATAACGTGCTGGTAACTAAGGACAAGGGTTGCGCTCGTTACGGGACTTAACCCAACATCTCACGACACGAGCTGACGACAGCCATGCAGCACCTGTGTCAGAGTTCCCGAAGGCACCAATCCATCTCTGGAAAGTTCTCTGCATGTCAAGGCCTGGTAAGGTTCTTCGCGTTGCTTCGAATTAAACCACATGCTCCACCGCTTGTGCGGGCCCCCGTCAATTCATTTGAGTTTTAACCTTGCGGCCGTACTCCCCAGGCGGTCAACTTAATGCGTTAGCTGCGCCACTAAAATCTCAAGGATTCCAACGGCTAGTTGACATCGTTTACGGCGTGGACTACCAGGGTATCTAATCCTGTTTGCTCCCCACGCTTTCGCACCTCAGTGTCAGTATCAGTCCAGGTGGTCGCCTTCGCCACTGGTGTTCCTTCCTATATCTACGCATTTCACCGCTACACAGGAAATTCCACCACCCTCTACCGTACTCTAGCTTGCCAGTTTTGGATGCAGTTCCCAGGTTGAGCCCGGGGCTTTCACATCCAACTTAACAAACCACCTACGCGCGCTTTACGCCCAGTAATTCCGATTAACGCTTGCACCCTCTGTATTACCGCGGCTGCTGGCACAGAGTTAGCCGGTGCTTATTCTGTCGGTAACGTCAAAATTGCAGAGTATTAATCTACAACCCTTCCTCCCAACTTAAAGTGCTTTACAATCCGAAGACCTTCTTCACACACGCGGCATGGCTGGATCAGGCTTTCGCCCATTGTCCAATATTCCCCACTGCTGCCTCCCGTAGGAGTCTGGACCGTGTCTCAGTTCCAGTGTGACTGATCATCCTCTCAGACCAGTTACGGATCGTCGCCTTGGTGAGCCATTACCTCACCAACAAGCTAATCCGACCTAGGCTCATCTGATAGCGCAAGGCCCGAAGGTCCCCTGCTTTCTCCCGTAGGACGTATGCGGTATTAGCGTTCCTTTCGAAACGTTGTCCCCCACTACCAGGCAGATTCCTAGGCATTACTCACCCGTCCGCCGCTGAATCCAGGAGCAAGCTCCCATCATCCGCTCGACTTGCATGTGTTAGGCCTGCCGCCAGCGTTCAATCTGAGCCATGATCAAACTCTTCAGTTCAATACTGCTTGGGTTTTTAAGAAACCCTAAACTTGGCTCAGCAATCTCAAATGACTATGTGATTTCTCGCATGGCCACTTGTGATGCTGATAATCTTTCTGACTATCAGTCCGTACTCACAAGCACCCACACGAATTGCTTGATTCGATTTGTTAAAGAGCGTTTGGCTAAGAGTGTTTCGTCTCAACCGAGGCGCGCATTCTACGCTTTCCTCATTGCCTGTCAAGCGTTTATTTTGAAGGTTGTTTCGAGAAACTCGTTCAACTTCAACCACTTGACTCGCTTCGATCTCTCGTAGCGGGAGGCGAATTCTACAGCGTTTCAACACGCTGTCAACCTTCTTCTCAACCGCCTTCGATCTATTCGATCGTAGCCCTTTCAGCACCACCCGAACTAGCTAACTCATTGAATCTCAAGGAGTTTCGCGTTCCAATGTCGCTGGAAGTGGGGCGCATTATAAGGGGATTCGAAACCGCGTCAACCTTTAATTTCATATATTTGAAATATTCAGGCCGTGGGTGGGAAAGACGCCGTACATGAATGAACCATGACGCTATATAGAAGAAGGAGGCCCCGTGGCCTCCTTCGTCGTTTACAGCACGCTTACAAACTAGGGAACGCGAACTGCGATGCTTCATGGCTAGCACGTTGCGGCCAGCGTTGAGTAATGGCCTTGCGCCGGGTGTAGAACCTCACGCCGTCCGGCCCGTAGGCATGCAGGTCACCAAACAGCGAACGCTTCCAACCGCCGAAGCTGTGGTAGGCCACAGGGACCGGCAGCGGAACGTTCACCCCCACCATGCCTACTTCGATCTCATCGCAGAACAACCGCGCCGCTTCACCGTCACGGGTAAAGATGCAGGTACCGTTGCCATACTCGTGATCATTGATCAGTTGCATGGCCTGTTCAAGGCTGTCGACCCGTACTACACACAACACCGGCCCGAAAATCTCTTCCTTGTAGATGCGCATTTGCGGGGTCACCTTGTCGAACAAGGTGCCGCCGACGAAATAGCCTTCTTCATTACCCGATACGCGCAAGCCGCGACCGTCGACAACGAGCCTGGCCCCCGCCGCTACGCCTTCCTCGATGTAGCCAACCACTTTGTCGCGAGCAGCCGCCGTGACCAGCGGCCCCATGTCCAGGCCGCACGATGTGCCCGCACCGATCTTCAGTGCCTTGATTTGCGGCTCAAGCTTGGCAATAAGCGCATCGGCCACCTGGTCACCCACGCATACCGCGACCGAAATGGCCATGCAACGCTCACCGCACGAACCATAGGCAGCCCCCATCAGCGCACTGACGGCGTTGTCCAGGTCGGCATCGGGCATCAGCACTGCGTGGTTTTTCGCGCCGCCCAGTGCCTGGACGCGCTTGCCACGTTTGGTACCCTCAGCGTAGATGTACTCGGCGATCGGCGTGGAACCCACGAAACTCAGCGCCTTGACCTCCGGTGCCTCGATCAGGGCATCCACCGCTTCCTTGTCACCGTGCACCACATTGAGGATGCCCTTGGGCAGGCCCGCTTCCAGCAACAGCTGGGCGATGAACAGCGTCGAGCTGGGGTCGCGCTCCGACGGCTTGAGAATGAATGCGTTGCCGCATGCGATTGCCAGTGGATACATCCACAGCGGCACCATCGCCGGGAAGTTGAAGGGCGTGATACCCGCCACTATGCCCAGCGGTTGGAAGTCGGACCAGGCGTCGATATTGGGTCCTACGTTTCGGCTGTACTCGCCCTTGAGCAATTCAGGTGCAGCACAGGCGAACTCGACGTTCTCGATACCGCGCTTCAACTCACCGGCGGCATCTTCCAGGGTCTTGCCGTGCTCCTCGCTGATCATCTGTGCGATTCGCGCTTCGTTCTGCTCGAGCAGCTGCTTGAAACGGAACATGACTTGCGCGCGCTTGGCCGGCGGGGTGTTGCGCCAGGCCGGGAACGCGGCTTTGGCAGCATCGATGGCTTGCTGCACGGTCGCACGACTGGCCAGTTCGACCTTGCGAATGGCCTGGCCAGTGGAAGGGTTGAACACATCGGCGGTGCGCTCGCCCTTGGTAACCAGGTCACCGTTGATCAGGTGCTGAACAATGCTCATGTAACACTCCAGAAAAAAAGAGGCGTGACAGGCGTGCCTGCGGCAAACGCCTGCCTTGAACGCAGGAAATCAGTCGATCAGGTTCAGGGTCTCGCCCACGGCATCGAACAGACGGTCCAGCTCTTCGGGCTTGGTATTGAAGGTTGGGCCGAACTGCAAGGTGTCGCCACCGAACCGCACATAGAAGCCCGCTTTCCACAGTTTCATGGCCGCTTCATAAGGGCGAACGATGGCATCTCCGTCCCGGGCGGCGATCTGGATGGCGCCTGCCAGGCCATAGTTGCGGATATCGACGATATTCTTGGTGCCTTTGACGCCGTGCAGCAGCTTCTCGAAATGCGGTGCCAGGTCGGCAGCAGACTGCACGAGGTTTTCTTTTTGCAGCAGATCCAGTGCGGCAAGACCTGCCGCGCAGGCGACCGGGTGTGCGGAGTAGGTATAGCCATGGGGGAATTCCACGGCATAGTCCGGCGTCGGCTGGTTCATGAAGGTGTGATAGATCTCGCTGCTGGCGACCACGGCCCCCATGGGGATCGCCCCGTTGGTCACCTGCTTGGCGATGCACATCAGGTCAGGCGTAACGCCGAAGGCCTCGGCGCCGGTCATCGCGCCCATGCGGCCAAAGCCGGTGATCACTTCGTCGAAGATCAGCAGGATATTGTGCTGGGTGCAGATTTCACGCAAACGCTTGAGGTAACCCTTGGGCGGCGGCAGCACGCCGGCCGAACCCGCCAGCGGCTCGACGATCACCGCTGCAATATTGGACGCGTCGTGCAGCTCGATCAGCTTGAGCATCTCGTCAGCCAGCGCGATACCGCCTTCTTCCGGCAGACCCTTGGTGAACGCGTTGGCCGGCAATACGGTGTGGGGCAGATGATCGACGTCCAGCAACTGCCCGAACATCTTGCGGTTGCCGTTGACACCACCCAGGCTGGTACCCGCGATGTTCACCCCGTGGTAGCCACGGGCGCGGCCAATGATCTTGGTCTTGGTGGCCTGGCCTTTCAAGCGCCAATAGGCGCGCACCATCTTCAGCGCCGTATCGGCACATTCGGAGCCTGAGTTGGTGTAGAACACATGATTCAGGTCACCCGGGGTCAGTTCGGCAATCTTTTCAGCCAGCTGGAAGGACAACGGGTGCCCGAACTGAAACCCCGGCGAATAGTCCAGGGTGCCGATCTGACGCGACACCGCCTCGGTGATTTCCTTGCGGGTATGGCCCGCGCCACATGTCCACAAACCTGACAGGGCATCGAAAATCCTGCGCCCCTTGTCGTCCACCAAATGGTTGCCATCGGCCGCCACGATCAGCCGAGGATCGCGCTGGAAATTGCGGTTGGCGGTATAGGGCATCCAGTGCGCATCCAGCTTGAGCTGGCTGGCGATACCGGCAGGCGCGGTTTGGAGCATGTTCATCGGCGGTTCCTCGAGAGACGATTAGGCAACGATGGATGTTGTTGCAGCTAACTTGGCATGGCGATAAAGTCTGAAAAAGCCTGCATTTCTAACCTTTACACAGGCCACGACTAAACTGATGAGCCGACGCCCCGATCCGCTTGCCCAAGTCAGCGACTTCGATATTCGCCTGCTGAAAATCTACCGCAGCGTGGTGGAATGTGGCGGGTTTTCCGCCGCGGAAAACGTGCTGGGTATCGGGCGATCGGCTATCAGTCAGCAGATGAACGATCTTGAGCAGCGTCTGGGTTTGCGCCTGTGCCAGCGCGGGCGTGCAGGGTTCTCGTTGACCGAGGAAGGCCGAGAGGTCTATCACTCGGCGCTGCAACTGCTGAGCGCACTGGAGACCTTCCGTACCGAAGTCAACGGCCTGCACCAGCATTTGCGCGGCGAGTTGAACATCGGCCTGACCGATAACCTCGTCACCCTGCCGCACATGCGCATCACCCATGCGCTGGCTGAACTCAAGGACCGAGGTCCGGACGTGCGTATCCAGATCCGCATGATTGCACCCAGCCAGGTGGAGCACGGCGTTCTAGATGGTAGCCTGCATGTGGGCGTCGTCCCCCAGACCAGCCCGTTGTCGGGGCTGGAATATCAACCGCTGTATAGCGAACGCTCGCTGCTGTACTGCGCCGTCGGTCATCCGCTGTTCTACGCCGATGACCATCTGCTCGACGATGAGCGCCTCAATCGCCAGGAAGCCATTACCCCAACCTTCCGCTTGCCTGCCGAAGTCCAGGCCCACTACCAGGTGCTCAACTGCACGGCCAGCGCCTCTGATCGCGAAGGCATGGCGTTTCTGATCCTGACAGGGCGCTACATGGGTTACTTGCCTGATCACTACGCTGCGCTCTGGGTCCAGCAAGGAAGGCTGAGAGCGCTCAAGCCGCAGCAACGTTTCTATGACCTGAGCTTGAGCTGGGTGACGCGAAAAGGCAGACGGCCCAACCTGGTGCTTGAGAGTTTTCTGGAAAGTCTGGCTGCGACACGTTGATGCCACTCTCTGCCGCCAATGCTTGTTACTTTGCCGTGGGAAGGTAATCTTGTCCTACAGACGCAGCCATCCCCCTGCACGGAATCGTTCATGACATTAGAAGTCCCTGCGCATCGCCTATCCGCCTCCGGCAAACCCGCAGGCCGTATTCGACAGAAAAACGAACAGGCCATCATCAAGGCCGCCGAAGACGAGTTCGCCCGTCATGGTTTCAAGGGCACCAGCATGAACACCATCGCCCTCAAGGCGGGGCTGCCCAAAGCCAACCTGCATTACTACTTCACCAACAAGCTGGGCCTGTATATTGCCGTACTCAGCAACATCATCGAGCTATGGGACAGCACCTTCAACGCCTTGAGCGTCGAGGACGACCCGGGCGAGGCGCTTAGCCGGTACATTCGCACGAAGATGGAGTTCTCCAGGCGCAACCCGCAGGCGTCCCGAATCTTCGCCATGGAAGTCATCAGCGGCGGCTCATGCCTGACCGAATACTTCAGCGCTGACTACCGCGAGTGGTTCCGGGGCCGGGCGGCAGTGTTCCAGGCCTGGATGGACGCCGGCAAGATGGACCCTGTCGACCCCGTCCACCTGATCTTCCTGCTATGGGGCAGTACCCAGCATTACGCCGACTTCGCCACGCAGATCTGCCAAGTCACTGGCCGCAGCCGGTTGACCAAGCAAGACATGGAAGATGCCAGCACCAACCTTATCCACATCATTCTCAAAGGATGCGGCATCGCGCCAGTTGCCTGACCGACATTTATGCCTTCTACCCTGCTCGACCTCTGCGAATACCGCGAGGACATTCGCAAAAGCCGCTTCATTACCCTGGCCGGGCCCATCGACAGTGCCAGCGATGCCATGAGTTTCATCGAGCGTCACAGCGACCCCGACGCCACCCACAATTGCTGGGCATGGAAAATCGGTGCTCAATACCGCAGCAGCGACGATGGTGAACCCGGCGGCACGGCCGGGCGCCCGATCTTGTCAGCCATCGAGGCACAGGATTGCGATCAGGTAGTAGTACTGGTCATCCGCTGGTACGGTGGCATTCAGCTTGGCACCGGCGGGTTGGCCAGGGCATACGGCGGCGGAGCCAACAAATGCCTGCAGCAGGCCCCCAAGCGCCTGCTGGTACAGCGCAGCGAGTTCACTTGCAGTTGTGCGTTCAGCGAGTTGGCACTGGTGAAACTGCGGATCGCCGACGTTCAGGGTCTGGTGCTTGAAGAGCACTTCACCGCCAATGGTGTAGACCTGAGGCTTGCCTTTGAAGATGCCCACAGGCAGCCACTGCAGCAGCAATTGGCAGACCTGAGCCGCGGCCGGATCCTGTTGGAGAGTTGCTGAGTATTGCCCACAGCAACTGTGGGCCTGGCTGTGGATAAGCTTGGGGCATACGCCTAGAGCCCAATAAGCATGAGCCCTCCACAGGTTTGTTCAAAATTTGACCACGACTGCTGGATCGGCGGCTTGACCAAAGCCGGCCTGAGTTATCCCCATGCGCAGGTGGCAATAAGGTTGGACCGCTGCGGTTTGCACACATTAATTGTGGAGCAGCCTGTGGATAACCCGTGAGTGGAACGACAGGGCGCCTGTTGCACAAGGCCGCACCAAGGTTCGCTCATTTTTCGAGCAGCAACGCTCTCCCGAGCAACAACACGAATGACCTGGCACGACCCCGCGCCCTATGGATTATGCTCATTGGCTCTGACAACCATAGGGAGCACGCTCATGGCCGATTCAAAAACCGCTCTGATCATCGGGGCCTCACGTGGCCTGGGGTTAGGCTTGGTCAACCGCCTGTACGAAGACGGATGGGAGGTCACCGCCACCGTACGCACTCTGCAAATACCAGGCGCTCTGGCTGATGTTCCAGGCGTGCGTATCGAACAGCTGGAAATGAATGACCCAGCCCAACTCGACACCCTGGCCGAGCGTCTGACCGGCCAGCTATTCGACCTGGTGTTTATCAACGCAGGTGTCATGGGCCCTCTCCCACAGGATGTGGAAAACGTCACACACCAAGAAATCGGTGACCTGTTCATGACCAACGTCGTTGCACCGATTCGTGTCGCACGCCGCCTGGTTGAACATGTACGTGAACATACCGGCGTACTCGCCTTCATGAGCTCCATTCTGGGCAGTGTCGCAGTGCCTGATGGCGGGGAGATTTGCTTGTACAAAGCCAGCAAGGCGGCCCTCAACTCCATGATCAACAGTTTTGTGGTGGCCCAGCAGCGCCATGACCTGTGCGTATTGGCCATGCACCCAGGATGGGTGAAAACCGACATGGGCGGAGAAAACGCGGAGATCGACGTGTTGACCAGCACGCGTGGCATGCTCGAGCAGATCAAGGCCCAGGGTGGAACGGCGGGCCTGCGCTTCATCAACTACAAGGGCGAACCCTTGGTCTGGTGATTGGGCAGGTTGCCGCCATTGGGGCGCACGGCCGGGCCGGGCCCTGTAGAATGGCGGCAACCGTACCTGATTGAGATCACCTTATATGTATGACTGGTTGAACGCCCTGCCCAAGGCCGAACTGCACCTGCACCTTGAAGGCTCCCTGGAACCCGAGTTGCTGTTCGCCCTGGCCGAGCGCAACAAGATTGCCCTGCCTTGGGCTGATGTCGAGACGTTGCGCGGTGCGTACGCCTTCAACAACTTGCAGGAGTTTCTCGACCTGTACTACCAGGGTGCCGACGTTCTGCGCACCGAACAGGACTTCTATGACCTCACATGGGCTTACCTTCAGCGTTGCAAAGCGCAGAATGTGATTCACACCGAGCCCTTCTTCGATCCACAGACACACACCGACCGCGGCATCCCTTTCGAAGTGGTGCTCAATGGCATCAACCAGGCACTTAAGGATGGCCGTGACCAGTTGGGCATCAGCAGCGGCCTGATCCTGAGCTTCCTTCGTCACCTGAGCGAAGACGAAGCCCACAAGACGTTGGACCAGGCCCTGCCGTTTCGCGACGCATTCATTGCCGTTGGGCTGGACAGTTCCGAAATGGGCCACCCACCGAGCAAGTTCCAGCGTGTGTTCGACAGGGCACGCAGCGAAGGCTTCGTGGCCGTCGCGCATGCCGGCGAGGAAGGCCCGCCCGAGTACATCTGGGAAGCGCTGGACCTGCTCCAGATCAAGCGTATCGATCACGGTGTGCGCGCCATCGAGGACGAGCGCCTCATGCAGCGCATCATCGAGGAGCAGATCCCCTTGACCGTGTGCCCACTGTCCAACACCAAGCTGTGCGTGTTCGACCACATGAGCCAACACAACATTCTCGACATGTTGGAAAAAGGCGTGAAGGTCACCGTCAACTCGGACGACCCAGCCTATTTCGGTGGCTACGTGACGGAAAACTTCCACGCCCTGCACACTCACCTGGGTATGACCCAAGAGCAAGCTCGCCGGCTTGCCCAGAACAGCCTGGATGCGCGCCTGGTCTGACGCGTTCAGCCCACCTGCAGCGTCTCGACCCGGGCGATGCGATTGATCTGCTGGATACCCAGCGGTGATATGTGCAACGCCCGGGTATCTTCGGCCTCGCGCATCCACCCTGATTGCAGGAACAGCCGGAACAGCGCCTGGCCCAGAATGCCCCCCAGGTGCGGTTCCATGTCGTGCCACTCGGTGCAGCGGCACATCGTGCATGCTCGGGGCTGATGCGGTGCCAGCGCATCGATGTATACGCCGAGGCGAGCCAGTTGCGCTCGCCCCTCATCGCTGACCACCAACTGCCGCCCACAACCATCCAGCCATCCAGCCACTACCAGTCGATGGTAGAGTTCGCCTGCAAGCTCACCGCCCAGGTGATCGCCGCACCGCCTGGCGCGTCGCACGGACATGGGCAATGAAGGGCGCGGCGTGTGGGCATGACGGTTTCTTGCCTGTTCGAGCTGCACGCTGGCAAGGGCCTCTACAGCGGCGCCCACCTGAGGCGTTGCCAGGCGGAAATAACGCTTGCGTCCCCTGGCCTCATGCCGAAGCAAGCCCGCTGAAGAAAGCAGCGAAAGATGTGCACAGGCCGATGAGGCGCTGAGCCCGGTCATGATGGCCAACTCGTTGGCCAGGCGGGGGGTGCCATCGATCAAGGCCCATAACATGGCACTGCGCTTGGGGTCGGCCATCAGGCTGGCGATCTGGCTGATGCTGCTGGCTGCTTTCATGTCCCTGTGACTCCTGCATATTCACTGTGTAGGTGCGATGGCCGACCCTGGCCCACGAACGCCCTCGCTCGCGCCGGCCTGGCTCGTCAGTATAAGCCGCACCTGGAGCCACCCTGGCGCCACTCCCAGGCCTAGTTGTCGCAAAAATGCACTGGGTAGGGCTACCCTTTGCAGGAGACTTATTCAACGGCATGTTCGCAAAACAGCCTGTATATCGGCGGTTTGACAGGAAACATGGCCCAGCATGGAGTGAGTTAAGGCATATCACTTATTGCAAATTCGGAAGATGCCCACAGCCGTCTTCACCAAATAGCGCAGATACAATCGAAGGTTCTTCACGCCTCATACCGAGCGTTTAAATTGCAAGCGCCGCGTCAACAGCGCAACCGTGACCACCAATGCCCCACACAGGCTCATCACCAGCGCCATGGGCACCGCGCTGCCATCGTGCAGCAAACCCACCAACGCCGCGGCCCCAGCGGCAACACTGAACTGCACGCAGCCCATCATGGCCGACGCGCTGCCAGCCCGAGCGCCCTGCCCGCTCATGGCGCAAGCCGAGGCGTTGGGCAGAATGAAGCCCAGGCTCGCTATGCACACGAATAGCGGTACCAATAGCGGCCAGAGCGCTGGGGGCCTGATTGCCGCCATGCTCAGCAAAACCAGGCCTGCTGCCAGGTATACCCATACCGCCCGGGTCAGCAGCCAGGCGGGCCCGCGTTTGGCCAGCAGGCGTGCGTTCACCTGAGCCATCAGGATGAACCCCGCAGCATTGGCACCGAAGAACCACCCGTAATGCTCGGCAGGTACTCCGTACAACTTGATGAACACGAACGGCGAGCCTGCGATGTAGGCAAACATGCCGGCGATGGCGATACCGCCCGTCAAGGCGTGCCCCAGGAACACACGGTCGGCGAGCAGGCGCAGGTACTGACGCAAAGCCCCTGACAATGGCTGCCGGGGAATATGATCAGGCATGCTTTCAGGCAGCCCGAGGCTGACGGCGAGCAGGCAACCGGCACTGAACAGGCTCAAGGACAGGAAAATGAACTGCCACCCAGCATGGTTGACCAGCACGCCGCCGAGCATGGGCGCAAGGATCGGCGCCAAGCCCATGACCAGCACCAGCTGCGAGAACACCTTGGCCGAAGCCACCGGGTCGCACTTGTCGCTGACGATCGCCCGGGATAGCACCATACCCGCGCAGCCGCCCAGTGCCTGGACAAAGCGCGCCAGAATCAGGGTGTCCAGGTTGGGCGCATAGGCGCATCCCAGCGATGCCAGGGTAAAAAGCGCCACGCCAAACAGCAACGGCTTGCGCCGACCGAAACGGTCAGCTACCGGGCCATAGAGGAGCTGCCCGATCGACAACCCGAGAAAGTAGGCAGCCAGAGTGGTCTGGATGTGTTTTTCATCAGTGGCGAACGCCTGGGCTATCGCCGGAAAGGCAGGCAGGTAGAAGTCGATCGCCAAAGGCCCGAACGCACTGAGTGCGCCCAGGATAAGGACCATTCGCAGGTTCATCGGGAATCCATAGCAAGCTAACAAAGTTGCACATTCTACCTGCTGTGGACCCCGTGCTGCGCAAAACAATCCAACAATAGCGTTGCCAGCTTGAGCGCCTACGCAATTTCGGCCTGGTAACCCTCTTCCTGGATGGCCGCCCGTATCTGCGCTGGGTCGGCGCTGCTATCGACGCGAACCTGCTTCTTGGCCAAATCGACATCGACCTTGGCAGCGCCATCGAGCGCCTGAACGGCTTGGGTGACCGCCTTCACGCAATGGCCACAGGTCATGCCTTCTACAGTGAATACGTGCATGGAAACACCTCCTCAAGGTTTTCAGCGAGTTTCAAGCTTGCCATGGGGGCAAGGTCAAGCGGGCGTGTCTGGAGGTGGCAATTCGCGTCCACCTCGGCCAAGCTGCGACTTTGAAACAGGCAAGCAGGAGAGTGTTCATGTTCAGGACAGCAATGGGCTTCATCGGGCTGCTGGGTGCGCTCGCTGCAGTGCCGCCGGCCGCCGCCGAAGACAACTCGGCCTACAGCGTACTGATCATTTCCCGCGAACGGCTTGAAGTGGCCACCAGTTGCGAGATCGGTGTCTACCTCAACGATCAACTGGCGGGGCGACTGTTCCAGGAACAGTCCACGTCGTTCAACCTGCCTGCGGGCCCCGTCGATGTACGCCTGCGCCTGCTGCCTGGGCAGACACCCGGTTGCGCCCCGGGCCTTGAGGATCAACGTAGCACCCGGTTGAACCTGCAAGCTGGGCAGATCAACAAGTACCGCATCGCGATGGGCCACTATGGGATGGAGCTCAAGCGAACGCCGCTGGACTATTGACCTTCCCCAGGTGGCAAGGTTGATGCTGGCAGCGTGCCCAAGGAGGAAACCATGTCCACGCCCGTTACTTATCACCTGCCCGTCTCCGGCATGACCTGCGCCAGCTGCGCTGGCCGAGTGGAGCGTGCCTTGCGCAAGGTCACCGGCGCAGATCACGTCACCGTCAACCTTGCCAGTGAGCAGGCCCGTGTGCAGGCGCCGGCCGATAGCCTGGATGCACTGGTCAACGCAGTCCACGCAGCCGGTTACGCTGTACCCAGTCATACGGTGGAATTGCAGATCGCCGGCATGACCTGTGCCAGCTGCGTCGGCCGAGTCGAGCGTGCGCTGGCCAAGGTGCAGGGGGTGCTGAAGGTCAGCGTCAATCTGGCCAACGAACGTGCCCACCTGGACGTTCTCGACGGCGTGCCGGACGCGGCGCTGATCGATGCGATAGGGCAAGCCGGTTATGACGCCAGCCTGCCGCGCGCATCCGAGAATGAACAAGCGACGATCCAGCGCCGCTTGCGCCGGGAACGGCTTGCAGTCGCTGCGGCGCTGCTGCTGGCGTCTCCCCTGGTGTTGCCTATGCTGGTACAACCGTTGGGCCTGCACTGGATGCTGCCGGCCTGGGCGCAGTTTTTGCTGGCAACGCCGGTGCAGTTCATCCTGGGTGCCCGCTTCTACGTTGCGGCCTGGAAGGCCGTGCGTGCGCGCAGCGGCAACATGGACCTGCTGGTCGCCCTCGGGACCAGTGCCGGTTACGGCTTGAGTCTTTATCAATGGGCCAACGCGCCATCGGGTACCACACCACACCTCTACTTCGAAGCCAGTGCAGTGGTCATCGCCCTGGTCATGCTGGGCAAGTACCTGGAGAGCCGTGCCAAGCGCCAGACCGCCAGCGCCATACGCGCACTGGAAGCGCTGCGTCCCGAGCGTGCGCTAAGGGTCATCGATGGCGTGGAGCAGGAGGTCGCCATCACCCAGCTGCGCGTGGGTGACCTGGTCATGGTCAAACCAGGTGAGCGTTTTCCGGTCGACGGTATCGTCGAAGACGGTCACAGCCATGCCGATGAGGCCCTGATCAGCGGCGAAAGCCTGCCAGTCGCCAAGCAACCCGGGGACAGCGTCACCGGGGGTGCGATCAACGGCGAAGGCCGGTTACTGGTCCGCACCCAGGCGCTTGGCACCGAAACCGTCCTGGCGCGCATCATCCGCTTGGTCGAAGACGCCCAAGCCGCCAAAGCGCCCATTCAGAAACTGGTCGACCGGGTAAGCCAGGTGTTCGTGCCCGCCGTACTGATACTCGCCGCGATCACCTTGATGGGGTGGTGGCTGGCCGGTGCCCCGTTCGAAACCGCTGTGATCAACGCCGTGGCCGTTCTGGTCATCGCCTGCCCATGCGCGCTGGGGCTGGCCACGCCGGCCGCGATCATGGCGGGTACAGGCGTTGCCGCACGCCACGGCATTCTCATAAAAGATGCCGAAGCACTGGAACGCGCGCAGGCCGTCAACCGCGTCGTGTTCGACAAGACAGGCACGCTCACCTCCGGCAGCCCGAACGTGGTGCATAGCCAAGCACTGGACGGCGATACGGACAACCTTTACCGATTGGCCGGCGCGCTTCAGCGCGGCAGTGAACACCCGCTGGCCAAGGCCGTGCTGGACGCCTGCGCCGAGCGTGGCCTGCGGGTGCCCGAGGTAACTGACAGCCAATCCCTGACCGGCCGCGGCATTGCCGGGCGTGTCGATGGACGTGACCTGGCACTGGGCAATCGCCGCCTGCTGCAAGACCTTGGCCTGGCACCCGGCGAACTGGCCGCGTCGGCTGACGCCTGGGAAGCACAAGGGCGCACCTTGTCCTGGCTCGTCCAGCGCGGGACTTCGCCCAGCGTGCTTGGCTTGATCGCATTCGGTGACAGCCTCAAGCCCGGAGCCGGTCAGGCGGTCCAGACGCTGCGCAGCCAGCGCATCAGCAGCCACCTGCTCACAGGCGACAACCGGGGCAGCGCCATGGCCGTGGCGGCCGCCCTCGACATTACCGATGTCTACGCCGAGGTGCTGCCAGCGGATAAGGCCGCCACCGTGGAGACCCTCAAGCAGGGTGGTGCCGTAGCCATGGTCGGCGACGGCGTCAACGACGCACCGGCATTGGCGGCTGCAGACATTGGCATCGCCATGGGCGGTGGCACGGATGTGGCCATGCAGGCCGCCGGCATCACCCTGATGCGCGGGGATCCGCGGTTGGTGCCGGCAGCCCTCGAAATCAGCCGTAGAACCTACGCGAAGATTCGCCAGAACCTGTTCTGGGCGTTCATCTACAACCTCGTCGGCATCCCGCTGGCTGCCTTCGGTTACCTCAACCCGGTCATGGCCGGCGCGGCCATGGCGCTCTCCAGCGTCAGCGTGGTCAGCAATGCGCTGTTGCTCAAGGCCTGGAAGCCCGCCCTCGATCAGGAGGCACCATGAATATCGGCCAAGCGGCGGCCCGGACCGGGCTCAGCACCAAGATGATCCGCTATTACGAATCCATCGGCCTGCTCAAGCCTGCCCTGCGCAGCGACAGCGGTTATCGGATCTATCAGCCTGCCGACCTGCACGCCTTGGCCTTCATCAAGCGCTCGCGAGACCTGGGGTTTTCCCTCGAGGAGGTCGGCAAGCTGCTCACCTTGTGGCAGGACCGGCAGCGAGCCAGTGCTGATGTCAAAGCACTGGCCAACCAGCATATCGATGTGTTGAACAAACGTATCGACGAACTGCTTAGCCTGCGCGACACCTTGGTCGAGCTGGTTTCCAGCTGCCACGGTGATGACCGCCCGGACTGCCCGATTCTCAAGGAACTGGCCAACGAAGCGCCGGGGCGCTGCTGCCGCTGAGCATTCCCGGCACCCGTGCAACCAAGCTCATAGGGCATACCCGTCCAAACGCGACCGAATAGGCATCAATAGCGACTTCGCCCAATAATTACGGGCGTTTTCCTACATAAAATTCGGTTGCTGCCGATGCATTAGGTACCTGCCTCATGTGTCGACAACAATAATTCGGGAGCGCCGATGAGCATCAAACAGAAACTGACCTGGGCTTTTGCGATCATCGCCGCCCTGCCCATCGTGCTGGTGGCCACCCTGGTGGTACTCAACCTACGCGGCGAGGCCAGGGACGGCTTCCTCGACAGCAGCAGTCGAGAAATCCGTCAGGTCAGCAACGCGATGAACATCTTCTTCCAAGGCATCAGCCAGAACGTGGAGTACATGGCCTCGCAACCCTTGGTGGCGGCCACTGGCAACGAGCTGACCAAGTACACGAGCGCCACGCCTTCCTACGAGCTGGGCGAGCAATCGAGCAAGATTCTGGCGTTCATGACCAGCCTGGCCAATGCTCATCCTGCCTATGCCTACCTCTCCTACGGGGTCGCCGACGGGGGCTACGTCGGCTGGCCGGCAGGGCAGAAGTTCGTCAACTACGATCCGCGTACGCGCCCTTGGTACCAGCTGGCCATGGCCAATCCCGGCAAGACCCTGCGCACCGGTGCCTACTACTGGGCCGCCGACGATGCCGTACTGGTAAGCACCGTGCGTGCCGTGGCCAACCAGCTGGGCAACCCTGGCGGCGTAGTCAACGTCGACGTTTCCATCAAAGGCCTCACCGAAATCGTCAAGCAGATCAAGCTGGGCGAAAGTGGGTACCTGCTGCTGGTCGAAAATAACGGCAACGTCTTGGTAGACCCACGGGATACCGCGCACAACTTCAAACAACTGGCGAGCTTCGGCGACGGCTACGCCGAGCTTGCCAAGCACGGCAAGGGCCTGGCTGAAGTCGAGCTGGACGGTGTTCGCTACATGGCCAACATCTACCCGGACGAACAGCTGGGCTGGACGCTTATCGGGCTGATCGAGCAGCGCGAGGTGATGCAGACCACCACCCGCCTGACCTGGCTGATCGGGATCGTCGCGCTGGTACTGGCTGCCGTGTTCGCCGTCGTGGGTGCCACCTTCGCCAAACTGATCGTGCGCCCGATCAACAGCGTCACCAACGGGCTTGAGGACATCGCCCAGGGCGAAGGGGACCTGACCCGCAACCTGGAAATCCGCGGCCGTGACGAAACTGCCCAGCTGGCGAGCTGGTTCAACCAGTTCCTGGGGGCCATTCGCAGCCTTATCCAGCACATCAGCGCCGCGGCCGGCAATATCCTCAACACCTCCACCAGCTCGACACGCGTGTCCAGCGACATGGCCGAGGCCGCCGGGCGCCAGCGTGAGGCAGTCGACATGGTCTCCACCGCCTTCCATGAAATGGTCGCCACTGCCAACGAGGTCGCACGTTCCTGCAGCCAGGCGGCGCAGTCGGCCGACAGCGGCCAGCAGCAGGCGCGCGAAGGCCAGCAGCAGATCGATGCCGCCGTCAGCAGCGTCGACCGCCTGAGCCACGAGATCGAACAGTCGGCGCAGTCGATTCAGCAGCTTGAGCGCGACAGCAACGCCATCCAGTCGATCCTGGGCACCATCCGTTCCATTGCGGAGCAGACCAACCTACTGGCGCTCAACGCCGCCATCGAAGCGGCCCGTGCCGGTGAGCAAGGGCGTGGGTTCGCAGTGGTGGCAGATGAAGTGCGTGCCCTGGCCAAGCGAACCGCCGACTCCACGGCCGAAATCGACGGCCTGCTGGGCAACCTGGCCGGGCGTACGGCCGAGGTGGCGGCGCAAATGCACGCCAGCCTCGAAGTTTCGCAGCAATCGGTGAGCCGTATCGGCATGGCCCGCGACAGCTTTGGTCAAATACGCGAGTCGGTGGACGTGATCCGTGACATGAACACGCAGATCGCCACGGCAGCCGAAGAGCAGCACCAGGTAGCCGAGGACATCAACCGGCACATCAGCCAGATCCACGGCGATGCCCAGCTGGTGGCAGAACTGGCCCAGGCAGCCCGCCAGGACTCCGAAAGCCTCGCCGGCCTGTCCAACGAGCTGGACGCGCTGGTCCGCAGGTTCCGTACCTGACGGCAAAAGCCTCGCAAGTATCGGGCGTGCACGTTCACCCGGCTCGCGGGGCGCCGCACCAGGTAAGCCGCTAGAGTTTAAGCTCGCCTGGCGTGGCACCGAACAGCTGCTTGAACGCGGCGATGTAGGCGGAGGTCGAGTCGTACCCGCAGCCCAGCGCCGCGTCAGTGACCGTGTGCCCCGCCTCGAGCGCGGTCAAGGACGACAGCAGGCGCATGCGCTGGCGCCAGTTGCGAAAGCTCAACCCGGTCTCGCGCTGGAACAACCTCATCAGGGTCTTTTCCGAACACCCCAGTTCGCGCGCCCATTGCTGCAAGGTCTGCGGCTGCTCCGGTGCAGCGATCAGGCCATTGCACAGGGCAAGCAAGCCTGGATGTTGCGGCAGCGGCAACGAAAACGCCACCTCTGGCAACGCTTGCAACTGGTCAAGCAGCACGGCGACCAGACGCGCCTGTGCGCTATCGCCTTCTGGGTAATGTGCAGGGTACAGGCAGAACTGCTTGATCAGCTCACGGGCCAAGGGGGTCACTTCCAGCACACGGCAACGCTCAGCCGCCCAAGGGCAGGCATCGCGGCGTATGTAGAGGCTGCGCATTTCAGCCTGCATCGAACTGGACACCGCATGCTCGGCCTGCGCGGGTATCCACACGCCCCATTGCGGCGGGGCGAAGTAACTGCCTGCCTGGGTATACACCCCCAATACGCCACTGATGGCATAGGAAAACTGCACCCAGTCGTGTTGATGCGACGTCGTCCACGAGCCGGCGACCAGTCGCTCGGCGCGGGCATAGAGTGGTCGAGGCAGGCAATCGAGCGTTGGAATGGGACGGGGATGTCCGATGGCAGGCATGGCGACTTCTTATCATGATGATCGGACAAGCCTAACAGCCCAGGCGCCCTCGGCGTTATCCGGCTCGATGGCCACCTTCGGTCACCCAGCCGGATCAACACCGACGCTCACCGCTCGACGATGACCGTAACGCCCTGCCCGCCTGCGGCGCAGATCGAGATCAGGCCTCGCCCTTGGGGCGCTGTCGACAGCAGCTTGGCCAAGTTGGCTAGGATGCGCCCACCCGTTGCGGCGAATGGATGGCCTGCCCCAAGTGAGCTGCCCTTCACGTTCAGCCGAGAACGGTCGATCGCCCCCAGCGGCGCATCCAGCCCAAGGCGGTCCCGGCAGTACTGGTCATCCTCCCAGGCCTTGAGGGTGCACAGTACCTGGGCCGCGAATGCCTCATGGATCTCGTAGTAATCGAAATCCTGCAGCGTCAGGTTGTTGCGGGCCAGCAATCGCGGCACCGCATACACGGGCGCCATCAGCAAGCCCTCGCGGCCGTCGACGAAATCCACCGCGGCTGTTTCGCCATCGACCAGGTAGGCGAGCACCGGCAGGCCATGTTGGTCTGCCCATTCCTGAGTCCCCAGCAACACCAGCGAGGCGCCATCGGTCAACGGCGTGGAGTTGCCTGCCGTCAAGGTGCCCTCATCGCTGCGGTCGAAGGCCGGTTTGAGCTTGGCCAGTTGCTCCCGTGTCAGGTCGGGGCGCAAGTTGTTGTCCCGGGTCAGCGACCAAAAAGGGGTCATCAGATCGTCCTGCCAACCTTCTTCGTAGGCACGTGCCAGGCATTGATGGCTACGCAGCGCCATCTCATCCTGCTCGTCCCGGCCAATGCGCCAGGTTTTGGCCATGCGTTCGCAGTGCTCGCCCATCGACAACCCGGTGCGTGGCTCGCCGTTGCGCGGCAGCGACGGCTTGAGATGGTGAGGCCGCAAGCCCAGAAAAGGCTTGAGTCGGTCACCCAACGTCTTGCCCCGGTTGGCCTGCAACATCATTCGGCGCAGGCCTTCGCTCACGGCGATGGGTGCGTCGGAGGTCGTGTCGACGCCGCCGGCGATGCCGCAGTCGATCTGCCCGAGGGCAATTTTATTGGCCACCAGCAATGCAGCTTCAAGCCCGGTGCCGCAGGCCTGCTGAATGTCATAGGCGGGGGTCGAGGCCGACAGGCGTGAACCCAGCACGCACTCGCGCGTAAGGTTCATGTCCCGGGCATGCTTGAGTACCGCCCCTGCCACCACTTCGCCAAGGCGCAGGCCGTGCAGGCGGTAGCGCTCGATGAGCCCCTCGAGTGCGGCAGTCAGCATGTCCTGATTGCTGGCGGTGGCGTACGCACCATTGGAACGGGCGAATGGGATTCGATTGCCGCCCAAGATAGCGACCCGGCGAAGTGAGCGCATACGCATGTTCCTCCTGAAACAATTTGATCCGTAGAGCCTAGGTGTTTTTGCTGCATTCGAACGACCTGGCCACAATCCTGGTCCACACTGTCAGACTTGCTTTCGGAGTACCCACCATGAGTGATCGCTACCTTGGTTTTGCCAACTCAAGCCTCGGCCGCAAACTTGTCGACAGCCTGGGCCTGCCTCGTCCAGCCACCCTGGAGCGCTGGGAAGCGGGCCGCATGCGGCCAGTGGACGGGCCGTTGGTCCTTGGCGGCGGCCCCTTGGCACGCCAGGTCGAAACACTCGCAGCGCGGTTGACCGACGCGGTTTACGGTTTCAACGGCCAAGGCCTCCAGTGCGAACCCTGGGTCGCCGGGTTGGGCCCCAAGATCAAGGCGCTGGTGTTCGATGCCAGTCACTTGTCCGACAGCGATGCGCTCACGCAGTTGCGCGAATTCTTCCAGCCGCTGCTGCGCAACCTGGCGCCCTGCGCCCATATCGTGGTGTTGGGTCGCCCGCCTGAGGCCGTCGCTGACCCGATGGCCAGCGTCGCCCAGCGTGCGCTTGAAGGGTTCAGCCGGTCACTGGCCAAGGAGCTGCGCAACGGCGCTACTGCACAGTTGCTGTACGTGGGTGATGGCGCCGAATCTCAACTCGAAGGCGCCTTGCGCTTCTTCCTGTCACCCAAGAGCGCCTTCGTGTCGGGGCAGGTGCTGCGCCTTCAGCCCTGCCAGGCTCAGGTGGAGGACTGGACACGGCCGCTTAGCGGCAAGCGTGCGCTGATCACCGGGGCTGCCCGGGGCATCGGCGCCGCCATTGCAGAAACCCTGGCCCGCGACGGTGCCGACGTGTTGCTGCTCGATGTGCCCCAGGCCAGCGAGCCATTGCAGGCGCTCGCTGCGCGCCTGGGTGGCAAGGCGCTAGCACTGGACATTTGCGCCAGTGACGCCGCCGAACAGTTGCTGGCGGCCTTGCCCGATGGCCTCGACATCCTGGTGCACAACGCAGGCATCACCCGTGACAAGACCCTGGCGAACATGACCCCCGAATATTGGGACGCCGTGCTGGCGGTGAACCTCAAGGCTCCGCAGGTGCTGACCCAGGCCCTGCTCGATAACGGCGCGTTGCACGCGGACGCCCGCATCACCCTGCTGGCTTCGGTCAGCGGCATCGCCGGCAACCGTGGGCAATCCAACTATGCGGCCAGCAAAGCTGGGCTGATTGGCTTGGCTCAGGCCTGGGCACCGACGCTTGCCGAGCAAGGCATCAGCATCAACGCAGTGGCGCCTGGCTTCATTGAAACCCATATGACTGGCGCCATGCCCATGGGCTTGCGCGAGGCGGGGCGACGCCTGAGTTCGCTCGGCCAGGGCGGCAAGCCCCAGGATGTGGCCGAAGCCATCGCCTGGCTTAGCCAACCTGGCTCCGGTGTCGTGAGCGGCCAGGTGCTGCGGGTGTGCGGCCAAGCACTGATGGGGGCCTGAGCATGCAACGACAATGGCATGACCTGCACCAACCCGTCAGCCGCGCCAGCCTGTACCTGCGCGCAGCGGGCAAACGACGCATCACCGGTGATCAACTGCCTATGCACGGGCTGCGCTGCACCCTGGCGGTTCAGCCCAAGCAACTGCATGCCTACCGGCAGTTGTGTCGTTTCGTCGACGATGGCCGGCTGCCTGCCACGTATCCGCACATCATGGCGTTCAACCTGCAACTGCAGCTGATGACCGCCGAGCAGTTTCCCCTTCCGCTACTGGGGCTGGTCCACCTGCACAACCGCATTGACGTCATTCGCCCGCTTGGGGGCATCGAGTCGCTGCGCATGGCGGTTCACGCCGACAACCTGCAGCCCCATCCCAAAGGCGGAACGTTCGACCTGGTCACCGAGGCGGCGGACGGTATCGGCGTGCTCTGGCGGGAAACCAGCCGCATGCTCGTGCGCGGGCTGAAGCTCGGCGGCGACCCCGCAGAAGCGGCAGAAGCGGCCGAGGATCAGGCCAGCAGCTTGCCTGAAGTCACGCGCTGGTATGCCGACAGTGATATCGGCCGCCGTTATGCCAAGGTCTGCGGCGACTACAACCCCATTCACCTCAGCGCCCCCAGCGCCCAGCTGTTCGGTTTTCCCACTGCCATCGCCCACGGCATGTGGAGCAAGGCCATGGCCATGGCCGCGCTGCACGGGCACTTGCCCCACAGTGGCTATCGGTTCGAAGTGGACTTCCACAAACCCGTGCGCTTGCCCTCGGAGGTGGTGCTCAGCGCCAGCCAGGCCGGCCCTGTGGGTGAACTGCGCCTGGACGGCCAGGCGGACGTGGTACATATGCTCGGCCGCTGGGCCTGCTTGCAGGGCTGACTCGCGCGTGCTGCCCCCGTGCAGGGAAGCTTGCTTTGCAACGGCCCTGCGCGGAAGCTATGCGCCATGAGGAGAACCCGATGAACCTGCAAGAACTGACTCAACGCCTGCATCAAATCCGCGATACCAATGACTGGCAACGTTTCCACAGCCCAAAGAATTTGGCCATGGCCGCCAGCGTTGAAATGGCCGAGCTGGTTGAAATCTTCCAGTGGCTCAGCGAGGGCGAGTCACGTCGCCTGCCACCCGAACAGTTGGCCCACGCCGGTCAGGAAGTAGGCGATGTCGTGCTCTACCTGTTGCTGTTGTGCAGTGAACTGGGGCTGGACATGGACCAGGTGGTGCGCGCCAAGCTGGCCGACAGTGAAAGGCGCTTCGCACGATGAACGACCGTCATTTCGATGAACTGGCCACCCGTTTTGCCGAAAAGATCTATGGCGGCGCAAAGGGTGCGATCAGGCTGGCAGTCTTGCAGGCCGACCTGGCCGAAGCCTTGCCGGATCGCCCGTTGCGCATCCTCGATATCGGTGCTGGCCTTGGCCACATGGCGCTATGGTTGGCCCAGCGCGGGCACCAGCTTACCCTGGCCGAACCTGCCGAGCCCATGCTCGAAGGGGCACGGGCCCGCTTTGCCGCAGCGGGTCAGGCGGCAACGTTCATCCAGGCACCCTGGCAAGCGTTGCTGGGCGAGCTGACCGAGCCCTACGACGTGGTCGTGTGCCACGCGGTACTTGAATGGCTGGCTGAGCCGGAAAGTATCCTGCCAGTTCTGCATCAACTCACGGCCCCCGAAGGGTGGCTGTCGTTGGCGTTCTACAACCGCGATGCCCTGGTCTACCGCAACCTGCTCAAGGGCCACTTCCGCAAACTGCGCAGCAATCGCCTCGAAGGTGAAAAGCAGAGCCTTACCCCGCAGAAACCACTTGATCCGCGGGCGCTCAGGGCGCAACTTGAACCTCTGTGGCAGGTCGAAAGTGAAAGTGGCATACGTGTTTTCCATGACTACATGCCCAAGGAATTTCAGGACCGCGCCGAGCTGCTGGACCTGCTGGAAATGGAGCTCGCTCACCGCCGCCATCCGAGTTTCGCCGGCCTGGGCCGTTACCTGCACTGGGTCTGTCGCCCACGTTGACCTGCCGTGAGGAGCAAGCATGCCGTACCGTCTGTTGCCACTGGCCCTGCTGCCGTTGGTTCTGGCCGGATGCCAGGGCACCAATCCCTACGTCGCCAGCAGCCGCCCACTGCCACCAGCCCCGCCTCAGGCAGCGACCACGTTCGACGCAAGCGCTTACCCCGCACCGACACGGGACTACGGCCGCTACCGCAGCTGGAGCTGGCGTGACGGCCACCTGCCCAGCGGTTCGGCCAATGCCGATCCTGCGCAGTTGGCCGATGCCGTCGCCGCAGCGCTCGATCAGCAGGGCTTGCGCCCCGCCCGCAGCGGCGTTGGCGACCTGCTTGTCGGCGCCGATATCCGCCGTGAGAAACGCCTGCGCCAAGTGCGCGACTACGACGGCTACGACCCCTACTACGGGCCCTACGGCAACGTAGGCTATGGCGGTTACCGCAACGGTTTTGGGGGTTATGCCAGTACCCCAGTGGTGCGCACCTATCAGGTTGAGGTCATGGTGGTGCGCATCGACCTGTACGACAGCCGCAGCGGCCAGGCCGTCTGGAGCGCCAGCGCCGAAAGCGGCAACGACCAGGGTTCCCCGCGAGACCGTGAAAATGCCGTGCGCGACGCCGTGCGCAAGGCCCTCAGCGGCTATCCTCCCAGTTAACGCCTAACGGAGATTCATCATGTTTCGCCGCCTGTTACTCGTGTCGTTCGCGGCCTTGCTGGCTGCCTGCTCAAGCCATAATGTGCAGCAGGACTACGACGCGAGTCGTGATTTTGCCGCCTACCGCAACTGGGCCTGGCAGGAGCCCGGCCTGCAATATCGTCCTGACGATCCACGCATCAAGAGCGACCTGACCGAGCAGCGCATCCGTCAGGCGGTCAGCGAACAGCTTGATCAGCGTGGCCTACGCCCAGCGCCCCCTGGCACGCGAGCGGACCTCAACGTGCGCACCTATCTGATAGTGGAGCAACGCCAGCAACAGGTCACCACCAACTACGGCGGCGGGTGGGGTGGCTATTGGGGAGGTTACTGGGGCGGGCCGATGTACAACGAAACCCGCAGCGTCGACTACAAGGTCGCGACCATCCAGGTCGACTTGCTTGATGGGCGCGATGGCAAGCTGGTCTGGCGCGGCAGTGCCGAGCAGATCATGAACAACTACCCGCCAAGCCCGCAGGAACGCAACGAAGCCATCCAAAAAACGGTGGCTCAGGTGCTGGGCAATTATCCACCTGGCAGCAAACGCTAGCGGGGCATGTTCTGCCTGCCTCGCCCCGTGGCGGGGTGCAGGCAGAGGCCGACCGCCCCTCTCGACAGACGACGACTGCGACAAAACTCATTCTCCCAGCGCCTTTTCCTCGCGGCACACGGCCGTCATGCAGGTTCCGGTCTATCTTGACTAAGGAAACCTGACTGAACGGGTAAGTGTTCATCTACCAGGAAAGGCGACCTGTCGATGCAAAGCATTGTTCTTCTTCTGTGGCTTGCCTTGTGTACCGAACAGGATGTGCGCCAGCGCCAGCTCCCGGATCTATTGACGCTGGGTGTGGCCGTAGGGGCTCTGCTATGGCTGTTCGCAACCGGCCACACTTGGCTTGGCGCCGACCCTAGCTCGGCAGGCTGGGGGCTGGCCATCGTCATGCTCCTCACCTTGCCCGGCTACATGCTGGGCCACTTCGGCGCCGATGACGTCAAACTGATGGGCGCGCTGGCATTGGCTACCGGCACCGATCATGTGCTCGGCACCTTTATCGGGGCCGGGATCGCGTTGTTGATCTGGCTGACTACCCGTAGACGCTTATGGACGCTGCTCAACCCCAAGGTGAAAAAACGCCTGCAGGCCCTGACCGAAGCCATGGGCGACAAGCAGGCATTCGTCCCCTATGTGCTGGCTGGCTACCTTCTGACAGCTGTATGGATCCAATGAAGAAACCAGCGGTCCCTAATCTTGTACACACCTTGTACAACTACGAGAGGTACGGCTACTTTTAATCTGCCAGAGCGTCTAGCCCGGGAGCAGGGCCGTATATTCACAGGGAGTTGATCGTGTCCAAACCTGTAAGTGAAATGAAAGTGCTGGTAGTCGATGATCAGTCGGTCATCGTCGAACAGCTGTGCGAGTTCCTGCAAGCCAAGGGATACAGTTGCGTATCGGCACTCTCCACGGATGAGGCGGTAAAACACTATAAGGCCGACCCAGCCATCGGTCTGATCATCTGCGACCTTCACATGCCCGGACGCGATGGCATCGAACTGATGCGGGCTCTAAAGCAGATCGACGGCAATCAGCGCATGTTCGAGGCGATCATGTTGACCGGCCGTGCCGAAAAGCAGGACGTCATTCGGGCGCTGCGCGAAGGCTTTGCGGACTACTACCAGAAACCGATGGACCTTGACGAGCTGCTCGAAGGGGTACGCCGCCAGGAGCAGGTGCTGCAGGAACGTCAGCGCGGTTTCCACGACCTCAGTGGGCTCAATCAGCGCCTGCAGGATCTGGCAGAGTCCGTCGACGAATTGTATCAGGACTTGGAAAAAGCCCGCGGGCAGGGGGCTCACCGGCGCGCCGGCGACACGGAGGAAGCCGAGGCCGAGCTGCCCTCGGTGTTCGAAAAGCTCTCGCCCCGTCAATTGGAGGTGGCGCGGCTAGTGGGCAAGGGCAAGACCAATTATCAGATCGCATGTGAATTGGGTATCACCGAAAACACAGTGAAACTGTACGTGTCCCAGGTGTTGCGCCTGACCCATATGCACAACCGCACGCAACTGGCATTGGCTCTGACACCAGGCTCCTCCCCGGTGAATCAACGCTTCACGGCGCACTGACAGGTGCCGGTGCCAAGGCACCGGCACACCGCCGTACTACTCGTTGACCTGAAACACGACCCGCGCGGTCTCACCGCTTTCGTCCAGCGCACTCAATTCGGCCTGCCCTGCCTGCGGCAGGCGCACCAGCAGGCTGTCCTGCCCCTGGGTTTCCCCCAGCGGTTGCCCATTGAGGAACCACCAACGCCGCCCACCACCGCCCAGCGCCGACACTGGCACTTGCAGCGGCTCACCACTGGTGGCGGGGCGACGCAGATGGTCACCAGAACGAATACCGACGATGGCCAGCGGCGGGGCACTGACCGGGCCTTGCGGTGGGCATGTGGGGTCCATGGCCGGTAGACGGGCAGCCCGCCGTTCAGCTCGAGGCAACCAGGGTTCCAGGGGGGCGGGCCACAGGGCCACCTCGCGCGCCTGGGCGCCTGGGCAAGAGCTGTCGACGCGCAAACCGCGGTCGTTGACCCAGATGTGTTCGCGCAAACCCAGGCCCAGCGGCTGATCGGCCGCCTGCAACGTAGGGGGAACGGTGCCGTCCAGGGTCCAGGCAAAGCGCTGGCGCCTGCAGTTGTCGTCCTGGCGGCTCATAGCTTGCCCCAAAGGCCAACAGATCGCCGCCACCCCGACATTGGCAGGCGTTCGCTGCACCGGGGCTTCGAACCCGCGCTGGCTGTCCCGGTTGCTGAGCAGGTCGTGCACTTGCAGCATCAACGGGGCGGCCGAGGCCAGACCGAACTGCCCGGCCACAGGGGTGCCGTCCGGCCGGCCAATCCATACCCCGATCAGGTAGCGAGGGCCGACGCCAATCGACCAGGCATCTCGAAAGCCGTAGCTGGTGCCGGTTTTCCAGGCCAGTTGGGGGCGACGTACCAGTTCGGCATGCCGATCGCGGTCGGGCCGAGCCTGGCCACCAAGGATGCGCCGAATGATCCACGCCGCACCCGGCGACAAGAGCCGGTGCTCCACCAAGGGTGCTTGGGGCTGCAACCGCACCTGGGCGCTTTTACCCTCCCGGGCCAAGGCCGCATAGCCGCCTACCAGGTCTTCCAGGCGGCTACCGGCACCGCCCAGGATCAGCGAAAGATTCGGCTCGGCCAGCGGCGGTAGCGTCAGCGGCAAGCCGCCCATGCGCAGCTGCGCGGCGAAGCGTTTCGGGCCATAGGCCTCGAGCAACTGCACGGCGGGCAAGTTGAGCGACAGGGCCAATGCCGAACTGGCCGACACCGGCCCGCTGAAGCCGCTGGAAAAATTGCCCGGACGGTAGTCACCGTAGCGGCGTGGCACGTCCTGCAACAGCGACTCGGAATGAATGAGCCCGTCATCCATCGCCAGGCCATACAGAAACGGCTTGAGCGTGGAGCCAGGCGAGCGCAACGCCCGCACCATGTCCACGTGCCCGAAGCGCCGGGCGTCCGTGAGGTCGATCGAGCCCAAGTAAGCGCGTACAGCCATGGTCTGCGCATCGACCACCAGGATTGCGGCAGACGTGCGCTCCGGCAGGCGCGCTCGCCATCCCAGCAGCAAGTCTTCCAGCCGGCGCTGTAACCCGGCGTCCACGGTGGTACGGATCAACGGCGGGCTACCAGGGGTGTTCAGACGGCGGGCCAGCAGTGGCGCCAATGCCGGCTCCTGGCGCGGTGCCAGCACCAGCGGTTCTTCAGCTGCTTCACGCAGGCGCTGCTCGGGCCACACTCGATACTGCGCCAACCGTTGCAGCACCTTGTTGCGCGCGCGTTCGGCGCGCTCGGGGTGGCGGTCAGGGCGCAGGCGGCTGGGCGCTTGCGGCAGCACCGCCAGAAGGGCTGCCTCCGACGGCGTCAGGTGCAAGGGCGACTTGCCCAGATAAGCCCAGCTGGCAGCGGCAACACCTTGCAAGGTGCCGCCGAACGGCGCGCGGTCCAGGTAGATTTGCAGAATGTCCCGCTTGGACAGGTGCCATTCCAGCTGCAGCGTGCGCCACAGCTGCCGCAACTTGCCCGCCACGGTGCGATCATGGGGATCGAGCAGGCGCGCTACCTGCATCGACAACGTGCTGCCGCCTGACACCACGCGGCCGCCCCGCGCGTTCAACCACGCCGCCCTGACCAAAGCCATCGGGTTCACGCCCAGGTGATGGTAGAACCAGCGGTCCTCGTACGTCAGCAACGCTTGCAGGTATAGAGGCGACACCTGCTCGGGGCTGACTGGATAGCGCCACACCCCGTCGGCATCGGCGAATCGCCACAACGGCGTGCCATCTTCGGCCAGCACGACCCGGGCCAGGTCGTCGGAGGGCATGGGCAAAGGCCAGATCCGGTCGGCCAGCCACAGCAGCCCCATCAAGGCCACCGCGCCAATCACCAGGGCACGCACTGCCTTGCCGGTTCGCGATCGCCGCCAACGGGCTAAGCTTGGCATCGGGAACCGACCTGCCCCGACAAGGGCCAAAGCACTGGAAACGGCAAGAACGCCGCCATGTTGATCAGGAAGCAACTATGCATGTAGAAGGTTTTTTCGAATGGCTGGGGCAAGCACTGGGATCGCTGATCCGCATCGTCGTCGACGCGCTGAGCGGGTTGTTCAACCTGTTGGCCAATGCGGGCGGCAACTTCGTCGATGGCCTGTCGCGCACGTTGGGCATGGACACCTCGCTGGTCAGCATCCTGGCCCTGATCGTGGGCCTGATGTTGCTGTTTTCGGCGATCCGCGCCTTCATGCGTGCCTCGATCATCCTCGGCATCATCTGGCTGGTATTGGGCCTGTGGGTAATGAGCTGGGTGATTCATTGAGTGGCCGTGCGACGAACAGGTGAAAGCCCTGCTCGCCGCACAAGGCTTGCCCCTAGCGAGGCTTGACCGTCATTTCACCCTGCCCTTCCCCCACGGCCTGCAGGTTGGGGCGGTACATCGACTCGACCTGCGGTGGCGGTACCCGGTAGGTACCTGGGGTCACCGCTCGCGCCAGGTACAGCAGGTGAGTGGTTGCGTAGCTGTCCAGCTTGAGCGCTGCGACGTAACGGTCGTCGCGATACTCCTGGTGAACCACGTTGGCATTTTGCATCGATTCGCGCCATTGCTTCACTGCGCCGCTGGCGTTATCCAGGCTGGCTGCACTTTGCGCAAGGTTCTGGTTTTCAAGCTCCAGGCCCGCTGGCAATAGATCGACCACCAGCGCATCGGGAACGCGTTCATCGGCCTTGAGGGCAAGGTGCACCAATACCAGGTCGCCGCTGTGCAGATTCGCCAGGTCCAGCGGCTGGCCCTTCATGCCCAGGTACTCGCGGCGGATCTGCATGCCATTGCTACTGGCAGGCGGCGCCTGGCGGGGGTAACCCGACAGGGTCAGTTGCTGGTAGACGGTCTGGCTGCCCTGGTTCTGCACCGTCAGCGGCGAGGCCAGCAGTGGCCCTTCCAGCTTCATGCCGGCTTCGGCGTTATTGAAATCACGCAGCTCACCGGCGCTGTCCAGGCGGGCCTGCCACTTGGCTTCAGGCGTACCCAGCAGACCACGTCCGGCCAGGAACAAGGCGTTGCGCTCCTGGGTGGACAGCCAGCGATTGGCCGCCACTTCATCGGACAGGGCGAAGAGCCGCTGGTCCACCTGGCCACTGGCAAGTTTGTTTTCCTGCAGCAGTGCCAGGATCAACGCCTGGTCACGCAGGGGGCTGCCGTAGTCTGCCATCCAGTGCTTGCCGCGGCTGACGGCGAGCCCTGCCTGCAGGGCCTGGTCGGCACGAGGTTTGTCACCCATCTTGTCCAGCGCCACGGCCAGTTGCACCAACGGCAAACCGGAACGCGCATCGGCGCGGCGCTCGAACAACCCGCGTAGCGCGCCCAAGGGCGCCTGCTGACTGCGCGACAGCACCAGCGCGGCGTAAGCCTGCACGGCGAACCGGGTGTGATCGGCGTCCTCGCTGTAGTCCACCTCGATCAGGTTGCGCTCCTGCAGGTAGCGCAACAACCGCTCGCTGGCTTTCTTCAGCGCCTCGGCGGGTACCCCGTAGCCTTGATCGCGGGCACGCAGAAGGAAGTCGGTGACATAGGCCGTCAGCCAGTATTCCTCTTCGCTGTCGGCACTCCACAAGCCAAAGCTGCCGTTGTAGCGCTGCATACCCAGCAGGTGCTCGATGCCCATCTCGATCTTGCGCTTGCGCACCGTGGCCGGTTCACCCTCGATGCCGAGCCGTTTGAGGGTATCGGCGTCCGCATACAACGATGGGTACAGCCCGCTGGTGGTCTGCTCGAGGCACCCATACGGGTAAGCCTTCAGCGCGCGGATCTGTTCGGCGAGGTTGAGCGGGGGGCGGCTCGACAGGGCCAGCGTGCCCTCGAGGCCGGCAGGCTCGAAGGCAGCAAGGTCCGCCTCGGGCAACGTCCAGGGCTGATCCTTCAAGGCCACGCGGAAATGCTTGAGCATGGCGGGATAGGCCGGACGCACGCCCAGTGTCCATTCGCGCTCGAACGTGGTCTGCGCCTCGCCGGCCAACTGCAGACCGGTCACCTGCACATGCACTTTGCCCTGCCCCAGGCCACCTTGAGCCTGTACCGGAATCATCAGGGTGGACCGCTGGCCTTCGGCCAACGCCACAGACTGCATGGCATTGCCGGTCAGGCTCACTTGCCCTTCGGTGGTCACTTGCACGGTCAGCTGTTGGGCAGCTCCCGACAAGTTGGCCAGGTCCAGCGCCAAACGCGTCTGATCGCCGCCTGCCAGGAACCGCGGGGCCGAGAGTTCGGCAATCAGCGGTGCGGCCACCACGGTCTTGCCCTCTGCCATGCCAAAGTGATCCTCGGTCCAGGCCTGGGCCATGAGCCTCAACTCACCGTTGAAATCAGGGATATCGACCGTGGCCTGCCCTTCCCCCTTCTCGTTCAGGGTCACCGGCAGGCTCTGCTGGGCCACGATGGTGACGGTGGTATTAGGGCGCTTGCCCCCCTTGGCCATCGCCGCGTCACCACCGAATGCCAGGCTGGCCAGACGCCCTTGCCCGGCTTCGATCAGTTGCCCGTAGATGTCGAGCTGATCGGCACCGTAGGCCTTGCGACCAAACAGGCTTGCAAAGGGATCCGGGGTCTTGAAGTCGGTGATATTGAGGATGCCGACGTCCACCGCCGACACCAGCACACGCACCTGTGCAGGCACGCTGCCGTCGGCGTTTGCCGCCTTGATTTTCACCGTCAGTGGCTGCTTGGGACGCATTTTTTCCGGTGCCTGCAACGTCACCGCCAGCTTGCGCTCGGCACGGTCGAGCGGCAGGTGCAACAGGCCTACCGCACGCTTGGGCGTGGCATTGGCCTTGCGTTCACCTGGGCGCACCACCAAGGTGCTGAGGTAAAGGTCGTGGCGTGCCCAGGCTTTGTCCAGCGGGATATCGAAGGTCTTTCCTTCTGCAGGCACCTGGATTTCCTGCCACCACAACGGGCCGTCGCTGGACTCGATCATCAAGTAACCACTGCCGGCGGCTGGTGGCGTAACCGTCACCTTGGCCGTTGCACCGTCGGCGTAGGAGGGCTTGTCCAAGGCCAGCTTGACCTGGTCGGGGCGTACCGCTCCGCCCTCGGCATTGTCCTGGGCGCGGTAGCCTGCCCAGAAGCGCTGACTGGACACCAGGCCGGTCTGCGGGTCTTCGACCTCAACGCGATAGGGGCCCCACTCGACCGGGAAGCTCAGCTTGGCCGTGGCGTCGGCCTTGACGCTTACCGTCTCTTCCACCTGGGTCAGGAATTTTTCGTTGTAGGCGTAGCTCCAGCCATCACCTTGCGAATAATTCCAGTAGTAATCCCGTCGCTCGCGGATCAGCCTGACCTTCAGGTCGTCGGCGGCCAGTTTCTTGCCCTCGCGGTTAGCGACCAGAAACTCGAATTCCACCGGGCCTTCACTGTCGGCTTCATCACCGTCGAACAGCCCGCGCAGGCCTGGGAGGCGTTCGGCCGGCCAAACAGGTTGCTCAAGGCGACGGGTGATGGGCCTGCCACCGGACTCCTGCAGGCTCGCCTGCACGGTCAGTTGCAACGGCGAACGCGCCTCTGCCCAGCGGCTGGAAATATCCAGGACCGCCTTGCCTGCCTGGTCGAGGGTGACTTCATCAAGCTCCAGGTCCTGCTCCAGTTCGCCTTCGGTAACCGAGCCGAACTGGTAGCCCGGCAGTGCAGGTACCGCTTCACGCAGCGGGCGCACATAGGCCTGGCCACTCAGGCGATTGCCAGCGGCCGGCGCACCGTATAGATAGCGGCCAGTCACCTCGATGCGCGCGTCCTGATCAGGGGCCAGGGGCTTGCTGCTGCCTTTGAGTTCGAGGGCCAGCCGCTCAGGCAGGAAGTCCTCGACCAGGAACTCGTAGACCTGCTTGCGTCCGCCGCCCAGGTCGAGCAGCAGTTGCCAACGGCCGGTCGGCGCCTCGGTGGCCAGTTGCAACTGGTACTGGAACAGGCCGTTATCGTCTGCTTCCCAGACGAACTTGCGGCTGACTTGTTCATCCGGCCGGCGTACTTCGACGTTCACCGGTTGCGCCTTGACGGGCTTGCCGTCCTGGTCGCGCAGCAAGCCGTTCAACAGCACCGTTTCGCCTGGGCGATACAGGTCGCGCGGGCCGAAGATGAAGAGTTGCAGCGGATTGGCCTGGGGACCGGTGATGTCGAATTCCGCCAGGTCCAGCGCCGCAGTATTGAGCCGCAACAAGGTCGTGTGCACGCCTTGGGTGGCGATGAGGGTATCGGCCTTCGTTGTGATCGGCAGTTCAGCATGGCCTTTGCCATCGGTGCTGGCTTGGGCCAGCAGCTTGCCTTTCTTGTCGTGGAGCTCGATGTTGACGCCATCCATCGCCTTGCCCCCCTCCAGGGCCTGGGCGAACACATCGATGCGATCGCGGTAGCGGTGGGCCGACACGCCAATGTCGCTCAGGGTGAACAGGGTAGCTGGCTGGGAGTAATCGTAGGTACCCGAGGCGCGCATTACGGCCAGGTACACACCGGGCTCCTGCAGCGGCTTGATGCCGGCAATGGGCAACAGCACGGTTTCACGCGTGTTGCGTGCAGGGTTGAGGTCGAAGCGGCCGCTGTAGACCAGCTCGGCCATGCTCAGCGTGTCCTTGGACTGGTAGTACTCCAGGCTGCTGCTGCGCCCCCAGTTGGCCATGAACGAGGAGACCATGTCCGGTTTGACGCGAAAGAACTCCACATCCACCTTGTCCACGTTCAATGCGATGACCGGCAGTCCCTCTGCCAGCCGCGTCGGCAACAGCGAACCCCGGCTGGCGAAGCCAACGGTGGGTTGCAGGTCGCGTGTCTCAAGGCGAGTGATCGACTCTTCCTGCAAGGCCTTGCCATTGACAGCCAGCAGGCCTTTGTCCACGGTCAGCACCAGCTTGCGCTGCGGTTCCAGGTGACGCAGGCGCAGCTCCATCTGGCTGTCGGACAGCTCCCAGGCACCGTCCAGCTTGCCCTTGACCGTGTCCACCAGGTGCACCTTGTTGGCGAAGTCCTGGTCGGCATCCAGCGGCGCCGAGAAACTGACCGACAGCGTGGCCGCGCCATCGAGCTGTACTTCCGACACATCCAGTACCGTCAGCTCACGACCCTCGTAGCGCTTGGCAAGCACGGCGGGGTCTTCGCGCTGCGCTGTCTTGGCGGTAGCGCTGGCGGTTGGCTTCTGGGTAGGGGCCGAGGCGTCGGGCGTTGAGGCGTCACAGGCGCTGAGCAAGGCCAGCGCGCAGGCCAGCAACAATCCTTTGTTGAACATGGAGTAGACACTCGAAGGCAGGGTGTAGATGAAGGCAGCAACTATAGCGCAAGGCCGAGTGCTGCACCCAGCGTTGTGCGCCAGATGAGACCTTGATCGCACACAATGGTTGCGTGGCCGTTACACTGTCGCCCTTGGCTTGCATTGCCGCCTTGCGCGCGTCCGTTCGAGCGTTTGCAGCCCTCGTTTTCGCTGGAATGAACATGCCCCGATTCTTCGCCGACTGGCACCACCGCCCCACCCACTTCAAGGTGTGGGGGCTGGCCGCGCCCATGATCCTGTCCAATGTCTCGGTGCCACTGGTTGCGCTGGTCGACAGCACCGTCATTGGCCACCTGCCCCATGCCCATCAACTCGGCGCAGTGGCCGTGGGCGCTACGCTGTTTACCTTCATGGTCGGCTTGATGGGCTTCCTGCGCATGGGCTCGACAGGCTTCGCCGCCCAGGCCGCCGGCCGAGGGGATGGCGCCGCCCTGCGCCAGGTGTTGGTTCAGGGCCTGATGCTGGCAGTGGGGTTCGCATTGCTCATCGGCCTGCTGGCCCTGCCCTTCAGCCAGTTGGCACTGCACGCCATGCAGCCCAGCGCGGCCCTGGGGCAGGCTACGCAAACCTTCTTCCACACCCGGTTGCTGGGCCTCCCGGCGGCACTGGCCAGCTACGCCTTGGTCGGGTGGTTTCTGGGGACACAGAATGCCCGGGCGCCGTTGGCGATCCTGCTGACCACCAACCTGCTCAATATCGTGCTGAACCTGTGGTTCGTGCTCGGCCTGGATTGGGGCGTCCTGGGCTCGGCACGCGCGTCGGTGATTGCCGAATGGTGCGCGGCCCTGCTGGGCCTGGCGCTTACCCGTCCGGCCCTGCGCGCCTATCCGGGCCACATCGCCTGGGCAGCACTCAGACGCTGGCAGGCCTGGCGCCCGCTGTTGGCGGTGAACCGCGACATCTTTTTGCGCAGCCTTGCCTTGCAGTTGGTCTTTCTACTAATCGCCGTACAGGGCGCACGCCTGGGCGAGGCCACGGTGGCGGCCAATGCACTGCTGCTCAACGGCCTGCTGCTTACGGCCTATGCCCTCGATGGCCTGGCGCACGCGGTCGAGGCGCTGTGCGGTCACGCCATTGGCGCTCGGGACCGCGACACGTTACGCCGTGCGCTGGTGGTGGCAGGTGGATGGTCGCTGATTGCGAGTTCGGTCTTTGCCGGTCTGTTCTGGGTGGGAGGACACCTGTTCATCGATCTGCAAACCGATATCGACAGTGTCAGGGCGGCGGCTTACCCGTACCTGCCCTATCTGGCGTGCCTGCCGTTGATCGCCGTGTGGAGCTATTTGCTCGATGGGCTGTTCATCGGGGCCACACGGGCTCGGGAAATGCGCAACGCCATGCTGGCATCGCTCGCGATTGCATTGCCGCTGGCCTTTGCCCTGAGCGGGCTGGGCAACCATGGCCTGTGGTTGGCGTTTCTCGTCTTCATGGGCGTGCGCGCCCTGACGTTGGCTTGGGTGGCGTGGCGCCTGCAAGGCAAGGACGCCTGGGTGGCGTGAGATCAGTGGCGTGGACCCGTGAGCATTCGAAGACAGTGCTCACTGCCGCCACGCCGCGAAGGCGTGACGGCAATGAGGCCTCACGGGCTGACGCTTCTCAGGACGAGAGGTAGGACGAACGGGTCAAGCCCAGGCGCAGCGCATCCAGGTACTGGGTACGCTCGCGCGCGGTGATCTTGGCGCTGGCCACCTTGTCGCGGTAGTGAGTCATCAGCTCCTCGGGGGACAGGTGCACGTAGCGCAGCATGTCCTCGATGGTGTCGTGGGTCTCGATACCGGCGTGGTACACGCTGCCATCGGCATTCTGGTAGATGTTGACCGAGTCGGTGTCACCGAACAGGTTGTGCATGTCGCCCAGAATCTCCTGGTAGGCACCGACCAGGAAAACGCCCAGCAGGTAGTCCTCGCCCTCGTTCAGGGCGTGCACCGGCATGCTGGTCTCGATGCTCTGCTCATCGACATACTGGTTGATCTTGCCGTCGGAGTCGCACGTCAGGTCTTGCAGCACGGCGCGCCGCAGGGGCTCTTCGTCCAGGCGGTGCAGCGGGATGATCGGCAGCACCTGACCGATGGCCCAGGTGTCCGGCAGGCTCTGGAACACCGAGAAGTTGCAGATGTACTTGTCCGCCAACTTGTCGTTCAGCTCGTCGAGTACCTGACGGTGCGAGCGCTGGCGAGCCTTCAGCGAGTTGTAAAGACGACGGCACACAGCGTAGTAGCACTGCTCGGCCAGGGCTTTCTCGGCCAGGCTGATCTTGCCGTCAGCATACTGCGCGGCTACATCGCCCATGTAGTGGGTGGCGCGCCAGTAGGTTTCGGTCACCATCTCGATGTCGGTGGGCCCCAGCAGATCGGCCAGCCACTGCACGGTTTCGGGCAGCGCGTCCTTGTTCTCGATGGTCGGCACCTGGTCATTGTGTCGCTCCACGTCAGTAACCTGGATGACCAGCATGGCATGGTGAGCCGTCAGCGAACGGCCGCTCTCCGAGAAGATGTGCGGGTGCGGCAAGCCCTGCGCGTCGCAGAACTCTTTGAGCATGCCTACCACCACGCCGGCATAGTCATCCATGTCGTAGTTGATCGAGCTGGCGTTGCGCGAGTGAGTGCCGTCGTAGTCAACACCCAGGCCGCCGCCCACATCGATGTGGTCCACCGGCAGGCCCAGGGCGCGCAATTCGCCGTAATAGCGGATGGCTTCCTTGAAGCCGTGCTGGTAGTCCGCCAGGTTGGCGATCTGCGAGCCCATGTGGAAGTGCAGCAGGCGGATACCCTGATCAAGGCCGGCATCGCGGAAACGCTGCACCACGGAAATCAGCTGCGCGGCAGAAAGCCCGAACTTGGACTTCTCGCCCCCGGTGTCAGCCCACTTGCTCGATGCCAGCGACGACAGGCGCACGCGCAGGCCCACCTGCGGCTTGACCTTGAGGTCGGCCGCTTCCTCGATCACCAAAGCCACTTCGGACTCTTTCTCGATGACGATGAAGACGTTGTGGCCCAGCTTCTGTCCCATCAGCGCCAGGCGGATGAACTCGCGGTCCTTGTAACCGTTGCAGACGATGGTACCGCCCTTGGGCGCCAAGGCCAGCACCGCCAGCAATTCGGGTTTGGAGCCGGCTTCCAGCCCGATGGACACGTTCTGGGTGGCGATGATGTTCTCGACCACCGCCTCCTGCTGGTTGACCTTGATCGGGTACAGGGCGGTGTACTGGCTCTGGTATTCCAGGCGCGCGATGTTGGCGTCGAAGGCGCCGGTCAGCTGGCGTACGCGGTCCTGCAGAATGTCGGGGAAGCGCACCAGCAAAGGCAGCGACAGGCCGCTCTGGCGCAGCTGGTCAACCTGCTCGTACAGGTCGATCGGCGAGCTGTCCGGGCCGTTGGGGCGCACTTCGACGCGCCCGGCTTCATTGATGGCGAAATACCCAGCGCCCCAATGGCGGATGCCATAAACACTGCGGCTGTCGGCCACGGTCCATTGGCTACCATCGTCTTTGCGTGTGCGTCGTACGGACATTCAAGTCCCCTATAAATTGAGTCAAGACACTGCCGGTCAAACCGGGGAAGCAGTGTAGAAGCCAAAAATGACGGTTCGCCCGTGCTCTGGGGTAGACCCTGGGCACTGCGACGAGTTTAGAAAGCGCAGGACGAAAACCTGCCGAGCGACTCAGCCGCCCGACTTTTTCGCCTTGAAGCCCTGCTTGCTCAGCTCGTCGAGCAGCAATTGCACATGATCACCCTGGATCTCGATGACGCCGTCCTTGAGCGCGCCACCGGTACCACAGCGGCGCTTGAGGGTGGCAGCCAGTTCCTTGAGCTGATCGGGCGGCAACGGCACACCCGTGACGGTGGTCACGGTCTTGCCGCCACGGCCTTTGCTCTCGCGGCGCACGCGGGCAATACCATCACCCTCGGGAATGACCTGCTGCTTGCAGGTACAGGCATCCACGGGCTGGCCACAGTCAGGGCAATGACGACCGGCATCGGTCGAATAAACGAGACCGCCGAGGGCGGAGAGGGAAGAAGCTTTCTTGGCCACTTTTGTGCCTCGGTGCTGAGGACAAAAACTGGTCGTACCTGCACATGAGGCCGACCGCGAAGCCCCACTCTGGCAGGGGCGGCGCTACTGCCGCAACACGTGCGGCAGCCCGAAAAGGCCGCGCAGTGTAACGATAAACGGTGCAGTTGCTAAGTACTGGATTGCGCCATTTTGCGAATGTTTTGCGACCCGCTGTGCAGCGGTTAGACGAGGCTGTTCCTGTAGCGGATCAACGCAGCCATCGAGTCAGGGCAATAAGGCCTGAGCCGACTGTCCTCCAGGGCCTGGTCAATACCGATGAAACGTGCCTCGATCACTTCCTCGGGCTGCAGCCGCAGCGGCGCATCGGACACTGCCGAGTACAAGGCGCACCACAGGCGATTGTCAGGCTGATCGAAGAAAAACCGCTCGTGAAAGCGCAAGGTCACGTCGGCGACGCCCAGTTCCTCGGCCAGCTCGCGCGCAGCCGATTCGGCGTACGTTTCACCAGCGGCCACCATGCCGCCGGCGGCAACGTCCCAGTAGCCGGGGTACAGCGCCTTGCTCAGGGTACGCCGGTGCACGCACAGTTCACCGGCACCATTGAACAACAGAATGAACGTGCAGCGCCCGATCAGCCCGCGCTCGCGCAACTGCGCCCTGGGCAATGCGCCGAGCACCTGGTCGTGTTCGTCCACCCAGGTAACCCGTTCCCGGTCCGAAGCCGCCCGGTGGGCGGCTTCATCAGGGCTGAAGCTCATCTCAACCCTGCGACAGCAGCTGGCGCAGGTCGATGACCGCCGCGTTGGCGCGGGAGATGTAGTTGGCCATGACCAGCGAGTGGTTGGCCCACATGCCGAAACCACTGCCGTTGAGCACCATCGGGCTCCACAGAGGCTCTTGCGAGGCCTCCAGTTCCCGGATGATCTGACGCACACTCACGGTGGCGTTCTTCTTGGCCAACACGTCGGCAAAATCGACTTCGATCGCACGCAGCAGGTGCGACAGCGCCCAGGCCTGGCCGCGGGCTTCATAGAACACGTCGTCGATCTGCAGCCATGGGGTTTCCACCACTTCCTCATCTACCTGCGGCGCCTGGCCAGCCACCACGGACTCGGTCTTGAGGGTGGTGTTGAGCTTCACGCGGCCTACACTGGCCGAGAGTCGTTGCGACAGCGAGCCCAGGCGGGTAGCGACGTCACCCAGCCAGTTGTTCAGGTTGTCTGCACGGGTATAGAAGATCGCGCCCTTGTCACCTGAAGCCAGGCGAGCCTGATAGCGCGCCAGCGACTTGATGCCTTCTTCGAATTCCGATTCGCTGGACGGCAGGATCCAGCTCTTGTAATCGAAGTTGAAGCGCGGCTCGGCCTTGGCCAGGTCGGCGTCTTCAGTCGATTGCGACTGGGAGCGGGCGAAGTCCTTGCGCAGCGCGCGGGAAAGGTCACGCACCTGGACCAGTACGCCGTACTCCCAGTTGGGCATGTTGTCCATCCACAGGCCTGGCGGGAGACGGTCATTGGCGATATAGCCACCTGGCTTGTTCAACAAGGTGCTCGCTACGGTCTTGAGCGTTTCGACGGTGGTGTAGCCCACTACCATCTGCTGGCCGTTACGCTCGGCTGCGCTCTGGGCGTTCTGCTGCACCGGGAACAATTCGGGTTCCTGGCTCCAGTACCAGGCAAGACCGATGCACACCAGCAGGTAGAGCCCGATCAGGGCCAACAGTGAGCGGCCCCACAGGCCACCAAAATAGCTACGGGCGGCAGCGCCGCGGCCGTCGACACGCTCGCGGGGCTCGGCTTTGGCCTCGCGGTTTTTCCAGTCCAGCATGGCTATATCCTTGATCAGTCACGACGGTTCAGGGGCTTTGACCACAGGCCTACGCCAGGGTGCCACGGCAAGCCCGCCTGACAGCACTATAAAGCAGACACCGCCTTACGCATAAGCGACCCCTGGGTCGAGAACTGAATAGTCATTCAGCCCAGTTTGTTGAAAGGGGCCACGCATACGCAGCTCAAGAGCTGCTAGCATAGAGCCATCACTGCCCCTGCATACCCCTAACGACAAGTAGCCAGGACATGAGCCAAGCAGTTGAGCCGAGCCCGCAGTGCCCCGCTGAGCATGTTGCGCGTAGTGGCCTGCGCAAGGACGATCCACACGATCAGTTGCTGCTGGCGCCCCAGCGCAGGCCGGTCTATATCCTCTTGCAGGACCACGACCGCGCCGAGCGCCTGGCCCAGCAACTGGAATTCTTCGGCCTGGGCGTACAGGCCTTGCCCACTGCCGATGCCTTTCGCGCATCGGTGGACGAATGCCCGCCTTCGGCGGTCATCATGGACGTCGACTTCAATGGGGTCGGCCAGGGCCTGACGTTGGCGGCCGAAGCCCAGGCGCGGCAGACCAAACCCCTGCCGCTGCTGTTCTTCAGCCACCACGAAACCGATACCCCGACGCGCTTGGCCGCCGTGCGGGCAGGCGGTCGCGATTTCCTCACCGGGACACTGGAGGCTTCCAGTCTGCTGGAGAAAGTCGAGTTACTGACCGATGCCGCGCCGTACGATCCCCTGCGCGTGCTGATCATCGATGACTCACGCACCCAGGCTCTGTTCACGGAACGGGTGTTGGCAGGCGCCGGAATGATCACCCGCAGCCTGACCGACCCGATCGCCACCATGGCCGAGCTGGCTGACTTCCAGCCTGACTTGATCATCCTTGACCTGTACATGCCGGCGTGCACCGGCCCTGAACTGGCCAAGGTGATTCGCCATAACGACCGCTACGTCAGTGTGCCGATCATCTACCTGTCGGCCGAGGATGACCTGGACAAGCAACTTGAGGCCATGAGCGAAGGCGGTGATGACTTTCTGACCAAGCCGTTTCGCTCGCGCCACCTGATCACCACGGTGCGCAACCGCGCGGCCCGCGCTCGGCACCTGAAGGCGCGCATGGTCCGCGACAGCCTGACCGGGCTGTACAACCACACCCATATCCTGCAATTGCTCGAGGATTGCAGCTTCCGTGCCCGGCGCGAACAACAGCCGTTGAGCTTTGCCATGCTCGACATCGACCGCTTCAAGAAAATCAACGACCGCCACGGCCACCCCATGGGCGACCGGGTAATCAAGAGCCTGGCGCTGTTTCTCAAGCAACGCCTGCGCAAGACCGATTTCATCGGACGCTACGGCGGCGAGGAATTCGCGATCGTCATGCCCAATACCCCATTGGAGGCGGCGTACAAGGTGCTCGATGACATCCGCGGGCGTTTTGCCGAAATCCTCTACCCAGCCCAGCCCCATGACCTGCGCTGTACGTTCAGCGCGGGCGTGGTGCAACTCGATGACGGCCTCGATGCGCTGACCATGGCCAGCGCGGCCGACGAGGCGCTGTACCGGGCCAAGCATGCGGGACGCAATTGCGTGGTGCGTGTGGAGCCCTGAAAAGCCGGGCAAAGGATAAAGGCACTTTGCCATTCAACTGCGTGCCGCCGTCATCATCGCGTCACACGAACGCAATAACTTCAGGCCCCTGACTCCTCCCTCCCCCGCAGGAAGCTCGCGGCTATGCGCCTGAAGTGGCTGACCAATTTGAATACGTTGTTACTGGTGACGGTGTGCATCGCCCTGGGTGTCACGCTGTGGTGGTCGCAGCGGGCGCTGGAGCGCCCCTACCAGATGATGGAGCGCTACCTGACCCTGTCGCGCCATTTCCAGACTGAGGCGGCCGAGAACATCCAGGCCTATCTTGGCAACGGCGATGCCGTGCGCCATGCCGCGGCACTGCAGGCCACGGTTCAACTGCAAGCCTCGCTGGCCGAATGGCCCGAGGCGATGGCCAGCCAACTGCGCCCCAGCCTGGACGACCTCCAGGCCTTCAGCGCGGGTGAGTTGCTGGCCGCCGGCAAGTTGGCCGGTGACCCCCAGGCGCTGCTGCTGCAAGCCGAGCGCGAGATGGGGGCCAATCTGGAGCAACTGACCACCTATGCGCGCGACAGCACCAGCCCCGACGCTGGGCGATACCTGCTGCCGCTTGTCGAGGCGACCTTGCACCTGAGCAGGCTTGGCCTGGCGCGGGAAAAGCTGGTGGGCAGCGGCCGGCCGGAACTTGCGAACGAGCTGGAACGCGAGCTGCAATCGATTCAGGCCCAGGCGCACGTCATCGAAGGCTTGCCGCTGCTGGGCTTGACCCGTGCTGCCGAATCCGGCGCGGATGACTTTGCTGCGCTGATGGGTTTGCAGACCGATACCCGTGCCCAGCAGGAAGACGTCGCCGTAGGCCTCAAGCGCGAGTTGCAAAGCCTGGTTGGGCGCTATCCGGCCGAGCTGCAACGTACCCGTGCCCAGATCGCCCAGCGCGCCGCCCTGGCGACCCGCGCCACGCAACAACTGGAGGCAGTGCGTCAAGCCATTGCGGCCCTGGAGCCAGAGGTGCGCAGCCTGCATGGCACGATCGCGGGCGAAGTGCGCACCCTGCAAGGGGGGATGATCGTGATGATCCTGCTGATCGCCCTGCTCATCGACACCCTGCAACGTCGTCTTGCACGCACACTCACCGGCCTGGCGCCTGCGCTGTCGCGCTGGGCCGAGGGCGATTTTACCCAGCCTGTCGAAATGGGCAGGACCAACCGCGAGCTGCATGACATCCAGGCTTCGCTCAATCGCCTGCGCCAGTACCTGGTCGAACTGGTAGGCGCCCTGCGGCACAACGCCGAGCAAGTGGCCGGCAGCAGCCATGCGCTGGCCGACATGAGTGCTGCCTTGCACGATGGCGCACAACGACAGGCCGGGGATACCGGGCAGATTCGCGACGCGCTTGGAGAACTGGAAGCGACCATCCAGCAGGTGGCTGGCGACGCCAGCGCTGCAGCCCTGGCCAGCCGTGACGCAGGCCGGGCAGTGGAACAGGGCCAGGCGGTGATCGGGCAAAGCTTGTCGGGTTTACGCACGCTGGTCGACGAGGTGCAGGGCAACGCGCGCATGATTGAGCAACTGGCAGAAGAATCGGCCACGATCGGTGGCGTGCTGACAGTGATCCGGTCCATCGCGGAACAGACCAACCTGCTGGCACTCAATGCCGCCATCGAAGCCGCCCGCGCCGGTGAAATGGGTCGCGGGTTCGCCGTGGTAGCCGACGAAGTCCGCACCCTGGCCCAACGCACCACCGGCGCTACTGGGGAAATCCAGACCCTGATCGACAGATTGCAGCAGGCAGCCAAGGGCGCCGTGGACGGTACGCGGGTACAACTGGAGCATGCCGAGGCCACTGCCAACCAGGCCCAGACCGCCGACGGCGCATTGGACGAAATCGTGTGCGCGATCCGCACCATTGCCGACACTGCCCTGCGCATTGCCGAAGTGACGGCGCAACAAAGCGCAGCGGTGAGCGAGATCCGTGACCACAGCGAGCGGATTCATCAACTGGGCGGAGATAACCTGCAACGCATCGGTGAAGGACGCGAGCAAGGCGACCACCTGCTTAGCCTTGGCAGCGCACTGAACCAGGCGGTGGGTGCCTTCAGGGCCTGAACCGACCGCCCTGGCTCCACGAAATAGCTTTAGACCATCACCGGCAAGACGGGCAGGCCCACGCATGGTTCCCTGAGCGTCAACTCCGTTATGATGCGCGGCACGTTCGATCTTGCGAGTTCACCATGCACCGCCTGTTTTTCCTGTTGTGCCTACTGCTGGCCAGCCCGGTGTTCGCCACGGGGTTGCTGGACAATCGCCCCAGCGCCACCCTTGGCGCCTCCTCACTGGCCGGCAATGCCGACTTCCTCCCGGTACACGAAGCCTTCAAGCTCAGCCTGATCCAGGCCGACGCCCATGCCATCAAGCTGCGCCTGGTGGCCACCGACGGCTATTACCTGTACCGCCACCGTTTCGTGTTTCGAACCGAGCCGGCCGACATTGTTCTGGGCACGCCGGTCATCCCGAAGGGCGAGGCCAAGCATGACGAATTCTTCGGCGATGTGGAGGTGTATCACGGCATCGTCGACATCGAGCTGCCACGCAATGATTCCAGGGCTTTTACCTTGCAGGTGGGCTACCAGGGCTGCGCTGACAAAGGCTTGTGCTATCCACCTGAAACCGAACGGCTGAGCATTGACGGTGATAGCGCGCCGAGCAGCCAGGCCGCGCACGTCTGGAACTGGAAAGCGCTCCTGCTGTTCTTCATCGCCGGCGTAGGCCTCACGTTCACGCCATGCGTGCTGCCCATGCTGCCCATTCTCTCGGGTGTGGTACTGCGCGGTCAGACAGGAGGGCTGCGCGGGCTGTCGCTGTCACTGGCCTATGTGCTGTCCATGGCTGCCAGCTTCGCCGCCCTCGGGGCCTTGATGGGCCTGTTCGGCGCAGGCCTCAACCTGCAGGCGCGCCTGCAGTCGGCCTGGGTACTGGTGCCTTTTGCGCTGTTCTTCGTGGCTTTCGCCCTGGCCATGTTCGGCTTGTTCGAACTCAAGCTGCCCCAGGCCCTGAGCAACCGTCTGGACGGCGTCGCCAATCGCACCCAAGGCGGCTCGCTGCTGGGCGCCGCGGCCTTGGGCGTGTTGTCCAGCCTGTTGGTTTCACCCTGCGTTTCGGCGCCGCTGGCCGGTGCTCTGCTGTATATCAGTGCCAGTGGAGACGCCCTGGGCGGTGCGCTCAAACTGTTCGCGCTGGGCCTGGGCATGGGTGCCCCGCTGCTGCTGGTCGCAACCGGTGGCGCCGCCTGGCTGCCGAAAAGCGGCCCATGGCTCAACAGCGTCAAGAACGCCATCGGCGTCCTGTTGCTGGGGCTGGCCATCGGTTTGCTCAGCAGGGTCTTGCCAGGGCCCGTCACCTTGGGGCTGATCGGGTTGCTCGCTGCGGGTGTGGCCGTGTTCCTGGGGACACTGGAATTCGTCGTCAAGACGCCTCGCCAACGCCTGGCCCAACTGCTTGGCCTGGCGCTGCTGGTCTACGCCCTGGCCTGCGGGTATGGCGCCCTCAGCGGCCAGGGTGATCCGCTGCGGCCGTTGCCCCCGGTTGGTGAGAGCATGGCTGGTCAGGCTGCGCCCCCTGCCCAGGCGTGGCAAACACTGACCACCGCCGAGGCGCTCGATGCTGCACTGGCCGATGCCAAGGCCGCAGGCCAGCCGGTACTGCTGGACTGGTACGCAGACTGGTGCATCAGTTGCAAAGTCATCGAGAACGAGGTGTTGAATGCACCTCAGGTACTGCCGCAACTGGCGGGCTTCAAACTGTTGCGCCTGGACCTGACGCGCAGCGATGCGGCCCAGCGAGCCCTGCTGGACCGCTATCGGTTGTTCGGCCCGCCAGCGTTGATGTTCTTTGCCGCCAACGGCAGCGAACTGACCGCTGATCGGGTGATAGGCGAGATAAATGCCGAGAACTTTGCGTCCATTTTGTCCCGCGTTCGCGACACGTCAGGCCTGTAACGGCCCGCTGGCATAGGAACATATCGGCGATCAGTGACCGGATCCTGCTATCCGGTCATATACTTCGCGCGAATCTCGGTCATCGTGCTGGCTATTGCCGGGAACTGGACACTTGCCGTCGCTTTAGGCACACTCGCCGCGCTGTGTCGAATTGCCCTACAAATCCAAGGAACTCGCAGATGGCAACGCTACTGGTGCTTCACGGCCCCAATCTGAACCTGCTCGGTACGCGCGAGCCCGGCCACTATGGCGCCGTGACCCTGGCCCAGATCAACCAGGACCTGGAGCAACGTGCTCGCGCCGCGGGCCACCATTTGCAGTATTTGCAGAGCAATGCCGAATACGAGTTGATCGATCGCATTCATGCGGCACGCAACGAGGGTGTGGATTTCATCCTGATCAATCCGGCTGCATTCACCCACACAAGCGTTGCACTACGTGACGCATTGCTCGCGGTGAGCATCCCATTCATCGAAGTGCACCTGTCCAACGTGCACAAACGCGAACCGTTCCGTCATCACTCCTACTTTTCCGATGTAGCCGTAGGGGTGATCTGCGGTCTGGGCGCCAGCGGTTATCGCCTGGCCCTGGAGTCCGCGCTGGAACAGCTGGCTGCCAACGCACAGCCCAAATGATGAAAGCCCTGGCCTCGGTGGCCAGGGTCAAGAGAAGCGTGTCGACACGCTTTAACAATTTCGCCCCCTGACCGAACCTTTGGGAGTTGATGATTAATGGATATCCGTAAAGTCAAGAAACTGATCGAGCTGCTGGAAGAGTCTGGCATCGACGAGCTGGAGATCAAGGAAGGCGAAGAGTCGGTTCGCATCAGCCGTCACAGCAAGACCCCAGCTGCCCAGCAGTTCTACGCACCTGCCCCGATGGCTGCGCCTGCCGCTGCCCCGGTCGCCGCTGCCGCCCCTGCTGTCGAAGCTGCCGCCGCTGCCCCGGCCCTCAAGGGCACCGTCATCCGCTCGCCAATGGTAGGCACCTTCTACCGCAAACCTTCGCCGACCTCGCCGAACTTCGCTGAAGTGGGCCAGAGCGTGAAGAAAGGCGACACCCTGTGCATCGTCGAAGCCATGAAGATGATGAACCACATCGAAGCCGATGTCGGCGGTGTCATCGACGCCATCCTGGTAGAAGACGGCCAGCCGGTTGAGTTCGACCAGCCGCTGTTCACCATCGTTTGAATCGCGGAGAGCCAACGATGTCTGGGAAGCTCGAAAAAGTCCTGATCGCCAACCGCGGGGAAATTGCCCTGCGGATCCTGCGTGCCTGCAAAGAGCTGGGTATCAAGACCGTCGCCGTGCACTCCACCGCTGACCGTGAACTGATGCACCTGGGCCTGGCAGACGAGTCGGTCTGCATCGGCCCTGCATCGTCCAAGGATTCGTACCTGCACATCCCGGCGATCATCGCCGCTGCCGAAGTCACCGGCGCGACCGCGATTCACCCCGGTTACGGCTTCCTGGCGGAAAACGCCGATTTTGCCGAGCAGGTTGAGAAGTCCGGCTTTGCCTTCATTGGCCCCAAAGCCGACACCATTCGCCTGATGGGTGACAAGGTGTCGGCCAAGGACGCGATGATCAAGTCGGGTGTACCGACCGTGCCGGGCTCCGACGGCCCGCTGCCGGAAGACGAAGAAGTCGCGCTGGCCATCGCCCGCGACGTCGGCTACCCGGTGATCATCAAGGCCGCCGGTGGCGGTGGTGGTCGCGGCATGCGCGTGGTGCACAAGGAAGAGGATTTGATCGCCTCGGCCAAGCTCACCCGTACCGAAGCCGGTGCAGCCTTCGGCAACCCGATGGTGTACCTGGAGAAGTTCCTGACCAACCCACGTCACGTGGAAGTACAGGTCTTGTCCGACGGCCAGGGCAATGCGATACACCTCGGTGACCGTGACTGCTCGCTGCAACGCCGCCACCAGAAGGTGCTGGAAGAGGCTCCGGCCCCAGGCATCGACGAGAAAGCGCGCCAGGAAGTGTTCAAGCGCTGCGTGGACGCGTGCATCGAGATCGGCTACCGCGGTGCGGGAACGTTCGAGTTCCTGTACGAAGATGGCCGCTTCTACTTCATCGAGATGAACACCCGTGTGCAGGTTGAGCACCCGGTGTCGGAGATGGTCACAGGCATCGACATCGTCAAGGAGATGCTGAGCATCGCCGCTGGCAACAAGCTGTCGTTCCGCCAGGAGGACGTGGTGGTCCACGGCCACTCGCTGGAGTGCCGTATCAACGCCGAAGATCCGAAGAAGTTCATCCCAAGCCCCGGCAAGGTGAAGCACTTCCACGCACCAGGCGGCAACGGCGTGCGCGTCGATTCGCACCTGTACAGCGGTTATTCGGTTCCGCCGAACTATGACTCGCTGATCGGCAAGCTGATCACCTGGGGCAAGGACCGTGACGAAGCCATGGCACGCATGCGCAACGCCCTGGACGAGATCGTCGTCGATGGCATCAAGACCAACATCCCGCTGCACCGTGATCTGGTGCGTGATGAAGGCTTCTGCAAAGGCGGCGTCAACATTCACTACCTCGAGCACAAACTGGCCAACCAGGATTGATCGCGTAGTGTGACGTACAAGAACCCCGGACTGGCTCCGGGGTTTTTTATTGCCTGTTCGGCTTCATTAATGGCTGATACGGCCCTTCAGGGTGCTTGCGGCCAAACACTGTGCAAATGGCGATCACCCAGCAAACGGTGTCTACCGACCTAGCAGAGCAATCTGCGTATTCCCGCCGCCCTCTCTAACTTGCATGACTTGATGATCTGGCTTGCCGCAAAGAGCAAGCACCGATGCCGCTTGAGTATGAAGCGTGCCCTGCAACGAAAATTCCTACTGAGCATTGGGAACTTCCTGGCAAGACGAAAACAGTACCTTCGAATATAAATTGAGTGCAGGAAAGCGACTCGATGAGTACCTGGTTAATGCGGCGTTGAGACGGCCGGCCTACTCGGTACTGCTTGCGAAAAACCGACTTGCGATTCCGTTTGGCAGGCTGCCATGAAGAATCACTCGAGCAAAGCCTGCCACTTGCCCAATGCCTTCAAACACATCTGCACCGTTTAATTCGCCAGAGGCCCTCATGTTCGATCTGAAGATGCTGATGGAAATCAATCGGCAGAACTGCGAAGCCTTGCAAGACCCTTTATCCATAGGGCCCGCCGTCTCATGCACCCGCACCTTCACCGTTCTGCCATTACGCTATGCCGCCGTGGGCGGTAATCCCTACCAGCGTCAGCAGCTCCCTACTCTGCCTCAACACCTGCGCCACCCGCATCGCACCGCCGCGCTGCATCAGGCGGACTATGCCATTCGCCCGCTGCGTGAAGGTTTCCTGTATGTCATGGAAAAGCGCAGGCTCAGTGGGCAATACAGCCTTCACCCTCCCTACCGAATCGCCGCGAACGGCGCCCTGTCGCTCTTCGACCCTGAACATCCAGAGCCAAAACCGCCTGGCATCTCCACATTCCAGGATGTCGTGCGCGCTATGACCTGGGCATTCACGGTTCATGATCTCGACGACTTGCTCGAGCTTCGCCTGTTCTACAGCCCCGATCCGTTGACCATCGCGGCGCAGCGGCAATTGCTGCGTCGACGCGACCTGCTGCCTGCAGTAGACATAGCGCCCTTCGCCAGCCCCAGCTGCCCAATGCCCAGGCCCTACACGATACGTCATGACCAGTTGAACCTTGTCGCCGACTTTGCCGCGGAATCCAACGACGTGTTGCGCACGCTGTTGGACGCTCAGGTCTTCAGTACACCAAGCATCAGCTCGCTGGCGGCGGCCCGCCAAGCCTTGGGCCCCTTGGGCAGTAAACCTGAAGCACGGGGCGTTGCCGTGGTGGTGGAGGATGCCATCGGCATTACCCAGGAACTCAATGCCTGGCGCAACGCTGGCATGGAACACCTCAAGCATTGGCTGGAAGCCAGCACTGAGAGCGGTGGCCCTAGTAACGAGCGAAAGGTGTTGGTTGCGCAAACATTCACCGAACTGCATCAGCAATTCACGGAGCGAAAGGTTGCCGCAATGGTCGATCGCCGCAGAGAGGCGATGCGCGGCTATCTCGGCAGCGACGAGGCGGTTCCACGGTACATGGCCGAGTGGTGGGCAACAGCTAAAGAGCACATTCTGGACAGCGCCGCTGAACTTGAAAGGCAGAAGCTCGAAACGCGCGCAAAAAATGGAGAATTTGCCAAGCAATTCGAAGAGCGCTATCTGTCACTCGTTAACCTAAAAGGTATGTACCAGCACCTTGATGTGTTTGAGGCGCAGAGCGCCGAAGCCCAACGTCTCGCCGAGTCCAGAGCGGCAGATCACCTCGCATGGTTGAAGTCGTCCGCACTGGTAGACGCACTTGCCCACTACGACGAAAACGACCCTGCCAATGGCCTGTGCTTTGCGCACCAGACAGGGCTGTGCGTAGCCGGCCTCGAAGGCGTGCCATCCGGCGCAGCGCTGCTTGCTCAATGGTGGCGCGCCGACGCTATCACCCCCGACAACCTGGCGCTGCGCTCGTTTGTCCATAATCAGCGCGAGATCGCAGAGGTGCTTGCGCAGACACGCACAGCGCTGGACGCACTGGCACCGGGCAGCGACCCTATTCTTCAACTGGAGGCGGCCCTCAAACAAGCCAAAGAGCTCGCCGCACACTTCAGCCGGCTGGACAGCCACCTGGACCAGCTCACGCAACACAGCCCCACCAACACTGCTGGCGCGCTGGCCTGGCTCGGGCAGCTGGGGCGCCAGAGCCTGTCAGTAGGTGCGCCCGGTAGCACTGACCGGTTGCTGTACCGACGCCTGAGCACCTACCTCATTGCCTCACTGGGTAAGCAAGCCGTGGAACTGCGCTTGAGTGAGCAGGCGCTGGACGGTAAAACGCCCTCGCCCGGTCGCGTCGCGGCCCCCATCGTGCGCCGGCTTGATCGAGCTTATGCCGAGACGTTGAACGGGGTGCACGGGAATCAGTTCTATCGCTTGCGGGTCGCCAGCGGATTGCTGCTGTTGGAGGCCGGGCTGCTGTTGTTACAAGGCAGACGGGATGACAAGGACCGACGCTTCTGGAGCGAAGTGACTGCGGCCGCATTTACCAGTGCGGCTGCGGGGATGGAGCTGCTTGCGGTGGGGACGGAACTGACGATTAGAGGCGTTGGCGGGAACAGCGCCACTGCGCGGGGCGCGCTAGTTAATCTAGGGCGGTATCGACTGTGGGGGGCTGGGTTGGCGGCGGTAGGGGGGCTCGTCAGTATAAAATGGGATATCTCCGACGCTGCGGAGGCAAGAAAAAAATCCAACACAATATTAGCCTCTACGTATATGGTCAGAGCAGGCGCTACTTTTGCATTACTTGTGGGGCAAGGAGGGATAGCGTTTTCACAGGCTGGCGCGCTTTTTCATTGGCTGTCAGTAAGTGACACAAATATCTTTAGACGCAAAATGGCCGCACTTTTTTCAAAGTTATCTACACGACTGGCGACCAATAGAATTGCTATGCTTTGGCTTAGTCGGCTGGGCTGGATTGGAGGCACCATCATGATTGTTGCCACCATCGCCATAGTGCTTTTAGATGGAGACGCACTTGAGAGTTGGTGCAAGGAATGCTGCTTCAGCCTGCAGCCACCTCGCACAGGCTATGCGAAAGATGAAGAAGAGTTAGAGGCCTTATTCAGCTCAATCAGCGAGGTCATATAATGTATTTTGCTGAATGGCTCGCATGGCTTGCATACATAGATCCTAAAGAAGAGCGCGACGCTTTTGAGAAGAATCACAAGAAGACCAATATTTCTATATATGAAAGCGATGAGCAGGATATGCTTGATGCCGCGAAGAGATCAGCCAGCAGCAACCCCCTAAGTCGCGGACCGGTATATGTTTATAATAAACACATACTGGAAATGCGTTGCGGCATGATGGAGGACAAACGGGGACTTATAACTATCCTGTCGACTGCTGTTATACTCTATTCATTAGTGAATATAGCGATGGCTTTAGAGGACCTAACTATTCTCATCGGCCTATTATTCACCTACAACGGCGAGCCTTATGCCGGAACGCTTTTAACGGGGTCTGTTTTCCTGACCTTGGGTGTAGGTACGCTGTGGCTTTATTTAAAATTTGGGCTCCGCTTCACGCGCTTTGAGATGTTCACGTCTCGCCACCTACTGATACGTTTCAATCGGACCACCCAACAAGTTTACCTGCATCGCCCACCGTATTGCGGCGGCATCGTCACGCTTCCTTGGTATGGTGTCACCTCCAGCGGTTCGGATAAAAAATATGCTGCTGCGGGTGGATTTGGCCTTCCTTTAGATCTTATATGGCCACCCTCGTTCGCCGGCGCCCTCCATCCAGAACTCATCCACGTAGGCAAGGCCGCCAACAATTTCACGGAGCTGCAATCCGAGTGGGAATTCATCCGCCGTTTCATGGACGAGGGCCCAGAGGGTTTGCCTCGCCCTTCTCTGACCTCACACTTCCCCTGGCCCTGGCAAGCCTTTACCCCTCAATTCGAAGGCCTGACCCACTACTTTCGAAAATCCTCTCGAATCACCAAACTCGGCCTGGTCTTGATCTCGCCCGCCTTCCTGATCATCGGCACCGGCCATTGGCTAAGCCTGATGCTGTGCTGGAAACCGCGCTGGCCCAGGATCATTCGTGAAGCCGGTTTGCCCGGAAAACCCGTCCCGCCGCTGACCACACTTGATGATTATCCACCCGCTATCCAAGCACGGTTGCGTGAAAACGCTTACCTATGGGCTACTCGCCCAGGCAAACGCCCGCAGAGAAAGAAACGCAGCTCTACCCGTAAGCCAAAGACCGAAATTGCCACCGCGTGCCTACAAAACGATATCTCCGGTGAAACACATCGTGCGGACGGCTCATCGGGCTGATATCAACTTGAAGTTTTTCTCTTGGCTATGATCACTCCACATGGGTTATTCACTGAACGCTGCTTCCAGCCATGTGTATTGTGCTGTTGATCTTCGCGACTTCAGCAGGCCGAACGCAGTCTGTGCGTAGGGCACGGCTCTGAAGCGGCAAGCTGCGGCGCCTGAACGATTGCGCGGTCAGCAACAACAGCAAAAAGATGCCGCCACGACGCTACCCTTTCATACGAGGCATCTCGATGCGATGCTCGTGCACGCGCCGATACAATGTCGCACGCGAAATGCCCAACGCCTGGGCAGCCTCGGCGGGCTTCCAACGATGCCGGATCAACGCATCCAGCAATCGTTGCCGCGCCGGGCAGGACGCCTCGCTCGTGACTCGGCCAACCTCCTGCCCACGGACTTCCTCAGGCAGGTCAAGCAGGCGCAGCTGCCCACCCTCGTTCACAGCGCACGCATAACGCAACACCTGCCGCAACTGGCGCAGGTTCCCCGGCCAGCGGTACTCCAGCAACACCTGCAAGGCATCGTCGGCTAGCGCCACGCTCACGCCACACGCGTCGGCCTCTTCGGCCAGCAGCTGGTGAATGAGCCCCAGCCGGTCTTCGCGCTCGCGCAGCGCTGGCAACGCGAAGCGGGCGTTGGCCAGGCGAAAATACAAGTCCTCACGAAACTGTCCCTGCTCCACCCTCGCCGCGAGGTCGCGGTGCGTGGCGCAGATCACCTGAATGTCCACGCGCTGGCGCCGCGCAGCCCCCAAGGGGGCTACCTCACCTTCTGCCAGTACCCGCAACAGTCGGGTCTGCAGGCTCAGTGGCATGTCGCCAATCTCGTCCAGAAACAGCGTGCCGCCATCGGCCTGGTGTACAAGCCCTTGCATACCCTTGCTCGAAGCCCCGGTAAAGGCGCCCGCGACATAACCAAACAACTCGCTCTCGATCAGGTTCTCGGGGATGGCGGCGCAGTTGAGCGTGACGAACGGGCCGGTGCCGCGCTTGCTTTGCTGATGCACCTGGCGAGCAAAAACTTCCTTGCCTGTACCCGTCTCACCCTGCACCAGCACTGCAAGGTTACAGTCCTTGACCCGTGTGGCCAGGCGCAAGTGTTGTTCGATGCGCCGGTCCAAGCCTTGCAGCAAGGGCTCGACCGGCTGCTTGCGCTGGGGGGCGCTGACCCGGCCATACAGCTCGCCCAACCCTGGCAGACGTTGCGCAGACGCGTTGCTGACCCGTCGCAATTGCTCTTGGTCGAACAGCTCACCAATGTGAGCAGGCAAGCGTCCCAGGCGCTGCATCAGGCGTTGCCGTGTCAGGCTGTTCATCGCCTGCAGGCGACCGTCGGCGTCCCAGGCCAGTAGATAGTCAGGCTGGCTTTCCACGTAGCCTGGGGTGCCGTGGGCACGCATCACCCAGTGGCCTTGGGCGCTGTGCATGAAAAAGGCGTTCTCGATTTCGCGTGCGGTCTGCTCGACCAATTGCCGGATCAGGTGCTGGCTGCGGCGGTCGTCGGGCGAGCGCAGCGCAGAGACGTCCAGCACCCCCAGCAACTCTCCAAAGGGGTCGAACACAGGCGCCGCGCTACAGGTCAGACCGATGAAGGCAGCGCGAAAGTGATCGCGCTTGTGCACGGTGACCGGTGCCTTGGTGGTCAGCACCGCCGCTACCCCGCAGGTACCCTCTTCTCCTTCCGACCAGCAGGTGCCCAGGTACAGGCCGGCCTTGCGGCAGTCAGTGCGAATGGCCGACTCGACCCGGTAATCGATGGTGCGGCCCTGGGCATCGGTCAGCAGCACGCAGTAGTCGGCCTCGCGCACCTGTTCGTGCAAGCGTGCCACGGCATCCCCGGCAATGCGCAGGAACAGCTCCGAGCGCTCTCGGCATTCGTTGAGCAGGGCCTGGGAAAGGATACGCGGCCCTTGCTCGGAGGCGGGATCGAGACGGTACAGCTCCATGGAGCGACGCCAGGAATCGAGGATCAACGGCGGTACTGGCGCCTGGGGCAGACGGTCGGCGTTCTTCAGTACCCTGCTGACGCAGTCGACATGAGCGCGGGAGTTCGCGGCAAGCATTCGGGCCCTCCGGTTCTCGTTGCTGTTCTTGTGGTTGTGCAGCCATTAAGCGCCTGCGCGCAGGCATGGACAAGCACGGTGTGATCAAAGGTGTGATTGAGACGCAGCGTCTCAGCGTCTCGCCGCACAACGCCCAGAGCGGCACCTGGCGTCTCAGCACGGCGACCCGCCTGGCAGCAGGCAAGACGATCCCAGGCCTCTGCTGCGGGCCTTTGCGGGATTTCATTCAAAGCTGGCACCGCGCTTGCTCTTGTCCTTGCAAACAAGAACACGAGGTGCGCCATGCCGCTACCCGCCCCACTGGTCGGCATCATTGCCAACCCTGCTTCAGGCCGAGACCTGCGTCGCCTGACAGCCACTGCCGGCTTGTACTCCAGCACTGACAAAGCCGCTGCCATCGCGCGCCTGCTCGCCGCATTCGGCGCAACAGGTGTCGGCCACGTGCTGATGCCCAGCGACATGACTGGCATCGCCGCCGCCGTGGTCAAAGCCTGCGCCGGGCCGATGGCGTGCGATCAACACTGGCCTGCCCTCGAGATACTCGACCTGCCGCTGACCCAGACCGTCAGCGACACACGGCTTGCCACGCGCAACATGGTGGCGCGGGGGGTGTCGATGATCGCTGTGCTGGGGGGCGACGGTACGCACAAGGCCGTCGCGGCAGAAGCTGGCGACGTACCCTTGCTGACCTTGTCCACCGGCACCAACAACGCCTTCCCGGAGCTGCGCGAAGCCACCAGTGCGGGCCTTGCAGGCGGCCTGGTGGTCAGCGGCAAGGTGCCAACCTCCATCGGCCTGCGCCGCAACAAACGCTTGCTGGTCAGGGTGCCCCAACAGCAACTGAGCGAATGGGCGCTGGTGGAGGTCGCGGTATCGCCTCAACGTTTCATCGGTGCGCGGGCCCTGAGCCGCAGCGAGGACCTGAGCGAAATCTTCGCCTGCTTTGCCGAGCCCCACGCTATCGGCTTGTCGGCACTGTGCGGCCTGTGGAGCCCGGTCTCGCGGCAAGCGCCTCACGGCGCCTGGGTGCGCCTTGGCGAAAACGCCGGGCAGGCGCTGCTGGCCCCCGTGGCACCCGGCGTGCTGCAAGCCTGCGGCATTACTGCCTCGGGCTACATGGCGCCTGACGCGCCGTACCGCCCGGTCCTCGTCCAGGGCACCTTGGCGCTGGACGGCGAGCGGGAAATCGAATTCTGCGCCCATGACACCCCCACCATCACCCTCGATCACCTGGGCCCTTTGAGTGTGGACGTGCAGGCGGTGCTCACGCATGCCGCCCAGCATCGTCTGCTGGCTGTACCCCTGGGCCACCCGCTGCACCCCGCGACCCGTTGAGACAACCCCGGAGAACAACAAGATGTCCAATCAACCGAGTTCTGCACAACTGCTGCATGCCTATGAAGTGATGCGCACCATTCGTGCCTTCGAAGAACGCCTGCACGTCGAGTTCGCCACAGGCGAAATACCCGGCTTCGTCCACCTTTACGCGGGTGAAGAGGCCAGCGCGGCGGGGGTGATGGCCCACCTGCGCGACAGCGACTGCATCGCCTCCAACCATCGCGGCCATGGCCACTGCATCGCCAAAGGCGTGGATGTGTACGGCATGATGGCCGAGATCTACGGCAAAAAGACCGGAGTCTGCGGCGGCAAGGGCGGCTCGATGCACATTGCCGACCTGGGCAAGGGCATGCTCGGCGCCAACGGTATCGTCGGCGCCGGCGCACCGTTGGTGGTGGGCGCTGCGCTGGCAGCCAAGCTCAAGGGCCGCGACGATGTGTCCGTGGTCTTCTTCGGAGATGGCGCCTCCAATGAAGGCGCGGTGTTCGAAGCCATGAACATGGCCGCGATCATGAACCTGCCGTGCATCTTCGTCGCCGAGAACAATGGTTATGCCGAAGCCACGGCGTCCAACTGGTCAGTGGCCTGCGATCACATAGCCGACCGCGCCGCCGGCTTCGGCATGCCAGGGGTCACCATCGACGGTTTCGATTTCTTCGCGGTTCACGAAGCCGCCGGTGCCGCCATCGAGCGTGCACGCTCCGGCCAGGGGCCGTCGCTGATCGAGGTCAAGCTCAGCCGCTACTACGGTCACTTCGAAGGCGATGCGCAAACCTACCGCGCGCCCGATGAAGTGAAGAACTTGCGCGAAACCCGTGACTGCCTGCTGCAGTTCCGCGACAAGACCGTGCGCGCGGGGCTGCTCGAAGCAGGGCAGCTGGACAGCATCGACGCCCGCGTCGAGGACCTGATCGAGGACGCCGTGCAACGCGCCAAGTCCGACCCCAAGCCACAACCTGCCGACCTGCTCACCGACGTCTACGTCGCCTATCCCTGAGCCGCTCAGAACAAGAACAACAGGAGAACCACCATGGCAAGAAAGATCAGTTACCAGCAGGCCATCAACGAAGCCCTGGCTCAGGAGATGCGTCGTGACGATACCGTGTTCATCATTGGCGAAGATGTGGCCGGCGGTGCAGGCGCGCCAGGCGAAGACGATGCCTGGGGTGGCGTGCTGGGCGTGACCAAGGGCTTGTACCACCAGTTTCCAGGCCGCGTGCTGGATGCGCCCCTCTCGGAGATCGGCTACGTAGGCGCTGCCGTTGGTGCGGCCACCCAGGGCTTGCGCCCGGTCTGCGAACTAATGTTCGTCGACTTCGCCGGCTGCTGCCTGGACCAGATCCTCAACCAGGCGGCCAAGTTTCGCTACATGTTCGGCGGTAAGGCCGTGACGCCGCTGGTCATGCGCACCATGTACGGTGCCGGGCTGCGCGCCGCGGCCCAGCATTCGCAAATGCTCACCTCGCTGTGGACGCATATCCCAGGCCTGAAGGTGGTGTGCCCGTCCTCACCGTATGACGCCAAGGGCCTGCTGATCCAGGCCATCCGCGACAACGACCCGGTGATCTTCTGCGAGCACAAGCTGCTGTACAGCATGCAGGGCGACGTACCGGAAGAGGTGTACACGGTGCCGTTCGGCGAAGCCAACTACCTGCGCGATGGCAGCGATGTCACCTTGGTGACGTATGGCCGCATGGTGCATGTGGCCATGGAAGCCGCCAACAACCTGGCCCGCCAGGGCATCGACTGCGAAGTCCTGGACCTGCGCACCACCAGTCCACTGGATGAAGACAGCATCCTTGATAGTGTCGAGAAGACCGGGCGCCTGGTGGTGATCGACGAGGCCAACCCCCGTTGTTCGATGGCCACGGACATCAGCGCCCTGGTTGCGCAGAAGGCATTCGGCGCGCTGAAAGGGCCCATCGAAATGGTGACGGCGCCGCACACGCCCGTTCCGTTTTCCGACGCCCTGGAAGACCTGTACATCCCCGACGCTGCCAAAATCGAAGCAGCCGTGCGCACCGTCCTCGACGCTACAAGGAGCGCCGCATGAGCCAGATCCATACCCTGACCATGCCCAAATGGGGCTTGTCGATGACCGAAGGCCGGGTAGACACCTGGCTCAAACAGGAAGGCGACGTCATCACCAAGGGCGACGAAGTGCTGGACGTGGAGACGGACAAGATCAGCAGCAGCGTCGAGGCGCCGTTCAGTGGCGTGCTGCGCCGCCTGGTGGCCAGGCCGGATGAGACCCTGCCTGTAGGTGCGCTGTTGGCCGTGGTGGTTGAAGGCGAAGCCGACGACGCCGACATCGACGCTGTGGTACAGCGCTTCCAGGCCGAGTTCGTGGCCGAAGGTAGTACCGACCAGGCCCAAGGCCCGGCGCCCCAGAAAGCCGAGGTGAAGGGTCGCTTGTTGCGTTGGTTCGAACTGGGCGAAGGCGGGACGCCCTTGGTGCTGGTACATGGCTTTGGCGGCGACCTCAACAACTGGCTGTTCAACCACCCTGCCCTGGCCACCGAGCGACGCGTGATCGCCCTCGACTTGCCGGGCCATGGCGAGTCGGCGAAAGCCTTGCAGCGCGGTGACCTGGAGGAACTGAGCGAAACGGTGCTGGCCCTGCTCGATCACCTGGACCTTCCCCGGGCGCACCTGGTCGGCCACTCCATGGGCGGCGCGGTTTGCCTGGGCCTTGCGCGCCTGGCACCGCACCGGGTGGCCAGCCTCGGCCTGATCGCCAGCGCGGGTCTGGGCGAGGCGATCAATGGGCAATACCTGCAAGGGTTCGTCGCGGCAAGTAGCCGCAACGCCCTCAAGCCGCAGATGGTGCAACTGTTCGCCGATCCAGCCTTGGTCACGCGGCAGCTGCTCGAAGACATGCTCAAGTTCAAGCGTCTTGAGGGCGTAGACCAGGCGCTGCAGGTGCTGGCCTCGGCCCTGGCCGAGGGCGATCGGCAACGCCACGACCTGCGCGGCGTCCTGGGCCAGCACCCCGCCCTGGTCATCTGGGGCGGCAAGGACGCGATCATTCCGGCCAGTCACGCCCAGGGCCTGGAAGCCCAGGTGGTGGTCATGCCGGACGCTGGCCACATGGTGCAGATGGAGGCCGCCGACGCGGTCAACCAGCACCTGCTCGCTTTCCTGCGCAGCCATTGACCCTTCCTGGCTTCTGGAGATTCCTATGAACGACTTGAGCAACCCACACATGCGCGCGGCGGTCTGGCACGGGCGCAACGACATCCGCGTCGAGCAGGTGCCTCTGCCGGCCGATCCTGCACCTGGGTGGGTGCAGATCCAGGTGGACTGGTGCGGCATCTGCGGCTCGGACCTGCACGAATACGTGGCCGGGCCGGTCTTCATCCCGGTAGACGCGCCACATCCTCTTACCGGTATTCAGGGCCAGTGCATCCTTGGCCACGAGTTCTGCGGCCGGATCGCCAAGCTCGGCGCAGGGGTCGAGGGCTATGCGGTGGGCGATCCGGTGGCGGCGGACGCCTGCCAGCACTGCGGGACCTGTTATTACTGTACCCATGGGATGTACAACATCTGTGAGCGACTGGCGTTCACAGGGCTGATGAACAATGGCGCCTTCGCCGAGCGGGTCAATGTGCCGGCCAATCTGCTCTACCGGCTGCCGCCCGGTTTTCCAGCGGAGGCAGGGGCGCTGATCGAACCGCTGGCGGTCGGCATGCACGCGGTGAAAAAAGCGGGCAGCCTGCTGGGCCAGACCGTGGTGGTGGTGGGCGCCGGTACCATCGGGCTGTGCACCATCATGTGCGCCAAGGCGGCAGGCGCGGCGCGGGTGATCGCCTTGGAAATGTCTTCGGCGCGCAAGGCCAAGGCATTGGAAGTGGGCGCCAGCGTGGTCCTGGACCCTAACCAGTGCGATGTGTTGGCCGAGATTCGCGTGCTCACCGCCGGGCTGGGGGCTGACGTGAGCTTCGAGTGCATTGGCAACAAGCACACGGCCAAGCTGGCCATCGACACCCTTCGCAAGGCCGGCAAGTGTGTGATGGTGGGGATTTTCGAAGAGCCGAGCGAATTCAACTTCTTCGAACTGGTGTCCACCGAGAAGCAGGTGATCGGCGCCCTGGCCTACAACGGCGAGTTCGCCGACGTGATCGCCTTCATCGCCGATGGTCGGCTGGACATACGCCCGCTGGTGACCGGCCGCATCGGGCTGGAGCAAATCGTCGAGCTGGGGTTCGAGGAACTGGTGAACAACAAGGAGGAAAACGTGAAGATCATTGTGTCGCCGGGATTGGGTCGCTAGGCGCACGGTATCGAAGCTCCCTCTAGAGCGGCCTTGCCGGTCCGGCGCCCCGGCAAGGCCACTTCTACCCAAGGCCCCCACAGCTTGCAAACGTGGCGCAAAGCCCCCTCGCCCCGCCCGCACCACTCGCTGTTTCAGGCGCCCGATCTGAGTCATAATCGGCGCACTCACTGCCCGGTCCTCGCCATGCGTCCACTGCTTCCCCTGACCCTGCTCCTGTTGCTCGCTGCCTGTGGGGATGGCGAATCCCTGAGCCCACCCGATGCACGCCTGCCGGACGGCGGCCGCTACCGTGGCCAGGTGGTCGACGGCTTGCTGCAGGGCCAAGGCCGTATCGATTACCCCAATGGCAGCTGGTATGCCGGCGGCTTCAAGGACGGCTTGTGGCACGGTCAGGGGGAATGGCATGGGCAGAACGGCGAAGTCTACCGCGGCCAGTTCGCCGCTGGCCTGTTCGAAGGGCTTGGCGACCTGACCACTCCGGGTAGCCACTATGCGGGTACCTTCCGCCATGGCAGGCGCGATGGCGAAGGCACCCTCAAGCAGACCGGGCAAACCTACCGCGGGCAGTTCAAGGACGACCTCTACGACGGCGCAGGCGAACTGGAGCTGGCCGACGGCAGTCGCTACCGGGGCCTGTTCGCCAAGGGCAAGCCCAACGGCGCCGGCGTGCGCAGCGACGCCAGCGGTAATCAGTTCAGCGGCAGGTTCGTGGATGGCCAATTGCAAGGCACTGGCACCTACGACAGCGTCGAAGGCGAGCAGTACATCGGCGAGTTCAAGGACAACCGCCTCGAAGGCCGCGGGCGCTATGAAAACGCCGAAGGCGACGTGTGGATCGGTCAGTTCAAGGACGGTTCGCTCAGCGGCGAGGGTGAAATGCTGGGCAGCGATGGCAGCCATTACAAAGGCACCTTCCTCGACTGGCGCATGTCGGGCCAGGGCAGCCTGCAACTGGCAGATGGCAGTCAATATGTGGGCCACATGCTCGATGATGCCTACCACGGGCAGGGGCGCCTGACGCTGGCTGACGGCAAGGTACAAGCCGGTATCTGGGCCAATGGCGTTCGGGTCCGCGATGAACACGGCACCTTGCTGCCGGACCCGCTCGACATGGCACTGCTCAATCAAGGGCGCTTGCTGAAGGAAGCCTTGGCCGCCGTGCCCCGGTCCCAGCCGGCGGTCGAGCTGTACAGCCTGGTGGTGGGTGGCGACGGGCAGCAGAGCGTTTTTCTGCGCGAAGCCGATTACGTGAGCAACCTGCTGAAAGTACGCTTTGGTGCCATAGGGCAGGTGACGCTGGTCAACCATCGCGACTTCATGGCGACGCGCCCCATGGCCACGCGGCAGAGCATCACCCGCGCAGCCAGCACCCTGGCCGAGCGCAGCGGCCCGGAAGACCTGCTGTTTATCTACCTCACCAGCCACGGCAGTCAGGACCACCAACTGGTCCTCGATCAACCACGCCTGCAACTGGCCGATATTTCCGCCGACGAGTTGGCCGATGCACTGGCCCCCTTGAAAAATCGTGACAAGGTCATCGTCATTTCCGCGTGTTATTCCGGTGGTTACATCGATGCCCTGAAGGACTCGCGCACACTTCTGATGACAGCAGCCCGAGCCGACCGGGTTTCCTTCGGTTGCTCGGAAGAAGCCGACTTCACCTATTTTGGCGATGCCCTTTTCGCGCAGGCGCTGAACCAGACGGACGATCTGAAACAGGCGTTTGAACTGGCGCGCACCCGCGTTGCCGAACGTGAACGAAACGAAGGCTTCGAAGCGTCCGAGCCGCAGCTGTGGGCACCGCCAAACGTACTGGAGCACTGGCAGCGCCTACGCCGGCATCAAGCCGAAGAGGCCTTGCGCAATACGACACAGGCCGCGGTGGGGGCACAGGCGAAAACGCCGCGCACCTACTAAGCTTGTGTGTAACAAGGGAGAGACATCATGTACTTGACGCCTCAGCATGTCCTGCTTGCCGGAGCGACCGGCCTGACTGGCGAGCACCTGCTCGACCGCCTGCTCAACGAGCCCACCATCACCCGGGTGCTGGCGCCTACACGCCGGCCTTTGGCAGAACATCCACACTTGGAAAACCCCGTGGGCGATCCGGCTGTCTTTTTACCCCAGCTGGAGGGCCGCGTGGACATTGCCTACTGCTGCCTGGGCACGACATTGAAGCAGGCAGGCTCGGAGTCTGCATTCAAGGCCGTGGACCTGGACATGGTGGTGGCCTTCAGCAAGCGGGCCCGTGAGATGGGGGCCAGGCACTTGCTGGTAATCAGTGCCGTGGGTGCCGACCCGACTTCCTCGATCTTCTACAACCGCGTCAAAGGTGAGATGGAAGAAGCCCTCAAAGCCCAGGACTGGCCTCAGCTGACCATCGTCCGCCCGTCGCTGTTGCTCGGGGAACGCACCGAGCCAAGGCTCACTGAAACCCTGGCCGCTCCCTTTTCCAAGCTGATTCCTGGCAAGTACCGGGGCATAGAGGCCTGCACCCTGGCGCGAGCGCTGTGGCGCCTGGCGCTGGAGGAAGAGGACGGTATCCGGATCGTGGAGTCGGACGAGTTGCGCAAGTTGGGGAAAAACTGAGCCGCTGCCTGCTCGCAAGCGGCTAGGTGCAGCACTCAGAAGCCGCCGCTGCCGTGATAGTAGATGCCGGCTGCAGCTGGCAGGGTCAACGGCAGTAACAAGGTATCGAGCAGAAAACTCGCCGGCAGATCGAGGGAGGCGAACCGAGGCGCCTCAACGCCGAAGCGGGCCTGGGGGCAACAGCCACCGCTGATCGCATACCAATCCAGCCGGGTGCCTGCATAGACCACGGGCGCCCCTGGCTTGGTGCCATCCAGGGTGCGTACCGTGGCGCAGCCACCGAGCATCAACACAGCCAACGTCCCGGCCAGCCCTCTTTTCAATCATCCACCCCATAGTGATGTTCACCCCAACGCGGCAGCATGTCCTGAGGGATGTTCAGCAAGTTGAGGATGCGCGCCACCACGAAGTCGACCAGATCGTCGATGGTCTGTGGCTGATGATAGAAGCCAGGCGAGGCTGGTAGCATGACCGCACCCATCTGCGACAGCTTGAGCATATTCTCGAGGTGAATGGTAGAAAACGGCGCCTCACGAGGCACTAGGATCAACTGTCGACGCTCCTTGAGGGTGACATCGGCAGCCCGCTCGATCAGGTTGTTGCACGCACCGGTGGCGATCGCCGACAGCGTGCCGGTGGAACATGGCACCACGACCATGGCCGCCGGTGCGCCGGAACCCGAGGCCACGGGCGACATCCAGTCTTCCTTGCCGTACACCCGAATTTGCCCGTCGGCAGCCCCGGTGTACTCGGTCAGAAACGCCTGCATCGCCTGCGGCTTGGCAGGCAGCAGGACGTCGGTTTCGGTCGCCATGACCAGCTGTGCCGCCTTGGAAATCAGAAAGTGCACCTCCCGATCTTCGCGCACCAGGCAATCGAGCAGGCGCAGGCCGTACTGCGCACCCGACGCCCCGGTCATCGCCAGGGTAATGCGTTGCGGCCCGTTCACTTGAGCGCCTCGGCCAGCTTGCCGTGCAGGCCGCCAAAGCCGCCGTTGCTCATGATCACCACCTGGGTACCGGGTCGCGCCTGGCGCTTGACCTGCTCAATGATCGCCTCGAGGCTGTCGGCCACTACGCTGGGGACTTTGCATTGCGCGGCCGTGGCTGCCAGGTCCCAACCCAGGTTGGCCGGGGCATACCAGATCACCTGGTCAGCATCGTTGACGCTTTCAGGCAGGCCATCGCGGTGCGCGCCCAGTTTCATCGAATTGGAGCGCGGCTCGATGACGGCGATCACCGATGCATCACCCACGCGCTTGCGCAGGCCGTCCAGGGTGGTGGCGATGGCCGTGGGGTGATGGGCGAAATCATCAAAGATGGTCACGCCTTGCACTTCGGCGACCTTTTCCATGCGCCGCTTGACGCTCTTGAACGCACTGAGGCCCTCGATGCCCATCGCCGGTGCCACGCCAACGTGACGAGCGGCCGCCAGGGTCGCCAAGGCGTTGGCCACGTTGTGCTGACCGGTCAGGGCCCACTCCACCACGCCTTGCACGTGCCCGTCGAACAGCACCTCGAAACGCGATCCGTCCGGGCTGAGCAGGCGTGCCTGCCACTGACCGCCGTCACCGGTGGTCTGCACGGGCGTCCAGCAGCCCATCTCGATGACCCGGGCCAGCGCGTGTTCGGACGTGGGATGGATCACCAGCCCTTCGCTGGGGATGGTGCGCACCAAGTGATGGAATTGACGCTCGATGGCGGCAAGGTCAGGAAAAATGTCCGCGTGGTCGAATTCCAGGTTGTTCAGGATTGCCGTGCGCGGATGGTAATGCACGAACTTCGAGCGCTTGTCGAAGAAGGCGCTGTCGTACTCGTCCGCTTCGACCACGAAGAACGGCGTATCACCCAGCCGCGCCGATACGGAGAAATTCTGCGGCACCCCACCGATCAGGAACCCAGGGCTCATGCCGGCATGCTCGAGCACCCAGGCCAGCATGCTGCTGGTGGTGGTTTTGCCGTGGGTACCGGCGACTGCCAACACCCAGCGACCCTGCAGCACATGGTCGGCCAACCACTGCGGGCCCGACACATAAGGCAGGCCTTTGTTGAGCACATGCTCCACCGCCGGGTTGCCACGGGACATGGCGTTGCCAATGACGACCAGATCGGGAGCCGGCTCCAGCTGGGCAGGGTCATATCCCTGAGTCAGCTCGATGCCCTGGGCCTGGAGCTGGGTGCTCATCGGCGGATAGACGTTGGCGTCAGATCCGGTGACGCGGTGGCCAAGTTCCTTGGCCAGCACCGCCAGCGAGCCCATGAAAGTGCCGCAAATACCGAGAATGTGAATGTGCATGGTCGACCTCGCAAAACTTCGAGGCAGGGTAGCCCAGGGCGCGACAAATCGCACCCGCTGTTTCGTTACAAGGGCCGACTGATGCCATGCTTGCGCAGTTTGCGATACAGCGTGTTACGGCTGATGCCCAGATGCTCAGCTACCCGAGTAAGCTGCCAATGCCGGGCCTCGAGAACGGCCAGCAGCGCATGGCGTTCGGCCGCCTCCAATGTGGTCTTGTTCCCAGGTACCGATGAACCCTCATTCGGCAAGCCCGACATGGCCACGGCCGCGGCGTCTTGCCGACGCGCCGTGCGCACCACGGCAGGCAAGTCTGCCAGCGTGACGCGACCCTCGTCGCACAAGGCTGCCAGGGTGCGCAGCACGTTGCGCATCTGCCGCACGTTACCAGGCCAGGGGTAGTCCAGCAGTGCCTGACGCGCCTTGGGTTCGAGCTCGATCAGCTGGCCCTGGGTTTCCTGGCGCAGCAGCACGTCCAGCAACTGCGCTTTGTCGCTGCGCTCGCGCACGGCAGGCAATGCGACTTCGAGCCCATTGAGGCGGTAGTAAAGATCTTCACGGAACGTACCCTGGGCCACTCGTTGCAACAGGTCCCGGTGGGTGGCACTGATGATGCGTACATCCACAGCCTGCGGCTCGCCGCCGATTGGCACCACCTGCCGCTCTTCGAGCACGCGCAGCAGCCGCGTTTGCAGATCCAAGGGCATGTCGCCGATCTCGTCGAGCAGCAAGGTGCCGCCGTCGGCCTGCAGCAGCTTGCCGCGCATGCCTTCCTTGCGCGCCCCGGTGAAGCTGCCGGCCCGATAGCCGAACAACTCGCTTTCGATCAGGCTTTCGGGGATGGATGCACAGTTGATGGCCACGAAGGGCTTGTCCCGGCGTTCGCTGGCCTGATGCACGGCCTGGGCGAAGGCTTCCTTGCCGCAGCCCGTCTCTCCACTCAGCAGCAGCGGTACATTGCGCTCGAACACCCGCACACTGCGGCGAAAATCGTGTTGCAGTGCCGGGTCCAGCAGGCAGACCTGCGCAGGCTGCCGCACGACGCGGCGCGCATGCCCGGCGGGCACGGTCCAGACCGGCGTACGTGCCTGGCCACGCAGGCTGGCGAACACCTGCCGCCCGTCCAGGGTCAGCAGCGGCCAGGCTGCGCTGCCATCGGGCATGGCACGGCTGAACAGCTCGTCATGGGTGCAGGCGAAAAACTGCTCCAGGGTCTGCCCTTCCACGCCGGCTCGCACGCGGCCCAGCAGGTTCAGCGCACTCTGGTTGGCCGCGCAGATACGGCCATCGCCGTCGACTGCCAGCAGCCCCTCGCTGAACAGCCCGACCGACTCGGCCTGCAGGTGAAAACGCAGCAGCCAGTGGTGCTCGAACTGGCGCATGAAATAGCAGCTTTCGATCATCTTGGCCGACAGGGTCACCATGGCCATGGTGTGGAATTCGCTTTGGCGCGAGACGTCGGGCCGCGCTGAAGACACATCCAGCACGGCCAGCAAGTGCCCGTGAGGGTCGAACACCGGGCTGGCCGAACAGGTCAGCCCCGTATGCCGCCCACGAAAGTGTTCGTGCTGGTGAATGGTCAACGCCTGGCGTTCGACCAGGCAGGTGCCGATGCCGTTGGTGCCCTCTCGCGCCTCGCTCCAGTCAGCGCCCAGCCACAGCCCGGCCTGCTCGAAGCTGCGCCGCTCGGTAGGAGCGGTGACGCAATTGAGGATCACACCACGGGCATCGGTGAGCAGCACCGCATGGCCGGCACCGGAAAGCTGCTGGTGCAGGCTGTTCATTTCCTGATCGGCGATTTGCAGCACCTGGCGCATGCGTTCGCGGCTTTCCAGCAGGCGGCCATGCTCGAGGACCACCGGGGCTTCGGCCAGCGCGGGATCCAGATGATAGTCCTCCAGGCAGCGCAGCCAGGAGCGGGCAATGGACGGGTCGCTGCCGCCTTCGACACCGCCGCCATGGGCGACCGTATGCACTTGCCTGGCATGCCGGGTAAATGGATTGCTCTGCATTATTGTGGTTCTCCGCAGATAGAGGCTAAAGCCAGCATCCTCCACAGCAGGCCGGTTTGCAATGCACCCGCCACAAGGCGTGTCATCGGCGGTACACAGTGTCACCCAAGCCTGTATCGAACACGGCACATCGCGGGTGGCCAGTGGGCGCTGTGCGGCGCCAACTGCTTGATTTCATTGAAGCGCAAAACGATGGCCCAACCTTTGCTCTACGCTTTGCACTCCACACAAACACAATAGCCAGGAGACACACCATGCGTTATGCACATCCCGGTACCGAAGGCGCGAAGGTTTCCTTCAAAAGCCGCTACGGCAACTACATCGGTGGTGAGTTCGTTCCTCCGGTAAAGGGTGAGTACTTCACCAACACATCGCCCGTGGACGGGCAGCCGATTGCCGAATTCCCCCGTTCCACCGCCGAAGACATCGACAAGGCCCTGGACGCTGCCCACGCCGCTGTCGATGCCTGGGGCCGCACGTCCGTCCAGGACCGCTCCAACGTGTTGCTGCGCATCGCCGACCGTATCGAGCAGAACCTCGAAGTGCTGGCCATCACCGAAACCTGGGACAACGGCAAACCCGTGCGGGAAACCCTCAATGCCGACATCCCGCTGGCCGTCGACCACTTCCGCTACTTCGCCGGATGCATCCGCGCCCAGGAAGGCGGCGCTGCGGAAATCAACGAAAGCACCGTGGCCTACCATATCCATGAGCCGCTGGGGGTGGTCGGTCAGATCATCCCGTGGAACTTCCCGATCCTGATGGCCGCCTGGAAACTCGCGCCGGCGCTGGCAGCAGGCAACTGCGTGGTGCTCAAGCCCGCCGAACAGACGCCACTGGGCATTACCGTGCTGGTGGAGCTGATCGGCGACCTGCTGCCCAAGGGCGTGCTGAACGTGGTGCAAGGCTATGGCCGTGAAGCGGGCGAGGCGCTGGCCACCAGCAAGCGCATCGCCAAGATTGCCTTCACAGGCTCCACGCCCGTGGGCTCGCACATCATGAAGTGCGCGGCCGAGAACATCATCCCGTCGACGGTGGAACTGGGCGGTAAATCGCCGAACGTGTACTTCGAAGACATCATGCAGGCCGAACCGAGCTTCATCGACAAGGCTGCCGAAGGCATGGTCCTGGCATTTTTCAACCAGGGCGAGGTGTGCACCTGCCCATCCCGAGCCCTGGTCCAGGAGTCGATCTACCCGCAGTTCATGGAAGTGGTGATGAAGAAGGTGCTGCAGATCAAGCGCGGCGACCCGCTGGACACCGACACCATGGTCGGTGCACAGGCCTCGCAACAGCAGTTCGAGAAGATCTTGTCTTACCTCGAGATCGCCCAGCAGGAAGGCGCCGAGCTGCTGACCGGGGGCAAGGTCGAGAAACTCGAAGGCGCGCTGGCCACCGGTTACTACATCCAGCCGACCCTGCTCAAGGGCAACAACAAGATGCGCGTGTTCCAGGAGGAAATCTTCGGCCCGGTGGTGAGCGTCACCACCTTCAAGGACGAGGCCGAAGCCCTGGCCATTGCCAACGATACCGAGTTCGGCCTGGGCGCCGGGGTCTGGACCCGCGACATCAACCGTGCCTACCGCATGGGCCGCGGCATCAAGGCCGGGCGTGTGTGGACCAACTGCTACCACCTGTATCCGGCGCATGCGGCCTTCGGGGGTTACAAAAAGTCCGGTGTTGGCCGTGAGACCCACAAGATGATGCTCGATCACTACCAGCAGACCAAGAACCTGCTGGTGAGCTACGACATTAACCCACTGGGCTTCTTCTAAGCCCTGCGCCGGTCTTTCCACCGGTTACGGTGCAAAGGCCGGCGTTGACTGGCCCTCTGTTCAGGGCGGTTGTCATGCACCAACCGCTCTGGCTCGCTTCCTGCAGTACAGATCACCATCGGCCCGAACCCCTTCCGGCCACCAAGAAAAAGAACAGGTGAAACCATGCCAAGCGAACAACCAGCCGGTAGCCCGGCAGGCTCTTCCGTAGATTTCGAGAAAGTCGGTTCCGACTATTTCCAACAGCGTGAACTCAAGAAAGGCGCCGCCGGCTGGGTGCTTCTGGTCGGCCTAGGCGTTGCCTACGTCATCTCCGGCGACTACGCCGGCTGGAACTTCGGCCTGGCCCAGGGCGGCTGGGGCGGCATGTTCCTCGCAACCCTGCTGATGGCCACCATGTACCTGTGCATGTGCTTCTCCCTGGCCGAACTGTCGTCGATGATCCCTACTGCCGGCGGTGGCTACGGGTTCGCCCGCAGCGCCTTCGGGCCCTGGGGCGGGTTCCTGACCGGCACCGCCATCCTGATCGAGTACGCCATCGCGCCGGCGGCCATTGCCACCTTCATCGGCGCCTATTGCCAGTCGTTGTTCGGCATCGGCGGCTGGATGATCTACCTGGCGTTCTACGTGGTGTTCATCGGCATCCACATCTTTGGCGTGGGCGAGGCGCTCAAGCTGATGTTCATCATCACCGCCATCGCCGCCGTTGCACTGGCCGTGTTCCTAGTGGCCATGGTGCCCCATTTTGATGCAGCCAACCTGTTCGACATCGCCGTCACCGATGCCGCAGGGGCCAGCAGCTTCCTGCCGTTTGGCTATGTAGGCGTGTGGGCAGCCATTCCCTACGCGATCTGGTTCTTCCTGGCGGTCGAGGGCGTGCCACTGGCTGCCGAAGAAACCAAGAACCCCAAGCGCGACCTGCCACGCGGCCTGATTGGCGCGATGCTGGTGCTGGTGGCGTTCGCCCTGCTGATCCTGATCGTCGGCCCCGGCGGCGCAGGCTCCGAAGCACTCAAGGCCTCCGGCAATCCGCTGGTCGAGGCGCTGGCCAAGGCTTACGGCGGTTCCACCTGGATGGGCAGCTTCGTCAACCTGGTGGGCCTGGCAGGCCTGATCGCCAGCTTCTTCTCGATCATCTATGCCTACTCGCGCCAGATCTTCGCGCTGTCGCGAGCCGGTTACCTGCCGCGCAAACTGTCCGAGACCAACAAGAGCAAGGCACCGGTCATGGCGTTGGTGATCCCAGGCATCATCGGTTTTGCCCTGTCGCTGACAGGTCAAGGCGACTTGCTCATCCTGGTTGCCGTGTTCGGGGCTACCTTGTCTTATGTACTGATGATGGCGGCGCACATCACCTTGCGCATCCGTCGCCCGAAAATGGAGCGCCCTTACCGCACCCCAGGCGGCATCTTCACCTCGGGCCTGGCCCTGGTGCTGGCCTGCATCGCCGTGGTCGCCGGCTTCCTGGTCGACCCGCGCGTGGTGATTGGCGCTGCCGTGATCTATGCGGTGCTGATTGCGTACTTTGCGTTCTACAGCCGTCACCACTTGGTAGCGGGCACGCCAGAAGAGGAATTCGCCGCGATCCAGAAGGCCGAAGAGGCCTTGCACTGATCGACGACACTCGCCGCGGGGCGCCCCGCGGCTTTGGAGAATCTGCATGGCAAGTTTCGTACACACCGTAGGCAACCTGGTCTATCGCTTCGACAGCCTCAGGGAAGTGATGGCCAAGGCCAGCCCGGCACGCTCCGGCGACTACCTCGCCGAGGTCGCGGCTTCAAGCGATGGCGAGCGTGTGGCTGCGCAAATGGCATTGGCCAACATTCCGCTCTCGCATTTTCTGAGCGAAGCGCTGATCCCCTACGAAGACGACGAAGTCACCCGCTTGATCATCGATACTCACGATGCACAGGCGTTCGCACCGGTCAGCCACCTGACCGTGGGCGGCTTGCGTGACTGGCTGTTGAGCGAGCAGGCCGACGAAAACAGCCTGCGCGCATTGGCGCCGGGCCTGACGCCGGAAATGGCCGCCGCCGTATCGAAGATCATGCGCGTCCAGGACCTGGTGCTGGTGGCCCAGAAGATCCGTGTCGTCACCCAGTTTCGCGGCACCATGGGCCTGCGCGGGCGCTTGTCGACGCGACTGCAGCCCAACCACCCTACCGACGAACCGGCCGGTATCGCGGCGAGCATTCTCGACGGCCTGCTGTACGGCAATGGCGATGCCATGATCGGCATCAACCCGGCCACGGACAGCACCGCCTCCATCTGCGCGCTGCTGGAAATGCTCGATGCCATCATCCAGCGCTACGACATTCCGACCCAGTCCTGCGTGCTCACCCATGTCACCACCTCGATCGAGGCGGTCAACCGGGGCGTGCCACTGGACCTGGTCTTCCAGTCCATCGCCGGCACCGAGGCGGCCAATGCAGGGTTTGGCATCAACCTGAACGTGTTGCAGGAAGGGTATGAAGCAGGGCTGTCGCTCAAGCGCGGTACTCTGGGGCAGAACCTGATGTATTTCGAAACCGGCCAAGGCAGTGCGCTGTCGGCCAATGCCCACCATGGTGTCGACCAGCAGACGTGCGAAACCCGCGCCTATGCCGTCGCCCGCCACTTCAAGCCGTTTCTGGTCAATACCGTGGTCGGTTTCATTGGCCCGGAGTACCTCTACAACGGCAAGCAGATCATTCGCGCGGGCCTTGAAGACCACTTCTGCGGCAAGTTGCTGGGCGTGCCGATGGGCTGCGACATCTGCTACACCAACCACGCCGAAGCCGATCAGGACGACATGGACACGCTGCTGACGCTGCTGGGGGTCGCCGGGATCAACTTCATCATGGGCATTCCCGGCTCGGATGACATCATGCTCAACTACCAGACCACGTCGTTCCATGACGCCCTGTATGCCCGCCAAACCCTGGGCCTCAAGCCTGGGCCTGAGTTCGAAGCATGGCTGGCACGGACCGGCATCTTCACCCAGGCCGACGGCCGGATACGCTTTGGTGACAACCTGCCGCCAGCCTTCCGGCAGGCCTTGGCACAGCTTGCATAGGAATCGCCGATCATGGACAACCGCACCCCCACCCCCGAAAACCCTTGGCTGGCCCTGCGCAACCTCACCCCCGCGCGTATCGCCTTGGGGCGCGTGGGCACCAGCCTTCCGACCAGTGCGCAACTGGATTTCCAGTTCGCCCATGCCCAGGCTCGGGACGCCGTGCACCTTCCATTCGACGTGGCTGAGCTGACCGCACAGCTCGATCAACGCGGGCGCGACAGCCTCGTGTTGCACAGCGCCGCAAGCGACCGTCATCAATACCTGCAGCGGCCCGACCTGGGCCGGCGCCTGAACGAGGATTCGGTCGCCACCTTGCGCCAGCATGCCCAGGCCAACCCCGGCGGGGTCGACTTGGCAATCGTGGTTGCCGACGGGCTGTCTGCCTTGGCGGTACACCGTCATACACTCCCGTTTCTGACGCGCCTTGAGGAGCAGGTCAATGCCGAAGGCTGGACCTGCGCGCCCATCTCCTTGGTTCAGCAAGGACGCGTGGCGGTGGCAGACGAGGTCGGCGAGCTGCTCGGGGCTCGCATGACCGTGATGCTGATCGGTGAGCGGCCAGGGCTCAGTTCACCGGACAGCCTGGGGCTTTACTTCACCTACGCCCCGAGGGTCGGGCTGACCGATGCCTACCGCAACTGCATTTCCAATGTTCGCCTGGAGGGGTTGAGCTACGGCATGGCCGCGCATCGGCTGCTGTACCTGATGCGTGAAGCCTGTCGGCGCCAGCTGTCAGGCGTGAACCTCAAGGATGAGGCTGAAGTTCACAGCCTGGAAAGTGACGAACTGGCCAGCCAGAAAGGTAATTTTCTGCTGGGCAAGGGCTGAGCACCTGCGCAGGAGGATGGCGGTGCCCCCGCTGCCCTGCTGCGCGCTACAGACGGGCGACTGAACACGCTCGTCGAAGCCTCCGTGCGTCGAACGTGGACGATGAACGATGCCCATGGCCTCAGTGTCTGTCTGCCTTACTACAACGCGGCTCACGCCTTCCTACTGCCGTAATCCCTCGCTACAAACTGTGCGGGCGTGATCCTCACTTCGCCGTATAATGGCCCACTTGTCATGTGTGAAATTTCACTCCTCCAGGTAACCGAGCCTTCGACCCAGACCACAGGTGCTGTACATGGATTTCAACCCGCTGGACCTCATCCTGCATCTCGATGCGTACCTTGATCTGTTGGTCACCAATTACGGGCCCTGGATCTATGCCATTTTGTTTGCTGTCATATTTTGCGAAACCGGCCTGGTGGTGATGCCCTTCCTGCCAGGCGATTCCTTGCTGTTCATCGCCGGTGCAGTCGCTGCCGGCGGCGGCATGGACCCTGTCCTGCTGGCCGGGTTGCTCATGATCGCTGCCATCCTGGGCGACAGCACCAACTACGTGATCGGGCGAACGGCCGGCGAGCGCCTGTTCAGCAACCCGAACTCGAAGATTTTCCGCCGCGACTACCTGCAGCGCACTCACGACTTCTACGAGCGTCACGGCGGCAAGACGGTCACCATGGCGCGTTTTCTGCCCATCCTGCGCACGTTCGCGCCGTTCGTGGCCGGTATTGCCCGCATGCACTACCCGCGCTTTCTCGGTTTCAGCATTGCCGGTACGTTGCTCTGGGTAGGTGGCCTGGTCACGCTGGGGTACTTCTTCGGCAACGTGCCGTTCATCAAGCAGCACCTGTCGCTGATGGTAGTGGGCATCATCCTGCTGTCGCTGGTCCCGATGATTCTCGGCCTGCTGCGCACCCGCCTGGGCCGCACGGCCAAAGCGCACTGAGGCGCTTGAGCGGGCATGTGGTCGTTCAGCGCCTGGCGGCGCAAGCGCACGTTGGCGCGCTTCCCGATCAGCGTCCAGCAGTGGCAAGCCGTGCGCGAGCGCTTGCCCATACTGGACGGTATCGACGAGGCCGAAGACCAATGGTTGCGCGAGGCCAGCATCCTGTTCCTGAACGAAAAGCACCTGACGTGCCTGCCAGGCGTCGAGCTCGACGATGAGCAACGCCTGGTACTGGCAGCGCAAGCTCAACTGCCGTTACTCCACCTGGGCGACCTGAACTGGTACCAGGGCTTTCACGAAATCATCCTCTACCCCGACGACTTCAAAAGCCCGCAGCGCCACCGGGACGCCAGCGGCGTGGAGCACGCCTGGGACGGCGAACACAGTGGCGAGGCCTGGCAGCAGGGCCCGATCATCCTGGCCTGCAATGGCGTATTCGGCAGCGGCGGCTGGGAAGCCTACAACCTGGTCATCCATGAGCTGGCGCACAAGCTGGACATGCTCAATGGCGATGCCAATGGCCTGCCTCCCCTGCACAGCGACATGCCTGTGCAACGCTGGGCGAATGCCATGCAACACGCCTTCGACGACCTCAACCGGCAACTCGATCGGGACCCGGAAGCCGACACGCCGATCGACCCTTATGCCGCCGAAAACCCCGCCGAGTTCTTCGCCGTAACCAGCGAGTACTTCTTCAGCGCCCCCGACCTGCTGCACCAGGCCTACCCCGAGGTCTACCAGCAACTGTCGCTGTTCTACCGGCAGAACCCGCTTGCACGCCTGACCCGGTTGCAAAGCGAGCATCCCGACTATCGCCATCCCCCCGCCTAGCGCCCGGTTCATTGGGCCAGACGTGGCATGCCCCGTCGGAATATGCCTATAATCGCCGCCACTTTTTTGGTCAAACACGGGGGCACTGCCCAATGAGCTACAGCAAGATTCCGGCGGGCAAAGACCTGCCGAACGACATCTACGTCGCCATCGAGATCCCGGCCAACCACGCGCCGATCAAATACGAGATCGACAAGGACAGCGACACGCTGTTCGTCGACCGTTTCATGGCCACCCCTATGTTCTACCCGGCCAACTACGGCTTCATCCCCAACACCCTGGCTGACGACGGTGATCCGCTGGACGTGCTGGTGGTTACCCCTTACCCAGTGGCCCCAGGTTCGGTCATCCGCGCCCGCCCGGTGGGTGTCTTGAACATGACCGACGATGGCGGCGGCGACGCCAAGGTCATCGCGGTCCCCCACGACAAGCTGTCGCAGCTGTACGTGGACGTGAAGGAGTACACCGACCTGCCTGCCCTGCTGATCCAGCAGATCGAGCATTTCTTTGCCAACTACAAAGATCTCGAGAAAGGCAAGTGGGTCAAGATCGAAGGCTGGGACGGCGCTGACGCCGCCCGCGCTGCGATCACCAAATCGGTCGAAGCCTACAAAGGCTAATCCTGATTGCACGAAAAACCCGCTTCGGCGGGTTTTTTTTGGCGCGCAATACGCTTCACAGCCAATCGCGGCGCAAGCGTCCTACAACGTCCTACACCCGCGTCTGACTGCCCTACGTTTCCCCTTTGCCCATCAACATCTTGTTCATACCCTTGGTGGCACCGTGCCGCTAAACTTTCCCCATGAACACATCTGGTGAACGTTTAAGAGCCCTTCTTCAGGAATGCGGACTGACCCCTGCCGACTTCGCCGCACAGCGCGGCGTGACGCCTCAGCACGTCAACAACTGGTTCAATCGCGGGGTACCGCTGGCTCGCCTGGACGAGCTTGCCGACCTGTTCTGCGTGCACCGTCGCTGGCTGCGCACGGGTGAAGGCGCCAAGCATCCCAATGCCATCCTGCGCACCTGTCCGCCACGCCCTGTGCCGATAGATGCTCCCATTCCGCGTGCGGTTCATCGCGGGCGCGTAGTGCACGTGCCGTTCCACGAGGTGCGCAATGGCCTGCTGTGCAAGGTGTCGGGGCGTGCCTTGCGCCTGCCGGCCAACGCCCTGCGAATGCTGGGTGTCAAACACGACACGTCCATCTGCATGGCCATGCCAGGCGGCAACATGGCCCCCTTGATCCCCGTCGAAGCGACCCTGGCCATCGACATGAGCATGACCCAGATCGTGGAGGGCGAAACCTATGCCCTGCTGATCAATGGTGCGTTGCGCGTGCACAACCTGACCATGGGTGAGCACGGCACGCTTTACCTACACAGCCATGACCGGCACAACTATGCCGTCGAGCGCTTGACCCCCAGCCAGCGCCAGGCGCAAGGGCTAGAGATCCTGGGATGGGTCTATCACTGGTCCCATTTTCGACGGCAGCGGCCTGGCTGAAACACCCTGTGCCATTTTTTGCTGGGCATCAGGTGCATGCCCTTGTATGCTACGCGCACATCAGCCCCGACCGGCCCAAGCCGCAGTCCAGAGGGCTCGGCGATACCCCATACGGGCATCAGCCATCTCTTTCAGGCCTCTTTTGGTCACACCGTTAAGGCGATTGCGGCTTACCATAAATTAGTCGGAAGCGTCCCCGAGAAGCCGGCCACAAGCCGGCTTTTTAATGCCTGTTTTTCAGCCAGGAAAATGCGGCGAGACGCTCAGGCGGCGCCGCATTACCCGTCGGTACACGCCTCTAGAAATCGTAACGCGCACCCACCAGCACGCTGCGCGACGGGCCGTAGAAGTTGAACGTGGAAGTCGAACCCACCCGCGACAGATAATCGCGATCGAACAGGTTGTTGACGTTGACGGTGGCCGTCAGCTTGGAGGTCACCGGGTAGGAAAGCATGGCGTCCACGGTGGCATAACCCGGCGCGTCGATACGTACCCCGCCGTTTTCCGAGTGGAAATTGCTCATTGCCGAAACGCCGCCACCGATGGCCAGCCCGGTGAGCGCGCCACGGCTGATGGTGTATTTGCTCCACAGCGACGCCTGGTGGCGCGGCATGATGAAGAACGTGGTTTCGGCATCGCCCTTCACGGTTTCGGTGTCCATCCAGGTGTAGCCGCCTAGCAGCTCCCAGTTATCGGTCAGCTTGCCGCTGACTTCCACTTCCGCGCCCTTGACCCGTGTCTTGCCCGCAGCCACCGAGTCATTGGTCGCAACGCCTTCGCTGTCGTAACGGGTGGTGGCGCGGTTTTCGTCGGTCAGGCGAAACGCCGACAGGCGCGTGTTGAGCGCGCCACCAAAGTAGCTGCTCTTGATGCCCACTTCGTACTGCTCGCCTTCGCGTGGCTTGAGTACCCGGCCGTCGCCATCGGTTGCCGATTGCGGCTTGAACACCTGGGAATAGCTGGCATACAGCGCATGGTTTTCGGAAAGGTCATAGACTGCCCCCGCATAGGGTGTGAAATGACCATCGACCTGCTTGCTGTCGTCCGCAGTGACACCGCTCTTGAGGGTCGTGGTGTAGAAATCGCCGCGGTACCAACTGAACCTCCCGCCGGCAATCAACGCCAGGCGCTCGACCGGGCGGAAGGTCACCTTGGAATACAAGCCGTACTCCTCTTCCTGCATGCCCGTCTCGGTCGTGTAGTTCGCAGCTGGTTTAGCGAACTGCTTGGGCGAGTAGGTGTTGACGTTGATGTTGCCCAGCGTCGTGGCCCCGTTCAGGTACTCGGTATCGTAGTTCTTGTAATCGCTGCCGACGACGAACTCGCTGACCTGGCCAAAGGTTTCGAAGGGCTGGCTGTAGCTGGCATCGACCGCGTAGGTGTCCTGGGTGAAATCACGTGCACTGGCGCGTTCGGAGTTTTTGCCCGTGGTAGGGTTCGTGGCCGTGAAGGCGTAGAGATAGTTGGTATCGCGGTGCGACCCGCGGGCAGCAATGCGGCCATAACCACCGTTGTTGAATCGATGAGTCAGCTCAGCGACCAGATCGGTGGTCTTGCCGTCGAACGCGTTCCAGTCTGCGCCCAGAAAGCGGGAATGGCTGAAGTCAGGGACCTTGCCGTCCAACGTTGCCGGGTAGCCGTTGTGCGGCGTGATGTTCTTGACCTCGTGGATCAGGCCGAACGACAAGGTGGTGGCCTCGTCCAGGTCGACATCGAGCGCGCCGTAGTAGCTGTTGCTGGTGTTGGCGTTGTAGTCGACTTCGCCATTGGTGTCGTCGCGCGAGGCGATGAAGCGACCGCGCACCCGTCCGTTTTCGTCCAGCGGCCCGCTCAGGTCCAGTTCCTGGTGATTGGTATCCCAGGTGCCGTAGTAACCCTCGACATGCCCCTGAAAGTCCGCCGTCGGCCGCTTGCGCACCATATTGACGATACCGCCCAGTTCGCTGGTGCTGCTGAATAGTCCGGCCGGGCCACGCATGATCTCGACACGGTCGAAGGCCACAAGCGATGGCACGGTCCCGAAGATGCTCGCCATCGGTGCTGGCAGGCCGTCGATGTTGAATTCGCTGTACTCATAGCCACGGGCGTAGATCGACGACCGACCACTGTCGTTGGTCAGGGTACGCAAGCCGGCCGTGTACTTGGCCAGGTCATCGAGGTGGACAAACTGCCGATCCTTGACGTAATCCTGGGTATAGACGGTGATCGACTGCGGGATGTCCTTCAAGGCGGCTGGCGTCTTGGTGCCCACGGTGGCGGCGTCCACGCTGTACCCGCCAGTGGTTTCGGAGGGCAGCATGTCGTATAGCCGATTGCCTTCGATGGTCAATGCAGGCAGGTCGAGGGGGTCATCGGCATTGACCACCACGGCTACGTCTTGCGCCAATGCCGAAAGTGAAAACGGCGCCACCAGCCCTGCCACCAGCCATCCCCGCACGCGCCGCGCGCGCCCTGCCCCACTGAAAACATTCATGCCGCACCCTTCGCCCATATGATAGTAATTCGCAAACGAAACATATTGCTTTTTGCGAACGATACCGGAGCAGGTACAGGGCATGCAGCAGCATTAACCTTCTTAACACATTGGGGCCATTGCCTAGGGCCGAGTCCGGTGGGATGATTTGCAACTGATATAAATTCTCATTCAAGGCTCGCCGTGCCCACCTCCTTGCTGCTGGTCGAAGACGACCCACGCTTACGCCACGACCTTTACCGCCATTTCATCGACCGTGGCTTCGAGGTACATGCATGCGCGACGGGAGAAGCGGCGCTGGCCAATGCCCGGCGATGCGCATTCGACCTAGCGCTGCTGGACATCATGCTGCCAGGTCTCGATGGCCTGAGCCTGCTCGATGCACTGCGGCGCAAGCAGGCCGTACCGGTGATCCTCATGTCGGCATTGGGTGCCGAGCAGGACCGCATCACCGGATTCACCCGCGGCGCCGACGATTACCTGCCCAAGCCCTTCAGCCTGGCGGAACTGGATGCGCGGGTAGACGCACTGTTGCGCCGGGTCGCCTTCCACAGCACGCCGCCCCTGGCAACGCGCGCTGATGAGCCCGTATTCGACCACGCGGCCCAGGACGTCATGCACAACGGCATGCCGGCGGGGTTGACTGGCTCGGAGTTCCGCCTGTTGATCACGCTGCACGCCCATGCCGGGGAGCCGCTGAGCAAGCCTTTCCTGTACCAGACCGTCCTGCACCGTGGCTACACGCGCCTGGATCGGGGCCTGGATGTGCATGTGTGCAACGTGCGCCGCAAGCTGGCGGACATTGGCATACAGCATCTGCTCATCCAGGCTGTGCGTGGTCAGGGCTATGTCCTGGTCGTGCAGAGCCCGGCCTGATGCGGCGTCATCCGCTGCTGTGGAAGCTGGCCCTGCTGCAGGTCAGCTTCTGCCTGCTGCTCACCTGGTTGATCTGGACCTGGGGCCTGACGGTGGAACGCAGCACCTATTTCCTGGCTCAGGCCGACCAGGACTACCTGGCCCGCTATGCCCGGCAGGCCGAGCTCGCCTGGGAGCAAGGAGGCGCCGTGGGGGTCGAGACCTGGCGTAAGCAGGTGCAAAGGGCCGAGGACACCTGGGCAGCCGTCGTCGGCCCTTACCTGCAAAGCCTGGGGACCACACAGCTCACAGCCGAGGAAGCGGGTCACCTGACCTTCATGCGCAAGCTGAACTGGCCCATGAGCCGCCGCCTGCAAGGCGAACTGCCTTACGTCAGCATTACCTTCCCGCGCCATCCCGAGCACGGTCGCCTGGTGATGCAACTGCCCGAGCGGCTGCTGCCCACCGGGCTGACGCCTTGGACTCACCTGGTTACCCACGGTGTGGCGCCGGCCTTGCTGGCCCTGCTGATGGGGCTGGCACTGTACCGTCACCTTGTCGCCCCGTTGAACCGCCTGCGTGACCGCGCCGATGCGCTGCGGGCCAACGACCTGGACAGCCCAGGCCTGCCCCTGCAAGACCGGCGCGATGAGCTGGGCGAACTGGCGCAGGCCTTCGATCATATGGCCAATCGCTTGCGCCAGAGCCTGGAACAGCAGCGGCTGCTGCTGCGCACACTGTCCCACGAACTGCGCACGCCGCTGGCACGCCTGCGTATTGCCCATGACAGCAACTTGCCCGCCGCCCAGTTACGCGCGCGCATGGATTATGAAACGAGCCATATGCAGAAACTGCTGGAAGACACCCTCGACCTGGCCTGGATGGATACCGAGCAGCCCGTCCTGGCCACCGAACCGGTACTGATGGCATCACTGTGGGAGGCGCTGTGCCAGGACATCTGCTTCGAAAGCGGCTGGAGCCCCGCACGCCTGCCGTGCACACTCGGGCAGGACTGCGTGGTCCAGGTGCACCTGGACAGCGTGGCCCAGGCGCTGGAGAACCTGCTGCGAAACGCCATCCGGCACTCCCCGCCCGAAGGAACCGTCTGCCTGGAGGGCTGGCGAGAGGGTACGCATTGGCACCTGTGCGTGCGCGATCAAGGCCCCGGCGTGCCTGAGGCCGCGCTTGAGCGCATTTTCCAACCGTACCAGCGGCTGACCGCCAGCGGCGCAGGCTTCGGACTGGGCCTGGCCATTGCCCGCCGCGCCGTCCAATTGCAGGGTGGCAGACTCTGGGCCTGCAATGCTCACCCAGGCTTGCGCCTGCACCTTACCCTGCCGGCCAGCGTCAACGGTTTAGAAAGTTAAGGCGCTTTACGCATGTCAAAGGCTGATTATCATCTGGCTGCTTGAGTTGCAGCGCCTGCAATGCCGTGAAGAGATGCCTGATGAACAGAATGATCCGGGGCCTGGCGCTTGTGCTGGCCTTTGTGACCGGTGCCGCCACGGCCCAGCCCGAGCATGACCAGCCGATGGATACGACGCTGCTGGCACGCCAGGACCTGGCCTATCGATTCACCCACCTGGACCTCGACTCGGCAGACGGCGCGCGTCACTACCGGCTGTGGATAGGACTGCCCAAGCGCGCCGCCCCCGCAACCGGCTACCCTGTGTTGTGGATGCTCGACGGCAATGCAGCCCTGAGCGCACTGGACCCACAACGACTCGATGCCTTGGCCGCCGGCCAGGCCCCCGTACTGGTCGCCGTGGGTTACCAGACCCGCCAGCGCATCGACAGAACCAGCCGAACCTACGACTACACGCCGGCGCTGGCCGGGCAGACAGAGCAACGCGACCCACTCACCGGGTTACCCAGCGGCGGGGTGGATGCCTTTCTTGACCTGCTGGAGACCCGCATGCGCTCGGGGCTGGCAGCACTGGTGAGCATCGACCCCCAGCAGCAGACGCTGTGGGGGCACTCGTATGGCGGCCTGGCCGTGCTCCATGCCCTCTTCACCCGGCCCAAGTCATTCGCCGTCTATGCGGCGGCCAGCCCATCGCTGTGGTGGCATGACGGCGCGATCCTGCGCGAAGCGGCAAGCCTGCCGGCGCGGTTGGGGGATGCCCAACCGCAGGTGCTGTTGATGCGCGGCTCACTGGAGCCGGCCAGCCCCCGCGAACCGGCCCAGCCCCACGCCGATCAGACGGCACGGAGCCTCGCCGCCAGCCTGACCCAGCTCAAGGGCGTGCAGGTGTCTTTCAAGCAGTTCGACGGCCTTGGGCATGGGCCGATGCTTGCGGCGTCGCTGCACTGGGTGATCGACACCTTGAGCAAAGCAGCACCGCAGGGCACCTCGCCCAGCCGCTGACAGCGGTCTAGATCATAACGGCGGGTTGCCAACCCAGGCACAGGGTGCGGTATGCTTGCCCGGTCTTCAGGGCGGGGTGAAAGTCCCCACCGGCGGTAAATCGAAAGATGAGCCCGCGAGCGCTCCGGCCATGCCGGAGGTCAGCAGACCTGGTGAGATTCCAGGGCCGACGGTCATAGTCCGGATGAAAGAAGGCGTCAGGCAGGGGCCCCACGGGCACCCTTGCGCACGCATTTTGCTCGCCCCGAGACGTTCATCGATCACTTACGAGGAGCGTTTCATGTCTACCTTGCACCCTGTGCACTTTCCCAATGTCACCGCCGCCATCGCCGCGTTCAAGGCCGGTCGCCCCGTGCTGCTGCTTGACGATGACGACCGTGAAGATGAAGCGGACATCATTGCCGCTGCCGAGAACATTTCGTTGCAGACCATGGCCATGATGATCCGCGATTGCAGCGGTATCGTCTGCCTGTGCCTGGACGAGGCAACGGTCGATGAGCTGCAACTGGCACCCATGGTCCAGAACAACCAGGCCCGCCACGGCACCGGGTTCACGGTCACCATCGAAGCTGCCGAGGGCATCAGCACTGGCGTAAGCGCCCAGGACCGGGTCACCACGATTGCCGCTGCACTGCGCTCTTCGGCCGAGCAACGGCATATCGTCAGCCCTGGGCATGTGTTTCCGCTGCGCGCGCGCAATGGCGGTGTGCTCACGCGTCGCGGTCACACCGAAGGCTCGGTTGACCTGGCCCGCCTGGCCGGACTGCGGCCGGCAGCCGTCTTGTGCGAATTGATGAACCCTGACGGCACGATGGCTCGCGGTGAGGAAGTGGCCGTCTATGCACGCCAGTACAACCTTCCCATGCTGACCATCGACGAGTTGGCGCAGTATCGACTGGCGCTGCAGGCGCAAACGGCTGCGGCGATCTGATCGACCTGGCCACGCCAGGGCCTGAACGGTAGCGCCAACCCGGCGCTGCCGTGCCAATGGCGGTTTGCTCACCCCGCCCCGCTCTGCTAGTGTCGCGGCGTTCAGACTACCGCCGAGACTGCCGCCATGGCCCGCAAAAAAGCTTCCCTTGATTTCGAGCAATCCCTTGCCGAGTTGCAGGCACTGGTCGAGCGCCTGGAGAACGGCGAGTTGTCCCTGGAGGACTCGCTTGCCGCTTTCGAACAAGGCATTGCCCTGACGCGTGATTGCCAAGGCGCACTGGCTCAGGCCGAACAGAAGGTGCAGGTTCTGCTGGAGCGCGATGGCGAGCTGACTGCCCAGCCCTTCGACGTGGAGCCCGAGGCATGATCGGTGCCTATCAGTCCGCCTGCCAGGCACGCGTCGATGGCGCACTCGAGCCGCTGTTCATCGCCCCTACGGCCGAGCTTGAACGCCTGTACGCCGCAATGCGCTACAGCGTGATGAACGGCGGCAAACGCGTACGCCCGCTGCTCGTCTACGCGGCCTGCGAGGCCTTGGGCGCTCCGGCGGAGCACGCCAACGGCGCCGCTTGCGCCGTCGAGCTCATCCACGCTTACTCGCTGGTCCACGACGACTTGCCGGCCATGGATGACGACGACCTGCGCCGCGGCCAGCCGACCACGCACAAGGCGTTCGACGAGGCCTGTGCCATTCTTGCCGGTGACGGCCTGCAAAGCCTGGCCTTCAGCGCATTGCTCGACCCCCGCCTGAGCCCCCAGACCGACGCACTTCGCCTGGCCATGGTGCAGGCCTTGGCCTCGGCCGCCGGCCCCGCTGGCATGGTGGGCGGGCAAGCCATCGACCTGGGCTCGGTGGGCATGAAGCTGGACCAGCAAGCCTTGGCGTTCATGCACCGGCACAAGACCGGTGCACTGATCGAGGCCAGCGTCCGCCTGGGCGGATTGGCCAGTGCCCGCGCCGACCAGGCGCAGCTCGATGCCTTGCAGGTGTATGCGCAGGCCATCGGCCTGGCCTTCCAGGTTCAGGACGACATCCTCGATGTGGAAAGCGATACGGCTACACTGGGTAAACGCCAGGGCGCCGACATCGCCCGCGACAAGCCGACCTACCCCGCCCTGCTGGGCATGGAGGCGGCCAAGGCCTACGCGATCGAACTGCGCGACCAGGCATTGGTCGCATTGGAAAGCTTCGACGAAAAGGCCGAGCCACTGCGAGCCCTGGCGTGCTACATCGTCGAACGCCGCAACTGACCTGGCGAGTACCGCGTGATGGCTGTTAAGCCGCCAGCGCGTCACCCGTCTGAATGGGCAGCTTTTCCTACAATGGGGTAAACTGCCGCGTCTTAATACACCTATAACGACTCGCCTGATGCCCACGACGTTTCAAGAGATCCCCCGCGAACGCCCGGTCACGCCGCTGCTCGACCGCGCTGACACGCCAGATGGCTTGCGCCGTCTGGCCGAAGCCGACCTGGAGACCCTGGCCGACGAGTTGCGCCAGGAACTTCTGTATACCGTGGGCCAGACCGGTGGGCACTTCGGTGCCGGCCTGGGCGTCATCGAGCTGACCATCGCCCTGCACTACGTCTTCGATACCCCCGATGACCGGTTGGTATGGGACGTGGGCCACCAGGCCTACCCGCACAAGATTCTGACCGGGCGCCGCAACCGCATGCTCAGCCTTCGCCAGAAGGACGGCGTAGCCGCCTTCCCGCGCCGCAGCGAAAGCGTGTACGACACCTTCGGCGTCGGACACTCCAGCACATCGATCAGCGCAGCCCTTGGCATGGCCATCGCGGCGCGCCTGCAAAACAGCGCTCGCAAGTCGATTGCGGTCATCGGCGACGGCGCACTCACCGCAGGCATGGCGTTCGAGGCGTTGAACCACGCCCAGGAAGTCAACGCCGACATGCTGGTGATCCTCAACGACAACGACATGTCGATCTCGCGCAATGTGGGAGGCTTGTCCAACTACCTGGCCAAGATCCTCTCCAGCCGCACCTACTCCAGCATGCGCGAAGGCAGCAAGAAAGTGCTGTCGCGCCTGCCAGGTGCGTGGGAAATAGCGCGGCGTACCGAAGAATATGCCAAGGGCATGCTGGTACCCGGCACGCTGTTCGAAGAGCTGGGCTGGAACTACATCGGTCCCATCGATGGTCACGACCTGCCCACGATGATCGCCACCCTGCGCAACATGCGCGACCTCAAAGGCCCGCAGTTCCTGCACGTGGTGACAAAAAAGGGCAAGGGGTTCGCCCCGGCCGAGATCGACCCGATCGGCTACCACGCCATCACCAAGCTCGAGCCTGTGGACAAGCCGGTTGCGCCGAAACAGGCCAGCGGACCGAAATATTCCGCCGTGTTCGGCCAGTGGCTCTGCGACATGGCCGCCGCCGACGATCGCCTTGTCGGCATCACGCCGGCCATGAAGGAAGGCTCCGACCTGGTGGCGTTCAGCGAACGCTACCCTGAACGCTATTTCGACGTGGCGATTGCCGAGCAGCATGCCGTCACGCTCGCGGCGGGCATGGCTTGCGAAGGTAGCAAACCGGTAGTGGCTATCTACTCGACCTTCCTGCAGAGGGCCTATGACCAGTTGATTCATGACGTGGCCGTGCAGAACCTGGACGTGCTGTTCGCCATCGACCGCGCCGGTCTGGTGGGTGAAGACGGCCCGACCCATGCCGGTAGCTATGACCTGTCCTACTTGCGCTGCATCCCTGGCATGCTGGTGATGACCCCCAGCGACGAAAGCGAGTTGCGCCAGATGCTCAGTACGGGCCACCTCTATAACGGCCCGGCTGCCGTGCGCTATCCGCGCGGTACAGGCCCTGGCGCTGCTGTCGACGAGGGCTTGGAACCGCTGGAGATTGGCAAGGGCGTGGTTCGTCGCCGGGGTGAAAAGGTCGCGCTGCTGGTCTTTGGCGTGCAGCTGGCCGAAGCCCTGCAAGTAGCCGAACAGATCAACGCCACGGTCGTCGACATGCGCTTCGTCAAGCCGTTGGATGAAGACTTGGTGCTGGAAATGGCAGGTAGCCACGAACTGCTGGTGACCCTCGAAGAAAATGCCATCATGGGCGGCGCCGGTGCTGCCGTTGGCGAGTGCCTGGCCAGGGAAGCGGTGGTCAAGCCGTTGCTGCACCTGGGCTTGCCGGACCTTTATGTGGAACACGCCAAGCCCGCGCAGATGCTGGCAGAGTGTGGGCTGGATGCAGCGGGCATCGAAGCTAGCGTCAAGGCCCGCATGGTCAAGCTGGGACTTTGATGTGCAGGGCTGCGCTGCAGCCCGGGTGCTCAGCCAAACGAGCAGGCAGTCATTTACCCAACGGGGTCTGTGATTGCCGGCTTCTTTTTCGTTCATGGCGACTCTGAGGGCAAGGGCCTTTCTGCGCTGGGCTCCGCTGTGTTGGAGTGCGCAGACTTCGCAGATATGTACCGCCCGTGAAAAACCCGACCCTTGCCACCCTGCTTTGCCTCCCTCTGCCCCTGCTGGCGTCCGAACGAGATGACGCCCTGAAACTGCCTGACGTGCTCATCAGCGCCAGCCGACAGGCCGAATCGCGCACCGCCACCAGTGCTGCGAACACCGTGTTTACCCGGGCCGATATCGACCGCCTGCAACCGAGTAGCGTCATGGACCTGCTCAGCCGCGTGCCGGGCGTGCAAGTGGCACCGACCGGCGGGCGCGGCAGCTTGCCAGGCCTTTTCATTCGCGGCACCAAGACCGCGCAAACGCTGGTGCTGGTCGATGGTGTACGCATCGCCAACGCGACCTCAGGCGACAGCGGCCTGCAGTTTCTCAACGTCGACCAGATCGAGCGTGTCGAAGTGCTTCGCGGCTCTCGGTCGGCGGTATATGGCAGCGATGCCATTGGCGGGGTCATCCAAGTGTTCACCCGACGGAGCCTCGGTGACGGCCTGCACCCGCGCGTGCGCCTGGCTGCCGGTAGCCGAAAAACCTTCCAGCGCAGCCTGGGTGTGTCGGGCGCCGATGGCTCAACGCGCTTCAACCTGGGCGCAAGCCTGGACGAAACGGCAGGCATCGATTCAACCGGACCGTCGTTCAGCAGTGACGCCGACCATGACGCTTACCGCAACAAATCGCTCAACTTCAGCCTGAGCCAGACGCTCGGCGAGCGCATCGAAGTCGGCCTGAACCTGCTGCACAGTCAGGGCCGCAGTCAATACGACAATCCATTCGGCGGCTTCGACCCTGTCACCTTCCAAAGCGTCGGCCAACAGCCGTACACCGACTTCACCGTCGCCAGCCTGGGCAGTTACCTCGACGCCCAGCTCACCGACAACTGGCACACGCGGATGGAGGTGGCGCACAGCGAAAACCGTGACGACAAGCGCGACACGTTGAGCTCAGAACGCTTTGTGTTCAACACCTACCGCGACCAGATGACCTGGCAGAACGACCTAGCCCTGAACGATCAGCACAGCCTGCTCGCCGGCGCCGACTGGTATCAGGACCGCGTGCACGCCAGTACCGACTTCGAGAAGGACAGCCGCTGGAACCGGGCGGTGTTTCTTCAGCACCGCTATCAAGGCCCGCTGTTCTCCACCGAAGCGGGCGTACGCCAGGACCGCAACGAGCAGTTCGGCACTCACACCACCTGGAGTGGCAGCGTGAGCGTTGCGCTCGATGATCGCAATGATGTGGTGCTGTCCTACAGCGAAGGCTTCCGGGCCCCGACGTTCAACGACCTGTATTACCCGCAGTTCAGCAACCCTGACCTTGACCCCGAGCACGCCAGGACCTATGAAGTGCAGTGGCGCAGCCAGCTGTCTACCGACACCCGCCTGGAGGCTTCCCTGTACCGCACCGACCTGCGCGATGCGATCGTGTTCGGTCAGGACGCCATTCCCCGCAACGTGGCCTCGGCGCGCGTCGACGGTGTAGAGCTGGCCCTGGCCCAACAGTGGGGCGAATGGAGCAGCCAGCTGGGCCTGGCGATGATCGACCCCCGTGACCGCGACAGTGGCCATACATTGGCCCGACGGGCACGCCGCACCCTGAGCCTGGACCTGGACCGCCGTGTGGGACCCTTCGGCATCGGTGCCAGCGTACAGGCTGTCAGCAGCAGCTACGATGATGAAGCCAACCGCAACCGTTTGGGTGGATATGGGTTGCTGGGCCTGCGCGGCAGTTGGGCAGCCACCGAGGCGCTGACCGTGGAGGCGAAGCTGGACAACCTGTTCGACCGTGGCTACAGCCGCGCCCTGTACAGCTACGAGGGCAGCCCCCATGCCTACCAGGAAGAAGGGCGCACGCTGTTGTTCAGCGTGACGTGGGCACCGGCGCTCTAGCGGCCAGCAGTTCGCACAGGCGAGCCGTCGCTTCGATCATCTGCCCACTGGGGCGCTCGATGCCGTTGTCCGGCACCACCAGTAACCCGTCTTGCGCCACCGCGCGCAGCGTCGGCCAGGCCTTCCAACTGGCCAACTGTTGCGCATCGGCGGCCAGGATGATGTCGGGGTCGCGCGCAATGACCGACTCTACGCTCACCTGGGGCGCTGCCGGGTTCAAATCCGCAAAGACATTACGCGCACCACAGACGGCCAGTGCATCGCTGATCACTTGCTGACCACCCAAGGTGTACAAGGGGCGATCCCAGACCTGGTAGAAGACCTGCAGGGGCCTGTCGCGACGGTACTGCTGGCGCAGTGTTTTCAATCGTGCACGCAGGGCGCGAGCGTAGCGGCGGCCTTGGTCAGCGTGGCCTACGTGTTCAGCGATTTCTTCGATCTGGCCAATCAACTGCTCTATGCTGTGGGGCTCTGCGCTGAAGGCAGGGATGCCCAGACGTTTGAGCTGGTCGCGTTGCGCGGGGGGTACGCTGCCCGGCCACAGCAGCAGCAGATCAGGGCGCAGACTGAGCAAACGCTCCATGTCCAGCTGGCCATAGCGCCCCACCGAGGGCAACGCTCGCAACGCCGGTGGCCGTTCACCCCCATCGAGCACCCCCACCAGCAGGTCGCCTGCCTGCAGTTCGAGCATGATTTCCGTCAACGACGGTGCCAGGCTGACGACGCGTAGTGGCCCAGCGCTCGCCAGGCTGCAGGCCAGTAGCGCCAGCCCCGCTATGAGCCGGCGCATCAGCCGAGCTGAGACGGCAGACGGTACAAGTAGAGCAAGACCACGGTGGACAAGGCCAGCAGCACCTGTGGGACGGTTTCCAGGCCCACCAGTACCGACACGGCGGCTACCCAGGCGGGGAAGCAAGCATAGGTCATGGCCAGGCGCCGCACGCGAGCCAGTTCGATCCACGCAGCAGGCTCGGCTTCGGTACCGAGCGCCTTGGAGGTGGCAATCAGCGCGCGCTTGTAGGCCCCGAAGCGCGGCAAGGTGAGAAACAACGTGGCTGCGCCAGCGATAAACAGCGGCATAGCCAACATGGGAATCATCGCCTCGCCACCGCCAAAGGCCCAGGCCATGACCGGCAGCGGCACAAGCCCCACCGCCAGGTACTGCCACCAAGCCAGGGCGAGGCGCCGCTTGACCTCGGCGCGGGTCACGCCTGGGGCACCTCGCCCTGGTGTTCATTGCCCAGCATGTGGCCCAGCTTGCCGGCCTTGGTTGCCAGGTAATGGCTGTTGTGCGGGTTGTGCCCGGTGTGTAGCGGCACACGCTCGGCCACCACGATATCCATGTCGGTCAAGGCCTTGACCTTGCGCGGGTTGTTGGTCATCAAGCGCAACGCCTTGACACCCAGGTGCTCGAGCATCGGCAGGCAGATGGCATAGTCGCGCTGATCCGCAGCAAACCCGAGGCGCTCGTTGGCTTCGACCGTGTCCGCCCCTCCGTCCTGCAGTTCGTAGGCGCGGATCTTGTTCAGCAGGCCAATGCCACGGCCTTCCTGGCGCAGGTAAAGCAGCACGCCACGACCTTCTCGGGCGATCGCCTGGAGGGCAGCTTCGAGTTGCGACCCGCAATCACAGCGTTGACTGAACAAGGCATCGCCGGTCAGGCATTCGGAATGCAGGCGCCCCAGTACCGGCTGCCCATCGGCGATATCACCCAGGCTGAGCACCACATGCTCGCGGCCAGTGGCTTCATCCAGAAAGCCGTGCATGGTGAAAGTCGCGAAAGGCGTCGGGAGTTTAGAGGCGGCAACAAAGACAACGGGCACGTTGTGCTCCTGGGATAAGTGGGAATTTCAATGGACCGATTGTATCAGCAGCTTACAGGCAGTGCTCCCGCAGTATACCGCCGGTTATTATCGAAAACCTCGATGCGTAGCGGTTGCGGGCATGTACCACGCGCTACGGTTTGGTACTGGCATCGAAAGGATAAGGCTGTTTCCAACGTTCGAATATCGGCTTGAGTTCGCCGCTGCGCACCAGTTCGGCCATGCGTTTGTCGAACACATCACGCAGTGCCTCACCCCGCTGACTGCGGGCAAACGCCAGGTACATGGGCAGCTCGACCACATGGGTGCGCCGGAATCGATCAGGTTGCGAGCTTTGCCCGATGACGTAGTCCACTTCGGTCATGGCGTCGACATAGAAGTCCACCCGGTCATGCTCCAGCATGGGCAGAATGCCTTCGCGTCGCTGGATTTCACGGTACTCCCGCACGCGGGGCAGGTATTTGCCATAGGCATAGCCACGCACCCAAGCCAGGCGATAGTCGCCTATGGTTGCCAGTGTAGGGGCCGGCTTGCTGGCAAGCCCCAGGGCGTAGATATGGTCGACGTCGAAATGCCAGCGAGGGTAGAGGTTGTCTTCACTTTCGTCCTTGTACGAGCCAACCCAGGCGTCAGCCTCGCCACGTTTGACCAGGCCAATGGCACGGCTATACGGAGCACTCTGCGGCACGACCTCGATCCCTGCGGGCTGGAACACCTTGCGCATCACGTCCCAGGCCACACCGGTGCCATCTGCGTTGGTGTAGTCGACCCACTCCTCGCTGACCAGGCGAATCTGGCCAGGCTGGCTGTCGCCGGCAGCCGCCCATGGGGCAGCGGCCATCAACAATGCCAGTAGCACACCCTTCAGCACCATGGCAGCCCCCGTTCTACGCGACAGCCCATACCAGAACCTGCATGCCCAACCAGGCGAAGACGCCGGCCAGCACGTCATCGAGCATGATGCCAACGCCGCCATGCACGTGACGATCGATCCAGCGAATGGGCCAAGGCTTGAGGATGTCGAAGAAACGGAACATCAAAAAACCCGCCAACAGCCACTGCCAGCCATCGGGCACCAACCACAGCGTGATCCACATGCCGACCATTTCGTCCCAGACGATGCCTTCGTGGTCATGCACGCGCAAGTCATTGGCCACCTTGCCGCACAGCCAGAAGCCGAACAGCATGGTGATCCCGAGTACCAGCCAATACCCCCAATCGGGCAGCATCTGCCAGAGCGGAATGAAGGGTATCGCCACCAGCGAGCCCCAGGTGCCGGGCGCTTTGGGCAAGGTGCCGGAGCCGAACCCGAACGCGATGAAGTGCCAAGGGTTGCGCCAGACCGATGGCGGAACGAACTCCGCAGGCACCTGATTGGGGTGGTCGGTCACGGTATCTCCCTAAAGTGTTGATAGCCCCGCTGCCGAGGCGTGATGTCCTGACCGTGCGCATCGCGCAGGGACACGCCCTGCCCTTGCAGCACGCGGCCAATGGGGTAGACCTGGATGAAGCCAAAGTGCGCAAGGTGCGTCAAGGCGTCCGGAGGTGCCGTGAACGCCAGTATGTAGTCGTCGCCACCGGCGAGCGCTGCCTGCACGGCTGCCTCGCGGCCCAGGAACGCCTCCACTTCGGGGGACACTGGCACCTGCGCCAGGTTCACCTCGAGCGCCACGCCAGAGGCCTTGGCGATATGACCGCAATCGGCCAGCAACCCATCGGAAATATCCAGTGCCGCCGTGGCGTGCCCTCTGAGCAAGGCACCGAGGGTGAGCTGCGGCATGGGCGCCCAATAGTGGGCCAGCAGCGGCTCTGCCACGTCCGGCGGCGCCTGGCGCTCCCCGAGCACCAGAGGCAAGGCGCCAGCGGCCTTGCCCAGCACGCCACCGACATACAGCAGGTCGCCCGGCTGGGCGCCAGTGCGGCGTAATGCCTGCCCGGCCGGCACACGGCCGAACACCGTCACGGTGATGCTCAGCGGACCCCGGGTCGTGTCCCCGCCAATCAGGCTCATGCGGCAACGGTGAGCCATGCGGCTCAATCCTGCCGAGTATTCCTCCAACCACGCGTGGCTGACGTCAGGCAGGGTGAGGGCCAGCGTGAAACCGATCGCGGTAGCGCCCATGGCGGCCAGGTCACTGACGGCGACTGCCAGGCAGCGCTGACCCAGCAGCTTCGGGTCGCAGACGGCAGGGAAATGCACCCCAGCTACCAGAGTATCGGTCGAGACGGCCAACTGCTCACCGGGAGGCAGATCCAGCAGAGCACAGTCGTCACCGATGCCCAGCGCCACCCCTTCGCCCTCGCCGTGCACTGCACAGTGCGCGGAGGCGAAGTAACGGTTGATCAGCTCGAACTCACCCATGGCCAGGCTGCGCCGCAATCAGCGCTTGTTCGCCTTGACTTCGGCTTCGCGCAGCGTCGGTGCCAGTTTGTCGAGCACGCCGTTGACGAACTTGTGACCGTCGGTGGCGCCGAAGACCTTGGCCAGCTCGACGCCTTCGTTGATCACAACGCGGTAAGGCACGTCGATGCGCTTGATGAACTCCCAGGTGGACAGACGCAACACGGCCAGTTCGACCGGGTCGAGTTCGTCAAGGCTCAGGTCCAGGCAGGGCTCGAGCGCACCGTCGATTTCGCCCTTGATGGCCGGAACGCCATGCAGGATTTCACGGAAGTAGGCGCCGTCGACATCTGCAAAATCGTTATCGACCCGAAACTGCGCTTCGATCTCGTTCAACGAATGATGCGCCATGTGCCATTGATACAGTGCCTGGGTCGCGAGCTTGCGGGCTTCACGGCGTTTGGCGCTTTTCGATGGCTTGCCGGCATCCGCAGGCTTGGGATCGCGCGGGTTGAAACGATCGCTTTCGTCGCTAATCACTTGGCCTCCAACTGCGCCAGCAGGCTTACCATTTCCAGGGCAGACAGGGCAGCTTCTGCACCTTTGTTGCCGGCCTTGGTGCCGGAACGTTCGATGGCCTGTTCGATGGAGTCGACGGTCAGTACGCCGAACGCCACAGGAACACCGAACTCCATGGACACCTGAGCCAGGCCCTTGGTGCACTCGCCCGCCACGTATTCAAAGTGCGGGGTGCCGCCACGGATTACAGCGCCCAGCGCGATGATCGCGTCGTAAGCACCTTGCTGGGCGACCTTCTGGGCAACCAGCGGAATCTCGAACGCACCAGGCGCACGGATGATGGTGATGTCGTTTTCGCTGACACCATGGCGTACCAGGGCATCAACGGCACCACTTACCAGGCTTTCGACGACGAAGCTGTTGAAGCGGCCAACCACCAAAGCATAGCGACCTTTGGGGGCAATGAAGGTACCTTCGATGGTCTTCAGGGTCATTGCGATATTCTCATCTTCAAACGCAAGGCCGCTTGCTGGCGGCCTCGACAGGGGTATGGACTCGAGCTGCAGGGCGTCATTGCCGCCTCAAGTCACTCGGAGGGCACGTATTCTACAACTTCCAGGTCGAATCCGGATATCGCATTGAACTTCATCGGCGAACTCATCAGGCGCATCTTGCGCACGCCGAGGTCACGCAGGATCTGCGAACCGGCACCCACGGTGCTGTAGGTGGTCGGGGTCTTGGCCGGTGCATCGCCTGCACTTTCGCGAATATGCGCAAGCAGCACATCGCCATCGAGCGGGTGCCCCAGCAGCAGCACCACACCGCTTCCGGCTTCGGCCACGGCGGCCATGGCGGCGCGCAGGCTCCAGCGACCCGGCTGCTTGACCAGCAGCAGGTCGCGCAGCGGGTCCATGTTGTGCACGCGCACCAGGGTGGGCTCTTCGGCGCAGATGGCGCCCAGGGTCAAGGCCATGTGCACGTCACCTTCAACCGCATCGCGGTAGGTGACCAGGTTGAACTCGCCCAGCTCGCTTTCCACCGACTGCTCGGAAACCCGCTGCACGGTGCGCTCGTGGATCATGCGGTAGTGAATGAGATCGGCGATGGTGCCGATCTTCAGGCCGTGCTCGGCAGCGAACACTTCCAGTTCGGCGCGGCGCGACATGGTGCCGTCGTCGTTCATCACCTCGCAGATCACGCCGCTGGGCTCGAACCCGGCCATGCGTGCCAGGTCGCAGGCTGCCTCGGTGTGCCCGGCGCGAGCCAGCGTACCGCCTGGCTGAGCCATGAGCGGGAAGATGTGCCCAGGGCTGACGATGTCTTCGGCCTTGGCGTCCTTGGCGGCAGCCGCTTGCACGGTGCGGGCACGGTCGGCGGCGGAAATGCCGGTGGTGACACCCTCGGCCGCCTCGATCGAAACGGTGAACTTGGTGCCGAAGCCTGAACCATTGCGCGGCGCCATCAGGGGCAGCTTGAGGGTTTCGCAACGTTCGCGGGTCATCGGCATGCAGATCAGGCCACGGGCGTGCTTGGCCATGAAGTTGATGTGCTCGGGCTGGCAGCATTCGGCTGCCATGATGATATCGCCTTCGTTCTCACGGTCTTCGTCATCCATCAGGATGACCATTTTGCCCTGGCGGATGTCTTCGACCAGTTCTTCGATGCTGTTGAGCGCCACGCGGCACCCCCTTCTCAATCAGGATTTCAAGAAGCCGTTGGCGGCCAGGAAACTTTCGGTGATGCCACTGCCCTTGCTCGGCTCGGCCGCCTTGTCGCCCAGCAGCAAGCGCTCCAGGTAACGGGCCAGCAGGTCGACCTCAAGGTTTACCCGACGCCCTGCGCGGTAGTCGGCCATGATGGTTTCGGACAGGGTGTGCGGGACGATGGTCAGCTCGAATTCGGCGCCATTGACCTCGTTGACCGTCAGGCTGGTGCCATCGACGGTAATCGAACCCTTGTGGGCGATGTACTTGGCCAGTTCTCGCGGCGCACGCACGCGAAACTGGATGGCGCGGGCGTTATCGCTGCGCGAGATGATTTCGCCGACACCGTCGACGTGACCGCTGACCAGGTGTCCCCCCAGGCGGGTGGTTGGCGTCAGCGCTTTTTCAAGGTTGACCTTGCTGCCACTTTTCAAGTCGACGAAAGCCGTGCGCTTGAGGGTCTCCACGCTCACATCGGCCCAGAAGCCGTTGCCAGGCAATTCCACCGCCGTCAGGCAAACGCCATTGACGGCGATGCTGTCGCCGAGCTTGACGTCACCCAGGTCAAGCTTGCCGGTGTCGACGTGCACGCGCACGTCGCCGCCTTTGGGCGTCAGACTGCGGATGGTGCCGATGGATTCGATGATGCCGGTGAACATGGGTCTTCCTCAAAACGGTGTGCGCGGGGCAAGCCGCGCATTATACGCCGGGCGCAGGCAGCGGTACGGCTGTGACCCGCCAGTCATCGCCTACTGCGCGCATGTCGGTGATCTTCAGCCGCGGTGCCTCGCTCATGCGGTTCAGTGGCCAGTCCAGCAGTGGGCGTGCGCTTGAGCCAAGGAAGGTGCCTGCCATGAACAGCTGGTACTCGTCGACAAGGCCTTGCTGGGCGAAGGCCCCGACCAGGCCGGCGCCGGCTTCCAGCAGGATTTCGTTGACGCCACGGGCGGCCAGAGCTTGAAGCAGGGCACGCAGGTCCACATGGCCATTGTCGCCCGGCAGGCTGAGCAGTTCATGGCCGGCAGCGGCATAACGTGGGTCATCTGCGACGGCGGTCACCACCAGCGCGGGGCCGGCCTGGAAGAAGGGCGCCTGCAAGGGCAAGCGCAAACGGCCATCGACCAGCACCCGCAGCGGTGCCCGGCTCAGGGCAAGCGCGGTGGTTTCGGCGTCCAGGCCCAACTCGGCGCCACGCACCGTCATGCGGGCACCGTCAGCCAGTACGCTGCTTGCACTGGTCAGCACCACGCTGGAGCGCGCGCGCAGACGCTGCACGGCAGAACGCGCCGCAGGGCCGGTGATCCACTGGCTTTCGCCGCTGGCCATGGCGGTACGACCATCCAGGCTCATGGCCAGCTTGGCGCGCACGAACGGCAACCCCTGTTCCATGCGCTTGAGGAACCCGGGGTTGAGTGCCCGCGCCTGCTCTTCGAGCACCCCGCTGGCCACGTCGATACCGGCCTGGGCAAGTCGCTGCAGGCCCCGCCCAGCCACCTGGGGATTGGGGTCCTGCATGGCGGCCACTACGCGCGCCACACCGGCCTTGACCAAGGCTTCGGCACACGGCGGCGTACGGCCATGGTGGCTGCAGGGTTCGAGGGTGACATAGGCACAGCCGCCCCGCGCACGCTCGCCTGCCTGGGCAAGCGCATGCACCTCGGCATGGGGCTCCCCGGCGCGCACATGCCAGCCCTCGCCCACCACCTCGCCATCACGGACGATGACGCAACCCACACGCGGGTTGGGGTGGGTGGTGTAGAGCCCCTTGCGCGCCAACTCAAGGGCACGGGCCATGTAATGGGCGTCAAGCACAGCTGCGGGGGTTTGCATGCTCACTCTTTGGCCGGCTCACGGGCCAGGCGGTCGATTTCTTCGCGGAATTCGTCAAGGTCCTGGAAGCGCCGATAAACCGAGGCGAAGCGGATGTAGGCGACTTCATCGAGTTTGCGCAACTCGCCCATCACCAGCTCGCCCACCACCAGCGACTTGACCTCGCGCTCGCCGGTGGCGCGCAGCCGACTCTTGATGTGGGCCAGGGCGGCCTCGAGGCGCTCGACACTGACAGGGCGTTTTTCCAGCGCACGCTGCATGCCGGCCCGCAACTTGTCTTCGTCGAAGGGCTGGCGAGTACCGTCCTGTTTGATCAGCCGGGGCAGTACCAGCTCGGCGGTCTCGAAGGTGGTGAAGCGCTCGCCGCAGGCGACGCATTCGCGACGGCGCCGCACTTGCTCGCCCTCGGCGACCAGGCGCGAGTCGATGACCTTGGTGTCGTTGGCACCGCAAAAGGGACAGTGCATGGTGGCAGGCAACAAAAAAAGGGAGGGCCATGGTAGCGCATCCCACTGGCAAGACAAGCCAAAGGGGTTAACATCCATGCAATTCTGCCCCTGAAGGACTACCCCATGCCACTTCGAGCGCTTGCCGTGCTGTGCTGCGCCGCCCTGCTCACCGCCTGCGGCAGTGACCAGCCCAAGACCGAACAACCGCCTGCTCCGGCGCCCGCCAAAGTGTCCAAAAAGGCCCAGCCGCTTGGCCCCTTGCCGGCCTATCAGCGCGAGCTGAGCGGCACGTTGCTGGGCATCCCCGCCGGCGCAGAGGTAGAACTTGCCCTGCTGGTGATCGATGACCGCGACAGGCCGCAACAGCTGCTGGCCAGTAGCACCTTGCCGGGTACCGGCCAGGCCCTGCCCTACCAGCTGCGTTTCAACCCCGAGGCATTTCCGGCCGGCGCCAGGGTAGAGCTGCGTGGACGAGCCAGCCGCTCAGGCCAGTTGATCATGCACTTGCCGCCGCTGCGCATCACCCAGGCACAGACCCAGGCCACCGGCCCGCTGCAGTTCGAAAAGGCACCGTAAGTGGCGCCAGTGGCGTTGCAACAGGCCTTGAGCGGCCTGATTGGCGAGGCACGGCTGGTGATCAGCGACCTGCCTGACTGTGCGTTGAAATTATGGCTGATCGATGATCAGAACATGGATCGCGCTTTTAGCAGCGAAGAAACCCGGCGCATTCTCGAAGATCCGCCGTACTGGAGCTTCTGCTGGGCCAGTGGCCTGGCCATGGCGCGCTACCTGGCCGAGCACCGGGAGTGGGTAGCCGGCAAGCGGGTGCTCGATTTTGGCGCCGGTTCCGGTATCGCCGGCATCGCCGCTGCCCGTGCAGGTGCGCTGGAGGTCGTGGCCTGCGACCTTGATCCGCTGGCCTTGGACGCCTGCCGTGCCAACGCCGCCTTGAACCAGGTGGAACTGGGCTACAGCAGCGACTTTTTTGCCGAGGATGACCGTTTCGACCTGATCCTGGTGGCCGATGTGCTCTACGACCGCGCCAACCTGCCGCTGCTCGATACCTTCCTCGACCGGGGCCGACAGGCACTGGTGGCCGACTCTCGCGTACGGGACTTCAGCCACCCGTTGTACCGACCGCTTGGGGTGCTCGACGCCTTGACCCTGCCGGACTTGGCCGAGCCGCACGAATTCCGCCGGGTCAGCCTGTACCACGCCAGCCGCGAGCCTTTATAGTGGTGCCATTCACGGATTTGCGAGAGTCGCGATGACCCAGGACACCCCCTATATCTTCGATGCCACCGATGCCACCTTCCAGCAGCTGGTGATCGAGAATTCATTCCACAAGCCAGTGCTGGTCGATTTCTGGGCCGAATGGTGCGCGCCTTGCAAAGCGCTGATGCCGCTTCTGGCAAAAATTGCCGAGGAGTACCAGGGCGAACTGCTGCTGGCCAAGATCAACTGCGACGTCGAGCAACAGGTCGTGGCGCAATTCGGCATCCGCAGTCTGCCAACCGTGGTGCTGTTCAAGGATGGCCAGCCGGTCGACGGTTTTGCCGGTGCTCAGCCGGAATCGGCGATCCGCACCATGCTCGAGCCACATGTGCAACTGCCGGCGCCACCCACCGCCTCGCCGCTGGAACAGGCTCAGGCGCTGTTCGCCGAAAGCCGTTTTGGCGAAGCCGAAGCGGTGCTGCAGCAATTGCTTGCAGAAGACAATAGCAACGCCGAAGGCCTGATCCTGTACGCCCGCTGCCTGGCCGAGCGCGGTGAGCTGGGCGAGGCCCAGGTGGTGCTAGACGCGGTCAAGACCGAGGACCATAAGGCCGCCCTGGCCGGCGCCAAGGCGCAACTGACTTTCCTGCGCCAGGCCGCCAGCCTGCCGGAGGTTGCAGACCTGAAAAGCCGTCTGGCACAGAACCCACAAGATGACGAGGCCACGTACCAACTGTGCATCCAGCAGCTGGCACGCCAGCAGTACGAGCCCGCGCTTGAAAGCCTGCTCAAGTTGTTCCAGCGCAATCGCGGTTACGAAAATGGGCTACCGCACAAGGCATTGCTGCAGGTGTTCGAGTTGCTCGGCAGTGCCCATCCGCTGGTGGGTACGTATCGCCGTAAGCTGTTCGCTGCGATGTACTGACGCTTATCAGGCGTGAAGGGCACGAGTGAGGCACGCCGCCTTGCTCATGCCCTTGCTCAGGCTTCGCCGAGGGCTAAGAATGGCTGGAGGCTGATGAGGGCTACAGCTTGACGATGACTGCACAGCACCCGTTGCCTGGGCTGTTCATCCATGACCCGCGAGCCGGCCACAGGTACACCTGTCACGTCTTTGAAGGTCATCTACGCCTTTTTGTCGGTCTGCCATACATACATCGGCGTTTCGCCCTCACTGAACACCCGTACCTGCCCATGGTGCCGCAACCGCACCAGCAACCGCTTGGCTGCGCCAAAGTCCCCCGTGACGCCCTGCAGTTGCTCAAGCAGCTCTGGCCCCTCCATACGGCCAGCCGTGCGCAACAACTCGCAGGCTACCCGCCATGGCCCGTCATCCTTCGTCGCTGCGGGAGGCATCGCGGCAGCTGGCTGGGGTGTCGAAGCGGGGAGTTGTTCGGTTGGCCGCGCCAACTGCGCCCATTCCTGGGGATCAAGCTCAATGGTCAAGTCCACCGGCCACTCACCGATCATTCCACGAATTCTCACTGTAGGTCCTCACTCACGTCATTGTCGCCATGCTACCGCAACATGAAACCTGAGCCACGAGGCTGGCGGCCCGCCAAACAATCGTTATAACATAACCACTCCTATTGACCTGCTCCTGGAGTCATCCATGCGTCGTCTGCTGCTAGCCCTGCCCTTCGCCTGCTTGCCCCTGGCCATGATGGCCCATGCCCACGATGAACATGAGCATGATCACGGCCATGGCACGCTTGCCGCCCATGAGCATGGTGTGGCCAAGCTCAATGCCGTGCTCGACGGCAAAACCCTGGAGCTTGAGCTGGACAGCCCGGCGATGAACCTGGTCGGCTTCGAGCACATGGCCAGCAGCGATGCCGACAAGGCCAAGGTAGCCGCCGTGCGTCAGCAATTGGAACAGCCCCTGAAGTTGTTCGCCCTGACGGCGGCCGCTGGTTGCACGCCAGACCAGCAAGAACTGCAAAGCCCACTGTTCGGGGATGCGGCCAAGGCTGACGACGATGGCGACGATGGCGACGAGCACGAGAAAGGCCACGTCCACAGCGACATCAACGCCCATTACCAATTCACCTGCGCAGCGCCTGAAAAGCTCACCCAGATCGACCTGTCGCCGCTGTTCAAGGCCTTCCCCGCCACGCAGAAAATCAATGTGCAATTGATCGGCCCGAACGGCCAGAAGGGAGTGGAAACCGCGCCAACCAAGGCCGTGGTCACACTCTGAATGAACCAGCCGCTGATCCACCTGCAAGGCGTGGAGTTCGCCTGGCCGGGGCAACCGCCATTGCTGGATATCCCCGCCTTTGACCTGCAAGCCGGTGAGGCTGTGTTTCTCAAGGGCCCCAGCGGCAGTGGCAAGACCACCCTGCTGGGCTTGCTCGGCGGGGTCAACCGGCCAGCCCGTGGGCGAATCCAACTGCTTGGGCAGGACCTGGCCTTACTCGGCCAAGGTGCCCGTGACCGTTTCCGTGTGGACCACACCGGATACATCTTCCAGCAATTCAACCTGCTGCCGTTTCTCTCGGTACGGGAAAATGTCGAGCTGCCCTGTCGTTTCTCCCGCAGCCGCGCCCAGCGTGCCATCGAGCGCCACGGTAGCGTCGACCAGGCCGCCAGCGAATTGCTCGCCCATCTGGGCCTGGGCGATAGGCAGTTGCTGGCGCGGCGAGCCGACAGCCTGTCGATCGGCCAGCAGCAACGCGTCGCCGCCGCCCGCGCTTTGATCGGCCAGCCCGAGCTGGTGATCGCCGATGAGCCCACATCAGCGCTGGATGCCGATACCCGCGAAGCGTTCATCGCCTTGCTGTTCAACGAATGCCGCGCGGCAGGCTCAAGCTTGCTGTTCGTCAGTCATGACCAAAGCCTGGCCCCGTTGTTCGACCGTCACCTGTCCCTGGCCGAGCTCAATCGCGCCGCCAAACCCCGGGAGGCATGATGTACCTGCTTCGTCTTGCCTTGGCCAGCCTGGCCAACCGCCGCTTCACCGCCTTTCTCACCGCGTTCGCCATCGCCTTATCGGTGTGCCTGCTGCTGGCTGTCGAGCGGGTGCGCACCGAAGCCCGCGCCAGCTTTGCCAGCACCATCAGTGGTACTGACCTGATTGTCGGGGCGCGGTCAGGCTCGGTGAACCTGTTGCTGTACTCGGTGTTTCGCATCGGCAATGCCACCAACAACATCCGCTGGGACAGCTACCAGCACTACGCCCAGGACCCACGGGTGAAGTGGGCGATCCCCATCTCCTTGGGCGACTCGCACCGCGGCTACCGGGTGATGGGCACCACCGGCGCCTATTTCGACCACTATCAGTACGGGCGCAAGCAGCACCTGGCATTGCGCCAGGGCCGGGAATTTGCCGACGATCCTTTCGAGGTGGTACTGGGTGCAGAGGTTGCCGATGCCTTGCACTACAAGCTGGGCGACAAACTGGTGCTGGCCCATGGCGTGGCGGCGATCAGCCTGGTCAAGCACGACGACAAACCCTTTACCGTGGTCGGTGTACTCAAGCGCACCGGCACGCCGGTTGACCGCACCTTGCACATCAGCCTGGCCGGCATGGAGGCCATCCATATCGACTGGCACAACGGCGTGCCGGCCCGAGGTGCGGGACGCATCAGTGCAGAACAGGCGCGTGGCATGGACCTGCAACCCGCTGCGATCACGGCGTTCATGTTGGGTTTGAACAACAAGATCGCCACCTTCAGCCTGCAGCGCGAAATCAATGAGTACCGGAACGAGCCGCTGTTGGCGATTTTGCCAGGGGTGGCGTTGCAGGAGTTGTGGAGCCTGATGAGCACTGCCGAACAGGCCCTGTTCGTGGTGTCGCTGTTCGTCGTGCTCACTGGCCTGATTGGCATGCTCACGGCGATCCTCACCAGCCTGAACGAGCGCCGCCGGGAAATGGCGATCCTGCGCTCGGTCGGTGCACGGCCATGGCACATCGCCGGGCTGCTGGTGCTTGAGGCCCTGGCACTGGCGACTGCCGGAATCGTTGCCGGGCTTGGCCTGCTGTACGCCGGTATCGCCCTGGCCCAGGGTTACGTGCAGGCCAACTATGGCTTGTACCTGCCACTGGCCTGGCCCAGCACGCATGAATGGTCGTTGCTGGCTATCATCCTTGGCGCAGCGCTGTTGATGGGCAGCGTTCCGGCATGGCGAGCCTATCGACAGTCGTTGGCAGATGGCTTGTCGATCCACCTTTGAGAGCCTGTGATGATGCGATTTCTCACCGCCTGCTTCGTGGCTCGCGACGCGCTAGCAAGCGCATGGACTGGCCGTTTTGGCGCCGGCCTGTCAATCAGCAGCCCCGCCCGGCGCCTGCTGTGTTCGCTGCTCGTGATGCTCGCGGTGCCTGCGTGGGCATCGCAGCCCCGGGAGCTCGACTGGCCCGCCCTGATCCCCGAGGGCGCACCGGTCGTCGCACCGCAACTGGCACCCCTGCATGACATGTCGCAGCTCAGCGATGCGCTGTCTGCCGAGTCCGCCCCAGCCGCGCGCCAGCAGGCGCCCGCTGCACCGGTGGTGAACAGCCTCGATGGCCAGCAGATCAAGCTGCCGGGCTACATCGTGCCGCTGGAAGTCAATGAGCAAGGCCGCACCACCGAATTTCTGCTGGTGCCGTACTACGGCGCGTGCATCCATGTGCCCCCGCCCCCGTCGAACCAGATTGTGCACATCGTCAGTGAAATGGGCGTACGGGTAGAGGATCTGTACCAGCCCTACTGGATAGAGGGCACGATGCACGTCAAACCTTCGAGCAGCGAACTGGCTGAGGCGGGTTACCAGATGGAAGCCGAGAAGATCTACGCCTACGAACTCAGATGAGCCTTCCGAAGGCCGGTGCAGACGCTTCGTTGAGCTGGGTCAAACTTTCTGTTTAATCGCATCCGTACCATTGGACTACACGATTATCAACGTCCTTTGGGAGCTTCCATGAACAAGTCCTTGCTCGGTGCCTCACTCGTGGCCCTGGCACTCGCCGCCCCGGCTGCGCACGCGTATCAGCCCGGTGATTTCATCGTACGTGCAGGCGCCATCACCACTGCGCCCAACGAGAGCAGCAGCGACCTGAAGTTCGACGGCAACAAGGTGGCAGGCACCAAGGCGACCCTGGACAGCGATACCCAGCTGGGTCTGGCATTCGCCTACATGCTCACCGACCACGTTGGCCTGGAACTGCTGGCAGCCACGCCGTTCAAGCACACGGTAGGCGTGAAAGGGCTGGGCGGCGGGCTGGATGGCAAGCTGGCCGACATCAAGCAGCTGCCGCCGACCCTTTCGTTGCAGTACTACCCGATGGAGGCGTCGTCGAAGTTCCAACCTTATGCGGGCGTGGGCATCAACTACACCTTGTTCTTCGATGAAGACCTGAGCAGCAACCGCAAGCAGCAAGGGTTCAGCAATCTGAAACTGCAAGATTCGGTAGGGTTCGCCGGCCAGCTGGGCATGGATTACATGATCACCGACAACCTGCTGGTCAATGCCGCCGTCTGGTACGTGGACATCGACACCAAGGCCAGCGTGAACGGCCCGAGCGCCTTGGGTTATAGCAAGACCAAGGTCGACGTGGACGTTGACCCTTGGGTCTACATGGTCGGCCTGGGCTACAAGTTCTGATCGACCGCTGCAAAACGCACGGGGCGGCCAAGGCCGCCCCTTTTTCGTTACCGTCTTGCTGAACGCCCAATAGAGCGCTCCTCGATTGCTAACGGAGCTTGCCCAGCAACCGGGCCAGCCCCTCCACCATCGAGGTGGCCCGCTGGAAGTCGAAACGAGCCAGCAACCGCCTGTTGTCCGCACGCGAATGGCGGATGTCGCCCGACCGCGGCGTGGTGTAGCTGACTGCTGGCAAGCTGCCCACCACCTGCTGGAGCGCAGCGAGCATCTGGTTCAGCGACGTGGCCTGGTTGAGACCGATGTTCACGGCCCCCTCCTCGACCTGCGCTTGTTCGAGCGCCTGCACCATGACCTGCACCAGGTCACCTACATACAGGAAATCCCGCGTCTGCTCGCCGTCACCGAACACGGTGATTGGCTGGCCTTGCACTGCACGCTCGCTGAAGATGCTGATGACGCCCGAATAAGGCGAGGAAGGATCCTGCCGCGGCCCGAAGATATTGAAGAACCGGAAGATTACAGGCTCAAGGCCATGCTGGCGCCGATAGAACTCCAGGTACTGCTCGCTGGCCAGCTTGTCCACGGCATACGGTGTCAGCGGCGCCTTGGGTGTGTCTTCGGCGATGGACTGGCCTTCACCGTTATTGCCGTAGACCGCTGCACTGGACGCGAACAACACGCGGCGCACCCCGTGAACACGCATGGCTTCGCACACGTTGAGCGTGCCGATGAAATTGCTCTGGTGCGTGCGCACCGGGTCGTCGACCGAAGCCTGCACCGAGGCCACCGCAGCCAGGTGCACCACGGCCTGGCAGCCCGCCGCAGCGCGCTGGACCAGCTTGGCGTCGGCAACGTCCCCCTCGACAAGCTCAAGCAGGGGGTGGTCCAGTTGCAGGTTGTCGCGCTTGCCCGTGGAGAGGTCGTCGACGATGCGCACGGCGTAGCCACGCGCGAGCAAGGCGTCACTCAGGTGGGAGCCGATGAAGCCGGCACCGCCGGTGATCAGGATGGGGGCATCAGCCATGGCGATAGAACCGGTCCAGAAGAGGCGGCAAGCCTGCACGCCAGGCACGGGGCTTGATACCGAAGGTGTGAAGGATTTTCTTGCAGGCCAGCACGGCGTTCTGCGGCTCTTCGCTGGCATCCGGGCGCGCGGCATGAGCCTGCGGCGTTGGCGTCTGTACCGCGAGCTGACGATGCTGGCCGGCCTCGGCGAGAATCGCCTGGCCTAGCGCCACGGGGGTGGTCGCTTCGTTCCCGGCGTAGTGGTAGGTCCCCCACAGCGGCGAATTGCAGTCCAGCTGCTTGAGCACCGAGAGAATGACCCTGGCCGCATCGTCGACGGGTGTCGGGTTGCCACGGCGATCATCGGCCAGCAGCAATTCCTGGGGGAGCTCGGCGCGCGTCAGGAAACGGCCAAGCAGGCCATCGATGCTTTCGTCCAGCACCCAACCGAAGCGCAACAGCACATGTTGCGGGCAGGCCGCACGCACGCTTTGTTCGATACGCCAGAGGGCCTGCCCACGCAGGCCAAGCGGCAATGGCTCGTCCTTCTCGCTGTAGGCGGTGGCACGCGAGCCATCGAACACACGGTAGCTCGAGGGCTGGACCAGTGTGATCTGGTGGTGCTGGCACAACTCTGCCAGCCGCTCCACCGCGCGCTCCTGAAGCGCCAGACGCTGCTCGCTGACCGACTCGGCCTGGAACCAGTCGAAGTAATACGCCAGGTTGACCACGGCGTCGGGGCGATGATCGTCGAGCAACTGGGTGAGGCTGGCAGGCGCCCAGCCCTCCTCTGGAGGGCGCGGCGCCATGAAAGCGATGTCCTCCTCGGCCCCAAGACGAATCAGCGCTTGCCCGAGGGCATTGCCACCACCCAACAGCATTAGGCGCATACGCATAGAGTCAGCAGATCCGGAGGTTGTAAGGGAAAGCGGCCATTTTGCGGTTTCCGGGCGGGGAAGTCCAACGTGGGGCCGTATGATCATTGCGGCGGAGGAGGTTGCGCCGTGGCCGACCTCATCCTCTACCACGCATGACGCGGCTCCCCCTACTCGACTTCAAACAACCCATTCCTGAGCGGGCCCACATCCAGCCGCTCGCGGATGTCTTCATCTATGCGTGGATCATCAGGTCGGTACAGTTTCACCTGGCGGTACGCGTTGATGCGATTGATCTCTTGCCCCAGGTACTCCCACACCACTCGGGTACAGGCAGGATTGCGCCGGTCCCCGCTGGACACGCCGGCCTTGAGGCCATTGAGGCGGGTGATACGGCTCTTGAAGCTTGGGATGAGAATGGTCTGGCTCATTTCGTTGAAGGTAAGCGATTCGTAGTCGATCAGGAACACCCGGTCCTGCAACTGGAAGGCAGCCCCCAGGTAACGACAGCGCACTTCGGCGTGCTGGTCTGTCGCGGTAGACCGCTCCTGACGCTCCTGGCGCTCGAACAGGAAGCGACCGCCCTCCTCCCACAGATGCACCAGCGACACCAGGACCGTACCCGGCACCGACATGCAGTTGGAGTACTCGAAGTAATACCCGCAGTAACGCGACAGGTTGCCCGCGTGATCATGCAGAGGCCGAAACAGCTCGCTGATCGGATCGCCGGTTTGCTCGACCGAAGACGGCACTCGCGCGCCGATCAAGCGTGAAAACTGATCGGCGGGCAGGTCGAGCTCGTATTCCTCCACCCCGAAGAAATCGCCAATGCGTTTGAGGTTGTAAGCCGTCGGGCGGCTTTGGCCGCTCAGGTATTTGTTGAACTGGGCGCGATTGATCGACAGTTGGCGGCAAACTTCGGAGATAGAGCGGTAGTGGCTGCAAGCCAGCTTGAGATTGGTAGCGAAATGCTCGCTCATGACAAAGGCCTACGTGACGCGAATGACGCCAGTTTAGCATCAAGTCGCATCAATTAAGACCAAACCGCGAAATTGTAACGACTCTTGTCATGGCCAACCATGCGCCCCAACGAATAGCGGTACGCCTGCCGGCCGCTGGTCTTTCCACACGAAGAATAAGAATCGAGGTCATTTTCCAATGCTCGAAGTACTCAACGATTTCCTCTCGGGGAAACTGCTCATCGTGCTGATCGTGGGGCTGGGTAGCTACTTCACCCTCCGTTCCCGGTTCGTCCAGTTCCGCCACTTCGTACACATGTTCGGTGTGTTCAAGGAATCGCTGCGTGGCCAGGCAGGCCAACTGAGTTCATTCCAGGCCCTGATGCTGAGCCTGGCCGGCCGCGTGGGCGCCGGTAACATTGCAGGTGTCGGCATCGCCGTGACGCTGGGCGGCCCAGGTGCCGTGTTCTGGATGTGGGTCACCGCGCTGGTGGGCATGTCGAGCAGCTTCTTCGAATGTACCCTGGCCCAGGTGTACAAGCGCGCCGACGGCGACGGCCTGTACCGTGGCGGCCCGGCCTACTACATTCAGCATGGCCTGAAGTACAAGGGCATGGCGATCGTCTTCTCGATTCTGCTGCTGGTCACCTATGGCTTCGCTTTCATCGGCCTGCAGTCGTACACCGTGACCCACTCGCTGCAAAACGCCTTCCACTTCGACCCGCGCCACACCGGCATCGTGCTGGCAGTGCTGTTGGCCATCACCTTCATTGGTGGCATCAAGCGCATCGCGGCGGTGTCCGACCTGCTCGTACCGATCAAGACCCTGGCCTACATCGGCGTGACCCTGTACGTGATCGGTACCCAGATCGAACACGTGCCGGCCATGCTCGAAACCATCTTCAAGAGCGCTTTCGGTCTTGACCCGGCGTTTGGCGGCCTGCTGGGCAGCGCCATCGTCATGGGCGTGAAGCGTGGCGTATTCGCCAACGAAGCCGGCCTTGGCAGCGCACCGAACGTGGCCGCCGTCGCAGCCGTGAAGCACCCAGGTGCCCAGGGTGTGGTACAGGCGTTCAGCGTGTTCCTCGATACGTTCGTGATCTGCACCTGCACCGCGCTGCTGATCCTGCTGTCGGGCTTCTACACCCCTGGCTTCGAGGGCGATGGCATTGTCCTGACCCAGAACTCGCTGGCTGCCGTGGTAGGCGACTGGGGCCGTATCTTCGTCAGCGTGGCCCTGTCGCTGTTCGTGTTCACCTGCATCCTCTACAACTACTACCTGGGTGAGAACAGCCTGCAGTTCCTCACCCGTAACCGGGCAGTATTGATGGGCTTCCGTGCCTTGGTGCTGGCGCTGGTCGTGTGGGGCTCCATGCAGGACCTGACCACCGTGTTCGCCTTCGCTGACATCACCATGACGTGCCTGGCCTTCGTCAACCTGATGGCCTTGGCCCTGCTGTTCAAGGTCGGCCTGCGTGTGATGCGCGACTACGATGACCAGCGCAAGGCTGGCATCAAGCAGCCTGTGTTCGATTCGGCCAAGTTCGCCGACCTGGACCTGGACCGCACTGCATGGCCTGCCAACCCGCAGGTGGAAACAGCCGCTGACAAAGCTGTCGGCCAGGCTCAGCCGCTGCGCTGATAGGCTGACATCGCCAGCCGCCCCAGCGAGGGTTGTGCCAGTCGGTTGAGTCACCAGGGGCCGCATTGCGGCCCCACTAGCCTTCCCTGCAAAGCGCGGCTCTTCTTTCCCGTTCATCGCTACGGACGCTTTCCATGCGCGCAGTAAAGAACCTCCTCGTGCTCTACACCGGTGGCACCATCGGCATGCTCGAAACGCCGGAAGGCCTGGCCCCATCCGGCGGCTTCGAGTCCCGCATGCGCGATCACTTCGCCATGATGGCAGACGCCCCCGAAGTCACCTGGACACTCCAGGAACTGGACCCACTGCTCGACAGTGCCAACATGCAGCAGCACAACTGGCTGGCGATGCGTGATGCGATCGTCGATGCCGTGCGTGTCCGTGGCCATGATGCGGTACTGGTGCTGCATGGCACCGACACCCTGGCCTACAGTGCAGCGGCACTGTCGTTCCTGTTGCTGGGGCTGCCGGTTCCCATCCTGCTGACCGGCTCGATGCTGCCGGCAGGGGCACCTGGCAGCGACGCCTGGGACAACCTGTGCGGCGCACTGCGCCAGTTCGATCATCCCCTCGAAGCGGGTGTGCAACTGTACTTCGCGGGCAAGCTGCTGCACGGTTGCCGCGCCTCGAAGCTGCGCAGCGAAGCGTTCGATGCCTTTGCGGCCTTGCCGCGCCATCGCCAGAGTGAGCACGTAGCCCCCTTGCCGGCGCACTTGGGTTACCAGCAGCCCCGTCAGCGCGTGAACCTTGCGGTAGTGCCGGTGTTCCCTGGCTTGCAGGCAGGTCATCTGGAAGCCTTGCTCGGCAGCGGCGTGCAGGGCTTGTTGCTGGAATGCTATGGCAGCGGCACTGGGCCGTCAGATGATCAGGCGCTGCTCGACACCTTGCGTGCTGCACGCCAGCGTGGCGTCATGTTGGTGGCCATTTCCCAGTGCCCGGAAGGCGACGTGGTGTTCGATACCTATGCCGCCGGTAGCCGCCTGCGGGCAGCAGGCCTGGTCAGCGGGGGCGGCATGACGCGGGAGGCGGCCCTTGGCAAGATGTTCGCGCTACTGGGTGCCGGGCTGGACGTGAAAGAGGCCGAGCACTGGTTTGCCCTGGACTTGTGCGGCGAACGCTAGAAGTGGCGGAAGGCAGCGGGAGTCGAACCTGCCCGGGAACGGATGCCGTCCCCAACCGGGTTTGAAGCCCGGCCGCGCCACCGGGCGCGATTGCCTTCCTTGAAATCGGTGCCTGGCCTGCTAGCGGGCCAGGGCACTGTCACTGCGAATGTACCGCTGATCGCCGACCCTGCGGGTCAGACCGATGCGGTCGAAATACTCTAGAATCTGCACACTGCGCTTGCGACCGATGCCCAACATATCGCGAAATGCAGCAACCTGCACTACCGGCGTGTCACCTATGTGATGCTGTAGCAGCTCTGCCATGCGGCGTAGGGTCGACTCTGGGTAGAACAGGTCCCGCACCACCTGATGCACCAACCCCAGTCGCGCCAGCTTGCGCAGCAGCAGGCGTACATCGGCCTCGGCGCATTTTTCCTCGCTCGCCAATGTCCTTACCCAAGGCGGATCGTAAGCGCCAGCCTGCAACCTTGGCTGCAGGCGCGCCCAGAGCGCCTCATCCGCGGCACTGAGCTGAACCTGATGATCAGGCAAATGCAGCCAGGGGCCGCTGCTGGCTACGGCGCCTTCGGCCAGCAACTGCTCGAGCAAACTGACGAACCCCGGCCTGTCCAGTGGCAACGCCGCGAAACGGCGCAGCCTGTCACGGTCCGGGCCCAATTGATCGGGCTCCTGCTCGTGAAAGGCCGCCAGCTGGGCCAGCACACGTTGCTTGAGCGCCTGCCACTGGCTTGCAGCGAACAACAACTGGCCTTGGCGGGTGGCGATCACGCGTACGTCGTCGGGTAACTGCCAGCTGTCACGCAGGCGATTGAACTGCCGCTCCAGGCGCTGTGGATCTAGCCCACCCGGTGCGCTGGCCAGCAAACCCGGCAAGGCCTGCTCAAGACCTGTACAGTCGCGCAGCACCTGCAACTGTTGCAGCCTTTCGACGCTGCGGCGTTGACGACTGGGGGCGAACGGGTCCAGGACCGTGCCGCCGCCCAGCGTGTACTGAGCGCGCTGATCGCGCAGCACCAGACGGTCGCCATGCACCGCTTGCAACGGCGCGTTGAGCAGCAACTGTGCGAACATGCGCTGCCCCGCCGCCAAGCTCTGCCCCTCGAGCAAAGCCACCCTGGCTGTCACGTCCTGAGTACCCAGGTGCACGTGCACTGCACTGAAGTGCTCTAAGGCACGGGCTTGGCCAGGCAGCAGGCTCAAGGTGATATCGATGCGTGTGCTAGGCGCGTGCAACCACTGCGGCACCAGCCAATCGCCGCGGCGTATCTGGTCCACCGCCAGGCGCTCGGCGACGATGTTGAGCGCCACACGCTGCCCTGCCTCAGCCACCAGCGCGGGCTGATTCTGAGCATGCAACCCGCGCACCCTCACCGGTTTGCCAGCCTTGCCCAGCAGCAACGTGTCGCCAGCAGTCACCCGCCCCGCAAGCGCCGTGCCGGTCACCACTACCCCCGCGCCCGTAACGGCGAACGCCCGGTCCACGGCAAGACGAAAGCCTCCGGCCACACTGCGACGGCGGGCATGGGGCGCTGCCGCCAGCAGGGCCTGGCGCAAGGCGTCGATGCCGGTACCAACGGTACTGGATACGGGAAAGTGCAGCGCATCGGCATACGGGCCAGGCGCCAGCAGTTGGCTGACTTGCTGCTTCACCGCTTCCACGCGTGCGGGCTCGACCCGGTCGCACTTGCTGATGGCCACCAGCGCCTGGGGAATGCCCAACAGTTCGATGATCGCCAGGTGCTCGCGGGTCTGCGGCATGACGCCATCGTCTGCCGCCACCACCAGCAATACCAGGTCGATGCCGTGGGCACCGGCCAGCATGTTGTGGACAAACCGCTCGTGGCCCGGCACGTCGATGAAGCCAGTCAGTGGCGCCTCCTCGGCCAGCGACGCGTAGCGATAACCCAGGTCGATGGTCATGCCGCGGGCCTGTTCCTCCTGACGCTGGTCCCCGGCTTGGCCGGTGAGCGCCTGCAGCAGCGCCGTCTTGCCGTGATCGATGTGCCCGGCGGTACCGACGATCACTGCAAGGCCCCCAACTGCAGGCTTGGCAGCTGCGCCAGCCATTGGGGTTCATCGTCCAGCTGGCGCAAGTCCAGCCACAACGCATCGTCGTCGATGCGCCCAAGCACAGGCACCGGTAATTCACGCAGCGCTCGCTCCAAAGCATGCAAGCTGCGCCCGCGCAGCCGCTTGGACACCTGTGGACGCAGGCACAAGGCGGCGCTGGGCAAGCGGGCGACAGGCTGGCTGCCGCTGCCGATCATGCCCAGCGTCGGCTCTACGCTGACGCGCCACTGCTCGCCCAGGCAGGCTTGCATCGCGGGCGCCACGCGCAGGGCCTGGGTGTGAATCTCCGCCTGGGCACGCGTGAGCAGGCGCAGGCTGGGCAGGCGCTCGGCCAGGCGATCAGGGTTGCGGTACAGCGCCAATACGGCCTCCAGGGCGGCCAAGGTGATCTTGTCCACGCGCAGGGCGCGCTTGAGCGGGTTCTTCTTGATCCTGGCGATCAAGTCCTTACGCCCGACGATGATCCCTGCCTGCGGACCGCCCAGCAGTTTGTCGCCACTGAAGGTGACAATGTCGGCGCCATCGCTCAGTGCCTGGCGCACCGTCGGTTCGGCGGGTAGCCCCCAGCGCGTGAGGTCCAGCAGGCTGCCACTGCCCAGGTCCTCGAGTAGCGGCAGGTTGTGCTGACGGGCAATGCGGGCCAGCTCCGGGGTGGGTACCTGGGTGGTAAAGCCCTGGATGCTGTAATTACTGCAGTGCACGCGCATCAGCAACCCAGTGCGCGGGCTGATGGCCGCCTCGTAGTCGCGGGCGTGGGTGCGGTTGGTGGTGCCGATCTCGTGCAGCCTGACGCCGGCCCGGGCCATGATGTCGGGTATGCGGAAGGCGCCCCCGATCTCGATCAGCTCGCCACGGGAGATGATGCCTTCCTTGCGGGCGCCCAAGCTGTTGAGCGCCAGCAACACAGCGGCTGCATTGTTGTTCACCACGGTGACGGCCTCGGCGCCGGTCAGTTCGCGAATCAACCCTTCGATCAGGTCATCGCGATCACCGCGCTTGCCCGTGCTCAGGTCGAACTCGAGGTTCAGCGGGTAGCGCGCTGCGCATTCCATGGCCTCGATGGCTTCTTCGGGCAGCAAGGCGCGGCCCAGATTGGTGTGCAACACCGTGCCGGTGAGGTTGAACACGCGGCGAACCTGGCTGCGTTGCTGGACGTCGAGGCGTTCGCCGGCGCGGCCCAGCAGTACCTCCGGCGCCACCTCGGCAGCATTCAGCTGGCCATTGCGGACAAGGTCGCGCAGATCATTCAGCAAGTGGCGCAAGGTCGACAGAACAGCTTCACGGCCGTAACGCTCGATGAGCGCAAGACAGGCGGTGTGGCGCAGGAGTGTATCGATGGAAGGCAGGCGAGGCGTGACGCTGGCTAAGCTGGAGGGCATGCGGTACTACCTTGGACGGGTCCATTGTCTGCTGGCCTTGTGGCAGGCAAGCGACGGTAACGCAGGCATCCGCAGGTCCGGGAACCTTCGAAACCCGTGTCAAGGACGCTTGCCTGGGCAAGGCAACTCGGTCTCACAGTGTAGACAATCAACCGCTAGCCGGGCGAGACCATCAGGTTGGGTGCCAGACGATGGTACCCCTCCTCGTCCAGGCGCATGTCCAGGGCCAGGCTGGCCAAGTCGTCGGCCAACGCTTCGGCTGCTGCGTCGTTTTCCAGGTAGTGCTGCTTGAGGTAGCTGTTGCACCCTGGGCAACACTCGGCACGCAGCGGTGCCTTGCCGGGTCCGTGACGGTCATCGTCGAGCGCGCTGTAGCGCAGGTCTTTGCTGGAGTCGCAGTACACGCACTTGACCCGCACCACGTGCCACTCACAGGCGCACAACGAACAGGCAAGGTAACGCAAGCCGTTGTGCTTGCCACGGTTGCGTACCACGCCCGCCATGGCCGGCGAGCCGCATGCCGGGCATTGGGCAAGGCTGGCAGCGGGCTTGAGTTCGGTGCTTGGCAGCGCCAGCAACCAGCTTGACCAGGCCGCCTGCAAGGCTGCGCCCACGAACGGCACCAGTGCAGGGGGCACGGCATCGTACTGGCCGCTGAGCAGGGCAATTGCCCAACCTTTGCGCTGGGTATCGTCACTGATGCGCAGCCTGTGCAGTGCATCTTGCAGGGGCCCCTGGCCAGACTCATCGAAATGATCGAGCAGCGCCTGCAACCACGCCAGCCATGCGCCTTCGCGCACAAGGCTGTCAGCAGCCAGGGGCGGCAGCCCGTGACTTATGCACAGACGCTGACGGTCCTCGGCAACAGGCAGCGCACTCGGCGGGTTATCCACAAGCTGCTGTTGGATGCGGCAAAGCCGCGCGATCAACAGCAGGTAGTCGCCCATGGCGTGGCCCTGGGCCAAGCGCTCCAGGCGAGCCGCTCGCACGTCGAAGAGGTTGCCTGGTGGCAGGTGCAGAAACGGCGGCATGACGGCCGACGCTTCGATCTGCCCAGGTTCAAGTACGGTACTCAAGCGTTCATCCTTCTTTTCGTCGGTGCTCGGTCGGCGTTTTGTCACCGGTCACGTCGCGATACCACAGTTCATGGTGCTTGCGCGCCCAGGCCCGGCTGACCCAGCCATGCAGCATGGCGCCTACCGACCCCTTGATCCAGATGCCGGCGTAGATGTGCACGATGATGCTGAGCACCAGCACGAACGCCGCGAAGGCGTGTAGCAAGGTGGCCAGGCGTATGGCGCCGATGTCGAAGTAGTGACTGAAGTAAGCACGCCAGATCACCACGCCACTGACCATCAGGATCAGCATGCACACTAGCAGCGTCCAGAACAGCAGTTTCTGGCCGGCATTGTACTTGCCGATGGCAGGCACACCGTCCTCCTGGTTGCGCATGACCCGATCGATTCTGCGCAACCACAGGCGGTCGTTGGCGGTAATGAAGTTGGCACGCCAGAAACGCACCACTAGGCCCAGGAAGAAAACGAACATCGCCACACCCAGGAACGGGTGCAGGATGCGTGTCCATGGACCGCCGCCGAACAGATTGCTTAGCCAGAACAAGGCGGGATGAAACAGCGCCAGCCCCGACAGGCCCGCCAGAAAGAACAGGATCGCCACTACCCAGTGGTTGCTGCGCTCGTTGGCGGTGTAACGCAGGATAGGCTTGTTGTCGTTCATGGCCGCTGCTCCCCTTGCCCATCAGGCTTGTTCGGATCGAACACATGCACTGCCGGGTCGACTTGGTGCACGCTGGTGTCGGACGCTACAGGCTGCTCGTCCTCCTCGACACGTTGCGGCCCGACCCGTACGTAGTGGAAGAAGCCGGCCAGCACCGCCGCCCCCATGGCCAGCAAGGCCAGCGGCTTGGTGAAGCCCTTCCACAGCCCCACCAGCGGGCTGATCACCGGCTGGTCCGGGAGCCCGGCATACAGCTTAGGTGTGTCGGCATGGTGCAATACGTACATCACATGGGTGCCCCCTACCCCGTCGGGGTCATACAGCCCAGCGTTCTCGTAGCCTCGGGACTTGAGGTCGACGATGCGTTCATCGGCATGCACCTTCATCTCGTCCTTGCTGCCGAAAACGATGGCGCCGGTCGGGCAGGTTTTAACGCAAGCTGGCTCCAGCCCTACGCTGACACGGTCGGAACACAGCGTGCACTTGTAGGCCTTGTGATCCTTCTGGGAAATGCGCGGGATATTGAACGGGCAGCCGGTGATGCAGTAGCCGCAGCCTATGCAATGGTCCTGGTTGAAGTCGACGATGCCGTTGGCGTGCTTGATGATCGCACCTGGGCTTGGACACGCCTTCAGGCAACCGGGATCTGCGCAGTGCATGCAGCCATCCTTGCGGATGAGCCACTCCAGGTTGCCGTCGTCGCGCTCGTGCTCGGTGAAGCGCATCAATGTCCAGGTTTCGGCGCTCAGGTCCTGAGGGTTGTCGTAAGTCCCGTGGTTGTGCCCAACCTCGTCACGCAACTCGTTCCATTCCGAACACGCCACCTGGCAGGCCTTGCAGCCGATGCACTTGGTGGTGTCGATCAGCTTGGCCACCTGCTCCTGCTCGCGTACCGAAGGCGGCACTGTGGTGGTGGCCGACCGGGCGATGATGTCTTGGCTGGCCATCAGAGTTTCTCCACTTTGACGAGGAACGACTTGGACTCCGGTGTCTGGGTATTACCATCACCCAGGAACGGAACCAGGGTGTTGGTCAGGTACCCGTGCCGCGTGGACCCGGTGAAGCCCCAGTGCAGCGGGATGCCGATCTGATGCACCGTCTGGTTGTTGACCTGCAGCGGACGTATCCGCTTGGTCACTACCGCAACCGCATCGATATGCCCGCGCTTGCTCGATACACGCACCCTGTCGCCTGCCTTGATGCCTTTTTCATTGGCCAGGACTTCACCAATCTCGACGAACTGCTCAGGCTGGGCAATGGCGTTGAGCCGGCAATGCTTGCTCCAGAAGTGGAAATGCTCGGTCAGGCGATAGGTGGTGGCCGCGTAGGGGAATTCATCATGTGTGCCCAAGGTTTCCCACACCGAATCGAAGATGCGGCCTGCCGGGTTGCTGACGACCTTCTTGTTGTTCGGGTGCAGGGGGTTGATGCCAATCGGTGTTTCGAAAGGCTCGTAATGCTCGGGGAACGGCCCTTCGGCCATCTTGTCGATGGCGAAGAAACGCGCCACACCCTCGGGGTTCATGATGAATGGGTTCATGCCCGCTTCCGGCGGCGAATCGACCTTGAAATCAGGCACGTCGGTCCCGCCCCACGCCTTGCCGTTCCACCAGACCAGACGCTTCTTCTCCGGATCCCAAGGCTTGCCCTGCGGGTCGCTGGAAGCACGGTTATAGAGAATGCGTCGGTTGGCCGGCCACGCCCACGCCCAGTTCTGGACCTGATGCATGCCGTAGGGGTCGCTGTTGTCGCGGCGCGCCATCTGGTTGCCCTGCTCGGTCCAGCAGCCGGCGAAGATCCAGCAGCCCGAAGCCGTGCTGCCGTCATCCTTGAGCTGGCCGAAGCCCGACAGTTGCTGACCGGACTTGACGGTCGCACCGGTCGGGTCGGTGAAGTCCGTCACGGCCCAGCCGTTCATCTCCTTCGCCAGCTCCTCAGGTGACGGCTCTTCGGCGATCTTGTAGGGCCAGTGAATGTTCAGCAGAGGATCGGGGTAGGTACCCCCTTCCTTCTGGTAACGCTGACGCAAGCGCAGGAACAACTCGCTCATGATCTGCACGTCAGTGCGGGTTTCACCCGGGCCGTCGGCGCCTTTCCAGTGCCATTGCAGCCAGCGGCTGCTGTTGACCAGCGAGCCGTCCTCTTCAGCGAAGCAGGTGGTGGGCAGGCGGATCACCTCGGTCTGGATACCGGCCGTGTCCACATCGTTGAACGGCCCCACGTTGCGCCAGAACTCGGACGTCTCGGTGGCCAGCGGGTCCATGACTACCAACCACTTGAGCTTGGCCAGTGCCGCGGTCACGCGGTTCTTGTCAGGGAGGGCGGCAATCGGGTTGAAACCTTGGCACATGTAGCCGTTGACCTTGCCTTGGCTCATCATCTCGAACATGCGCAGCACGTCGTAGGCAGGCACGTCGAGCTTGGGCAGCCAATCGTAGCCCCAGTTGTTGTCGGCGGTGGCGTTGGGGCCGTACCAGGCCTTCATGAGGCTGACGTGGAACTTGCCGTAGTTCTGCCAGTAGGACAGCTGCCCCGGGCGCAGCGGCTTGGACGCACGCTTGTCGATGAACGCGGCGTAGTCCTGCTCGGCGTCGCCGGCAAGTGTCAGGTAACCCGGCAGCGAGTTGGACAGCAACCCCAGGTCGGTCAGGCCCTGAATGTTGGAGTGACCCCGCAAGGCATTCACGCCCCCACCTGGCATGCCCACGTTGCCCAACAACAGCTGCACCATCGCCGCGCTGCGGATGATCTGCGCGCCGATCGAATGTTGCGTCCACCCCAGCGCATACAGGATCGTCATGGTCTTGCCCGGCGCCGAGCAGGTGGCGATCTCTTCCCAAACCTTCATCATGGCGTCCTGCGGCATGCCACAGGTCATGCTCGCCAATTCTGGGGTGTAGCGGCTGTAGTGCTGCTTCATCAGCTGGAACACACAGCGTGGGTGCTGAAGTGTCGGGTCTACCTTGGCAAAACCGTCCTCGCCCAGCTCGTAACCCCAGCCCGACTTGTCGGCATAAATGCGCTTGCTCTCGTCATAGCCGCTGAACAGGCCATCCTCGAAGCCATAGGTGTCCTTGACGATGAAGGATACGTCGGTGTAATTGCGCACATATTCGTGCTGGATCTTGTCATTGCTCAGCAGGTAATTGATCAACCCGCCCATGAACGCGATGTCGGTACCGGTGCGGATGGGCGCGTAGTAATCGGCCACCGAAGCGGTACGGGTAAACCTTGGGTCGACCACGATCAGCCGCGCCTTGTTGTGCGCCTTGGCCTCGGTCACCCATTTGAAGCCGCACGGATGCGCTTCTGCTGCGTTGCCACCCATCACAAGGACCAGATTCGCGTTGGCGATATCGGACCAGTGGTTGGTCATGGCGCCACGGCCGTACGTCGGGGCAAGACTTGCCACCGTCGGGCCATGTCAGACACGTGCTTGGTTATCGAACCCCAGCATGCCTGTTGCGCGAACAACCTTGTGAGTCAGGTAGCCGGCCTCGCTGGAGGCGGCGGAAGCGGCAAGAAAACCGGTGGTGAGCCAGCGGTTGACCGTCTGCCCCTGGGCATTTTTCTCGATGAAGTTCGCGTCGCGATCTTCCTTCATCAAGGCGGCCACGCGATCGAGCGCTTCGTCCCAGCTGACGCGTACCCACTCGTTGCTACCCGGCTTGCGCACCTCGGGGTACTTGAGACGGCTTGGACTGTGGATGAAGTCGAGCAAACCTGCGCCTTTGGGGCAAAGGGTGCCGCGGTTCACCGGATGGTCGGCGTCACCTTCGATGTGGATGATGTTCTGCTTGACGTTCTTGCCTGCATCACCCTGGCTGTACAGGATCAAGCCGCAGCCGACCGAGCAGTAGGGGCAGGTGTTACGGGTTTCTTTGGTATGCGCCAGCTTGAAGTGGCGCACTTGCTCGGCGAACGCAGGCGTTGGGGCCATGCCCAGCGCCGCAAGGCTCGAGCCTCCAAGGCCGACGGCGGCGACCTTGAAGAATTGCCGACGGTTGAGATCCATCGTGCACTCCTGATCAGATTTGGACGCACGGAACATGGCCGGCGCCTCTTGGTAGTCACGGTGACGGCGGTTTGATGACCGCCAACAGGTAAGACTAGCAAGGAATCGAAAAGGTGCGATGACGTGGGTCAGGTAGGCTGAAGATAGATCATACATCTCAGCACGTGGCTGCTCGCCGACAAAGGCTATGACGCACAAGCGTTGCGTCAGTACTTCGACCGGTGCCGCATACAGCCCGTCATTCCGAAGCGCTCGATGAAGCGCAAGCCTAAGCCGGGTTTGCCCAGGTTGTTCGACCGGCGCAAATACCGACAACACCATGTCCATCGAGCGCATGTTCGGCTGGCTGAAAAAAGATCGCCCCCTTGGAACGGGTCTCGACAAGCTCGCAGAAGTCATGCCGTGATGGTCTCACTGACTTGCTCCATGCGGTGTTTACGTTGCCTTTCTCCGTACCCTACCTGGCGCTCAGATATTGAGACGGACAGTAGCCCCCGCAGTGGCCGCGTGGTCAGTTGAAAGATCATTGGGTAGTTATAGAAAAATTGTCATCTCCCAAGTAACTAAGTTTAACGTCGTCATTGACGTATGTGCCGTCCGGAGCAATGAACTTGTAACGTGACAGTAGAAACGCTTCCTGGCTGACCTCGCTGCTGGCGTGAAGTCGGGTACCAATTGCAAACAGGACGCCACCCACACTGAATATTGGCCCAGGGTACATCTGTATGTACTGCAGCAAGGTAGGGCCTGCCACTCTGTTGTACGTAATCGTTTCAGGGCCTAGAACGAGCGTACCGAAGCCCACCAAGGCGATGATGATACCTACCGCCATCACGAACGAGCCAGAATATTCAGCACCTCTATCGCGACCCTTGAGAAATGCCGCGTAGTCTTCGCTGAATCCCGAAACGTGATAGTCCCCAGTCGACGCCGTCAGTTTTATCTCCCGCTGTTCAGTTCCTGATTGCATGAGCCTCTCCTTGTTAAAGCTGAGATACTAAGCAATATTGGCACTGCATAGCCGGTGTCATGCAAACTTGGGAAAGACCCTACGGCAGAAGGAGAAAGTTCATTGAGTACTGTTCTTACTCGCCAACAAACTTAATAGTTGACCCTGCCCCAGGTATAAAAAAACCCGGAGCAATGGCCCCGGGTTTTTACTGTAGCGCGATGCCCTACCGTTCAAATCAGAACGGAATATCATCATCAAAGCTGTCGAAGTCAGCCGCCGGTTGCGGCGCTGGCTGCTGCGGCGCCGGGCGCTGTTGCTGTTGCGGGCGCGGGGCCTGCTGGCGCGCAGGTTGCTGGTTGTACTGTTGCTGCTGACCGCCACCTTGGTTGTAGTTGTTACCACCACCCTGGTTGTACGGGTCGCCGCCGCCTTGCTGGTTCTGCGGACGGCCGCCCAGCAGCTGCATGGTGCCGTTGATGTCAACGATGATTTCAGTGGTGTAGCGCTTGATGCCGTCTTTTTCCCACTCACGGGTCTGCAGCTTGCCTTCGATGTAGCACTGCGAACCTTTGCGCAGGTACTCGCCGGCAATCTCGGCAACCTTGCCGAACAGCGACACACGGTGCCATTCGGTACGCTCGACCTTCTGGCCCGACTGCTTGTCGGTCCATTGCTCGCTGGTTGCCAGGCTCAGGTTGGTCACGGCATTACCGTTGGGCAGGTAGCGGACTTCGGGATCCTGGCCACAGGTACCGACCAGAATGACTTTGTTAACCCCACGGGCCATAACGTTCTCCTAGGCTTCGCACGCCGCTGAGGCCGGATTGATCAGGCGCTCCAGGGTCGTACGGTCCAAAATTTTCGTATCCAGTTTGATATAGACGGCTGATTCTTCCGAGACCACAACGGCGTCGGTCACGCCGGGCACGGCCATCAACCGTGCAGCCAGGCCAGCATCCTTGGCGGCCTCCGGCGACAAAGGCATGCGCAAGCTGGTCACATACGGTGGCTCGTTCATGCTCAAGGCAACGGCCAACCAGATGGCACACAGTATCGCGCAGCCAAGGAACACGGTGTTCAGCCCACCATGCTGGAACAGCCAGCCACCCAGGATGCCCCCTAGCGCAGCACCGAGAAACTGGCTGGTGGAGTACACCCCCATCGCCGTTCCCTTGCCACCTGCTGGCGACACCTTGCTGACCAGCGAAGGCAACGAAGCCTCCAGCAGGTTGAATGCGGTGAAGAATACCACGGTGCCGATCACCAGTCCGCGCAAACCGTCAGCCCACTGCCAGAAGAATAGCTCGACCAACAGCAGTACGCTGACGGCCCCGGCCAGCACACGTTTCATCTTGCGCTTTTTTTCGCCGTAGATGATGAACGGTACCATTGCAAAAAATGAGACGAACAGCGCGGTCAGGTAGACCCACCAGTGTTGTTCCTTGGGCAGTCCGCCGCGCTCGACGAAGGCCAGAGGCAGCGCGACGAAGCTGGCCATGAGAATGGCATGCAGGATGAAGATGCTCACATCCAGCCGTAGAAGGTCCGGGTGACGGAGGGTCGGGCCGATGGCCTGACGCGCAACGCCCGATTCGCGATGCTGCAGAATGTTGTGCGTGGCAGGTACCACGAAGGCAATCAACGCGATGCCAACCAAGGCCAAGCCGGCCGTTGCAAGGAACAATCCTGACAAGCCAAAGGCACTTGTCAGCAAAGGCCCGACGACCATTGCCACTGCAAAGGAAAGACCAATGCTCATCCCGATCATGGCCATGGCCTTGGTGCGGTGCTGTTCCCGGGTCAGGTCCGACAGCAGCGCCATCACCGCCGCCGAAATGGCGCCGGCCCCTTGCAGGATGCGCCCTGCGATGATGCCCCAGATGGAATCGGCCTGGGCTGCCAGGACGCTGCCCAGGGCAAACACGATCAAGCCCAGGTAGATGACGGGTCGACGGCCGATGCGGTCTGAAATCATCCCGAAGGGAATCTGCAACACCGCCTGGGTGAGGCCATAGGCGCCAATGGCCAGGCCAATCAGCGCGGGCGTGGCGCCGGCCAGGTCCATGCCATAGGTGGCCAGGACCGGCAAGACCATGAACATGCCCAGCATACGAAAAGCGAAGACCAGAGCCAGACCGCCGGCGGCGCGGGTTTCATTGCCGCTCATGCGCTCGTTGTGGGTGTCGTGCATGGATTAATCTCGTGTGAACCGGCGGCGATTCTATCAGTCCGACAGCTTGACGGCATCTACGCGACGCTTTGCCGCGTACTGGCAGGGCGCCGTATAATTCTTCGTTTATGCCCGCCGAGCGAGGCCGCAGTGGACAAGATCCTGATTCGTGGGGCACGTACCCACAACCTGAAGAACATCGACCTGACCCTGCCCCGGGACAAGCTCATCGTCATTACCGGCCTGTCGGGCTCGGGCAAGTCATCCCTGGCCTTCGATACGCTGTACGCCGAGGGCCAGCGTCGTTATGTGGAATCGCTGTCGGCGTATGCCCGCCAGTTCCTCTCGATGATGGAAAAGCCTGACGTCGATACCATCGAAGGGCTGTCACCGGCCATTTCCATCGAACAGAAATCCACCTCACACAACCCCCGCTCCACCGTCGGCACCATCACCGAGATCTACGACTACTTGCGCCTGCTGTACGCCAGGGTCGGGACACCCCGCTGCCCAGACCATGACATACCACTGGAAGCGCAAACGGTCAGCCAGATGGTCGACCTGGTACTGGAGCGCCCGGAAGGCAGCAAGTTGATGCTCCTGGCCCCGGTCATCCGTGAGCGCAAGGGTGAGCACCTGGCGGTGTTCGACGAGCTGCGCGCCCAAGGCTTCGTCCGCGCCCGCGTCAACGGCAAACTCTACGAACTGGACGAGTTGCCCAAGCTGGACAAGCAGAAAAAGCACAGTATCGATGTGGTGGTCGATCGTTTCAAAGTGCGTGCCGATCTTCAGCAGCGATTGGCCGAGTCGTTCGAGACCGCGTTGAAGCTGGCGGATGGTATCGCGCTGATCGCTCCCATGGACGACGAGAAAGGCGAAGAGACCATTTTTTCGGCGCGCTTTGCCTGCCCCATTTGCGGTCATGCGATCAGCGAACTGGAACCCAAGCTGTTCTCGTTCAACAACCCGGCCGGTGCCTGCCCGACCTGTGACGGCCTGGGCGTTAAGCAGTATTTCGATACCAAGCGCCTGGTCAATGCGGAACTGACCTTGGCCGAAGGCGCCATTCGCGGGTGGGATCGCCGTAACGTCTACTACTTCCAGATGCTGGGGTCGCTGGCTGCGCATTATGACTTCAGCCTGGACGAAGCATTCGGCGAGCTTGCGCCGGAGCATCAGAAGGTGATCCTGCAAGGCAGCGGCAAGCACAGCGTGGACTTCAAGTACCTCAACGACCGGGGTGACATCGTCAAGCGCTCGCACCCGTTCGAAGGGATCATCCCCAACCTGGAACGCCGCTACCGCGAAACCGAGTCCAATACCGTACGCGAGGAACTGGCCAAGTACTTGGGCACCCAGCCGTGCCCGGACTGCCGTGGCACGCGGCTGCGGCGCGAGGCGCGTCATGTGTGGGTCGGTGAGAAGACGCTGCCGGCGGTCGCCAACATGCCGATCGGTGACGCCAGTGGCTACTTCAGCACGCTGACCCTGACCGGTCGCCGTGGCGAAATCGCGGCCAAGATTCTCAAGGAAATCTGCGAACGGTTGCAGTTCCTGGTGAACGTGGGCCTGGACTACCTCACCCTTGACCGTAGCGCAGAAACCCTGTCCGGTGGTGAGGCTCAGCGCATCCGCCTCGCCAGCCAGATCGGCGCAGGCTTGGTGGGGGTGATGTATATCCTGGACGAGCCGTCCATTGGCCTTCATCAGCGCGACAACGATCGCTTGCTCGCCACCCTCAATCACCTGCGTGATCTGGGCAACACCGTAATCGTCGTCGAGCATGACGAGGATGCGATCCGCCTGGCGGACTACGTGGTGGACATTGGGCCAGGGGCCGGCGTGCATGGCGGCAAGATCGTCGCGGAGGGTACGCCTCAGGAAGTCATGGACCACCCGGACTCCGTAACCGGCCAGTACCTGTCCGGCCGTAGAAAGATCGTGGTCCCTGCCAAGCGCACACCGCGCGACAAAAAGCTGCAGCTCAAGCTCAAGGGCGCACGTGGCAACAACCTTCAGAACGTCGATCTGGAAATCCCCATCGGGCTGCTGACCTGCGTGACCGGCGTCTCAGGCTCCGGCAAGTCCACGCTCATCAACAACACCCTGTTCCCGCTCGCAGCCACCGCCCTGAACGGCGCGAGCAGCCTGGAAGCGGCGCCCCATGCCAGCATGGACGGGTTGCAGCACCTGGACAAGGTGGTGGATATCGACCAGAGCCCCATTGGCCGCACCCCCCGGTCCAACCCTGCCACCTACACAGGGATCTTCACGCCGATCCGCGAGCTGTTCTCTGGGGTGCCTGAATCACGCTCGCGCGGGTATGGCCCAGGCCGGTTCTCGTTCAACGTGAAAGGCGGGCGCTGCGAAGCGTGCCAGGGCGACGGCCTGATCAAGGTGGAAATGCATTTCCTCCCGGACATCTACGTGCCTTGCGATGTGTGCAAGAGCAAGCGCTACAACCGCGAAACCCTGGAGATCAAGTACAAGGGCAAGAACATCCACGAGGTGCTGGAAATGACCATCGAGGATGCGCGTGAGTTCTTCGATGCGGTGCCTGCATTGGCGCGCAAGCTCCAGACCCTGATGGACGTAGGGCTTTCCTACATCAAGCTAGGTCAATCGGCGACGACGCTTTCGGGGGGCGAAGCCCAGCGCGTGAAGCTGTCACGGGAGCTGTCCAAGCGCGATACCGGTAAGACCTTGTATATCCTGGACGAGCCTACTACGGGCCTGCACTTCGCCGATATCCAGCAGCTGCTGGACGTTCTGCACCGGCTTCGTGACCATGGCAACACCGTGGTGGTCATCGAGCACAACCTGGACGTCATCAAGACAGCCGATTGGCTGGTGGACCTCGGGCCAGAGGGCGGCTCAAAGGGTGGGCAGATCATCGCATGCGGTACGCCCGAGGAACTGAGCAAGATGAAACAATCCTACACCGGGCACTACCTCAAGCCTCTGCTGGAGCGAGACCGAGCGTGATGAACGTGAAGGGGCGCCTAGGCGCCCCTTTCTTATCGGCTCATCGCTTTCATGCTAGAGCCACTACAAGGCCCAAGCACAATGCAATCGAAGCATTACATCTGTGATTGCAGGTAATTCTGCAGACCGATCGCCTTGATCAAGCCTTGCTGCTTCTCGAGCCAATAGGTGTGATCTTCCTCGGTATCGGCCAATTGCGCGCGCAGAATGTCACGGCTCACATAATCCTTGTGCAGTTCGCACAACTCGATCCCCTTGCAAAGCGCCGCTCGCACTTTGTATTCGAGCTTCAAATCCGCTTCGATCATTTCAGGGACAGTGGTTCCCACTTCGAGATCGTCCGCACGCATGTCCGGGGTGCCCTCGAGCATGAGAATGCGGCGCATCAAAGCGTCAGCGTGCTGCGCCTCTTCTTCCATCTCATGGTTGATGCGCTCGTAGAGCTTGGTCAGGCCCCAGTCTTCGTACATGCGCGAGTGAATGAAGTACTGGTCACGTGCAGCCAGTTCGCCCTTCAGCAGCATGACGAGGTAATTGATGACGTCTGGGTGGCCTTGCATCGCCGGGGTTCTCCATGTGAAAGCGTGTATGCCGCATAGTGTGAACCACGTTGTGCGCTTGGTCACTGAAAACCGCGCGACTCACTGGAAAAAATCGGGCAAACGGTAGTGATATTCATTGAAAAACCGCCCAAATGAGGGCGGTTATTCTTATCACTTCGACTTAGGCGATATTCATCCCAAGCGCCTTTGCGACACCTGCCCCGTAAGCGGGATCGGCTTTGAAGAAGTATTGCAATTGACGCTGGATGACATCGTCGGTAACTCCGGACATGGCCCCCGCAATGTTGTTGACCAGTAGCTCCTGCTGCGCCTGGCTCATCAGCCGGAACAGGGCGCCCGCGTGGCTGAAGTAATCGGTGTCCTCGCGATGATCATACCGGTCGGCCAAACCATTCAGCGCAAGCCCAGGCTCACCATGACGCGGCGATTGCTTGGGAGCATCCGCGTAGCTGTTGGGCTCATAATTGGGTGCCCCACCGTAGGTACCCAGCGCCATCGAGCCATCACGCTGGTAGCTGTTGACAGCACACCGGGGAGCATTCACCGGCAATTGCTGATGGTTGGTGCCTACCCGATAGCGGTGCGCATCGGCATAGGCGAACACGCGGCCTTGCAGCATGCGATCAGGTGACAGCCCCACCCCAGGCACCATGTTGCTCGGACCGAATGCAGCCTGCTCGACTTCGGCGAAGTAGTTCAGTGGGTTGCGGTTGAGCTCCAGTACACCCACTTCGATCAGCGGGTAATCTTTCTGCGACCAGGTCTTGGTCACGTCGAACGGATTTTCGGAACGGTTCGCGGCCTCTGCTTCAGCCATGACCTGAATGCACACCGTCCAGCGCGGGTGGTCGCCACGCTCGATGGCCTCGTACAGGTCGCGCTGGGCGTAATCCGGATCGGTGCCGGCCAGACGCGCAGCTTCAGCAGGCGCCAGGTTCTTGATGCCCTGCTGGGTCTTGAAGTGCCATTTGACCCACGTACGCTGACCGTCGGCGCTGATCAAGCTGTAGGTATGGCTGCCGAAGCCGTGCATATGCCGATAACCGTCGGGGATACCGCGGTCCGAAAACAAGATCGTGACCTGGTGCAGCGCTTCCGGCGAATGAGACCAGAAGTCCCACATCATCTGGGCATTTTTCAGATTGGTCTGAGGATGGCGTTTTTGCGTGTGAATGAAGTCTGGAAACTTCAGTGGATCACGGATGAAGAACACCGGCGTGTTATTGCCGACGATGTCCCAGTTGCCTTCTTCCGTATAGAACTTGACCGCAAACCCTCGTGGGTCACGCTCTGTGTCGGCCGAGCCACGCTCCCCACCTACCGTGGAAAATCGCAGAAACGTTTCGGTCTGCTTGCCAATTTGCTCAAACAGTTTCGCACTGGTGAGGTGAGTAATGTCGCGCGTCACCGTGAACGTACCGTAGGCACCAGAGCCTTTGGCATGCACACGTCGCTCAGGGATGTTTTCGCGGTTGAAATGCGCCAGCTTCTCGATCAGGTGGAAATCATCGAGCAGCAGTGGACCGCGTTGACCTGCGGTACGGGAGTTCTGGTTGTCCGCTACAGGGGCACCGCTGGCGGTAGTAAGCGTTTTGCTCATGGGCTCTCCTCGATCAGTCTCAAATGCCTGTTTATCGGCTTGAGAGGATTATCAGCAGAATTGGCCCCACCTGGAAATTTATTGAATTACTGAATGTGATAGATAGTTTTAATAACCTTAAATACAAAAAACCGGGCACTAGGCCCGGTTCTTTGTAGCAGACAAAACGTCTTACTCGGCAGCTTCTACAGCACCACCGACTGGACGATCAACCAGCTCGACGTACGCCATTGGCGCGTTGTCGCCAGCGCGGAAACCGCACTTCAGGATGCGCAGGTAGCCGCCCTGACGGGTGGCGTAGCGCTTGCCCAGATCGTTGAACAGTTTACCAACAGCGGACTTCGAACGGGTACGGTCGAAAGCCAGACGACGGTTGGCAACGCTGTCTTCCTTGGCCAGGGTGATCAGCGGCTCGGCAACGCGACGCAGTTCCTTGGCTTTCGGCAGGGTGGTTTTGATCAGCTCGTGCTCGATCAACGACACTGCCATGTTCTGGAACATAGCCTTGCGGTGAGAGCTGGTGCGGCTCAGGTGACGTCCACTTTTACGATGACGCATGATTCATTCCTTACCAAACACTACGTTCGGTGATTACGACGATCAGGCGGTCGCCTTGTCGTCCTTCTTAAGACTTGCAGGCGGCCAGTTGTCGAGGCGCATGCCGAGAGACAGACCACGAGAGGCCAGGACGTCCTTGATTTCAGTCAGGGACTTCTTGCCAAGGTTAGGAGTCTTCAACAGCTCTACTTCGGTACGCTGAATCAGGTCGCCGATGTAGTAGATGTTCTCCGCCTTCAGGCAGTTGGCCGAACGTACAGTCAGTTCCAGGTCGTCAACCGGACGTAGCAGGATCGGATCGATCTCGTCTTCCTGCTCGACTACGACAGGCTCACTGTCACCTTTGAGGTCGACGAACGCGGCCAACTGCTGTTGCAGGATGGTCGCAGCGCGGCGGATAGCCTCTTCAGGATCCAGGGTGCCGTTGGTTTCCAGATCAATGACCAGCTTGTCCAAGTTGGTACGCTGTTCAACACGTGCGTTTTCGACCACATAGGCGATACGACGCACAGGGCTGAACGAAGCGTCCAACTGCAGACGGCCAATGCTACGGCTTTCGTCTTCGTCGGTCTGACGGGAGTCGGCCGGCTCGTAACCGCGACCACGAGCTACAGTGAGCTTCATGTTCAGGGCGCCATTCGACGCCAGGTTCGCGATTACGTGATCGGGGTTGACGATCTCGACATCGTGATCCAGCTGAATATCGGCAGCGGTAACCACCCCCGAACCCTTTTTCGACAAGGTCAGCGTAACTTCGTCACGACCGTGCAGTTTGATAGCCAGGCCTTTCAGGTTCAACAGGATTTCAATGACATCTTCCTGTACACCTTCGATCGCGGAGTACTCGTGGAGTACGCCATCGATCTCGGCCTCGACTACTGCACAGCCAGGCATGGAGGACAACAGGATGCGGCGCAGCGCGTTGCCCAGGGTATGGCCGAAGCCACGCTCGAGAGGCTCGAGCGTGATCTTGGCGCGGGTCGGACTGACTACCTGCACATCAATGTGGCGGGGAGTCAGGAACTCATTTACCGAAATCTGCATGGATGCACCTATTTTCTAGCCCTTACTTGGAGTAGAGCTCGACAATCAGGTTTTCGTTGATGTCGGCAGACAGGTCGCTGCGAGCAGGAACGTTCTTGAAAACGCCCGACTTTTTGGCAGCATCCACGTCAACCCACTCAACGCGGCCACGCTGGGCACACAGTTCAAGGGCTTGAACAATGCGCAGCTGGTTCAGCGACTTCTCACGAACCGCGACCACGTCACCCGGACGAACTTGGTAGGATGGAATGTTTACAGTCTTACCGTTGACGCTGATCGCTTTGTGCGAAACCAGCTGACGGGACTCGGAACGAGTCGAGCCGAAGCCCATACGGTAAACGACGTTATCCAGACGGCACTCGAGCAGTTGCAGCAGGTTCTCACCGGTTGCGCCTTTTTTCGAGGCAGCGGCCTGGTAGTAACCGCGGAACTGACGCTCCAGAACACCGTAGATACGACGGACTTTTTGTTTCTCGCGCAGCTGGGTACCGTAGTCGGACTGACGGCCACGGCGCTGGCCGTGGATACCTGGGGCTGCTTCGATGTTGCACTTCGATTCCAGAGCGCGAACGCCGCTCTTCAGGAACAGATCGGTGCCTTCACGACGAGACAGTTTGCATTTTGGACCAATGTAACGTGCCATTTATCTGTCTCCTGATTACACGCGACGCTTCTTCGGCGGACGGCACCCGTTATGCGGGATTGGCGTCACGTCGGTGATGCTGGCGATCTTGTAGCCGCAGCTGTTCAATGCACGAACGGCGGACTCACGACCTGGACCTGGACCCTTGACGTTTACGTCGAGGTTCTTCAGACCGTATTCCAGCGCAGCTTGACCAGCACGCTCAGCAGCGATCTGGGCTGCGAACGGGGTGGATTTGCGCGAACCACGGAAACCCGAACCACCGGAGGTCGCCCAGGACAAAGCATTGCCCTGACGGTCGGTGATGGTCACGATGGTGTTGTTAAAAGAAGCGTGGATGTGGGCGATGCCATCAACCACTGTCTTTTTGACTTTTTTACGAGGACGAGCAGCAGGTTTTGCCATGTCTATATTCCTGGGCGATTACTTGCGGATCGGCTTACGCGGGCCCTTACGGGTGCGTGCGTTGGTCTTGGTGCGCTGACCGCGAACCGGCAGACCTTTACGATGACGCAGGCCGCGGTAGCAACCCAGGTCCATCAAGCGCTTGATCTTCATGTTTACGTCACGGCGCAGGTCACCTTCGGTGGTGAACTTCGCGACTTCGCCACGCAGGGTTTCGATTTGCTCGTCGCTCAGATCCTTGATCTTAGCGGCTGGATTTACACCAGCATCTACACAGATTTTCTGTGCAGTAGTGCGACCGACACCATAGATGTAGGTCAGCGAGATAACAGTATGCTTGTTATCTGGAATGTTAACGCCTGCAATACGGGCCATTCAGTGGGACTCCAATTGACAGCTACCTACGCCCCGGAAGCCAAGAAATAGGGCGCGAGATAATATCGCTGTAGAAACAAATAATCAACCCAGCAGCACACTAGCTGCTGGGTTTGAAGCGCGAATCACACTCAGCCTTGGCGCTGTTTGTGACGCGGTTCCGCGCTGCAAATCACTCGTACGACGCCTTCGCGACGGATGATCTTGCAGTTGCGGCACAGCTTTTTCACCGATGCACGAACTTTCATTACCGACTCCTCGAACCTTAGGGGCTTATCAGCGCAGCAAACCGCTGCCACCGTAGCCTTTCAGGTTGGCTTTCTTCATCAGGGATTCGTACTGGTGCGAAACGAGGTGCGATTGTACTTGGGACATGAAGTCCATCACAACCACTACCACAATCAGCAACGAGGTCCCGCCAAGGTAGAACGGCACATTTGCTGCCACCACCAGGAACTGGGGCAGAAGGCAGACGGCCATCATGTAAAGAGCACCGAACATGGTCAGACGAGTCAGAACGCCATCAATGTAGCGCGCCGACTGCTCACCAGGACGGATACCCGGAATAAAGGCACCGGACTTCTTCAGGTTTTCCGCTACGTCTTTCGGATTGAACATCAATGCTGTGTAGAAGAAGCAGAAGAAAATGATCCCTGCACTAAACAGCAGAATGTTCAACGGCTGACCAGGAGCGATCGACTGCGAGATGTCCTGCAGCCAGCCCATACCTTCGGACTGACCGAACCAGGCACCCAGCGAAGCCGGAAACAGCAAGATGCTGCTCGCGAAGATGGCCGGGATAACCCCCGCCATGTTCACCTTCAGCGGCAAGTGGCTGGTCTGCGCAGCGAAGACCTTGCGGCCCTGCTGGCGCTTGGCGTAATGAACGGCAATACGCCGCTGACCACGCTCGATGAACACCACGAAACCGATGATCGCTACTGCCAGCAAACCGATAGCGACCAGGGCGAAAATGTTGATATCACCCGTGCGTGCAGACTCGAAAGACTGCCCGATTGCTCTCGGAAGACCGGCAACGATACCTGCGAAAATCAACATCGAGATACCGTTGCCCACACCGCGCTCGGTGATCTGCTCGCCCAGCCACATCATGAACATTGCGCCTGCCACAAAGGTGGAGACGGCAACGACATGGAAGCCGAGGCCTACAGAAAACGCCACGCCCTGGTTGGCCAGGCCAATGGACATGCCAATGGCTTGGACCAGCGCCAGGATAACGGTGCCGTAGCGGGTGTACTGGCTGATCTTGCGACGGCCAGCTTCACCTTCCTTCTTCAACTGCTCCAGTTGCGGGCTGACCGCGGTCATCAGCTGCATGATGATCGATGCCGAAATGTACGGCATGATCCCCAATGCAAAGATGCTCATGCGCTCAAGCGCGCCACCGGAAAACATGTTGAACAAGCTAAGAATGGTCCCCTCATTCTGCCGAAACAGATCCGCCAGACGGTCCGGATTGATGCCGGGAACCGGGATATGCGCACCTATCCGATAGACGATGATCGCCATGAACAGAAAGCGCAGACGAGCCCAGAGTTCCGACATCCCGCCCTTACCGAGCGAAGAGAGAGCACCTTGCTTAGCCATTTATTCCTCGAACTTGCCGCCAGCTGCTTCGATAGCCGCACGCGCACCCTTGGTGGCTGCGATACCCTTGATGGTGACTGCGCGAGTGACTTCGCCAGACAGCATGATTTTCACACGCTGTACGTTCTGGCCGATCACGTTGGCATCCTTCAGGGATTGCACGGAGATCACGTCGCCGTCCACTTTGGCCAACTCGGACAGACGCACTTCTGCGCGGTCCATGGCTTTCAGGGAAACGAAGCCGAACTTCGGCAGACGACGGTGCAGCGGCTGTTGACCGCCTTCGAAGCCCGGAGCGATGGTGCCACCGGAACGGGAGGTCTGACCTTTGTGACCACGGCCACCAGTCTTACCCAAACCGCTACCGATACCACGGCCCGGACGATGCTTCTCGCGACGGGAACCCGGCGCTGGACTCAGATCATTGAGTTTCATTGATTAACCCTCGACCTTCAGCATGTAGTAAGCCTTGTTGATCATCCCGCGGTTCTCGGGAGTATCTTGGACTTCTACAGTGTGACCGATGCGACGCAGACCCAGGCCTTTAACGCACAGAATGTGGTTAGGCAGACGGCCGGCGGTGCTTTTGATCAGCGTTACTTTAACGGTTGCCATGATCAGAAGATCTCCTCGACGCTCTTGCCGCGCTTGGCAGCAATGGATTCAGGAGATTGCATGGCTTTCAGACCCTTGAAGGTGGCGTAAACCACGTTCACTGGGTTGGTCGAACCGTAGCACTTGGCCAGAACGTTCTGAACACCAGCAACTTCCAGGACGGCACGCATTGCGCCACCGGCGATGATACCGGTACCTTCCGACGCAGGCTGCATGTAAACCTTCGAGGCGCCATGGGCGGCCTTGGTGGCGTACTGCAGAGTGGTGCCCTTCAGGTCTACCTGAATCATGTTGCGACGAGCAGCTTCCATGGCTTTCTGGATCGCGGCAGGTACTTCGCGCGACTTGCCACGGCCGAAGCCAACACGACCCTTGCCATCACCCACCACGGTCAGCGCGGTGAAGGTGAAGATACGGCCGCCTTTTACGGTTTTGGCAACGCGGTTAACTTGAACCAGCTTCTCGATGTAGCCTTCGTCGCGCTTTTGATCGTTATTTGCCATAACTTAGAACTCCAGCCCGCCTTCACGAGCAGCATCAGCCAGCGCTTTGACGCGGCCATGGTACTTGAAGCCGGAACGGTCAAAGGCAACTTGAGATACACCGGCGGCTTTCGCACGCTCAGCTACCAGCTTGCCAACCTTAGTGGCCGCGTCGATGTTGCCAGTGGCGCCATCACGCAGGTCTTTGTCCAAGGTCGAGGCGCTTGCCAGAACCTTGCTGCCGTCGGCCGAAATGACCTGGGCGTAGATATGCTGCGAGGAGCGGAACACGCACAGGCGCACGACTTCGAGTTCGTGCATCTTGAGACGTGCTTTGCGAGCGCGACGCAGTCGAGTAACTTTTTTGTCGGTCATTTGCTAGGCCCTACTTCTTCTTGGCTTCTTTACGACGGACTACTTCGTCCGCGTAACGCACACCCTTGCCTTTGTAAGGCTCTGGCGGACGGAAATCGCGGATTTCAGCGGCCACCTGACCCACCAGCTGCTTATCGATACCCTTGATCAGGATGTCGGTTTGGCTTGGGGTTTCTGCGGTGATACCGGCTGGCAGTTCGTAGTCCACTGGATGCGAGAAGCCCAGAGCCAGGTTCAGGACGGTGCCTTTTGCCTGTGCCTTGTAACCAACACCGACCAGCTGGAGCTTGCGCTCGAAGCCTTGGCTTACGCCTTGGACCATGTTGTTCACCAGAGCGCGGGTAGTACCGGCCATGGCGCGAGCTTGCTGATCACCGTTGCGAGCGACGAAGCGCAGTTCGCCGGACTCTTCGGTAACTTCAACAGACGAGTGAACGTTCAGTTCGAGAGTGCCCTTGGCACCCTTCACCGAAAGCTGCTGGCCGGCGAATTTTACTTCGACGCCTGCTGGCAGCTTAACGGGGTTCTTAGCGACGCGAGACATGCCTATCTCCCCTTAGAACACTGTGCACAGAACTTCGCCGCCGACACCGGCAGCGCGCGCAGCGCGGTCAGTCATCACACCTTTGTTGGTGGAGACGATAGACACGCCCAGGCCGCCACGTACTTTCGGCAGATCTGTGACGGACTTGTACTGGCGCAGGCCTGGACGGCTGGAGCGCTTCAGTTCCTCGATGACCGGACGGCCTTCGAAGTACTTGAGTTCGATCGACAGGGAAGGCTTGGCTTCACCAGTTACCTGGTAACCAGCGATGTAACCTTCATCTTTCAGAACTTTGGCAACCGCGACCTTCAGGGTGGAGGAAGGCATGCTTACGACGGACTTTTCAGCCATCTGGGCATTACGGATGCGAGTTAGCATGTCCGCTAACGGGTCCTGCATACTCATGGGCTAGATGCTCCTGATACAAGAATTATTAGCCTTGCGGCTATCACAACCACCTGAACAGGCAGGGCAAGAAGCCCAGGCTCAGGTGAGCCGGTCATTCTAGACACAAGCCAGAAACGAAACAAGCCCCATGTAGGGGCTTGTTCGTGGGAAGCGTCACCGGCGGTCGGAAGATTAACCCCCTACGCCGACGACTCAACCTGCAGCGATTACCAGGAGGCCTTGACCAGACCTGGTACGTCGCCACGCATTGCCGCTTGACGCAGCATGTTACGGCCCAGGCCGAACTTACGGTATACACCGTGAGGACGACCGGTCAGGCGGCAACGGTTGCGCAGGCGTGCAGCGCTAGCATCGCGAGGCTGCTTCTGCAGAGCGACAACGGCAGCGAAACGCTCTTCAGGAGAGGCGTTCAGATTGACGATGGTCGCTTTCAGCTCAGCGCGCTTTTTAGCGTACTTGGCTACCGTTTGCTGACGCTTCAGCTCACGGTTTTTCATGCTCTTCTTGGCCATTTTCCTACTCCAATCAGTTGCGGAACGGGAACTTGAAAGCACGCAGCAGAGCGCGGCCTTCGTCGTCCGAACGAGCAGTGGTGGTCAGGGTGATGTCCAAACCGCGCAGAGCATCGATCTTGTCGTAGTCGATTTCCGGGAAGATGATCTGCTCTTTCACGCCCATGCTGTAGTTGCCACGACCGTCGAAGGACTTGGCATTCAGGCCGCGGAAGTCGCGAACCCGAGGCAGGGAGATCGCCAGCAGGCGGTCCAGGAATTCGTACATCTTGTCGCTACGCAGGGTCACCTTGACGCCGATCGGCCAGCCTTCGCGGACTTTGAAGCCAGCGATGGATTTGCGAGCGAAAGTCACGACCGGCTTTTGACCGGTGATCTTTTCCAGGTCGGCAACAGCGTGCTCGATGACCTTCTTGTCACCGATCGCTTCGCCCAGACCCATGTTCAGGGTGATTTTGGTAACGCGCGGAACTTCCATCACGTTCGACAGCTTAAGTTCATCCTTAAGCTTAGGAGCGATCTCGTTCCGGTAAATCTCTTTCAGTCGTGCCATGGTCTTCTACCTAGCAGTGTTCAAGCATCAACCGCTTTTTGGGTCGACTTGAAGACACGAATTTTCTTACCGTCTTCTACTTTGAAACCAACGCGGTCAGCCTTGTTGGTTTCACCGTTGAAGATGGCAACGTTGGAAGCGTGCAGAGGCGCTTCTTTTTCGACGATACCGCCCTGAACGCCCGCCATCGGGTTAGGCTTGGTATGACGCTTGACCAGGTTCACACCACCGATGACCAGACGGTCGTCAGCGAGAACCTTCAGCACCTTACCGCGCTTACCTTTGTCTTTGCCGGCGATCACGATGATCTCGTCGTCACGACGAATCTTTTGCATGTCGGATCTCCTTACAGCACTTCAGGGGCGAGCGAGACGATCTTCATGAACTTCTCAGTACGAAGTTCACGGGTCACTGGCCCGAAGATGCGAGTGCCGATCGGCTCTTGCTTGTTGTTCAGCAGAACAGCAGCGTTGCCGTCGAAACGAATGATGGAACCGTCAGCGCGACGAACACCGTGACGGGTGCGCACGACAACAGCAGTCATCACTTGGCCTTTTTTGACCTTACCGCGCGGAATTGCTTCCTTGACGGTAACTTTGATGATGTCACCGATGCCGGCGTAACGGCGGTGAGAACCGCCGAGCACCTTGATGCACATGACGCGACGAGCGCCGCTGTTATCGGCCACATCGAGCATGGATTGAGTCTGAATCATAAAATTTCTCCGACCCCTAGCCCTTAGACTTCAACAGCGCGTTCGAGGACTTCAACCAGTGCCCAGGACTTGGTCTTGGCCAGCGGACGGGTTTCGGTAATGGAAACCTTGTCGCCGATCTTGCACTGATTGGTTTCGTCGTGCGCATGCAGCTTAGTCGAACGCTTAACGTATTTACCGTAGATCGGGTGCTTAACGCGACGCTCGATCAGAACGGTGATGGTCTTGTCCATTTTGTCGCTGACGACACGGCCAGTCAGCGTACGGACGGTTTTTTCAGCTTCAGCCATGATCACTTACCTGCCTGCTGGTTGAGCACAGTCTTCACGCGAGCGATGTCACGCTTGACTTGCGAGAGCAGGTGCGACTGCCCCAACTGGCCAGTTGCTTTCTGCATACGCAGATTGAACTGGTCGCGCAGCAAGCCGAGCAGTTGCTCGTTCAGTTGCTGTGCGGATTTTTCACGAAGTTCATTCGCTTTCATCACATCACCGTCCGCTTAACAAAGGAGGTGGCGAGAGGCAGCTTCGCAGCGGCCAGAGCGAAAGCTTCGCGCGCCAGCTCTTCAGAAACACCCTCGATCTCGTACAGGACTTTGCCTGGCTGGATCTGGGCAACCCAGTACTCAACGGAACCCTTACCTTTACCCATACGAACCTCGAGAGGCTTCTTGGAGATCGGCTTGTCCGGGAATACACGGATCCAGATCTTGCCGCCACGTTTTACGTGACGGGTCAGCGCACGACGTGCGGACTCGATCTGGCGGGCGGTGAGGCGACCGCGAGCAACAGCTTTCAGGGCGAATTCGCCGAAGCTGACTTTGCTACCGCGCAGTGCCAGACCACGGTTGTGGCCAGTCATCTGCTTGCGGAATTTTGTACGCTTAGGTTGCAACATTTGGCGTACCCCTTACTTAGCAGCTTTTTTACGAGGCGCTGGTGCTTGTGGTTTCAGTTCTTCTTGGCGACCACCAATAACTTCGCCTTTGAAAATCCAAACCTTCACACCGATCACACCGTAAGTGGTGTGAGCTTCGTAGGTGTTGTAGTCGATATCGGCACGCAGGGTGTGCAGAGGCACACGACCTTCGCGATACCACTCGGTACGAGCAATCTCAGCGCCGCCGAGACGACCGCTCACCTGGATCTTGATGCCCTTGGCACCAATACGCATGGCGTTCTGTACGGCGCGCTTCATGGCGCGACGGAACATAACGCGGCGTTCCAGCTGCTGAGCTACGCTTTGCGCAACCAGCATGGCGTCGAGTTCCGGCTTGCGGATCTCTTCGATGTTGATGTGCACAGGCACACCCATCTGCTTGGTCAGGTCCTGGCGCAGCTTCTCGACATCCTCACCTTTCTTCCCGATAACGATACCTGGACGAGCGGTGTGGATGGTGATGCGTGCAGTTTGAGCCGGACGATGAATATCGATACGGCTTACGGACGCGCTTTTTAGTTTGTCGTGGAGGTACTCACGCGTTTTCAGATCCTTCAACAGGTAATCTGCGTAAGTAGCACCGTCTGCGTACCAGACGGAGGTGTGCTCCTTGACGATTCCCAGGCGAATGCCAGTGGGATGTACTTTCTGACCCATCTGATCGACTCCGTTACTTGTCCGCAACCTTGACAGTGATATGGCAAGACCGCTTGACGATGCGATCAGCACGGCCTTTGGCACGTGGCATGATGCGCTTCAGCGAACGCCCTTCGTTGACGAAGACGGTGGAGACCTTCAGGTCATCAACGTCTGCGCCTTCGTTGTGTTCGGCGTTGGCTACGGCCGACTCGAGGACTTTCTTCATGATTTCAGCGGCTTTTTTGCTGCTGAAGGCCAACAGGTTGAGCGCTTCGCCCACCTTCTTCCCGCGGATCTGGTCGGCGACCAAGCGGGCTTTCTGGGCGGAGATTCGAGCGCCCGACAACTTAGCGGCTACTTCCATTTCCTTACCCCTTAACGCTTGGCTTTCTTGTCAGCCACGTGCCCGCGATAGGTGCGGGTACCGGCGAACTCGCCCAGTTTGTGGCCGACCATGTCTTCGTTCACGAGAACTGGAACATGCTGGCGACCGTTGTGAACCGCGATGGTCAGACCGACCATTTGTGGCAGGATCATCGAGCGACGCGACCAGGTTTTAACTGGTTTGCGATCGTTCTTCTCCACCGCCACTTCGACCTTCTTCAAGAGGTGAAGATCGATAAAAGGACCTTTTTTCAGAGAACGTGGCACTGTCGTATCCCTCTAGTTACTTGCGACGACGGACGATCATGTTGTCGGTACGCTTATTACCACGGGTTTTAGCACCCTTGGTTGGGAAGCCCCATGGCGATACCGGATGACGACCACCGGAGGTACGACCTTCACCACCACCATGTGGGTGGTCAACCGGGTTCATGGCAACACCACGAACGGTTGGGCGAACGCCGCGCCAGCGTTTGGCACCAGCTTTACCCAGCGAACGCAGGCTGTGCTCGGAGTTCGAGACTTCGCCCAGGGTCGCACGGCACTCAGCCAGGACTTTACGCATTTCACCAGAGCGCAGACGCAGGGTCACGTAGACACCTTCACGAGCGATCAGCTGAGCCGAAGCACCAGCGGAACGAGCGATCTGTGCACCTTTACCCGGCTTCAGTTCGATGCCGTGAATGGTGCTACCTACTGGAATGTTGCGCAGCTGCAGGGAGTTACCGGCCTTGATTGGGGCCAGGGCACCTGCGATCAGCTGGTCGCCAGCGCTCACGCCTTTAGGGGCGATGATGTAGCGACGCTCACCGTCTGCGTAGCACAGCAGGGCGATGTGAGCAGTACGGTTTGGATCGTATTCGATACGCTCGACAGTGGCTGGGATGCCATCTTTGTCGTTGCGACGGAAGTCGACCAGACGGTAATGCTGCTTATGACCACCACCTACGTGACGCGTAGTGATGCGGCCATTGTTGTTACGACCACCAGACTTCGATTTTTTCTCGAGCAGCGGTGCGTGAGGAGCGCCTTTATGCAGCTCCTTGTTGACCACCTTGACCACGAAACGGCGGCCAGGGGAAGTCGGTTTGCATTTAACGATTGCCATGATGCACCCCTTCCTTACTCAGCACTGCTGCTGAAATCGAGATCTTGGCCTGGCTGAAGGGAGACGATCGCCTTCTTCCAGTCATTACGCTTGCCCAGACCACGTGCGGTACGCTTGGTTTTACCCAGAACGTTAACGGTCGACACGTTTTCAACTTTTACGTTGAACAGGCCTTCGACAGCTTTCTTGATTTCCAGCTTGGTTGCGTCAGTAGCAACCTTGAATACGAACTGGCCTTTCTTCTCAGCCAGAACGGTAGCCTTCTCGGAAACGTGCGGGCCAAGGAGGACTTTGAATACGCGTTCCTGGTTCATCCCAGCAGCTCCTCGAATTTCTTCACGGCCGAGACAGTGATCAACACTTTCTCGTATGCGATCAGACTGACCGGGTCGGAACCTTGTACGTCACGAACGTCGACGTGCGGCAGGTTACGAGCAGCCAGGTACAGGTTCTGATCAACAGCGTCGGAAACGATCAACACATCGCTCAGACCCATGCCGTTCAGCTTGTTCAGCAGATCTTTGGTTTTCGGTGCTTCAACAGCGAAGTCCTGAACCACGACCAGACGGTCGCTACGCACCAGCTCAGCGAGGATGGAGCGCAGAGCTGCGCGATACATCTTCTTGTTGAGCTTCTGCGAGTGATCTTGAGGGCGAGCTGCGAAGGTTACACCACCGCCACGCCAGATCGGACCACGAGTGGTACCAGCACGAGCACGGCCAGTACCCTTCTGACGCCATGGGCGCTTACCGCCACCAGCCACGTCGGAACGGGTCTTTTGCTGCTTGGTGCCCTGACGGCCGCCGGCCATGTAGGCCACGACTGCTTGGTGTACCAGCGTCTCGTTGAATTCGCCACCGAAAGTCAGTTCGGAAACTTCGATCGCCTGAGCGTCATTTACATTAAGTTGCATGTCAGTTTCCCCTTAACCGCGAGCCTTGACAGCTGGACGTACAACCACGTCGCCGCCAGTAGCGCCTGGAACGGCACCCTTGACCAGCAACAGGTTGCGCTCAGCGTCTACGCGAACAACTTCCAGGGACTGAACAGTCACGCGCTCGGCGCCCATGTGACCGGACATCTTCTTGCCCTTGAACACACGACCAGGAGTCTGGCACTGGCCGATGGAACCTGGGACACGGTGCGACACGGAGTTACCGTGGGTGTTGTCCTGGCCACGGAAGTTCCAGCGCTTGATGGTACCGGCGAAGCCTTTACCCTTGGACTGACCAGTAACGTCTACCAGCTGGCCTGCAGTGAAGAGTTCAGCTTTGATCAGATCGCCAGCCTGGAAATCGCCTTCTTCAAGACGGAACTCCCAAACACCGCGACCAGCAGCAACGTTGGCCTTGGCAAAGTGGCCTGCCTGAGCGGCAGTCACGCGCGAAGCACGACGCTCGCCGACAGTGACTTGCACTGCACGGTAGCCATCGGTTTCTTCAGTTTTGAACTGGGTGACGCGATTCGGCTCGATCTCAATGACCGTGACCGGAATGGAGACACCTTCTTCGGTGAAAATGCGGGTCATACCGCACTTGCGACCGATTACACCAATAGTCATGTTGTAAACCTCATGAGTGTACGGGGCTTTCACCCGCTATGGCCGCCCATTTCAGAGCGTTACACGACCAGACCGAAGTCTTAGCCGAGGCTGATCTGTACTTCCACACCTGCCGCCAGATCAAGCTTCATCAGCGCGTCAACGGTTTTATCCGTTGGCTGGACGATGTCCAGAACACGCTTATGAGTGCGAATCTCGTACTGATCACGCGCGTCTTTGTTGACGTGCGGGGAGACCAGAACGGTGAAACGCTCTTTGCGGGTAGGCAGTGGAATTGGACCACGCACTTGTGCACCAGTACGTTTCGCGGTTTCCACGATTTCCTGGGTGGATTGGTCGATCAGGCGATGGTCGAAAGCCTTCAACCTGATACGGATTTGCTGATTTTGCATTGGATTTCAGACTCCAGGCTGTTCCCAACGGACGCACTACGCCCGCTAAAAGGAGGCGTGATTCTATAGATGCCCCCATTTGGTGTCAACCCAATAAAAAAAGCCCCCGCTGAGCGGGGGCTTTTTCAATCGGTCGAGTGGTTACTCGATGATTTTGGCTACGACGCCGGCGCCGACGGTACGACCGCCTTCACGGATAGCGAAGCGCAGACCGTCTTCCATTGCGATGGTCTTGATCAGGGTAACAGTCATCTGAATGTTGTCACCTGGCATTACCATTTCAACGCCTTCCGGCAGTTCGCAGTTACCGGTCACGTCAGTGGTACGGAAGTAGAACTGAGGACGGTAGCCTTTGAAGAACGGAGTGTGACGACCGCCTTCTTCTTTCGACAGAACGTAGACTTCTGCGGTGAACTTGGTGTGCGGCTTGACCGAACCTGGCTTGACCAGAACCTGGCCACGCTCAACGTCGTCACGCTTGGTACCACGCAGCAGAACGCCGCAGTTCTCGCCAGCACGGCCTTCGTCCAGCAGCTTGCGGAACATCTCAACACCGGTGCAGGTGGTGGTGGTGGTGTCACGCAGACCAACGATTTCCAGCGGATCCTGAACGCGGACGATACCACGCTCGATACGACCGGTTACAACGGTACCACGACCCGAGATCGAGAACACGTCTTCGATCGGCATCAGGAAAGGCTGGTCGATGGCACGAACTGGCTCAGGGATGTAGGAATCCAGAGTTTCTACCAGCTTCTTAACAGCGGTAGTGCCCATTTCGTTGTCGTCTTTGCCTTCCAGCGCCATACGAGCCGAACCGATGATGATCGGGGTGTCGTCGCCTGGGAAGTCGTAGGTGGACAGCAGGTCGCGAACTTCCATCTCGACCAGTTCCAGCAGCTCAGCGTCGTCTACCAGGTCAGCCTTGTTCAGGAAGACCACGATGTACGGAACGCCAACCTGACGGGACAGCAGGATGTGCTCACGGGTTTGTGGCATCGGACCATCGGCGGCCGAGCAAACCAGGATCGCGCCGTCCATCTGGGCAGCACCGGTGATCATGTTCTTCACGTAGTCAGCGTGACCTGGGCAGTCAACGTGAGCGTAGTGACGAATGGTCGAGTTGTACTCAACGTGAGCGGTGTTGATGGTGATACCGCGCGCTTTTTCTTCCGGAGCCGAGTCGATCTTGTCGAACTCAACGACTGCCGAACCGAATACTTCGGAGCAGACGCGAGTCAGAGCTGCGGTCAGAGTGGTCTTACCGTGGTCAACGTGGCCGATAGTGCCGACGTTAACGTGGGGAAGGGAACGATCAAATTTTTCTTTAGCCACGACAGTGAACTCCTAGCCTAAAGGGGCTGAATCAGCCTTGTTTTTTAATGAGAGCTTCGACGATGTTCGACGGAGCTTCAGCGTACTTGGAGAATTCCATGGAGTAGCTTGCGCGACCCTGAGACATGGAACGAACGTCGGTCGCGTAACCGAACATTTCCCCGAGCGGAACTTCAGCGCGGACGACGCGGCCAGAGACCGACTCATCCATACCCTGTACCAGACCACGACGACGGTTCAGGTCACCCATCACGTCACCCAGGTAGTCTTCCGGGGTTACAACTTCGACCTTCATGATCGGCTCGAGAACCACGCCGCCGCCCTTCTGGGCCAGCTGCTTGGTTGCCATCGATGCAGCGATCTTGAACGCCATTTCGTTGGAGTCGACGTCGTGGTACGAACCGTCGAATACCGTGGCCTTCAGGCCGATCAGAGGATAGCCGGCAACGACGCCGTTCTTCATCTGCTCTTCGATACCCTTCTGGATCGGGGCGATGAATTCCTTCGGAATCACACCACCAACGACTTCGTTGGTAAACACCAGACCTTCGGTGATGTTGCCTTTCTCGTCCACTTCCGGCTCCGAGAAACGGATCCAGCAGTGACCGAACTGACCACGACCACCCGACTGACGAACGAATTTGCCTTCGATCTCGACGTTGGACTTGGTGATCTTCTCGCGGTACGAAACCTGAGGCTTACCGATGTTGGCTTCGACGTTGAATTCGCGCTTCATGCGGTCAACGAGGATGTCCAGGTGCAGCTCACCCATACCGGAGATGATGGTCTGGCCGGTTTCTTCGTCGGTCTTGACGCGGAACGACGGGTCTTCCTGGGCCAGCTTGCCCAGTGCGATACCCATCTTCTCCTGGTCGGCCTTGGTTTTCGGCTCGACGGACAGGGAGATTACCGGCTCCGGGAAGTCCATACGCTCAAGGATGATTGGATGATCGGCGTTGCACAGGGTTTCACCGGTGGTCACGTCTTTCATGCCGATCAGAGCGGCGATGTCGCCAGCGCGCACTTCCTTGATCTCTTCACGCTGGTTGGCGTGCATCTGCACCATACGACCAACGCGCTCTTTCTTGCCTTTGACCGAGTTGATCACGGAGTCGCCGGAGCTCAGAACACCCGAGTAGACGCGAACGAAGGTCAGAGTACCTACGAACGGGTCGGTCGCGATCTTGAACGCCAGGGCCGAGAACGGCTCGTTGTCGTCGGCGTGACGCTCGTCTTTACGAACAGCCGGGTCTTCCTTGTCCAGATCCTTGTCGTCCGGGTTGATACCCTGGATGGCAGGAATCTCGGTAGGAGCAGGCAGGTAGTCGATGACGGCGTCGAGAACCAGGGGAACACCCTTGTTCTTGAACGACGAACCGCAAACAGCTGGAACGATTTCGCTGGCCAGGGTGCGCGCGCGCAGGCCTGCCTTGATCTCGTCAACGGTGAGCTCACCGCCTTCCAGGTACTTGTTCATCAGCTCTTCGTTGGCTTCAGCGGCAGCTTCAACCATGTTGTTGCGCCACTCTTCAGCCAGCTCAAGCATGTCCGCAGGAATTTCTTCCTCGCGGTAGGTGGTGCCCTTGTCGTCGTCGTTCCAGTAGATAGCCTTCATCTTGATCAGGTCGACCTGACCCTGGAAGTTATCTTCCGAACCGATGGCCAGCTGAACCGGAACCGGGGTGTGACCCAGACGGTTCTTGATCTGACCTACGACGCGCAGGAAGTTGGCACCGGCACGGTCCATCTTGTTCACGTAAACAACACGTGGAACACCGTACTTGTTGGCCTGACGCCATACGGTTTCGGACTGAGGCTCGACACCGGAGGTGCCGCAGAACACAACGACCGCACCGTCGAGTACGCGCAGCGAACGTTCTACTTCAATGGTGAAGTCAACGTGGCCGGGAGTATCGATGACGTTTACGCGGTAGTTGTCGTACTGACCAACGGAACCTTTCCAGAAGGTGGTCACGGCAGCGGAGGTAATGGTGATACCGCGCTCCTGCTCCTGCACCATCCAGTCGGTGGTCGCGGCGCCGTCGTGCACCTCGCCCATCTTGTGGCTCAGACCTGTGTAGAACAGGATCCGCTCGGTAGTGGTGGTCTTGCCCGCGTCAACGTGGGCACAGATACCAATGTTACGGTAGCGGTTAATTGCTGTAGTACGAGCCATAAAGCCCTCGCAAAGTGATTGATGCTTGAATTAGAAGCGGTAGTGCGAGAACGCTTTGTTGGCTTCAGCCATACGGTGAACGTCTTCACGCTTCTTCACTGCAGCACCCTTGCCTTCGGCAGCATCCAGCAGTTCACCGGCCAGGCGCAGGGCCATCGACTTCTCGCCGCGCTTACGGGCGTAGTCTACGAGCCAGCGCATTGCCAGAGCGTTACGACGGGATGGACGAACTTCAACCGGAACCTGGTAAGTGGCACCGCCGACACGACGGGACTTAACTTCGACCAGCGGAGCGATGGCGTCGAGAGCTTTCTCGAAGATTTCCAGGGGGTCGCTGTTCTTGCGTGCTTTGACGGTATCCAGGGCACCATAAACGATGCGCTCGGCTACGGCCTTCTTGCCGCTTTCCATCACGTGGTTCATGAACTTGGCGAGAATCTGCGATCCGTACTTAGGATCGTCAAGGATCTCACGTTTTGCTGCTACACGACGTCTTGGCATGATAAGCCCTCAAACGGTCTTCAGGTTAGCCCGGGACCTGGGTCTACGACCCCCGCCCGACCTTACTCTTATCGACTCAAAAAAATGGATGTCTGCAAACGGCCGATTACTTCGGACGCTTGGTACCGTACTTCGAACGACCCTGGTTACGGCCTTTAACGCCCGAGGTATCCAGAGAGCCGCGAACGGTGTGGTAACGAACACCTGGCAAGTCTTTTACACGGCCGCCACGGATCAGGACGACGCTGTGCTCTTGCAGGTTGTGGCCTTCACCGCCGATGTACGAGGAAACCTCGAAACCGTTGGTCAGACGCACACGGCATACTTTACGCAGTGCCGAGTTAGGTTTTTTCGGCGTGGTGGTGTACACACGGGTGCACACGCCACGACGTTGCGGGCAGTTCTGCAGCGCAGGAACGTCGGACTTCTCGACCGAACGCTTACGCGGCTGACGTACCAGCTGGTTGATAGTTGCCATCTACTAGCTCCACTGATTGTCTTGCGACTCTATTGTCTTGCAAGAAAGCCAAAAATTGGCGAGACGGAGCCTCACCAAATTTAAGGGTACAAAAGTCTAAAGAGGATCTTGCACCCAGTCAAGACAAGGCCCCGGCCCTCCCCGCCCGATCATCGGCAACATTTCATGTCGCCGACGACCGTCCGGGGTAAACCGGGGCCCTGCCCTGTACTCAGTTACCGCTGGAGTTCAGTGCTTCGGTCAGTGCGGCTTCCACCTCACTGGCGCTCACACGCAGCGGCTTGTCTGCATCACGGCGACGCTTGCGCTCGCTGTGGTAAGCCAGACCCGTACCAGCCGGGATCAGGCGACCCACGACCACGTTCTCTTTCAGACCACGCAGGTAGTCGCGCTTGCCAGTCACGGCCGCTTCGGTCAGTACGCGGGTGGTTTCCTGGAAGGAAGCCGCGGAAATGAACGACTCGGTCGACAGCGACGCCTTGGTGATACCCAGCAGCACACGGGTGAACTTGGAGATGAACTTGTCCTCGCCGGCGAGACGCTCGTTCTCTACCAGTACCTGAGTCAGTTCCATCTGGTCGCCCTTGATGAAGCTGGAATCGCCCGACTCGGAAATCTCGACCTTGCGCAGCATCTGGCGCAGGATGGTCTCGATGTGCTTGTCGTTGATCTTAACGCCTTGCAGACGATAAACGTCCTGAATCTCGTTGACGATGTACTTGGCGAGTGCGCTGACACCCAGCAGACGCAGGATGTCGTGCGGATCGCTTGGGCCGTCGGAGATAACTTCGCCGCGGTTTACCTGCTCACCTTCGAAGACGTTCAGGTGACGCCACTTCGGAATCAGCTCTTCGTACGGATCGCTACCGTCGGTCGGAGTGATCACCAGGCGACGCTTGCCCTTCGTTTCTTTACCGAAGGCGATGGTACCGCTGACTTCCGCCAGAATCGACGCTTCCTTCGGACGACGCGCTTCGAACAAGTCGGCAACACGTGGCAGACCACCGGTGATGTCACGGGTCTTGGACGTTTCTTGCGGAATACGCGCAATAACGTCACCGACACCGATCTGTGCACCGTCGGCCACGCCAACCAGGGCGTTAGCCGGCAGGAAGTACTGGGCAGGTACATCGGTACCCGGCAGGTACAGGTCCTTACCAGACGCATCCACCATCTTGATGGCCGGACGGATTTCCTTGCCTGCGGCAGGGCGATCCTTGACGTCCAACACTTCAATGTTGGTCAGGCCGGTGAGCTCATCGGTCTGACGCTTGATGGTGATGTTTTCTTCCATGCCCACGAAGGTCACGGTACCTTTGAGTTCGGTCACGATCGGGTGGGTGTGCGGGTCCCACTTGGCGACGATGGCGCCAGCTTCGACCTTGTCACCTTCCTTGACCGAAATCACAGCGCCGTACGGCAGCTTGTAACGCTCACGCTCACGACCGAATTCGTCGGCAATGGCCAACTCGCCCGAACGCGATACGGCAACCAGGTTACCGTCTGCGCGCTCAACCTGCTTCAGGTTGTGCAGACGTACCATACCGCCATTCTTCACCTGAACGCTGTCAGCAGCCGAGGTCCGGCTTGCAGCACCACCGATGTGGAACGTACGCATGGTCAGCTGGGTACCAGGCTCACCGATGGACTGGGCGGCGATGACGCCGACCGCTTCACCGATGTTCACCTGGTGACCGCGCGCCAGGTCACGACCGTAGCACTTGGCGCAAATACCGAAGCGGGTTTCGCAGCTGATCGGCGAGCGCACGACCACTTCGTCGATGCTGTTCAGCTCGATGAACTCGACCCATTTCTCGTCTACCAGCGTACCGGCAGGAACGATGACGTCCTCGGTGCCCGGCTTGAACACGTCACGGGCGATGACACGACCCAGAACACGCTCACCCAGCGGCTCGACAACGTCGCCGCCTTCGATGTGCGGGGTCATGACCAGGCCTTGGTCGGTGCCGCAATCGATCTCGGTCACCACCAGGTCCTGCGCCACGTCTACCAGACGACGGGTCAGGTAACCGGAGTTCGCGGTCTTCAGTGCGGTATCCGCCAGACCCTTACGAGCACCGTGAGTCGAGATGAAGTACTGGAGTACGCTCAGACCTTCACGGAAGTTCGCGGTGATCGGCGTCTCGATGATGGAGCCGTCCGGCTTGGCCATCAGACCACGCATACCCGCCAGCTGACGGATCTGGGCAGCAGAACCACGCGCACCCGAGTCAGCCATCATGTACATCGAGTTGAACGATTCCTGGTCGACTTCATTGCCCTCGCGGTCGATGACCTTCTCTTTCGAGAGGTTGGCCATCATCGCCTTGGACACTTCGTCGTTCGCCTTGGACCACAAGTCGATGACCTTGTTGTACTTCTCGCCCTGGGTGACCAGGCCGGAGGCGTACTGACTTTCGATTTCCTTCACTTCATCGGTAGCCGTACCGATGATGCGCGCCTTCTCATCCGGAATGACGAAGTCGTTCACACCGATGGAAACACCGGAGATGGTCGAGTAGGCGAAACCGGTGTACATCAGCTGGTCAGCGAAGATGACGGTCTCTTTCAGACCAACCACGCGGTAGCACTGGTTGATCAGCTTGGAGATCGCCTTTTTCTTCATTGGCTGGTTGACGACATCGTAAGGCAGGCCAGCAGGTACAACCTGGAACAGCAGCGCACGGCCAACGGTGGTGTCGACGATGCGGGTGTTCTTGGTGACGCTGCCATCACGGTCTTTCACGGTCTCGTTGATACGAACCTTGATTTTCGCGTGCAGGGCAGCTTCGCCAGCGCGGAATACGCGGTCGACTTCCTGCAGGTCGGCAAAGACACGACCCTCGCCCTTGGCGTTGATGGCCTCACGGGTCATGTAGTACAGACCCAGTACGACGTCCTGCGACGGAACGATGATTGGCTCACCGTTGGCTGGCGACAGGATGTTGTTGGTCGACATCATCAGCGCACGCGCTTCGAGCTGAGCTTCCAGCGTCAGCGGCACGTGAACGGCCATCTGGTCACCGTCGAAGTCGGCGTTGTACGCAGCGCAGACCAGCGGGTGGAGCTGGATGGCCTTGCCTTCGATCAGGACCGGCTCGAATGCCTGGATACCCAGACGGTGCAGGGTCGGTGCACGGTTCAGCAATACGGGGTGTTCGCGAATCACTTCGGCGAGAACGTCCCACACCTCTGGCAGCTCGCGCTCGACCATCTTCTTGGCAGCCTTGATGGTGGTCGCCAGACCACGCATTTCCAGCTTGCCGAAAATGAACGGCTTGAACAGCTCCAGGGCCATTTTCTTCGGCAGACCGCACTGGTGCAGACGCAGGGTCGGGCCTACGGTAATGACCGAACGACCGGAGTAGTCCACACGCTTACCGAGCAGGTTCTGACGGAAGCGACCTTGCTTACCTTTGATCATGTCGGCCAGGGACTTCAGCGGACGCTTGTTCGAGCCAGTGATGGCGCGACCGCGACGGCCGTTGTCCAGCAGGGCGTCGACCGCTTCCTGCAGCATGCGCTTTTCGTTGCGCACGATGATGTCCGGCGCCGATAGATCCAGCAGGCGCTTGAGACGGTTGTTACGGTTGATCACCCGCCGGTACAGGTCGTTCAGGTCGGAGGTCGCGAAGCGGCCGCCATCCAACGGTACCAGCGGACGCAGGTCCGGCGGCAGCACTGGCAGGACGGTCAGGACCATCCACTCAGGCAGGTTGCCGGAGCCCTGGAAGGCTTCCATGAGCTTCAGGCGCTTGGACAGCTTCTTGATCTTGGTTTCCGAGTTGGTCTGCGGAATCTCTTCACGCAGGCGACCGATCTCGTGCTCCAGGTCGATAGCGTGCAGCAGCTCGCGGACAGCCTCGGCACCCATGCGGGCGTCGAAGTCGTCACCGAACTCTTCCAGCGCTTCGAAGTACTGCTCGTCGTTGAGCAGCTGGCCTTTTTCAAGCGTAGTCATGCCTGGATCGATAACGACGTAGCTCTCGAAGTAGAGCACGCGCTCGATATCACGCAGGGTCATGTCCATCAGCAAGCCGATACGGGACGGCAGCGACTTCAGGAACCAGATGTGTGCGACAGGCGAAGCCAGCTCGATGTGAGCCATGCGCTCACGACGGACCTTGGCGAGGGCAACTTCAACGCCGCACTTCTCGCAGATAACGCCACGATGCTTCAGGCGCTTGTACTTACCGCACAGGCACTCGTAGTCCTTGACTGGGCCAAAGATCTTGGCGCAGAACAGGCCGTCACGTTCTGGTTTGAACGTACGGTAGTTGATGGTTTCCGGCTTCTTAACTTCACCGAACGACCACGAACGGATCATCTCTGGTGACGCCAGACCGATGCGGATGGCGTCGAACTCTTCGACTTGACCCTGGTTTTTCAGCAAATTCAGTAGGTCTTTCAAGGCCTTTCCTCCTGGCGGAGCAGGGAGCGGGCACTGCCTGCCCCACTCCCCTTCACGTCACGTGTTATTCGGTTTCCAGATCGATATCGATACCGAGCGAACGGATCTCTTTGATCAACACGTTGAAGGACTCGGGCATGCCCGGCTCCATACGGTGATCGCCATCCACGATGTTCTTGTACATCTTGGTACGGCCGTTCACGTCGTCCGACTTCACTGTGAGCATTTCTTGCAGGGTGTATGCCGCGCCGTATGCTTCCAGCGCCCACACTTCCATCTCCCCGAAACGCTGACCACCGAACTGCGCCTTACCACCCAGCGGCTGCTGGGTAACCAGGCTGTAAGAACCAGTGGAACGCGCGTGCATCTTGTCGTCCACCAAGTGGTTCAGCTTCAGCATGTACATGTAACCAACGGTCACAGGACGCTCGAACTTGTTGCCGGTACGGCCATCGAACAGCACCATCTGGCCGCTCTCAGGCAGATCGGCCAGCTTCAGCATGGCCTTGATCTCGCTCTCTTTCGCACCGTCGAATACTGGCGTTGCCATTGGCACGCCTTTCTTCAGGTTGTGAGCCAGGGCGAGAATTTCTTCATCGCTGAACTCGTCGAGGCTTTCCTGACGACCACCGATCTCGTTGTAGACCTCGGTCAGGAACACGCGCAGCTCTGCGGCCTTGCGCTGTTCTTCGATCATGCGATCGATCTTTTCACCCAGACCCTTGGCCGCGAGGCCCAGGTGGGTTTCCAGAATCTGACCCACGTTCATACGCGAAGGTACACCCAGCGGGTTCAGTACGACATCGACCGGTGTGCCATTGGCGTCATGCGGCATGTCTTCGACCGGCATGATCACCGAGACGACACCTTTGTTACCGTGACGACCGGCCATCTTGTCACCCGGCTGGATGCGACGGCGGATTGCCAGGTAAACCTTGACGATTTTCAGAACGCCTGGTGCCAGGTCATCGCCCTGTTGCAGCTTGCGCTTCTTGTCTTCGAACTTGTCGTCCAGCAGTCGGCGACGGTCGACGATGTACTGCTGAGCTTTTTCCAGCTGCTCGTTCAGTGCATCCTCGGCCATGCGCAGTTTGAACCACTGACCGTGCTCCAGACCGGCGAGGACTTCATCAGTGATGACAGTGCCTTTTTTGAGGCCTGCACCACCGTCGACCACCTGACCATCCAGCGCAGAGCGCAGACGCTCGAAGGTCGCGCCTTCGACGATGCGGAATTCCTCGTTGAGGTCCTTGCGGATCTCGTCGAGCTGCATCTTCTCGATGGCCAGCGCACGGCTGTCACGCTCGACGCCATCACGGGTGAAGACCTGAACGTCGATGACAGTACCCTTGGTGCCGGTAGGCACGCGCAGGGAAGTGTCTTTAACGTCGCTGGCTTTTTCGCCGAAGATCGCGCGCAGCAGTTTTTCTTCAGGGGTGAGCTGGGTTTCGCCTTTTGGCGTTACCTTGCCGACCAGGATGTCACCAGCGCCAACTTCGGCACCTACATAAACGATACCGGCTTCGTCCAGCTTGTTCAGTGCAGCCTCACCCACGTTCGGGATGTCTGCAGTGATCTCTTCTGGGCCAAGCTTGGTGTCACGGGCCACACAGGTCAGTTCCTGGATGTGGATCGTGGTGAAGCGATCTTCCTGAACCACACGCTCGGAAAGGCAGATGGAGTCTTCGAAGTTGAAGCCGTTCCACGCCATGAACGCGATGCGCATGTTCTGACCCAGCGCCAGCTCACCCATGTCGGTGGACGGGCCATCGGCCATGATATCGCCGCGCTGCACCTTGTCACCTTTGCTCACCAGCGGACGCTGGTTGATGCAGGTGTTCTGGTTCGAACGGGTGTACTTGGTCAGGTTGTAGATATCTACACCTGCCTCGCCGGTTTCCACTTCGTCATCCGCTACACGGACCACGATACGGCTGGCGTCGACCGAGTCGATCACGCCACCGCGGCGGGCAACTACGCAGACACCGGAGTCACGGGCAACGTTGCGCTCCATGCCGGTACCTACCAGCGGCTTGTCGGCACGCAGGGTCGGTACAGCCTGACGCTGCATGTTCGAGCCCATCAATGCACGGTTGGCGTCGTCGTGCTCGAGGAATGGAATCAGCGACGCGGCGACCGAGACTACCTGCTTGGGCGAAACGTCCATCAGGGTGACGTCTTCCGGCGCCTTGACGGTGAATTCGTTCAGGTGACGCACAGCGACCAGCTCATCGATCAGCTGCTTCTTGTCGTTCATCGCGGCCGAAGCCTGGGCGATCACGTGATCGGCCTCTTCGATGGCGGACAGGAATACGATGTCGTCGCTGACAACGCCTTCCTTCACCACACGGTACGGGCTTTCCAGGAAGCCGTACTGGTTGGTGCGAGCATACGCAGCCAGGGAGTTGATCAGACCGATGTTCGGACCTTCAGGGGTTTCGATCGGGCACACGCGGCCGTAGTGGGTCGGGTGTACGTCACGAACTTCGAAGCCAGCACGCTCACGGGTCAGACCGCCAGGGCCGAGTGCGGAAACACGGCGCTTGTGGGTGATCTCGGAGAGCGGGTTGTTCTGGTCCATGAACTGCGAAAGCTGGCTGGAACCGAAGAACTCTTTCACCGCCGCCGCAACCGGCTTGGCGTTGATCAGGTCCTGAGGCATCAGGCCTTCGCTTTCAGCCATCGACAGACGTTCCTTGACCGCACGCTCTACACGCACCAGGCCTACACGGAACTGGTTCTCGGCCATTTCGCCGACGCAACGTACGCGACGGTTACCCAGGTGGTCGATGTCGTCGACGATGCCTTTGCCGTTACGGATATCGACCAGGGTCTTCAGAACCTCGACGATATCTTCCTTGCTCAGCACGCCCGAACCTTCGATTTCGGTGCGACCGATACGACGGTTGAACTTCATACGGCCGACGGCGGACAGGTCGTAACGCTCGGCACTGAAGAACAGGTTGTTGAACAGGGTCTCGGCAGCATCCTTGGTCGGCGGCTCACCTGGACGCATCATGCGGTAGATTTCGACCAGAGCTTCCAGTTGGTTGCTGGTGGTGTCGATCTTCAAGGTATCGGAGATGAACGGACCGCAATCGATGTCGTTGGTGTACAGGGTCTCGATACGGACTACCTGTGCCTTGGCGACTTTGACCAGCAGTTCGGTCGTCAGCTCGGTGTTGCACTCGGCAATGATCTCGCCGGTTGCAGGGTGCACGATGGCCTTGGCAGTCGTACGGCCCAGGACGTATTCCATCGGCACGTCGAGCTGTTTGACACCGGCTTTTTCGAGCTGATTGATATGGCGCGCGGTGATGCGGCGGCCTTGCTCGACGATGACCTTGCCGTTTTCGTCATGGATGTCCATGACCGCGACTTCACCACGCAGACGCTGTGGCACCAGTTCCAGGCTGAGGTTCTCGCCGGAAACATGGAACACGTTGGTGGTGTAGAAGGTGTTCAGCACTTCTTCAGTGCTGTAGCCCAGCGCGCGCAGCAGGACGGAAGCCGGCAGTTTGCGGCGACGGTCGATACGCACGAATACGCAGTCCTTCGGGTCGAACTCGAAGTCCAACCAGGAACCGCGGTAAGGAATGATGCGAGCGGAGTACAGCAGCTTGCCCGAGCTGTGAGTCTTGCCACGGTCGTGGTCGAAGAACACACCCGGCGAGCGGTGCAGCTGGGAAACGATCACACGCTCGGTACCGTTGATTACGAAGGTACCGTTCTCAGTCATCAGGGGAATTTCACCCATGTAGACTTCTTGCTCTTTGATGTCCTTGATCGCTTTGTTCGACGATTCCTTGTCGAAGATGATCAGGCGCACCTTGACCCGCAGTGGGACCGCGAAGGTCACGCCACGCAGGACACATTCCTTCACATCGAAGGCGGGTTCGCCCAGGCGATAGCCTACGTACTCCAAGGCAGCATTGCCGGAGTAGCTGATGATCGGGAATACCGATTTGAAGGCCGCATGCAGACCGACGTCGCGGAACTGATCCTTGGATGCTCCCGCTTGCAGGAATTCGCGATACGAATCCAGCTGGATGGCCAGGAGGTAAGGCACATCCATCACGTCCGGCAACTTGCTAAAGTCCTTGCGGATACGTTTTTTCTCAGTGTATGAGTAAGCCATCAGCGTTCCCCAGCTTGGTCACCTGCTTGTTTGGCTTCTCCCGGCGGGAGCAGCCAGAAAATCGTGCAAACCCTTGGTTTGCGCCACCCACATGGGTGTCTTGCAGCTTGTTATCGGGGCCGGCCTGACCGACCGCCAATAACGGAAAAAGGCCGGTGGCATAAGCCACCAGCCATCAGCCCTTTGCTCAACGCTCGGACTGGCGTCGCAAGGTCGAGATTACTTCAGCTCGACTTTAGCGCCTGCTTCTTCCAGCTTCTTCTTAGCGTCTTCAGCGGCTTCTTTCGAAACGCCTTCAGCTACAACCTGAGGAGCGCCATCGACTTTCTCTTTGGCTTCTTTCAGGCCCAGACCGGTCAGTTCGCGAACGGCCTTGATCACGTTCACTTTCTTGTCGCCAGCTTCAACCAGAACAACGTTGAACTCGGTCTGCTCTTCAACAACGGCAGCAGCAGCAGCTGGGCCAGCAGCGGCAACAGCAGCGGTAACGCCGAAGGTTTCTTCCATAGCTTTGATCAGCTCAACAACTTCCAGAACGGTTTTCTGGCCGATTGCTTCGATGATTTGCTCGTTAGTCAGGGACATGACTTAAATCCTGTATTGGGGTGACAGCCTACGCAGCCATCAAATTAAACGAATGATTTTGAAAGAGTTTCGCTTGCCTTAGGCAGCGGTAGCTTCTTTCTGGTCGCGAATGGCTGCCAGAGTACGAGCCAGCTTGCTGGTAGCGCCTTGGATCACGCTCATCAGTTTTGCAATAGCTTCGTCGCGGGTCGGCAGGGTAGCCAACACGTCGATCTGGTTCGCTGCAATGAAATTGCCGTCAAACGCAGCTGCCTTGATCTCGAACTTGTCCTGACCCTTGGCGAACTCTTTGAACAGACGAGCAGCAGCGCCCGGGTGTTCGTTGGAGAAAGCAATCAGGGTCGGGCCTTTGAACGCATCGTTGAGGATCGAAAATTCGGTGCCTTCAACAGCGCGCTTGAGCAGGGTGTTACGTACGACACGCACGTATACGCCAGCTTCGCGGGCCTCTTTACGGAGTCCGGTCATTGCGCTTACAGTCACACCACGGGCATCGGCCACGACAGCGGACAGAGCGACTTTGGCAGCCTCGTTGACTTCAGCGACGATGGCCTTCTTGTCTTCGAGTTTAATTGCCACGGGTTTACTCCTGGTTTTTACCGTTTCATCTGGCCGAAGCCGGATGTCGTTTTGGTGTCTGATTCGGTAACGAATCGGGAGCACCATCTGCGTGGGCTGGTGTTTTAAGGCTTGCGCCGCCTACGGTCTTGGATAGCCCCCGCCAGGCAGGGACCCCAATTTTTGCTGGTGGCGTGACAGGTCACACCACCATGTTCTTACACGTCCAGCGAGCTCTGATCGATGACCAGACCTGGGCCCATAGTGGTGCTCAGGGTAACGCGCTTGACGTAGATACCTTTCGAAGAAGCTGGCTTGATACGCTTGAGGTCAGCGATCAGTGCTTCAACGTTTTCCTTCAGCTTGCCGGCTTCGAAGCCGATTTTGCCAACGGAAGTGTGAATGATACCGTTTTTGTCGGTACGGTAGCGAACCTGACCAGCCTTGGCGTTTTTCACGGCAGTGGCTACGTCTGGAGTTACGGTACCAACCTTCGGGTTAGGCATCAGGCCACGTGGGCCCAGAACCTGACCCAGCTGACCTACGACACGCATGGCATCAGGCGATGCGATGACGACGTCATAGTTCAGGTCGCCGCCTTTCATTTCAGCAGCCAGATCGTCCATACCTACGCGGTCAGCGCCGGCAGCCAGAGCGGCTTCAGCAGCTGGACCCTGGGTGAAGACAGCAACACGTACAGTCTTGCCAGTGCCGTGTGGCAGCACGGTAGCGCTACGAACGACCTGGTCGGATTTACGTGGGTCTACACCGAGGTTTACCGCGATGTCGTAAGACTCGACGAACTTGGCGGCTGGCAGGGAAGCCAGCAGAGTTGCCGCTTCTTCGAAGTTGTAGGCCTTGCCTGCTTCGATTTTTTCGGCGATTGCCTTTTGGCGCTTGGTCAGCTTAGCCATTACACACCCTCCACGTTCAAGCCCATGCTGCGGGCAGAGCCAGCGATGGTGCGTACAGCTGCGTCCAGGTCAGCGGAAGTCAGGTCGGCTTGTTTAGCCTTGGCGATTTCTTCCAGCTGAGCGCGGGTAACGGTACCGACTTTAACGGTGTTCGGGCGAGCCGAACCACTGGTCAGGCCAGCAGCTTTCTTCAGCAGAACCGAGGCAGGGGTGCTCTTGGTCTCGAAGGTGAAGCTACGGTCGCTGTATACAGTGATGATCACTGGAGTCGGCAGGCCGGCTTCTTGACCCTGGGTACGGGCGTTGAAGGCCTTGCAGAATTCCATGATGTTCACACCATGTTGGCCCAGTGCTGGACCAACGGGTGGGCTTGGGTTGGCCTGGCCGGCCTTAACTTGCAGCTTGATGTAAGCCTGAATCTTCTTAGCCATGAGCTACTCCAATATCGGGTACGAACGCCTATTGGCTCCCCGGATGACTTGCGTTTTATCCCAGTGACGACAAAACCCCGCAGCACACAGGGCTGCGGGGTATGGGATGCTTCGTCCGCCTAGACCTTTTCGACCTGGCTGAACTCGAGCTCCACAGGCGTAGAGCGACCGAAAATAAGCACTGCAACCTGCAGGCGGCTCTTTTCGTAGTTAACCTCTTCGACACTACCATTGAAGTCTGCGAACGGACCGTCAATGACTCGAACCACTTCACCTGGCTCGAACAGCGTCTTAGGCTTCGGCTTGTCACTGCCGTCGGCAACGCGACGCAGGATTGCCTCAGCTTCTTTATCAGTGATGGGTGCGGGCTTGTCTGCCGTACCACCGATAAAGCCCATCACGCGCGGGGTATCCTTGACCAAGTGCCAAGTCCCTTCGTTCATTTCCATCTGGACCAACACGTAGCCCGGGAAGAACTTGCGTTCACTCTTGCGCTTCTGGCCGTTACGCATTTCAACGACTTCTTCGGTCGGAACCAGGATCTCGCCGAAACCGTCTTCCATGCCAGCCAGCTTGACGCGCTCGATCAGGGAGCGCATCACATGCTTCTCGTAACCCGAGTAAGCATGCACAACATACCAACGCTTAGCCACGGGGCACCTTTAGCCTACGATCAAGGAGACCGCCCAGCCGAGCAGGGAATCGAGCCCCCACAACAGCAGAGCCATAACCAGCACGACAGCCACAACAATCAGCGTGGTCTGGGTGGTTTCTTGGCGGGTCGGCCATACGACTTTACGAATCTCGGTACGCGCTTCCTTGGCCAGCGTAAAGAACGACTTACCCTTCGCGGTCTGCAAGGCAACGAAGCCTGCAACAGCAGCCAGAGCAAGAAGTGCGAGTACGCGGTACAGAATTGGAGCAGCGGAGTAATACTGATTACCCACTACACCAACAACCACCAAAGCCACTACAGCCAGCCACTTGAACAGATCAAAACGCGATTCTTGGGCTTCAGTTTTGGGGGTCATCGAGGAGGATCCTGTAATAAGAAAGCCATCACACCGAGGTGAAATGGCAGGTCAGGAGGGAATCGAACCCCCAACCTACGGTTTTGGAGACCGTCGCTCTGCCAATTGAGCTACTGACCTGTAACGCTGTATCAGGCCGGCTATTATACCGGCCCAATCAAGTAAATCAACTACTTATTCAATAATTTTGGCTACGACGCCGGCGCCGACGGTACGACCGCCTTCACGGATAGCGAAGCGCAGACCGTCTTCCATTGCGATGGTCTTGATCAGGGTAACAGTCATCTGAATGTTGTCACCTGGCATTACCATTTCAACGCCTTCCGGCAGTTCGCAGTTACCGGTCACGTCAGTGGTACGGAAGTAGAACTGAGGACGGTAGCCTTTGAAGAACGGAGTGTGACGACCGCCTTCTTCTTTCGACAGAACGTAGACTTCTGCGGTGAACTTGGTGTGCGGCTTGACCGAACCTGGCTTGACCAGAACCTGGCCACGCTCAACGTCGTCACGCTTGGTACCACGCAGCAGAACGCCGCAGTTCTCGCCAGCACGGCCTTCGTCCAGCAGCTTGCGGAACATCTCAACACCGGTGCAGGTGGTGGTGGTGGTGTCACGCAGACCAACGATTTCCAGCGGATCCTGAACGCGGACGATACCACGCTCGATACGACCGGTTACAACGGTACCACGACCCGAGATCGAGAATACGTCTTCGATCGGCATCAGGAAAGGCTGGTCGATGGCACGAACTGGCTCAGGGATGTAGGAATCCAGAGTTTCTACCAGCTTCTTAACAGCGGTAGTGCCCATTTCGTTGTCGTCTTTGCCTTCCAGCGCCATACGAGCCGAACCGATGATGATCGGGGTGTCGTCGCCTGGGAAGTCGTAGGTGGACAGCAGGTCGCGAACTTCCATCTCGACCAGTTCCAGCAGCTCAGCGTCGTCTACCAGGTCAGCCTTGTTCAGGAAGACCACGATGTACGGAACGCCAACCTGACGGGACAGCAGGATGTGCTCACGGGTTTGTGGCATCGGACCATCGGCGGCCGAGCAAACCAGGATCGCGCCGTCCATCTGGGCAGCACCGGTGATCATGTTCTTCACGTAGTCAGCGTGACCTGGGCAGTCAACGTGAGCGTAGTGACGAATGGTCGAGTTGTACTCAACGTGAGCGGTGTTGATGGTGATACCGCGCGCTTTTTCTTCCGGAGCCGAGTCGATCTTGTCGAACTCAACGACTGCCGAACCGAATACTTCGGAGCAGACGCGAGTCAGAGCTGCGGTCAGAGTGGTCTTACCGTGGTCAACGTGGCCGATAGTGCCGACGTTAACGTGGGGAAGGGAACGATCAAACTTTTCCTTAGCCATCGATACAATCCTCCGCAGAAGAAATAGTCTTGCGCTGATAAAACAAAGGCAGATATTTTCATATCTGCCTTGTTTATATGGAGCTCTTGAGCGGACTTGAACCGCTGACCTCACCCTTACCAAGGGTGTGCTCTACCAACTGAGCTACAAGAGCGAAACACATTGTGCAATAACCAGCAAACTTGGAGCGGGTAGCGGGAATCGAACCCGCATCATCAGCTTGGAAGGCTGAGGTTCTACCACTAAACTATACCCGCGAGGCTTGCGGCTCTCGCTAAAACTGGTGGAGGGAGAAGGATTCGAACCTTCGAAGCTCTCGCAACGGATTTACAGTCCGTCCCCTTTGGCCGCTCGGGAATCCCTCCAGATGTGGCCGGCATTTTATTCATCTGCCGTCCTAGTGTCAAGCGCTTTTTCAAATTTTTTCAATCAAATCTGAAACTTAGCTACTGTGGCACTGCTTGCAACTCAACCACCTGAGTGGTGTTCCCTGCGAAGCGGGCGCCATTCTATCAAGCTATTCACCAGTTGCAATACCCTGGCAGAAAATAATTTGATGTTTTAAGTCTTTGAAATCATTGGAAAGCGCGTCGAGGGTCGCTGGGTCCAACAAACGCTCACTTGCAGGCTCTACTTTCAGCCAACGCCCTTGGGCACCTGCGACCTGCCCTCGGACCTGGGCCGTGGCGATGTCCAGGCTGGTCAGCCGCTGACGAAGCGACTCAAGCGTATCGGGCGTCATTGCGCCTCCGACTATGAGGCACTCCTCGCGACGTCGCTCAGGTGCCGCCACGCCTGCTTCCCGCAATAGGCGAATGTCCTGCTGACTGCCTTTATAAAGCGAAAGCGGCGTTACATCCTTGACCTTGAGCGGCGCCTCCTGTTGATTCCAGACGTAGTACACACCGTTGAGGATCAGCAGCGACAAGAACAACCAGCGCATAGGCACCTCAATTCAGTGGGCAGGCCATGGCCAAGCCTACAAAGACCAAGTCAGGCACCACGCGCGCGTCAGGCAACGAGTCCTTGACTAGCGGGGCGTCCCCTCCCGTCAGGAAAACAGTAAAATCCTCACCCCATATTTCACGCGCCTGCTCAAGTTGTGTGCGTACGAAGCCTTGCAGCATCAGCACGCAGCCTCGCTCGACCGCCTCCACCGTCGAGCGACCCGGGGTCAAGCTGACCAATGCACGCTCGGCGGATGCATCGTCATAGCGAATACGGCGCGTGTGCGTGCGCAGTTGGCTACGCATCAGCGGCATGCCTGGACAGATATAGCCGCCTAGATGCTCGCCGTTTGCGGCGACGAAGTCTGCTTTGGCCGCAGTGCCCAGGTCAATGACGAGGCAAGCGCCCTTGGCCAGGTGAAATGCGCCCAGTGTTGCCAGCCAACGATCCATCCCGAGGCGCTGATAATCCGCATAGCCGTTGCGCACGCCCGCCATCTCCGGCGCTGACTGTGCGACTTGAGCCTGGACGGCAAATACCTGGGCAATCAGGGTCGTCAAGGCGTCGGTTTCTTCCTCACTGCGCACGCTGACGATACGACAAGCCGTAATCTGAACGCCTGCCAGCACTCTGATCTGGTCCATGAGTGTCTGGTCGGAATCCACGATCCCGCCACCCACAATCATTGCATCGTGAAGATGAATTACCCGCCATTTGATGAAGCTGTTACCGCAATCGAGCTCAAGAATCATCACTCAACCTCAAACTAAGCTCGCCGCCGCTGAAGACTTTCTCCACGCCATCCACGCGCATGCGCAAACCGCCCTGCCCGTCCACGCCCGCGACCACTCCTTGTACCTGGGTGGCTCCGGCAATGAGCGTTACATTGCGCCCCTGCCAGAGGTGCGCTTGCTCCCACTCTTCCTGAAAAGCCGCAAACCCATAACGGCGGTGACGCCCCAGCTCATGCTCCAAGTGGTGGCTCAGCACCGCCACTAAATGATTGCGGTCTACAGACGCTCCTAATTCTCGACGCATGGAGGTCCATCGTTGATCCACCTGCGTATTGGCCTGCATATTCACGTTTATGCCAATTCCCAGAACCACATGGCATACGTCTGCCGGATCACCGATCAGCTCAAGCAAAATGCCCGTTATCTTCTGACCATCGACCAGCACGTCGTTAGGCCACTTCACGCCTACATTCTTTACCCCGAATGTCTGCAATGTGCGCATGACCGCCAATCCCACGACAAGGCTCAGCCCCTCAAGCTGACGCATGCCACCGTCAATGCGCAGCACCAGACTGAAGTATAGGTTTTGCGCGAAAGGGCTGATCCATTGCCGACCGCGTCGCCCGCGACCGGCACTCTGCTGCTCCGCCAATACCACGAAGGGCGCCAGTTGCCCGTTAGCCGCCAGGCGCATACCTTCGGCATTGGTCGAATCGATGGACTCATGGATGAATGTGGGCCAGGGCGCCGCCTCTGCATGGCCCGCGATCGCCGCACCGTCCAGCAGCACCAACGGTGAAGCTAGCTGATAGCCACGGCCACGTACCTTGTGGATACTGAGGTTCAGCTCGCTTTCCAAGTGCTGCAGCTGCTTCCACACCGCACTGCGACTGACGCCCAGAGCCGCCCCCAGAGCTTCTCCGGAATGGAATCGGCCATCCTTGAGGAGATTCAACAACTTCAGCATGCGCGTCTCGACTTCGAATGAGGCTGGCATGATAGCCATGGGGGATTGCCTTGCATAGGACAAGGGCTTGCGATTGGGGGCAGCCGGGTGCGCTGCACAGCTCCCGCTCAGATACCAGACCGCCGGCCCTCGCGCCCTTCACAGGAGCAATGCCGGCGGGTTTGTCTGAGACGCAAAGACAAAACCCCTACCTGCATACGCAGATAGGGGTTTTGCGAAATGAATCTTGACGATGACCTACTCTCACATGGGGAAACCCCACACTACCATCGGCGATGCATCGTTTCACTACTGAGTTCGGGATGGGATCAGGTGGTTCCAATGCTCTATGGTCGTCAAGAAATTCTGTAGCCAGAACGTCCTGTTGGACAGCCCAGCGAATTCGGATATGTGATGTTTGTGATGCGTTGCGAACTTTCGGTTCATGTCATCTTCACCACCGCAATCTGCAAGAGCAAATTGCTTGGGTGTTATATGGTCAAGCCTCACGGGCAATTAGTATTGGTTAGCTCAACGCCTCACAGCGCTTACACACCCAACCTATCAACGTCGTAGTCTTCGACGGCCCTTTAGGGGATTCAAGATCCCAGTGAGATCTCATCTTGAGGCAAGTTTCCCGCTTAGATGCTTTCAGCGGTTATCTCTTCCGAACATAGCTACCCGGCAATGCCACTGGCGTGACAACCGGAACACCAGAGGTTCGTCCACTCCGGTCCTCTCGTACTAGGAGCAGCCCCTCTCAAATCTCAAACGTCCACGGCAGATAGGGACCGAACTGTCTCACGACGTTCTAAACCCAGCTCGCGTACCACTTTAAATGGCGAACAGCCATACCCTTGGGACCGGCTTCAGCCCCAGGATGTGA
>NZ_CP040930.1:3687500-4312500 GCF_006351945.1 Pseudomonas sp. SWI7 | reverse complement strand
CACTGCCCAGCAGGTCCCGCGCCTGCGCCGAGTTCTTGACCAGCCCGGCACGGTTGAGCACTGCAGCAATCGGCAGCGCCTCGGTTGCAGTCACTTCGATTTCGGGCAGGTCTTCCGGCAACTCGCCTTCCTTCATACGATTACCGGCGCCACGATGAGCGTTGGCTGCGGCTTCTTCCCCATGGAACCGCGCCACGATCTCCTCCGCCAGCTGGATCTTGATGTCCCGAGGGTTCGCCCCATTGGCCACATCCATACGCAGCTGATCGATCTCCTCCATGGAGCGGAAGCTCAGCAGCTCGAAGTAACGCCACATCAAGGTGTCCGGAATCGACACGAGCTTGCTGTACATCACACCCGGCGCTTCCTGGATGCCGACATAATTACCCAGGGACTTGGACATCTTCTTGACGCCATCAAGCCCTTCAAGCAGGGGCATGGTCACGACGCTCTGAGCTTCCTGACCGTAGGCACGCTGCAATTCGCGCCCCATGAGCAGGTTGAACTTCTGGTCGGTACCGCCCAGCTCGACATCCGCCTTGAGCGCGACCGAGTCATAGCCCTGCACCAACGGATAGAGGAACTCATGAATGGCGATGGGTTGATTGGTGGTATAGCGCTTGTCGAAATCGTCACGCTCCAGCATACGGGCGACCGTGTACTGCGACGCCAGACGGATGAAGTCGGCGGGCGTCAGTGCATCCATCCAGGTGGAATTGAACGCGACCTCGGTCTTGGCCGGATCGAGAATCTTGAAGACCTGCTGTTTATAGGTCTCGGCATTGTCCAGCACCTGCTCACGGGTCAGTGGCGGACGCGTGGCACTCTTGCCACTGGGGTCGCCGATCATGCCGGTGAAGTCACCAATCAGGAACACCACGGTATGCCCCAATTCCTGGAACTGGCGCAGCTTGTTAATCAGTACCGTGTGACCGAGATGAAGGTCAGGTGCGGTAGGGTCGAAACCGGCCTTGATGCGCAAGGGCTGACCACGCTTGAGTTTTTCAACCAGCTCGGACTCCACCAGTACTTCTTCCGCACCGCGCTTGATAAGCGCCAGCTGCTCTTCAACCGACTTCATAGACAAACCCGCAAGGCTCAGATTCAGGGGGAGCCAACCATACAAGATCGGCCGTCAAATACAAGTTTTGCAAAGGAATGTGACCTGGGGACGTGCTCGCAGCGTCTACGCGCCCTTGCGTGAAAATGGTTTTGGTTATATTTTATACAGTTATTTCATCTTCATCATGTCATTCATCTATTCCATTTCACCTTTTTCAAAGTCTCCTTACCCATGACCAACGAACCGCCTAAAGCGCCTCCGCTTTATCCGAAAACACACCTGTTGGCCGCCAGCGGCATTGCCGCCCTGCTTAGCCTGGCATTGCTGGTATTCCCATCCAGCGACGTGGAAGCCAAAAAAACCACCCTCAACCTCGAGCTGGAAACCCCTGCCGAGCAACTGAAAGACGAATCCCGCGCCGCGCCGCTGTTGCAGGCATCCGGCGAGCAGGGCTCGCCGTTTGCGCAGATCGATGAGGCGGCCGCATCCACCCAGAAAGCCGAACAGCAAACCCCTCCGGCAGAAGCTGCCGCACAGCCCGCCAAGGACCCTGCCCACCGGGAAGTCACCGTCGCCAGCGGGGATACCTTGTCAACGCTGTTCGCCAAGGTCGGACTGCCGGCCAATGCCGTCCACGACATTCTTGCCAGCAGCAAGCAGGCCAAGCAGTTCAGCCAGCTCAAGCACGGCCAGGTCCTGCAGTTCGAATTGGACAAGCAAGGCCAGCTGGCCAGCTTGCACAGCAAGGTCGGCAACCTGGAAACCATCCGCCTGACCAAGACGGCCAAGGGCTACACCTTCAATCGTGAAATCAGCAAACCCGTGGTGCGCACTGCCTACGCCCATGGCGTCATCAAGAGCTCGCTCTCCGCATCGGCACAGCGCGCCGGGTTGTCCCACAGCCTGACCATGGACATGGCCAAGGTGCTGGGATACGACATCGACTTCGCCCAGGATATTCGCCAAGGTGACGAGTTCGACGTGGTCTATGAGCAGAAGGTGATGGACGGCAAAGTGGTCGGCACCGGCAATATCCTCTCGGCGCGCTTCACCAACCGCGGCAAAACCTACACGGCCGTGCGTTATACCAACAAGCAAGGCAACACCAGCTACTACACGGCCGATGGCAACAGCCTGCGCAAGGCCTTCATTCGCACACCCGTGGATTTTGCGCGCATCAGCTCTCGCTTCTCTGCCGGGCGCAAGCACCCGATTCTGAACAAGATCCGCGCCCACAAGGGGGTGGATTATGCAGCCCCGCGAGGCACGCCCATCAAGGCTGCGGGTGATGGCCGCATCGAGCTCGCCGGCCGGCGCGGCGGCTACGGCAATACGGTGATCATCCAGCACGGCAATCGGTACAAGACCTTGTACGGTCATATGCAGGGCTTTGCCAAGGGCATCAAGACCGGGGGTTCGGTCAAGCAGGGCCAGATCATCGGTTATATCGGGACCACGGGGCTTTCTACCGGGCCTCACCTGCACTACGAGTTCCAGGTCAACGGCGTGCACGTCGACCCGCTGAGCCAGAAAGTGCCGATGTCCGACCCGATCGCCAAGAACGAGCGCCAGCGCTTCCTGCAGCAAAGCCAGCCGCTGATCGCACGCATGGATCAGGAAAAAGCCACGCTACTTGCCATGAACAAACGGTGAGCCCATGGGCCTCTACCTAGGCGTGATGTCAGGGACCAGCCTGGATGGACTGGACATCGCCCTGATCGAGCAAGGCGAGCACGTCGAACTGCTTGCCACCCATTACCTGCCCATGCCAACGGAATTGCGACAAGCGCTGCTTGACCTGTGCACATCTGGGCCGGATGAAGTGGCGCGGGTCGCCCTCGCTGAAAACGCGTGGGCGGCGGTGGCAGCGCAAGGCATACTCGATTTGCTCGACCACCACGCCTTGCAGCCCACCGACATTCGCGCCATCGGCAGCCATGGCCAGACCATTCGCCATGAGCCTGCCCGAGGTTTCACCGTGCAGATCGGCAATCCGGCGCTCCTGGCGGAGCTGTCAGGCATCACGGTCGTGGCTGACTTTCGTCGCCGTGACGTAGCAGCCGGCGGTCAGGGCGCGCCGCTCGTCCCAGCGTTCCACGAAACGCTGTTCGGCCATCTCGAACAGCCGTTGGCCATCCTGAACGTAGGCGGTTTCAGCAACCTCAGCCTGATTGCCAAGGACAAACCGGTCCGAGGTTTCGATTGCGGCCCGGGCAATGTCCTGATGGACGCCTGGATCGAGCGCAAGCGCGGCCAGGCATACGATGCCGACGGCGCCTGGGCGGTCTGTGGAGCTGTGCAACCTGCCCTGCTGGCCTCTCTCATGGCCGACCCATTCTTCGCCGGCAGTGGGCCCAAGAGTACAGGCCGTGAAGTCTTCAACCTGCGCTGGCTGGACAGCCACCTCGCTGCCCTGCCTGCTTATCGCGACGAAGACGTCCAGGCAACGCTGCTGGAGGTCAGTGCACAAAGCATCATCGATTCGCTGAGCACCGCACAGCAGGGCACCAGGACGCTTTTGGTGTGTGGGGGCGGCGCGCACAATGGCGCCTTGATGGCTCGCCTTGCAGCAGGCCTGCCTGACGTGAAGGTGTCCAGCACCGCTGAACAGGGAGTAGACCCTGACTGGGTCGAGGCCATGGCGTTCGCCTGGCTGGCGCATTGCTGCCTCGAAGGCATACCTGCCAACCGTCCCAGCGTTACAGCGGCCAAAGGCCTGCGTGTTCTGGGCGCCATCTATCCGGCTTGAGCCATTGACCTGCCCAACGAAAAACGCCGCGCTTGAGCGCGGCGTCTTGACGAGGGCATGTCGTCAGATCGAGAACGAAGAGCCACAGCCACAGGTAGTGGCGGCGTTAGGGTTCTTGATGATGAAGCGTGAGCCTTCCAGGCCTTCCTGGTAATCCACTTCGGCACCGGCCAGGTACTGGAAGCTCATCGGGTCCACTACCAGCGAAACACCCTCGCGCTCAACGATGGTGTCGTCATCGGCCACTTCTTCATCGAACGTGAAGCCATACTGGAAACCCGAGCAACCGCCACCGGTGACGAATACACGCAGTTTCAGCCGGTCATTGCCTTCTTCGGACACCAGGTTCTTCACCTTCAGCGCAGCACCGTGGGTAAATTCCAAAACCGTAGGGGTGAAGGTTTCGACGCTCATGTTGATTCTCCCGGCGCGGTGGCCGTCATAAAACTCGATGACGGCCATTATCCGCTTTCCCGAGAAAATCGGTCAACAATAGGCGACGGGCTGGTCGCGAATCAGTGCAGCCTGCCGCAAGCCTTCTTCAGCTCACGGCAACAGGCCGGCATGGCTCAGCCCCATGCGCTCATCGAGCCCGAACACGATGTTCAGGTTCTGCACGGCCTGCCCGGAAGCGCCTTTGACCAGGTTGTCGATGACCGACAGCACCACGACCAGGTCACCGCCTTGCGGACGATGAACAGCGATGCGGCAGACGTTGGCGCCGCGCACGCTGCGGGTCTCGGGGTGGCTACCCGCGGGCATCACGTCCACGAAGGGCTCGTTGGCGTAGCGCTTCTCGTACAGCGCCTGAAGATCGACCGATGTGTCGGCGACGGTCGCATACAAGGTGGCATGGATGCCGCGGATCATCGGCGTCAGGTGAGGGACGAAGGTCAGCCCAATGTCCTTGCCCGCAGCCAGACGCAGGCCCTGGCTGATTTCCGGAAGGTGACGATGCCCTTTGACCGCGTAGGCCTTCATGCTCTCACCGGCTTCACAGAACAGCGACCCCACGGCCGCACCACGTCCGGCACCGCTGACACCGGACTTGCAGTCGGCGATCAAGCGCGACGCATCGGCCAAGCCAGCTTCCAGCAACGGCAGGAAACCCAGTTGAGTGGCGGTTGGGTAGCAACCCGGAACCGCGATCAGTCGTGCCTGGCGGATCTTGTCGCGGTTGACCTCGGGCAAACCATACACGGCACCGTCGAGCAGATCAGGCGCGCCGTGAGGCTGGCCGTACCACTTGGCCCATTCAACTGCGTCCTGCAGGCGGAAGTCGGCCGACAGGTCGATGACCTTGGTGCCCGCGGCCAGAAGCTCGCCCGCCAAGGCATGAGCGACACCATGAGGGGTGGCGAAAAACACCACGTCACACGCGCCCAGCGCCTTGCTGTCGGGCACGCTGAATGCAAGGCCGTCGTAATGGCCGCGTAGGTTCGGGTACATGTCGGCCACTGCTACACCCGCCTCCGAGCGCGACGTGATGACCGCCACCTCGGCCTGTGGGTGCTGAGCCAGCAGACGCAACAGTTCGACGCCGGTGTAACCCGTGCCGCCGACGATACCGACCTTGATCATAACGCTTGCCCCTTATCAACGAGCCGTCTGGAAAACGCACGATGATAGGGGCGTGATGCGTCTGTCACAACACTTCAGGTGTCCCTGAGGGCGCCTGGGCACTACTATCTGACGACCGTGAATACCTGAAGGAATGCCCCGATGCTCTACCTATGGATCAAAGCGCTGCACATTGTCAGCGTCGTATGCTGGTTTGCCGGCCTGTTCTACTTGCCACGGCTGTTCGTCTACCATGCCCAGAGCCAGGACAGCATCAGCCAGGACCGGTTCGTGACCATGGAGCGCAAGTTGTACCGAGGCATCATGAACCCGGCGATGATCGCCACCTACGTATTCGGTGCCTGGATGCTCTACCTCACGCCTGGGTGGCTGAGCCAGGGTTGGCTGCACGCCAAACTCACCCTGGTGCTTCTGCTGACCGGCTACCACCACGTGTGTGGCGCCCAGCGCAAACGCTTCGCTGCCGGCACCAACACCCGCAGCCATGTCTACTATCGCTGGTTCAACGAGGTACCTGTGCTGATCCTGCTGGCGGTCGTCATCCTGGTGGTGGTCAAACCGTTCTGAGGGTGTTGCCCAGCACTGGGCGGTGCAGCGCTAACGGCCGATCGGCATAAGCGCCACTGACAGGCCCTGCAGCGGCTCATTCCCAGGCTTGGGCGGCCCAGCAAAACGCAGCATCCACCACTGCCAAGCTGTACACTAGATGCCCTCTTCGGCCCCAGGAGCCCTGCATGACCCGTTACGCCATGATCACCGGCGCTTCCACCGGCCTGGGCCTGGCCCTGGCGGAGGCCCTGGCACGGCGCGGGCGCAACCTGATCCTGGTCGCACGCCACCGTGAAACGCTGGAGCCGGTCGCCATCGAGCTTGCCCAGCGTTTCGGCGTCGAGGTGCTGTTGCGTGCGTGCGATCTGAGCCAACCGCTGAGGCTGTCGGGGTTCGTTCTCGAGCTCGAAGAAGGCGAGCGACGCATCGATTTGCTGGTCAACTGCGCCGGTCACCGCACCTACGGGCCATTCCTGGCCCATGAGTGGGCCGACGAACAGGATCTGCTCGAAGTCAATGTGCTGGCGCTGAGCCGCTTGTGTCATGCCATCGGCAATCTGATGGCGGTACAGGGCGGCGGCCAGATCCTCAACGTTGCCGGGCTGGCCGGTGTGGCCCCTGGGCCCTGGATGGCCACCTATGCCGCCAGCAAGGCCTACGTGATGAATTTCTCCCAGGCCCTGCGCGAAGAACTCAAACCCACAGGCATCAAGGTCTCCGTGCTGTGCCCGGGACCGGTACGCTCCTCACGGCGCCGCATAGCCCGGCTCGAAGGCAAAAGCCGCTGCCTCAGCCCCGAGGAAGTGGCGCTGTACACCGTTCGCGCGCTCGCCCGCAACCGCGCCCTGATCCTGCCGGGGCGACGCAATCGCTGGCTGGCGATCGCCCCGCGGCTGCTGCCGAACTGGCTGGTGCGCAAGCTGGCAGGTGTGATTCACCGGCGTTATTGCCCAGCCGGTATGGAATAGTCGCTGGGCGAGCGGCTCCGGCCTGAGTACACTCGGCCCGGACCCTCACCATGGAGCAAGTGCTGTGGACGATTTATTCCTCAAGATCATCAACCGAGAGATCCCGGCGAAGATCATCTACGAAGATGACCAGGTTCTGGCATTTCACGACATCGCCCCCCAGGCCCCGGTGCATTTTCTGGTCATTCCGAAAAAGCACATCCGCACCCTCAACGACCTGACCGAAGAAGACAAGGGCCTGGCTGGGCACATTCTGTTCACGGCCCAGCGCCTGGCCAGGGAGCTGGGCTGCGAGAAAGGCTTTCGCGTGGTCATGAACTGCAATGAACAAGGTGGCCAGACGGTCTACCACATTCACATGCACGTGCTCGGCCAGCGCCAGATGAACTGGCCACCGGGCTGATCCACCGCAAGCGACTCGAGCGCGATTGGGTTAAACTGTCGGGCACATTCTTGCGGAGGTGCCCGATGGCTACCGAACGTCACTATTCCCCGCTCGACCGCTTGTTGCTGCAGGCCGACACCGCCATGCGCACCTTGCTGCCGTTCAGCGGCCAACCCTCTCGCCCGTCCCCGGCTATCGTCAAACCCGCCGTCGAACTCGAAGATCGGCAGGCACGCCACGTGGCAGGGCTGATGCGCATCAACCACACCGGCGAAGTCTGCGCCCAGGCGCTTTATCAAGGCCAGGCCTTGACGGCCAAGCTGCCGTCAGTGCGCAAGGCCATGGAGCGCGCTGCGGATGAGGAAATCGATCATCTGGCCTGGTGCGAACAACGGATCCGTCAACTCAACAGCCACCCCAGCGTCCTGAACCCGCTGTTCTACGGCATGTCATTCGGCATTGGCGCTTTTGCCGGGCTGGTGAGTGACAAGGTGAGCCTGGGCTTCGTGGCAGCCACCGAGCACCAGGTCTGCAAGCACCTGGATGAGCACCTGGTGCAGATCCCTGCCGAAGATGAAAAATCCCGGGCCATCCTCGAGCAGATGCGCGTCGACGAAGAACAGCACGCCGATGCGGCACTGCAAGCCGGTGGCTACCGCTTCCCTGCGCCTGTGCGTTTTGGCATGAGCCTGCTGGCCAAGGTCATGACAAAGAGCACCTATCGCATCTGAAGGCTCGCCATGACAACACGTTTCGACGCCAAGGACCTGGCGCGAGCGGTCGAGGCGGGGATTCTCCAGCCAGACCAGGAACAGGCCCTGCAAGCCTTTCTCAGCCAGCGGCATAGTGCGACGGGCAGCCTGCAGCTGGCCCATGGCGCGTTCTACTTCGGCGCACTGCTGGTCATGGGGGCCATGGGCTGGCTGCTCAATGAAGCATGGCTACGCATCGGCGACACCGCGTTGCTGGCCGTGGCCAGTGCCTACATCGGGTTGCTGACCCTGGTCGCACTCAGCCTTCAGAAGCGTAAACAACCCGTTGCGGCCGGCGTACTGGCCGCAGCCGCGGTCAGTATCGTGCCACTGGCCGTTTTCGCACTGGAGCGATTGCTCGGTTGGTGGCCGCTCGATGACGTGCAAGCCGATTACCACCAGTACTACACCCAGGTACAAGGCGGTTGGCTGGCCATGGAGGCCGCTACCGTTCTTGCAGGTGTGATGATGCTCCGCCTAGTTCCCTACCCGTTTATCGTCATGCCCATTGCCGTTGCCCTGTGGTTCATGTCGATGGACCTTACCGAGTGGGTAGTCGGCGCGCCATTCAGTTGGGAACAACGCCGGGAGGTATCCCTGTGGTTCGGATTGGCGACCTTGCTGGTGTTTCTGCTGGTCGATGGCAGAACACGGCATGATTATGCCCACTGGGGCTATCTTGCCGGTCTGGCGGCCTTCTGGGGTGGGCTGACCATGCTCGACAGCGGCAGTGAATGGGGAAAAGCCACCTACTGCCTGATAAACCTTGTGCTCATGGGGGTGGCAGTGCTGCTGCGAAGGCCCGTTTTCATGGTGTTCGGCGCACTTGGCGTTGCCGCCTACCTGGGGTACCTGGCGTATGACGTATTTGCCGAATCATTGCTGTTCCCGGTGTTGGTCAGCTTGATCGGCCTGGGCGTCATAGGGCTGGGCCTGCTTTACCAGAAACACCGGGAGCCGTTGAGCCAGTCGGTCAGAAGCGCACTGCCAGGCTGGCTATACGCAACGCTGCCAGCACTGCGCCATTGACGGTCGCCGGTACGCCACGCAGCTCGCGCCCTTTGCTCAACCCAGTTCCACGATCTCGTAGCCATGGGTGATCTCGACCCCGGCACGCTCGAGCATGATCGACGCTGAACAGTATTTTTCGGCCGAAAGCTCGACGGCACGCTTGACCTGCGCCTCTTTCAATCCCCGGCCCTTTACCACGAAATTCATGTGGATCTTGGTGAATACCTTCGGGTCTTCACCTGCGCGCTCGGCCTCAAGAAACGCTTCGCAGCTCTCCACCGCTTGGCGCGATTTCTTCAGGATGCTGACCACATCGAAACTGCTGCATCCACCCAGGCCCAGCAACAGCATCTCCATCGGCCTGACGCCCAGGTTTCGGCCGCCGGCTTCGGGTGGGCCATCCATCACCACGACGTGACCGCTGCCGGATTCGCCAAGGAACATTGCCTCACCGGCCCACTGGATACGTGCCTTCATCACCCGAACTCCTGATTTCGCAAAAAGGGTGTCAGCTTAGTCGTTGTGCCGCTGTGGGAAAAGCATGTAAGGACTCGCTTTAATGCCGAAACATTTTGTAGTGTCTGATAAGCTGGCGCCAATCGAATGGCGTTTTTCCAGCCAGCTGCCATGGATGCCCATGGACTGCACAGAACAGGATTTCGCGATGGTAGCCTCTGCCCTACCCCCAAAGATCAAGAACATCGACAAATTGCTGGTGCACTGTCAACGCCGGCGCTACAGCGCCAAGAGCAACATCATCAGTGCAGGTGAACGCGCGCAGACGTTGTCGTTCATCATCAAGGGGTCGGTCACCATCCTCATCGAAGACGAAAATGGCCATGAGATGATCATCGCCTACCTCAACAGCGGTGACTTCTTCGGTGAGCTAGGGCTGTTCGAACCGGTTGAGGCGCAGCAGCATCGCAGCGCGTGGGTTCGGGCCAAGACCGAGTGCGAAGTGGCCGAAATCAGCTACGACAAGTTCCGCGAACTGGTACGACATGAGCCAGACATGCTCTACGCCGTCAGTAGCCAGATGGCCCAGCGCCTGCGCGACACTACCCGCAAAGTCGGTGACCTGGCTTTCTTCGATGTAACCGGCCGAGTTGCCCGGTGCTTGCTCGACTTGTGCAAGCAGCCCGACGCCATGACCCATCCAGACGGCATGCAGATCAAGATCACCCGCCAGGAAATCGGGCGAATCGTCGGTTGTTCACGGGAGATGGTCGGCCGCGTCCTGAAGGACCTGGAAGAACGCAGCCTGGTCCAGGTCAATGGCAAGACCATGGTGGTACACGGCACCCGCTAGCTGATGGGCACCTCAGCCAGCACCTGCGCGTACGCTTGCGACAGCTGTGCAAACCACGGCGCCGCCGGTACTACCTCATGCAGGGCGATGTGGGCATCGGGGCGGCATCGCTGTTCGAGGTTGCAGCACGTATTGAAGTGGTTGACGGCGGCTACCATCGCCTCGCGATCGTTGTCCAACAGCAATGCCCCATGTACCAGCACCACCGGGCCTTTGCCTGCGGCGCTCTGGCGCCAGCGCTGGGCGGTCCCCACCAACTTGCGGCCATTGAGGTTGACGTTGTAGCGGCCATCGCAGAATGCGCCCTCGATCTCGCCAACCGAGGCGACACCCCCCCACGCCTGCAGCACCTCGCACAGCGGCAGGCACAAGCGCTGGTAGGCTTTTTCGATACGCCCCTGATCGCCCTCACTGCGCGGGGCCGCATAGACCAGGGCAATATTTACCGTCGAATGGGACTGCGGTACAGGCTCGCCGCCGGTCTCGCGCAGCAGCACTGGCCATCCAGTGCCAGCCAGTTGCGAACTCGCCGCTTCAAAGTGCTCCAGCCGGCTCATCCTGCGAGGCATCACCAGCGCCTGATCAATGGGGCGCCAGAACAACACACCGTTATCGCGCTCGCCCCGGCAAACGGCGGCCAGCAGGTCCTGTTCAGTAGACAGCCCTTGCTCGACGGTAAGGGCCAGAGGCTGGTCAGTCATTGCTTCACCTTCAATTGAGTTACGCAGGCTGCGGCCATCATCGTAAGCGTCACAGCCTCTGCACGACTGGCATTGGGGCGCCCATGAGCCAAATGGCAGCCATGAAAAAGCCGGCAACATGGCCGGCTTGGTTCATTCAGTCCAGTTGCTGGATGGTCTTTTTCACTTGATCAGGGAAGAACAAGCGCTGGAGCTCAATCCCCGGGTTCTCAGCCCGCATGAACGCTTCACCCACCAGGAATGAATAGACGCGGTTGATTTTCATCAGCTGCACATCGGCCTGATTGAGGATGCCGCTTTCGGTAATGGCGAGCCGATCCGCGGGGATACGTGGCAGCAGGTCCAGCGTGGCCTCCAGGCTCACTTCGAAAGTGTGAAGGTTACGGTTGTTGACCCCCACCAACGGCGTGTCCAGCGTCTTGAGCGCGCGCTCCAGTTCATCACCATCGTGCACTTCCACCAGCACATCGAGCCCGACCGACTTGGCCGTGGCCGCCAGCTCGGCCATTTTCACATCGTCGAGCGCCGACACGATCAGCAGCACGCAATCTGCACCCAAGGCACGGGCTTCGACGATCTGATAAGGGTCGACCATGAAGTCCTTGCGGATCACCGGCAGTGATACGGCTGCTCGCGCCTGCTGGAGGTAGTCGTCCGCCCCTTGAAAATAATCGACGTCCGTTAACACCGACAGGCAGGTTGCGCCGCCTTTCTCGTAGCTGACGGCAATGTCTGCAGGGACGAAATGCTCCCGGATCACACCTTTGCTAGGAGAGGCCTTCTTGATTTCAGCGATCACCGCTGGTTGCTTGCGCTCAGCCTGACGCAGCATGGCGTTGGCAAAACCACGGGGCGCGTCGGCCGCCTTGGCCAACTGCTCAAGTTCGCCAAGGCTTACGCGGGCACTGCGTTCAGCCACTTCTTCGAACTTGCGGGCGATGATCTTTTCCAGCACCGTTGGCACGCTCATGCTTCGTTCTCCACCTTGAATACGGCTGTAAACGCACCCAGCTCTTGCAGTTTTTCCCAGGCCAACCCGGTGTGCAGCACGTCGTGGGCAAGTTCAACGCCGGCCTTCAGGCTCATGGCGTGATCTGCGGCGTAAAGGGCTGTACCGGCATTGAGCACGATCATCTCGGCGGCCTTCTGGCCGTTCTCGGTCTTGCGTCGACCCAGCGCATCACGAATCAGCGCCAGAGACGCCTGCGAGTCCTCGACCGCCAGGCCATGAAGGCTCTGGCTCTTCATGCCCAAGTTTTCCGGTTCAACCCAGTACTCGGAAATCTCGCCATTTTTCAATTCAGCCACGAAGGTGGGCGCAGCCAGGCTGAACTCGTCCAGCCCATCCTTGGAATGCACCACCAGCACATGCTTGCTGCCCATGCGGTGCAGCACCTCGGCCAGAGGACGGCAGAGCGCCTGGGTGAAGACGCCAACCACCTGATGCTTCACACCTGCCGGATTCGTAAGCGGGCCAAGCATGTTGAACAAGGTCCTGAGCCCCAGATCGCGACGTGGCCCAGCGGCATGTTTCATGGCGCTGTGGTGACTCTGGGCGAACATGAAGCCGATACCCAGGCTGTCGATGCAGCGGGCCACTTGAACGGGTGTCAGGTTCAGGTAGATGCCAGCAGCTTCCAGCAGGTCTGCGCTGCCACTTTTGCCGGACACCGCCCGGTTGCCATGCTTGGCGACGGTGCAGCCGGCAGCGGCCAGGACGAAAGCCGATGCCGTAGACACGTTGAAGATATTGGCGCCATCGCCGCCGGTACCCACAATGTCGACCACCCCATCCAGGGTTTTGAGTTCGACCTTGTCAGCCAACTCCCGCATGACCGACACCGCGCCAACGATTTCGTCGATGCTTTCACTTTTCATGCGCATGCCCATTAGAAATGCGCCAATCTGCGCATCACTGCATTGGCCGGTCATGATCTGGCGCATCACACCGCGCATTTCCTCGGTGGAAAGGTCCAGATGGCCGACGATGCGACCCAGCGCGCTCTTGATATCCATATTCGTTCCTTAGCGGTGGCCGCCGGTCTGCTGGAGGAAATTGGCGAACAGTTCATGGCCCTGCTCGGTGAGTATCGACTCGGGGTGAAATTGCACGCCCTCGATATTCAACGTCTTGTGCCGTACCCCCATGATCTCGTCGACCGAGCCATCTTCGTGTGCGGTCCAGGCCGTCACTTCCAGGCACTCAGGCAGCGTCTCACGCTTGATCACAAGCGAATGGTAGCGGGTCACGGTCACGGGGTTGTTCAGGCCGCTGAATACGCCAAGGTCGCGATGGTGGACCGGGCTCGTCTTACCGTGCATCACCTGGCGTGCCCGCACGACATCGCCACCGAACGCCTGGCCAATGGACTGATGCCCAAGGCACACGCCCAGAATCGGCAATTTACCGGCGAAATGAAGAATGGCTTCGATGGACACACCGGCTTCGCTCGGCGTACAGGGCCCAGGCGAGACGACGATGCGCTCCGGCGCCAGGGCTTCGATCTGGGCGATGGTCATTTCGTCATTGCGAATGACCCGTACATCAGCCCCTAACTCGCCCAGGTACTGGACGACGTTGTAAGTGAATGAGTCGTAATTGTCGATCATCAGTAACATCGAATGAAACCTCTTGAACCTACTGACTTCATGATTCGAACCTTCCTGCACCTGTCGCAGGCGCAACTTAGCCGCTAATGACGTTGAGACAGGAAGGCAAACAAGGGCGGGCCGGACGAACCGGCAGAGGATAAAGTCAGGCGCGCCAACGCCAACGGGCGTGGGCCTTGATAACGCGCATCAAGAGTTTGCTGACGATCAACACAGGGTAGGTCTCGCTCATACGTCTCGGCACAGTAGCCTACCGGGGCGACGGGCGCAATATGCCCGTAAACACTGGGAAACGAATGGCATCAGGTGCGATGCACGCCGTTTTGCTAAGGTCGATGAGGTTGTCCTGATAAAAACAAAGAAAAGGATGTTTATCGATGCTCAACGTACCGTTATTGCGCGTCACCGCCGCCTCCCTGGCATTGGCCTGCGGCCAGGCATTCGCATCCCCTGACCCATACGCTTCATTGATCGTGTTCGGTGACAGCCTGAGCGACGCCGGCCAGTTCGCAGGCCTTCGCTTCACCAACCGCAACGCCGATGGCAGCTATGCACCGGTGTCGCCGATGATCCTGGGCGCTCGCCTGGGCCTGGACGCCAATGCGCTTGGGCCTTCCACATCGCCAGTCAATGCGGCGCTGGGCCTGCCCGATGGTAACAACTGGGCGGTTGGGGGCTATACCACTCGGCAGATCCTGGACTCCATCACCACCACCTCCAGCACGGTCATCCCACCCGGGCGCCCGGGCGCAGGCCTGGTGCTTCGGGAAAAGCCTGGCTATCTGGCCACCGGCCTTCGCGCCGATCCCAATGCACTGTATTACGTGACAGGCGGCGGCAACGACTTCCTGCAGGGCCTGGTCAACAGCCCAGCCGACGCCGTGGCTGCCGGCGCACGCCTGGCCGCCAGTGCTCAGGCCCTGCAACAGGGTGGTGCCCGCTACATCATGGTCTGGCTGTTGCCCGATCTTGGCCAGACGCCCAACTTCAGCGGTACGCCACAGCAAAATCCTCTGTCATTGCTGTCCGGTGCCTTCAACCAGGCACTGGTCAGCCAGCTCAGGCAAATCGACGCTCAGGTCATCCCCTTGAATGTCCCACTGTTGCTGAGCGAGGCCCTCACCAATCCCGCTCAGTTCGGGCTGGGCAGCGACCAGAACCTGATCGGTACGTGCTACAGCGGCGAAAGCTGCGTCGGCAACCCGGTGTACGGCGTCAATGGCAGCACGCCAGACCCTATGAAGTTATTGTTCAACGACGCCGTGCACCCGACCATTGCTGGCCAGCAACTGATCGCCGATTACGCCTACTCCGTTCTGGCCGCCCCTTGGGAGCTTACCCTGCTGCCCGAAATGGCCCACGCCAGCGTCAGAGCTCATCAGGATGAGCTGCGCAACCAATGGCAAGCCCCGTGGCAAGCTGTTGGTCAATGGCAGCCTTTCATCGCCGCTGGTGCCCAAGACCTGGACTTCGGCGGGCAACGCAGCGCCGCCAGTGGTGACGGCCACGGTTACAACTTGACCGTCGGCGGTAGCTACCGGGTTGACGATGCCTGGCGGCTGGGGCTGGCTGGCGGCGTGTACCGGCAGAAGCTGGAAGTGGGCAGCCATGATTCGGACTACACACTCGACAGCTACCTGGCCAGTGCCTTCGCGCAGTACCGTCAGAACCGCTGGTGGGCAGATGCGGCATTGACCGTCGGGCACCTGGATTATGACGATCTGAAACGCACCTTCGCGCTGGGGGTGAGCGAGCGTAGTGAAAAAGGCGATACCCAGGGCGAGACATGGGCCGTGTCTGGCCGACTGGGCTATAACCTGGCGCCGGACAGTGCCCGCTGGCAGCTGGCGCCCTTCCTGAGCGCCGACTATGCCAGGGTCAAGGTCGATGGCTATGACGAAAGAAGTGATCGTGCGACCGCGCTGGGGTTCGATGACCAGGAGCGCACGTCACGGCGGCTGGGCCTGGGCCTGCTGGGTAGCGTGCAGGTATTGCCTGCTACCCGTGTATTTGGCGAGGTGGCCCGTGAGCACGAGTTCGAGCATGACCAGCAGGACGTACGCCTGAAGTTCACCGCTCTGCCGGACAATGATTTCACGCTCGACGGGTATACCCCCCATAGCAACCTGACCCGAGCCAGCGTTGGGGTCAGTCATGAAGTGGTGGCAGGCGTGAATGTGCGTGCCGGGTACAACTGGCGCAAGAGCGATGAGCTCAAGCAACAAGGCGTGAGCCTCGGCATTAGCGTGGACTTCTAGCAGAGGACCAGCCCTGATCAACACTTGACGCTTATCGAAATCCTGAGGCTGCTGTGGCGCCTGTCGAGGCCACTCATGGACCGTTCTGTAGAAGCGGTCTTGTCGGGGCGACTGACCGGCCGCGACGGGCTGCGCAGCAGACCCAGCATGTCAGCTTCGCAGCACAACTTGTCGGGGCCGGTCCGGCGCCCCGACAAGGCCGCGCCTACAAGGGCATGGGCTGCGATATCTCAAGCGACTGCCACCTACCGCGAAGTGGTCTGTTCGGCCAATGCCACCGCGCGGAACATGGCCCGACGCTTGTTGATGGTTTCTTCCCACTCCAGCGCTGGCACCGAGTCGGCGACAATGCCACCGCCGGCCTGTACGTGCAGCTCTCCATCCTTGATCACAGCGGTACGGATGGCGATTGCCGTGTCCATGTTGCCGTTCCAGGCGAAATACCCCACTGCACCGCCATAAACCCCGCGTTTGACCGGCTCCAGCTCATCGATGATCTCCATCGCACGGATCTTGGGCGCGCCGGACAGCGTACCGGCAGGCAAAATGGCACGCAGTGCGTCCATCGCCGTCAACCCTTCGCGCAACTGGCCGGTGACGTTGGAAACGATGTGCATGACGTTGGAATAACGCTCGATCACCATCTTCTCGGTCAGGCGCACGCTGCCTGTCGACGATACGCGGCCGACATCGTTGCGCCCCAGGTCGATGAGCATCAGGTGCTCTGCAATTTCCTTGTCATCCGACAGCAAGTCGTCTTCCAGCGCGCGGTCGGCCTCCTCCGTTGCTCCGCGTGGGCGAGTACCGGCAATGGGGCGCACCGTGACCAGGTTGTCCTCGACCCGCACCAGCACTTCAGGGGAGCTGCCGACGACATGAAAGTCCCCAAAGTTGAAGAAATACATGTACGGCGTCGGGTTGAAGCAACGCAAGGCGCGATAAAGGTCGATGGGTGCTGCCTTGAAGTCGATGGACATGCGCTGCGACGGCACCACCTGCATGCAATCCCCGGCCAGGATGTATTCCTTGATACGGCCGACGGCATGCTCATAGTCATCGCGCGTATAGCTTGACCGGAATGCAGGCTCGGCGGCCTGAGGCCCGCTCAGGTCCAGCCCGCGGCGTGGCGTAATGGGCTGGCGAAGCGTTTCGAGCAGGCTTTGCAGGCGCGCCTGGCCCTGCTCGTAAGCGTGTTCCTGAGCAGGGTCCACCAGCACGATGGCGTGCATCTTGCCAGCCAGGTTGTCGAACACCACCACGGCGTCCGAGACCATCAGGAGGATGTCCGGCACCCCTAGCGGGTCCGGATTGGGGCTCGCGCCCAGACGCTTCTCCACGTAGCGCACGCAGTCATAACCGAAATAGCCGACCAGTCCACCGTTGAAGCGCGGCAGCCCGGGAACGTCGGCCACGTTGTAGCGCTGCTTGAAGGTTTCGACGAACGCCAGGGGGTCCTCGACGTCATGGCTTTCGACCTCGACACCATCCTGCAGGATGGTCACGTGGTAGCCATGGACGCGCAGCACGGTCCGCGACGGCAAACCAATCATCGAATACCGCCCCCATTTCTCGCCGCCCTGCACCGACTCGAGCAGGTAGGAGTTGGGCTGGTCAGCCAGTTTCAGGTAAATCGACAGGGGCGTATCGAAGTCGGCCAGGGTCTCGCAGGCCAGGGGGATGCGGTTATAGCCGGCAGCGGCCAGGCGCAGGAATTCTTCGCGGATCATGAGTAGCCTCGTGGCAAACAGCGTTGGTTCGGGCAAACGGATGGGCCGGCATGCGCCGGCAGGCAGGCGTCAGGCGCGCCAACGCCATCGGGCCAGGGCCTTGATGACTTTCATCCAGAATTTGCCGGTAACCGCCACGTTGGACCCTTTTTGGTCTGAGGCTTGAAGGTCCGCCAACGTTATCCCAGTGGCAGGGTCTACGCAACCGGGCAACAAAGCCCGCAGGTCATCGATCACGAGGCTGGGCGACTCTTCTTCGATAGGCCGCCCATGATTGTAGCCATAGGTCAGCCCAACGCATTGCACGCCAGCTGCCTTGGCTGCCAGCACATCGCTACGCGAATCGCCGACGAACAACGCTTGCTGCGGCGTCACGCCGGCCATCTGCATCACGAACAGCAACGCTGCTGGGTCCGGTTTCTTCTGCGCCAGGGTGTCTCCGCCGATGATCCAGCGGAAATAGCTGCCCAGCTTCATCTGGTCCAGCAAAGGCCCCACGAAGCGCTCCGGCTTATTGGTGATCAAGGCCATTTCCACGCCCCGCTTGCGCAGCCAGCGCAAGGTGTCCTGCACACCTGGGTACACGACCGTCAGGTCGTGGCTTTCGGCGTAGGCGTCCATGAACAGCGCCAAGGCCTGCTCGGCCAGGGCATCGTCCACTCCAGCGTGGTCGATGTCACCCGCCAGCGCACGACGTACCAGCACCTGCGCGCCATTGCCTACCCACTGGCGCACGGCATCGAGGCCCGCGGCGGGTCGGCCGAGTTCGAGCAGCATGCGGTCCACCGCTGCGGCCAGGTCCGGGACGGAGTCGACCAAGGTGCCATCCAGGTCGAACATCACCAGCCTGGGCAGCGCTCCTGGGAACAGCTGCTCGAAGCCGCTCATGGGCGGGCCTGTGCCAGTTCGCTGCGCATCTGGGCAATGACCTGCTGGTAGTCAGGGGCGTTGAAGATCGCCGACCCGGCCACGAACGTATCGGCACCGGCGGCGGCGATCTCGCGGATGTTGTTCACGTTGACGCCACCGTCGATTTCCAGACGAATGTCGCGGCCGCTGGCGTCGATCAGCGCGCGCGCTTCACGTAGCTTGTCGAGCGTGCCCGGAATGAACTTCTGACCACCGAAGCCTGGGTTGACGCTCATCAGCAGCACCATGTCGACCTTGTCCATCACGTATTTCAGGACGTCCAGACTGGTGGCCGGGTTGAACACCAGGCCGGCCTTGCAGCCGCCGTCCTTGATCAGTTGCAACGAACGGTCGATGTGCTGGGTCGCTTCGGGATGGAAGGTGATGTAGGTGGCGCCGGCCTCGATGAAGTCGCCGATGATACGGTCAACAGGGCTGACCATCAGGTGCACGTCGATCGGTGCGGTCACGCCGTACTTGCGCAGTGCGGAGCAGACCATGGGACCAATGGTCAGATTGGGTACGTAGTGGTTGTCCATCACGTCGAAGTGGACGATATCGGCGCCTGCGGCCAGGACATTATCGACTTCCTCGCCCAGACGGGCGAAGTCGGCGGAAAGAATGGAGGGAGCAATAGCGTAGGGCTGCATGGCGCACCTGTTGGGCAGAATCACGGTGGCGCGCATTGTAACTCAGGCAACGGGGTGAAGGCTGATTGGTATCAACGCGTGGCGAGCAGCGGTTGCAACAGGCGCTGGCTTGTCTGCCGCCACAAGGGCTGACAAGCCAGCGCAGACAGCGCTGTCAGGCCGGTTGCTGGGTCCGCAGCTTCTCGCTGCGCCCCCGCAGCCATTCCAAGGTCAGCAGCAGCACCACCGAAAAACCGATCAGCAGGGTTGCCGCAGCCGCGATGGTCGGGCTCAGGTTCTCGCGAATGCCACTGAACATCTGCCGTGGCAGGGTCGCCTGCTCTGGCCCGGCCAGGAACAAGGTCACCACCACCTCGTCGAAGGATGTGGCGAACGCAAACAAGGCCCCGGAAATCACCCCTGGTGCGATCAGCGGCAAGGTCACCCTGCGAAACGCCAGCAGCGGCGAAGCACCCAGGCTGGCAGCCGCGCGCACCAGGTTGTAGTTGAAGCCTTGCAGCGTCGCCGACACGGTGATGATGACAAACGGGACACCCAACACCGCGTGCACCAGAATCAACGAGGTGAAACTGTTGCCAAGGCCCAGAGGCGCGAAGAACAGGTAGCTGGCCACGCCAATGATCACCACCGGCACCACCATCGGTGATATCACCAGGGCCATTACCAGGGACTTACCGGGGAAGTCACCGCGGGTCAGCCCGATGGCCGCCAGCGTTCCGAAGACCATGGCCAGCACGGTCGCCGCCGGAGCTACGATGATGCTGTTCTTCAAGGCCCGCATCCACTCGGCCGAGCCGAAGAAGTCCTGGTACCACTGCAGCGAGAAGCCTTGCAGGGGGTAGACCAGGAAGCTGCCGCTGTTGAACGACAGGGGCACGATCACCAGCACCGGCAAGATCAGAAACAGCAATATCAGGCCGCAGAGAATGCGCAGGCTGTAGAACCAGACCCGCTCGATGGGCGACATGTAAGGGCTCAGCATGACAAGGCTCCTCAGCTCAGGCGCAGGCGGCTGGCGCCGACCAGCCAGCTATAGATCAGGTACAGCAGCACGGTGGCCAGCAGCAGCAGACCGCCCAGCGCGGTGGCCATGCCCCAGTTGATGCTGGTGTTGGTGTAGAACGCCACGAAATAACTGACCATCTGGTCGTTCGGGCTGCCAAGCAGCGCCGGGGTGATGTAGTAGCCGATGGCCAGAATGAACACCAGCAAGCACCCTGCCCCTACCCCGGCATAGGTCTGCGGGAAGTACACCCGCCAGAAGCTCGCGAAGGGATGGCAGCCCAGCGAGATGGCCGCGCGCATGTAGCTCGGGGAGATGCCTTTCATCACGCTGTACAACGGCAGGATCATGAACGGCAGCAGGATGTGCACCATCGAGATGTACACGCCGGTACGGTTGAAGACCAGCTCCAGCGGCTGATCGATGATGCCCATGGCCATCAGCGCGCTGTTGATCAGCCCGCCTGACTGCAGCAGCACGATCCAGGCTGCCACCCGTACCAGAATCGAGGTCCAGAACGGCAGCAAAACCAGGATCATCAACAGGTTGCTCTGGCGTGTCGGCAGGTTGGCCAGCAGGTAAGCCAGCGGATAGGCCAGCACCAGGCAGATGGCGGTGATCACCACACCCATCCACAGGGTGCGGGTGAAAATGTCCAGGTAGATGGCCTGGTCCGGCGTGGCCTTGGCCAACTCGCCCAGGTCGTCGATGCGGTGGTCCAGCGACGCCAGCAAATAGAAGGGTGTCAGGGTACTGGTATTGCGGCGAATCGCCTGCCAATAGGCAGGGTCGCCCCAGCGCTCGTCCAGCGCCTGCAAGCCGTCCTTGTAGGAGGCAGGCTCGGTCTTGAAGGGCAGCGCCCGCGCGGTCTTGGCCAACAGGCTGCGGTAGCCGGCCAGCTCCATGTTCAAGCGCTTGGACAGGTCACCCAGGGTCTGGTTCTTGCGCGATTCGGCCAAGTCCTGGCTCAACGCCTGGTAGACGTCCTCGCCCGGCAAGCCCTTGCCATCCCACTGTGTAATGATATCGACCGTGCGCGGCAAGCCGGCGACCACTTCCGGGTTACCGACGCTCTTGTACAACAGGGCTGCGATCGGCACCAGAAACACCAGCAGCAAAAACAGCGCCAGGGGCGCGATCAGCGCCTGGGCCTTCCAGCGGTTGACCCGCTCGGCGTGTTTAAGGCGCTGTTTGAGATTGGGACCGGCGCCTTCGTTGAGGGGCACTGCAATGGCCATGGCGAACTCCACGATACACACTGAAAGAGGGGCCGCAGCGCAGCCCCTTGCACTGGACGTTTACTTCTTCGCCGCCCAGGCGTTGAAACGTTGCTCCAGCTGCTCGCTGTTGTCCGCCCAGAACGCCACGTCGATCTGCACCTGGTTGGCGATGTTCTCAGGCGTGGTCGGCATGTCTTTCTTGACCTCTTCGGACAGCAGGTCGACCGCCTTGCTGTTGGCCGGGCCATAGGCGATGTTTTCGGAATAGATCTTCTGCTGTTCAGGCTGCACGCTGAAGGCGATGAATTTTTTCGCCTCGTCGCTGTTCTTGGCGCCCTTGGGAATGGCCCAGGCATCGAAGTCATAGATGCCGCCGTTCCACACCACCTTCAGGTTGCTCTCCTTCTGCACCGCAGCGATGCGCCCGTTGTAGGCCGAACTCATGACCACGTCGCCCGAGGCAAGGTACTGCGGCGGCTGGGCGCCGGCTTCCCACCACTGGATGCTCGGCTTGAGCTGGTCGAGCTTCTTGAAGGCGCGGTCCACGCCCTCTTTGGTGCCCAGCACCTTGTACACGTCCTTGGGCGCCACACCATCGGCCATCAAAGCGAATTCCAGGGTGTACTTGGCACCTTTGCGCAGGCCGCGTTTGCCTGGGAATTTCTCGGTGTCCCAGAAATCAGCCCAGCTGCTCGGGGCGGTCTTGAGCTTGTCGGCGTTGTAGGCCAGCACCGTCGACCAAACGAAGAAGCCGACACCACAAGGCTGAATCGCGCCTGGCACGTAGTCGGCCTCATTGCCAAACAGCGCCGGGTCGAGCTCTTCGAACATGCCCTCGTCGCAGCCTCGGGCCAGTTCGGGTGATTCCACCTCCACCAGGTTCCAGGAGACGCTCTTGGTGTCGACCATGGCCTTGACCTTGGCCATTTCACCGTTGTACTCACCAGCGACGATCTTGCCCTTGCCGGCCTTTTCCCACGGCTCGTAGAACGCCTTGACCTGGGCGGCCTTGTTGGCGCCGCCGAACGAGACCACGGTCAGGTCCGCAGCCATGCTCTGGCCAGCGGCGAACAGCCCCAGGGCCAGGGCGGTCAGTTTCAACTGCTTGCGCATTATTATTCTCTCCACAGTTCAGGGTTGGTGCTGCAAACCATCAATGGGCTTCGGTGATCGGATCCAGTGCACGGGCGTGTTCCACTTCCCAACCCAGTGGCACCACATCGCCCACGGCCAAGGCCGGGTCGAGTTCGGCGATGGGCTGCTTCACGAAGAAGTCGGCCTTGCCACACACTTCAAGGCGAACGCGCACGTGGTCGCCCAGGTAGATGAATTCGGCCACACGGCCGGAAAAGCGGTTGGCGCAGTGCTCACTGTGGCCGTTGAGCCGTACCCGCTCCGGGCGGATCGACAGGGTCACCGCTTCGCCTGGCTGGCCCACGTTGACCGCCAAGGCTTCGACCCGCTCGCCGCGCGCCAGCTGCACCTGGCAGCGGTTACCGTCATGGCTCAGCAAGGTGCCGTTGAGGCGGTTGTTCTCACCGATGAAGTTGGCGACGAACGTGTTGCTGGGCGCCTCATACAAGGTGCGCGGATCGGCAATCTGCTGAATTTCCCCTTGGTGGAACACCGCCACCCGATCGGACATGGTCAGCGCTTCGCCCTGATCGTGGGTCACGTACACCACGGTCACGCCCAGGCGCTGGTGGATGTGCTTGATCTCCATCTGCATGTGTTCGCGCAGTTGCTTGTCCAGCGCGCCCAGTGGCTCGTCCATCAACACCAGCTGCGGCTCGAACACCAGCGCCCGCGCCAGGGCCACGCGCTGTTGCTGCCCACCGGACAATTGGCCCGGATAGCGCTTGGCGAAGCTGTCGAGCTGAACCATGTTCAATACCCGTTTGACTCGCTCGGTGATATCGGTCTTGCTCAGGTTGCGCACGGTCAGCGGAAAGGCGAGGTTCTCGGCCACGGTCATGTGCGGGAACAAGGCGTAGTTCTGGAACACCATGCCGATATCGCGCTTGTGCGGGGGCACATTGTTGATGGAGCGACCGGCCAGCTGAATTTCCCCGGCTGTGGGGGTTTCGAAGCCGGCCAGCATCATCAGGCTGGTGGTCTTGCCGGACCCGGAAGGCCCTAGCAGGGTGAGGAACTCGCCCTTGCGGATGTCGAGGTTGAGGTTCTTGACGATCAGCGACTCGCCGTCGTAGCTCTTCTGCACACCACGGAAGCTGACCAGCGTTTCGCCGGTGGCAGCGTTCGACTTCGCCTCACTCATGCCTGCACCTTATTGTTGGATGACTGCGTGAGGCAAAGCGTAGAAGAGCCGCATCCCCCCGGAAATCGGGCGCCCAGAGAGAATGCCATCGTCCGGATGGAAGATTTGTTGTAGGGAACGCCCTACAAGCATGGCGCTTTCAGAACACAAGCCCACACAGTTTGAGGCGTTCGACCGTCAGTCCTTGAGCGCACGACCGCGCCCATGCAAGCGCCGGCGCTGCGTGCGTGCCGGCAGCCTTGGTCTACGCACCGGCTCACGACAGCGATGGCACGGCCCTGAATGTCGCAATCAGATCAGCTTGTGCTCCATCGCATACTTGACCAGCTCGGCCAGCGAATTCACTTTCAGCTTCTGCATCAAGCGCGCCTTGTGGGTGCTGATGGTCTTGCTCGATAACGCCAGTTGCTGGGCGATGTCATTGACGTTGGCGCCCTGGGCCAGGCGTTCGAACACCGAAAATTCTCGTTCCGACAGCAAGGTGTGCAACGGCCTGGATTCGGTCAGGCCCACTTCGAAGACCATGCGGTCGGCCAGCGCCGGATCGATGTAACGCCCGCCCCCAGCTACCCGACGTATCGCCGCCAGCAACAAGGCCGGGTCGCTGTCCTTGGTCGCGTACCCAGCCGCGCCGGCCTTCAGGGCGCGGGCCGCCATCTGCGCCTCATCGTGCATCGACAGCATCAGGATCGCAGGCGCATCGTGCAGGGCACGGATGCGCGGGATCGCTTCCAGGCCACTCACGCCCGGCATAGAAATATCCAGCAGCACCACGTCACACCGGATGTGCCGCAGGCTATCGAGCAACTGCTCGCCGTTTGCGGCTTCCCCTACCACCTGCATGTCCTTCGCCAGCCCGATCAACTGCTTGATCCCCTCCCGGACAATGGTGTGGTCCTCGGCCACCAGCACTCGAATCACGTTCGCTCCTCCTGCTCTAGGGCAATGGCTACGCTCAAGCGCGTGCCGTCGCCGGGCTCACTGTGCAGCACCATGCTGCCGCCCATCATCAATACCCGCTCGCGCATCCCGACCAGGCCAAAGGAGCTGGGGCGCGGCTGGTCGGGGCAGAAACCCTGCCCGTCATCACTGACCGTCATGCGCAAATGCCCGGCCTCGCGCACCAGCTCGATTTCCACGCTGTGCGCCTGGGCGTGGCGCATCACATTGGTGAGCGCTTCCTGAAGGATACGGAAAAGGCCCGTTGCCCGGGCGTCGCTCAATGCCGGCAGCTGGTCAGGAACCTGCACCAGGCAAGGAATCTGGGTGCGCGCCTCGAAGCGTCGGGCTTGCCACTCGATGGCCGAGGCAATCCCCGCATCCAGAATGGGCGGGCGCAGCGCGGTGGCGACATCGCGTACCAGCTGAAACAGCTGGCTGATCAGGCGCTTCATGGTCGTCAGCCGCTCATTGAGGCCGGGGTCCAGTTCGGCAAAGGCCAGTTCGCACATGGACACTTCGAGTTTGAGCACGGTCAGCATCTGGCCCAACTCATCGTGCACCTCGCGGGCGATTCGGGCTTTTTCCTCCTCGCGCACGCTTTCCAGGTGCGCCGAAAGTTCGCGCAGTTGCTCCTGGGAACGGGCCAGGGCCTGCTCGGCGCGCTTGCCCTGGGTGATGTCCCAGACCACCCCATCCCAGACCAGTTGGCCATTACCCAGGCGCCGGGTGCTGGCCTTGATGTCGGCCCAGCGTTGCTCGCCCTGACGCGTCAGGATGCGCCCCTGCCAGGCCCAGTCCTGCTCATTGGCCAGCGCCAGGTCCTGCACCCGGTGATAATCGGCGCGGTCGTCGGGGTGCACCAGGTTGCGCAGCCCCATCTGTGGGTGCTGGATCTCGCCAGGCGTATAACCCACCAATGCCTCACTCCCCTCGCTGACATAGGGAAATTCAAGCCCCTTTTCAGCCGGGTCCCGCTCCAGGCGAAACACCAACCCTGGCACGTTGCCAGCGATTCCCTTGAGGCGTGCCTCGCTTTCGCGCAAGGCAGCCGTGGCGCGATGGCGCTCGGTGACATCAGCCATGTACACCACCAGGTATTCCGCATCGCGAAATCGCAGGAAACTTAATGACAGCTCCACCGGCAGCAGGCAACCGTCAGCACGCAGGCATTGAGTTTCGAACTGCCCGGCACCGCTGTCGCCTGAACGCGCGCCTTTCCACAGGTCCAGCCAGCGTTCCATGCTCAGCGAGGGTTCGAAGTCTCCCAAAGGCCTTTCCAGCAAGGCGCCTTCGCCATAGCCCAGCATGCGCTCAGCGGCCGGGTTGGCATAGCGCACATGGCTGTCCCAATTGACCCACAGAATACCCACGGTGCTCTGATCGATGGCGAACTGACTCAGGCGCGAGGCTTCATCGCGCGCATGCCGCTCTACCAGTCGCTCACGGGTGGCCAACAGGCTGCGCTCCAGCTGACTCTGCTGGCGGCGCTGCCATACCAAGGTGATCAATGCGCAGATCAGCAACAGCCCCAGCAACAAGGCCAGGTTTTGCCAGAACCCTGGCGACTCGCTGATCCTGGAGTACCTGGGCTGCAACCAGCGCTGATGCAACTGTTCCAGTTCCTTGGCCGGCAATGCCTGCAAGCCACGCTCCAACACCTCGGCCAACCGTGGCCAGTCTGGCCGAGAACCCATGCGCAGCAGTTGCGGCAGGCCGATATCCCCCACGACCGCCAGTTCGCTGAACTCGCTTTCACGGGACAGGCGACTCAGTTGGGCCTCGTCCAGGACGGCATAGCTGGCCTGCCCTCCGACCACCAGTTGCAAGGCTTCACGGTCGTTCGGCACTCCCTGCAGGTTCAGGTTGCCGTAGTTGGCACGCAGGTAGTTGGCCAGTGCCCCTGGCATGCGCACGGCCACGCGCTGGGCTGCGTCCAGTTTCTCCAGCTCAACGCCCAGCGCCGCGTTGCGTGGCCCAACGATCAGCTGCGGCACGCGCATGTAGGGGTCGCTGAACAACCACAGGCGCAACGTGGCCGGTGTCTGAGTCAAGCCTGGTGCGAAGTCGATCTCCCCTGCCTGCAAGGCCCGTTCGAGACTGGCCTGGTCTGGATAATGGCGCCACGTGAGGTCCAGATGCAGCACTTTGGCCAGGCTGCTTACCAGCTCCACGTTAGCGCCGTACAGTTGCTGCAGGCGGCGGTCGAACTGGGCATAGGGGGCTTGCAGTACCAACCCAACGCGCAGGCTGCGGTGGGTGTCGAGCCACTGTTGCTGCGTCGGCTCCAGCGCGACCTCTGGCACCGCCTCAGGCCTTGCCACGGCCATCAGCGGCAGCCACAGGCAGCCGATCATCAACAGGCGATGCAATCGCTTCATCTACACGTTCGTCCACACAGGGGCGGCCATCGACCGTGGCCGTAACGGGCAAATACCATTACGCTGCCGGTATCATTCTTGCCTTGGGTTGAGACATGTTCACACTCTATCGCACGACGCTGGCAATGTGCTGCCTGGTCTCGCTCCTTCCTGTGGCTGCGCTGGCTGACGACGCACCGGCGACCCCGCCTGAGAAAGCGCCGGCAGCCACCGAAGCTGCGCCCTCGCGCCCGCCCCTGATCGAGCGCAGCCAGGAGGACGCCCAGGCACTCGAGCGCCGCGTGCCCAAGGCCGAGCAGCAAACCCTGCAAGCCGGTACTGACAGTTTCCTTGCGTTGTGGAAGGCCGCCAACGACAGCGACCCACAGGGCGCGGTGATCATCGTGCCGGGTGCTGGCGAAACGGCAGACTGGCCCAACGCCGTGGGCCCGCTGCGCCAGAAATTTCCGGATGTGGGCTGGCACAGCCTGAGCGTGAGCCTGCCTGACCTGCTGCTCGACAGCCCATTGGCACGTGTGGAAACCAAGCCTGCCACCGCGCCTGCTCAGGCCGATGGGCAAACGGCGCCTGCCAAGGACGAACCTGCCGACGCCAACGCCAACGTGGCGCAAGCCACCGCTGCCGAGCCCGAAGCGGCTCAAGGCACCGACGCCGAAGCTGCCAGCCAGCAGGCCGACCCTGCCGATGCCGAGCGCATTTTCGCCCGCCTGGACGCCGCCGTCGCGTTCGCCCAGCAACACAATGCTCGCAGTATCGTGTTGATCGGTCATGGCAGCGGCGCCTACTGGGCAGCCCGTTACCTGAGCGAAAAGCAGCCGCCAGAGGTGCAGAAGCTGGTCATGGTGGCCGCCCAGACCCCTGCCCGTGTCGAGCATGACCTGGAAAGCCTGACGCCTACCCTGAAAGTGCCCACGGCCGACATCTACTACGTGACCCGCAGCGCAGACCGTAACGCTGCGATGCAGCGCCTGCAGGCCAGCAAGCGGCAGAAAGACAGTCAATACCGCCAGTTGTCCCTGATCGCCATGCCGGGCAATCAGGCCGCCGACCAGGAACAGTTGTTTCGTCGCGTGCGGGGCTGGATGCAGCCCTGATTTCGCAGGCAGGGCAGGATCACTGCCGGCGCTCGGTGCCGGCTAGAGATCCCGGCGCTTACGGATCAGCGCGTAGGCCTGGTGCAGCTCGCGAGTTCGCTCGGTGGCTTCGCGCAGCTGCGCCTCGCTGGCGCCAGTGCCGGCCAGCTTGTCCGGGTGATGACGACTGACCAGTCGGCGATAAGCCTGTTTGACAAGTGCGCCGTCGGTATCGGTGTCCACGCCAAGCAGGCGCATCGCTGCCGCATAGGTCATGCCGACCCCTGCCATGCCAGCCGTTCGACGAGGTTCGTACTCCTGGGACATGGCCTGCACCTGGCGCCGGCTCATGCCCAGTTTGTGTCCCCAGTCCAGCAGCAGCTCACGCTCCTTGTTGCCCATCTTGCCGTCGGCCCAGACCATGCGCCAGCTGGCGCGCAAGGTGCCTTCGGCCGCATGAGGCTGCTGGCGGATCCGGCGCAGATAGCTGCCCAACCGTTCCTTGCCACCCTTGCCCCGATTGAAAGCATCGATCGCCCGCAACCTGGCCGCTTCATCCAGGTTCAGCCGGGCCATTTCCTGCCGAGCCTGCTGGATATGCTGCTCGACCACACGCCCATCGCTTTTGGCCAGGCGCCCCAGCAGCACAAACAGCAACTCTTCGTCCCTTGGCGCCGGACGCCCGCCTAACCGCTCGCGCACATCGTCCCAGCCTTGCAGGCGCAGGTGACGGTCCATCATCTGCCCCAGCAGTGCACCGAGCAGGGCACCCGGAATGCTGGCGATGGCAAACCCTGCCCCAGCCCCGATCAACGTGCCTGGCCACCACATCTCAGCGCTGCTCGCCCAGCAGACGCTCGGCCTCGGCCAGGCGCTCGACGGTACCCACATCGACCCAGTGCCCGGCAAAATGCTCACCGCTCACCTGGCCGCTGGCCATGGCCTGGCGCAGCAAGGGCGCCAACTTGAAGGCGCCAGGTGTGCAGCCTTCGAACAACGCCGGATGCAACACCGAGATACCGCTGAAGGTCAACGTGCCGGGTGCACCGTCCCCATCGACCACCTGAGTGCCGGCCAGGCGAAAATCGCCTAGGCCGTGATGCCCGGGGTTGTCCACCAGCACCAGGTGAGCCAACCCTTGCAGCGGCGCCTGTAGATGGGAGAAATCGTACTCGGTCCAGATATCACCGTTGATCAGCAGGAACGGCGCATCTCCCAGCAAGGGCAAGGCCTTGAAAATACCGCCTCCGGTCTCCAGCGGCTCGCCTTCCGGGGAATAGGCGATACGCAGGCCGTAACGGCTGCCATCGCCCAGGTGGTCCTCGATCTGCTGACCCAGCCAGGCGTGGTTGATCACCACGTCGGTGACCCCTGTCGCCGCAAGCGCCATCAGGTGGTATTCGATCAGCGGGCGCCCCGCCAGCGGTATCAGCGGCTTGGGCGTGTGCAGGGTCAGCGGGCGCATGCGCTCGCCTTTGCCTGCTGCCAGAATCATCGCCTTCATGCACGCGCTCCTGCTTGCAGGCCAGCGATCAGCTCGCCCAGCTCGGCAAGCTCCGGCCGCCGGCCGATCACTTCTTCTATATAGGCGAAGAAGCGCGGTACGTCGGCCAGATAACGCGGTTTGCCATCACGGTGGCAGATACGGGCGAAGATACCGATCACCTTCAGGTGGCGCTGTACCCCCATCAAGTCGCTGGCACGCTGGAAGGCTTCGAACGTGGCCTGCACTGGAACACCGGCGGCCTTGGCCTTGTGCCAATAGTCGTGCAGCCAACCTTCGACCCTCGCTTGCGGCCAACTGAGGAACGCATCCTTGAACAGGCAGGTGATGTCGTAGGTGACCGGGCCGTAAACGGCATCCTGGAAATCCAGCACGCCGGGGTTAGGGTCGCTCTGCATCAGGTTGCGCGGCATGAAATCGCGGTGTACCAGCACCTGCGGCTGGGCCAGGGCGCTGTCGATCAGCAACTGGCTGCATCGCTGCCACGCCGCTGCCTGCGCCTCGTCGAACGCCAGGCCAAGCGCATGCTTCACGTACCACTGGGGGAACAGTTCCACCTCCCGGCGCAGCAGTGCTTCGTCATAGCGGGGCAACGGTGCATCCATGGGCAGCGCCTGCAAGGCCAGCAGGGCATCGATGGCATCGGCGAACAGGGCATCGGCATTGTCGGCGTCGATGACGTCCAGGTAGGTCTGGCGGCCCAGGTCGCCCAGCAACAGGAAACCGCGTTCAAGGTCCTGGCCATGGATCAGCGGCACATGCACACCACCACCGGCAAGCAGGTGATCGATGGCGACGAACGGTCGGCAATCTTCCTGTGGCGGCGGTGCATCCATGATCACGAAACTGTGCCCTGCGCCTTCCCAGCGAAAATAACGGCGAAAGCTCGCATCGCTGCTGGCAGGCGTCAGGCTGCCGGCCGGCACCGGGCCCCAGGCCTGGCGCAGGAAAAGGTCTTGGAGTTGCTGGTCGAGCCACGCGGACAGTTGCTGCAGGCGTACATCGTGTTCAGGCATTACAAGGGTCTCCGACGGCCCTAGCCGTCAAGCGGGTCATGCTTTATTATCCAGCATCTTTTTCAGACCATCGAGAGGCGTGCGGCCCCACACGCGGGCAGATGGCACGCAGGAAGCCCGGACTAATAAGATGGCATTGAAATCCCCCGCGTTTCGTAGAAAGTTTCCGTTGCTCGTCACCGGCAGTCTGCTGGCCCTGCAACCTCTGGCCATGTCGCACGTCATGGCAGCCGAACAATTCGACTGCCAAGTGTCCGCCTCCGGTGGTTGGGACTGCAAGCCCAAAACCGCCGTCACCAACCTGCCACCGCGCCCGGTGCACGAGGGTGCCGCCGCTGCTGGCGGTACCGGCACCGAAGCGACGGGTGAAGCCGAGGCCGACCGGCCGATGCTGGTCACCGAGGCCAAGGGCCGTGGGCTGAAGTCGCGCAGCGAGGACTACAGCCACCTGGACTGGGTCCCGCGTGACAAGCTGACCGCCGCGCAGCTGGCCGAAACCGGCCCGTACTGCGGCGGTGCCTATGTCGAGCCGCTGCGCCCCGGCATGGCGGACACCACGCCCAAGGACGAGTCGCCGACCTACATCAACGCCAAGGTATCCAAGTACCAACAGGAGCAGCAGATTGCGACCCTGGCCGGTGACGTGGTCATGCGCCAGGGCAGCATGCAGGCCCAGGCCGACGAGGCCAACCTGTATCAGGCCGAGAACCGTGGCGAGCTCAAGGGCAACGTCAAGATCCGTGACAACGGCTCGCTGGTCGTCGGTGACCAGGCGCAGATCCAGCTCGACACCGGCGAAGCCCAGGTCGACAACGCCGAATACGTGATGCACAAGTCGCACATTCGCGGCAGTGCCCTGTACGCCAAGCGCGGTGAGAACGCCATCATCCGCCTCAAGGACGGTACGTACACCACCTGCGAACCGGGCAGCAACGCCTGGCAGCTCAAGGGCAACAACATCACCCTCAACCCGGCCACCGGGTTCGGCACTGCCACCAACGTCACGCTGCGGGTCAAGGATTTCCCGGTGTTCTACACACCGTACATCTACTTCCCGATCGACGACCGCCGCCAGTCCGGCTTCCTGCCGCCGTCGTTCAGCACCAGCAGCGACACTGGCTTCATGCTGGTCACCCCGTACTACTTCAACCTGGCGCCCAACTACGACGCCACGTTGTACCCGCGCTACATGACCAAGCGTGGCCTGTTGATGGAAGGCGAGTTCCGCTACCTGACGCCTTCGAGCGAAGGCCAGTTCGGCGGCGCCTACCTCAACGACAAGAGCGACGAGCGCAAGGACCAGACCGACTACAAAGACCAGCGCTACATGGTCAACTGGCAGCACAAGGGTGGCCTGAACGAGCGCCTGATGACCGAGGTGAACTACACCGACATCAGCGACCCGTTCTACTTCCAGGACCTTGAGTCGGACCAGATCGGCGTCGAGAACAAGGACTTCCTCGATCAGCAGGGCGCCCTGACCTATCGCGGCGACAGCTACACCGCGCGGTTGAACGTGCATGCCTACGAGGCAGCGACCATCTCGCAGATCACGCCTTACGACCGCCTGCCGCAGATCACCCTCAACGGTGTGCTGCCGTACCAGCCGGGCGGCCTGACCATGGCCTACGAAACCGAAGCGGCGCGCTTCGATCGTGACCTGAAGAACGGCCCGGTGTTCGACAAGGACGGTAATCTGGATCTCACCGCTGGCGCCGACGGTCGTCGTCTGGACCAGAACATCCAGGGTATCGAACGGGCCAACGGCACGCGCCTCAACGTGGCGCCATCGATCAGCTACCCCATGCAGGCCAGCTATGGCTACCTGACGCCGAAGCTGAAGTATGCCTACACCCAGTACGATCTTGACCTCGATAGCCAAGGCAAGGCTGACGCTGTTCGCCTTGCCAACGCCAACCCTGGTGCCTATGGCAGCTACAGCAGCTCGGTCAACCGCAGCGTCCCGATCTTCAGCGTGGACAGCGGCCTGTACTTCGACCGCAACACCTCGCTGTTCGGCAACAACTACAAGCAGACCCTCGAGCCGCGCCTGTACTACCTGAACGTTCCCTACAAGGATCAGAAGGACATCCCGCTGTTCGACACCGGTGAGACGCTGTTCAGCTATGACTCGCTGTTCCGTGACAACCGCTTCAGCGGTAGCGACCGCATCGGCGACGAGAACAAGCTCTCGCTGGGCGTGACCACCCGCTGGATCGAAGACAATGGCTTCGAGCGCCAGAACTTCAGCATCGGCCAGGCCTACTACTTCAAGGACCGCAAGGTCCAGTTGCCGGGCCTCGACTACCGTGACCGCCAGGACTCGCAGTCGGACGTCTCGCCGTACGCGCTGGTGTACAACTACTACTTCAACCGCGACTGGCGCTTCAATTCGGACTTCAACTGGGACCCGGACAGTCACAGCACCCGCTCGGGCAGTGCAATGTTCCACTACCAGCCTGAAGACAACCCGAACAAGATCGTCAACCTCGGTTATCGCTACCGTAACGACACCATCGCCTACGACTCGGCCACCGGTACGTGGAAAGTGGGTGGTGGCGACTACGGCACCCCGGGTAGCCCGAACTACATCAAGGACTACTACAAGATCCAGCAGCACGACTTCTCGGTCATCTGGCCGATCGTCCCGCAGTGGAGCGTCATCGCTCGCTGGCAGCATGACTACAACCGTAACCGCACCCTGGAAGCCATGGGCGGTTTCGAGTACGACAACTGCTGCTGGAAGCTGCGCTTGATCAACCGTTACTGGCTCGACTTCGACGACTTCAGCCAGGCACTGCCGCAGAACGAAAAAGGCGACCATGGTGTATTCCTGCAGGTCGTTCTCAAGGGCCTCGGCGGCGTCGTTGGCAACAAGGTCGAATCCTTCCTCGGCCAAGGCATTCAAGGTTACCGTGAACGTGAAGAACAAGCTTATTGATCGACTGCGCCCAGTGCTGCTGGGCGTCGCTTTGCTGAGTGGCGCGGTGCATGCCGCGGTGCAACCGCTTGATCGGGTGGTGGCCATCGTCGACAACGACGTGGTCATGCAAAGCCAACTGGACCAGCGCGTGCGGGAAGTTCAGCAGACCATCGCCAAGCGCGGCGGCAGCGTGCCGCCCAGCGGCGCCCTGCAGCAGCAGGTGCTGGAACGCCTGATCGTCGAAAACCTGCAGCTGCAGATCGGCGAGCGCTCGGGCATCCGCATCACCGACGAGGAGCTGAACCAGGCGATCGGCACCATTGCCCAGCGCAACGGCATGTCCATCGACCAGTTCCGCGCGGCCCTGGCCCATGACGGCCTGTCGTTCGACGATGCTCGCGAGCAGGTCAAGCGCGAGATGATCATCAGCCGCGTGCGTCAACGCCGGGTGGCCGAGCGCATCCAGGTGTCGGAGCAGGAAGTGAAGAACTTCCTGAATTCGGACATGGGCAAGATGCAGATGTCCGAAGAATACCGCCTGGCCAACATCCTGATCCCAACCCCGGAAGCGGCCAACTCCAGCGACATCCAGAAGGCTGCGCGCAAAGTGGGCGATGTCTACCAGCAGCTCAAGCAAGGTGCGGACTTCGGTCAGATGGCAATCGCCAACTCGGCCAGTGAGAACGCGCTCGAAGGCGGCGAGATGGGCTGGCGCAAAGCTGGTCAACTGCCTCCGGACTTTGCCAAGATGCTGAGCAGCATGCCGGTGGGTGAAATTACCCAGCCCATTCGCATCCCCAACGGCTTCATCATCCTCAAGCTTGAGGAAAAGCGTGGTGGCAGCGAGAACGTGCTGCGCGACGAGGTGCACGTGCGCCACATCCTGATCAAGCCAAGTGAAGTGCGCAGCGAAGCCGCCACTCAGCAACTGGCTGAAAAGATCTACGAGCGCATCGAAAACGGTGAAGACTTTGCCACCCTGGCCAAGAGCTTCTCGGAAGATCCGGGCTCGGCGCTCAACGGCGGTGACCTCAACTGGGTAGACCCGAACACCCTGGTGCCGGAGTTCCGCGAGCAGATGGCCAACGCCCAGCAAGGCGTGGTGACCAAGCCGTTCAAGACCCAATATGGCTGGCACGTGATGGAAGTGCTGGGCCGCCGCGCTACCGACAGCACCGAACAGGCCCGTGAACAGCAAGCCCTGAGTGTGCTGCGCAACCGCAAGTACGACGAAGAGCTGCAGACCTGGCTGCGCCAGATCCGCGACGAAGCCTACGTTGAAATCAAGCTGCCTGGCGCTGACCAGGCTGCTCAGTGAAGCCCCTGCGCTTCGCCGTCACACCCGGCGAGCCGGCGGGGATAGGGCCTGACCTATGCCTGCTGCTCGCTGCCGACGCCCAGCCCCACCCTCTGATTGCCATCTCCAGCCGTGACCTGCTCGCCGAGCGGGCCACCCAGCTGGGGCTGGACGTTAGCTTGCTGTCTGTCATGCCAGGGCAATGGCCGAGCCAACCGGCACCCGCCGGCAGCCTGTATGTGTGGGACACGCCGCTGTCTGCCCCAGTGGTGGCTGGTCAGCTGGACCAGGCCAATGCGCCATTCGTGTTGCAGACCTTGACCCGTGCCGGACAAGGCTGCCTGGACGGCCATTTCGACGGCATGATCACAGCGCCCGTGCACAAGGGCGTCATCAATGAAAGCGGTATTCCTTTTTCGGGGCATACCGAATTTCTGGCTGAGCTGACCCATACCGCCCAAGTGGTAATGATGCTGGCCACCCACGGCCTGCGCGTCGCCCTGGTCACCACCCACCTGCCGCTGCGTGACATCGCCGAGGCCATTACTGCCGAGCGCATCGAGCGCGTGACACGCATTCTGCATGCCGACATGCGCGACAAATTCGGCATCGCCAACCCTCGCATCCTGGTATGCGGCCTGAACCCCCATGCGGGCGAAGGTGGCCATCTGGGCCGCGAGGAAATCGACATCATCGAGCCTACCCTGACCCGTCTACGTGCCGAAGGCATGGACCTGCGCGGGCCACTGCCGGCCGATACCCTGTTTACCCCCAAATATCTGGAGCACTGCGACGCGGTGCTGGCGATGTACCACGACCAAGGGCTCCCCGTCCTCAAGTACAAGGGCTTCGGCGCTGCGGTCAATGTCACGCTGGGCCTGCCGATCATCCGTACCTCGGTTGATCATGGCACGGCCCTGGACCTGGCCGGCACCGGCAAGGTCGATACCGGCAGCCTGCGCGTTGCCCTGGACACCGCCTACCAGATGGCCGAGAACCGACCATGAACGAGCAATACCAACACCGGGCGCGCAAGCGTTTCGGGCAGAACTTCCTGCACGATGCAGGCATCATCGACCGCATCCTGCGTGCCATCAATGCCAAGCCAGGCGAGCATTTGCTTGAAATCGGCCCGGGCCAGGGCGCATTGACCGAAGGCCTGCTGGGCAGCGGCGCGCAACTGGATGTAGTGGAGCTGGACAAGGACCTGGTGCCGATCCTGCAGCACAAGTTTGCAGGCAACGGCAATTTCCGCCTGCACCAAGGCGACGCCCTGAAGTTCGACTTCAACCAGCTGGGGGTACCGGCACGTAGCCTCAAGGTGGTGGGCAACCTGCCCTACAACATCTCCACCCCGCTGATCTTCCACCTGCTCAGCCACGCCGACCTGATCCGCGACATGCACTTCATGCTGCAGAAGGAAGTGGTCGAGCGCATGGCCGCAGGGCCTGGGGGCGGTGATTGGGGTCGGCTGTCGATCATGGTCCAGTACCACTGCCGCGTCGAACACTTGTTCAACGTAGGGCCCGGCGCGTTCAACCCGCCGCCGAAAGTGGACTCGGCCATCGTCCGGCTGGTGCCGCACGACGTGCTGCCTCATCCGGCCAAGGACCCGCAGTTGCTTGAGCGGGTGGTGCGCGATGCGTTCAACCAACGTCGCAAGACCCTGCGCAATACCCTTAAAGGCTTGCTCGACAGCGCCGCCATCGAGGCCGCTGGGGTGGATGGTAGCCTGCGCCCCGAGCAACTGGACCTGGCGGCTTTCGTGCGCCTGGCCGACCAGTTGGCTGATCAGACGGCCTGACCGTCCCCCTGCCCCGCTGAACGCAGTCAGCACCTGCAAGCAGATCGCCGCCCCGATGCCCGGCGCCTGCTTGCGGGTCAGTCCGCCAGCGCACGTGCCCATCGCGCCGCTGGCCCTCTCCCCTCCCTATGGCCTAGACTGCATCATTGCGTCAGTTCCCAAGGCCCTTGCATGACCGACCCTCGCTATCAGATCGACGTCAGCGTCGTGACCCGTTACCTCAAAGAACAATCCGACCCCGAGAGCAGCCGTTTCGCTTTCGCCTATACCATCACCATCCATAACCATGGCTCGCTCAAAGCCAGGCTGCTGTCCCGGCACTGGCTGATCACCAACGGTGATGGTGAGGTCGAAGAGGTGCAAGGCTCTGGCGTGGTTGGTCAACAACCTACGATCGAGCCGGGCCAGAGCCACACCTACAGCAGTGGCGCCGTCATCACCACCCGCGTGGGAACCATGCAGGGGAGCTACGAGATGTTCGCCGAAGACGGCAAGCGCTTCGACGCACAGATCGCGCCGTTCCGCCTGGCAGTACCTGGGGCGCTGCACTGATGGCCACGTACGCCGTCGGTGACTTGCAAGGTTGCCTACAGCCGCTCAAATGCCTGCTCGAACGTGTGCGCTTCGACCCGGCGGTGGATAAGCTGTGGCTGGTTGGCGACCTGGTGAACCGTGGGCCTGAGTCGCTTGAGACGCTGCGCTACCTGTATTCGATTCGCCAATCGCTGACCTGCGTGCTGGGCAACCATGATCTGCACTTGCTTGCGGCCTGGCGCAACGTCGAACGCCTCAAGAAGAGCGACACGCTGCGTGAAATCATCGAGGCACCTGACGCCGACCAGCTGCTCGACTGGCTGCGCCAGCAAAAGCTGCTGCATTACGATGAACCGCGCGGCATCGCCTTGGTACACGCGGGCATTCCGCCGCAATGGACACTGGGCAAAGCCCTGGAGCTGGCTGGCGAAGTCGAAGAAGTACTGCGCGATGACAGCCGTCTGCCGCTGTACCTGGACGGCATGTATGGCAACGAGCCCGCCAAGTGGAGCAAGAACTTGGCGGGTGTCGAACGCCTGCGGGTCATTACCAATTACCTGACGCGCATGCGCTTCTGCACCGCAGAAGGCAAACTCGAATTCAAGAGCAAGGAAGGGCTGGACAGCGCACCCAAAGGGTACAAGCCCTGGTTCGCCCACAAAGGCCGGCGTTCTCGCCACGTGAAGATCATATTCGGGCATTGGGCCGCCTTGCAGGGCCAGGTCAAGGAACCCGGCGTCATCGCGCTGGACACTGGCTGCGTATGGGGCGGGTCCATGACCTTGTACAACGTCGATAACGGCCAGTACCACCATTGCGATTGTGCCGATGACGGCACACTGCGCCCTGCGGCGCCAACTTCAACCCTCAACGATCAACCCGGAACAGAGCCAACCCCATGAGCGAATTCAAGCGCATCCCCCCCGAACAGGCCCTGGCCCTGCGTGCGCAAGGTGCCGTCGTGGTCGACATTCGTGACCCGCAGGCTTACGCAGCAGGTCACATCACCGGTGCCCGCCACCTGGACAACCATTCGGTCGCCGACTTCATTCGCAATGCCGACCTGGACGCACCGACGCTGGTCGTCTGCTACCACGGCAATTCGAGCCAAAGCGCGGCTGCCTACCTGGTAGGGCAAGGCTTTTCCGACGTCTACAGCGTCGATGGTGGCTTTGAGCTGTGGCGCTCCACCTACCCTGCCGAAACCGCCCAAGGCACTGAAGAATAAATTTTTCATCGTCACTGCAGCCCGCGCCATGTGCGGGCTTGAGACCGTTCTGACGAACGGTCGCTGGCAACTTCCGTCACCCACGCCCTTGACCTTGCCGATTACCAACTATCCTTAAGCGCAGGCCATCCGGAAAAAGGGGAGAGCCGGTACACCGGCGTGCGGGTCATCGGTAGCGCTATAGGGTGTTTGGGGGGTATATGGCAATCGGCAGTGCCGCTTGCATGCCAGCATCAGCTGACTGATCCGGCGTCGTCTCAACGTATCGAGCGAGGTGACGTCATGAGTATTTTTAGCCACTTCCAACAACGCTTCGAGTCCACGCGCCAGGAAGAACTCTCGCTGCAGGAGTACCTGGAACTGTGCAAGGAGGATCGTAGCGCCTACGCATCGGCATCCGAGCGCCTGTTGCTGGCCATCGGTGAGCCAGAGCTGATCGACACCTCTACCAACTCCAGGCTGTCGCGCATCTTTTCCAACAAGGTCATCCGGCGCTACCCGGCCTTTGCCGACTTCCATGGCATGGAAGAGTGCATCGACCAGATCGTGTCGTACTTCCGCCATGCCGCCCAAGGCCTGGAAGAGAAGAAACAGATTCTGTACCTGCTCGGCCCCGTGGGTGGCGGCAAATCCTCCCTGGCCGAAAAGCTCAAGCAACTCATGGAACGGGTGCCTTTCTACGCCATCAAGGGGTCGCCGGTCTTCGAATCACCGCTAGGGTTGTTCAACGCCACTGAAGACGGGGCCATCCTCGAGGAAGAATACGGCATCTCGCGGCGCTACCTGAACACCATCATGTCGCCGTGGGCCACCAAGCGCTTGCAGGAATTCGGCGGCGATATCAGCAAGTTCAAGGTGGTCAAGCTCTATCCGTCCATCCTCAACCAGATTGCCATCGCCAAGACCGAGCCTGGCGACGAGAACAACCAGGACATCTCTGCGCTCGTGGGCAAGGTGGATATCCGCAAGCTCGAAGAATTCCCGCAGAACGACGCCGACGCCTACAGCTATTCAGGCGCGCTTTGCCGCGCCAACCAGGGCCTGATGGAATTCGTCGAGATGTTCAAGGCGCCCATCAAGGTGCTCCACCCACTGCTGACCGCCACCCAGGAAGGCAACTACAACAGTACGGAAGGTTTGGGCGCCATCCCCTATTCCGGGATCCTGCTGGCGCACTCCAACGAATCCGAATGGCACACCTTCCGTAACAACAAGAACAACGAAGCCTTCATCGACCGTATCTACATCGTGAAGGTACCGTACTGCCTGCGGGTCAGCGACGAGATCCGTATCTACGACAAGTTGTTGGTCAACAGTTCGCTGTCCAAGGCCCACTGTGCCCCGGACACGTTGAAAATGCTGGCTCAGTTCACCGTCCTTTCGCGCCTCAAGGAGCCTGACAACTCCAACATCTATTCGAAGATGCGGGTGTATGACGGTGAAAACCTCAAGGACACCGATCCCAAAGCCAAGTCCATCCAGGAATACCGCGACTCGGCCGGCGTCGATGAAGGCATGAACGGCCTGTCGACCCGCTTCGCCTTCAAGATCCTGTCTAAGGTGTTCAACTTCGACCCCCATGAGGTGGCGGCCAACCCGGTGCACCTGCTGTACGTGCTTGAACAGCAGATCGAGCAGGAACAATTCCCGGCCGAGGTACGCGAACGCTACCTGCGCTACCTGAAAGAATACCTCGCCCCCCGGTACATCGAGTTCATCGGCAAGGAAATCCAGACGGCTTATCTGGAGTCCTACAGCGAGTACGGCCAGAACATCTTCGACCGTTATGTGCTGTATGCCGACTTCTGGATCCAGGACCAGGAATACCGCGACCCGGAAACCGGCGAGATTCTCAACCGCATCGCCCTGAACGAAGAGCTGGAGAAGATCGAGAAACCGGCGGGTATCAGCAACCCCAAAGATTTCCGCAACGAGATCGTCAACTTCGTACTGCGCGCCCGTGCCAACAACAATGGCAAGAACCCAAGCTGGCTCAGCTACGAGAAGCTGCGGGTGGTGATCGAGAAGAAAATGTTCTCCAACACCGAAGACTTGCTGCCCGTCATCAGCTTCAACGCAAAGGCCAGCAAAGAGGATCAACAGAAACACAACGACTTCGTCACGCGCATGGTGGAGCGTGGCTACACCGACAAGCAGGTGCGTCTGCTGTCGGAATGGTACCTGCGGGTCAGGAAATCGCAATAAAGCGGCAAGCGACAAGCCGCAGGCTTCACGCTGGCCGGCGCCGGGCACCCGTTCGGCGCCAGTGCCCGCAGCTGCGGCGGCTGCTCTTTCTTGCAGCTTGAAGCTTATGGCTTGCAGCTGCTCCCCGCAGGAGGAACCATGAGCTACGTTATCGACCGACGCCTGAATGGCAAGAACAAGAGCACGGTCAACCGCCAGCGCTTTTTGCGCAGGTACCGTGATCACATCAAGAAGGCCGTTGAAGAAGCGGTGAGTCGCCGTTCCATCACGGATATGGAGCACGGCGAACAGATCAGCATCCCTGGCCGTGATATCGACGAGCCGGTGCTGCACCATGGCCGTGGCGGCAAGCAGACCGTCGTACACCCGGGTAACAAGGAATTCACCGCCGGCGAGCATATTCCCCGTCCGCAGGGTGGTGGTGGCGGCAGTGGCCGTGGCAAGGCCGGCAACGCCGGTGACGGCATGGACGACTTCGTTTTCCAGATCACCCAGGAGGAGTTCCTCGAGTTCATGTTCGAGGACCTGGAATTGCCAAACCTGGTCAAGCGTCACCTGACGGGTGCAGATACCTTCAAGAACGTGCGCGCAGGTATCGCAAGCGAGGGTAACCCGTCACGCATCAATATCGTACGTACACTGCGCTCGGCCCATGCCCGGCGGATCGCATTGACCGGCAGCAGCCGTGCCCTGCTTCGCGAAGCCCAGAAAGAACTTGCCCGCCTGCGCGTCGAGGAGCCTGACAACTTCACCGACATCCAGGAAATCGAGCAGGAGATCGAGCGGTTGAAGGCGCGTATCAACCGTCTGCCCTTCCTCGACACCTTCGACCTCAAGTACAACTTGCTGGTGAAACAACCGAACCCCAGTTCAAAGGCCGTCATGTTCTGCCTGATGGACGTCTCGGGTTCGATGACCCAGGCCACCAAGGACATTGCCAAGCGCTTCTTCATCCTGCTGTATCTGTTCCTCAAGCGTAACTACGACCGGATCGAAGTCGTGTTCATACGGCACCATACCAGCGCGCGCGAAGTGGATGAGGAGGAGTTCTTCTACAGTCGCGAAACCGGCGGCACCATCGTTTCCAGTGCCTTGAAGCTGATGCAGGAAATCATGGCCGAACGCTACCCGGCCAGTGACTGGAACATCTACGCGGCCCAGGCCTCGGACGGCGACAACTGGAACGACGACTCACCCATCTGCCGCGACATCCTCACCCGGCAGATCATGCCGCACGTTCAGTACTACACTTACGTGGAAATCACCCCACGTGAACATCAGGCGCTCTGGTACGAGTACGAACGTATCGGCGATGCCTTCCCCGACACGTTCGCGCAGCAGCAATTGGTATCGGCCGGCGATATCTACCCGGTCTTCCGTGAACTCTTCCAGCGCAGGTTAGCCACATGACCGCCAGAGCACAGAGACGCCAGCCCATCTCCACCGGCTCAGAGTGGACGTTCGACCTGATCCGGACCTACGACCGGGAAATCGGCCGCCTGGCCGAACGTTACGCCCTGGACACCTACCCCAACCAGATCGAGGTGATCACCGCCGAGCAGATGATGGATGCCTACGCCTCGGTCGGCATGCCGCTGGGTTATCACCACTGGTCCTACGGCAAACAGTTCCTCAGTACCGAGAAATCCTACAGCCGCGGGCAAATGGGGCTTGCCTACGAAATCGTCATCAACTCCGACCCCTGCATCGCCTACCTCATGGAAGAGAACACCATGTGCATGCAGGCCCTGGTGATCGCTCATGCCTGCTACGGGCACAACAGTTTCTTCAAGGGCAATTACCTGTTCCGCACCTGGACCGATGCCAGCTCCATCATCGATTACCTGGTGTTTGCCAAGCAGTACATCGCCCAGTGCGAGGAACGTCACGGGATCGATGCGGTGGAAGACCTCATCGACTCTTGCCACGCTCTGATGAACTACGGGGTGGACCGCTACAAGCGTCCCTACCCCATTTCCGCCGAGGAAGAACGTCGCCGCCAGAAGGACCGGGAGGAGCACCTCCAACGGCAGATCAACGACCTGTGGCGCACCATTCCCAAGAGTGCCGACAAGGCCAGTGAGCGGGACGACATGCGTTTCCCCGCCGAACCCCAGGAAAACATCCTCTACTTCATCGAGAAGAACGCGCCACTGCTCGAACCCTGGCAGCGCGAGGTGGTGCGTATCGTGCGCAAGATCGCCCAGTATTTCTATCCGCAGCGCCAGACACAGGTGATGAACGAGGGCTGGGCGACCTTCTGGCACTACACGCTGATGAACGATCTGTATGACGAGGGGCTGATCACCGAAGGCTTCATGATGGAGTTCCTTCAGTCCCATACCAGCGTGGTCTTCCAGCCAGGTTTCGATAGCCCCTATTACAACGGTATCAATCCATACGCACTGGGCTTTGCCATGTACACCGACATTCGGCGCATATGCGAGGCACCCACGGAGGAAGATCGCCATTGGTTCCCCGACATTGCCGGCAGCGACTGGCTTTCGACCCTCAAGTTCGCCATGAGCAGCTTCAAGGACGAGAGTTTCATCCTTCAGTACCTGTCGCCCAAGGTGATGCGTGATCTGAAACTGTTCAGCATCCTGGACGATGACCAGCGGGACGAGCTTTACGTGCCTGCCATACACGATGATGCGGGTTATCGCACCATCCGCGAACAACTGGCTGCCCAATACAACCTCGGCAATCGCGAGCCGAACGTGCAGATATGGAGTGTTGATCGTCGCGGAGATCGCTCACTGACGCTTCGTCACCAGCAACACAACCGCAAGCCCTTGGGGAGTTCGACCGAAGAGGTGCTCAAACACCTGCATCGGTTGTGGGGGTTCGATATTCACCTGGAGACCGTGCAAGGCGACCAGGTGATGAAAACCCATCATATGCCGCCCCGTGGCGAGCACGGCGAAGGCTCCGACTACGGACGCCTGGACATGGCGGTCATTCACCACCTGTGATGCGCCCCCTGGCGGCCGGCAGGTTATGCTGTCGGCAATCAGGGGGAGTTACCTATGCACATTTACAAAGTGGGGGGCGCTGTACGCGACCGTCTACTCGGGCGCCCGGTCAGTGATATCGACTGGCTTGTGGTAGGCGCCACGGTTGAAGACATGCTTGCCGAAGGATTTCGCCCGGTAGGCGCCGACTTTCCGGTGTTCCTGCACCCCAAGACCGGTGAGGAATATGCGCTGGCCCGCACCGAGCGCAAGAGCGGCAGGGGCTACGGTGGGTTTACCTTTCACGCAAGCCCGGACGTCACACTGGAGCAAGACCTGATACGCCGCGACTTGACCATCAACGCGATGGCCGAGGACGCGTGCGGTACGCTCTACGATCCTTACCAGGGCAAGGCCGATCTCGATCGACGCCTGCTTCGCCACGTTTCTCCGGCGTTCGCCGAAGATCCTCTGCGTGTATTGCGCGTGGCCCGTTTTGCTGCGCGCTATGCGCCCTTGGGTTTCAAGGTGGCCAACGACACGCTGGGGTTGATGCAGCACATCAGCGCGTCGGGTGAGTTGCTGGCGTTGACGGCAGAACGCACCTGGAAGGAAATCGAGCGGGCATTGATGGAAGCGCACCCCCAGGTATTCTTCGAAGTCCTGCGAGCGTGCAATGCCCTGCAAGTGCTGCTGCCGGAACTGGAGCCTCACCCCCAGACCCTGGCCTCACTGGAACAGGCAGCCAAGCTTCAGCTTGCTTTGCGCATACGCTGGGCCTGTCTGCTGCATCCTTTGCCCACCGCGTCGATCAAAGCGCTCAATCAGCGCCTGAAAACCCCGCGAGAATGCCAGGAGCTGTCGATGCTGACCAGCCAGTGCCTGGAGCAGGCCAATCAGGCCTTTGAGCTGCCTGCCCAGGCGCTGCTGGATCTGTTGCAAACGTTCGACGTTTACCGCAGACCGCAACGTTTCGAGGACTTTCTAGCAGCGTGCAGGGCGATGGCGCAGGGCAACGGGCGGACAGACTACCGGCAGGCAGACTACTTGCAAGGGGCTATGGCCGCTGCCCGGGCCGTGGATGTGAAGCCGCTGGTTCAGGATGGTCTCACTGGCCAGGCATTGGGTGAGGCCTTGAAAAATGAGCGCCTGCAGGCGCTCGATGCCTACAAGGGCAGCTAGCGACGATGCCGCGCAGCTCGCTCGACCTGCGCGGCAACCCCAGCAGCAGATGGCTGACATACCGGGACTTGCATCCGACAGTACGAGCCTCCATCAGCCAGGCGTCAGTTGCAACCCACGCCACTCGAAGGCGACTGGCGCCAGCACCTGATCGATCTGCGCCTCTTGCCATACCTGCGCCATGGTCTTGCCTACACCCGGGTGCACCAGTTCAGGCGCCAGCAGCGACAACGGCCACAGCACGAAGGCATTTTTCAGAATCTCGGCCCGGGGCAGCACCAACCCGTCGAAAGTGCCATGCAGGTCGTCATACATCAGCACGTCGATATCCAGGGGTAGGCCGAGTCGATCAGGGGCATACCGGCCATTGTCGGCCTCGATGAATTTCAGCCGCCGGTCCAGTTCGATCAACGGCAACGTCGTCTGCCCGGTCACCACGAAATTGATGAACGGCCCGCTCTTGATGCCCACCGCCTGGCTTTCGAAGGCTGGCGAGCAGCGCATGTCGGTCAGGATGGCGGCCAGCGCATCGAGGCCGGCACACAGGTGGGTGTGCCGATCGACGTTGCTGCCAAGGCCTAGGTATACCGTGCTCAGAGACATCCGCGCTCGATCTCCACGCCAACACCACCACGCGCTGCCGGCACTGCGCCCGGCTTGGTGAGCTTCAGGCGTACCCAAGGAATGCCGAACTCGTCCATCAACACGGCAACGAGGCGCTCGGCGAAGGTTTCGACCAACTCGAAGCGTGCCTGCTCGGCGAACCCCTGGATACGCGTCGAAACGCTCGCGTAATCGAGCGCCAGGGCGAGGTCGTCGCCCGCGGCCGCAGGCTTGTTGTCCCAGGCAAAGCTCAGGTCAAGCCGCAGGCACTGGCGAATATCCCGCTCCCAGTCATAGGCACCAATCACGGTATCGACTTCCAGGCCTTCGATGAACACTCTGTCCAAGCACTTCTCTCCACAGCACGACAAGGGCGACTGGCGCCGTTAGAATCAGGGCGTCCTCGCCCGGAATAGTTAGCATGTTTTGGTTACTGGCGCTGCTCGCCTACCTGCTCGGCTCGCTGTCCTTCGCCATTGTCCTGAGCCGCCTTGCAGGCAGCCCGGACCCGCGTTGCAGTGGTTCGGGCAATGCCGGCGCGACCAACATGCTGCGCCTGGCAGGGCGCAAGATGGCGATCCTGACCCTGCTTGGCGACCTGTGCAAGGGGCTGTTGCCGGTAATGCTCGCCCGCCTTGCCGGGCTTGACCTGCACGCGCAGGCCTGGATCGGTATCTGCGCAGTGCTGGGCCACCTGTTCCCCGTGTACTTTCGCTTTCGCGGTGGCAAGGGCGTCGCGACCGCGGCCGGCATGCTGGTCGGCCTGTACCTGCCTGCCGCATTGCTGGCCATCGTTGCCTGGCTGCTGACCCTGTACCTCACCCGGACCAGTTCCCTGGCTGCGCTGATCGCAACACCGCTGACCCTGCCATTGCTGGCCTGGCGCCAGCCCGAGGCCCTGCTGCCGATGACGGTACTGACCGTCCTGATCGTATGGCGCCATCGCAGTAACCTGCGTGACCTGTTTGCAGGCCGCGAGCGGCACTTCTGAGCCCTACAGGGGCGGCAGCTGCTCCATCGGCCAGCGCGCCTGCACACTGATCGCCAGGTCCTGCTGCTGCCCCGCCAGCAGTCGCTGGCAGCCGGCATAGGCGATCATGGCCCCGTTGTCGGTGCAGAACTGCGGACGGGCGTAATAGACATTGCCCTTGAGGTTGCCAAGCATGTCTTCCAGCGAAGCGCGCAGGGCCTTGTTGGCGCTGACACCCCCGGCGATGACCAACCGCTTGAGGCCCGTCTGCTTGAGCGCCCGCTTACACTTGATGGTCAGAGTCTCTACCACCGCCTGCTGGAACGCCAGGGACACGTCGCAACGGGTTTGTTCGTTGTCGTCGCCAGCCTCCCGGCACTGCTGCCAGGTATTGAGGGCAAAGGTTTTCAAGCCACTGAAACTCATTGCCAGGCCTGGCCGATCGGTCATCGGTCGTGGGAACACGAACCGGCCCGGCGTGCCGCGCTCGGCAAGCCGGGCAATTTCCGGCCCACCGGGGTAGTTCAGCCCAATGAGCTTGGCGGTCTTGTCGAACGCCTCGCCGGCCGCATCGTCCAGGCTCTCGCCGAGCAACTCGTATTGACCGATGCCATCGACGCGCACCAGCTGGGTATGACCGCCGGAAACCAACAAGGCGACGAACGGAAACGCCGGCGGGTTTTCTTCCAGCATGGGCGCCAGCAGGTGGCCCTCCATGTGGTGTACACCGATGGCCGGGATATCCCAGGCAAAGGCCAGGGCCTGGGCGCAGGAGGCACCGACCAGGAGTGCGCCGACCAGCCCGGGGCCTGCGGTATAGGCGATGGCGTCGATTTCGGTGGCCACGCAGCCCGCTTCGTCCAGCACCTGGCGGATCAGCGGCAGCATGCGCTTGACGTGATCGCGCGATGCGAGCTCGGGCACCACGCCGCCGAATACGCGGTGCAGGTCGATCTGACTGAACAGCGCATCGGCCAGCAGGCCCCGCTCACTGTCGTATAATGCGACGCCGGTTTCGTCGCAGGATGTTTCCAATCCCAGTACTAGCATGGGCTCGTCCCTTGTGGGGGCTGAATTCGAAGGCGCGCATGATAGTCCCCGTGCAAGGTGCCGACCAGCGGTTTTCGATCAGAGGCTTTGCATTCCGGCTTGCTAAGGGTTAACATCCGCAACCCTTGAAAACCGACGTTCTCCAGCACACCTTTGTTTTGCCAGGAGCGCGTCTACCCCGGTAATGAATTAAGGTAGCCCTGGATGCCAGCCGTCAAAGTTAAAGAGAACGAACCCTTCGACGTAGCTCTGCGTCGTTTCAAGCGCTCCTGCGAAAAAGCCGGTGTACTGGCTGAAGTTCGTAGCCGCGAGTTTTACGAGAAGCCGACCGCAGAGCGTAAGCGTAAGGCAGCTGCCGCTGTCAAACGTCACGCCAAGAAAGTTCAGCGCGAACAGCGCCGCGCCGTTCGTCTGTACTAATACAGACGTTCATCGCAAAGCTTCTGCCCTGCCCGGTTAACCGCCGGGCGATGGCAGTGGTCGTTTCAAACTTGAGCAACTTGCTCAAGGCTCCATGCACCTGTTCAAGCACCGTGCATGCGGGCAACCTGCCTGAAACGTCAGAACTGGTCATTGTGCTGTAGGCCAGGCGTGCACGTCCGACTGACGGGCCTTATGGGCCGGCGACGAGCACTTATTCCCCGCATAGCTTCAAGCATCACCCGCTGCATTCGGCGCGTGAGCGATTAGACTTGCCAGTTGCCAGATTGACGAGACTGCCATGGCCGGGCTGATTCCCCAGAGTTTCATTGACGACCTCATCAACCGCCTCGACATCGTCGACGTGGTCAGCTCCCGTGTCCAACTGAAAAAAACCGGCAAGAATTATTCTGCCTGCTGCCCGTTCCACAAGGAAAAGACCCCGTCCTTCACCGTGAGCCCCGACAAGCAGTTCTATTACTGCTTTGGTTGCGGCGCCGGTGGCAATGCCCTTGGCTTCGTCATGGACCACGACAACCTGGATTTTCCCCAGGCCGTCGAGGAACTGGCACGCGCGGCAGGCATGGAAGTCCCGCGCGAGCAAGGCCGGCGCGACCAGAAACCGCGCCAGCCGACCGATTCCCCGTTGTATCCGCTGCTGGACGCCGCCTCGGAGTTCTACCGCCAGGCCCTGCGCAGTCACCCGACCCGCAAGGCGGCGGTGGAATACCTCAAGGGCCGCGGCTTATCCGGCGAAGTGGCGCGGGATTTTGGCCTGGGTTTCGCGCCGCCGGGCTGGGACAACCTGCTCAAGCACCTGGGTGCCGACACGCTGCAGCAGAAGGTCATGATCGATGCCGGCCTGCTGATCGAGAATGCCGAAACCGGTAAACGCTATGACCGCTTCCGCGATCGGGTGATGTTCCCGATTCGTGACAGCCGTGGCCGTATCATCGCCTTCGGCGGCAGGGTGCTAGGCGACGACAAGCCCAAGTACCTGAACTCCCCTGAAACGCCCGTGTTCCACAAGGGCCAGGAGCTGTACGGGCTGTACGAGGCCCGCAAGCACAACCGCAACCTCGACGAAATCATCGTGGTCGAGGGCTACATGGACGTGATTGCCCTGGCCCAGCAGGGCTTGCGCAACGCCGTGGCCACCCTGGGCACTGCCACCAGCGAAGAGCACCTCAAGCGCCTGTTTCGCGTGGTCCCGAGCGTACTGTTCTGCTTCGACGGCGACCAGGCCGGGCGCAAGGCGGCCTGGCGGGCGCTGGAGTCCGCCCTGTCGAACTTGCAGGATGGCCGTCGCGCGCGCTTTCTGTTCCTGCCCGAAGGCGAAGACCCGGACAGCCTGGTCCGCGCCGAAGGCACCGACGCCTTCATGGCCCGCATCAATCAGCACGCCCAACCGCTGGCCGATTACTTCTTCGAGCAGTTGAGCATCGAGGCAGACCCTCGCTCGCTCGAGGGCAAGGCGCACATGGCGACCCTGGCTGCACCGTTGATCGAAAAAATTCCGGGCGCCAACCTGCGTCAGCTGATGCGCAACCGCCTGCGGGACATCACCGGGCTCGATCCGCAGCAGGTCGAGCAACTGGCCCAGCAGGCCCCCGCGGCGCCCAGCGCAGACTACGATCCAGGCTATGACTACGACGCCATGGTCAGCTACACGCCTGATTACGGCGACATGCCGCAGCCCGATTATGCTGGCGCCCATCAGGAACAAGCCTGGACGCCAAAAAAGGCCGGCGGCAAGAAAGCCTGGAGCGACAAACCCTGGGACAAGCATCGCAAGGGCGGCAAGCCGTGGCAGCGTGACGAGCCCCCGCCCCGCGTGCCGGCACCGGTCGAACCGCCTACGCTGGCGGCGCTGCGTACGCTGCTGCACCATCCGCTGTTGGCCGGCAAGGTGGAGGACGCCAGCCATTTTGCCGACGAAGAACAGCTCTACAGCCAACTGCTGGTGGCATTGATCGAAGCTGCACAGAAAAATCCTGGGCTAAGCTCAATGCAGCTGATCGCACGCTGGCATGGCACCGAACAAGGTCGCCTGCTGCGGGCTTTGGCGGAGAAGGAATGGTTGATCGTGGCCGACAACCTTGAACAACAGTTTTTCGACACCATTACTAGCTTGTCCGCTCGCCAACGTGAGCGAAGCCTGGAACAACTGCTCAGGAAATCCCGTCAAAGCGAATTGACCAGCGAGGAAAAAACCCAGCTTCTCGCCTTGTTGAGCCGGAATGTTCCCGCACAAAACCCGACCTCATCTGGCGCGTGAGGTCCATGCTCGGGTATAATCCTCGGCTTGTTTTTTGCCCGCCAAGACCTTCAGTGGATAGGGTGTTATGTCCGGAAAAGCGCAACAGCAGTCTCGTATCAAAGAGTTGATCACCCGCGGTCGTGAGCAGGGCTACCTGACTTACGCGGAGGTCAACGACCACCTGCCTGAGGATATTTCAGATCCTGAACAGGTGGAAGACATCATCCGCATGATCAACGACATGGGGATCAACGTATTCGAGAGTGCTCCGGATGCGGATGCCCTTCTGTTGGCGGAAGCCGACACCGACGAAGCCGCGGCCGAAGAAGCCGCTGCTGCGTTGGCGGCAGTTGAGACCGATATCGGCCGCACGACCGACCCGGTACGCATGTACATGCGTGAAATGGGCACGGTCGAGCTGCTGACCCGTGAAGGCGAGATCGAAATCGCCAAGCGGATCGAGGAAGGCATTCGTGAAGTCATGGGCGCCATCGCCCACTTCCCGGGCACTGTCGATTACATTCTCGGCGAGTACGACCGCGTCACCACCGAAGGTGGCCGTCTGTCGGACGTCCTCAGTGGTTACATCGATCCCGATGACAACATCGCAGCACCGACAGAAGAAGTGCCGATTCCAGGCGCCAAGACTGCCGCTGCGAAGGAAGAGTCCGAGGACGAGGAAGAAGAGTCCGACAGCGACGACGAAGAAGAGACCGAAAGCGGTCCGGACCCTGTCGTTGCGGCCCAACGCTTCGGCGCGGTATCCGATCAGCTTCAGGCCACCAACAAGGTCCTGAAGAAGAACGGCCGTGATCACAAGGAAAGCATTGCTGCCCTGCAGGCACTGGCCGATCTGTTCATGCCGATCAAGCTGGTACCCAAGCAGTTCGAAGTGCTGGTCGAGCGCGTTCGCGGCGCACTGAGCCGCCTGCGTCAGCAAGAGCGCGCCATCATGCAGCTGTGCGTGCGTGATGCCCGCATGCCGCGTGCCGACTTCCTGCGCATGTTCCCGAGCAACGAAACCGACCAGACCTGGAGCGGTGACCTTGCCAAGCGCAACACCAAATGGGCTGCGGCCTTGGGTGAAAAGGACGCAGCTATCGTTGCGTGCCAGCAGAAACTGATCGACCTTGAGACCGAAACCGGCCTGACCGTTTCCGAAATCAAGGAAATCAACCGTCGCATGTCGATTGGCGAAGCCAAGGCTCGCCGCGCCAAGAAAGAGATGGTCGAGGCGAACCTGCGTCTGGTGATCTCCATCGCCAAGAAGTACACCAACCGTGGCTTGCAGTTCCTGGACCTGATCCAGGAAGGCAACATCGGCTTGATGAAGGCTGTGGACAAGTTCGAATACCGTCGCGGTTACAAGTTCTCGACCTATGCCACCTGGTGGATTCGTCAGGCGATCACTCGCTCCATCGCCGACCAGGCACGCACCATTCGTATTCCGGTGCACATGATCGAAACGATCAACAAGCTCAACCGCATTTCCCGGCAGATGCTGCAGGAAATGGGTCGTGAGCCGACCCCGGAAGAGTTGGGCGAGCGCATGGAAATGCCTGAGGACAAGATCCGCAAGGTATTGAAGATCGCCAAAGAGCCGATCTCCATGGAAACCCCGATCGGTGACGATGAAGATTCGCACCTGGGTGACTTCATCGAGGACTCGACCATGCAGTCCCCGATCGACGTGGCCACGGTCGAGAGCCTCAAGGAAGCGACCCGCGATGTCCTGTCGGGCCTCACGGCACGTGAAGCCAAGGTCCTGCGCATGCGCTTCGGCATCGACATGAACACCGATCACACCCTTGAAGAAGTGGGTAAGCAGTTCGACGTGACCCGCGAGCGGATCCGTCAGATCGAGGCGAAGGCGCTGCGCAAGCTGCGTCACCCGACTCGAAGCGAGCACCTGCGCTCCTTCCTCGACGAGTGATGACTAACCCCGGCCCAGGCCGGGGTTTTTTCTAGGCTTCGCACACCACTGGCCATCCGTCTCCAAGGCCCTGTTAAGCCTGAAAAAACCTCCCTGACACCCATCCAGAGGTGATTGGCCGTCTACACTCGACTCAGACCATTTGAATGCGAGAGGCCGCTATGCCCCTGATGCCGGCAATCCTGCTGGTGACCCTGAGCCTGTGGACCACGACGGGCGTTGCGCAAGTGCAACAGCCAAGTTCGGTCGCCGAGTACGTCGCCGTGGCGATGCCCAGCCCAACCACGGGGCAACCCGACTCCCCGCAAGCCTCCGCACAGCACGGCACTGCCCGCATGTTCTGGTCCGATCTGGTGGTGTACGGCGTACCCACCGTATTGTTGCTGGTACTGGTGCTGGCCACGGTCATGCGTATCAACCGGCGCCTGAGCTCCGAAATCTCCCGGCGCATCGCACTGGAACAGGAGCTGCGCAGCAGCGAGTACCATTACCGTGGTCTGGTCGAGAGCCTTTCAGCCATCGCCTGGGAAGCGGACGTGAACGATTTCACGTACAGCTATGTATCGCCCCATGCCGAAGCTTTGCTCGGTTACCCCCTGAGCAATTGGCTAAAGCCCGGTTTCTGGCGCAGCATCGTGCACCCTGACGATGCGTTATGGGCTCAGGCCTACTGCGAAAGCGAAACCGCCGCCGGGCGCGACCACAGCCTGGATTACCGGGTGATTCGTGCCGATGGCCAAGCGTTGTGGGTGCGCAACATCGTCAGCATGATCAAGCATGGTCACCAGCCCGTCATGCGCGGCCTGATGATCGACATCAGTGAAACCAAGCGCACCGAAGATGCGCTGCGTCTGTCCGAGCAGAAGTTTGCCTCGGTGTTCCAGCAGTGCCCGGACATCTTGCTGATCGCCCGCCACAGCGACGGCTGCTTGCTGGAGGTCAACGAAGCGTTCGAGGAGCAGATAGGCCTGACGCCTGGCCAGGTCATCGGCCGGACGGCGACCGAGCTCAATCTATGGGCAGTCGAGGGTTCAGGCCCTCGCTTGCTGGAGCGCCTGCACCTGGGCGGCATCCGCAACCTGGAAATGAGCTTCAGGCGCAGCAACGGCCAGGTGTTCACAGGGCTTACGTCTGCTGAAACCTTCGAACTCGACGGCACACCTGCGCTGGTGGTCGCCGTACGCGACATCAGCCAGCTCAAGGAAACCCAGCAACAACTGCAGATTTCCGAAGAAAAGTTCGCCAAGGCGTTTCATGCCTCACCAGACGGCCTGTTGCTGTCCCGTCAGCACGATGGCTTGCTGCTGGAGGTCAACGACGGGTTTTGCCGCCTGACCGGCTACGCCCTGCACCCGACCCTGGACCAGACGTCGCTGGACCTTGGCATCTGGGTAGACCTCAATGAACGCAAGCGTCTGCTCGACCAGCTCAACCGAGAAGGCTTCGTACGCGACTTCACCTGCCATATCCGCCGTAGCGACGGGCAGATTCGCCTGTGCGAATTGTCTGCGCGCCCGCTGCCAATCGCCGGCACCGACTGTATGTTGACCATCGCACGGGACATTACCGAGCGCCACCTGATGCAGGAAAAACTGCAACTGGCCGCCACAGTGTTCGAAAACACGGCCGAGGGCGTGCTGATCACCGACATCGACCAGCGCATCAGTGCGGTGAACCGTGCCTTCAGCGAGATCACCGGCTACAGCGAGATCGAAGCGCTGGGCCAGACCCCCCGCCTGCTCGCCTCGGGCCAGCATGACAGCGCCTTCTACGCTGCCCTGTGGCATCAACTGACCGATGAAGGGCACTGGCAGGGCGAGATCTACAACAAACGCAAGAACGGCGAGCTGTACCCTAGCTGGCTGACCATCAGTGCCGTGCGCAATGCCGAGCGCGAGATCACGCACTTCGTGGCGGTGTTCGCCGACATCTCCAGCATCAAGCACGCACAAGCCGAGCTGGACTATCAGGCACATCACGACCCCCTTACTGGCCTGCCCAACCGCACCCTGTTCGAAAATCGGCTCCAGGCCGTGCTGACCTGTGGACAACTGTCCAATCGCCAAGGCGCCGTGCTGTTCCTGGACCTGGACCGTTTCAAGCACATCAACGACAGCCTCGGCCATCCGGTAGGCGACCTGCTGCTCAAGGGCATCGCACAGCGCCTCAAAGAGCAGGTGCGCGACGTGGACACCGTGGCGCGCCTGGGGGGCGACGAATTCATCATCCTGCTGCCTGGCCTGCACAAGCCCAGTGACGCGAGCACCATCGCCAACAAGCTGCTGGCGTGTTTCAACGCCCCCTTCCAGGCCGGCGAGCATGAGTTCTTCACCAGCGCCAGCATCGGCATAAGCCTCTACCCACACGACGGCAGCGATGTCGCCACGCTCATCCGCAACGCCGATGCCGCCATGTACCGCTCCAAGGCCAAGGGGCGCAACCGGGTGGAAGTCTATACCCGCGACCTTACCGCCCAGGCCAGTGAGCGTGTTGCCCTGGAGCACGAACTGCGCCGGGCCATCGAACGCAACGAGATGAGCCTGTGCTTCCAGCCCAAGCTCAGCCTGCAAACCCAGACCCTGGTCGGTGCCGAAGCCTTGATCCGCTGGAGCCACCCGACATTTGGCGAAGTGCCACCGGAGCATTTCATCCACCTGGCAGAGGAAAACGGCACCATCCTGCAACTGGGCGATTGGGTACTGGAACAGGCCTGCCGCCAGATGCAAGTCTGGAAACAGCGTTACGAACCCTTTGGCCCGCTGTCGATCAACCTGGCCGGCGCGCAGCTTCGCCAACCCAACCTGGCACGGCGCATCGAGGCACTGCTCAAGCAACACCAACTCAAGGCCGGCGATCTACAGCTGGAGATCACCGAAAACTTCATCATGAGCCAAGCCGAAGAAGCCCTCGCGGTTCTGCACCAGTTGAAGAAATTGGGCGTGCAACTGGCGATCGACGATTTTGGCACCGGTTATTCGTCGTTGAGCTACCTCAAGCGGCTGCCGCTGGACATCCTCAAGATCGACAAATCCTTCATCCGCGGCCTGCCCGACGACCCCCACGATGCCGCTATCGCCCGCGCCATCATCGCGCTGGGCCGCAGCATGCAGCTGACCATCATTGCCGAAGGCGTCGAGAACCAGGCCCAGCAGCGATTTCTGGCTACCGAAGGCTGCGAGCAGATCCAGGGCTACATCGTCAGCCTGCCCTTGCTGCCGGAGGAATTCGCTGCGCAATTTCTTCGTATAGCACTAACGGATCTTTCGGATGGCACAGGTGCGAAACCCTCGTTATAATCGCGCCTCCTACTGAGGGCCTATAGCTCAGTTGGTTAGAGCAGAGGACTCATAATCCTTTGGTCCACGGTTCGAGTCCGTGTGGGCCCACCATACCCAAAGCCGCGCACTGCGCGGCTTTCGTGTTTTTGGCGGAACCACCTCAGATACAGTCCTATGGTCTAAAGGTACAAATTAGGTACAGTGCGGCTTCGCTTGCACGCCTTTGGACTCCTTCAGATGGCTTCAATCGTCAAAACCCCTGCCGGTTCCTAGAGGGCCGTTATCCGCAAGACCGGGTGGCCAACCAACGCCAAAACCTTCCGCACCAAACGCGATGCTGAGGATTGGTCACGACGCACCTAAGACGAGATGGTGCGCGGTGTGTACATCCAGTGCAGCGGCTCAGAGCGCATGACGCTTGAAATGGCGCTCAAGCGCTACCTGAACGACATCACTCCCACCAAGAAGCCTGCAACCAACGCGGCGAGACATCGAAAGCCAAGAAGCTCACAGAGCCCCTGGGCAAATATTCGCTTGCGGCGCTTTCTGCTGAAATTATTGCCAACTATCGCGACAAGCGCTTGAGCGAGAAAGGGCGCGTAGGAACCACCAGCAACAACGCCGTACGCCTGGAGCTTGCCCTACTCAGCCATCTATTCACCGTGGTCATCCAGGAGTGGGGCTTGGGCCTCACCTTCAACCCGGTGCTGAACATTCGCAAACCAAGCCCGGGCGAAGGGCGTAATCGTCGCCTTTCTACCGATGAAGAAAGACGACTCATGGCCGCAGTGAACAAGCACAGCAATCCCATGCTTGGCTGGATCGTCAGTATCGCTTTTGAGACGGGTATGCGCTCTGCCGAGATCAGCACGCTGCGTAGACCTATGGTCGATCTGCATCGAAACTAGGCACATTTCACCTACAATCTGGCATCTCAGTATCACCAGCGATCATGAAGCTGAAGGGGTTTCTACCTACACGATCACACGGATGGTCTCGGGCCATTGCGAATCCCTCTAAAATAATTTCAGAGATTTGCCCGTACGAGTGCCGCCACCATGCTTGGTGGGGATGTCCGCCATACCTCGCGAGCGATTTGAAGGCGGCTGTATTTTTCATTCCCTACAAAGCTGCGCATGTGATCGCACTCCTGCAGACGAATGAAAAAAAACAACATGTGATCATCAATGTAGTAGAACTCGTCATGATCAAAGCCCTGGGCACGCGCAGATTCGATCAAGTAGTCTAGGTAAACGAAGGAGTCATCTAGGTTATCACCACCTTCTGCATCAACCGGCAAACGCAGATTTGGTTTTCTATTGAATGTGGCGTGTTGCCGTTCATGGCATTCGTAGCAAAGGGTGATGCCGTTGCCAGGCTGGAACCAACCATGCGGGTATAAGGCTCTACGAAAGATGTGATGGGCTTGAACACGATCATCTGAAGCACAGACGACACATTGATTGCCATCTCTAGCCTTAATGAACCGGCTCCAGAGCTGAAGACACCATTTATCCGACCGCCCCTGCTTCACAGCCAGAATCAATCTTAGCTGTTTATCAATAAGATCCAACCGCACCTCTTCCATAGCACCTCCCTTCTCACGAAACCCTACGCGAATGCTCTGCCATCGCGAGGTCTGCCTGACAATAATCAAAATGGAGGGCTGAGGTTGCCCCCAGGTATAGATTTCAGCCAGGACAGAGATGCCTTATGGATCATCATGAGTGCCTGTACATTTGGGGTACGGTACTCAGGTTGGTCAACCTTTTAAGAACTACGCTAAATCCTTTGTATTACGTGGCCTCCAGCTATGCTTACCTCCTCCAAGCCTTGAGTGATTTCGCTAGGCATAACGCCTAGCCCAGCAACTCATAATCCTTTGGTCCACGGTTCGAGTCCGTATGGGCCCACCATATTCAAAGCCGCGCACTGCGCGGCTTTCGGCTTTCTGGGTCGGCGGCGCGGGCGGCAAGGTCACCGTGGCTCAGGCCAGCAACCGGTCGATCAACGCCTGCTCGTAATCGTTGAGTGGCTGATCCTCGTAGAGCTTGTCGGAGGCCGCGACCAGCGCCTGGCCCTCGACCTCACGCCCACTGTCACCATAGACATGCCCAAGGTTCTCCAGCGACTGCAGGTTGCCGTGCTCTGAGAAGGAAATCAGGTACCAGCGCTCGGCCGCCTCGAGCTCGCCCAGTCGGTGATAGGCCACAGCCAGGTTGTGCTGGGCGTAGACGTGGTCGGACTCCAAGGCCTGCAACAACGCCTGCTTGGCCTGTTGATAGTCTTCGAGCTGCAAGTAAAGAAGGCCAAGATTGTTGTAGCCGTCGACATTGCCCAACTCGGCCGCGCGCCGGTAGGCCTGCTCAGCCTGCGGATAACGCTCTGCATGCAGATGGACGTCACCCAGCAAGTTCAACGCCTCCGGATGATCGTGGCGCACAGCCTTGTTGAGGTGTTCGACGGCAGCATCGTGATCGCCATCCTGGTAGGCCATGCTGCCCAGGTAGAAGTGGCTACGGACACAGTCGTACTCGGTGGCTTTCTGGAAGTATTGGCGGGCGGTGTCGTGGTCACCCTCCTGGAAGGCCATGCTGCCAAGGTTGTAGTGGCTGCCCGGATAGTCGTGCTCGGCAGCCCTCTGGAAGTGTCGGCGGGCAACGTCGTGATCACCGTCTTGGTAGGCCATGATGCCCAGGTTGTAGTGGCTGCCGGGATAATCACGGTCGGCGGCCCTCTGGAAGTGTCGATGAGCATTGGCGCGATCATCACGTGCCAGGCTCACCGCGCCAACGCCATTCATCCAGCGCGGGTCGTCGGGACACGCCTTGGCAAGGTTCTCGAAGCACTGCTGCGCAGCGTCCAGATCCTGTGCTCGGAACGCCGCCCAGCCCTGGTCATTGAGCGCAGTCGCCTGCTCGGCACTGAGCGTTTTTTTATTCGTGAACCACATGGTGTTTCCTGCCTTGCGAGGGTCTGCCATGTTAAGGGCGTATAGAAAAGCCAACAAGGTAAAGGCTCTGCTGGGCAGGTTCGAACCACCTTCTCCGAAGCCGCGCAACTGTGCGGCTTTTTTGCATTTCATATCACGTCATGGGCCCGATGCCCGTGTTGAAACCGCCCTTGAGGCCACTATGTTCCCTGCTATGCATTGGACAGTGAGCCGAATAGGCGGCATTATCGGCTCATTTAATGAGCCGAATAGGCTCGCTAATCGGCTCACGTGAACGTAACCTATGAATGACCCGCAATGGATCTGGCAGCAGCCCGGTTGGCCAGGGTTTACTTGGCAAACTGAAACACTCGCCCCACTGCTGCACGCCTGCAGTCAGGCGCAGGGCCGTCTGTTGGGGATGCTCGATGCCGCAGGGCACGACACTGAAGTGCAGAGCAGCCTGGATGCCATGCTGCAGAACATAATCACCTCTTCCGCCATCGAGGGCGAGCAACTGAATGTTGGTTCCGTGCGCTCATCGCTGGCGCAGCGCTTAGGGTTGAACGAGGAAAGCCAATCAGCCACACCGCGATCAGAAGGCCTGGCAGCATTGCTGCTCGATGCCACTCAGGGGTATGAACAAACGCTAGACACAGAACGGCTCTTCATTTGGCACCGCTGGTTGTTTCCAAGCGATGACCCGCTGATGTCAAGACCTCTGCATATCGGCACATTGCGCGGCGATGAGCCCATGCAGGTGGTTTCCGGTCGGCTCCACCGCCCGACGGTCCACTTCGAAGCACCTGCGCGAACTGGCCTGGAAACACAAGTGGCGGATTTTCTCGTCTGGTTCGAGCGCAGTCGCCGCGATGCCAACCTGAACCCTTTCTTGCGTGCGGGTATCGCGCATCTTTGGTTCGTTACCCTGCACCCGTTCGATGACGGTAACGGCCGCCTTACCCGCGCCCTCACCGACTTGGCGTTGGCGCAAGGTGAACGACAAGCCATCCGTTTCTATGCGATGTCCGCGAGCATTCTCGACGACCGCGCCGGTTATTACCGCATCCTGGAAGCCAGTCAGAAAAGTGGACTGGACATCACCCGTTGGCTGTATTGGTTTCTGACCACCTTGCTCAACAGCCTGGAAAAGGCTCTCGTACGTATTGATCGAGTACTGGCAAAGGCGCGATTCTGGCAGGCGCACCGCGGCCAGGGGTTATCCGCAGAGCAGGTAAAAGTACTCAACCGTCTGCTCGACGGTGGCGAGCGCGGCTTCGAGCAAGGTATCAGCGCAGCGCAGTACCAAGCCGTAGCGAAAGTTTCCAAAGCCACTGCTACTCGCCACCTCAGTGATCTTCTGGAAAAAGGCTGCATCGAACGCCTGCCCGGTGGCGGCCGCAGTACGCGTTACCAAATAGCCCAGTGAGCCTCAATGAACGTCTGAGCGCAGCGGGGCAATCCTCCTTGCCCCCACCCACCCAGCCTAGCTAGGCTACCTCCCCCCCTTTCGCTCGCCGAGCCACGCCATGCCAGACCCTCGCCCGTTCGCCCTGGATGAAATCGACCGCCAGCTGATCGCCCTGTTGCAGATCAATGCCCGCGAAAGCGTAGCCATGCTCGCGCGCCAGTTGGGCATCGCTCGCACCACGGTCAACTCACGGCTTGAGCGGTTGGAGAAGAACAAGGTGATTTCCGGTTATGGCGTGCGCTTGGGGCAGCAGGTGATGGGCGGTGGGCTACAAGCGTATGTGGGCATCAAGGTGCAGCCACGCTCGGGCAAAGAGGTCGTCAAACGACTAAGCGCGATGGCCGCTGTGCGGCAGTTGTGCGCAGTGAGCGGCGAGTTCGACTACGTGGCCTGGCTGCACACGGAGTCACCGGAACAACTGGACCAGTTGCTGGACCGGATCGGCAACGTCGAGGGCGTCGAAAAAACCACCACGTCGATCATCCTCAGCAGCAAGGTGGATCGCGGTCAGGCGCTTTGAAACCAATGCTCATGAAGCCGAAATCGTCAAAGTGCTCACCTGACACGTCACTATGACCAACCCTGAGACATTTCGACCTCATTCTGCTTCTTAATAACGAAACGCCCCCTCTCTAAAATGACCGCCAGACGTCTCCTATACTCAGGCTCAGCACATCGCGCAGCCGCTCTGGCAAGGTCCTTCAATGAACAAGAACAACCGGCACCCTGACGACGGCAAGAAACCCATCACCATTTTCGGCCCGGATTTTCCATTCGCCTTCGATGACTGGCTGGAGCATCCGGCAGGCCTGGGCACGATTCCGGCTCAACGTCACGGCGAGGAAGTCGCGATCATCGGCGCCGGAATCGCCGGCTTGGTGGCCGCCTACGAGCTCATGAAACTGGGGCTCAAGCCAGTGGTATACGAAGCCTCGAAACTGGGTGGCCGGCTGCGCTCGCAAGCCTTCAATGGCACCGATGGCATCGTCGCCGAGTTGGGTGGCATGCGCTTTCCGGTCTCGTCCACGGCGTTCTATCACTACGTGGACAAGCTAGGGTTGCAGACCAAGCCCTTCCCTAACCCGTTGAGCTCGGCCTCCAGCAGCACGGTGATCGACCTCGAAGGCCAGACCTACTACGCCGAAACCCCTGCCGATCTTCCCCAGTTGTTTCATGAAGTGGCCGACGCCTGGGCTGACGCGCTGGAAAGCGGTGCGCAATTCGCCGATATCCAGCAAGCGATCCGTGATCGCGATGTACCACGCCTCAAGGCGCTGTGGAACAAACTCGTACCGCTGTGGGACGACCGCACGTTCTACGACTTCGTCGCCACCTCGCGCTCGTTCGCCAAGCTCAGCTTCCTGCACCGCGAAGTGTTCGGCCAGGTAGGCTTCGGCACAGGCGGTTGGGACTCTGACTTCCCCAACTCGATGCTGGAAATCTTCCGGGTGGTCATGACCAACTGCGATGATCATCAGCATCTGATCGTGGGCGGCGTGGAGCAGGTACCGCAAGGTATCTGGCGTCATCGGCCCGAGCGCTGCGCCCATTGGCCCGAGGGCACCAGCTTGCGGTCCCTGCATGGCGGCGCACCCCGCACCGGGGTCAAGCGGATCCAGCGCGCTGCCGATGGCCGCCTGGCCGTCACCGACAACTGGGGTGATACCCGCCAGTACGGCGCCGTGCTCGCCACCTGCCAGACGTGGTTGCTGACCACCCAGATCGACTGCGAAGAATCGCTGTTCTCCCAGAAAATGTGGATGGCACTGGACCGCACCCGCTACATGCAGTCGTCGAAAACCTTCGTCATGGTCGACAGGCCGTTCTGGAAGGACAAGGACCCGGAAACCGGCCGCGACCTGCTGAGCATGACCCTGACCGACCGCCTGACCCGCGGCACGTACCTGTTCGATAACGGCGACGACAAGCCGGGGGTCATCTGCCTGTCCTATGCCTGGATGAGCGATGCCTTGAAAATGCTGCCACACCCGGTCGAGAAACGCGTGCAGCTGGCCTTGGACGCGCTGAAGAAGATCTATCCGAAGACCGACATCGCCGGCCACATCATTGGCGATCCGATCACGGTGTCGTGGGAAGCGGACCCATATTTCCTCGGCGCCTTCAAAGGCGCTCTGCCCGGTCATTACCGCTACAACCAACGCATGTATGCCCACTTCATGCAAAAGGACATGCCCGCCGAGCAGCGCGGCATCTTCATTGCCGGCGACGACGTGTCCTGGACGCCTGCCTGGGTGGAGGGCGCCGTGCAGACGTCGCTCAATGCGGTGTGGGGTATCATCAATCACTTCGGCGGGCATACCCACCCCGAGAATCCGGGGCCAGGCGATGTGTTCGACGAGATCGGCCCGATCGCGCTGGCCGACTGACCCAGGAGCTGTCATGCGCATAGCCTTGTTCCAAGCGCTGCCTGGCCCGCTGGATGTGCCCGGCAACCTGCAGCGGCTGCGCGACCAGGCGCAGTTGGCGGCCGGCCAGGGCGCGTCACTGTTGGTTTGCCCGGAAATGTTTCTGACCGGCTACAACATCGGCTCGGCCCAGGTGCAGCAACTGGCCGAAGCCTGCGATGGCCCGTCAGCGCAGCACATCATGCAGACAGCGCAGACCTACGGCATCGCCATCGCCTACGGTTACCCGGAACGCGACCCAAACGGTGCCGTTTTCAACAGCGCGCAACTGATCGCTGCCGATGGCCGCACCCTGGGCAACTACCGCAAGACGCATCTGTTCGGTGAGCTTGATCGCACGATGTTCACGCAGGGGCCGGATCATTTTCCGGTCGTCGAGCTGGACGGCTGGAAAGTCAGCCTGCTGATCTGCTACGACATCGAGTTCCCGGAAAATGCCCGTCGGCTGGCCTTGGCCGGCGCCGAGCTCATCCTGGTCCCTACGGCCAACATGAAGCCTTACGACTTCGTTTGCCAGGTGACGGTGCGGGCCCGGGCCCAGGAAAACCAGTGTTACCTGGTGTATGCCAACTACTGCGGCACGGAAGACGCCATCGACTATTGCGGACAAAGCAGCATCGTCGGCCCGGATGGCGGCGTGTTGGGCATGGCAGGCCATGAAGAATGCCTGCTGCTGGCCGAGCTGGAACAGCAAGCCGTGGTGCAAGGCCGTCGAGCATTCCCCTACCTCACCGACCTGCGTCAGGCCTTGCACGGACGAACGCCTGGGCAGGATCACTGACAGCGCAGCGCTTGCAGGCTAGCATGGTCGGACCACACGGAGCCCCCATGCCTGACACCATCCGCCAGCTCACCCTTGCCAACGGCCTGCAGCTCACTCTGCGCCACGCCCCTCGTCTCAAGCGCGCCGCGGCGGCGCTCAGGGTGCACGCGGGCGGCCACGACGCCCCTGCCAAGTGGCCTGGGCTGGCGCATTTTCTCGAGCACCTGTTCTTTCTGGGTACAACGCGTTATCCCCTCGAAAATGGCCTGATGCGCTACGTGCAGGCGCTCGGCGGCCAGGTCAATGCAAGCACCCGCGAGCGGACGACGGACTTCTTCTTCGAAACCCCACCCACAGCCTTGGCGGGCGGTTTGATGCGGCTGTGCCAGATGCTGGCCGAGCCGGACCTGGCCATCGCCCGCCAACGCGACGAGCGCGAAGTGATCCACGCCGAATTCATCGCCTGGTCGCGCAGTCGTCAGGCCCAGGCGCATCATGCCTTGCTGCAATCCGTCGCGCCGTGTCATCCGTTGCGCGCCTTCCAGGCCGGTAACCGTTACACCTTACCGCTGCAAGACCCCGCCTTCCAGCAAGCACTGAGGGACTTTCACCGACGCTATTACCAGGGTGGCCAAATGGTGCTGGCGGTGAGCGGCCCTCAGCCCCTGGATGAACTGGAACAGTTGGCCGTGCCCCCCGCACAACTGTTCGCCAGCGGCACGCGCGAGCTGCAGCGCCCTCCACCCCCATTGGGCACAAGCTGCAACCCGCAACTGTTCGCTCATGACCAGATGCCGGCCGGCGCAGAGCATGCCCTAGCGCTGCTGATCAGTTGCCTGAACGACAGCCGGCCCGGTATGTGGCTCGCTGCCGCGCGCCAGCACTGCGGGTTGCAGGCCATCAAGGTTGAAACGCTCTACGCCTTCGCCGGGCAATTGCTCTGGCACATCGACCTGACGCCAGGCACCGGTGTGGCTGTTGGGCAGGCCATGGCCCTGCTTCACGGCTGGTTCGGATACATGCAGAACGCGGACTTGGCGCAGCTCAATCGAGAATTCGGCCGTTTGCAAAGGCGTCGTGAGCACAGCGCCAGCGCCATGGAGCTGGCACGCAGGGACAGCGCAGGGCTTCCCTTTACCGCGCTCGACACACAGGGCCAGCGCGCTTTTGCTGCGCTTCTGGCGAGCCTGCCCCATTCGGACCAGGGTCGCTGGCAGCTCCCTGTGAGCGAGCCGTTGCTGCACACACCGTTGCCTGAGACCGGTGAGTGGTCCTTACCCGGTGGACTGAGCATCAGCGACGCCTTGCCTGCTACGCGTCAGCAAGCAGCCCTGCTTGTGCGTTGGCAGGTACCCCTTGCTTTGAAGGAATCACTGCATGCCGTTCTGGATCAAGCCCTGGCCCCACTCAAAGCGCGCTGCGAGCGCGCTTCGGTACAGCTGAGTTTCGCCAGGGCCGGCCAGGGATGGGCGCTGCGCTGCGCAGGCGTAGCTTCGGCCGTGGTCACCGCCATGGGGATTGCCCTGCCATTGTTGAAGGCCCCGCCGGCCGACTGCTGGGCTGACCGCACAGTGCCACCCAGTGAGCCCATGCCCATCAGGGCACTGCTCGAGCAGTTGCCAAACGCCGTGGCAGGCCTCGAGGTGCAGGCGGTGACCGTGTCACGGCAAAGCCAGGCCCAACTCGACAGGCTCTGGCAACAGGCCACCTGGCATGGGTTGGCTGTGGGTTTCGATACAGATACACAGCGGGCACTGGCAGCCGTCCTGCAAGGCCTGCCTGGCCATGGCCGCGCGCCTGTTCCCGTCCCACCGCCCGCCCGTCGTTGGCACACGGTGGACGGGTACGGCAGCGAGCATGCCCTCCTGTTGTTCTACCCTCTGCCAGCGGGCATGGAGGCAGCGGGCAGGCTGCTGGCTCACCTGCTTCAAGGCCCTGTCTATCAACGTTTGCGGGTCGAACTGCAACTGGGCTATGCGGTGTTCAGCGCCATGCGCCAGGTGGAGGGCGTGCACGGGCTGATGATCGGCGTGCAATCGCCCCACGCCAGCCCGGCGATGATCCTGGAACAGGTGGTCACCTTGTTGCGCGAGCGCGTCACGCTCGATCTTTCCTCACAGCAACTGCTGGCCGATCAGTTCGATGAAGCGGTGATGAGCAACGCCGAGGTCGTGGAGTGGGCCTGGCAGACACACCTGGCTACACAACCCTGGACGCTGGATGGCGTACGCAGGGCTATCCTCAACGTGCGGCAGCATGATCTGGACAGGCTGCAGGACGCATTGCTCAATGGGCAGGCGCCCTGGATCTGTCTGGCCACCGCTGCCGCGCCACCTGACTTTCAGGCCAAGCAGCGCGAGATTATTGCACCTGGTGCAACGCTACTTTCCTGATACACAGTCTTCGGATGAACGGTTTTCTTGTAAGATAGCGCAACCCTGATTCAGGGAACCTCCTGCCTATGGCGGTACCCAAGTAGTAGTCAAGCGTTCCTCAAACCCATTCGGAAGGAGTAATCCCATGTGGACCAAACCTGCATACACTGACCTGCGTATCGGCTTCGAAGTCACCATGTACTTCGCCAACCGCTAAGCACGGCTTAGGGTACGACGCCTCGGCCTGCCGGGGCGTTTTCGTTTTTCAGGCATGACTTTCCGCACAGCATAGAGAGCACCCATGTATATCCAGGTTCTCGGCTCGGCCGCCGGTGGCGGATTTCCGCAGTGGAACTGCAACTGCGTCAATTGCAAGGGCTTCAGGGACGGTACCCTGCGGGCCACTGCCCGCACCCAGTCATCCATCGCCCTGTCCGACGACGGTGTGCATTGGGTATTGTGCAACGCTTCGCCAGACATTCGCGCACAGCTTCAGGCCTTCGCGCCCATGCAGCCTGCCCGGGGTCTGCGCGACACCGGCATAGACGCCATCCTCCTGCTGGACAGCCAGATCGACCACACCACTGGCCTGCTCAGCCTGCGCGAAGGTTGCCCGCACCCGGTGTGGTGCACCGACATGGTCCATCAGGACCTGACCACCGGCTTTCCGCTGTTCACCATGCTCAGCCACTGGAACGGCGGCCTGCAATGGAACCGTATCGAGCTTGAGGGCAGTTTCGTCATCCAGGCCTGCCCCAACCTGCGGTTCACCCCTTTCCCGCTGCGCAGTGCGGCGCCGCCTTATTCGCCACACCGTTTCGACCCGCACCCAGGCGATAACCTCGGCCTGCTGGTCGAGGACACCCGCACCGGTGGCAAGCTGTTCTATGCGCCCGGCCTTGGCCAGGTGGACGAGCAACTGCTGGAGATGATGCAAGGCGCCGACTGTCTGCTGGTCGATGGCACCTTGTGGGAAGACGACGAAATGCAGCGCCGCGGTGTGGGCACGCGCACCGGCCGTGAAATGGGCCACCTGGCCCAGAACGGCGCCGGCGGCATGCTCGAGGTGCTCGACGGCTTTGCACGCCAGCGCAAAGTGCTTATCCACATCAACAACACCAACCCGATTCTCGACGAAGACTCCCCCGAGCGTGCCGAAGTGCTGCGCCGCGGTGTGGAAGTGGCCTTCGACGGCATGAGCATCGAGTTGTAACGGGCCTGCCCGCCACCTCAAGTCTTCCAGGAGCCAGCCGAATGAGCGATGCACTGCCGATGTCCCCTGCCGAGTTCGAGCAGGCCCTGCGCGCCAAGGGCGCCTACTACCACATTCACCACCCCTACCACGTGGCCATGTATGAAGGCCGTGCTACCCGCGAACAGATCCAGGGTTGGGTAGCCAACCGCTTCTATTACCAGGTCAACATCCCGATGAAGGACGCCGCCATCCTGGCCAACTGCCCGGATCGCGAGGTGCGCCGGGAGTGGATACAGCGCTTGCTCGACCACGATGGCGCACCTGGTGAGGATGGCGGCATCGAAGCCTGGCTGCGACTGGGCCAGGCGGTTGGTCTTGACCCCGAGCAGTTGCGCTCACAGGAGCTGGTATTGCCGGGGGTGCGCTTTGCCGTGGACGCCTACGTCAATTTCGCCCGTCGCGCCAGCTGGCAGGAAGCGGCCAGCAGCTCGCTGACCGAGCTTTTCGCCCCGCAGATCCACCAATCGCGCCTGGACAGCTGGCCACAGCACTACCCTTGGATCGACCCGGCAGGCTACGCGTATTTCCGCACGCGCCTTGGCCAGGCTCGCCGCGACGTTGAGCATGGCCTGGCCATTACGTTGCAGCACTACACCACCTGGGCTGGGCAGCAGCGGATGCTGGAAATCCTCCAGTTCAAGCTGGACATCCTGTGGAGCATGCTCGATGCCATGAGCATGGCCTACGAGCTGAACCGGCCGCCTTATCACTCCGTTACCCAGGAACGGGTATGGCATAAAGGGATCACCCTATGAATTTCGATCGTCAGCAAGTGCCCAGGTGGCGCCAGGGTTACCGCTTCCAGTACGAGCCTGCCCAGAAAGGCCATGTGCTGCTCTACCCTGAAGGCATGATCAAGCTCAACGAAAGCGCCAGCCTGATCGGAGGGCTGATCGACGGTCAGCGCGATGTGGCAGCCATCATCGACGCACTCCAGCAGCAATTCCCCGATGTGCCGGAAGTGGCCGACGATATCGAGCAGTTCATGGAGGTGGCCCGTGCCGAACACTGGATCGAGCTTGCCTGAGCTGCCGCCCACGCCCGAAGTCGGCCTGCCGCTGTGGCTGCTGGCCGAGCTGACCTATCGTTGCCCGCTGCAATGCCCCTATTGCTCCAACCCTCTGGATTTCGCAGCCCAGGGCCAGGAGTTGAGCACTGCGCAGTGGTTCAAGGTCATGGCCCAGGCCCGCGAGATGGGCGCCGCGCAGATTGGGTTCTCCGGGGGCGAACCTCTGGTTCGCCAGGACCTCGCCGAGCTGATCGCCGAGGCCCGCCGGCTGGGGTACTACACCAACCTGATCACCTCCGGTATCGGCTTGACCGAGGCGCGCATCGCCGCCTTCAAGCAGGCCGGCCTGGACCATATACAGATCAGCTTTCAGGCCAGCGACGAGCAAGTGAACAACCTGCTGGCCGGCTCCCGAAAGGCGTTCGCACAAAAGTTGGAAATGGCCCGCGCCGTGAAGGCCCACGGTTACCCCATGGTGCTCAACTTCGTTACCCATCGGCACAACATCGACAAGATCGACCGCATCATCGAGCTGTGCATCGCACTGGATGCGGATTTCGTAGAACTGGCCACGTGCCAGTTCTACGGATGGGCGCACCTGAACCGGGTCGGGCTGCTGCCCACCCGTGATCAGCTGGAGCGGGCCGAGCGGATCACCAATGAATACCGCGACAAGCTCAAAGCCGAAGGCAACCCGTGCAAGCTGATCTTCGTCACGCCGGACTACTACGAGGAGCGGCCCAAGGCCTGCATGAACGGTTGGGGCAATCTGTTCCTGACCATCACTCCCGACGGCACCGCGCTGCCGTGCCATGGCGCCCGTCAGTTGCCGGTGCAGTTCCCCAACGTGCGCGACCATGACCTGCGACACATCTGGTACGAGTCGTTCGGTTTCAACCGCTTCCGTGGCTACCAATGGATGCCGGAACCCTGCCGCTCCTGCGATGAGAAGGAGAAGGACTTTGGCGGCTGCCGCTGCCAAGCCTTCATGCTCACCGGTGATGCCAGCAATGCCGACCCGGTATGCGCCAAGTCGCCCGACCATGACTTGATCCTGAAGGCCCGCGAGCAGGCGCAAAGCGCCGACCTCGCCATAGAACAGATGACTTTCCGAAATGAACGAAACTCCCGTGTCATCGCCCGAGGCTGAGTTCACCGCCGCCCAGGCTGTCGCCGCCGGCACCGATTTCGCCGAACTCAAGGTCGGTGACGCCGGCCTGTTCTGGGTCGAGTTTCGGCCTGCCGACGACGCTTGCCGCATTTGGCACTGGCATCATCACCAGGCACGCTGCCTGACCCCCGACGGCTTCAGTGTACGCAGCCGTGTCTACGAATATGGCGGGGGCAGTTTCTGCCTGGGCGGGGACGGACTGGTGTTCGTCAACGAAAAGGACCAGCAGGTTTACACCCAACCTTTGGACAACACGCCGCCGCGCGCCCTTACCCATGACCCCGCCTGCCGTTATGGCGATGTGCAATGGCATGGCGGGCAGGCCCTGGCCGTGGAGGAGCGCCATGGCGAAACCGTGGAGCACCGTCTGGTGGCCTTGGCCGAGGGCACACGTCAGGTGCTAGTCGAAGGCGCCGATTTCTACGCTTCGCCCACGGTCAGCCCGGACGGGGAGCGCCTGGCCTGGATCGAATGGGATCGCCCGGCGCAGCCGTGGACGGTAACGCGACTCATGACCTGCCGTCGCGAGGCCAGCGGCCAATGGGGGCCAGCGCAAACAGTAGCCGCGGGCGATGAATCGCTGCAGCAGCCCCGATTCGATGAGGCCAACCGCCTGTACTGCCTGTCCGATCGCGATGGTTTCTGGCAGCCGTGGGGCGAGCGTGACGACGGCTGGCAAGCGCTGGCAAGCGAGCCTGCCGACCATGCCGCAGCGCCGTGGCAACTGGGCGCCAGTACCTGGCTGGCACTCGGGCCACAGCATTACCTGGCTACTTGGTTCGAAGCAGGTTTCGGACAACTGGGTCTGCGCACGCCCGATGGTCGCACTGAGCGGTTCGCCAGCGCCTACACCCGCTTTCGGCACCTGGCCATGGACGCCACCTGCGTGTATGCCATCGCCGCCTCGCCCATCAGCCCGGCGGCGGTCATTGCGATTGCGCGTGACACTCACGAAGTGAGCATACTGGCTGGGGGCGCCGAGGTACTGCCGGCGCATCGGGTCAGCATGCCCCAATCATTTCATTGCGGAACCGGGAGTGCGCTGGCCCATGGCTTTTTCTATCCGGCGGCAGGCAGCACTACGCCATCGCCGCTGATCGTCTTCATTCATGGTGGCCCGACCTCGGCCTGCTATCCGGTGCTCGACCCGAGGATCCAGTTCTGGACGCAACGAGGTTTTGCCGTTGCGGACCTCAACTACCGCGGCAGTAGCGGCTATGGCCGCGCGTACCGCCATGCGTTGCACTTGCGTTGGGGGCAAAGCGATGTGGAAGATGCTTGCTCAGCCGTCGAGCGCCTGGCGGCCGATGGCCTGATCGACAAGACCAAAGTGTTCATCCGTGGCGGCAGTGCCGGCGGCTACACCGCCCTCTGCGCACTGGCGTTCAGGGAGGTATTCCGGGCAGGCGCGAGCCTGTATGGCGTCAGCGACCCGGTTGCATTGGCGCGTGCCACGCACAAGTTCGAGGGTGACTACCTGGACTGGCTGATCGGTGATCCGGAACAGGATGCCGAGCGCTACCGGCAGCGCACGCCGCTCCTGCATGCCGAGCGAATCAAGGTGCCGGTGGTGTTCTTTCAAGGGGAACTGGATGCGGTCGTGGTGCCGGAGCAGACCCGCGCCATGCTCGCAGCGCTCAACGCCAATGGCATCGAGGCCCAGGCACATTTCTACGCGGGGGAGCGGCACGGGTTTCGCAAGGCCCGTAACCTTGAGCATGCGCTCGAACAGGAATGGCGATTCTACTGCAAGGTGCTTGAGCAGCATTGAACCTGCGGCTCACGGCTACCCGTGAGCCGCAGGGAATTCAACGCTTGGCGATGATGTACACCGCGTGCACGATGCCTGGGATATAGCCAAGCAAGGTCAGCAGGATGTTCAGCCAGAAGGCTCCGCCAAACCCCACCTGCAGAAACACGCCCAAGGGCGGCAGAATGATTGCGATGATGATCCGAATAATGTCCATGCGAGTCTCTCCGTAAGGGGTTACATCACAGACTCGCCGCCGCTTGCAGAGGTTCCACAGGCAAAAAAAACGCCCTGGATCGAATGTGACAGACCCAGGGCGGTGCGCAGAAACGCCAGACGGTTCGGTTGTACGTGGGTGGACTAGGCTGGCATCTTGCGCCCCGAGACCTGGGCCGCGTGCAGTCGCGCGAACGCGCGCGATAGGCGCAACAGCATTTCGTCGACGTTGCCGCGGGTCACGGTAAGCGACGGCGAGAGCCGCAGTACATCGGCCTGGGGCGCACCGACCAGCAGGCACTCTTGCAACGCTGCACGCTCAAGCGCCCGTGCCAGGGGCTCGTTGAGCTGCAATGTCCACAGCAGCCCGCTCCCGCAGACCTGGCCCTGGCCAAAGCGGCCCGCCAAGCGGCTAAGTCCCTCGCGTAGATGGCGGCCAGTGTCCTGCACGTGCTCGATGAAGCCCGCACTCAGCACCGTTTTCAGGACTGCCAGGCCTGCTGCGGCCGTCAACGCATTGCTGTACCAGGCATCCGGCAGGCCTGCCATCGGCGTGCAGCCAGCGCTGCTGCGTACCAGCAAGGCGGCCAGTGGAACGCCTCCACCCAGGCCGCCACCTAGCACCACCATGTCGGCATGCACGCCGTACAGGTTTTCGGCCAGCAACGCACCGCAGCGGCCCATGCCGGTGTGCGCTTCATCAAGGATCAGCAGAATGCCCAGCTCGCGGCAAAGGGCCTCAGCGCCCTTGAGGTATTCCTCGGTTGCAGCAACGATTGCACCCTGGCTTTGCAACGGTTCCAGCACGACGGCTACCGTGCGCGACTCCACGGCCGCGTGCAGTACGGCCAGGTCATTGAACGGCACATGGCTGAGAGGGGCGTGTTCGGGTGTGCAATGGCTTGCACGGCTGGCCACAGGCGCACCATACGCGGCTTCGCCGCCCTGGCGGGCAACGATGATATGGCCAGCACCGTGGCGATGGCGCTCACCCCACTGGCGAGCCAGGCGCACAGCACCTTCATGTGCCTGAGCCGTGCTGTCGAAAAGCAGGGCACGGTCACTCCCGGTTGCTTGGCAGAGCTGGTCGCGCAACGCCAGAACGCCCTCATGCGAGCGCCCCACGCCCGGGTTGATCAAGGCTTGAGCCTGGCTCGCCACCGCCTTCACCACGGGCTCTGGGCTGTGCCCCAGCGTGTTGACCCCGTCGCCTTGATTGAAGTCCAGGCACGCGCGGCCTTGGTCGTCCCAAAGCCAGGCGCCTTGCCCTCTGACGAAAACAGGTGAGCCCATCGCCGCTGTATCGAGACGAGGCCGAGCACGTGCTGGCTCATGCAATGTTTCAATCCCGACAGCACGCGCTGGACGGCGAAGGTTGAACAGATTCATCGAAGTTCTGCACGCTAGGATGATGGGCAGGGCTGGAACGGCTTTGATTCAACTGAATGCCGTACCTATGAATAGGAAGTCAGGCTGCGGTAACGGTGGGGTCCGCACAAAGCCTGTAACCCGTTGTTATACAGCGATAGACTAGGCGTCGAATGCCGATTCCGACATTTCGATTTAGCAGTATTTTCAATAAGTAGAACTTATGGATTTTCGTCAACTGCGTTATTTCGTCGCGGTCTATGAAGAAGGCCATGTCGGGCGCGCCGCCGAGCGTCTGTCATTATCTCAACCGGCCCTGTCCCAGCAGATTCGCCAACTCGAGCATGGCCTGGACCTGAGCCTCTTCGAGCGCAGTAACAAGCGCCTGCTGCCTACACTGGCGGCGCACACCTTGTACAATCATGCCCTGCCCCTGCTCGACGGCCTGCAAAGGGCCCACGAGGCGATGCGAAACTTCAAAGGCCAGGCACTGCGCACCTTGGCGATCGGCGTTTTGCAGACGGTTCGGCCAAGCCTGGTACCGCAGCTTCTGGAACGACTGCGCAAGGCCCAGCCGCACCTGGTGGTGCAGATCTATGAGTTGTCGGGTCTGGAAATCGAGAAGCGCCTGATCAGTGGCACGCTGGATATCGGCATCAGCTATTTGCCCGCGCGCCAACCTGGGCTGCATGGCGTGTTGTTGTACGAGGACGAATTGCAGTTGGTCATCCCAGCGACCCACCCGCTCAAGGACTTCAAGAAGGTGTCGATCCACCAGGCGGCGGAATTGCCCATGCTGATGCTGGGCGAGGAGTTCCAGATGCGCCAGATCTGGCAGGCCCAGCTGGCCAGCCAAGGTCGTCGCCCGCAGGTTCAGGCAGAAATGAATAACATGGCAGGCATTCTCGACAGCCTGTCACACACCTCATTGGCGACCATCCTGCCGGGCCGTGCCAAGGAAGCCGAACAGGCGCAGCAAGGGCTGCTGTGGAAACCATTGAGTGAACCCAGGGTGCCCTTGAAAGTAGGGCTGGTGTTTCGTGACGCTCAGCGTCAACAGGCCTCTATCGAGCTTCTGCGTGGCCTGCTCGAAGAAGAAACCAACCTGCGCGGACCGGTGGCTTCGCCACTGGATGCACTGAGCTGAACGTGACGCACAAGAAAAACCCCGCCGAGGCGGGGTTCTTCAGACTGTTTCCCTGTGACATCCGTATCGCCCCACCATCCTGGCAGGAAATCCTTCGTCGTCTTCCTTGATCTGTCCTATGCGCTTCCTGCGCAACGTCCATGGAAGAAAGATAACCCTGGATCCAATCTGAGAACAGTGGTGAAAAGTCACCACGTGTTGTAGGAAAAGGCTTACAAAGGGTAATCATTCCTATCACCACCCTTTGTCATGGCGACCACCCTGGCGCCGAGCCCTTGCGCTACAGTCGTCTTCATCGCCTGCGCCAGTCCTAGAACTGTTCCGCACCCAGCAGGTACAGCGATTCGCTACCCGCCTTGACCGAGGCGATAAGCGAATCGACGCGGGGCAGCAAGCGAGCGAAATAGAAGCGTGCCGTGCCAAGCTTGCCTTGGTAGAACGCTTCATCACCCTCGCCTGCCAGTGCAGCCTGGGCCATCAATGCCCACATGTAGCCATAGGCGACATAGCCAAAGGCATGCAGGTATTCAACCGACGCCGCCCCGATTTCGTTCGGATTGCCCTTGGCTTGTTGCAGCACCCAGTCGGTCACGCCATCGAGCTGGTCGAGCGCCGCTTCCAAGGGGCTGGTAAACGCAGCCATGCCATCACCGGCACCGGCAATGAACTCACGCACTTCGTTCGAGAACAGCTGGTAGTACGCGCCACCACTGGCCACCACCTTGCGGCCCATCAAGTCCAGCGCCTGGATACCGTTGGTGCCTTCGTAGATCTGGGTAATACGCACATCGCGCACCAGCTGCTCCTGACCCCATTCGCGGATATACCCGTGCCCACCGAACACTTGTTGACCGTGCAAGGTGCACTCAAGGCCCAGGTCGGTCAGAAACGCCTTGGCCACCGGGGTCAACAGCGCGACCAGCTCCTCGCTGCGCTTGCGCACGGCACTGTCTTGCGCGTATTTGGCGCTGTCCAGTTGCAAGGCCACGTAGCTGGAAAACGCCCGTCCGCCCTCGGTCAGCGCCTTCATGGTCAGCAACATGCGCCGCACATCCGGGTGCACGATGATCGGGTCAGCAGGCTTTTCCTTGGCTTGGGGCCCGGTCGGTGCACGGCTTTGCAGGCGATCCCGGGCGTATTCGACAGCGTTCTGATAAGAGCGCTCGGCCGAAGCGAGCCCTTGGATGCCAACCCCGAGCCGCTCGTAGTTCATCATGGTGAACATCGCGGCCAGCCCCTTGTTGGGCTCCCCCACAATGTAACCGACCGCCTCGTCGAAATTCATTACGCAGGTGGCCGAGGCCTGGATACCCATCTTGTGCTCGATGGACCCACAGGTCGCCGGATTGCGAGCACCCAGGCTGCCGTCTTCGTTGACCAGGAACTTGGGGACCAGGAACAGGGAGATCCCTTTGGGGCCTGCCGGTGCGTCTGGCAGCTTGGCCAGGACCAGGTGAATGATGTTCTCGGTCAGGTCGTGCTCGCCACCGGTGATGAAGATCTTGGTGCCGGTCACACGGTAGCTGCCGTCAGCCTGGGGCTCGGCCTTGGTGCGGATCATGCCAAGGTCAGTACCTGCATGAGGTTCGGTCAGGCACATGGAGCCTGCCCACACACCTGAATACATGTTCGGCAGGTACGTGTGCTTGAGCGCCTCGTCGGCGTGGGCGTTGATCGACAGGCAGGCACCTGCGGTGAGCATGGGGTACAAGCCAAACGACAGGCTGGCTGCGTTGACCATCTCCTCGACCTGGGCCGATACCGCCTTGGGCATGCCCATGCCGCCGAAGGCAGGGTCGCCACCCACGCCTACCCAGCCGCCTTGAGCATAGGTGTCGTAGGCTTCGATGAACCCGGCAGGCGTATGCACCGCGCCGTTGTCCCAGCGGCAGCCTTCCTCGTCGGCAGCGCGGCTGAGCGGTGCAATGCTGCGTGCAGTGACCTTGCCTGCCTCCTCAAGCACCGCCATGGCCGTTTCGGCATCGACCAACTCAGCCAAGCCCGGCAGCTGCGCCCACTGCTGGCCCACGTTGAAGACTTCATTCAGTACGAAGCGCATGTCGCGCAGGGGCGCTTTATATTCAGCCATGACAACCTCTCGCTGGTCAGGACGGGCGGCGATGAGCATCGCAGCACGGGTAGTGGAACCAGTGTAACCGAACAACTTTTACGACACATAGGGTCATCAAGAGACTAAGTAGTCAGTTATGGTCACGCTTCCCGCACTGCTCCCCGACGATTTTTCAGGCCGTGCACCATCAAGCAATTACGCCCCGCGGCCTTGGCAGCGTACAGCGCCTGATCGGCAGCCTTGAGCACCTCTTCAACGCTGCGGTTATCGCCCTGCCGTTCGGCCACACCTACGCTGATGGTCACGGTAACCGTGTCGCCACTGCTGCCTGTGCGGCGCTGGCGGCCGGCGTTGTCATCCAGCGGACGAGCACTCTGGTCACGCAAGTGCATGGCATAGCCGGCAATCGCTTCTCGAACCGCTTCCAGATGCGGCACGCACTGGTCAGCCGTCTTGCCCGCGAACACCACGGCGAATTCTTCGCCGCCATAGCGGTAGGCGCGGCCTCCCCCCTTGACCTTGCCAAGCCGGCTGGCCACCAGCCGCAAGACCTGGTCGCCCACATCATGGCCATGGGTGTCGTTGAAGCGCTTGAAATGGTCCACGTCGGCCATGGCGATCACATAGGAGCGCCCTAGTCGCTGCAGGCGCTCATTGAGCGCGCGACGGCCCGGCAACCCGGTGAGCTCGTCACGGAACGCCATCTGGTACGCTTCGTGAGCGACTGCCGTGGCAATCATCAGCATGACCTGGCTGCACATGATGTTCAGCGTGAAAGGCAACACGAACGTCTTGGGCAGCATCCAGAAAATACCGACCAGGCCCACGATCAAGGCGCCATGCAGGGGCCTGGGCGCACGCAGGTACTGTACGACGAGTAACGCCAGCATGCCCATGAACACCGGGTAGGCCAGCTGAATCAGGCTCATCCACTGACCGTGCAAGATCGGCCAGCGGATTTCCGCCAGGCTGGCCAGCAGTGCCTCGGGAAAGCTTTGCTCGAAGCCGGCCGCCACTGCGGCCGTGGCCAACAGCACCGCACACCTGGCGACCAGGTCCTGGAGCAGGTGCGTGCGCTCCTGCCAGATGCCATAAAGGCCATACAACGCCGGTAACAGCAGGCACACGAGGTGGAAGATCACGGCAGCATCTTCACGAACGCGGCCGTTGTCTCGATAGAAGTCAGTCTGGGTATCGAGCAGGAAATAGGCGATGTAGACCGTGAGCATCAGAAACAGCTCCCGCTGGCGCCTGTACACCGCGCAATAGGCGCCGCCCATCAACAGCACGAGGGTTGGCAGCACATTGAAAAGCGATGTGAAGAAAACGCTGAGGTCCTTGACGTAAGCCGCAGCCAAGCCTGCCCCCAGCAAGACGAGAGAGGGTACGAAATGGCTTGGGCGGACAGCGTTAAGGCGAAGCAAGGGCAATTCCAACCTGGCAGACCAATAGTGGCATTGTGCCCTTAGTTGATCGGCCGTTCACCTGGACACTTGAGTACCTTTATTGTTGGCTTGCGCCAGACATAAAAAAACCGTCTGCCGAAGCAGACGGTTCGCATACGACCTGAGGTGACTCAGTAAGCCAGGCCGAAGTGTTCTTCGTCCATGGCCATCAGGTTGTCAGCACCGGACAGCATGGCAGCCACATGCGTGCGGGTACGCGGCAGGATGCGCTGGAAGTAGAAGCGTGCCGTTTGCAGCTTGGCGGTGTAGAACGCCGCTTCACTGGTACCTGCTGCCAGCTTTTCGGCAGCCAAGCGGGCAATGTCGGCCCAGAAGTAAGCCAGGCAGGCGTAGCCGGAGTACATGAGGTAGTCCACCGATGCCGCACCCACTTCCTCACGGTCCTTCATGGCAGCCATGCCCACCTTCATGGTCAGCTCGCCCCATTCCTTGTTCAACGCAGCCAGGGGCTGAACGAACTCGTTGACCGCCTCGTTGCCTTCCTGCGACTGGCAGAACTTGTGCACGATCTTGGTGAAGCCCTTGAGGGCCTCGCCTTGGGTCATCAGCACCTTGCGGCCCAGCAGGTCCAGGGCCTGGATGCCCGTGGTGCCCTCGTACAGCATGGAAATACGGCTGTCACGAACGTTCTGCTCCATGCCCCACTCGGCGATGAAGCCATGCCCACCGTAGACCTGAACCCCATGGTTGGCCGCCTCGAAGCCGACCTCGGTCATGAAGGCCTTGGCGATTGGGGTCAGGAACGCCAGCAGGGCATCGGCCTTCTTGCGCTCTTCCTCATCCTGACTGTACTTGACGATGTCCACCTGCTTGGCCGTGAAGTAGACCATCGCACGGGTGCCCTCGGCGAAGGCCTTCATGGTCAGGAGCATGCGACGTACATCCGGGTGGACGATGATCGGGTCGGCGGCCTTCTCAGGCGCCTTGGGCCCGGTCAGCGAGCGCATCTGCAGGCGCTCGCGGGCATACTTCAAGCCACCTTGGAAGGCCACTTCGGCATGGGCCAGGCCTTGCAGCGCAGTCCCCAGGCGTGCCGTGTTCATGAAGGTGAACATGCAGTTCAGGCCTTTGTTGGCCGGGCCGATCAGGTAACCGGTGGCTGCGTCGAAGTTCATCACGCAGGTGGCATTGCCATGGATACCCATCTTGTGCTCGATGGAGCCGCAGCTCACACCATTGCGCTCACCTGCTGCGCCTTCGGCGTTGGGCAGGAACTTCGGCACGATGAACAGGGAAATGCCCTTGGTGCCAGCCGGTGCATCGGGCAGGCGTGCCAGCACGATGTGCACGATGTTCTCGGCCATGTCGTGCTCACCGGCCGAAATGAAGATCTTGGTACCGCTGACCTTGTAGCTGCCATCGGCCTGGGGTTCGGCCTTGGTACGCAGCATGCCCAGGTCGGTGCCGCAATGCGGTTCGGTCAGGCACATGGTGCCGGTCCATTCACCCGAAACCAGCTTGGTCAGGTAGGTGTGCTGCTGTTCGGCAGTGCCGTGGGCCGAGATGGTATTCATTGCGCCGTGGGACAAGCCTGGGTACATGCCCCACGACCAGTTGGCACCGCCCACCATTTCGCTCAGGGCCAGGCCCAGCGACTCGGGCAACCCCTGACCACCGTGCTCCACATCGTGCGCCAGGCTCGGCCAGCCGCCTTCGACGAACTGCTGGTAGGCTTCCTTGAAACCGGTCGGCGTCTTCACGCCCGCCTCGCTCCAGGTGCAGCCTTCCTGATCGCCTACGCGGTTGAGCGGCGACAGTACCTGCTCACAGAACTTCGCACCTTCCTCGAGAATCGCGTCCACCATGTCGGGCGTGGCGTCCTGGCAACCTGGCAGGCTCTGATAGTGCGCCTCGTAGCCGAGTAGCTCATCACGCACGAAGCGAATATCACGCAGGGGGGCTTTGTAGTCAGGCATCGCGATGAACCTCTAGGTGAGTTCTGTGGGGGACCGGCGCACGCGGCAGGGTCTATCAAACAGTTGTTTGAAACTTACGTTTACCGCTGCCGGATGTCAAGAAGGGCCAGAGGTGCCATTTACGCCACGGAAAATGGCGCATCCGCCATCAACGCCCACGCCACTTCGCCCGTGAGGACGGGGACGCTTCTGGCGAAGAAAAGAAAACGAGGCAGTGCAAGCCTCTGGGCGGTGTGTGGCAGGCGGGAACGCGCTATCGACCGTTAGGCGTAGGTGTCGATGATACGACCCAGCATTTCGTCGGATGCCTTGACGACTTTGGCGCCAAGCTCGACTTCGGTTCTGCCCAGCGCCATTTGCACGGTGCTGGTGGCCAGGTCCATTTGCTGACTTCTGTCGACGGCACGCAGCCGCTCGGCCTGAAAATCACTCGACTGACTGGTGGCGGAACGTTCGGCGGTGGTGTTGGCGAGCTGGCTGGCGGCCTGGTCAACGCGATTCTGACCATTGTGAATGGCACCAAGGCCTGCGTAGAAGGCGGAGCTACCGGTGATTTCCATGTCAGGACTCCATCGACACTGGATGACGGTGAGGCCTCATTAAAGCAGGCCAGCTACCAAAAAGCCCGTTTAAATCGCTAATGGCTCAGTGCCACTTGATAGGCCTTGACCATACCAGCGTCAGTTAACCTTCACGCTTGGCCCCGCCGCTACCGCAGACACGCGCTGGTTAATCCAGCAAGTCCAGTTGCAAATGCTCGGCCACCTTGTCCGCCGTGGCTTGCTTGAGCTTGGGCACTCGGCCCAGACAAGGCGCCGGCAGCCGTTCGGCCAGGCTGGCCAGATTCTCTTCGAGCCGCGACGTTTTTGGCTCGATGATGTTCGCCACCCACCCGGCGAGCTGCAGTCCGTCCCGTTCGATGGCTTCGGCACTGAGCAGCGCGTGGCTGATGCAGCCCAGCCTTACCCCGACCACCAGGATGACCGGCAGCTGCAATGCAACGGCCAGGTCCGACAGGTTCGCCAGGCCCGAAAGCGGCACCCGCCAGCCGCCTGCGCCTTCGATCAAGGTGAAATCGGCCTGGTGCTGCAACACCGTGCGCATATCCGCCAGCAGCTGCGCCACCGCCAGCGTCACACCGGCTTCCCGCGCGGCGACATGGGGGGCGATGGCTGGCTCGAAGGCGAATGGGTTGACCTGCTCGTAGGCGAGCTTGATGGTGCTCTCGTCGATCAGCGCCAGGGCGTCGCTGTTGCGCAAGCCCTTGGCCGTCATGCTGCAGCCAGATGCCACCGGCTTGGCCCCCAGGGTGCTCAACCCCTGCAACTTCGCTGCGTGTAGAAGACCGGCTGCAATGGTGGTCTTGCCGACATCGGTGTCAGTTCCAGCAATGAAATACGCCTGACTCATGAAGTACTCCTATGCCACAGGCTTGCGCAGCACGCCGTAGACCACTTGATAAGTGGCAGGCAGCCCTTGGGGCTGGCGGTAGGCCTCGTACGCCTGGAGCATACCCTGTATGCGGGCGCGCCCGGTGAGCCCGGCAGGACGACCCGGGTTGAGGTTGTGCGCCCCCAGCGCCTTGAGTTCATGGGTCAATGTGCGCACGTGTGCATAATGCAATACATGCGGCAACTGTTGCAGTACCTGCGTTTCGAGGGCACTGGCTGCACATGAACGTTGGTATTCGTCGAAGCGCCTGAAGCGGTTGACGTGTACCTGGCCATCCACGGCCTGCCAACTGCCGCGCAATTCATCGAGCGTACCCACGCACAGGCTGCTGAAAGCCAGGACGCCGCCTGGTCGCAGAATACGCGAAGCTTCTTCCAGCACTTGGGCAAAATGGCTGCACCACTGGACGGCCAGGCTGGAAAAGACGAGATCGACGCACCCCTCCCCCAGCGGCAAGCGCTCGGCATCGCCGACGATGTAGCTTTGGGCGCCATCGGCTCGATCGCGAGCATGACGCAGCATGCCTTCGGCGATGTCCACGGCAACACCGCTTGCAGGCCCGTAACGCTCGGCAAGCACCCGGCTGAAATGGCCCGTGCCACTGCCCAGATCAAGCCAGCGAGTCGGTTCGAGGTCAGATGGCAGCATCGTCAGCAGGTTCATGCCGACCGAACGCTGCAGGGCTGCCACGCTGTCATAGCTGGCTGCCGCACGCGAAAACGACGTGGCCACCTGGCGTTTGTCGGGCAAGGCGCCAGGCAAGCCTGGCTGGGAAAGATCAGTCATCGCCACTCTCATGCAGGAAACTTTTGATACCGCTGGCCAGTTCTTGTGGGTACTCGAGCACAAACGCATGGGAACTGTCTTCGACAAGGCCCACTTCCACGTCGGGCAACAGCTCGCTCAACGCCTGCGCAGCTTCGGCTGGCACCAGGGCATCTGCGCCGGCAAAAAGATGAAGCTGCGGGCCGGCGAAGGCCTCCAGCGCTGCTCGGGTATCGAGCTGGGCCAGTACCTGTAGCGCCGTAGCCAGGTACAGCGGATCGGTGTCTGGAACGCCTACGCCCAGCTGGCGAAGCAAGGTGCGCGGTTGCATGGCCCCTTCGCTGCACAACGTGCGAAAGCGCTTGAGCGTGACCGACGGATGGCTGCGGCAACCATCCAGGAACGTCCCGAAGGTGTCTTCGGCCATCCCGTGAGGCCAATCGGCACGGGCCACGAAACTAGGGTTACTGGCCAGGGTGAGCAAGCCGCAACAGTGGTCGCCGCGCTTGTCGGCCAGGGCACTGGCCAGCATACCGCCCAGCGACCACCCCCCCAGCCACACATCGTTGGGTACCTTGCGATCCAGGTGCTCGACCCAACCCTGGACGTCACAGTGATCCAGCTCCGGCATGGGCATCAGCGTCACCTGAAGCCCAGGGTCCTGGGCGCGCAGGCTGGCTGCAAGCGGCTCAAGAGAAGCGGTGCCCAGGCCCCAGCCTGGTAGCAGTACGAGTCGGTTACGCATCGGCGCGCTCCAGCTGTGGATAACACTCTGCCAATGCATTCAACAATAGCTGCACCTGAGCTGCTGTGTGGGCAGCGCTCAAGGTAACGCGCAATCGCGCACTACCGACCGCCACCGTAGGTGGCCGGATAGCGGTCACCAACAGACCGCGCTCGCGCAGTAGCTGCGACAGACGAAGCGCTTGCGCGCTGTCACCGATGACAATCGGCTGGATCGGCGTCTGGCTCTCCATTAGGCGCAAGCCCAGTTGTTCTGCGCCTTCGCGAAATTGCTGTATCAGTGCCGCCAGGTGCTCGCGTCGCCAAGGCTGTGTCCGCACCAGCTCAAGGCTCTTGAGGGTGGCGCAGGCCAAGGCGGGCGGTTGGCTGGTGGTGTAGATGTAAGGCCGGGCGAACTGGATCAGCGCTTCGATCAGCGCTTCACTGCCAGCCACGAACGCACCCGCCGTACCGCAGGCCTTGCCCAGCGTACCGACCAGTACCGGGACATCGTCCACGCCCAGGCCATAGTGCTCGACGACTCCTCCGCCGCCCACACCCAGGGTGCCCAGGCCATGGGCATCGTCCACCATCAGCCAGGCATCGCGCGCACGCGTCGCCTGGGCCAGCGCCGGCAAATCGGCCACATCACCGTCCATGCTGAACACGCCATCGGTCACGACCAATGTATTGCCCGTGGCCTTGGCCAGGCGGTCGCTCAGGCTGCCGACATCATTGTGCAGGTAACGGCTGAAACGCGCGCCGCTGAGCAGGCCACCGTCGAGCAGCGAGGCGTGGTTCAGGCGATCCTGCAACACCGTATCGCCCTTGCCCACCAATGCGGTGATTACCCCCAGGTTGGCCATGTAGCCGGTGGAGAACAGCAGCGCTCGCGGCCGCCCGGTGAGTTCGGCCAATGCTTGCTCAAGTTGATGGTGTGCCGTGGTATGGCCTATGACCAGATGCGAAGCCCCCCCACCCACACCCCAGCGATCAGCACCTGCCTGCCAGGCCGCGAGCACGTCAGGATGACTTGCCAGGCCCAGGTAATCGTTGCTGCAGAAAGCCAGCAGCGGCTGGCCATCGACCACTACCAGCGGCCCTTGTGGGCTTTCCAGCAAGGGGCGCTGTCGGTAGAGGTCCGCCGCGCGCCGGTCGGCCAGCCGCGCGGCCAAGTCGAAGGCCATGTCAGGCCGAAGCTGCATCGTAGAACAACGCATCGTTGCGCTGCTCGACCAGCGCCTGCTCGATCGCAGCCTGGTGGACTTCATCGGCGTGCTCTTCACCGGCTTCAGGCTTGATTCCCAGGCGTGCGAACAGCTGCATGTCCTTGTCGGCCTGCGGGTTGGCCGTTGTCAGCAACTTTTCACCGTAGAAGATCGAGTTGGCACCGGCCAGGAATGCCAAGGCCTGCATTTGCTCGTTCATCTGCTCACGGCCTGCCGAAAGGCGCACGTGCGACTTGGGCATGAGAATACGGGCCACTGCCAGCATGCGGATGAAGTCGAACGGATCGACGTCGGCCTCGTCGGCCAGCGGCGTACCGGCCACCTTGACCAGCATGTTGATCGGCACGGACTCCGGATGCTCAGGCAGGTTGGCCAGTTGAATCAGCAGGCCTGCGCGGTCATCGAGCGTCTCGCCCATGCCGAGGATGCCGCCAGAGCAGATCTTCATGCCGGCATCGCGCACATAGGCCAGGGTCTGCAAGCGCTCGGCGTAGGTGCGCGTAGTGATGATGCTGCCGTAGAACTCGGGGGAGGTATCGAGGTTGTGGTTGTAATAGTCCAGGCCCGCCTGGGCCAGCGCTTGGGTCTGCTCCTGGTCGAGCTTGCCGAGGGTCATGCAGGTTTCCAGGCCCATGGCCTTGACCCCTTTGACCATCTCCAGCACATAGGGCATGTCCTTGGCCGAAGGGTGCTTCCACGCAGCGCCCATGCAAAAGCGCGTGGAACCAATGGCCTTGGCGCGCGCGGCCTCCTCGAGCACCTTCTGCACCTCCATGAGCTTCTGCTTTTCCAGGCCGGTGTTGTAGTGCCCGGACTGCGGGCAGTACTTACAGTCTTCGGGGCAGGCACCGGTCTTGATCGACAGCAGGGTTGAGACTTGCACCCGGTTGGCGTCGAAATGCGCACGGTGTACAGCCTGGGCGTTGAAGATCAGGTCGTTGAACGGCTGTTGGAACAGCGCCTTGACCTCGGCCAGGGACCAGTCGTGACGTGTTGTTGCAGTTGTACTGGCGCTCATCGGCGTTTCCTTGTTTAGGCTCTAGCAGGCGCCGGGCAAGGAGAACGCCCGCGCTTCACGGATAGCCGAAATAGTCAGGGAAGGCCCATGAACTGTCAACTTAAGCTTAAGAAGCTGGTCTACAATTGGTCACTAGTTAACCAAATATGCGCACTATGCGGTGCCACTGCGCTCCAGCCCTACGCGCTATGCGAGCCATGTGAACAACAACTGCCCTGGCTGAATGATGACCACTGCTCACGGTGCGCCCTGCCTCTGGCCATGGCAGGCATGGAATGCGGACAGTGCAACCGCAGGCCGCCAGCATTCGAACGGGTTCTGGCACCCTGGCATTTCACATTTCCGGTGGACACCCTGATCAGTCGGTTCAAGCACAACCGTCAGTGGCCGCTGGGACGCCTGATGGCTGAGATTGCCGGTCATGCGCTGAGCCATCACTATGCCGAAGGCCTGCCCCGCCCCGACGTGCTGCTTGCTGTACCCCTGACACGGCGCCGGCTGCGTGAACGGGGGTTCAACCAGGCTGCGATGCTGGCGCGTTGGTGGTCAAGGCAACTGGCAGTGCCCTTCGTCGAACACCTGCTGGTACGCACCCGCCACACCACGGCCCAGCAGCATCTGAGCGCCAAGGCTCGATGGCGCAACCTGCGTCAGGCGTTCGCCGTATGCGGTGGCCTGCACGGCCAGCATGTCGCGCTCGTCGATGATGTACTGACCACCGGCGCGACGGCGCAGGCTGTTGCACAGGTCCTGCGCAAGGCAGGTGCCGCACGTGTAGACGTCTACTGCCTGGCACGCACACCCAAGCCCGGCTATGCATGAGCGTGCAGGCCAGTGGCGGCGACGCAGTGGTACGCTACGCCCACCCCGTACACTGGCCCATCACCGAACCGGTCGGATGCCCATGCCCTTACCTGCCCCACTGACCCATCACATTACCCGCCGCCCACAGCGCGTGGCCCTCTTGCAGCACATTGCCGAGCAGGGCTCCATCACCCGCGCCGCCAAGGCTGCCGGCATGAGCTACAAAGCTGCCTGGGATGCGATCGATGAACTCAACAACCTGGCCAGCAGCCCCTTGGTAGAGCGCAGCACTGGCGGGCGCGGCGGCGGCGGTGCACGCCTGTCTGCCGAAGGCGAACGGGTGCTGAGGCTGTATCAGCGCCTGCAAGCCTTGCAAGCTCAGTTGCTCGAAGCCACCGATGATGTGAGCGACCTTGACCTGCTCGGTCGCCTGATGCTGCGCACCAGCGCCCGGAATCAGCTGCAAGGCCAGGTCAGCGCCCTTCATCGCGTGGGGTGGCATGATCGGGTCGGCCTTGCACTGAGTGGGGGGCTGCAGATCGAAGCCTTGATCACTCATGACAGCACCGAGCGCCTTGGGCTGACCTTGGGCACGACGGTGGTGGCCTTGCTCAAGGCAGGTTGGGTGCGCCTGCTGGGCCACAGCGACGAGGCGGATCAACAGCACAATTGCCTGCAGGTGACCGTGGACTCGATTCTGACGGGCACCGATGGCCCCCACGAGGTGCGCCTTGCGCTTGGCAATGGTCAGACCCTGTGCGCCTTCGCCGAACCGGCCTGGCTGGCAGAGCACCAGGTGACCGTTGGCAGCGCCCTGCGTGCGCAGTTCTCGGCCGCCGATGTGGTGATTGGTATCCCGGCCTGACCTGTAACGGCGTTTGGCACATGGCCGAGTGCCCTGCGGCGCCTCGGTGGCCAACGCGGTAACATGGGGGCCACGCTGCCTACCGCCGGAGTCATCATGTCCCACCCGTTCGCCACACTCACCCCCGACTTGGTGCTCGACGCCGTGGAATCATTGGGGTTTCTCAGCGATGCGCGGGTATTGGCACTCAACAGCTATGAAAACCGCGTCTACCAAGTGGGCATCGAGGGCGAGCAGCCCTTGATCGCCAAGTTCTATCGACCCGGTCGCTGGAGCGATGCAGCCATCGTCGAAGAACACCGCTTCACGGCCGAATTGGCCGGCTGCGAAGTGCCGGTGGTAGCGCCTCTGCAGCATCAAGGCAACACGTTGTTCGAACACGGTGGCTTTCGCTTTACGCTGTTCCCGCGCCGTGGTGGGCATGCCCCTGAACCCGGCAACCTCGATCAGTTGTACCGCTTGGGCCAGTTGATCGGACGCCTGCATGCCGTGGCTGCCAGCCGGCCGTTCGAACACCGGGAAGCGTTGGCTGTGGATAACTTCGGGCACGCCTCACTGGACACACTGCTAAAAGGCGGGTTCGTGCCCCGGGAACTGTTGCCCGCCTTCGAATCGGTCGCGCGCGATGTACTGGCTCGAGTGGAAGCCATCTATGCCCGCACCCCGCACCAGGTCATCCGCCTGCACGGTGACTTGCACCCGGGCAACCTGATGCACCGCGACGAGATCTACCATGTGGTTGACCTGGACGACTGCCGCATGGGCCCTGCGGTACAGGACCTGTGGATGATGCTGGCAGGCAATCGGGATGAGCGTCAGGGCCAGTTGGCCGAGCTGGTCGAGGGCTACAACGAATTTCACGACTTCGACCCGCGTGAGCTGGCGTTGATCGAGCCGCTGCGTGCCCTGCGTCAACTCCACTACAGTGCCTGGCTGGCGCGTCGCTGGGACGATCCGGCATTTCCGCCCAGCTTCCCGTGGTTCGGTCAGCCTAGGTACTGGGGTGATCAGATTCTGGCGCTGCGTGAGCAAATGGCCGCCCTCGATGAAGCCCCACTCAAGTTGTTCTAGATCGACCGTCGGCGCTGTCTACAATAGCTGCCGTTAATCAGCATCTTAAGCAAGGACTCTGCATGCACGCTGCAAACCCGCGTCGCGGGTATCTACTGGGCCTGAGTGCCTACATCATCTGGGGCCTGTTCCCCCTGTACTTCAAAGCCATCCAAAGCGTCCCCGCCGTGGAGATCATCGTCCACCGTGTGCTGTGGTCAGCGCTGTTCGGCTCGATACTGCTCGCCTTCTGGAAACACCCCGGCTGGTGGCGCGACCTGCGCGACAACCCGCGGCGCTTGGCCATCCTGGCATTGAGCGGCACATTGATCGCAGCCAATTGGCTGACGTATGTCTGGTCGGTGAACAACGGACGCATGCTCGAGGCCAGCCTTGGCTACTACATCAACCCGCTGATCAACGTGCTGCTCGGCATGCTGATTCTCGGCGAGCGCTTGCGCCGTTTGCAGTGGCTGGCGGTCAGCCTGGCCGCGCTCGGCGTCATGCAACAGGTCTGGCAGGTGGGCAGCCTGCCCTGGGTATCCTTGGCACTGGCGCTGACCTTCGGGTTCTACGGGCTTATTCGCAAGCAAGCCCCCGTGGCGGCCCTGCCCGGCCTGGTTGTCGAGACCTGGATGCTGGTACCGCTGGCGCTTGGGTGGTTGCTGCTGCACCCCGGCGCGATGAGCGCGCAAGGTGAGTTCTACACCACAAGCGAGGCCTTGTGGCTGATGGCTGCAGGCCCCGTGACACTGGTGCCGCTGGTGTGTTTCAACGCTGCCGCACGGCATCTGCCCTACACCACGCTGGGCTTTCTGCAATACCTGGCGCCAACGCTGGTCTTGCTCCAGGCCATCTGGCTGTTCGACGAGCATCTATCCCCAAGCACGCTTACCGCATTCATGTTCATCTGGGCAGGGCTGGCGTTGTACAGCGTCGATGCGTGGTGGAGTTTGCGTAAAAGTCGCTGATCAAAAAACGATCATGTCTCTGTACGCCTTGATATACATGGCCTGCAGAGACATCTCCAGAGCTTATCCACACCCTCGTCCCCGCCGTTTGTGCACAACCCCCTCTGCATTGATCAATTTTCGATCAAATCTCTGCAGCCCTTGCAAGCCGGGCGCTGGGGCCCGATAGCCCCAGCTTATCCACAAGGCCGTCCTCTCTAAATCGGGATAACTTCTGCCAGAGTCTGCGGCAGTGGCGAGCCGCATTTACTCATCCGCGCGCAACCGCAACTCCACCATCAAGTCATCGGCCAGCGCTTCCAGACGTTGCTGCAACTGCTCCAGCGGCAGGGACGCGGGTAATGCCAGAAGGGCCTCGGCATGAAACAGGGGTTCGTTGCTCATCGGTGCCGGGCGTACCTCTGTGGCAATCCGTTCGACGTTCACATTCAGCTCGGCCAGCACACGGGTGATATCCCGCACGATCCCTGGCCGGTCGTTACCTACCAGTTCCATGCCAAAGGGTTTGGATGCATGGGCAGGCTCGCTGCCACTTTCGGCCAGTTGCACGCGAATGCCGTGTGCGGACAATGCCCCTAGCGCGTCCACCAACGCGTCATACCGATCCGCCGGCACTGCCACCCGCAGGATGCCGGCAAATTGCCCAGCCATGCGCGACATGCTGCTTTCCAGCCAGTTACCCTCGAAGTCGGCGATGCACTGGGCGATCCGCTCGACTTGGCCGGCCTTGTCCGGGGCGATCACGGTAAGCACAAGATGTTCCACGGAATGTTCCTCGAGTGGGGTTCAGGCCATACAGCGCCAAGGTGTCGCCACAGTATAGGCAAGGCGCGTCAACCTGCCGCAGGGCAATCCTCCTTATAAATCGTGTACTGTTTTTAGATTTATCTGGAACAATCACTCCGTTTTTTGCGAACATGGCGCTTCCTTGCAGGATCCTGTGCGACCAACAGGTCGCCTGACGGCGCTTTTAGTCTGATAGTGCCCAGCCGGCTGCTTCATGTAGTATCCGTGGGCGCGGACTACACAACGTCGTTTGAAGGTCTGTCGAGGCGCCTGTGAAGAATGCACGTTGCTTGCTGTCAGGCAGGCAAACCGCACCCAGCCGCGTCCGGGCTTGTACCGGAGGCATGCACTGGTGCCGTGCGAGGAGAAGCGCTACAGGCTCAATACAAAAGAGCGAAATAGCTGAGCAGAGTGAGGCAAGCAATGACTGGATACGTTCAAGTCGGTGGCCTTCAGGTCGCCAAAGTCCTGTACGACTTCGTGAACAACGAAGCCATCCCCGGAACCGGCATCATCGCCGAGCAGTTCTGGGCAGGTGCTGAAAAGATCATCAACGACCTCGCTCCAAAGAACAAAGCCCTCCTCGCCAAGCGCGACGAGCTGCAAGCCCAGATCGACGCCTGGCACCAGGCCCGCAAAGGCCAGGCCCACGACGCCCCGGCCTACAAGGCTTTCCTTCAGGAAATCGGTTACCTGCTGCCACAAGCCGACGATTTCCAGGCCACTACGCAAAACGTGGACGAAGAAATCGCCCACATGGCCGGTCCGCAGTTGGTGGTACCGGTCATGAATGCACGCTTTGCCCTGAACGCCGCGAATGCCCGCTGGGGCTCGCTGTACGACGCGCTCTACGGCACCGACGCCATCAGCGAGGAAGGCGGCGCCGAAAAGGGGCAAGGCTACAACAAGGTACGTGGCGACAAAGTGATCGCCTTCGCCCGTGCCTTCCTCGACGAAGCGGCACCACTGGCTGCTGGTTCGCACGTCGACTCCACGGCCTATCGCATCGAGGCTGGCCAGTTGGTCGTCACCCTCAAAGGCGGCAGCAACACGGGCCTGCGTGACGACGCCCAACTGGTCGGGTTCCACGGCGACAGCAACGCCCCCACTGCCGTGTTGCTCAAGCACAATGGCCTGCACTTCGAAATCCAGATCGATGCCAGTACCCCGGTGGGCAGCACCGATGCCGCAGGCGTCAAGGACATCCTGATGGAATCGGCACTGACCACCATCATGGACTGCGAAGACTCCGTGGCGGCAGTCGACGCCGACGACAAAGTGATCGTGTATCGCAATTGGCTGGGGCTGATGAAAGGTGACCTGGCCGAAAGCGTCAGCAAGGGCGGCAAGACGTTCACCCGCACCATGAACCCCGATCGCGAGTACGCAGCGCCGAACGGGGGCAGCGTCACGCTGCATGGTCGCTCGCTGCTGTTCGTGCGCAACGTGGGTCACCTGATGACCAACCCGGCCATCCTCGACGCGCAGGGTAACGAAGTCCCGGAAGGTATCCAGGACGGTCTGTTCACCAACCTCATGGCGCTGCACAACCTCAACGGCACCACCAGTCGCCGCAATACCCGTACCGGCAGTGTGTACATCGTCAAGCCGAAGATGCATGGCCCGGAGGAAGTGGCGTTCGCCGCCGAGATATTCAGCCGGGTCGAAGACCTGCTGGGTATGCAGCGCAATACCGTCAAGGTCGGCATCATGGACGAAGAGCGCCGCACAACGGTCAACCTCAAGTCCTGCATCAAGGCCGCTGCCGAGCGCGTGGTGTTCATCAATACGGGCTTCCTCGATCGCACGGGCGACGAAATCCATACCTCCATGGAGGCAGGCCCGGTCGTGCGCAAAGGCGCCATGAAGAACGAGAAGTGGATCGGCGCCTATGAAAACAACAACGTCGATGTAGGCCTTGCCACCGGCCTGCAAGGGCGTGCGCAGATCGGCAAGGGCATGTGGGCCATGCCCGACCTGATGGCCGCCATGCTGGAGCAGAAGATCGCTCACCCGCTGGCCGGTGCCAATACCGCGTGGGTGCCTTCGCCGACGGCAGCCACCCTGCACGCCCTGCACTACCACAAGGTGGATGTGCAGGCGCGCCAGCGCGAGCTGGCTTCGCGCACACCGGCTTCGGTCGATGACATCCTGGCCATTCCGCTGGCGACCAACCCCAACTGGTCGGACGAGGAAATCCGCAACGAGCTGGACAACAATGCCCAGGGCATCCTGGGCTACGTGGTGCGCTGGATCGATCAGGGTGTGGGTTGCTCCAAAGTGCCCGACATCAACAACGTGGGGCTGATGGAAGACCGCGCCACCTTGCGCATTTCCGCCCAGTTGCTGGCCAACTGGCTGCGACATGGTGTAGTCAGCCAGGAGCAGGTGCTCGAAAGCCTCAAGCGCATGGCGGCAGTGGTCGACAAGCAGAACGCCAACGACCCGCTGTATCGCCCGATGGCGGGCAACTTCGACGACAACGTTGCCTTCCAGGCGGCAGTCGAGCTGGTGCTCGAAGGTGCCAAGCAGCCTAACGGCTACACCGAGCCTGTGCTGCATCGCCGTCGCCGTGAGTTCAAGGCACGCAACGGGATCTGAACGACCGGCGTATAGCGTGAGCTGCTTGCAGCGTTGATCGGCGGGGCCTTCGGGCCCCGCTTGCACATCAGGCCAGCTTCAATTCGCGCTTCACCAGTTCGAGCAGTTTCGCCAGGTCGACGGGCTTCAACAGAAAGTCCACAACCCCCAGGTGCATGACATCAACGGCCTCTTTCACATCGGTATCGCCTGATACCACGATGATCGAAAGCGCAGCCCGGTCCGCTTCCTGCATCTCGCGCACCTTGTGGATAAGGTACAGCCCATCCTCGGGCTGCATCCGCAGGTCGGTGATCATCAGCGCGATGCGAGGCTCCCAATGGAGCTTGAACAGCGCCTCCTGGGCGCCATCGGCCGTCATGCCGTCGATACCCTTGCTTTTGAGATACAACATCAAGGCTTCGCTGTTGACCGGATTATCGTCGACCACGAGCACTACCGGCCGGGCAGGCGGCGGCGCACTCACAGCAGCGAGTGCCGCACGCTCTGCGTCGCTCAAGATATCGGTGTGCTCGGACATGGTCGTCTCGTATCCATTCGCTCTACTGGTAAGACCGCAGATTCTCCGACACCCAATTTACCTTTCGTCGGATTATTGACGTGTTCGTGCCCTAGACTTACGTCCAATGGGCACCACGCCCTCTGCAGGCCGACCATGAATGCCGAAAACAACAAAGCCGACCCTATAGATAGATATATATAGTTCGGCGTAGCGATACGGTCAGGTCGATGAGCAAAAAAGACGCCTACCAGCAAGCGGGTAGAACGGCAGTGCTGCAAAACATCCAGGGCACCCTGCAATTCCTGCAGCGCTTTGCGCCCTTCAACCAGATGGAGCAGAGCCATCTGGCCTACTTGGTCGAGCAGTGCCAGCTGCGCTTCTACGCCAGCGGCGAAAGCATCATCAAGCCAAGCGACGGGCCGGTCGAGCACTTCTACATCGTCAAGCAGGGCCGCGTCGTTGGTGAGCGGCAGCACCTGGTCAAACCCGGCGTCGAAACCACGTTCGAGATTACCCACGGCGAGTGTTTTCCACTGGCAGCCTTGCTCGGCGAGCGAGCCACGCGTACGGAGCACCTGGCCGGTGACGACACCTTCTGCCTGCAACTGAACAAGGCGGCATTCATCCGCGTCTTTTCCCTTTCCGAGGTGTTCCGCGATTTCGCCTTGCGAGGGGTCAGCAGTCTTCTGGATCAGGTCAACCAACAGGTCCGTCAACAGGCGGTGCAAACCCTGGGTACCCAGTATTCCCTCAATACACCGCTAGGCGAACTGGCCATGCGTCACCCCGTGGCCTGCGCCCCCGAGACACCGCTGCGCGAAGCCGTGCGGCTGATGCATGAGCAGCAGGTTGGCTCGATCGTGATCGTCGATGGGCAGCGCCAGCCGACGGGCATTTTCACCTTGCGCGATCTGCGCCAGGTGGTTGCCGCAGCCGATGCCGATCTGGGTGCACCCATTGCACGGCACATGACCGCCGCACCGTTCTACCTGAGCCCCCAGGCGAGTGCCTTCGATGCGGCCATGGCGATGACCGAGCGGCATATCGCGCACGTGTGCCTGGTGGAGAGCGGGCGGTTGTGTGGGGTGGTGTCCGAGCGCGATCTGTTTTCCCTGCAGCGGGTGGACCTTGTGCACCTGGCGCGTACCATTCGTCATGCGCCGCGCCTGGACACGCTTGTTTCCCTGCGAGGCGAAATCAGTCAGTTGGTCGAGCGCATGCTCGCCCACGGTGCCTCCTCTACGCAGATCACCCAGATCATCACCTTGCTCAACGACCACACGGTATGCCGGGTCATCGAACTGGCGCTGGCAGAACGTGGCGATCCGGGGGTGCCGTTCAGTTGGCTCTGTTTTGGCAGTGAAGGGCGGCGCGAGCAGACCCTGCACACCGACCAGGACAACGGTATCCTCTTCGACGCGGCCGATGACACCGAAGCGCAGGCCATCCGGGCGCGGCTGCTACCGTTGGCGCAGTACATCAACCAATGCCTGGCGCAGTGCGGTTTTACCCTGTGCAAGGGCAATGTCATGGCCGGCAACCCTGCGCTGTGCCTGTCGCACAGCGAGTGGTCACGGCGCTTTGCCGGCTTCGTGCGTGACGCAAGCCCGGAGAACCTACTCGGCTCGAGCATCTACTTCGACCTGCGAGTAGTCTGGGGCGACGAACACACGTGCGAGGCGTTGCGCAGCACATTGCTGACGCAGATAGCCGACAACCGTATCTTCCAACGCATGCTGGCTGACAACGCCCTGCGCCAACGCCCGCCTGTGGGGCGTCTGCGCGACTTCGTGCTGACACGCCAGGGCACTGACAAGGCTGGCACCCTGGACCTCAAGGTTCAGGGCCTGACGCCCTTCGTCGATGGCGCACGTGTGCTGGCGCTGGCCCATGGGATCGGTGCTTGCAATACCCTGGAGCGCATCCGCCAACTGGTGGTCAAGGGTGTGATCGATCCCCTGGACGGCGCCGCCTACGAAGAGGCGTACCATTTCATCCAGCAGACCCGCATGCAGCAACATCAACGCCAGGCACGCGACAACCTGGCCTACTCCAACCGCCTGGACCCAGACAGCCTCAACCACTTGGACCGGCGCATCCTGCGCGAGTCGTTGCGCCAGGCTCAGCGGTTGCAAAGCAGCCTGGCCATGAGGTACCAGCTGTGAGCTTCTTCGCATGGCTGCGCCCCCAAGCTCCGCAACTGGCGCTTTCGCAGCGCGAACGCCTGGCGGCCTTGCCCCTACCCACCGCGCTTGGCACCTGCACCCTGCGCGAGCAGCGCTGGGTGGTACTTGACCTGGAAACCAGTGGCCTGAACACCAACCGCGATCAAGTCCTGTCCATAGGCGCAGTGGCCATCGAGGACGGGGCAGTGGACTTCTCGCAGCAGTTCGAGCGGACCCTGTACCGACCTGAGCAGAAGACCAACCCCAGCGTCCTGATACACGGCCTGGGCCCAAGCGCCCTGGCAGCGGGCTGCGACCCAGGGCACGCACTGCTTGACCTGCTCGAGTTCATTGGCACCAGCCCGGTGCTGGCTTTCCATGCGCCGTTCGATGAGCGCATGCTGGCACGGGCCCTCCGGCAGAGCCTGGGTCATCGTCTGCAAATACCCTTCCTCGATGTGGCCGAGCTGGCACCCATGCTCAATCCCGACACGGTGTTGCGAGAAGCCGGTCTCGATGACTGGGTAGCGCGTTTCGAGCTGCAGGTACAAGCGCGTCATCACGCCAGCGCCGACGCACAGGTGACCGCAGAGCTGGCGTTGATTCTCTTGAGCCAGGCGCGCCGCCAGCACATCCAGAGCCCGGCGCAACTTGAGCAATGCCTGCAGAACTGGCGACGTCGGATGGCCCAGCGCCACGGCCTATAGGCAACGGGTCAGGCAGCCGGCCCTTACTACGTGATGGCGGTAGCGGGCTAGCACGCATGCCCCTGCCATATCGCCCAGGCTCGCGATCTCTCTAAAGGAGTTCGCACCATGTCATCCGTCTCACCCTTGCAACATTTCGAGTCATTCGACGCTGAAATCACTGCCCTACTGGCTCCCCTGCCCTTACCAGACCTGCAGCTTTCACCGCTGGCGGGCCGGCAACAATTCTTCGGCGCGCTGGCAGACTACTGGAACCTGCCGGACGAAGCAGGCAGCAACCGCCGTGCTCGGCTCATTGCGCTTCGGCGACAACAGCTTCAGGCCGAAATGGACCTGCGCATCGCTGACGCAACACTGGAGCCTCCGGCAGCATCGCTATTACAGATGTGCCTTGACCAACCCATGTCCTGGACTCGCCAGGGCATCGAAGCGTCCAAGCGCCCACAGCTCTATCGGCTGCTGCTCGATTGCTCAAGACCCAACTGGCGGGCCTACTTGCCCGGCGCCATACTGCTTGTACAAGGCAGTATCGAGGGACAGATGATGACGGGCGATGCGGCCGGCGGCCCAGCCTTGTTATGCAGCCTCTCCCACGGCATCGAAGCGTTCGCCGATGTCCAGAGCCTGCACCTTGAGCTGTGCGAGCGGCTGGATGATCCCCTGCAAAGTCAGCCGATGCTCAAGCTACTGGCGCCTGGTGATGCCGACCGCGCCCATAACGCACAACGACTGCGTTACGACTGGCTGCCCGACGATCTAGTGGAAGTCCAGATTCAGGCCTTGATCGATGCCCAGCGGGCGCGATTGAACGCGGTATGGGGCAGCCAACCCGTGGATCAAACTGGGTTCGCCGAACGCCTGGCAACGGCCGCAGACCTGCTGCCTTGGGTGACCAGCAAGGCAGCGCTGCCGACGCGTTATGGCCTGCTGCTTGAAAAGCACGCTCCTGCCTGGCTCAAGAAGACCTCTACCCAAGGGCTCACGCATATCATGCAGACGATGCAGGAGCTGATCGTGGCCATCGATCAGGCCGCAGCGTCGGGCATTCCTACGCTTGAACAGTTCACCGAACGCAACAGCCTGCTGCAGTGGACCCGCGCCCGCCTCAGCGAGCGATTGAGACTGGACCACCAACTCGATCTGGCACCCGAACAGATCTTCATCAGCGTCACCATTGCCCGTCAGACCGGCCCGGTGATGCCTCCAGCTCAGCCCAGCAGCTATATACCCATCGCTAGCCGGCCGCAGACAGGGGACACCGTGGAGTTGGTCAGGCAAACCTACAGTCTGGATCAGTTGGCGTTGGTGAATGTGGGCTTGCTGGACCTGGACTACTGGCTGACCGCTCGAGTCCACCATAAGGACGAGACAAACATTCAAGGCTTGTCCCCTGCGCAGGCTCGGCAGATGGTCCGTGAGCTCAATGTCGGCGACAGCTATTCACGCTTTCTACGCAGCCACCTGATCGATCTGGAGCAAGGCCAGTGGCGACGGGATGCACATGCGCGAATCAACTGTGCTCGCATGCGGGCTGAAGCCGCCAAAGCCCGCTATGCCGGCCACTTCATGCTCGACCCGCTTGAGCAGGGCTATCGCTGGAGCAGGACCGTGCTCAACTACCCCGACAGCGACTGGCGCCCCCTGGTGCAAGAGAACCGCCTGAGTGTACGGCAGTTGCTGATTGCCGGGCACACCGTACAGGGGGTACTGCTGATCACGCCTGAAACACCGCAAATGCAGCGCTTTCTGGTGTATGCGCCAGATGCACCGGATCGCAGGCCTTGGCGCGAATATGCCAATGCGCGTGCGCTGATCCGATCGCTCCGCGCCAACCCGGATCTACGCACCTACGTGATGGACCGCATACCCTTGGCCCGGCGCAAAACCATCGAGCGCTTGCTGACCAAGGGCGGGCTCGCTCAGCGTCTGAGTCGCCCGGTCATCTCCGGCAATTTTTTGCACGCCTGTTATCTGGCAGAGGTCCGCGCGCTCATGTCGACGGTCGATGCCAGCACTAACACCAAACTGGAGCTGCTGGGCGAGGCCAGCCTGCATGCGTTGTGGATAATACTCGACTTGCTCAGCTTCGTGATTCCGGTACGTGGCCTGGCGCCGTTGGCATTCGCCCGCGCGGTGCTGAGCGTGCTGGACAGCCTTGAAGCGCTGGAAAAGAAAGATCGGGTAGGCGTGCTCAAGCATATGGTGGAGGCTTTTACCCACATGAGCGACGGGGTCAACAGCATCGGCGGCACGACAGTGATCAGGCGCGCCATTCGCGCCATGCCTCCCAACCCACCCTTGATGCTACCGCCTACCTTCCAGGTACGTCCGGACACCGCCAAGTTGCGTTACCGAATCGACGGCATCCATAGCGAAGGCGTGTATGAAAAGCCATCCGAACGTGCGGGACTGGCCCTCTACTACATCCAGGACAAGCAAGGCCGGTACTATCAGGTGGCGTTCGACGGTTATCGCTGGCGTGCCATAGACCCCAGGAAAACCGATGCCTACAGCAAGGTGGCGGTCAGACGGAACGCTGAAGGTGAATGGATCGTCGACTCACCCGTGCTGTGGCACGACGGCCTGCCAGACCTCAACGCATTGCTGGAGCTCTGTCAGCTTCCCGCGCCCCCAGACGGGATCCCACTGGAAGGGGCGAAGGAACTGTACGAAAGCGACGGCCAACCTTACTTGCTTGCCGGTGGCCATGCCTTGCCCGTGCGTGCCCACCTGCTGGCGGATCACTACCATCTGCTGATACCCGGACAGCCCGCTGCGACCACCACCGCATGGGCAATCCTGCGCTGGCACGACGGTCAATGGCGTATACGCGTGCGCCAACCGGGGCGAAGCAGCGACTGGCTGGCACTGCCTGCCGCTTATGCCGTCACTGTAGGCAGCACCTGATCCAGCCGTTGGTACAAGGCACTCTCAGCCGGCCAGTTGCGAAGTAGCCTCGCCCGGTCCCGAGCGAAAGCCGGCGCGAAGCTGCCCTGGCTACCGTGCTGGCACATGGCGTCCAGGTCGATCAGCGACCACCGGCCCCGCTCCCAGAACAGGTTGTGCCCCTTGAAGTCACCGTGGCTGATGCGCTCGCCGATCAGCTGTTGCATGAGCTGCACCAAGGCCTCCACCTGTTCGGCCGGCGCATCGCCCTGCTCGACGAAGGGGGCAAAGCATTCGATGAGGTCGGGGCCGTCGATGTAGTCGGTCACCAGGTAGGCGCGCGTGCGCAAACCCAGTACTCGCTGCTCCAGCACCGCCAGCGGGCGCGGGGTAGCGATGTCGAGAAACGACAGGCGATGCCCTTCGATCCACGAGTGCCAGGCCCTGCTCGGTCGCCAGAAGCGCTTGAGCCAGTGGAGGGTGTTCTTGATGTTGTAGCGTTTGATGACCCGCTTGCGGCCATCCACCTCGACCCGTGCCACGCTGGCTGCGCCGCCAGTCTTGTACAGGTGCCCACGGTCGATCAGCTCATCCGCCTGCTCAAGCACCGGCAACAGGGCCTGGGCCTCGCTACGGACCACAGCCCGCAGGCTCGTCAGGCTGCGCTCCACACTGAACAGGCTGCAATCGCGGCCGGCCTTGTTCAGGAAGTCGCGTTGGCGCCAGACGCGGATCTTGTCTATGTGCTTCTGCAACGCCTCCATCGGCAATGCATGCTCGGCATTGGCCAACAGGTAATGCACCAGCAGCTCCTCGGTGTACGGTTTCAGGCGCTTGGGTAGCTGCGCGAAGAACACACCAAGGTTTTCCAGCACGCGAGGGCGAGAAAGCTGCTGGCCTGGCGTTTCAGCCTTGATACCGGCCCCATCGATCAGGTACAGCTTGCCTGCATGACGCAGCAGGTTGTCCAAGTGCAGGTCCTCCTGCCACAGCCCCTGCTTGTGCATCTGCGCCACAGCCGCCAGGGCCTCGCCCAGCACCTGCTGCTGCTCGTCGGCGAGCACAGGCAGGTGCTCGACCGCCGCCCAGGCATCGGCCAGGCTTTGCGCGCCATCGAGGTACTCGAACAACAGCCAGCCGCCCTCACCCTCCACCAGGCCATCGGCGAGCAGCACCGGCGTAGTCAGCCCCTGCGCGGCGAGCAGCTTCACGCCTTGCAGCTCACGCTGGAACTGGCGCGCGGCATTGCTGCCCACCAGCAATTTGGCCAGTACCGGCCTGCCACGCCATACCCCGACCCCCACATAACGCTGGCCCGGCAGCACGCGCAGTAGACTGAGCAACTGCAGCTCGGCGCTACCGGCGGCATCGGCGAGGTTGATGGCAAGCGGCAGCGATGGGCTGCGTCCTGTGTCCTTCAGCTCGGAAAGCTGCATCAGCGAGCCTCCTTGTGATGACGGCGTTGTACCAGGCGGTTGACCCAGGTTTGGACCAGCGTGCTGTCGATGGGTTGTGCGAGGTAGGCTGCCAGCAATGTGCGTATCTCGCCGTCGCTCCATACCGGTGCCCGGCGCAGCAAGGGCTCGAGGTCCTTGAGGCGGTCGCGCATGCCGAAGAGCAAGGGCCGGGTCTTCTCCAGGTCGATCAACTGCGCCTCCCAGCCTTCTTTGCGCTTACGCAGGAAGATGTGCTTGGGGTAGAAGCAACCATGCACCTGCCCAGCACCGTGCAGCGTGCGCGCCAACTGGCCGCAGGCCTGGAGCATGCCATCGCGTACCGATGCATCGAGTTCGGGCCATTGCAGCAACTGGCTGTCGAGGTCGCGCCAGTCGTCCAGCGCGCGGGTCATCAACAGTGCCCGGTGCTTGCCACCTTGCTTGCGCTCACCGTAGAACACTGCCTCCAATGCAGGAATGTGCAGCTTCTGGTAGCGAACGATATTGCGAAATTCGCGAGCGAAGGTCGGCTCGCCAAAGGGCTTGTGCAGGCTACGGGTAAGGTAGTCGCTCTGGCGCTTGAGGTAATACCCTTTGCCCTCGAGTTCCAGGCGGTACACGCTGCTCCATCCGCCGCGGCCGGTATTGGGCTCGTCCACCGCGTCGAGTTCGAGCGCCCACAGCGCCTCGAAGTCGTCCAGGCCATGGCGCTGGAGCAACGCATGGTCTGCGCTGGCCATATAGTCGGTCATTCCCTTCCCTCGAAAAAGCCCAGTACCTGACGAATGCGCTTCTTGTCACGGGCATTGAGCCGGTCGCGGCCTCGGTACTGCAAGTAAAAGCGCAGGCGCTGGGTTGCCGAAAGGTGGTACTTGGCGACCTTGTCCAGGCAGGCCAGGTCCTTGATCAGGCGATGGCGCCACATGAACCCACGCCAGAAGTCACCCGTGGGGCAATCGATGAAGAACAGCGTCCCTTGGTCATCGACCAGCAGGTTGCGCCACTTCAAATCGTTATGGGCGAAGCGATGCTCGTGCATGACCCGGGTGTGGCGTGCCAGCTGGCGGCTGATGTGGTCCACCCAGGCGCGATCGGCCAGGCGGGCATCGTTGCGGTCGGCCAGTGCCGAGAGGTCCTCGGTGTTGGGCAGCTCGCGGGTGATCATTGCGCCACGGCCGAACGCCAGGCCATTGCGTTCGAGCCCCCAGGCGACCACGTCGGCCGTGGGGATGCCCCACTTGGCGAACTGCTTGAGGTTCTGCCATTCAGCCTTGATACGTGGGCGACCCAGGTAGCGGCGCATGTGCTTGCCAGCACCGGTGTAGCGCTTGACGTAATAGTTGACGCCTTCACGCTCGACACGCACCACTTCGCTGAGCGGATCCCGGGTCAGGCGTTCGCCCTGAAGGGCGAATACCGCCTCGAGGCTGCCGAAATCATTCGCCAGGTGCGCGTAACCTGGCGCCAGTGTCCAACTGGCCATCAGAGTGCATCCCCATAGCGTTGTTTACGGTCGTAGAGTTTCTGCGCCTTGCGCTCAAGCCAGGCGAGCAGTGCAGCTTCGTCCTTCATGACCTGACGCAGCGGGCGCTGGAAGTAGCTGCGCAGAAAACGCAGTTTGTCGCGTTGGGTCAGGCCAATGTCCAGGGCTGAGAAATACAGGGCAGCCAGGTCCTTGTTGCGCCAGCGGCGGCTGATGGCTGGGCGGGTCTGGGCGCGGTGCAGGTCGATCACCGACAACTTGAAATCATCGGCCGTCACGGGCCGGTCGGTGTGCAGCAGGAAGTGACAGATGTAGCAGTCCCGGTGGTTGACGCCGGCACGGTGCATGCCACCGGTCATCTCGGCCACGCGCGTGATCAGGGCACGTTTGAGGCGTGGCGCAGGCGGCTGCCTGATCCAGTCGATGCTGAAGTCTTCCAGGCTGACGGTCGGCGCCAGTTCCTCGGTGATGATGAACGAATGCTGAGTGGCCGGGTTGCCGCCCCGCTCACCGAAAGCCACGGCCGTCATGGTTGGCACGCCAACCTGGTGCAGGCGCTCGATGGCCTGCCACTCCTGGCCGGCGCCCAACACCGGCAACTTGGCCGTGAGCAGGTTCTTGAAGATCTCGCCCCAGCCAATGCCGCGGTGGATCTTCACGAAAAAGCCTTCGCCGGCGACCTCCGTACGCAGGGTGCGGCGCCCCTCGAGCTCCCGATAGACTTCGCCCTGCAGCGCTTCTACCGCCTCGAAGGCATCGCGCCCAGCCCAAAGCCGCTTGAAGGGCTCTGCCACGATCAATTTCATGCCCCCTCCTGCCCTAGGATTACATCGGCGGCATGCTGCGGCATGCTGTAAAGGTCGGCCGTGTCGGCAAATGCCAGGCCGTTGCGCGACCAATCGGCCCGCGCCGCGGGGTCATCGAGCATACGCTGCAGGTAGCGGTTAAGCTGCTCCTGCTCGAACGGCTCGTCCAGCACCAAACCGCAGTCGGCCTCGGCGATGTAGTGGGCATAGCCGCACACGTGCGAAACCAGCACCGGCAGCCCGGCGACCAGGGCTTCAAGCAGCACGGTGCCTGTGTTCTCGTTGTAAGCCGGGTGGATCAGCAGGTCGGCGCCCAGCAGGAAGCGTGGGATATCGCTGCGCCCCTTGAGAAACTGCACCTGGTCGCCCAGGCCCAGCGTCGCGCTCTGCAACTGGAAGACCTTGGGGTCGTCCTGGCCGATCACCAGCAACCGGGTGCGCTTGCGCAAGGGCGCGGGCAATGCCGCCAACGCTTTGAGGCTGCGGTCCACGCCCTTGGTCTTGAAACCGGAACCGATCTGCACGATCAGCAACGCATCCTCGGCCAGGTCGAACTCCTTGCGCAGGTCGGCGCGAATTTCAGCAGCGTTGGGCGGCGCCCGACGATCCTGGGAAATGCCCGGTGGCAGCAGGTGAAAACGCTCGACCGGCGTGCCGTAGTGCTTGATGAACAGCGGCTGCTGCACCTCGGAAATCATCAGGATCTGGGTGCCGGCATCCTTGGCGAACACCGCCCGCTCGTATTCGGCGAAATGCCGATAGCGGCCCCAGCGGCGGTACAGGTCGCTGCGCAGGTTCTGCGCCTTGTCCTCAAAGCAGCCGTCGGCGGCGTAGTACACATCCAGCCCGGGCATCTTGTTGAAACCGATGAGCCGGTCTACCGGGCGCTTGGCCAGGTCGGCCTGCATCCAGGCGGTGAGTTTCTCGTTGCGCCGGTGATTGAAGATCGCCTTGACCGGCGCCACCAGCACTTCGAAACCCGGCGGAATGTCGCCCTCCCAGATCAGTGTGTAGACCCGGATCTGGTGGCCGCGCTGCTGGCACTCCAGGGCTATGCGCATGAAGTCGCGCTGCAGACCGCCAAAGGGGAAGTATTTGTAAAGTACGAAAGCCAGTTGCATCAACGGACATCCTCAGCCAGCAGCAGCGCGCTCAGGCGGCTCGCTACATGCTCGGGATTCAGGCGAGTGAAACACAATGGCCACTCGCGGTTCAGATCGTACCGGCGCAGGTCTTCGGCGCTCGGTTTGTAGGTGCACTTCTTCTGCAAGCAGGGTGCGCACGGCCAGTCACTGGCCTGGTGGATCTGGGTCCGTCCATAGGCGCCGGTCAGGCCCGGATTGGTAGGGCCGAACAGCGAAAGCGTCGGTACATCGAGGGCTGCCGCCAAATGGCCCAGGCCGGTATCGACGGCGACGCAGGCCTTTGCAGCGGCCAGCACACGTGCGACGCCGGCCAGGTTCAACTTGGGCAGTACCTGGCAATGGTTCAAGCCTTGGGCGATGCGCTCGGCCCGGGCCTTCTCGGCCGGGTTGCCCCAGGGCAGGCGCACTTCCAGCCTGCGCCGGCCCATGCGCTCGGCCAGCTCGCGCCAGTAGGCCTCGGGCCAGTGCTTGGTGGTCCAGGTGGTCCCGTGCAGGAAAACCACATAGGGCGCTGCCGGCGGCAACTGCAAGCGCTCAAGGTCCAGGCCGTAACGGCCGATGCCCTCGGGCAGGTCATAGGCCAGCGCCATGGCGAACAGCTGGCGCACGCGCTCGACGGCATGCTGGCCGACCGCAACCGACAGGCGTCGGTCGTAGAAGCGGCTGGCCCAGCCCTCACGGGCCGAATACCGGTCCAGGCCTGCGACCGGCGCCTTCACGTAGCGGGTCAGCCACGCCGACTTGACCAGGCCCTGGGCATCGATCACCAAGTCGTACTGGCGTTCGCGCAGGCGCTGCTTGAAGGCCTTCCACTCGCCGCTGCGAACGGTCTGCCAGAGGTGTTTGCGCCAGCGACGGATGGCCACCGGAATGACCTGATCGACCGCCGGATGCCAGCTGGGTATCTCGGCAAAGCCTTCCTCGACGACCCAGTCGAACCGGATGCCGGGTATGGCATGGGCTGCATCGGTGAGCGCTGGCAGCGTGTGGATCACATCGCCCAGCGAGGACGTCTTGATGATCAGTACCCGCACTTAGTCGACCTCGGTCAGCACGTCGATGATGTTCGCACCGCCCAGACGGGTCAGCGCGGCGATGACCTGACCGGGTTCGAGCAGACGCAGGCAGTTGTAGTGACCGAAGCGGCAGGTGCGATCGAAACAAGGGCTGCATTCGATGCCCAGGCGCACCACCTCGACCTGGCTGGCCAGCGGCGGCGTGAAGCCAGGCGATGTCGAGCCGTATACGGCGACCAGCGGGCGATTGAGCGCCGCCGCCACATGCATCAACCCGGAATCGTTGGAGACCACGGCGTCTGCGCAGGACATCAGGTCGATCGCCTCGGCCAGGGAGGTTTCACCGGCCAGGTTCACGGACTCTTCGCGCAGCCCAGGGATCAGCCGTTCGCGGATCTGCTCACCCACTGGGTGATCACTTTTCGAGCCGAACAGCCAGACCTGCCACCCCTGGCGGATCATGGCATCGGCCACGGCGGCGTAGTGCTCGGCCGGCCAGCGCTTGGCTTCGCCGAATTCAGCGCCTGGGCACAGCGCCAGCACCGGACGGTCCAGCTCCAGGCCGAACTTGGCCAGGGCCGCCTCACGGCTGTGTGGCTCGATCTGCAGGCTGGGCTGGGGGTAGGGCTTTGGCAGCTCGGCGCCCGGGGCATAGGCCAGGGCCATGAAGCGCTCGATCATCAGCGGATAACGCGCTTTGTCCAGCTTGCGGACATCGTTGAGCAAACCGAAACGCATTTCGCCACGCCAGCCGGTGCGCTTGGGGATACCGGCAAAGAACGGCACCAGCGCCGATTTCAGCGAATTGGGCAACAAGATGGCCTGGTCGTACTGACCACTGAGCGACTTGCCGAGGCGCCGCCGCGTGGCCAGCTCCAGCGCACCGTGGCCGAGCGGGAAGCTCAAGGCCTGGCGCACCTCGGGCATGCGCTCGAGGATTGGCCGGCTCCATTCGGGGGCCAGCACATCGATCACGCAGTCGGGGTGCTGCTGTTTCAGGCACTGGAACAAGGTCTGCGCCATCACCATGTCGCCGACCCAGCTGGGGCCAATGATCAGTATTCTCATGCTAGGTCCAGAAACGCTCGGGGAGGCGACAGGCTGCGATTCAGCCTGGCCTCCCCTCTTTATATTCAGGCTATGTGGCCGACAGTGTAACACCGGGGCTGCTTCACGCCCCAATCGCGGCGGATCGTCACCCAGACGAGCCGCCGCCACAGGGTTCAGCTCAGGCCGAGCTCGCTCCAGATACGCCGCACCTGGCGGCGCTCATCGACAAACTGCGCTGCATCGATCACCCCGGCCTGCTTCTGCAGCGCCTGGCGGTGAGAGGCAGCGCGAAACGCCTTGTATACCTCGCGCAGCAGCACCGCGTCGGCAGCAGGCATCAACCCTACTTGCTCCAGCTCTTCCAGAATGCGGATGTTATCGGTCCATCGAACCAGGGCCGTATGGTCATGGGACCAGGCCAAAGCGGCGTATTGCACCATAAATTCGATATCGACGATACCGCCCGCATCCTGCTTGATGTCAAAGGGCATACCCGGGTCGAAGGCGTTGGGTGCGGTGCCGGCCACAGTGGCCTTCGTGCCCAGGCTGGCGCGCATCTTGGCGCGCATTTCACTCACTTCGATACGCAGCTTCTCAAGGTCGCGCGGTTGCCCCAGCACCTGCGCCCGCACCTTCTCGAACGCCTGGCCAACCCGCGGGCAACCCACCAGCACGCGCGCGCGGACCAATGCCTGGTGCTCCCAGGTCCAGGCCTCGCTTTGCTGGTAGCGTTCGAATGCGCCCAGCGAGCTGACCAACAAGCCCGCGGCACCCGAGGGCCGCAGACGCATGTCCACGTCATACAACTGGCCCGAGTTGGTCTGGGTGGTCAGCAGGTGAATGATGCGTTGCCCCAGCCGCGTGAAGAACTGCGCACTGTCGATGGGCTTGGCACCGTCGGTTTCGGCCTGAGGGTCGCCATCGTGGATGAACACCAGGTCCAGGTCCGACCCATGGCCCGTTTCAAGGCCACCGACCTTGCCATAGCCGATGATGACGAATCCCGGGTCGCAGGGGATGCCGTCACTGCCCATGGGTTGACCGTGGCGGGCAACGGTCTGACGCCAGGCCAAGGCAAGCACTTGGTCGAGGATGGCCTCGGCCAGCCACGTCAGGTAGTCGCTGACTTTCATCAACGGCAGGTTGCCACTGATTTCCGAGGCCGCCACGCGCAAGCTGTGCGCCAGCTTGAAGTGACGCAACGCCTCCATTTGCTGCTCCAGATCATCCTCTGGAATGCGCGTGAGGCGCTCGCGCAATTCGCTGGCCAACTCCGGTGCCAGTGGCGGGCTGAACAGGCGGCCTTCATTGAGCAACTCATCGAGCAACAAGGGGTAGCGTGCGATCTGCTCGGCAATCCATGGGCTGGCGGCGCACAGGGTCAGCAGACGGCGCAGGGCACCGGGGTTCTCGGTGAGCAGGACCAGGTAGGCAGAGCGCCGGGCCACGGCTTCGACCAGCGGCAGTACCCGCTCGAGCACCAGGTCGGGGTTCTCGTGCTCGACCGCCTGGGCCAGCAATCGCGGGATGAAGGCATCCAGCCGCTCGCGCCCAAGGCGCTGCATCGAACGCAACTGCGGGCTGGCGCGCAGGGCCGCCAGGCGCCGCAAGGCCTCGCCTGGCAGCGTGAAGCCGGCCTCCTCCAGCTGACGGCCAGCAGCCTCTTCATCCTGGGCCTGCTCCCACAACGGCGACCATTCACCGCCGACCACCAACTCGCCTTCGCTTTCCTCCTCATCGGGATCGGCGATGACCTGCCGGAAGTGCCAGTCGATGCGCTCACGCCACTGACCAAGTTGAGCCTCGAAGGCTTGCCAGTCGGCGTAGCCCAGCATGTAGGCGACTCGGGCCTGATCGGTTTCGTTTTCCGGCAACATTTGCGTCTGGCGGTCGGCGATAGCCTGGATGGCGTGCTCGGTGTAGCGCAGGAATGCATAACCCTCTCGCAGCTCGGTGACCACGGCAGGGGGCAGGTAGCCTTGGCCTTCCAGGGTAGCCAGCACCTTGAGCAAGGGCCGCTGCTGCAAGCTGAGGTCGCGGCCGCCGTGAATCAGCTGGAAGGCCTGGGCGATGAACTCCACTTCGCGAATGCCGCCTGCGCCCAGCTTGATGTTGTCCGCCATGCCCTTGCGCCGCACTTCCTGCTGGATCAGCTGCTTCATGGTGCGCAGGGCCTCGATGGCCGAGAAGTCCAGGTACCGTCGGTAGACGAACGGGCGCAACATTTCCTGCAGCTGGGCGCCGGCAGCCTGATCGCCTGCCACTACCCGGGCCTTGATCATGGCGTAGCGTTCCCAGTCGCGGCCTTGGTCCTGGTAATACTGCTCCAGCGCGTTGAAGCTGAGCACCAGCGCACCGGACGACCCGTACGGGCGCAGGCGCATGTCGACGCGAAACACGAAGCCATCGACCGTGACCGGGTCCAGGGCCTTGATCAGGCGCTGCCCCAGGCGGGTGAAGAACTCCTGATTATCCAGCGAGCGTTTCACGCCTTCGGTTTCGCCGCCTTCGGGGAATGCGAAGATCAAGTCGATGTCCGAGGAAAGGTTCAGCTCCCCCGCACCCAGCTTGCCCATGCCCAGCACCACCATGTGTTGTGGCTGGCCGCTGCGGTTGCCGATCGGCGTGCCGAATTGCTGGCAGTGGCGTGGATACAGCCACTGGTAGGCCTCATCGATGGCGGCGTCGGCCAAGTCGGAGAGGTCGCGGCAGGTCTCACCGAGATCGGCCTGGCGGGTGATGTCACGCCAGATGATGCGTACCTGCTGGCGGTTGCGTTCGCGACGCAGGTTACGGGCAAGCTCGTCCTCGCTTTGCGCCGCCTGGGCAACCTTGGCCACATGGCCGCGCAGCTCGCCCTGCCCGTAGGCCCGTTCCAGCTCGCCGCTGCCCATCAGGCCGAACAGCAGCCCCGGGTCACGTTGCACCTGGGCGAGCACGAAGTCACTGACCGCCGCCACCTGATCGAACTGCCGAGCATGCTGCTCGCTCCAGCTGCCCAGGTCCAGTTCCGGGTGTGCGGCCACCGCCTCGTGCAGAAACTGTTGGTTGCGCAGGGTCAGTGGGTGAAGAACGGCAGGCAGCTGGCAAGGCAAAGGCAGGCGCATGGGCTATCCTTGATCGGCGTGAAATGGATGAGGAAAGGCGGCCAAGGGAAAGCCGGACCACGGTTGGACTGTCATACAAAAGTTGGAAATAGCTGAAAACTTCGAATTCGTGGCATGGAACATCAACAGTTACCCGTTCGTGGAACATTGCCAACCAACATGAACGTTTTTCCTCACAAGCCAGGATGCGACCAAACGTCGCACAAATGTAGTTTTACTACTGTGCCTGTCGTGCAAAAGCATGAAATGCGAAAGCAAATGTAGTAAAACTACACGGCGCCGGACGAAGATCCCGGTAATCCAAGAATTCACGACGTCTGCCCATAAGGCCAGTCGCAATCTCAGGCAATCGATTCTGGTTGCCTTTCCGCCCTGGAGCAAGCCATGCAAGACCTCGATCCAATCGAAACCCAGGAATGGCTGGATGCCCTGGAGTCGGTCCTCGACAAAGAAGGCGAAGACCGCGCTCATTACCTGATGACCCGTATGGGCGAGCTGGCCACCCGCAGTGGCTCCCAGCTGCCGTATGCGATCACCACGCCATACCGCAACACCATCCCTGTCACCCACGAAGCACGCATGCCTGGCGACCTGTTCATGGAACGCCGCATTCGCTCGATGGTGCGTTGGAACGCCCTGGCCATGGTCGTGCGCACCAACCTGAAAGACTCGGACCTGGGCGGACACATCTCCAGCTTCGCTTCCAGCGCCACCCTGTACGATATCGGTTTCAACTACTTCTTCCAGGCACCGACCGAAGAACACGGTGGCGACCTGGTCTTCTACCAGGGCCACGCCTCGCCGGGCGTCTACGCCCGCGCCTTCATGGAAGGCCGCATCAGCGAAGAGCAGATGAACAACTTCCGCCAGGAAGTCGATGGCAACGGTCTGTCCTCGTACCCACACCCTTGGCTGATGCCTGACTTCTGGCAGTTCCCGACCGTTTCGATGGGCCTGGGCCCGATCCAGGCCATCTACCAGGCACGCTTCATGAAGTACCTGGAAGCGCGCGGCTTCATCCCGGCAGGCAAGCAGAAAGTCTGGTGCTTCATGGGCGACGGCGAGTGCGACGAGCCAGAATCCCTGGGCGCGATCGCCCTGGCCGGCCGCGAGAAGCTGGACAACCTGATCTTCGTCATCAACTGCAACCTGCAGCGCCTCGACGGCCCGGTTCGCGGCAACGGCAAGATCATCCAGGAACTCGAAGGCGTGTTCCGCGGCGGTGGCTGGAACGTCAACAAAGTGGTCTGGGGTCGCTTCTGGGATCCGCTGCTGGCCAAGGACACCAACGGTGCCCTGCAACGCCGCATGGACGAAGTCATCGACGGCGAGTACCAGAACTACAAGGCCAAAGACGGCGCCTACGTGCGTGAGCACTTCTTCAACACCCCAGAGCTCAAGGCCATGGTCGAAGACCTGTCCGACGACGAGATCTGGAAGCTCAACCGCGGCGGCCATGACCCGTACAAGGTCTATGCAGCCTACCACCAGGCGGTCAACCACAAGGACCAGCCTACCGTCATCCTGGCCAAGACCATCAAGGGTTACGGTACCGGTGCCGGCGAAGCCAAGAACACCGCGCACAACACCAAGAAGGTCGATGTCGACAGCCTGCGTCACTTCCGTGACCGCTTCGATATCCCTGTCAAGGATGCGGACTTGGAGAACCTGCCGTTCTACAAGCCCGAAGAAGGTTCTGCCGAGGCCCGTTACCTGGCCGAGCGTCGTGCGGCCCTGGGCGGCTTCGTGCCTCAGCGCCGCGCCAAGAGCTTCAGCGTGCCGACCCCGCCTCTGGAAACCCTCAAGGCGATCCTGGACGGCTCGGGCGACCGTGAAATTTCCACCACCATGGCCTTCGTGCGCATCCTGGCGCAGTTGGTCAAGGACAAGGAAATCGGTCAGCGCATCGTGCCCATCATCCCTGACGAAGCCCGCACCTTCGGCATGGAAGGCATGTTCCGCCAGTTGGGCATCTACTCGTCGGTGGGTCAGCTCTACGAGCCGGTCGACAAGGACCAGGTGATGTTCTACCGCGAGGACAAGAAAGGCCAGATCCTCGAGGAAGGCATCAACGAAGCCGGCGCCATGTCGTCGTTCATCGCTGCCGGTACTTCGTACAGCTGCCACAACCAACCGATGCTGCCGTTCTACATCTTCTACTCGATGTTCGGCTTCCAGCGTATCGGCGACCTGGCCTGGGCCGCTGGCGACAGCCGTACCCGTGGCTTCCTGATCGGCGGCACCGCCGGCCGTACCACACTCAACGGCGAAGGCCTGCAGCACGAGGACGGTCACAGCCACATGATGGCCGGTACCATCCCGAACTGCCGCACCTATGATCCAACCTACGGCTACGAGCTGGCGGTGATCATCCAGGACGGCATGAAGAAGATGACCGAAGAGCAACAGGACATCTTCTACTACATCACCGTGATGAACGAGTCCTACCAGCAGCCTGCCATTCCGGCCGGTGCCGAGGAAGGCATCATCAAGGGCATGTACCTGCTTGAAGAAGACACCCGCGAAGCCGCACACCACGTGCAGCTGATGGGTTCGGGCACCATCCTGCGCGAAGTGCGCGAAGCGGCGAAGATTCTGCGTGAAGAGTTCAACGTCGGGGCCGACGTGTGGAGCGTCACCAGCTTCAATGAACTGCGTCGCGACGGCCTGGCCGTGGAACGTGCCAACCGTCTCAAGCCTGGCCAGAAGCCACAGCAGACCTACGTCGAGCAGTGCCTGAGCGGCCGCAAGGGGCCGGTCATCGCGTCCACCGACTACATGAAGCTGTTCGCCGAGCAGATCCGCCAATGGGTGCCGAGCAAAGAGTTCAAGGTCCTGGGTACCGACGGTTACGGTCGCAGCGACAGCCGCAAGAAGCTGCGTCACTTCTTCGAAGTAGACCGTCACTTCGTGGTACTGGCTGCCCTGGAAGCGCTGGCTGACCGTGGCGAGATCGAACCCAAGGTTGTGGCTGACGCCATCGTCAAGTTCGGCATCGACCCGGACAAGCGCAACCCATTGGACTGCTGAGGAGTATTTTTAAGTGAGCGAACTCATTCGCGTACCTGACATCGGCAGCGGTGAAGGTGAAATCATCGAGCTGTTCGTCAAGGTCGGTGATCGTATCGAGGCTGATCAAAGCCTGCTGACCCTGGAGTCCGACAAGGCCTCCATGGAGATTCCGGCGCCCAAGGCCGGTATCGTCAAGGAACTGAAGGTCAAGCTGGGCGATCGCCTGAAAGAAGGCGACGAGCTCCTGGTTCTGGAAGCCGAGGGAGCCGCTGATGCGGCCCCTGAGGCACCTGCCGCCGAGCAGAAGCCCGCACAGGCTGAAGCGGCCGCACCGGCGCCTGCTGCCCAAGCAGCGCCAGCGCCTGCTGCCGCCCCGGCTGCTGCCAGCGTGCAGGACATCCACGTGCCGGACATTGGCTCGTCGGGCAAGGCCAAGATCATCGAAGTGCTGGTCAAGGCAGGCGATACCGTCGAAGCCGATCAATCGCTGATCACCCTGGAGTCCGACAAGGCCTCCATGGAAATCCCGTCGCCTGCTGCTGGCGTGGTCAAGGAAGTCATTGCCAAGCTTGACGACGAAGTGGGCACAGGCGACCTGATCCTCAAGCTTGAAATCGCAGGTGCAGCGCCTGCCGCGGCGCAGGCTCCGGCCGCCGCTGCACCGGCCAAGGCCGAGGCCGCACCCGCCGCCGCTGCCCCTGCCGCCGCCCCGGCTGCCGCTACCCCTGCGCCAGCCGCAACCGCCCCGGCTGCCGGCAACAACGCCAAGGTGCACGCCGGCCCAGCCGTGCGTCAGCTGGCCCGTGAGTTTGGCGTAGAGCTCGGTGCCGTGGCAGCGACCGGCCCACATGGCCGCATCCTGAAAGAAGACGTGCAGGTTTACGTCAAGGCCATGATGCAGAAGGCCAAGGAAGCGCCGGCAGCTGCCGGTGCAACCGGCGGCGCTGGCATTCCGCCGATTCCGGTGGTCGATTTCAGCAAGTTCGGTGAAGTCGAAGAAGTGGCCATGACCCGCCTGATGCAGGTCGGTGCTGCCAACCTGCACCGCAGCTGGCTGAACGTGCCGCACGTCACCCAGTTCGATTCGGCTGACATCACCGAGCTCGAAGCCTTCCGCGTGGCCCAGAAAGCCGTCGCAGAAAAGGCCGGCGTCAAGCTGACCGTCCTGCCGCTGTTGCTCAAGGCCTGCGCCTTCCTGCTCAAGGAACTGCCAGACTTCAATAGCTCGCTGGCACCAAGCGGCAAAGCGGTCATCCGCAAGAAATACGTGCACATCGGCTTTGCCGTGGACACGCCCGACGGCCTGCTGGTACCGGTGATCAAGAACGTCGACCAGAAGAGCCTGCTGCAGCTGGCTGCCGAAGCGGCTGCACTGGCCGAGAAGGCGCGTACCAAGAAGCTGTCGGCGGACGAGATGCAGGGCGCCTGCTTCACCATCTCCAGCCTCGGCCATATTGGCGGCACCGGCTTCACGCCGATCGTCAACGCCCCTGAGGTGGCCATCCTGGGCGTCTCCAAGGCGACCATGCAGCCTGTCTGGGACGGCAAGGCCTTCCAGCCCAAGCTGATGCTGCCGCTGTCGCTGTCGTACGATCACCGTGTGATCAACGGCGCTGCCGCTGCGCGCTTCACCAAGCGTCTGGGCGATGTGCTGGGCGATATCCGCACCATGCTGCTGTAAGGCAGCGCACTGCCCCTCCCGGTGAGGGGCAGTCTCTTTTTCGAGCTGCCACGCTCGTACCTCAACCCCGTCGATTGACGGGGCTTTTTTTGCCTGGCGCAAAGTGGGCGCTGAGCGGGGACATGATGGCCCCGGTGCGCGTCGGCGTTGCCGATCATCGTTGCACAGCCGCTCTGAACAGCCGTCCTACAGATTCCGTACCCTCGGCCGATAACCTTGTTACAGCTTCGTACATGGCCGCTTGCCAGCTATAGGGACATGATGCAACCTTGCCAGATTCGACGCGGTCCAACGCGCGCGTTCCCTCTTCAAGCGAGTTTTCGATGAAAAGCCAACCCGATGCTGGCAACCGTGTGACGGGCGAGGTCGTCACGCAGTTACCCGTGCCCTCGCGGTTGGGCATGCTGCGCTTCGAAAGGCTCAATGAAGCCAGTTGGTCGTTGCTCTACCTGGACCCGGCCTGCGAGCGCCAGTTCGGCGTTCATGCCAGTGACCTCTGCGCGCTGGTCGATGCCCCTTACGCCAGCCTCATGGAACCTGAGGCCCGCTACCGGCTGCATGACGACATCCAGCTGCAACTGTCGCAACGCGGCTACTACCGCGTGCGCTACACCCTGCACACGCCAGGCGCTTCCGTGCGCATGCTGGAGGTCGGCGAAGCCTTCAAACAGCACGCCCGGCAGTTGCTGTGCGGCTACCTGAGCGTACTGGACGATCACCCGGAAGACACGGGCGAGACCGCCAGCGACCTGGAGTCACGCAACAACCGCCTGCAACTGGCCCTGCAACTGAACCAGCGTGCCCAACGTGAGCAGCTCGAGCACCTGGAGCGCGTACGCAGCCAGCAAGACCTGATCCTGCGCCTGGCCCGTCAACGCTACAGCGCCGAGAACTCGTTGCTCGAAGCCGCCGAACTGATCACCCGTAGCGCCTGTGAGATCTACAAGATCGACTGCGCCGGTATCTGGCACCTGGAAGGCCATCGGCTTGAGCCGATCACCGCCTGGTACAGCGATGTGCAAGCGCACCGGCAACCCCAGGCAATCGACGCCAGCCATTTCCCGGATTACCTCGAGGCCCTGCATGCCAGCCGTGCGATCGATGCGCACAACGCTGGGCACGATCCCCGTACACGTGCGTTGATGCAGAGCCTGGGGCCTGGCAACAAGGCCATGCTCGATGCCAGCATTCGCGTCGATGGCCAGGTGGTGGGCGTGTTGTGCCTGGAACAGGCCGGCCAGCCACGGGCCTGGCAGTCCGATGAGATCGCCTTTGCCGGCGAGCTGGCCGACCAGTTCGCCCAGGTCATTACCAATCACAACCGCCGCGCGGCGGCCAGTGCGCTGCACCTGTTCCAACGCGCCGTGGAGCAGAGCGCCAGCGCCTTCCTGCTGGTGAACCGGGATGGGCAGGTCGAGTATGTGAACCCGAGCTTCACCGCCATCACCCAATACAGCACCGAGGAAGTGCAAGGACGTCACCTGGGTGAACTGCCCGCCCTTGAGAACCTCAACGAGCTGCTGTTCGATTCGCCTTCGAGCCTGGCCATGGGTAATAGCTGGCAGGGTGAATTCAAGAGCCGGCGCAAGAACCTGGAACCCTACTGGGGGCAGCTGTCGATCTCCAAGGTGTATGGTGACAACCGCGAGCTGACCCACTACATCGGCATCTACGAAGACGTCACCCAGAGCAAGCTGGCCCAGCAGCGCATCGAGCGGCTGGCCTACACCGACAACCTGACCAACCTGGGCAACCGTCCGGCGTTCATCCGCAGCCTGGACGAATGCTTCGCCCGGGATGTGCAGAATCCGATGTGCCTGCTGCTGGTGGACATCGACAATTTCAAGCGCATCAACGACAGTCTCGGCCATCACACGGGCGACAAGTTGCTTATCAGCCTGGCCAGGCGCCTGCGCAACAGCCTGCATGCCGGCGGTATCCTGGCCCGTTTTGCCAGCAACGAATTCGCCGTGCTGCTCGACGACACCAGCCTGGAGGCTGGCCAGGGGGTTGCCCAGCAATTGTTGCGCACCCTCGACAAGCCGATGTTCGTCGATAACCAGCTGATCAATGTCACAGCATCGGTGGGCCTAGCCAGCGCTCCCCAGCATGGTGCCGACCCCACTAGCCTGATGAAGAATGCCGGGTTGGCGCTGCACAAGGCCAAGGCCAACGGCAAACACCAGGTGCAGGTGTTCACCGAGGTCCTCAACGCCGAAGCCAGCTACAAACTGTTCGTCGAGAACAACCTGCGCCGCGCATTGACCCAGAACGAGCTGGACGTGTTCTACCAGCCCAAGCTGTGCCTGCGCAGCGGCCGGCTGCTGGGCCTGGAGGCACTGTTGCGCTGGAACCATCCCGAGCGGGGCATGATCCGGCCTGACCAGTTCATCAGCGTGGCCGAAGAAACCGGTTTGATCATCCCCATTGGCAAATGGGTGGTGCGCCAATCGTGCCGCATGAGCAACGAACTGCGTGCAGCAGGGCTTGGCAATCTGCACGTCGCGATCAACCTGTCGCCCAAGCAGTTTTCCGACCCTGATCTGGTCGCCTCGATCAGCAGCATCATCAGGGAAGAAGGCTTGCCTGCGCACCAACTGGAGCTGGAGCTGACCGAAGGGTTGCTGCTCGAAGCCAGTGAGGACACCCATCGGCAACTCGACGAGCTCAAAGCCTTGGGCCTGACCCTGGCCATGGATGACTTCGGCACCGGTTATTCCTCGCTCAGCTACCTGAAGAAATTCCCGATCGACATCCTCAAGATCGACCGCAGCTTCATCAAGGACATCCCCGACAACCAGGACGACATGGAAATCACCTCGGCGGTGATCGCCATGGCCCACAACCTCAAGCTGAAGGTGGTAGCCGAAGGCATTGAAACCCCTGCGCAGCTGGGTTTCCTGCGTCGACACCGGTGTGACATCGGGCAGGGCTACCTGTTTGACCGACCTATTCCGGGGCGAGAGCTGGCAGAGCGCCTGCAACGCTATCCGCGAGGTCCAGCCGCCTGACAGCGGCGCAAACCTCGGGCACACTAGAAACCATTCGGGCTACATCGCGAGCAGGCCCGTCCCCACCAGGATCACGCAGGTCATGTGATCGGGAGCGGACTTGTCGGCGATGGCCCTGAAGCTATCCAACTGAATAGACACAGAGGAACGGCCATGGTCCTGCGTTCGGAAATACTGGTGAACAAAAACGTCATGCCCACTGCGGAGCAGGCCCTGCCTGGCCGCGAAACGCCGATGAGCCTGCCCGAGTTCCACTACGTGTTCGAGGAAACGCCGCTGCTCGGGCCATTCTTCGAAGATGTGGATTTCGCCATTTTCGGCCTGGGGTGTTTCTGGGGCGCAGAGCGTCGATTCTGGCAGCGTGAGGGTGTGGTCAGTACCGTGGTGGGTTATGCCGGCGGCTTTACTCCGAACCCTACCTACGAAGAGGTCTGCTCAGGCCTGACCGGGCACACCGAAGTTGTGCTGGTGGTCTTCGACAAGAGCAAAGTGAGCTACGGTGAACTGCTGGCCATGTTCTGGGAACTGCACAACCCGACCCAGGGCATGCGCCAAGGCAACGATGTCGGCACGCAGTACCGCTCGGCCATCTACTGCACGAGCCCAGAGCAGCTCGAGCAGGCCCAGTCCAGCCGCGAGGCCTTCCAGGCCGAGCTGGACAAGGCTGGCTTCGGTCAGATCACCACCGAAATCGACAAAGCACCCACTGTGTACTTCGCCGAGGCCTACCACCAGCAATACCTGGCCAAGAACCCGGACGGCTATTGCGGTATCGGCGGGACGGGCGTGTGCATGCCGGCCAGCTTGCAAGGGAATTGAGCATGAGCACCATGACCCTGTTCCACTCGCCCCTGTCGCCATTCGTGCGCAAGGTCATGGTGGTATTGCACGAAACCGGCCAATTGGACCGAGTGGCACTGCAGCCTGTGAACATCAGCCCAGTCAACGGTGACGAGCAGCTCAACGCCGGCAATCCCATCGGCAAGATTCCGGCGCTGCGCCTGGCCGACGGAACCGTGCTGCATGACAGCCGGGTGATCTGCGAGTACCTGGATCAGCAACATGTGGGGTTGCCACTGCTGCCCCGGGAAGGCTCGGCTCGCTGGCGGCGCATGACGCTGGCCTCCCAGGCGGATGCCATTCTGGATGCAGCCGTCTCGAGCCGCTACGAAACGTTCGTGCGACCCGTCGAGAAACGTTGGGATGGGTGGTTGGAGGCGCAGGGGGACAAGATCCGCCGCAGCCTGGCCAACCTCGAACAGGCCCACTTGGCGGAGCTGATGTCGGGATTCGATTTGGCAGCGATCGGCGTGGCTTGCGCATTGGGGTACCTGGACTTGCGTCAGCCAGCGTTTGGCTGGCGTGAGCGCCAGCCTGGGCTGGCGGCCTGGTACGCCGAGGTGAGCACACGGCCGTCAATGGTCGCCACCGCACCCGATGCCTGAACAGAAGGCTATTGCCGTCAAGCCGGCTCGTGTAGAAGCGATCCGGCGCCCCCTGTAGGCGTGCGTCAGCGGCGATGCGCCCGTTCATGCAACGATAATCAGCAATCAGGCTTGCCAGCGGTAAATCGTTTGGCAGGGTTCACCGCGCCTTTGAACTCGCGCAACGCCTTGGCACCCACCAACAGTGGGTAATTGAAGTTGCTGCGATCCACCAGGTTGACCTCCACGGTTCGCTTCACGTCTCCCAGGCACAGTTCCAGGTCCACCACTGGCCGCTTGGCGCTCTCGGGTGCATCGCCCTCATCCTCATCATCGGCACGGCCCTTGATCTTGCTGATGCGCGAGACCTGGTGCTCGTAAACCTTGTCGTCGGCATCCTTGGTTGCCAAACGGAAACGTACCCACTCCTGCCCATCGCGGGTGAACAGCTCGATGTCCTTGGCAGACAGTGACGCCGTATAGGCGCCAGTATCCATCTTGGCCTTGAGCGTCTGGCCAATCTCCGGCAGCGCGATATTCTCGTAACGCCCGTACAGCGTAGGCTCGGCGGCCATCACCGGTAGCGTCAACAGGGTCAGCACGGCAAACAGTGATTTCACAAGCAAGCTTCCTTGATCGATTTACGGGTTAGACCGCACAGGCAGCCCAGGTTCGCGGTCCAAAGCCTAACCAACATAATGTGAAACATTTGTCCGTGCCGCCGGGCATTGGAGGTTTGGCGTAGTTCGCAACCCTGCTTATCATTGCCGATCGTTATGGTTCTGACAGAAAGAGTCTCCTTATGCGTCGCGTGCTGACCGGCATACTTACAGCCACTTTGCTGCTGCTCAATACCTTGGTGTTGATCGGGCCCCTGCTGGTGTTCGCCTTGTTCAAACTGGTGCTACCTGGTCGTGGGCGAGACCATGCATCAGGGGCTGTAATGTGGGTGGCCGAAACCTGGTCGGAAATCGACAAAGCCATCTTTGCCTTGTGCACCCCCACACAATGGGACATTCGCGGCATCGAAAACCTGCGCCGTGACACCTCGTACCTTGCGATCAGCAATCATCAGAGCTGGGTGGACATCCCCGCCTTGATCGAGAGCCTCAACCGGCGCACACCCTTCTTCAAGTTCTTCCTGAAAAAGGAATTGATCTGGGTGCCGCTGCTGGGCCTGGCATGGTGGGGCCTGGACTATCCCTTCATGAAACGCTACAGCAAAGCCTTTCTGGAGAAGCACCCCGAGCTCAAGGGCAAGGATCTGGAAATCACCAAGGCTGCCTGCGAGCTGTTCAAGCGCCAACCGGTGACCGTGGTCAATTACCTGGAGGGCACCCGCTTCACCGAGGCCAAGCGCCAGGAGCAGCAATCACCCTACCGCCATCTGTTAAAGCCCAAGGCCGGAGGCGTGGCGTTCGTACTCGCAGCGCTGGGTGAGCAGCTCGATGCATTGCTGGACGTCACCATCGTCTACCCCGGCGACAAGGCGCCAGGTTTCTGGGACTTGCTCAATGGCAGTGTCAGCCGGGTAATTATCGACATTCAGGTGCGTGAGCTCGACCCAGCGTTGTGGGCCGGCGGCTACGAGAGCGATCCTGTTTTCCGCCAGACAGTACAGGCGTGGGTAAACCAGCTGTGGCTGGAAAAGGATGAACGGATCGAGCAGTTGCGTTGGGAATAAGGGACGTTGTTGCCTGTAATGGCTATGGCGCCGGCATGCTGGGTCCTGCGGGGTCATGACGGTGCGCGGGGCATCCAGGCGATAGGCGCATTGGACGCTTGGACACCCCGCCAATGAGAGTTCGGCGTCTATTCGGCCCCTGATACTTCTTGTCACACACCCCTTTTGTGGATAAAGATCGATCACAGCACAACTATAAAAATGTCTGGATCGACCGATGACCCACCCATCAAGCTCCGCCCCGCCCCAACTGCGTCGTGTTCTGGGCCTCCCTGCCCTGGTGTTCTTTGGCCTGGTGTACATGGTCCCACTGACCATTTTCACTACCTACGGCATCGTCACCGAGCTAACCGGTGGCCGTACGGCAACCGCCTATCTGATCACGCTGATGGCCATGCTGTTCACAGCCGCGTCCTACAGCTTTATGGTCAAACGCTTCCCGGTCGCGGGTTCGGCGTACTCCTACACCCACATGGCTTTTGGCCAGAACGTAGGCTTTCTGGCGGGCTGGTCGCTGCTGCTCGACTATCTGTTTCTGCCGATGATCAACTACCTGCTCATCGGCCTGTTCCTGAATATCGCCTTTCCAGCGGTGCCGGCCTGGGCGTTCGTACTCGCCTGCATCAGCTTGGTGACCGTGCTCAACGTGGTTGGTATCAGCTCGGTGGCCAAGACCAGCAATCTGATCGTGGGCGCGCAGATCGTCTTCATTGGTGTGTTCATCGCGCTGTCCTGGCAGTCCCTCAGCGACGGCCACCCCATCGACTGGCTGGCGCCGCTGCAAGGTGACGGTAGCGCACCCGGCTTTGGTCCGATGATGGCCGGCGCGGCAGTGCTGTGCCTGTCGTTCCTGGGGTTCGATGCCGTTTCCACCCTGGCCGAGGAAAGCCGCAATGCTCGGCGTGATGTGCCTCGGGCGATCATCCTCACCACGCTGTTCGCCGGCCTGCTGTTCACCGTGCTGGCCTATGTGAGCCAGTTGGTGCTGCCGGGCAGCACCTTCGCCAATGCCGATGCTGCTGCAAACGAGGTCATGCTCAAGGCGGGCGGCCAGTTCCTGGCCAACTTCTTCACGGCCGCTTATGTCGCCGGTAGCCTCGGCTCGGCCTTGGCCTCCCAGGCCGCAGTGTCGCGCATCCTCTACACCATGGGCCGGGACCGGGTGCTGCCCCCGCGCACCTTCGGCCACCTGTCGCCACGCCTCGGCACACCGGTATTCGCCATCGCGGTGGTATCGGCGTTCTCACTGCTGGCGCTGGTAATCGACTTGTCCACCCTCGCCTCGCTGATCAGCTTCGGCGCCTTGGTGGCGTTCTCGGCGGTGAACCTGGCGGTGGTGAAGACCCACCTGATGGACGATGCCAGCCAGCGCAATACCAAGGGGTTGCTGAGCTATGGCGTGGTGCCACTGGTGGGGTTGGGGCTGACGCTGTGGCTGTGGACCAGCCTGTCGGCGCTGACGCTGGTGATCGGGCTGTGCTGGTTCGCGCTGGGCCTTGCCTACCTGGCCGTCCTGACCGCCGGCTTCCGCCGCCCGGTGCGGCTGGTGGATTTCAGCGAAGCGGCCTGATCCAATGATCTGGCGGCCTGCGCTGGCTGTTGTGGAGCGGACGCGTGTCGCGAAAGGGCCGCGCCAGCCTTCACCATCTACCTGGATTGTCCATACCGTGCCCTAGACCGAAGGCTGGTTCAAGGGCGCTGGTGCGGTCCACAAGCTACCCAGGTTCTGCAACAACGACCCTGCAATGCCCTGTTGGCCGAGGTATTGCAGAATCAACGGCGCAAACTGCCCGATCATCCCGGCATCCATCCCCAGCGCCTTGAATGCACTGTACAAGTCGCTGCGGTTTTCCACGTTGTTGCCCAGCGCGTTGCTCAATGCCGACTGGCTTTCGCTATTCTTGCCCAGTATTTCACCCCACCCGCCCAACTCACCCAGCGCATTGGCCCCAGCCAACAGGTCCAGCCCAGGCACCGCTTTGGTCAACTGGCCATATTCCTCAGTGCTGAGGTTGTTACGTGCCATCCCTAGCATCGCCCCCGCCCCGCCCACGGCCTGTTCGGGGGTGATGTTCAATTGGCTGCCCAGGGTATTGAGCAGATTGGCCTGGGCCGCAGGAGCCTGCACCTGGCCTTGTTGCTTCTGGTTCTGCATGGCAGAGACGGCGTTGGCGGCGTCGCTGAGGTTGAAGGCGAACACCGGGCTTGCGGCCAGGGTCATCAGGGTCGCCAGGGTGAATGCTTTCATCGGGAGGGACCTCGTAGGCCGGGATGGCCTGGGAAACGAGGCATTCGACTGGGGTTTGGGGGATTTGTTCCTATCCGACTGTCGACGCAGATGTTCACCCGTACCGTATCCATCACCTGTTACTTCTGCCAGTAGCGGCATACGGAGATCACCGGGATACTCAGAGCAGCCGCTTTAAAAGAGCGAGAGCTATGCGCATTCTGACAGGAGCACACCCGTATGAAAGACGTCGGACCGCACGTTTATTCTGCCTATGGCTTCTGCGCAACACTCCAGCCAGCAAAAATCTTACTTGGATTCAACGGCCAGGCCATAGAGCAGTTCACAAAGTATTATCAGCTGGGCGTCGGTTATCGTAGCTATGCACCGTCACTTCTACGTTTTCTAAGTCCTGACAGTCTGTCCCCCTTTGGCGAAGGCGGGATTAATGCATACAACTACTGCGCTGGTGACCCGGTTAATTTTCAGGATCCTACGGGACATATGCCGAGGCCGATTACTAAAGTCGGTCTACTCCCGAGATACAAGGGACTCGGGCCGACAGCCAAACTGGCGCTCGTCAAAAAATCGCTTAATACTTCTACACCCCGACCGGGTAAACAACCAACAATAAAGCCGGCAGGCACTGCTCCTCAGCCAAAGCACAAACCACCTCGAGCTTCAGAGGTCCCAACCCTGTCTATCAGTACAAATCCTGAGCAGCTCTCGAGCTTACCAGGGGTTAGCAGTTCACATGGTTCTTCCCGAGCGCGTAGCGTCCTTGATGACTACGTAAGTGATATTAACATCAACATCAAAAAATTAAGGATGGTGCAGCGAAAGCGGGAAGAGCACTAACGCGCGACGAGCAAAATTCAATTGATCACTTCAGACGTGAAATTGAGTCCACGCGTCCAGCCTGGAGCTCTTCGAATGCCGACAGCGGTAGTCACCCACCAGAAGCGAACGCAAAGATCCGTGAAGACAGATTGTTATATTAGGTAATGCCCAACCGGACCAGCGGATCAGCGCGCCTAACGCCGCCAGTTTTCCGATTTTTCCGCTTACTTGTAGGACGTTTCAGAAATATGCTTCCAAGCCGTTTAAGCCGTTGCGGTGATCCGGGATGGGCTCTAGTCTCGGCCGGTCGTTGCAAAATCAGCGACCGGCTTTGACAGGCCGCCTTCGTCAAACACATGGCTTAACCTCTATGGCAGCTGTGCATGGGGCACTTCACGTGCGCCGGGTTTTGTTTGACCTACCGGTCTGTCAACCCATGTACAGCTGCCGCCTTCTTGTTTGACAGCAGGCTGGTTGTGGCCCCACTACAGGTCATTCCTCACGCTTAAAATCGTATATGCACGGGATTTGACCATTGACGGCCTGATGGACAACAAGCCGCAGTTGCTTTGGGCTTCGCATTATCTAAGCGCGCTGGCCAAGGCGCTGTTGGACGATGCGGAGTTGGGGATGATGCGCTGAGTGATGGCTAGGGCGGGCTGGCCTCTTCGCGGGCGGGCCCGCTCCTACAGGTTCCGTGTGAGCTTCCGAAACTGTCATTTCTGCCAGTACCTAAATCCCTGTGGCTGTTCAGAATGGGCTTAGAGCAACCTCCATTCACCCCGCACGGCAGGGAGTTGAACCATGAGCAAAGCACCGAACAGTTCGCTTTTATTCTACCAAGGCAACAAGCTGAGTACCGTCCGGGAGGACGCCGTCACTCGTACGATCCTGCGCGGCGCTGAAGCGCCTTTGGCAGAACAACTCACGGGGGCCACAACAACCGCCGGGCTGCTGACAACCGACGACAAGGGTTCTGTGCTCTCTGTGCTGAGCGACGATGAGGAGCCTCCCCACAGCTATTCAGCTTACGGACATGATCCCACCTTGCCTTCAACGCGAGTGGCGACAGGCTTTAATGGTGAGGCGTTGGAACCAACTGCCAGATGCTATCTACTGGGGCAAGGATACCGCGCTTACTCTCCTAGCCTTGGCAGATTTATCGCAGCAGACAGTCTCAGCCCCTTTGGCGAAGGCGGCCTGAATAGCTACGCCTACTGTACGAACGACCCGGTGAACGCGGTCGATCCCTCAGGCCATGCCACGCTCGTTATTGAAATTTTCAAACAAATCAAGCGACAGCCCACAACGACTGTAATCAGGCTTACAGCGGGTAGCAACGTGCCGCCCTCGACGAAGATCGTGAAACAAGGGAACAGCAAGTATTACTCAAAAACCTGGCAGCCGGATACCCTCTATGGATATGAAACTCGAACGCTTAACAGCGTACCGGTAAACCAGGATCTGGGCGGTGGAAAAGGGGCCATATTGAAGGAAAATTTGGCCCGATATAAAGCCAATGAAAAAGATCTACGGACGTTGCAAACATTACAAGATCTACTTCCGACGGAAGCGGGTGGACTGCACCTCAACACACTGGTGGAACGACAGCGCGGTATGTTGAACGAGGGTGGAAGACTGCTGAAGAGCGCATTGGATCCTCAGGACCTTACCACTTATGTCCGTGGTAACCCCAGAACGACTCAGGGCGAATGATCCAGCCAAACGCAAAACGCCACGCACTCCCATGCGTGGCGCTTTCTTATACCGTTGCGAAGCCCGTCACGCCGCGCCCCACATCTTGTGCGGGTCGATCACGAATTTCTTCGGCACACCTGCATCGAACTCGCCATACCCTTCCGGCGCCTGATCCAGGTTGATCACCTGCACACCCACCACTTCGGCAATGTTGATGCGGTCCCACATGATCGCCTGCATCAGCTGGCGGTTGTACTTCATGGTCGGGGTCTGGCCGGTGTGGAAGCTGTGCGACTTGGCCCAGCCAAGGCCGAAGCGGATGCTCAGCGCGCCGATTTTGGCAGCAGCATCCACTGCACCCGGGTCTTCGGTCACGTACAGACCGGGAATACCGATCTGCCCGGCCACACGGGTCACCTGCATCAGCGAGTTCAACACGGTGGCAGGTGCCTCGTGCTTGGCGCCTTCATGGCCATGGCCGCGCGCTTCGAAGCCGACGGCATCGACGGCGCAATCCACTTCCGGCTCGCCAAGAATGTCCACGATCTGTTCGTGCAGCGGGGTGTCTTTGGACAGGTCGACCACTTCGAAGCCCTGGGACTTGGCGTGAGCCAGGCGAGCAGGGTTCAGGTCGCCCACGATCACACAGGCAGCGCCCAGCAGGCGAGCCGAAGCAGCGGCAGCCAGGCCCACAGGGCCGGCACCTGCAACATAGACGGTGCTGCCTGGGCCTACGCCTGCAGTCACGGCACCGTGGTAACCGGTTGGCAGAATGTCGGACAGGCAAGTCAGGTCACGGATCTTTTCCATGGCCTTGTCGCGCTCAGGGAGCTTCAGGAGGTTGAAGTCGGCGTATGGCACCAGTACATATTCGGCCTGACCACCGGTCCAGTCGCCCATGTCCACATAACCGTAGGCACCACCGGCGCGGGCCGGGTTTACGGTGAGGCAGACACCGGTGTGCATTTCCTTGCAGGAACGGCAACGGCCGCAGGCGACGTTGAATGGCACCGAGACCAGATCGCCGATCTGCATGCGCTCGACGTCACTGCCCTTCTCGACGATTTCACCAGTAATTTCGTGGCCCAGAACCAGGCCGACCTGGGCAGTGGTGCGGCCGCGGACCATGTGCTGGTCAGAGCCGCAGATGTTGGTGGAGACCACCTTCAGGATCACGCCGTGCTCGATCTTCTTGCCGCGCGGGTCCTGCATTTTCGGGTAGTCGATCTTCTGCACCTCGACCTTGCCGGCGCCGAGATATACCACTCCACGATTGCCAGACATGCTCTTACCTCGCTTGATTTGTATTTATGCAGCGGTGGTTGAACGCGCCGCCATCCATGGGCGGCATGTGTTTCTGGAATGGGGGAATTGTGGGCCGGATGGGGCCCGATGCACTGACTGGGAGCGACAGGGAGATGCCTTTTAGCGGCAGGTTTGTCGCGGGAAGATAAGGCGCACACACAGGGAGAGGCAGAGGCGAGCCTCGCCGCGACCCAAGCGGCGAGGAGGCCAGCAAAAACGCTAAAGAACGACCGTGCGGTTGGCGTTGAGAAACACCCGCTTCTCGATGTGGTATCCCACCGCCCGTGCCAGGGTCAGGCACTCGATGTCTCGCCCCTTGGCGATCAGGTCTTCGGGGTAATAGGTATGGTCCACCACTTCGACACCTTGGGCGATGATCGGCCCTTCGTCCAAGTCATTGTTGATGTAGTGTGCCGTGGCCCCGACCATCTTCACACCCTTGTTGTACGCCTGGTGGTAAGGCTTGGCACCCTTGAACCCCGGTAGCAACGAGTGGTGGATGTTGATCGCGCGGCCATCGAGCTGGCGGCACAGCTCGGGCGAGAGCACCTGCATGTAGCGCGCGAGGATAACCAGCTCTGCGCCCGTCTGTTCGATCACCTGCAACACCTTGCGCTCTTGTGCAGGCTTGTCCTTCGGGTCGAGCGCGAAATGGTAGTAGGGAATCTTGTGCCAGTGTGCCAACGGCTCGAGGTCGGGGTGGTTGGAGACCACCGCCACCACGTCCATGCCCAGTTGACCGATACGCTGGCGATACAGCAGGTCGTTCAGACAATGGTCGGCCTTGGACACCATGATCACCACCTTGGGGCGATGGTTGGGAGCCGTCAGCTCGAACGCCATGCCAAACGCCTCGCTGCGCTCGGCAAGGCCTGCACGCAACCCGTCTTCGTCGAAGCCGTCAGGCACGCGAAACTCCACGCGAATGAAGAAGCGCCCGGACAGCCGATCATCGAAGGAATGGTGCTCCGTCACGTAGCAGCGTTGCTCGAAGAGGTAACGCGTCACCACGTCGACGGTACCGAGCATGCTCGGGCAGTCGGCGGTGAGAATCCAGGTATCCGGTGCCCGACTCATGGCAGTTCTCCTTAAGCTTCGATGGCCAGCCCGTACTCGGCCGATGCGTCCTGCAGCCACATCCACCAGTAATCGGAGAAGCTGCGGCGGATGACCAGCTCCCAGGTGTCTTCGGCAGTACGCCGAATCACCAGCTGCGACTTGGCGAACACCGTGCCGACAGCCTTGCCGACCGGGAAGTTGTTCGGATGCACGTCGTAGCTGGTGGACTTCATCAGCACGTCGCGCACGTTCGGGCCGCGCAGCTCCAGCAGGCTCTGCCCACCGCTGACATTGACCACCTGGATGTGTTGCCCTTCAAGGGCAGCACGCAGCTTTTGTTCAATCGCCACTTCCTGCCCACCCGGGACGATCAGCAGCCACTCATCAGGACCGACCCATTGCAGCGACAGATCGCCGTTGGCCACGACGGTCAATGCCACCGGCAACTCCAGGCCCAGGGCCTTGTGTACGCCACCGGCAAAGGCTGGATCATGACCGTTGCCACGCAGGGTCAGGTGGCCGAGGAACTTGCGCTCGCGCAGGGTCACGCCAGCGTTGTTGCGGCCCTTGCCCACCAGGCTTGCCAGGTCGGCGTGGTGCAATGGCGACTCGGCCTTGGCCGAGGCGCCGGGGTTTTGCTCGAAGACGTTGATAGCGCTCATTTCATACCTGCCTTGAATTCTTGTTCGTCGATGGGATGCAGACACCCGGTCCAGCAAGCTCTGCCAGCCTCATCGCCGGCGAGCCGGCGCTTACTGAGCGTGCATGAACCTCGGTGTCTGCACCGCGCCTGTAGGAGCCGGCCGGCCTGCGACCCGGCCTGGCCTGCTCCCCAGGGGCCCGGAGTCAAACGTTCTGCCGCTCACCCTTCGGATCGAAGACCACCGAAGACACGATTTCCGCCTCGATCACGCTGCCATCGGCCTGAGGCGAGTAGACACGCTCGCCCATGCGCTTGAGGCCGCCCTTGACCACACCCATGGCGAACGAATAGCCCAGGGAGTTGGCGGCGTAGCTGGAGGTGACGTGGCCAACCATGTCCATCGGGATGGGCTGCTTCGGATCGAACACCAGCTGAGCGCCTTCGGGCAGCCACTGGTTCGGGTCGATCGGTTTCAGGCCAACCAGCTGCTTGCGGTTTTCACGCACGCAGTCTTCACGGTTCATGCCGCGCAGGCCAATCCACGAATACGGCTTGTTGCGCCCCACGCACCAGCTCATGTTCAGGTCGTCCGGCGTCATCGAGCCGTCCGTGTCCTGGCCGACAATGATGAAGCCCTTCTCGGCACGCAGCACGTGCATGGTCTCGGTGCCGTACGGGGTCAGGTTGTACTTCTTGCCTGCCTCGACGATCTGCTCCAGCACGCCCATGGCGTAGTTGGCTTGCACGTTGATTTCATACGACAGCTCACCGGTGAACGAGATACGGAACACACGGGCTGGCACACCACCGACGTTGCCTTCCTTCCAGGTCATGAACGGGAAGGCTTCCTTGTCCATGTCGATGTCGGTCAGCTCGCTGAGCAGCTTGCGGCTGTTCGGCCCGGACAAGGTCATGGTCGCCCAGTGGTCGGTCACCGAGGTGAAATACACCTTCAGGTCTGGCCACTCGGTCTGGTGGTACAGCTCCAGCCATTGCAACACGCGCGCCGCGCCGCCAGTGGTGGTGGTCATAATGAAGTGGTTGTCGCCGACGCAGGCGGTTACGCCGTCGTCGAACACCATGCCGTCTTCCTTGCACATCAGACCATAGCGCGCCTTGCCCACATCGAGCTTGGTCCAGGCGTTGGTGTACACGCGGTTGAGGAACTCACGCGAATCCGGGCCCTGGATATCGATCTTGCCCAGGGTGGAGGCGTCCAGGAAGCCGACGCTGTCACGCACCGCCTTGCATTCGCGGGCAACGGCGGCGTGGATGTCTTCACCGGCTTTGGGGAAGTACCACGGGCGCTTCCACTGACCAACGTCTTCGAACTCGGCGCCATTCTTCACGTGCCAGGCATGCAGGGCCGTGAAGCGCACGGGCTCGAACAGGTGCCCACAGTGACGACCCGCCACCGCGCCGAATGTCACCGGCGTGTAGTTGGGGCGGAACATGGTGGTGCCCATTTCCGGAATGGTGATGCCCATCGAACGCGCCGCAATGGCCAGGCCGTTGATGTTGCCCAGTTTGCCCTGGTCGGTACCGAAGCCCAACGCGGTGTAGCGTTTGACGTGCTCGACCGACTCGAAGCCTTCACGGGTAGCCAGCTCGATGGCAGCGGCCGTCACGTCGTTCTGCTGATCGACGAACTGTTTAGGCGCACGTGCGGTGCCCTTGTCGTGTGGCACCTGGAACAGCGCCAGGGTGGCGTCTTCCTTGCGCGAGACGGTTTTCGGCAAGGTGCCTACGGTCGCCTTGAAGCCTGCTTCGGTGGCTGCACGCACGCCGCCTTCGAAGCCGTCGGCAATGGCATCGCCCAACGGATAGACACCGTTGATGCCGCCAACGCACTCACGCTTTTGCGGGGCATTGCCCGGCACGAAGCCCAGAATGTCTTCACGCCATACCGGACGGCCGCCCAGGTGCGAAGCCAGGTGAACCACAGGGCTATAGCCCCCGGAGGTGGCGATCAGGTCGCACTCGAGGGTTTCGCCAGGGCTGGTGACCTTGTGGGCCTGCACATCGATGGCGGCCACCCGAGCACCCGTGACGTGCTTGCTGCCCTTGGCTTCGATGACAGCACTGGAGGTGAGGATACGAATACCCTTGGCACGCGCTTCTTCGACCAGCGAGCCCCGTGGGTTGTGGCGGGCATCGGCGATGGCCACCACCTGCAAACCTGCATCGTGCCAATCCAGCGCGGTACGGTAGGCATGGTCGTTGTTGGTCGACAGCACCAGCTTGCGGCCAGGCGCTACGCCGTAGCGGCGAACATAGGTCGAAACGGCGCCGGCCAGCATGTTGCCTGGCACGTCGTTGTTGCCGTACACCAGCGGGCGCTCGTGGGCGCCGGTGGCCAGCACCACACGCTTGGCCCGTACACGGTGCACGCGGTGGCGAACCTGGCCGAGCGGAGCACGGTCGCCCAGGTGGTCGGTGAGGCGCTCATGGATGGTCAGGAAGTTATGGTCGTGGTAGCCGTTGACCGTGGCGCGTGGCAGCAAGGTCACTTCCGGCAGGCCTTCGAGCTCCTTGATGACGCCACTGACCCATTCAGCGGCCGGCTTGCCGTCGAGGGTTTCACGGGTGTCCAGCAGGCTGCCACCGAATTCTTCCTGCTCGTCGGCCAGGATCACGCGAGCACCGCTGCGCGCAGCCGCGAGGGCCGCCGCCAGGCCAGCAGGCCCTGCACCGACGATCAGCACGTCGCAGTGCTGGTTCATGTAGTCGTAGCTGTCCGGATCATTTTGCAGCGGCGCGCGGCCAAGGCCGGCTGCCTTGCGGATGTACTTCTCGTACGTCATCCAGAACGACTTGGGGTACATGAAGGTTTTGTAGTAGAAGCCCGGCGGCATCATGCTGCCGCCTACCTTGCCCAGGATACCCATGACGTCATTGTTGACGTTCGGCCAGCCATTGGTGCTGGTGGCGACCAGGCCCGAATACAGGGCTTGCTGGGTAGCGCGCACGTTGGGGATCTGGGTGGCTTCGCTGGAGCCGATCTGCAAGATGGCGTTCGGCTCCTCGGTGCCTGCGGCGATGATGCCGCGCGGACGCGAGTACTTGAAGCTGCGGCCAACGATGTCGACGCCGTTGGCCAGCAAAGCCGCCGCCAGGCTGTCGCCGGCATAGCCCTGGTAAGTCTTGCCGTTGAAGGTGAAGTTCAACACCTTGCTGCGGTCGATACGGCCGCCGCTGGCGAGGCGATAGGTCTGGCTCATACGTTGACTCCCCGTTCGTTTACAGCAGCCGAGCGCGCCGGTGTGTGTTCACGGGCGCTGACTTGCGGCTTCTCGCCAATCTTGTAGGTTTCCAGGATCTCGTAGGTTTCGGTGTTACGGGTGACGTTGAAATACTGACGGCAGCCGGCAACGTGGTCCCACAGTTCGTGGTGAATACCGCGCGGGTTGTCACGGTAGAACATGTACGTGCCCCACTCCTGGTCGGAGCAGGCGTTGGGGTCCAGCGGACGGGCGATGTGCGCCTGGCCAGAGGCGTGGAACTCTTCTTCGGAGCGCAGCTCGCCGCAGTGGGGACAGAAAATATGCAACATGACGGTGTCTCCGGTTAGTGGGCGACGGCGGCAGCGCCGTGTTCGTCGATCAGGGCGCCGTTGTAGAAGCGGTCCATGGAGAACGGCGCGGCCAGGGGGTGCATCTCGCCCTTGGCCAGGCTCGCGGCGAAGACGTTGCCCGAACCTGGGGTCGCCTTGAAGCCGCCAGTACCCCAACCGCAGTTGAAGAACATGTTCTTGACCGGGGTCTTGGTGATGATCGGGCAGGCGTCCGGCGAGGTGTCGACGATGCCGCCCCATTGGCGGTTCATGCGCACACGCGAGAGGTTGGGGAACATCTCGACGATGGCCTGCAAGGTGTGCTCGATCACTGGGTACGAACCACGCTGGCCGTAGCCGATCCAGCTGTCGATACCCGCACCGATCACCAGGTCGCCCTTGTCCGACTGGCTGATGTAGCCGTGCACGGCGTTGGACATGATGACGCTGTCGATGATGGGCTTGATCGGTTCGGAAACCAGTGCCTGCAATGGGTGCGATTCGAGCGGCAGGCGGAAGCCGGCCAGCTTGGCCATATGACCGGAGTTACCTGCCGTGACCACGCCCACGCGCTTGGAGCCGATGAAGCCCTTGTTGGTTTCCACGCCGATGACCGCGCCGTTTTCCTTGCGGAAACCCGTCACTTCGGTCTGCTGGATCAAGTCCACGCCCAGGGCGTCGGCGGCACGGGCGTAGCCCCAGGCCACGGCGTCGTGGCGGGCGACGCCGCCACGGCGCTGCACGGTGGCACCCAGGATCGGGTAACGGGTGTTCTTGGAGCAGTCCAGGTACGGAATCTCGGCCGCGACCTGGGCGGTATTGAGCAGTTCGCCATCGACCCCATTGAGGCGGTTGGCGCTGACCCGGCGTTCGGAGTCACGCATGTCCTGCAGGGTGTGGCACAGGTTGTACACGCCGCGCTGGGAGAACATGACGTTGTAGTTGAGGTCCTGGGACAGGCCCTCCCACAGCTTCATGGCGTGCTCATACAGGTGGGCCGACTCGTCCCACAGGTAGTTGGAGCGCACGATGGTGGTGTTACGGGCGGTGTTGCCGCCGCCCAGGTAACCTTTTTCGATCACCGCGACATTGGTGATGCCGTGTTCCTTGGCCAGGTAGTAGGCCGTGGCCAGGCCGTGGCCACCACCGCCGACGATGACCACGTCGTACACCTTCTTCGGTGTCGGCGTACGCCACATGCGCTGCCAGTTCTCGTGGTGGCTGAGGGAGTGCTTGAGAAGGCCGAAGCCCGAGTAACGTTGCATGGTGTGGGACTCCACTCAGCGGTAAACAGGGAAATCTGCGCACAGCGCCGCGACATTGCTGGCCACATCGGCTTCGACGTCAGCGTCACCGAGGTTGTCGAGCACGTCACAGATCCAGCCGGCCAGGGCCACGCATTGGGCGACCTTGAAGCCGCGGGTGGTCACCGCCGGGGTGCCGATGCGCAGGCCCGAGGTCACGAAGGGCGATTGCGGGTCGTTGGGGACGGCGTTCTTGTTGACGGTGATGTGCGCGCGGCCCAGGGCAGCGTCGGCATCTTTGCCCGTCAGGCCCTGGCGAATGAGGCTGACCAGGAACAAGTGGTTGTCGGTGCCACCGGAGACCACGTCATAACCGCGATCGATGAACACCTGGGCCATGGCCTGGGCGTTTTCGATGACCTGCTTCTGGTAGCTCTTGAACTCAGGCTCAAGCGCTTCCTTGAAGCACACCGCCTTGCCGGCGATCACGTGCATCAGCGGGCCGCCTTGGGCGCCCGGGAAGACGGCAGCGTTGAGTTTCTTCTCGATCTCTTCGTTCGACTTGGCCAGGATCAGGCCGCCACGCGGGCCGCGCAGGGTCTTGTGGGTGGTGGTGGTCACCACATCCGCGAACGGGATTGGGTTCGGGTAAAGGCCCGCAGCGACCAAGCCGGCCACGTGGGCCATGTCCACGAACAACAGCGCCCCGACCTTGTCGGCGATGGCGCGGAAACGCGGGAAGTCCAGGGTCTTGGAGTAGGCCGAGAAGCCCGCGACGATCATTCTAGGCTTGTGCTCGACCGCCAGTCGCTCGACTTCGTCGTAATCGATCAGGCCGGTATCGGTGTCGATGCCGTACTGCACGGCGTTGTACAGCTTGCCCGAGGACGACACCTTGGCGCCGTGGGTCAGGTGGCCGCCATGGGCCAGGCTCATGCCCAGGATGGTGTCGCCAGGCTGCAGCAGCGCCAGGTACACCGCGCTGTTGGCCGAGGAGCCGGAGTGCGGCTGAACGTTGGCATAGTCGGCACCGAACAGCTGCTTGGCGCGCTCGATGGCCAGCGCTTCGACCTTGTCGACGTGCTCGCAGCCACCGTAGTAGCGCTTGCCTGGGTAGCCTTCGGCGTATTTGTTGGTCAGGCCGCTGCCTTGGGCCTGCATCACGCGCTTGGACGTATAGTTCTCCGAGGCGATCAGCTCGATGTGGTCTTCCTGACGCTGCTCTTCGGCACTCATCGCCGCCAGCAGTGCATCGTCATAACCCTGGATCTGGTCTTGCTTGCTGAACATCTTGTATCTCCCGGCAGCGATCATTTTTTGTTCGGAGGGTTCACTCTGACCCTTTGTGGCGATGGTAGGGCTGGCCGGGGTGTGCCAGATGCCTGCGCACGCCTTGCAATGGCGCGTTTACGACATTGGTCAGCGTCCGGATCACACTGGCCACACGTACGGCGCCCGGTGGGAGGCACAGGCCTGAAAACCAGCCGAGCCAAGCCCCCGTCTGCTCAAAGGGCAACGCTCACCCGTGTGGCGCTTCGGCGAGGTTGGCCACATTCGAATGTCGAGGATTCCTTGAACACACGACCTGAAAACGCACGGGTATCCGGGTTGTATAGTCAACCGCTGAATCGATGGTTTAGAGTGCTGTTCTGCGTCGTTCACAGGACAGTGTCATGACAGATAAGAGCCAACAATTCGCCAGCGACAACTATTCCGGCATCTGCCCGGAGGCCTGGTCTGCGATGGAAAAAGCCAACCACGGCCACGACCGCGCCTACGGCGACGATCAATGGACTTCGCGCGCCTCGGAATACTTTCGGGCCTTGTTCGAAACCGACTGCGAAGTGTTCTTCGCCTTTAACGGCACCGCCGCCAACTCCCTGGCCCTGGCCTCGCTGTGCCAGAGTTACCACAGCGTGATCTGCTCCGAGACCGCGCATGTCGAAACCGACGAGTGCGGCGCGCCGGAGTTCTTTTCCAACGGGTCCAAGCTGCTGACGGCACGCAGCGTCGGCGGCAAGCTCACGCCCGACAGCATCCGTGAAGTGGCGCTCAAGCGGCTGGACATCCACTACCCGAAACCGCGGGTGGTCACGCTCACGCAGGCCACTGAAGTCGGCACTGTTTACCGTCCCGACGAACTCAAGGCGATCAGCGAGACCTGCCGGGAGCTGAACCTGCACCTGCACATGGATGGCGCACGCTTTTCCAATGCCTGTGCCTTCCTGGGCTGCTCGCCTGCCGAGCTGACCTGGAAAGCGGGAGTGGATGTGCTGTGTTTTGGCGGCACCAAGAACGGCATGGCCGTGGGCGAGGCGATTCTGTTCTTCAACCGCGAGCTGGCCGAAGACTTCGATTACCGCTGCAAGCAGGCTGGGCAATTGGCTTCGAAGATGCGCTTCCTGTCGGCACCTTGGGTCGGTTTGCTGGAAGACGGCGCGTGGTTGCGGCATGCGCAGCACGCCAACCATTGTGCGCAGCTGCTGGCCTCGCTGGTGCAGGATCTGCCTGGCGTCGAGGCGATGTTCCCAGTAGAGGCCAATGGCGTGTTTCTGCAACTTCCCGAGCCTGCACTGACTGCGTTGAGGGATGAAGGATGGCGCTTCTACACGTTCATCGGCAATGGCGGCGCTCGCTTCATGTGCTCCTGGGATACCGAAACGGCACGGGTCGAGGCCCTGGCATCGGCCATACGCCGAATCGTGGCAGCCTAAGATCGACTGCGACTAGCAGATTTGCCAGTTGGGCGTGGTGCACCGCCTGAGTACCTTGGGCCCTCTAGTCCTAAGAGTATCCGCCATGAAATCTCTGAACGCACCTGATCGCCCATACAGCTCTGTACCAGTGGATCCGGAAAAACTGTTGCAAGCTAGCTTCGGCAGCATTTTTCCGGAACCTGCCTTGAATCACCGCGTCTGGGTACGCTACATCGAGTTGGATGAAGCATCGGACACTGCGGTTCTTAGTGTGCAAGCGCAAAACGTCGACGATGGCTCGACCCAGTTCTATACCGCGCAAGTTACCCGCCAGCAAGCCATAGACTGGAGCGGCCCACTCGATATAGTCATTGTCGATGGTAGTTACCACCATATCGAGCAAAAGCTCGTAACCAACAACCCTAAAGCCACTGCTCTTAAAACGTTGCCATGCCCCACGGATGCTCTCGTGCTCGGCGAGAAACACCAGGCGGCCCTGTACGCACCCAAAGGTACGGTGATCATGCTGCCAAGCACGTGGGAGACGGTTCATCACAGGACGCTGTATCACCTGGCAGACGGCACGCGTAAGTTCATCGTGAACCTTGGCGGTGACCGGCACCTGGAATACCCAGTCGATACCAGTGCTGGCCCGCTCGGTGTACCCGGCGATTTCATGGCGTTTGAGGGCAGTGGTTACGTGAGCCTGATCGTTGGTCGCTTATCGGAGAGGGAACTCATTAGAGACGACTCGAAACCGTTGATGCTCCTGGGCCTGGGCAAAGGGCAGTGGTTACGTGAGCCTGATCGTTGGTCGCTTATCGGAGGGGGAACTCATTAGAGACGACTCGAAACCGTTGATGCTCCTGGGCCCGGGCAAAGTGCAGGGCGTTGTAAACCCCGATTGAGCACGCGGCGCTAGGTGACTGCTGCACCAGCGGCCGTGGGCCGCTGGTGAAGTGAACGCGTCATCCGGCAAAGGCTGGCGCTTCTACACCTTCATCGGCAGCGGCGATGCGCGGCTCATGTGTTCCTGGGACACCGAGCAAGAACGTGTGCGTGAGCTGGCGGCAGACATCCAGGCCATCGCTGGCACCTGATACTTCTGCCAGTTTCTCTCTGCCGGACAGGACGATAGGCTGCTTACACCTGGCCGGGTAACCACTCTTGTGACATGGAGAAACGCGATGAACGAAAAAAATCAGGCAGTGCTCAGCGAAGCTGATGTTGCCAAGTGCATCAAGGTTGGCGACCGGATCAATGGCCAGGTCGTCACGGAGAAGGTGTGGACCCGCGACACCCCGGGGAACCTTACCGTTCACGTCATCTATAACAGTGACATCGCAGAGCGGGTGGAAGTACTCGATCCCGATATACTTTTCACCGTGCGTGAAGGCCTGGTGAGTTCAGGCGAGGTGTACGAAAAAAAACGTGTGGAAACACAGTACACCAAGTCTGATTCGGGTTGGACTGTCCAGGAAGTTCATTACGACCTGTTCGACGTGCTGAGTCTTAAGACTTGATAATCCAGATGCCGCCTCCTGCTCCGGACTGAGCGAAAGCAGGGCGCTTGGTGTGGTTGCCAGTGAAGCCATTGCTTTGCAAGCAGGACCACCTACACCTTCAGTCATTCAATGACTGGAGAAAACGTGAAGCGTGGGGGCGGGGTTAGCCGCTCCCACGTAGCTTGGCCAACGGCCTGTCACTGCTCGGCGATGGTCCGAACGATCGCATCCACCGTGGCGTCGATCTGTGCCTGGGTCCGGGCAAGGGTCCGCTGATGTTCCTTCTGCAGTTCGACCTGCTTTGAGCACAGGTTCAAGGCTGCCAGTACCAGCAGCTTGTCGCCGATCAGGGTCGGATACGAACGCTTGGTCTCGGCCAGGGCAGTGTTCAACATACGCACCGCGTGGGCCAAGGTCTCTTCCTGGCCTTCGGGCGCCTTGATCGAATAGTCGTTGCCCAGGATCGACACGACATTGACCGGCTGCGCTTGCAGGCTCATGCGTTGACGACACCCGCGCTGGCACGATCGACCAACGCCTGGATACGGGCGGCGGTGGCGCCGTTCTTTTCTTCCTGCTCCATCAACGACAGCTGCAGGGTTTCGTTCTCTTCGTTTGCCTGGGCCAGTTGCTGGCCGAGGACGTTGTTTTGCTCGGTGAGTTGAGCGTTCTTTTGCATCAGGTCGCTGACCAGTTGCTCGAGTTGATTCAGGGAAGCTTCAAGCATGGGTCTATCTCAGGTTGTTGCGAGGGGCGCACACGATAAAGAAAACCGTTGCCCATCGCCATTAAATATCGGATTCACAAGGGTTGTGCCCCGCACATTGACAGGGTAACCCCCCTCTTGTTCCGACCTGAGTCAACCATCGGTCAGTCAAAGACGTGGGGCTGCACCGCAGCCCCCGACAGATCCAAGCTGTGCCCTGGACTCAATAATCGATGCGCACATCCCCTTTCGGTACGCTGCAACATGACAGGATGTAGCCTTCGGCCTCGTCTTCCTCGGTGATGCCGCCGTTGTGTTCCATCTCCACTTCGCCGCCCAGCTTCAACACCTTGCAGGTACCGCAGATCCCCATGCCGCAGGCTTTGGGGATCATCAGCCCGACTTTCGCCGCCGCTGCGTGCACGGTTTCGCCCGGCGCGATGCGAATGCTTTTGTCGCTGCCGATGAACTCGACCAGGTTGAGGTCGGCTGCGTCCACTTCCGGCGCATCGGCGGCCGCTTCGGCATGTTCCACTGCATCGGCCTTGGCTTCGGCTGGCGTCGCCCCGAACGACTCCTCGTGGTAATTGTTCATGTCGAAGCCGACCGCTTCGAGCATGCGCTTGACCGCCGTCATATAGGGGGTCGGGCCGCAGCAGAACACCACGCGTTCCATGTAGTCCGGCGCAATCAGCTCCATCAGCCGCTGGTTCAGGTAGCCACGGTAGCCCGCCCAGGGTTCGCCCAGGCCATGCTTCTCGCAGATGATGTGCAGGCCGAAATTGGGCACGCGGGACGCCATCTGCTCCAGTTCGCGATGGTAGATGATGTCCTTGGGTGAACGGGCGCTGTGTACGAACACCATGTCGACATTGGCGTTGGTGTCATAGAACCAGCGGGCCATCGACATGACCGGTGTGATGCCCACGCCGCCAGACAGGTACAGCACCTTGGCGCCGGGGAAGTCGATGGCGTTGAACAGCCCCACAGGTCCGTGCACCGGCAGCTCGGCACCTTCGTGCATGGTGTCATGCAGGAAGTTGGACACCAGCCCGCCGGGTACGCGCTTGACTGTGATGGAGAAGCTGTAGGGCACCGAAGGCGAGCTGGATATGGTGTAGGAACGCATGACCGGCTTGCCTTCGATTTCCAGCTCCAGGGTCACGAATTGCCCAGGCTTGAAGAAGAACATGATCGGCTGGTCTGCCATGAAGCAGAAGGTGCGCACGTCCCAGGTCTCCTGGATGACCTTGACGCAGCGCACGATGTGGCGGCCGTTGGCCCAGGTCTGGGTAGTGACCGGATTGAGGTAGGTTTCGGACATGTTCATCTCCAGCAGCCGACAGTTGGCCTTTTTATGGCTCGGATGATGCTCAAGCTTGCGACCTTGAACATTCCTGCCAGCGACATCGGCGTACTTATCGCGACCAGCCCCGCACGACAAGGGTTGCGGCGTCGTAATTCAAATCGGCCATGTCGCCCATGGATACGGTTCACGCCGCCTTCGCACGCACACTCCACCGCAAAACAACACGCTGTTCATGGTTAACAGCCTTGCGGCACCACAACAACGATTAGCCACCTTTTGCCGGCCGCGCACGGCCCCGAGGAATACACGATGGACGTCACCGCAACCCTGAGCCTGGGCGATCCACTTGAACCTGCACGCAAGGCGACCGCCGAGATGCTGCAAAACCGCGAGCGCACCTACTCGCTGCCCCAGCCTTTCTACACCGACGAGCGTCTGTTCCAGATCGACATGCAGGAGATTTTCCACAAGGAGTGGCTGATCGCTGGCATGACCTGCGAGATCCCGGCGAAAGGCAATTACCTCACGCTGCAGATCGGCAAGAACCCGATCATTGTCGTGCGCGGCACCGAGGGCAAGGTGCATGCGTTTCACAACGTCTGCCGTCACCGCGGCTCGCGCCTGTGCGTCAGCGAAAAAGGCAAGGTGGCCAAGCTGGTGTGCCCTTACCACCAGTGGACCTACGAGCTGGACGGCCGCCTGCTGTTCGCCGGCACCGAGATGGGCGCTGACTTCGACATGAACCAGTACGGCCTGAAGCCTGTGAACGTGAAGGTCGCTGGCGGTTACATCTTCATCAGCCTGGCGGAAAACCCGCCAGCCATCGACGAGTTCCTGGCCACCCTGGACCACTACATGGAACCGTACGACATGGAAAACGCCAAGGTGGCGGTGCAGACCACCTTGATGGAAAAGGCCAACTGGAAGCTGGTGCTGGAGAACAACCGCGAGTGCTACCACTGCAATGGCTCGCACCCGGAACTGTTGCAGACCCTGCTGGAGTGGGACGACACCAACGACCCGCGCGCCAGCCAGGAATTCAAGGACCACGTGGCCGCCTCTGCTGCCGCCTGGGAGGCCGAGAAGATCCCGTACCTGCACAAGAGCCATGGCCTGCGTAACCGTATCGTACGCATGCCGCTGCTCAAGGGCACGGTTTCGATGACCATGGATGGCAAGCAGGCCTGCAAGAAGTTGATGGGCCGCATCAAGAACCCGGACCTGGGCTCGATGCGCATCCTGCACCTGCCGCACTCCTGGAACCACTGCATGGGCGATCACATGATCGTGTTCACCGTGTGGCCGATCAGTGCCCAGGAAACCATGGTCACCACCAAGTGGCTGGTGCACAAGGATGCCGTCGAAGGCGTGGACTACAACCCAGAAAACATGCGCAAGGTATGGGACGCCACCAACGACCAGGACCGCCGCCTGGCCGAAGAGAACCAACGTGGCATCAACTCCACGGCGTACCAGCCTGGTCCTTACTCCAAGACGTATGAGTTTGGGGTGGTGAACTTCATCGACTGGTACAGCGGGCGCTTGCTGAACAACCTGGGGGCGGAGCCTGCGCCGTATCTGAAGGAAGTGCAGGCGCAGTAACTGGCTAGAAGCCGGGATAGCGGCAACTGTCGCTATCCTTTCTTCAAGCCGGCATTAAGTAGATCTTATAGTTGCAGCCTGAGTCCGCATCCTTTCCGAGGAGCCAGGGTCTGCAGAGTGCCTGCGTCTCCCTGAAGCCCTGTCAGGGGCACTCACCGATCGCTCGGCCAACGGCAGGTTAACGAGTTCGGGCACGTTTAGTCGCCACGGTTTCGCTTGAGCCAGCTTCCATGCTTCATAGGTAGAGGTGCCCAGCGACACTATCGTCAGCGCTGCAAGCGCCCAGGTTTGCCATTTGCTGTCCGGGTCGACCGCTCTGGTCACCCCAATGGTCAACCCCGCCGTACCCGATAGGGCACTGATACTCGATAACACCCACTCAGCCCGCTTTGGCTTGGGTATCAGCGGTTGAAGAGCTTCCACGGCAGTTTGGGAAGCCGAATTGATCCGTTTATGGAAAGACCTGAAACGTAGGCCGCTGATAAAGACGCCCATGAGGTTGGTGAAGATGCTCAGGACTGGCAGCACATATTCCTCTGGCTTTTGCCCAGTAGGGTCGCTGTGGTTGACTGGATCACCCACGCAGTAGGCATAGGCATTCAAGCCGCCGTTACCGAATGGGCTCAATATGTCGGGTGAATGGAAGCGCATGAGCGATGGCTTGTAGTGCCGGTGTCCATTCCCCAGCGGGTAGCTGAACGTCAGCGGATCGCGCAACTCTCCACAAAAGGCAAGGCTTGGCTCCGAGAGTTCGTTCCCAGTGCCATAGGGCGAATAAGCCCGATGACCTTGGCGCCCGGTGTCTGATACGGGATGTCGTCGGTTGGCGCTGTAGAGAAAGGTCGGCATGATTCCCCGAACTCGCGTGGCATGCGTGCAGGATAGACGGGCATGCAGCGCTGGGGTACTGGCAAAAATGACAGGTCTTGCACGGCGCGCGTCACCCGCTGTGCTCCCCGGTGGAAGCGGGCTTGCCCGCGATCACCGGCACAGCCGATGCCAGCCGCTGCGCGGGATGCCTGGCGGGTTCAGTCGCCAGGCATGCCCATCAGCGCAGTACGCCTTCCTCCACCAATAGTTTCACAATGGCCTCGGCACCTTCCTGCGGCGTGACGTCCTTCAACACTTTGCCCCCGCCCCCGCTGGCCTTGGCCGTGGCGGCCTTCATGCGGTCGGCGCCGCTTTTGGCCTTGATAACCTTCAGCCGTTTGGGCCGTGGGCGGGCCGGTTGCAGGGCCTCTTCGCCCAGCAGTTCATCGTCCACCACCTGTACGTCCTGCGCCGCCAGCACACCACGGCGCGCTGGTCCGAAGGCACTTTGACGCGGCTTGGGCGCGGCGTTATCCACCGTCGCCACCATGGGCAGGCGTACCTTCAAACGCCGGCGCTGACCGCGCGGTAACGCCTGCAACACTTGGGCAGTACCGTTCTCGATGGATTCCACCTCGGCCAGCCCCACCACCAGCGGCCAGCCCAGTTTTTCAGCGAGCAGGAACGGCAGCATGCCCGACCCCTCCCCCGTCTCGGCCTGGCTGCCGGTAAGCACCAGTTGCGCACCGGCACCGCGCAGGTAATCGCCCAGCACCCCCAGCACATCGGCGCCGGCGGGTTGCTCGAGCACATCAAGGTGTTCCAGGCCCATGCCCAGGTAACCGCGCAAAGCCTCCTCACGGGGATCCCCTGCATGCACGACTTGCAGGTCCTCGCCGGCCAGTTGCAGACCCAACTCGACCGCCCGTGAGTCCTGCTCGGCGCGCCGCGCGCGACCGGAGCTTGGGTGCGCACCGATCGAAACCAGGCTGATGACTTTCGTACTCATGCTCGTGCCCTTATGCCGCGTCACGCTGGGCGCCGTTGCGGAACTGCTCCACAGCGTCGATCAGTGCCTGAAGAATCGCCGCGCTGTCGCCAATCACCGACAGGTCGGCGCGTTTGATCATGTCGCAACCGGGGTCCATGTTGATCGCCACCACCTTGTCGCAGGCACCGATGCCCTGCAGGTGCTGGATAGCGCCAGAGATACCTACCGCCATGTACACACGAGCCGTTACCCACGTCCCCGTAGCGCCGACTTGGCGATCACGCGGCATGTGGCCATCGTCCACCGCCACCCGCGATGCACCTTGGGTCGCGCCCAATGCGGTGGTCGCCTTGTGAAACAGGGCCCAGTCCTTGACACCGTTGCCACCGGATACAATGAACTCGGCTTCGGCCATGGCGATCTTGGCCGGGTCGACGGCCACCGAGCCCAGGTCCTCGATGCGCGAGATACTGCGCGCCACACTGCCGGACAGCTCGACCGGCAAGGCCTCGTGACGGGTTTCGCTCACAGGCTCTGCACATTCGGCCGCAGCCAGGATCAGGCGTGGCAGCACGCGTTGCATGTCTTGCTGCCCCGCACCGGCGCGGCCGATGCACTGGCCGTCCTTGACCTGCCAGACACGCGTTGCCGGGCGCTCGCCCAGCGCAGCACCGAGGCGTCGGCCGAGCTCGCCACCGCCGGAACGGCTGTCTGGCAGCAGCCAGTGACGCGGGGCGAACTGGTTATCGACAGCGCGCAGGCCCTGCACCAACTGCTCCGGTGCATACCCTTGGTACGCCTCGCCTTCGATGACCAGCAAGCGGTCCACGCCTGCGGCGGCAAAGTTGGTTTCCTTGTGCTCGCCGAACACGATGGCCAGTACCGCGCCGTCGCTGCCCGCCAACCCATGGGCCAGGCCCAGCAGGTCGCGGTCGTGGCTACCCAGGCGCCCGCCTATCATGTCCGGTACCACGGCAATGTAGAACGCAGGCTCTGCCACCTGGTGCAGCGGCAACTGCACTTCGGCCGCAGCGCTACGCCGTGCGCCACCGCTGGTGCCCTGCTGGGCCCCCGAGCGATCGATACGCTTGAGGCCGTTGGGGCCGATGAAGCCAGCCGCACTGGCGTGGGGGTTCTTGCGCATGAGGCCGTTGGGCCCCATCCAGCTGGTTTGTTGCGTCTGCATGGCCGCATGCAGCGGATGCAGACGGTTACGGGCGATCCACTCGGCGCGAGGGTCGCGGCGGATGATGTCGCTCATCAATGCACCTCCGCAGGTTCACGTTTGGATTTCGCAGGTTTGGCAGCCGCTGGCTGGGCCTCTTCCTCGATCAGCACATCGGCCACCAGTTCGGCCAAATCCTTGATCAGCGGCCGTGGCTCTACCACCCCTTCGAGCATGGCCGTGCACTGCGGGCAGCCCACGGCGACCACTTCGGCTTCGGTGGTGCGGATGTCGTCCATGCGCATGTCGGGAATACGCTGTTTGCCCGGGATGTCGGTGATCGGCGCACCGCCGCCACCGCCACAGCAGCGTGAGCGAAAGCCCGAGCGCTCCATTTCGCGAACTTCGATGCCCAGTGCGCGAAGCACCTCGCGAGGCGCCTCGTACTCGCCGTTGTAGCGGCCCAGGTAGCACGGGTCGTGGTAGGTCACGCTGCCGCCCTTGTGCTGCCCCAGGTTGAGCTTGTTGGCACCGATCAGCTCGGCAATGTAGGTGCTGTGGTGCTGCACCTGGTAGTTGCCACCCAGCGCACCGTATTCATTCTTGAGCACATGGAAGCTGTGCGGGTCGCAGGTAACGATGCGTTGGAACGTGTATTTGGCCAGGGTCTGAATGTTGCGCTTGGCCAATTGCTGGAACGTGGCTTCATCACCCAGACGACGCGCCACGTCACCACTGTCGCGCTCCTCCAGGCCAAGCACGGCGAAATCGACGCCAGAGGCCTTGAGCACCTTGACGAACGCGCGCAGGGTGCGCTGGTTGCGCATGTCGAAGGCGCCATCACCCACCCAGAACAGCACGTCGGTACGTTTGACGTCCGCCAGCAGTTTGAGGTTGAGGTCAGCCGCCCAGTTCATGCGCCCGCCCGGGGCGAAACCGCCCGGGTTGTCGGTGGCGATCAGGTTGTCCAGCACCTCGGCGCCCTTGTTCGGGGTGGCGCCTTTTTCAAGCGTCAGGTGACGGCGCATGTCGACGATGGCATCGACATGCTCGATCATCATCGGGCACTCTTCTACACACGCGCGGCAGGTGGTGCAGGACCACAGTGTCTCGGCATCGACCAGCCCATTGACGATAGGCTGGTGGGGGTGGCCGCCGTGCTCACCCAACGGCTTGCCAGGATAGGGGCTGCCAGCGAACTTGGCATCGGTGCCGCCCGCCAGGCCGATGACCATGTCCTGAATGAGTTTTTTCGGGTTCAACGGCTGCCCGGCGGCAAAGGCCGGGCACATGGCCTCGCACTTGCCGCACTGCACGCAGGCGTCAAAGCCCAGCAGTTGGTTCCAGGTGAAGTCCACTGGCTTTTCAACGCCAAGCGGCGCACGGGGGTCTTCCAGGTCCAGCGGCTTGAGGCCAGTGGAGCGCCCGCCACCGAAACGCTCGGCGCGCCGGTGCCAGGCCAGGTGCAGGGCACCGGCGAAGGCGTGCTTCATGGGCCCGCCCCAGGTCATGCCGAAGAAAAGCTCCGACACGCCCCACAGCACGCCCAGGCCCAGAATCCCGACCATCACCCAGCCGCCCGTGTTGGCCGGCAGAATACCGGCCACGGGCAAGGTGGCGATGAAGAAGCTGGCAGCAAATACCAGCAGGCTCTTGGGCAGGCGCATCCAAGGGCCCTTGGACAGGCGCGAAGGCGGGTTCAGGCGGCGCTTGAAGACGAAGATGGCGCCGGTGAACATGATCACCGTGGCCAGCAGCAAGGCGTAGCCCAGGATCTTGCTCTGCAGGCCGAAACCATGCACCAGGATCGCCAGCAGCGCCGACAGCACGAAGCCGCCAGCGGTGGCCACGTGGGTATTGGACATGTACTTGTCGCGCTCGACCACGTGGTGCAGGTCCACCAGGTAGCGGCGCGGCATGGCCAGCAGACCGCCGATCAGGTCCACCTTGGAGGGTCGGCCTCGGCGCCACATGTTCACACGGCGCAGCGCACCGAGCACGGCAAGCCCGAGCGCGGCGAACAGCAGGATGGGTAGAAGGGTGTTCAACATGGGAAGCTCCCACAACAGCTAGATTCTTGCGCCACCCCGAAGGCCAGCGCGGGCCCCTGCGGGAGCGGCCTGGTGCTGCGAAAGGGCTATGAAGCGGCCCCAGCATCCGTGGTACTGATCAAATGCTGGGGCCGCTTCGCGACCCTTTCGTGGCACAAGGCCGCTCCTACAGGGGGGCCAGTCCCGCTTTCAGAAAGGCGGTGCGATCAGAAGTCCTTGCACAGACGCAAGGCATCGTAGATCGCCGCATGCACGTTACGCTGGGCCACACAGTCGCCGATGCGGTACAGCAGGTAGCCTTCGCCTGGCTGGCTCAAGATCGGCTGTGGCTTGATGGCGAACAGCGCCTCCACGTCGATCTGGCCCTTGTTGCGCGAACCGTCCTTGAGGGCGTAGTACAGCTGCTCGTCCGGACGCACACCGTTCTCCACCACCACCTGATCGACCACCCGCTCTTCCTTGGCGCCGGTGTACTCGTTCTCCAACACAGCGACCAGCTTGTCGCCCTCGCGGTAGACTTTCTCCAGCATCATGTCCCCGGTCATGATCACTTCCTTGGGGTACATGCTGCGGTAGTAGGTCGGGAACGTAGTGCCGCCCATGGCGACACCCGGCTTGATGTCGTCGGTGACGATCTCGACCTGGCTACCCTTGTCGGCAATGAAGTCGGCCACCGACATGCCGGTGAACTCGCAGATGGTGTCGTACACCAGCACGTTCTTGCCCGGCGCGACCTTGCCATCGAGCACGTCCCAGCTGCTGACCACCAGCCCTTCGGCCGCACCCCAGTGTTCGTTCTGCTCCAGGAACGAATGCCCGCCCACAGCCAGCACGATGATGTCCGGGCGCAGATCCTGAATGGTGTCTACATCGGCCGCGGTCCCCAGGCGCAGGTCCACCTTCAGGCGGGCCAACTCCAATTGGTACCAGCGGGTAATACCAGCAATCTGGTCACGTTGCGGCGCCTTGGCCGCGATGGTGATCTGACCGCCGATCTGGTCGCGTTTTTCGAACAGGGTCACATCGTGGCCACGCTCGGCGGCCACGCGCGCCGCCTCCATGCCTGCAGGGCCGGCACCGACGATGACGACCTTGCGCTTGGCGCCGGTGGTCTTCTCGATGATGTGCGGCACACCCATGTACTCACGCGAGGTCGCGGCGTTCTGGATGCACAGCACGTCCAGGCCTTGGTACTGGCGGTCGATGCAGTAGTTGGCGCCGACGCACTGCTTGATCTGGTCGATCTGGCCCATCTTGATCTTGGCGATCAGGTGGGGGTCGGCCATGTGTGCACGGGTCATGCCGACCATGTCCACATAACCACCTTCGAGAATCCGGGTGGCCTGGTTCGGGTCCTTGATGTTCTGCGCGTGCAGGACCGGGACCTTGACCACTTCCTTGATGCCCGCTGCCAGGTGCAGGAACGGCTCTGGCGGGTAGCTCATGTTCGGGATGACGTTGGCCAGGGTGTTGTGGGTATCGCAACCCGAGCCCACTACCCCGATGAAGTCGAGCATGCCGGTGCCATCGTAATAGGCAGCGATCTGCTTCATGTCTTCGTGGCTGAGGCCATCGGGGTGGAACTCGTCGCCGCAGATCCGCATGCCCACGCAGAAGTCGTCGCCCACTTCGGCACGCACGGCCTTGAGCACTTCCAGGCCGAACTTCATGCGGCCTTCGAAGCTGCCGCCCCACTCGTCGGTACGCTTGTTGACGCGCGGGCTCCAGAACTGGTCGATCATGTGCTGGTGCACTGCCGACAGCTCGACGCCATCGAGGCCACCTTCCTTGGCGCGGCGGGCTGCCTGCGCGTAGTTGCCGATCACACGCCAGATCTCTTCCACCTCGATGGTCTTGCAGGTGGCACGGTGCACCGGTTCGCGGATGCCCGAGGGCGACATCAGGGTCGGCCAGTTGAAACCATCCCAGCGCGAGCGACGCCCCATGTGGGTAATCTGAATCATGATCTTGGCGCCATGCTTGTGCATGGCGTCGGCCAGGTTCTGGAAGTGCGGAATGATACGGTCGGTGGACAGGTTGACCGACGACCACCATTCCTGCGGGCTGTCGATGGCCACCACGGACGAGCCGCCGCAGATGGCCAGGCCGATGCCGCCCTTGGCCTTTTCTTCGTAATACTTCACATAGCGGTCGGTCGTCATGCCGCCGTCAGTGGCGTAGACCTCGGCGTGCGCGGTGCTGAGCACGCGGTTGCGGACGGTCAGTTTGCCGATCTGGATCGGCTGGAACATTGCTTCGAATGCCATGACGCTATCTCCGGCTTACAACGGCTTCGTTACGAACAGGCCATCTTCGTGGCCTTCTTCCGACCCACCGTACACCTGCTCGGCAACGGTGCGGATCGAGCTGCCGCGGGCAGCGAGAATCTGGTCCATGGCACCGGCGAACCAGCCAGTGAACATGTAGTCGACCTTGCGGCCGCACTTGCCATAGACGTAGACGAAGGCCGAGTGCTTGAGCTTGACGCTGCACGTGCCCTTGTCCAGGTCGATGTCCTGGATCTCGAACAGCCCCCAGCCACGCTGGCTCAGGCGCTTCATGTAGTGCTCGAAGACCGCGACCCCTTCCAGGCCATGGCACTCGGCTTCTTTCTCGCACCAGTGCCACGCCGACTTGTAGCCCGCCTTGTAGAGAATGTCGGCGTACTTGTCGGCGCCCAGGACTTCTTCGATGCCCATGTGGTTGTTGACGAAGAAATGGCGTGGCACGTACAGCATCGGCAAGGCGTCGCTGGTCCAGACACCGGTCTCGCTGTCGACTTCGATTGGCAATTGCGGGGCGATCTTGGCCATGGAAACTCAACTCCAGAAAAAATTTTTATTGGGTAGCCCCGGCGTTGCTGGCAGGGGCTCGAAGCTTGAGAGCGGCTTATTCGCCCCAGACGTCTTTCAATACGTTGACCCAGTTCTCGCCCATGATCTTGCGAACCACGCGCTCGGAGTGGCCACGCTTGAGCAAGGTTTCGGTGAGGTTGGGGAACTCGCCCACGGTGCGAATGCCCAGCGGGTTGATGATCTTGCCGAAGTTGGTCAGGCGACGGGCGTAGCCCTTGTCGTGGGTGAGGTATTCGAAGAATTCCTTGCCGTGACCCTGGGTGAAGTCGGTGCCGATGCCGATGGCATCTTCACCTACGATGTTCATGGTGTACTCGATGGCCTCGGCATAGTCGTCGATGGTCGAGTCGATACCCTTGGCCAGGAACGGTGCAAACATGGTCACGCCAACGAAACCACCGTGGTCGGCGATGAACTTCAGTTCTTCATCGGACTTGTTGCGCGGGTGCTCTTTAAGGCCCGATGGCAGGCAGTGGGAGTAGCACACCGGCTTTTTCGATTCGAGGATGACTTCCTCGGAGGTTTTGGAGCCGACGTGGGACAAGTCGCACATGATGCCGACGCGATTCATTTCGGCAACGATTTCGCGACCAAAGCCCGACAGGCCGCCGTCACGCTCGTAGCAGCCAGTGCCTACCAGGTTCTGGGTGTTGTAACACATCTGCACGATGCCCACGCCCAGCTGCTTGAACACCTCCACATAACCGATCTGGTCTTCGAAGGCATGGGCGTTCTGGAAGCCGAAGAGGATACCGGTCTTGCCCAGTTCCTTGGCCTTGCGAATGTCGGCCGTGGTGCGCACGGGCATCACCAGGTCGCTGTTCTCGCGGATCAGTTTCTGGCTTGCAGCGATCTGGTCGACGGTTGCCTTGAAACCTTCCCAAACCGACACGGTGCAGTTGGCGGCGGTAAGGCCTCCTTTGCGCATATCTTCGAACAGCTCGCGGTTCCACTTGGCGATGATCAGGCCATCGATGACGATGCTGTCGGCGTGTAATTCGGCTGGGCTCATCAGGCGTCCCCTTTTATTGAATGGGCTGGCGCCAAACCTTGTGCCGGCGCTTTGGGGCCAGCATATGCCTGTGCCCCGAGGCGCCCCGATGCAAAAACGACAGGGGGTTTGCCGAAAGCGTCAATGCGCGACAAGCCGGCCTCTGGCGCGGCCTGCGGCGATGAGACACAGTCTCGATAACGACCATCGAGGGCCCTTTGATGAACAATCTGCCCAGGTGATACCGTACGCGCCGAGAGTGCGCGAGAATCGTCAGGATTCGTCAGCCGGTGGAGGAAACAACGAATGAAAGCGATGGCAGGGATGGTACTGCTGGCCGTGGTGGCCGCAGCCCAGGCCGGTGAGGAAGAAAATACCCCGTGCGACAACGTCGAGACCGAGGCGCAAGCCCACGCCTGCGCAGCGTTTAACAAGCAAGCCTCCGAACGGGAGCTGAAATCGGCCTATGACGAACTTCTCCAGCGCGTTCATGACGCGTTCGACGACAAAGGCAGCGTTGCAGCAACAATGATCGAGCACTTGAAGCAGGCTCAGGGGCTGTGGACGCAGCTTCGCGATGCCGATTGCAAGGTGGAAACCCTCACCCTGCCAACCAACGGCAAAGCTTACCAGGCCGCCTGGGACACCTGCGTGGCGCAACGCACCGATGACCGGTCCGAGTACCTGCAATCGATTCTGCAACAGTAGCGCGAGACTGCCTGGTCAGGAAAAGTTTGCGGCTTATTCATCGCACCAACCTCAAGCTCCAACGTGTGGGCAACGACATTTTGCAGGGCTAATTCGGCGGTGACGGCTTCACGACCCTTCGCTCCTCGCGCGGGCAGCGCCCGAAACGGCGCTTGTAACGTCGGGTGAAGTACGACGGCAGTTCAAAACCGCATGCCACGCTGACCTGGGTGATCGTCATCTGGGTTTGGCGCAACAACTGGCAAGCCTTGTCCAGGCGCAGGCCGAGGTAAAAGCCGCTGGGGGTGTCGTTGAGGTGCAACCTGAACAGGCGCTCCATCTGGCGACGGGTGATCATCGCGCGCGCGGCCAGTTCCGTTGTGCCAAGGGGGTGTTCGGTGTGCTTTTCCATCTCACCGATCACCTGCACCAGCTTGCGGTTGCTGATGCCATAGCGTGCAGCGATCTGCATGCGTTGATGATCTTGGCGCGGTCGAATACGGCTCAACACGAACTGCTCGGAAACCTGCACGGCGAGCTCGGCGCCATGGGCCTGGGCAATCAGATCGAGCATCAAGTCGATTGAAGCGGTGCCGCCCGCACAGGTAATGCGTTGCCGGTCAATTTCGAACAGCTCCTGGGTGGCCTGCAGGCTGGGGTAGTTTTCCCTGAACGCATCCAGCGCCTCCCAGTGTACGGTCGCACGATGGCCATCGAGCAAGCCTGCCTCGGCCAGCACCACAGCACCCGTATCGATCCCGCCTAGCATGCCACCCTCGTGAGCCAGGCGTCGCAGGCTTTGCTGGAGCTTGGGGGCGTAGCAGCGCAGGGGTTCGAAGCCTGCCACGATCAGCAACGTACCGCAGGGCGTTTGCGCACCCAGCGCTGCGTCGGCATTGACCGACATGCCATTGCTGGCGTTCACGGCGCTCCCATCCAGGCTCAACACCTGCCAGTGGTACGCCTGGGCTTTGAACCTATTGGCCACGCGCAGGGGCTCCAGGGCACTGATGAACCCCATGGCCGAGAAACCGGGCAATAACAGGAAGTGGATGATCTGCGCCATGGCGTGCTCCAGAGAACAGGTCGCCTGCGTGCAAATGTTGGTCGCCGGCGTGCGATTTTCAATAGTGCCACCAGCGTAGCGTGTTCACACGGTCCGCAGAGACCGCCACCATAACAATCTGTACTGCCGATGGAGAGCCACCATGCACAGCTTGATCCGCCGCAGCCTGTTGACCTTGGCCCTGACCAGCCTTGTTACCCCCTCGCTTTACGCAGCCGATGCCGCTGCCTGCAAGAATGTCCGTCTGGGCGTGGTCAACTGGACCGATGTGATCGCGACAAGCGCCATCGCTCAGGCATTGTTCGATGGCCTGGGTTACACCACCAAGCAAACCAGCGCGTCGCAGCAGATCATCTTCGCTGGCATTCGCGACAAACGCCTGGACATGTTCCTGGGGTACTGGAACCCGATTATGACCCAGACCATCACTCCCTTCATCGAGGCCGGGCAGGTCAAAGTCATGGACAAAGCCAGCCTCGAAGACGCCCGGGCCACGTTGGCAGTGCCCAGGTACCTGGCGGACAAGGGGCTGCGCACCTTCGCCGACATACACAAATTCGAGAAGGAACTGGGCGGCAAGCTCTATGGCATCGAGCCGGGTTCCGGTGCCAACACCCAGATAAAGGCCATGATCGCCAAGAACCAGTTCGGCCTGGGCAAGTTCCAGCTGGTCGAGTCCAGCGAAGCGGGCATGCTGGCCGCCGTGGACCGCGCAGTACGGCGCAAGGAAGCCGTGGTGTTCTTCGGCTGGACCCCACACCCCATGAACGTGAACATCGACATGGTTTACCTCGGCGATAGCCAGGATGCGCTCGGCCCTGACGAAGGTCGCGCGACGGTGTGGACCGTAACCGCGCCCGATTACGCAGCGCGCTGCCCCAATGCCAACCGCCTGCTGGCCAATCTGAGCTTCAGTGCCGAAGACGAGAGCCGCATGATGCAGCCACTGCTCGACCACAAGGACGCGCTGGAATCGGCGCGCCAATGGCTCAAGGATCACCCCGAGGACAAGGCCCGCTGGCTTGAGGGGGTGATCACCTTCGATGGCAAGCCGGCCGCCGACAACCTCAAGCTTACCGCCAACTGATACCGCCCCATCACCAACAAGCCGGCCCCTACAGCTCCCTGCACACCGAGGTTCGTCCAGGACCTTGCAGGGGCCGGCTTGCCGGCGAAAAGCCCACAACAGATCGCACAGGATCCCTTATGAACCACGACGTCATCATCACGTGCGCCCTGACCGGCGCCGGCGACACCGCCTCGAAAAGCCATCTGGTCCCAGTCACACCCAAGCAGATCGCCGCAGCGGCCGTGGAAGCCGCCAAGGCCGGCGCCACCGTGGTGCACTGCCATGTACGCGACCCGCAGACAGGGCGCTTCAGCCGTGATGTGGCCCTGTACCGCGAAGTCATGGAGCGTATTCGCGAAGCCGACGTGGACATCATCGTAAACCTCACCGCCGGCATGGGCGGCGACCTGGAAATCGGGCCCGATGAAAACCCCATGGCATTCGGGCAGGGCACTGACCTGATCGGCCCGCTCGAACGCCTGGCCCACGTCGAGGCGTTGTTACCGGAAATCTGCACCCTGGACTGCGGCACTCTCAACTTCGGTGACGGCAATTCCATCTACGTTTCCACGCCCGCGCAACTACGCGCCGGTGCCCGGCGCATCACGGAACTGGGGGTCAAGGCAGAGCTGGAAATCTTCGATACCGGCCACCTGTGGTTCGCCAAGCAAATGATCAAAGAGGGCCTGCTCGACAACCCCTTGTTCCAGCTGTGCCTGGGAATCCCGTGGGGCGCACCCGCTGATACCACCACCATGAAAGCCATGGTCGACAACCTGCCCGCCAATGCGACCTGGGCCGGGTTTGGCATCGGCCGCATGCAGATGCCCATGGCCGCACAGGCCGTGTTGCTCGGCGGCAACGTGCGGGTCGGCCTGGAAGACAACCTGTACCTGGACCGTGGCGTACTGGCCAGCAACGGCCAGTTGGTCGAGCGCGCGGTAGAGATCATTTCACGCCTGGGCGCCCGTGTGCTGAGCCCCGCCGAAGGCCGGGCAAAGATGAACCTGAACCGTCGCTGATCGCTTCTGGAGACCCGCATGAACTTCATCACTGACATCAAGACATTCGCGGCATTAGGCAGCGGCGTGATCGGCAGCGGCTGGGTTGCACGCGCCCTTGCCCACGGGCTGGACGTGATCGCCTGGGACCCGGCGCCAGGCGCCGAACAGGCCCTGCGCAAACGTATCGCCAACGCTTGGCCTGCCTTGGAGAAACAGGGCCTTGCGCCGGGCGCGTCACAAGCCCGACTGGCCTTTGTCGACACCGTTGAAGCGTGCGTGCGCGACGCCGATTTCATCCAGGAAAGCGCGCCTGAGCGGTTGGACCTGAAACTCGACCTGCATGCACGGATCAGCGCCGCAGCCAAACCCGATGCGATCATTGCCAGCAGCACGTCGGGCTTGTTGCCCAGCGAGTTCTACGCCTCGGCCTTCCACCCTGAGCGCTGTGTGGTGGGGCATCCTTTCAACCCGGTGTACCTGCTGCCGTTGGTCGAGATCGTCGGCGGCATGCGGACCGCGCCGCAGGCCGTCGAGGCGGCCAGCACCGTCTATACCGCCCTTGGCATGCGCCCGCTGCACGTGCGCAAGGAAGTCCCCGGTTTCATCGCCGACCGTTTGCTCGAAGCGCTGTGGCGCGAGGCGCTGCACCTGGTCAACGACGGAGTCGCCACCACCGGTGAAATCGACGACGCCATCCGCTTTGGCGCGGGCCTGCGCTGGTCGTTCATGGGCACCTTCCTGACCTATACCCTGGCGGGGGGCGATGCCGGCATGCGCCACTTCATGTCGCAATTCGGGCCGGCATTGAAGCTGCCGTGGACCTACCTTCCGGCGCCTGAGCTGACCGACAAGCTGATCGACGATGTGGTGGAAGGTACGTCGCAGCAATTGGGTGATCGCAGCATCGCCGCGCTGGAACGCTACCGGGATGACTCACTGCTGGCGGTGCTGGAAGCGGTAAAGATCAGCAAAGCCAGACACGGCATGCCGTTCAGCGAATGAGGAGAGCACGATGCCTGCACTGATCACCTATCGCACCCCAGTCAAAGCAGACTGGGTCGACTACAACGGGCATCTGCGCGATGCCTTCTATCTGTTGATCTTCAGCTATGCCACCGATGCGCTGATGGAGCAGATCGGGCTGGATGCCGACAGCCGTGGACGGAACGGTCATTCGCTGTTTACCCTGGAGGCGCACATTAACTACCTGCAGGAGGTAAAACTCGATACTGAGGTATGGGTGCAGACCCAAATCATCGGCTTTGATCAAAAACGTCTGCATGTTTATCACAGTCTGCATCGGCACGGTCTTGAAGAAATCTTGGCTGCGAGCGAACAACTGTTACTGCACGTGGACATAGCAGGTCCGAGGTCGACACCTTTTAGTTCACGAACACTGCAAGGCCTGGAGCGGGTGACCGCACAGCAACGAGACGTACACAAGCCTGAGCACGTGGGCAAAACCATCCAGTTACCAAATGGCAACAATGCCCAATGACGCATGAAGGGCTGGCATAGGCCATGCCGCGGCGAGGCGGCAGGCCGTGCCAGAAACGGGCTTTTCCTGCTACAGCGCGTAAACCTGAGTATCCATCAAGCCTTTGCCTGCTAAACGCACACAACCCTAACGGTTGGGCATTAATGCAGCGTTACGCAGGGTGCCATTGAATGGTCATTTGGGTACGATGCTCTTCTGAAACCGGTGGACATTTCCATTCATATAACTACCAGATTGAGTTCTTTTAAGAGTGGGTGGAATACCCCGCGTAGAGTCGAAATTGGCGATATCAAATCTTCCTCTTACCTCTCCTTCGAAGCACAACGTACGGGTGCGGTCTTGGTTAAAAAAACACCATTTATAATTGGTGGTGATCACGTCTTGACTAAAGACCCGTGCAGATCGCGCCAAGCCTCCGCCCTTTACACAACCTGGCAGATCAGCAATGAGATGATTGGCCAAATACGTGCTGAACCCACAAATCGGTTTTTTGAAGTCAGCTGCTGCGAACAGGAGCACCCCGTGACTCCCGTACAGCGCATCAACAACTTGGCCTGCCAGCGCTCCCCCCTTGAATGTACGGACAAATCCTTGAGGCACATTGGTACTATCTATATCGACCACAACGAACTCTCGGGGAGATGACGCCCCTCCGCGATAACAGACATGCCGATCACCGGGTCCATTGTAGAAACATAATTTCTCTCCCCCCTCATACCCCCGTACCTTGAAAGAGCGTACCGCCTGGCCTGAACATTGGCTCGCAACGTTGACTGGGCTGGTGAGTCGAATACTCACTGGGCACGAACTGCCCTGGAGATTGGTTCCACTGTAGAGGGTGAGCTCGACACCCCGGAAGGGATCATAGGTATTCTCAACACGCTCTCGGTTTTCATTAATTGTGCGTGCCACATCGTGGTGTGCCATCGTTCCTATAGGCACGCCCTGATAAGAAAGCCTAGGGTTAGAAAAATAAGGTATGGACCCCCATGTGGTTACCATACGTGTGTGGAATGTCGGATTGTCACGTTTATAACCGTGATGGTAACCCCCCGATGACCCGTTCCACCCATGGCCAGCTCCCAGCACGTGCCCCATCTCGTGAGCGAAGGCGTCAACTGCACCGACGATGAGATACCCGCCGGTAGCGGCTTCACCACCTGTACCCGGATAGGAGGTGTAAAGGGTGACCACATCGGCAGAGAAATAGTCGCGCCAGCGGCTCACCTGATTATTCAGGTCACGCCCCGGTGTTCTGAAATCTTTGAATTGCTCAACCCCGGTCTTGTCGCCCTCTGCGTAGTCTAGCTCTATGAACCCCGCGATGCTGACGGTGACCGGGACCTGTGAGTTAATCATCACCTGGTTGGCATCCTGGACTACCCTGGCTATGGTCGCGCGATAACTCGGATTCTTGGCACGTTGTTCATTGGTTGCGAAAAACAGCACGCGGATCGTGCTGGAGGCAGCGCGCGGGGCCTTGCCAGCAACAGCATATTGCTGGAGGTGCTCCAGATCAGTTGCCTGTTCAAAAGGCCGCTTGGCTTCGTCGACTTTGACCACTACATGCTGCCCGGCCCCAACATAGTGCAAATCATAAGACACGCCCTCAATGTGAATAGCGCCCGCCAGCTGCTCGCCGTCTCGCACTATCGAGATCCAGGTCAATGGGTTGAAATCAATGTCCGTGTCCGCGTTCTTCTCTAACTCAGCCACTGAGTCCCCCACCCAACCCACCATGCCCGGGGCGGGCGGATCGCTGCGCCGCAACCGAAATGTAATGGCCTTCCCTTGCGCCAACCGCACACTTAACGTTTTGGTGGCTTCGTTGATCAATGAAGCATCCACATCCACCCACTGCACCTCCTCTGTGGCGGGATCTTTCAGCACGTCATTCAATAAGCGATACGTCCGCTTGCTCTGTTTGAGGGCCTGCATGTTTTTTGACTTAGCCATGTCAAAAAGCGGCTGAGCGGAAGAGGCGTCCACCTGTCGATCTGGTGCAGGCAGCCCTGAACACGCCGTTAAAAACAACACCATCGAAATAAACCAGGCTCTGCATTTCATCGCTCACGCTCCAAAGGCACTTGAAGCCTAATTACTGCCTGGTTTCTAGTCTCGGTAAACTGGCAAATTTATCAGGCCTGAAGATACGCCTGAACGAACGTCTAGGCCTAGGGTGCGGTTAGTTTTGTATCAGCACGCCTGCGCTGTGCGAGGCAAGAAACAAAAAAACCCCGGAAAGCCGTGAGCGTCCGGGGCCAAGAGCGAGCAACATCCACTGTGCACGAGTGAGGGTGACCAAACCCTCCGCTTCGGTAGATGACTAGAGTGTGCGCAGTTCCTGGGCAGCGGATTTAGCCGGAAACGACCTGTTCATAGCCAAAGCAGCCACCCCGCCCTTTCGAGGTTGCGAGCATGACGGCGGCGTCACAGAATCGGTCGTGATCACTGCAGCACTCTCTATGCGATAAAAGGGACAACAGCCATGATGCATGCCGATTTGATTGATCAAGACGACCTGGCGGGCCACCTGCGAGCACGCGGGTTCGAGATTCCGGCCGGTGCCAGTGCCGAGCAGGCATGTGAGGCCGTGGTACGCGGGCTCACCGAACCAAACGCGCGGGCGCTCAAGGGGATGGTCGAGCAGATGTACGCGGGCAGCGCCACCTTGTTACCGGCCGTGCGGCAGGCGATTGATAAACAGCTGCTGCCAGCCTTGGCGCAATTCAATAACCGCACCTGAGCAAACGCTGCGATGCAGGCGTGATCGTCGGCAAGCCGGCCCCTACAGGGGCCGCGCCATGCCGGCGAGTGGGTTGAGACGCCGCCCCGGACCCTTAGAGCCTCACACTGGCAAACGTCGACTCATTACGCGCCTGACTCAATGCCGCCATGGGACCGCTGTGGGGCGACAGGGTGATGGCTTGTGGAATCGGCATCATCGCCACCTGCTGGGTCGTATTGGAGCCAACACGCTCGTCGCGCGGTGGAATGCCGAAGTACTCGCGGTAACACTTGGAGAAGTGTGGCGTGGACACGAAGCCGCAGACCGACGCCACCTCGATGATCGACATCGGCGTCTGCTTGAGCAGCTGACGTGCGCGTATCAGACGCAGCTTGAGGTAGTAGCGCGAAGGCGAACAGTGCAGGTACTTCTGGAAAAGACGCTCAAGCTGCCGACGCGACACCGATACGTAGACGGCGAGCTCGTCCAGGTCGATCGGCTCCTCGAGGTTGGCTTCCATCAGCGCGACGATTTCCTGCAGTTTCGGCTGGTTGGTGCCCAGCATGTGCTTGAGCGGTACGCGCTGGTGATCCTGCTCGTTACGGATGCGCTCGTAGACGAACATCTCGGAAATGGCCGCCGACAATTCCCGACCATGATCGCGGCTGATCAAGTGCAACATCATGTCCAACGGCGCAGTGCCGCCAGAGCTGGTGAAGCGGTTGCGGTCGAGGGTGAACAGGCGGGTGCTCATGTTGACCCGTGGGTAGGCCTCCTGCATGGCCGCCAGGCACTCCCAGTGCACGCTGCAATCGAAGCCGTCGAGCAGGCCGGCACAGGCCAGTGCCCAGCTGCCGGTGCACACCGCTCCAAGGCGGCGCGATTGGCGAGCCTGGGCTTGCAGCCAGGTCACGTGCTCACGTGTCACGGTACGCTGGATACCCACACCGCCACAGACGATGACCGTGTCCATGGGGGGTGCGCTGTGCATGGCGGCATCGGGGGTGATCTGCAGGCCGTCACTGGCCCAGACCTGGCCGCCATCGACGGTCAGGGTATGCCAGCGGTACAGCTCACGGCCGGACAGCTGGTTGGCCATGCGCAGGGGCTCGACCGCCGACGCCAGGGAAATGAGCGTGAAATTGTCCAGGAGAAGAAACCCGATGGACTGGGGGGTTGTGCGGTTCTGGGTTGGATTCCCGGAGGTGTACGACGTCATCGCGATTTCTCCTCACACAAATGCAGGGTGTGCCTCAGGCGGGCACTGATTTCTTGTTATTGCCCCAGGGTCGTCCACGGGGCTTGGTTGTCTATCACTACGCAAACGCCGTGCCTGAAATTGAACAGCTATCCGAAAAAACCTGAAAACGACCTACTCAGTGATCAAAATCAGGACTTTCCTACAAGTCTGTTACAGCGCTCAAACAGGCGTTCTAGGCGGTATGCGTGTAACCCCTGAGCACTTTGGTGACATACAGTCCCCAAGTTGCCCAGAAACGACACTCTTGAGTGTCACCGACAATGCCTGCACCGATCACGACATCCGACTGACGGTAGGCATCGTCTTGCACGTTTTAAGGTCACGAGGTGGTGCTTTGCACCGTTATGATGAGCGCAGTGCCAACGATTACGCGCCGATGACACTGCAGATCGAAGAAGTGCCTCAGCACTCGATGGCGCTGACGGCAAGGCCGCCGCGCGAGGTTTCCTTGTACTTGTCGTGCATGTCGGCACCTGTATCACGCATGGTGCGGATCACCTGGTCGAGGGAGATGAAATGCTCGCCATCACCGCGCAACGCCATCTGCACGGCGTTGATGGCCTTCACCGCAGCAATCGCATTGCGCTCGATGCAGGGCACCTGCACCAAGCCACCTACCGGGTCGCAGGTCAGGCCCAAATTGTGTTCCAAGGCAATTTCGGCTGCGTTTTCAACCTGGGGCGGGGTAGCACCCAGTACTTGGGCAAGCCCTGCCGCGGCCATGGCACATGCCGAGCCTACCTCACCCTGACAGCCCACTTCGGCACCTGAGATCGAGGCGTTCTTCTTGCACAGGATGCCCACGGCGGCGGCTGCGAGGAAGAAATCGACCACGCTGGACTCGTCCACCTCGTCGCTGAACCGCATGTAGTAGTGCAGCACCGCCGGAATGATGCCGGCCGCGCCGTTGGTAGGCGCAGTGACCATGCGCCCGCCTGCGGCGTTCTCTTCGTTCACGGCCAAGGCGAACAAGTTGACCCACTCCATGGCGCTCATGGTCGAGCCGATCACGTTGGGCTTGCCGATCTCCTGCAGGCTGCGGTGCAGCTTGGCAGCACGGCGGCGCACGTTCAGCCCGCCCGGAAGCGTGCCTTCGTACTTGAGCCCATTGTTGACGCACTCCTGCATGGCATCCCAAAGCGTGTGCAGGCCGGCGCGAATCTCCGCCTCGCTGCGCCAGACCCGTTCATTGGCCATCATCAATTGCGACACGCTCAGGTCGTTTTGCTTGCACAGGCGCAACAGTTCAGCCGCGCTGTTGAAATCGTAAGGCAGCACGGTCTGGTCGGCGTCCAGCACGCCACTGGCGGCCTGGGCGGCATCGACCACGAAGCCACCGCCGACCGAGTAGTAGGTATCGCGGTGAATTTCGCCCTGCTCGCCTTCTGCCACAAGGGTCATGGCGTTCGGGTGGTAAGGCAGGTTCTCCTCGAGCAGCAGCATGTCACGGGCCCAGATGAAGTCGATGGGCAGGCGGTTATCGAGCTTGAGCACCTGGGTTTCACGCAGGTCGGCAATACGCGGGACGATCTGGGTGGGGTCGATGGCGTCTGGCCATTCGCCCATCAGCCCCATGATGGTGGCGTTGTCGGTCCCATGGCCGATACCGGTAGCCGACAGCGAACCATACAGGCGCACCTCGATCCGCTTTACCTGTTCCAGCTCGCCGCGCTCACGCAGCCCTTGGACAAACAGGGCACCGGCACGCATGGGGCCGACGGTGTGCGAGCTGGAAGGCCCGACACCGATCTTGAACAGGTCGAACACGCTGATGGCCATTGTCGAATCACCTCTTGCTGGGCTTGTCTGTGCGCGCAATGCGCAGGGCGGGGCAGCTGCTAGGCTGAACTGCAGGCCGCCTTCAATGCACGCATCATCGGGCTTTTGCCACCCTGCTCGCCGTCTGCAACCGACGTAGTCTTGTCCAGCCGCGCCGCCTGTTTTGCAGGCCCAGCGCGCCGCTTTCCGGCGCCTTGGTGACGCAAAAAAGCGGCAGGATGGGCAGAAGAATCCATAAGCGACATTGCCCATACTGGATGCGACCCGTTGCGTACTGGATACGACTCCACCAGTAGGCGATTGCTCGGCGCTGGAGGATTATCGAAAGCGACTCGTAAAGCACGGCCACGCAACCTGCCCTCTGCAGGCCTGATCGATCGGACCCTCAGAACGTCCGACGAACCACGCGAACCCGAAGACAAAATCACAGGAGTCCACCCATGAAAGGTTCACCCTCGCTGTTGCTGGTCGCGTTGCTGTCCGCACCGGTACTGGCCCAGGCTGCAGAACCCGAGCAGTGCCAGACGGTGCGGTTTTCGGATGTCGGCTGGACCGACATCACGGTAACCACGGCCACCACCAGCGCTGTGCTCGACGCCTTGGGCTACAAGACGCACACCACCATGATCTCGGTGCCGGTGACCTACAAGTCGCTGGCGGCCGGCAAGGACCTGGACGTGTTTCTCGGCAACTGGATGCCGACCATGGAGAACGACATCAAGCAGTACCGCGACGCCGGTACGGTCGAAACCCTGCGCGCCAACCTGGAAAACGCCAAATACACGCTGGCAGTACCGCAAGCCCTGTACGACAAGGGCTTGAAGGATTTCAGCGACATTCCCAAGTTCAAGGATGAGCTAGGCGGCAAGATCTACGGGATCGAGCCGGGCAATGATGGCAACCGCACCATCCAGAGCATGATCGACAAGAACGCCTTCGGCCTGAAGGACGCCGGCTTCAAGATCGTCCAGTCCAGCGAGGCCGGCATGCTGTCCCAGGTGGATCGCTCGCAGAAACGTGGCGAAGCCATCGTGTTCCTGGGGTGGGAGCCGCACCCGATGAACACTCGGTTCAAGATGCAGTACCTGACCGGTGGGGACGAGTTCTTCGGCCCCGATTTCGGCAAGGCGACGGTGTACACCAATACCCGCAAGGGGTATGCGCAGGAATGCAGCAACGTCGGCCAACTGTTGAAGAACCTGTCGTTCGAGCTCAAGGACGAAAGCACCATGATGGGCTATGTCCTGGACGACAAGATGAAGCCCGACGCCGCCGCGCGCAAATGGCTCAAGGACAATCCTGGCAAGCTGGACACCTGGCTGGCAGGCGTGACCACCGTGGATGGCAAACCTGGTCTCGAGGCGGCCAAGGCCAAGCTGACGCAATAACCGAACTACGCAGTAGCGCTACCTCGGGGCAGGACCGTGCCCGCCCCGGGTTGATTTCAATCTACGCAGGTGGAAGCTCGCTATCATGCTTATCGATCAGAAAATACCCCTGGGCCAGTACATGTCCTCGTTCGTCGAGTGGCTGACCCAGCACGGCGCGAATTATTTCGACGCCATCGCCCAAGGCCTGGAGTTCATGATCCATGGGGTCACCAGTACCCTGACCTGGTTCAACCCGCTCGTGCTCATCGCGCTATTCGCTGCCCTGGCGCACCTGATCCAGCGCAAGTGGGCATTGACCGCCTTCGTCGCAGTGTCCTTTCTGCTGATCCTCAACCTGGGCTACTGGCAGGAAACCATGGAAACCCTGGCCCAGGTCAGTTTCGCCACCGTGGTCTGCGTGGCCATCGGCGTGCCGCTGGGTATCGTCGCCGCACACAAGCCGATGTTCTACACCGCCATGCGGCCGGTGCTCGACCTGATGCAGACGGTCCCCACCTTCGTCTACCTGATCCCTACCCTTACCCTGTTCGGCCTGGGCGTGGTGCCTGGGTTGATCTCGACGGTGGTATTCGCCATCGCCGCCCCCATCCGCCTGACCTACCTGGGTATCTGCGATGTGCCCCAGGAACTGATGGACGCCGGCAAGGCTTTTGGCTGCTCGCGCCGTCAACTGCTCACCCGTATCGAACTGCCCCATGCGATGCCGAGCATCGCCGCAGGCGTCACCCAATGCATCATGCTGTCGCTGTCGATGGTGGTGATCGCCGCCCTGGTGGGCGCCGACGGCCTGGGCAAACCCGTGGTCAACGCACTGAACACCGCCGATATTTCCTTGGGCTTCGAAGCGGGCCTGGCAATCGTGCTGCTGGCGATCATGCTCGACCGTATCTGCAAGCAACCGGAGCTGCCGGCCAGGAGTGAAGCATGAGTATCATTCGATTCGAAGACGTCGACGTCATCTTCTCCAACAAGCCACGCGAAGCGCTGTCGCTGCTGGACCAGGGCAAGACCCGCGAAGAGATTCTCAAGCAGACCGGGCTTGTGGTCGGCGTCGAGAAAGCCAACCTGGACATCCAGAAAGGCGAGATCTGCGTGCTCATGGGCCTTTCCGGTTCGGGCAAGTCCAGCCTGCTGCGCTGTATCAACGGGCTGAACACCGTGAGCCGCGGCAAGCTGTTCGTGGAGCACGAAGGCAAGCACATCGATATCGCCCACTGCACCCCGGCTGAACTGAAGATGATGCGCACCAAGCGTATCGCCATGGTGTTCCAGAAGTTCGCCCTGATGCCTTGGCTCACGGTGCGCGAGAACATCAGCTTCGGCCTCGAAATGCAGGGCCGCCCCGAGAAGGAGCGTCGCAAGCTGGTCGACGAAAAGCTCGAACTGGTAGGCCTGGCACAGTGGCGCAACAAGAAGCCCGATGAATTGTCCGGCGGCATGCAACAGCGCGTCGGCCTGGCACGCGCGCTGGCCATGGATGCCGACATCCTGCTGATGGACGAACCGTTCTCGGCCCTGGACCCCTTGATTCGCCAAGGCCTTCAGGACGAATTGCTGACCCTGCAGAGCCAGCTGAACAAGACCATCGTCTTCGTCAGCCACGACCTGGACGAGGCGCTCAAGCTGGGCAGCCGGATCGCGATCATGAAGGACGGCCGGATCATCCAGTACAGCAAGCCCGAGGAAATCGTGCTCAACCCGGCCGATGAATACGTGCGCACCTTCGTGGCCCATACCAATCCGCTGAACGTACTGTGCGGACGCAGCCTGATGCGCTCGCTCGACAACTGCAAGCGCGTCAACGGCTCGGTCTGCCTGGACCCCGGTGGCGATTCGTGGCTGGACTTGGGTGAAGGCAATTCGATCAAGCGTGCACGGCAAGGCCAGAACGGGCTGGAGATGCAGAACTGGGCGCCAGGGCAGTCAGTGGAAGGCCTGAGCCGCAGGCCAACCCTGGTGCATGCCGATATCGGCATGCGTGAGGCACTGCAGATTCGCTACCAGACCGGCAACAAGCTGGTGCTGCAGGAAAACGACAAAGTCGTGGGGATTCTGGGAGACACCGAGCTTTATCACGCCTTGCTGGGCAAGAACCACGGTTGATTGCACGAGGGCCGCATTCGCGGCCCTCTTCTTTGAAGGCGGCGCGCGCTGCGGGCTGGCTTGCCTACATCTTCAGAAACGCTTTACAGGCTGCCAATTCATCAGGTTAGAATCGGTTGGCACGCGACCTGCTAGCAAACACCGAATCCGCGCTATCACGTCTTCCCTCCTCGTTGTCCCGGAGTACCTGCCTTTGGATGCCAGTACCATCAATAGCCTGTTCCTGATCGGCGCATTGCTGGTGGGGGCAAGCATCCTGGTCAGTTCGCTGTCGTCGCGGCTTGGCATCCCGATTCTGGTCATCATCCTGGCCGTCGGCATGATCGCTGGCGTGGACGGGGGTGGCATCATTTTCAACAACTACCCAACCGCCTACCTGGTGGGCAACCTCGCGCTTGCCGTGATCCTGCTCGACGGTGGTTTGCGCACGCGGGTGGCAAGCTTCCGGGTCGCCTTGTGGCCGGCGCTTTCGCTGGCAACGGTCGGGGTCATGATCACCACGGCGCTGACCGGCATGGTGGCGGCCTGGTTGTTCGACCTGAGCCTGATCCAGGGCCTGCTGATTGGCGCCATCGTGGGCTCCACCGATGCCGCAGCGGTCTTCTCACTGCTGGGCGGTAAAGGCCTGAACGAACGGGTCACCGCCACACTGGAAATCGAATCGGGTAGCAACGACCCGATGGCGGTGTTCCTCACCGTGACCCTCATCGACATGATCGCCAGTGGCCAGACCGGGCTGCACTGGAGCCTGCTGGGCCACCTGTTGCGCGAGTTCGGCATCGGCGGGTTGCTGGGGCTGGGCGGCGGCTGGGTGATGCTGCAGTTGGTCAACCGCATCAACTTGGCAGGCGGCCTTTACCCGATTCTGGTCGTGGCCGGTGGGCTGGTGGTCTTCTCGCTGACCAACGCTTTGCACGGCAGTGGTTTCCTTGCGGTCTACCTGTGCGGGCTGGTGCTGGGCAACAAGCCGATCCGCAGCCGGCACGGCATTTTGCACATGCTCGACGGCATGGCATGGCTGGCCCAGATCGGGATGTTCCTGGTGCTGGGCCTGTTGGTGACGCCTCACGACCTGCTGCCTATCGCCCTGCCGGCACTGGGCCTTGCCCTGTGGATGATTCTGATCGCACGCCCGTTGTCGGTCGTTGCCGCACTGCTCCCCTTCAAGGCGTTCCACGACCGCGAGAAAGCCTTCATTTCCTGGGTAGGCCTGCGCGGCGCCGTGCCCATCATCCTGGCGGTATTCCCGCTGATGGCCGGCCTGCCGGACGCCCAGCTGTTCTTCAACCTGGCGTTCTTCATCGTCCTGGTTTCGCTGCTGGTGCAGGGCACCAGCCTGCCCTGGATGGCCAAACTGCTCAAGGTGACGGTGCCGCCAGACCCGGCGCCCATCTCTCGCTCGGCACTGGAAGTGCACATCACCAGCGAATGGGAGATGTTCGTCTACCGCCTGGGCGCCGAAAAGTGGTGCATTGGAGCGGCGCTCAGGGAGCTGAAGATGCCAGAGGGCACGCGCATCGCCGCGCTGTTCCGTGGCGAACAGCTGCTGCACCCTTCGGGCAGTACCGTGCTGGAAGTGGACGACATGCTGTGCGTGATCGGCCATGAGCACAACCTGCCTGCACTGGGCAAACTCTTCAGCCAGGCGCCCCAACGCGGCCTGGACCTGCGCTTCTTCGGCGACTTCGTGCTCGAAGGCGATGCCGAGCTCGGCGCCGTGGCGTCGCTCTACGGCCTCAACGTCGACAGCCAGGATGCCCACATGCCGCTGGCGCAGTTCATCCGACAGAAGGTCGGAGGCGCGCCAGTGGTAGGCGACCAGGTCGAATGGCATGGCACGATCTGGACCGTGGCGACCATGGACGGGAACAAGATTCAGAAAGTGGGCGTCAGATTCCCCGAAGGATCGCGACCAGGACCAGGATTGTTCCTCTAAACTTCGTTTCTGCCTGATCCACAAGTAGTCTGCCTATGTCCTTTCGCCTGCACCTTCGCACAGCCCTGCTCGGGCTGTGCCTTTGCCTTCCCCTGGCGGTCGCCGCCGCTGAAGCCCCCACCACCGCCAGCGTCCAGGAAAGCCTGGACAAGATCGCCGAGCGCAAGCTGCCCGAAGCCGATCAGAAGGCCCTGCAGCAAGTGCTCGAGCAAACCCTCAGCCTGCTGGCCAGCAAAGAAGACAACGAACGCAAGCTGACCGCCCTCAAGCAGCAGCTGGCCAGCGCGCCCAAGGAAACCAGCGACAGCCAGAAAGAACTGGCAAGGCTCAAGCAGAGTTCGGTGCAGTCGGTGGCCCAGCGCTACGCCAGCCTGGGCGTGCCGCAGCTCGAGCAGATGCTCAGTGAACGCACCACCCAGCAAGGCGAGCTGCAAAAGGCGCTGTCCGAAGCCAACAGCCTGATCATCAATTCGCAGACCCGCCCCGAACGGGCCCAGTCCGAGATCAGCAGCAGCCAGGCGCGGGCCCAGCAGATCAACAGCATCCTCAAAAGCGGCAAGGATGCGGGCAAGCCCATCAGCGCCGACCTGCGCAACCAGCTCAACGCCGAACTGGCCTCGCTCAACGCCCTCACCCAATTACGCCGCCAGGAGCTGGCCGGCAACAGCGTGCTGCAGGACCTGGGCAATGCCCGCCATGACCTGCTGATCGAGCGCACGGCACGCCTGGAGCAGGAAATCCAGGACCTGCAGACCCTGATCAACGACAAACGCCTGGCCCAGTCCCAGGAAACCGTCACGCAGCAGTCGATCGAAGCCCAGAAAGCCGGCGGCAGCAGCCTGCTGGCCACCGAAAGCGCGGCCAACCTCAAGCTGTCCGACTACCTGCTCAGAAGCACCGACCGGCTCAACGAACTGACCCAGCAGAACCTGCGGACCAAGCAGCAGCTCGACACCCTGACCCAGGCCGATCAGGCGCTGGACGAGCAGATCAGCGTACTCAAGGGCAGCCTGCTGCTGTCCAAGATCCTGTACAAACAGAAACAGACTCTGCCGCACCTCAAGCTCGACCGTGACCTGGCTGACCAGATCGCCGACACGCGCCTGTACCAGTTCGAAGTCAATCAGCAGCGCGAGCAGATGAGCAGCCCGGTCAGCTACGTGGACAAACTGCTGGCTGCACAACCCCCCGAAACCGTCACCCCCCAATTGCGCAAGGCATTGCTGGAAGTGGCCATCACCCGCAGCGACTTGCTCGAACGCCTGAACCGAGAGCTGTCGGCGCTGCTCAACGAATCCATTACCCTGCAACTGAACCAGAAGCAGCTACTGGGCACTGCCCAAAGCCTGCGCACCACGCTGGACGAGCAGATGTTCTGGATACCCAGCAACAAGCCGTTGGACTGGGACTGGCTGGCCTATGTGCCGCAACGCCTGGCCGACCAGGTGGCGGACCTGCCGTGGAGCTCGGGCCTCAAGGAGCTGGCTGACGGGTTGAGCCAGCGCCCATTGCTGTTCCTGCCGCTGTTGCTGGTGATCGGCGCGTTGCTGTGGCGACGCAAGTACCTGTACCAGCGCCTGGGCAAGGTGCACCAGGACATCGGCCATTTCCGTCGCGACAGCCAGTGGCACACCCCGCAGGCGATCCTGATCAACATCCTGCTGGCGATGCCGGTGAGCCTGGGCCTGGCGCTGTGCAGCTACGCCCTGCAGATCGACGCTCGCGGCCAGAACGCCAACCTTGGCGCGGCACTGTGGCAACTGGCCCAGGCCTGGCTGGTGTTCTATACGGCCTACCGCATCCTCTCGCCTGGCGGGGTGGCCGAGATTCACTTCCGCTGGTACAAGCCCCAAGTGGAGTTCTTGCGCGGCTGGGTTCGGCGGCTGGGCACTGTGGTGCTGGCACTGGTGGGGGTGGTGGCGGTGGCCGAGCACCAGCCCTCGGCGCTGGCCGACGACGTGCTGGGGATTGGCGTTGTGCTGACCTGCTACGCACTGATGGCCTGGTTGCTCAGCCGCCTGTTGCTGAGCAGCCCTGCCCACCGCGACACCTCGCTGTTTCGCAAAGCAGTGGGCGTGGCCTTCACGGCCTTGCCCATCGCCCTGTTCATCGCCGTGTGCTTCGGCTACTACTACACGGCGCTGAAACTCACCGACCGCCTGATCTACACCCTCTACCTGCTGCTGTTCTGGCTGGTGATCGAGGCGGCATTCGTGCGCGGGCTTTCCGTGGCCGCCCGACGCCTGGCCTACCAGCGCGCGCTCAGCAAGCGGGCTGCAGCCAAGGAAGGGCTCGATGGCGAAGTCGTCGTCGAAGAACCGACGCTGGACATCGAACAGGTCAATCAGCAGTCCCTGCGCCTTATCCGCCTGGCCTTGCTCGGCGGCTTCATCGCCGGCCTGTACTGGGTGTGGTCGGACCTGCTCTCGGTATTCGCCTACCTCAACAACTTCGTGCTGTACGAATACACCAGCGGTACGGGCGCTGCGGCGAGCATGGTCCCCATCAGCCTCGGTGACCTGCTCGGCGCACTGGTGATCGTGGGCATTACCTTCGCCCTGGCCGGCAACTTGCCTGGCCTGCTGGAGGTGCTGGTACTGTCGCGGCTTAATCTGGCCCAAGGCAGTGCTTACGCCACCACCACGCTGCTGTCCTACACCATCGTCGGCGTCGGCATCGTCAGTACCCTCTCCACCCTGGGGGTCAGCTGGGACAAGCTGCAGTGGCTGGTCGCCGCGCTGTCGGTAGGCCTGGGTTTCGGCATGCAGGAAATCTTCGCCAACTTCATTTCGGGCATCATGATCCTGTTCGAACGCCCGGTGCGTATCGGCGACACCATCACCATCGGCAACTTGTCGGGCACGGTGAGCAAGATCCGCATCCGCGCCACCACCATCACCGACTTCGACCGCAAGGACATCATCGTCCCCAACAAGACGTTCATCACCGGGCAACTGATCAACTGGTCGCTCACCGATACCGTTACCCGCGTGACCCTGAAACTGGGCATCGACTACGGCTCGGACCTGGACCTGGTACGCGACCTGCTGCTCAAGGGTGCGCATGAGAACCCGCGGGTGCTCAAGGACCCGGAACCTCTGGTGTACTTCCTGCAATTCGGCGAAAGCTCACTGGACCACGAACTGCGCATGCACGTCCGTGACCTGGGTGATCGCAACCCGACGCTGGACGAGATCAATCGCTACATCAACCGGGAGTTCAAGGCGCACGATATCAAGATCTCCGTACGCCAGGTCGAGGTGTTCCTGATGGACCCCAAAGCCGGCAAACAACAGTTGATACCGATGGACTCGCCCAAATCCGATGGCACTCAACCGGTGTGATTGGACTCCATAGGGCAGAGACGCCCGTTCAACCCGCGAGGGCCTGGCCCTCGCTCACGGCCGGTCCGCCCGCACAGGGCCACGCAGCGGCCGCTTGCCACCTCGACTCAGGAGCAGCCCCGTGAAAGCCCTCGACCAGCTCACCTTCGACAACCGCTTCGCCCGCCTGGGGGACGCATTCTCTACCCAGGTACTGCCCGAGCCGATCGCAGACCCTCGCCTGGTGGTCGCCAGTGCATCGGCCATGGCGCTGCTCGACCTCGACCCGGCCCAGGCCGAGCTGCCGTTGTTCGCCGAACTGTTCAGTGGCCACAAGCTCTGGGAAGGCGCCGATCCACGAGCGATGGTGTATTCCGGCCATCAGTTCGGCGGCTACAACCCGCGCCTGGGTGACGGCCGCGGCCTGTTACTGACCGAGGTGGTCAACGATGCCGGTGAACATTGGGACCTGCACCTCAAGGGCGCCGGCCAGACCCCCTACTCGCGCATGGGCGATGGCCGTGCCGTGCTGCGCTCCTCGATTCGTGAGTTTCTGGCGAGCGAAGCCTTGCATGCCCTCGGTATCCCCAGCAGCCGAGCCCTGTGTGTGATCGGCTCCAGCACTCCGGTGTGGCGGGAAACCCAGGAAAGCGCCGCCATGCTCACCCGCCTTGCCCAGAGCCATATCCGCTTTGGCCATTTCGAATACTTCTACTACACTCAGCAGCCCGAGCAGCAGCGCGTGCTGATCGACCATGTACTCGATGAGCATTACCCGCAGTGCAAAGACGCCGAGCAGCCTTACCTGGCCATGTTCCAGACCATCGTCGAGCGCAATGCCGAGCTGATCGCACGCTGGCAAGCGTACGGTTTCTGTCACGGCGTGATGAACACCGACAACATGTCGATTCTGGGGATCACCTTCGACTTCGGCCCGTTCGCTTTCCTTGACGACTTCGATGCCAACTTCATCTGCAACCACTCCGACGACCGCGGCCGCTACAGCTATGCCAACCAGGTACCGATCGCCCATTGGAACCTCAGCGCGCTGGCCCAGGCCTTGACCACGGTGGTCGAGGTCGAAGCGCTCAAGCAGGCACTGGCGCTGTTCCTGCCCCTCTACCAGGCCCATTACCTGGACCTGATGCGTCGCCGGCTCGGCCTGACTACCGCCGAGGATGAAGACATGGCCTTGGTCGAGCGCCTCCTGCAACGCATGCAGAGCGGTGGTGTGGACTACAACCTGTTCTTCCGCCGCCTGGGCGATCAACCGCTGGCCGACGCGCTGCAATCGGTACGTGACGCCTTCATCGACCTGGCGGGTTTCGACGCCTGGGCTGTCGACTATCAAGCGCGCTGCGAACGTGAACCGAACCATGCTGCCGGGCGGCGTGAGCGCATGCACGCCGTGAACCCGCTGTATGTGCTGCGTAACTATCTGGCGCAGAACGCTATCGAAGCGGCCGAGGCAGGCGACTACACTGAGGTCAGGCGTTTGCATGAGGTGCTGAGCCGCCCGTTCGAGGAACAGGCCGGAATGCAGGCCTATGCAGCGCCGCCACCTGCCTGGGGCAAGCACCTGGAAATCAGTTGCTCGTCCTGAAGCCCACAGACGCCAACGGAGATGCAATGACCGATCCGCTAATTGTCCCTTGCCCTCACTGCAACGGCCTGAACCGCATGTCCGCCGACCGCCTGGGCGATGCGCCCAAGTGTGGCCGCTGCAAGCAGCAAGTGGTGCTCCAGGCGCCGTTCGTGCTGACCGAGAGCAGCTATGCAAGCCAGGTCAAAGGCGACCTGCACTTGCTGATCGACGTCTGGGCCGATTGGTGTGGCCCCTGCAAGGCCTTCGCGCCAGTCTTCGAACAAGCGGCCCGCCAACTGACTGGCCGCTGCCGCCTGGCCAAGCTCGACAGCGAAGCCAACCGCTCCCTGGCCGGGCAACTGGGCATTCGCTCGATCCCGAGCCTCATACTGATGCGCAACGGCCGCGAGATCGCGCGCCAGGCAGGGGCACTTCCCCTTCAGCCACTGCTGGAGTGGCTGCGCAGCCAGGGGGTTTGACCTCAGGTACCTGCAAGCAGCGACTCATAGGGGATACGTAGCCCCTCGTGCAGACGTCTGATCAAGCTGCACCTACTCATCCCCACCCAGCAAATCATGCAGCGCCACGAATTGCTGGGTCAGTTTGTGACGGGGGTCGAGGTGGATCAGGGGCAGGCTGGCGTGATGCGACTCCCGCATCTTCACTGAACTGCCCAGGTACACCGGCAGCACCGGCAAGCCTTCGGCCAGTAGCGCGTCCAGCATCTGCTGCGGCAGGCTGGCACGGGGCTGGAACTGGTTCACCACGATGCCCTCGACGACCAGGTGTTCGTTGTGGTCTTCCTTGATGTCCTCGATCTCGGCCAGCAACCCGTACAGGGCCTGACGCGAGAAGCTGTCGCAGTCGAACGGGATCAGCACTCGGTCCGCTGCGATGAGCGCCGAGACGGCATAGAAGTTGAGGGCCGGCGGGGTGTCGATGTAAATCCGCTCGTAATCTTCACTCAAGACGTCGAGCAATTTACGCAGCTTGTTGATCTTGTGCTTGGCTTCGAGCTTGGGTTGCAGGTCGGCCAACTCCGAGGTGGCGGTGACCACATGCAGGTTTTCGAACGGTGTCTGGTGGATATCGACCTTATTCTTCTTCACCCCGGGCCCACTGGACAGGCTCTGCTTGAAGAAATCGGCGATGCCCATGGGAATGTCTTCGCCCACCAGCCCGGTGAGGTACTGGGTCGAGTTGGCCTGTGCATCCAGGTCGATCAGCAAGGTTCGGTAGCCTTCATGGGCGCTTACCGCTGCCAGGTTGCAGGCGATGCTGGATTTGCCCACCCCGCCTTTCTGATTGAACACCACGCGTCGCATGACTGACCTCCGGATAGGGACGAGTTGCCGAGTATGTGGCGACGCCGTGCCCATGGCCAGCGCTGCTACAGCGGCTGCGCACCAGACATGGCGCTGTGCCGACTGTCGGAAAAAGGAAACTATTCAATCGGACCACGCCACATCCGCTTGAAGGCGTTGTCTCTTTGGATCCGAATCCATTGCTACATCACCGCCGCACCGGGATAATGCGCGCCACTCGATGAACGCACCACCCCTGACAGGCAGGCGCCGACACGTTCGCTCGGCATGGAAGCCCCTCAGGGCGGGAAGAAAACCACCGTGATCACCTTCAACATCACCCAATGGCGTGCATGGGCTCCGGGCCTTTCGGCGCCTGCCGACTGGCACGCCTGGGCCAGTGGCAATTCGCCATCGGGTGCTGACGCCTGCGCGCCTGACGTGGCCTTTCTGCCGGCCATGCAACGCCGTCGGCTGAGCCACATGGCGCGCATGGCGTTCGCGGTGGCCTGGCCATTGGCAGAGGGCCAGCCGCCGCTGCCGCTGGTCTTCGTGTCACGCCACGGTGAAACACCCCGTACGTTTTCGATTCTGGGCGAACTGGCTGCGGGGCAGCCGCTGTCACCTACCCAGTTCAGCCTCTCGGTGCACAACGCGGTCATCGGCCTGTGGTCGATCCTGCGCGGTTCCACCTGCGAGATGACGGCACTGGCCGCCGCGGGGGATGGTTTCGAGCAGGGCGTGGTGGAAGCCGCAGCGCTCATGGCTGATGGTGCCCCAGCCGTGCTGTTGATCGTTACCGAAGAACAGCCGCCGCCGGCCTATGGCCCCTGGATAGACGACGTCCCATTCGCCTATGCGCTCGGCCTGTTGCTGACCCCAGGCCAGCAATGGCAGCTGGCGCCCGGCCAGGTCGCCGCATCACCGGCAGTGCCTGGGCTGCCTCACGGCTTGGCCTGGCTCAAGGCCATGCTCAACGGCCGCACCGATTTCACTCACACAGGGAAGCGTCGTACATGGAACTGGCACCGACAGCCGTGAGCAGGTCAGGCGATGCCTTCATATGGCGCCTGTTGGCCACCGCGACGAGCTTTATACTGTTTGGCATGGGCTGCCTGACCCTGCGGCTGTTCGTGTTTCCGCTGCTGGCCTGCCTGCCCGGTGGCCGGGTGCGCCACCGCGAGCGGGCCCGGCGCACCATCAGCTGGTTGTTCTGGCGCTTCGTGCAGTTCATGCGCGCCATGGGCGTGCTGACGTACGAAATCGAAGGGGCCGAGCGCCTGGGCCGGCCGGGTCAGATGATCATTGCCAATCACCCCTCCCTGATCGACGTGGTGTTCCTGATCGGCCTGGTACGCCAGGCCAACTGCGTCGTGAAGCAGAGCCTGTTCGACAACCCGTTCACACGCGGGCCGGTCAGTGAGGCGCAATACATCGGCAACGATGGCAGCATGGACATGCTCGACGCCGCCGTCGCCTCGCTGCAGCAGGGCCAGACCTTGGTGATTTTCCCGGAAGGCACGCGCACCTCGCCCGGCCAGCCGCCGGCCTTTCACCGCGGCGCGGCTGCGATTGCCCTGCGCGGTGCAAGCGTCATCACCCCAGTCACCATCAAGGTCAGCCCAACCACGCTGACCAAGAACGAACCCTGGTACCGCATCCCTGGCAGGCGTGTGCACTTCACCCTTTCGGTGGGCCCGGACGTGCATCCCGACGCCTACGCAGCGCTGGGCCCTGCACCCAAAGCTTCCCGCCTGCTCAACGACTACCTGCACAACTACTACATCAAGGAGCTCGCCGCCGATGAGCGCGCCACAGCAAGACCTCAACCGTGATCTCAAGCAACTGATCATCGACGCCCTGGGCCTGGAGGACATCAGCATCCAGGACATCGACGACGAACAGACCCTGTTCGGCGAAGGCCTGGGCCTGGATTCGGTTGATGCGCTCGAGCTCGGCCTGGCCATCCAGAAGCGTTATGGCATCAAGATCGACGCCGATGCCAAGGACACCCGCAACCATTTCAGCAGTGTCGCCGCCCTGGCGGCGTTCGTCACTGCCCGTCAGGCCGCCTGAGATCGCATCATGCAAACCCGTGAAGACATCTTCAACATCCTGCGCGACGCCTTGGTCGAATTGTTCGAGCTCGAGCCTGAGCGTATCAGCCTGGACGCCAACCTTTACCAGGATCTGGAAATCGACAGCATCGACGCCGTCGACCTGATCGATCACATCAAGCGCCAGACAGGCAAGAAGATAGCCGCTGACGAGTTCAAGTCGGTGCGTACCGTCAACGACGTGGTCGAGGCCGTGTTCCGCCTGGTGAACCCGGAGGCATGAAGCGACTGATCGGCGCCGGCCTGCTGATTGCCGGGCTGGTGTATCCGTTCGCCGTGCATTTCGGCATGGCGCACTACGCCCCCTGGCAATTTGGCCTGCTGCTCGGCGGCCTTTGGCTGGCACGTGCGCTCAGCGCCCCTCGTCGGCCCGGCAGCCTGTGGATGGCAATTGCCGCCCTGCTGTTCTGTGGGCTGCTGGGGCTGTCGGACAGCCAGGCACTGCTGCGTTGGTATCCGGTGCTCATCAGTACCTTCATGCTGGGGCTGTTCGGTAGCAGCCTGCTGCACGGCATGCCGGTGGCCGAACGCCTGGCACGCTTGAGCGACCCAGCGCTGCCACCGCGCGCGGTGCGTTATACCCGGCAGGTCACCCAGGCCTGGTGCCTGTTCTTTTTGCTCAACGGCCTGATCGCGGCCGCGCTTACGCTGTGGGCGCCGTTGGGCTGGTGGACGCTCTACAACGGCGTGATCGCCTATGCCGCGATGGGCGTGCTGTTCGCCCTCGAATGGCTGATTAGACAACGTGTGCGAGGACGCTCATGAACTGGATCAACCTCCAACACCTGCTGCTGCCGCTGGATGCGCCGCGCCAGGTGACCCAAGCCCCTGTCCTGGACCATGCCGAACTGAGCCAGCAGGCACTGCGCCTGGCCGGTGGCCTGCGTGCGCGGGGTGTTCGCCGATTGGCGGTGCACCTGGAGGACGCCGCGCAACTGGCCGCTGCCCTGCTCGGTGCATGGCGGGCCGAGGTTGAGGTCTTGCTGCCGGCCGACCTGCAACCGGCCACACGCGAGCGCTGGAATGCCCACGTAGACCTGTGGCTCACGGATCAGGCTGAGGATACGCTGCCCGACGACCTGTTCGACGCGCCCTTGCCACCTGCCGTTCTGGACTTGGCCCGGTGCCGCATCAGCCTGTGCACCTCCGGGTCCAGCGGCGAGCCCAAGCGCATCGACAAGCAGCTCACGCAACTGGCCAGTGAGGTGAACGCGCTGGAGCACTTGTGGGGCGAGGCTCTGGGCCCTGCCTGGATCATCGGCAGCGTCGCCACCCAGCACATCTACGGGCTTTTGTTCCGCGTGCTGTGGCCCTTGTGCGCCGGGCGTGGTTTCGAGCGCCGTCAATTGCCGTTCCCCGAAGACCTGCAACGGGCCAGCCGCGCCCACCCGGCCTTTGCCTGGGTCGCCAGCCCGGCGCTGCTCAAGCGCATGGGGGAAAACCTCGACTGGCCAGCCCTGCAACCGGTGCGCAAGGTGTTCTCGTCGGGCGGTGAGTTGCCCGCCGATGCGGCCGAGCGCCTGCACCAGCGTCTCGGCCAATGGCCGGCAGAGATCCTCGGCAGCTCGGAGACCGGCGGGATCGCCTGGCGCCAGGGGCAGCCCTTGTGGCAGCCGTTTGCCGGTGTACAGGTCAGCCAGAATGAACAGGGCGCGCTGTGCATCGCCTCGCCCTACCTCCCTGCGGGGCATGTGGAGCACAGCGCCGACGCTGTCGAATTCTCATCAGATGGGCGCTTTCGCTTGCTAGGGCGACTGGATCGGATCGTCAAACTCGAAGAAAAGCGCATTTCGCTGCCCATGCTCGAACAGGCCTTGTGCACGCATCCATGGGTGTCTGAAGCACGCCTTGGCATGATCGAAAACGGCCGGGCCAGCCTCGGCGCCCTGCTGGTGCCGACCCCCGCAGGCTTGCACGCCCTGCGCAACCAGGGGCGGCGGGCCTTGGTCGAGGCCCTGCGCAGCCACCTGGCAGGCCACTGCGAGGCGCTGGCACTGCCCCGCCGCTGGCGCTTGGTGCAGCACTTGCCGCTCAACAGCCAGGGCAAGCTGACCCAGGTTGCGCTGCAGGCATTGCTGCTGGCGCCTCGCAGCATGGCACCGCATGTGCTGGAGCAGCATCGCGAAGGTGACGAACTCCAGCTCAAGCTCGGCGTGCCCCTGGACCTTGCCTGTTTCCCGGGGCATTTTCCCCGCACGCCCGTGTTGCCCGGTGTGGTCCAGATCGACTGGGCCGTCGCGCTGGCCGCTGAGCTGACCGAGTCGCCGCTGCGCTTTGCAGGCATGGAGGTGCTCAAGTTCCAGCAGTTGGTGCGGCCCGGCGATGAGCTGGCGCTGAGCCTTCGCCTGGACAAGGCCCGCGGTAAGCTTTACTTCGCCTTCGCCTGTGCCGGTCAACCGTGCTCGAGCGGCCGGGTTCTGTTGGAGAACGCCTGTGCATAAGCCCTGCGCGGTGATCCCGGTTTACAACCATGAACAGGCCGTTCCGGCGGTCGTGGACGACTTGCTGCGCGCGGGCCTGCCCTGCGTGCTGGTCGACGATGCCAGCGACGCAGGCTGCGCGCAGGTGCTCGCCCGGCTGGCCCAACAGACGAACGTGTTTCTGGTCACCCTCCCCGTCAACCAGGGCAAGGGCGGTGCAGTCATGGCCGGCCTGCGCGAGGCAGCGAGACTGGGCTTCAGTCATGCGTTGCAGGTCGATGCCGACGGCCAGCACGACCTGGGCGATGTGCAGACGTTTCTGGAACACTCCCGTCACGCCCCCCAGGCACTGGTGTGCGGTTATCCACAGTACGACGCCAGTGTGCCCAAAGGGCGGCTGTACGCGCGCTACCTAACCCACGTCTGGGTGTGGATCAACAGCCTGTCGCTGCAGATTCCCGACTCCATGTGCGGGTTTCGGGTCTATCCGCTGCCAGCCACGCTGGCCTTGATCGACACCGTGCGACTTGGCAAGCGCATGGACTTCGACCCGGAAATTCTCGTGCGCCTGGCCTGGCGCAACCAACCAATGCGCTGGCTGCCGACGCGGGTACATTATCCACAGGATGGCCTGTCGCATTTTCGCCTGGTCCACGACAACGCACTGATTTCCAAGATGCACGCCAAGCTGTTCTTCGGCATGCTGGTGCGCGCACCGGCGATCCTCTGGCGTCGGTGGCGGTCATGAGCGAACCGTCGCAGCACTGGGCCGACCACCAGGAGCGGGGCAGCTTCTGGCTGATGAAGCTGACCGCCGCCCTGGTACGGTTGCTAGGCCGCCGCGTGCTCAGCCCATTGATCCACTTGATCGTCGCCTACTTCTTCCTGTTCGGCCGCCGTGCCCGCCGCAGCGCGTGGCAGTACCAGCAACGCTTGCGCCAGTGGAACGCCGGGCAGACGCCTGCCCCTGGCTCATGGCAGGTCTTTCGTCAGTTCATGGCCTTTGCCGAGGCCCTGCTGGACAAGCTTGACGTGTGGAACGGCAAGCTGCGCATCGAGGATATCGAAATCCACGACCCTGCCGGCCTGCGTCAGCAACTGCGCGGCGCACGCGGGCAGATGCTGGTGGGCGCCCACCTGGGCAACCTGGAAGTCTGCCGGGCCCTGGCCGAAATCGGCGAGCAGGTGACCATGAACGTGCTGGTGCACACCCGCCATGCCGAGCGCTTCAACCGCTTGCTGGGCGAGGCGGGCGCCACCAACCTGCGGCTCATCCAGGTCAGCGAGCTGGACCCTGCGGTGATGCTGCAACTGTCCGAGCGCCTGGAGCGCGGTGAATGGCTGGCCATCGCGGGTGATCGCGTGCCGCTGCATGGCGGGCGTACCGTCGAGGTGGACTTCCTGGGCCACCGCGCCGCCTTCCCGCAGGGCCCCTGGTTGCTGGCGGGCATGCTCGAATGCCCGCTCAACCTGCTGTTCTGCCTCAAGCACGACGGCCGCTACCACGTCACCCTCGAGCCCTTTGCCGAACGCCTGCAATGGCGACGCGGCCAGCGCGATGAAGTCATCGCCCAGTGGGCCGCCCGCTACGCCGATCGCCTGGGCCACTACTGCACGCGCGCGCCCCTGCAGTGGTTCAATTTCTACCCTTTCTGGAAGACCGATGACGATGCAAGCGCATGAACCTGTCACGTTCGGCGAATCGCCGCTGGCTATCGAAGACGTCGTGGCGCTGGCCGAAGGCCGTGCCACGGCACACCTGCAGGGCGATGCCGCCTACCGCGAGCGCATTGCCCGCGGGGCGCGCTTTCTCGACACCCTGCTCGACAAGGAAGGGGTGATCTACGGCGTGACCACCGGCTACGGCGACTCCTGTGTCGTGGCCGTGCCGCTGGAACACGTCGAGGCGCTGCCACGCCACCTCTACACCTTCCACGGTTGCGGCCTCGGCAAGCTGCTGGACGCCTCGGCCACACGCGCAGTGCTGGCTGCACGCCTGCGGTCGCTCAGCCACGGGGTATCCGGTGTTCGCCTGGAACTGCTCGAGCGCCTGCGCGACTTCATTGCCCACGACGTCCTGCCGCTGATCCCCGAAGAGGGTTCGGTAGGCGCCAGTGGCGACCTCACCCCGCTGTCCTACGTGGCCGCGACGCTCTCGGGCGAGCGCGAGGTGATGTTCCAGGGCCAGCGCCGCCTCAGCGCCGACGTGCACCGCGAACTGGGCTGGCAGCCCCTGGTGCTCAGGCCCAAGGAAGCCCTGGCCCTGATGAACGGCACGGCAGTGATGACCGGCCTTGCGTGCCTGGCGTTTGCCCGCGCCGATTATCTTCTGCACTTGGCAACCCGCATCACCGCACTGAACGTGGTTGCCCTGCAAGGCAACCCCGAGCATTTCGACGAACGCCTGTTCGCCGCCAAGCCACACCCTGGCCAGGCGCAGGTCGCCGCCTGGCTGCGCCAGGACCTGGCGATCGACGCACCCCTGCCGCCCTTGCACCGCCTGCAGGACCGCTATTCGCTGCGCTGCGCGCCGCACGTCCTGGGGGTACTGGCCGACAGCCTGGGCTGGTTGCGTGGTTTCATCGAGACCGAGCTCAACAGTGCCAACGACAACCCGATCATCGACGGTGATGCCGAGCGCGTGCTGCACGGTGGGCATTTCTATGGCGGGCACATCGCCTTTGCCATGGACAGCCTGAAAACCCTCGTCGCCAACGTGGCCGACCTGCTCGACCGACAACTCGCGCTGGCGGTGGATGTGCGTTACAACCACGGCCTGCCGAGCAACCTGTCGGGCGCACCGGCCGAGCGCGCCATGATCAACCACGGTTTCAAGGCTGTGCAGATCGGGGCCAGCGCCTGGACTGCCGAAGCGCTCAAGCAGACCATGCCCGCCAGCGTGTTTTCGCGCTCCACCGAATGCCACAACCAGGACAAGGTGAGCATGGGCACCATTGCCGCCCGCGATGCCCTGCGGGTCCTGGAGCTGACCGAGCAAGTCGCCGCCGCTGCGTTGCTGGCCGCCAACCAGGGCGTCTGGCTGCGCAGCCAGCAGCCCCAGGCACACGCGCTGCCCCCTGCGCTGGCGCAGATGCACGAGGCGTTGTTGCAGGAGTTCGCGCCGGTCATCGAAGACCGGGCGCTGGAAGGCGAGCTGCGCCACTGCCTGGTGCGCATCGGCCAACGTCACTGGAGGCTGCATGCGTAACCCTGGCGTTTTCCACGTCGACACCGAAGTCATCGTGCCGTTTTTCGATGTCGACAGCATGCATGTGGTCTGGCATGGCCATTATGTGAAGTACCTGGAAGTGGCGCGGTGCGCCCTGCTCGACCGCCTGGCGCACAACTATGTGCAGATGCAGGCCAGCGGCTATGCATGGCCGGTGATCGACCTGCAGCTGCGCTACATGCGCGGCGCCACGTTCGGTCAGCGCCTGGTGGTGCGGGCCAGCCTGGTGGAATGGGAAAACCGCCTGAAGCTGCATTACCTGATCAGCGATGCCGTGACCGGCGAGCGCATGACCCGTGCCAGTACGGTTCAGGTGGCCGTGCACATCGACAGCGGCGAGATGCAGCTGGCCTCGCCGCAGGTCATGCTCGACGCCGTGCAGCAGGTGTTGTCATGAGTGCTGCGCTAAAACGGCTGGCCTGCGTGCTGGCAACGTTGGCGGTGCTGATCGTCAGCCCCTTGAGCGCAGCCTTTGACCTGGACGCCCTGCAACACCAGCTCAGCGCACCTGCGGTGGTCAAGGGCCCCTTCATTCAGGAAAAACACCTGCGTGCCCTGCCCCAGCCCTTGCTGAGCGAAGGTGAGTTCGTGCTTGCCCGTGATCATGGCCTGCTCTGGATGCTGCATACGCCACTGCGTCAGGACTACCGGATCGACGCCCATGGCATTGCCCGGCGCGACCCGAGCGGCTGGCAAGTGCTGCCGAGCCGCAGCGCCGGTGCACAGCAAAACCAGTTGTTCTTTGCCGTGCTGCAAGGTGACAGCACCGGGCTGCAGCGTGATTTCGAACTGGCCTTGAGCGGCGATTCAACCCAGTGGCAACTGCGTCTGATCCCACGCTCGTTGCTGCTCAAGCAAATCTTCAGCCGCATCGATATCAGCGGCGGGCGTTTTGTGCAGCGCATCGAGCTGAGCGAGACCCAAGGCGACAGCACCGTGTTGCGCCTGCCTGAAAGCACCGGCGCTGCCGAGCTGAGCGACGTGGAGCGCAGTGACTTTGCCGACTGAACGCCAGTTGCCGCGCCTGTTCGTCTGCCTGCTGCTGATCATGCTGGCCGTGGCCGGCTGGCAGTGGCACCGCGGCGCGCCCTTGTCCGCCGACTTGATGACGCTGGTACCCGGAGCGACCCAGGATCCGCTGGTGCAACAGGCCGAGCAGCGGATGCAGGAACCGCTGAACCGCGAGTTGCTGCTTCTGGTCGGCCACGCTCAGCGTCAACAGGCAGTGGCGCTGGCACAACGGTTGGCGGATCAGTGGCAGGCCACTGGCCTGTTCGAAAAGGTGCAGTGGAGCCTGGACACCGACCTGCAGGCGGTGCGTGATCAGTTGCTCAAAGGTCGCCTGGCCATGCTGCCGTCATCTGACCGGCAACAATTGCAGCAGGAGCCGGACGCCTTCGTGGCGCAGCGCGTCCAGAGCCTGGTCGATCCCTTCGCAGGGTTCAGCCTCGTGCCAGGCCAGGATGACTGGCTAGGCCTGACCGGGCGTATCCAGAATGCCCAGCCCAAGCCCGCGAACGTGGAACTGGACACCGCCAGCGGTGCCTTGATTGCCCAGGCCGAAGGGGATTACTGGGTGCTGGTGCGCGCGCGCACCCTGGGCAATGCCTTCGACATGCACCTGCCCCTACAGGTCGCGGACTTGCTGGCCCAGGCGCGTGTGCAGGCAAGCGCTGTCGATGCGCAGTTGCTGGCCGCCAGCGGCCTGCTGCACGCGGCCGCCGGCCAGCAGCAAGCCAGCCGGGAGATCACCTGGGTAGGCGGCGGGGCAACGCTGGGCATCTTGCTGTTGCTATTGCTGGCCCTGCGCAGCGTGCGTGCGCTGCTGGCGTTCCTACCCGTGCTGGTCGGCATGCTGTTCGGTTCAGTGGTGTGCGTGGCGGTGTTCGGCCAGATGCACGTCATGACCCTGGTGCTGGGCTCCAGCCTGATCGGCGTCGCGATCGACTACCCCCTGCACTACCTGACCAAGAGCTGGAGCCTCAAGCCCTGGCAAAGCTGGACGGCCGTGCGCCTGACCCTGCCAGGCATGAGCCTGAGCCTGGCCACCAGTTGCATCGGCTACCTAGCATTGGCCTTCACCCCGTTCCCGGCGCTGACCCAGATTGCCGTTTTCTCCGCCGCTGGCCTGTTGGGCGCCTACCTCAGTGCGGTGTGCCTGGTCCCGGCCCTGCTGAGCAAGGCGCAGCTGCAACCTGCCGATTGGCCAATGCGTATCGCGCAGGCGCTCACCCGCTGGCGTGAGGCATTGCTGCGCAAAGTACCGAGCGCAGCGCTGTTGGCCCTGCTGCTGTTGTTCTGCGCCAGCGGCCTCTGGCACCTGCAGACCCACAACGACATCCGCCAATGGGTGGGCACGCCGCCGCAACTGTTGCAGCAAGCCCAGGCAGTGGCACGCATCACCGGTTACCAGCCCACCAGCCAGTTCTACCTGGTGCGGGCTGCCGACCAGCAGCAATTGCTCGAACGCACCCAACAGCTTGGGGCCAAGCTCGATGAGTTGGTCGCGCTGGGCAAACTCAAGGGCTACCTGAGCCTCGGCCAGCTGGTCGCAACCCCTGCCGAGCAAGCACAGGTGCGCGAGGCCCTGGCCACGCTAACGGCGCATTGGCAGCCGCTGGTGGCGCTCGGCGTTCCCCAGGCGGCCTTGGCCGCTGAAGTCGCGCAACTGCGCGCACTGCCACTGCAGCGTATCGACGACGTGCTGGCAGGCCCGTTGGGCGAGGCATGGCGGCCCTTGTGGCTGGGCAGCACAGGTGACGGCGTGGCTGCCATCGTCAGCCTGCAAGGCTTGTCTGACGCCGCCCTGTTGCAGTTGCAGGCGCAGGGCCTGCCCGGTGTACAGCTGGTTGATCGTCTTGGCGAGCTGAACCAGTTGTTCGCCGCCACCCAGGTCAGCGCAGCGGAACTCAAACTGCTTTCGTGTGCGTTGATTCTGATGCTGCTGGCAATGCCTTTCGGGTTGCGGGGTTCTTTGCGCATCGTTGCCCTGCCGCTGTTGGCTGCTCTGTGCAGCCTGGCGAGCCTCGGCTGGCTGGGCGAGCCGTTGACACTGTTCAGCCTGTTCGGATTGCTGCTGGTGACGGCCATCAGCGTCGACTACGCCATCCTCATGCATGAGCGCATCGGCGGCGCCGCGGTGAGCCTGCTCGGAACCTTGCTGGCTGCGTTGACCACATGGCTGTCGTTCGGCCTGCTGGCCCTGTCCAGTACGCCGGCAGTCAGCAACTTTGGCATGGCGGTAAGCCTGGGCCTGGTGTTCAGCTTCCTGCTGGCGCCTTGGGCAGCGCCTCGCGAGGGAGCGCACGACCGCTCATGATGATCGCCGTCTTCTGGGCGCTGGCGCTGGCGCTCTTCACCCTGGCCAGCAGGCTGGGCAAGCGCCTCGGGCTGATCCCGATCGTCAGCCATCTGTTGCTGGCAACACTGGTACTCCCTGCCTTGATGGGTCTGTGGGTAACGCCGCACTGGCAATTGGAGGGCACTGCGTTAATCGCACCAGCATGGGTAAAAGCCCTCTACGGCGGCAGTTTCGCCTTGTTGCTCGGTCATATCCTGATCGACGTGCTGGCGCTGCGCCCGGACCGACAGGCGCTGAAACTTGCCGTGCCCAGCTTCCTGCTGCCGTTCCTCTGCGGTATCACCTGCGCGATCTGGGTGATAGGCCTGAGCGGGGTCGGTGCACTGGCACTTGGCCTGGTGTTCGCAATCACCGCCATACCGGTGCTCTACCTCTATCTCCAGGCAATCGACTATCCCCCGGCGGCCAGCCGGCGGTTGTTGCAGGCTGCCATCTTGATCGACCTGGCGTGCTGGCTATTGCTAGGTGTGGGCCAAGGCAGCCTCGATCCCGGCACACTGGCCGTGCCGCTGTTGGCGGCGCTGCTGCCATGGCCGTTGCACGCGCTGGGTCTGCGCGCGCCTTCGCTGTATGGCGCGTTGTTCCTGGTGCTGCTGTTCATTGCCGAACACTACAAGCTCAACGCACTGATCCTGGGGGTTGGCTACCTGGCGTGCCTGGCCTGGCTCAAGGTCGCGGCGGCATTGCCGCTGCCAGAGCGGTACAACCGCCGCGTGCAACAGGGCTTGGCGGTCCCCATGATCCTGACCTACGGCGTGGTGCAGATCGATGCCCACCAGGCCCTGGGGCAGTTGGACGCGTGGCAGCTAGTCGCCTTGCTGGTGCTTCCGATCGCCAGCAAGTTGCTGGGCAACTGGCTGGGCCTGTGCTGGGCTGCTGCGTCGCCCGGCGCTGACGGCAAATGGCGCGAAAGCCTGCTGCTGAACATTCGCGGCCTCAGTGAAATCGTTTTTCTCAACCTGCTGCTGTCCCAGCAGTTGATTACCCCAGCGGTGTACTTCGCGCTCATGCTGATGAGCCTGGTCGCCACTCTGATGCCGGCGCTGGCCGGCCTTCATCGCCTTCCGCTCAACACAGAACCCATGGCAAGGAGCCCGCATGCCAACCCTTGAAACCCAACAACGCCAGGTCCTGGTCATCGGCGCCGGGCCTTCCGGTGCCATCGCGGCGGCCTTGCTCAAGCGCAGCGGGCACGACGTGCTGGTGATCGAGCGTCAGCGCTTCCCGCGCTTTTCCATCGGCGAAAGCCTGCTGGCGCACTGCCTGGACTTCGTCGAAGAGGCGGGCATGCTGGATGCCGTGCAGGCGGCAGGTTTCCAATACAAGAATGGTGCTGCTTTCGCATGGGGCGACGAATACACCGCCTTCGACTTCGGGCAGACCTTCACGCCAGGCAAGACCAGCACCTTCCAGGTGCAGCGTGCTCGCTTCGACCAAATACTGGCCGACCAGGCCCAAGCGCAGGGCGTGGAGATCCGCTACGAGCATGAGGTGGTCAGCGCCGACATGGGCGGGCTACAGCCACAGGTGCGTGTGCGCCGGCCTGATGGCAGCGAGTACGTGCTCCAGGCACAGTTCGTCCTGGATGCCAGTGGCTATGGCCGCGTGCTGCCGCGTCTGCTGGACCTTGAAGCCCCGTCCGCCTTCCCAGTACGCAAGGCGGTCTTCACGCACATCGAAGACCGCATCGACCACCCCGGCTTCGACCGCGACAAGATCCTCATCACCACCCACCCCGAGCACCGTGACATCTGGTTCTGGACCATCCCCTTCAGTGATGGCCGCACCTCGTTGGGGGTAGTGGCTGCCGCTGAGCGCTTTGCCACTGCCCCTGACGACCTCGATGCGTGCCTGAAGCACTTCGTGGCGCAAGCGCCCGCCCTGGCCAAGGTGCTGGCCAATGCAGTCTGGGACACCGCGGCTCGAACCATCGGCGGCTACTCGGCCAACGTGAAAGCCCTGCATGGGCCGGGTTATGCGCTGCTGGGCAATGCCGCAGAGTTCCTCGACCCGGTGTTCTCCTCCGGGGTCACCATCGCCATGCGCTCTGCCAGCATGGCTGCAGGCCTGCTGCATCGCCAACTGCAAGGGGAGGCAGTGGACTGGCAGAGCGCATTTGCCGAGCCGCTGCAGCGTGGCGTCGACACCTTCCGTGTCTACGTGGAGGGCTGGTACGACGGCAGCTTCCAGGATGTGATCTATCACCCCGGCAGCTCACCGGAGATTCGCGCCATGATCAGCTCCATACTGGCCGGGTATGCCTGGGATACACGTAACCCGTTCGTCGCCGAGCCTCGGCGCCGGCTGCGTACCCTGGCTGAACTGTGCGCAAGGGACACCCCATGACCCAGCGCCCGTTCCTGAGCGAGACTTACGTGGAAGAAACCCGCATCGGGTTTCGCTTCCTGAGCAGCCACACCTGGCAGCATCACGTGCTGCGGGTGGCGATCGATGACCTCGCCCGACTCTTCGCAGGCGCCCTTCCCCAGGCGCCGGTTCTGCTCGATGCCGGCTGCGGGCAGGGCAAGTCGTTCAAACACCTGCAACGGGTATTCGCCCCCTCCAGGCTGCTGGGCACCGACGCCGATCCGCACAGCCTCGACCTCAGCGCAGCCGAGGCCAAGCGGCTGGGCATCGAGGTGGAATTGTCTGGCGGTGACTGCGCCAGCCTGCCCTACCCCGATGCCAGCATCGATGTGCTGTTCTGCCATCAGACCTTTCATCACCTGGTCGAACAGGAAAAGGCCCTGGCCGAGTTCTACCGCGTACTCAGACCGGGCGGCTACCTGCTGTTCGCAGAATCCACCCAAGCCTATATCGATACCTGGGTGATTCGCTGGTTCTTCCGTCACCCCATGCACGTGCAGAAAAGCGCCGAAGGTTATCTGCACATGCTGCGCATGCAGGGGTTCGCGTTCGGGCCCGACAACGTGTCCTATCCCTACCTGTGGTGGAGCCGGGCCAAGGACTTCGGCCTGCTGGAGCGTCTGGGCCTGCGCAAGCCACCTCCCGTTGGCGAACGCGATGAAACGCTGGTCAATGTCGTGGCTCGCAAGCCCTTGGAGCACGCATGAAAACCTGGATGGCGCTAGTCCTTTGCCTGATGCTCGGTGCCTGCGCCGCCAGGGCCCCGCTGCCCGCATCCCCCCCGGCGCTTGCCCTGCCGCAGCAACTGCATGTGGAGCGTACCCAGGCCGGTCAGCGCCAGGACTGGCTGCTGGTGATCCAGGACGAGGGTGGCCGCCTGCGCTGGTCGCTGCTCGACCTGCTGGGTATTCCCCAGGCGCGACAAGTGCTGGACGGCCAGCAGTGGCAGGCCGACGGCTTGCTGCCACCCGACCCGGCGGCCCGCGAGTTGTTCGCCGCCGTGCTGTTCGCCCTCACGCCACAGGACCAGTTGGCCCGGTCGTATCCCCAGGCCCGGCAGGAGCAGGGGCAGCGTTGGCTGGGCAAGCGCTGGCGAGTGACCTACCGCACGGCCCACGCCTTCGACTTGCACTTGGACCAAGGCCTGCGCTATGTAGTCGCCCCCCTGCCCCGTGAGCACACACCATGACCGCCTACCTCAATGCCCTGGGCCTGATCTGCGCCCTTGGCCATGGCCAGGCCGAGGTCGCCGCACGCCTGTTCGCCGGCGACTGCTCAGGAATGCGGCCGGCCGCAGGCTGGATCCCCGAGCGCCAGCCTCCGGTGGGAGCCGTGATGCAGCCACTGCCAGCCGTCCCCTTGCCGGAGCAGCACAGTCGAAACAACCAGCTGCTGTACGCCGCCGCGTTGCAGATAGAGCCCGCCCTGCGCCAGGCGATCGCACAATACGGCGCCCACCGTGTTGGGGTGGTCCTGGGCACCAGCACTTCGGGCATCGCCGAAGGCAGTGCCGCCATTGGCCACTTCCTGGCGGGCGGCCACTTCCCGGCCGATTATCACTATGACCAGCAAGTGTTGAGCGCGCCGGCCGACTTTCTCGCCGACTGGCTGCAACTCGGCGGCCCGGCCTATGTGATTTCAACCGCGTGTACCTCCAGCGGCCGAGCACTGCTGAGCGCTCGGCGCCTGCTGGACCTGGGCGTGTGCGATGCAGTGCTGTGCGGCGGCGTGGATAGCCTCTGTCACCTCACGCTCAATGGGTTCAGCGCCCTGGAAGCGATCAGCGAGCACCGCTGCAATCCGCTCTCGGCCAACCGCGACGGCATCAATATCGGCGAGGCCGCCGCCTTGTTCTTGATGACCCGCACACCCGAAGCGCAAGGCGAGCGTATCGCCTTGCTCGGCGCGGGCGCCAGTTCCGACGCGCACCACATCTCCGCGCCCGACCCAACTGGCGCCGGTGCCTTGCAGTGCATGGGCAAAGCGCTGGACAATGCGGGGCTTGAGCCCGCGCACATCCATTACCTGAACCTGCACGGCACCGCCACGCCCCATAATGACGCCATGGAAAGCCTGGCCGTCGATACCCTGTTCGGCGCCGGCCTGCCCTGCTCATCCAGCAAGCCGATGACGGGCCACACCCTGGGCGCTGCCGGTGCGCTCGAGGCAGCGTTCTGCTGGCTGAGCCTGAGCAGGCACAACCCGTTGGGTTTGCTGCCGCCGCACGTGTGGGACGGTCAGCCCGACCCTGCCCTGCCTGAACTGACCCTGGTCGACGGCAGCCAGCGCCTGGCAACCCATGGCCCACGCCGACTGATGAGCAACTCGTTCGCCTTCGGCGGCAACAACGTCAGCCTGATTCTTGGAGACACCGCATGATCACCTGGCCCCTGGCCGAGCTGCTGCCCCATGCTGGCGACATGATCCTGATCGATCACATCGAGCATTGTGACGAGGAGCAGATCAGCACCCGCACCACCGTACGGCCCGGCGCACTGTTCAATCGCGCCGATGGCAGCCTGCCGGCCTGGTTCGGCATCGAATTGATGGCCCAGAGCGTGGCCGCCTATGCCGGCTGTCGGGCACGGCGCAATGGGCAAGCCGTCGAGCTGGGTTTCCTGCTCGGTGCCCGCAAGTACACGTGCGATGTCGAGTCTTTTCCGGCCGGCGCCCAATTGCATGTGCACGCCCAGCGTTCGCTCGAAGACGAGAACGGCATGGGCGTTTTCGAATGTCACCTGCGCGGCCCCGGCATCCACGCCACCGCCCGCCTGAATGTGTACCGCCCGCCGCAAGCGGCCAGCTACCTGGCCGAAGCGGGCCCTGAGGAGCCCCTGTCATGACTGATACCATTCTGGTGACCGGTTCGAGCCGTGGAATCGGCCGCGCCATCGCCCTGCGCTTGGCCCGCTCGGGCTACGACCTGGTGCTGCATTGCCGCAGCGGCCGGGCCGACGCCGACGCGGTGGCCGATCAAGTGCGCGCGTTGGGGCAGCAGGCACGGGTGTTGCAGTTCGACATCGGCGAACGTGCCGCCTGCCGCACAGCGCTCGAAGCCGACGTGGAGGCCCACGGCGCCTATTACGGCGTGGTGTGCAATGCCGGCCTGACCCGCGACGGCGCTTTCCCGGCGCTGACCGACGAGGATTGGGACCAGGTGCTGCGGACCAACCTGGACGGTTTCTACAATGTGCTGCAGCCGCTGACGATGCCCATGATCCGCCGCCGTGCGCCGGGTCGCATCGTCTGCATCACCTCGGTTTCGGGGCTCATCGGCAACCGCGGGCAGGTCAACTACAGCGCGTCGAAGGCGGGCCTGATCGGGGCGGCCAAGGCCCTGGCAATCGAATTGGGCAAGCGGCGCATCACCGTCAACTGCGTAGCGCCCGGGCTGATCGACACCGCCATGCTCGACGAACATGTGCCGGTAGACGAACTGATGAAGATGATCCCTGCCGGGCGCATGGGCACCGCTGAAGAGGTAGCGGGCGCCGTCAACTTCCTCATGTCGCCGGAGGCCAGCTACATTACCCGCCAGGTGCTGGCGGTCAACGGGGGGCTGTGCTGATGCGTCGCGTGGTCGTCACCGGCATGGCCGGCATCACCTCGCTGGGCAACGACTGGGCAACCATTGCCGGTCATTTCGCCAGCCAACGCAGTGGTATCCGCCGCATGGACGAGTGGGACCGCTTCGAGGAAATGAACACGCGCCTGGCAGGGCCCATCGATGATTTCAAGGTCCCGGCGCACTGGACGCGCAAGCAGCTTCGCAGCATGGGCCGGGTGTCCCGCCTGGCCGTTGGCGCCGCCGAACAGGCCCTTGCCGATGCAGGCCTGCTCGGCGACCCGAGCATTCGCGACGGCCGCATGGGCGTGGCCTGCGGCTCGTCCACCGGCAGCACCGACGAGATCAAGGCGTTCGGCAACATGCTGCTCAACTCGGTGGCCGACGGGCTCAATGCCAACTCCTATGTGCGCATGATGCCGCACACGACCGCCGCCAACATCAGCATTTTCTTCGGCCTGACCGGGCGCCTGATCCCCACGTCCAGTGCCTGCACCAGCGGCAGCCAAGGCATCGGTTATGCCTACGAAGCCATCAAGTACGGCCGCTTGCCGATGATGCTGGCCGGCGGTGCCGAAGAGCTGTGCCCGACCGAGGCCATGGTCTTCGATGCGCTCTATGCCACCAGCCTCAAGAACGACACACCGCACCTCAGCCCGCGCCCCTACGACTGCGGCAGGGATGGCCTGGTGATCGGCGAAGGTGCCGGCATGCTGGTGCTCGAAGCGCTTGAGCATGCACAGGCGCGGGGCGCGAAGATTCATGCCGAGATCATCGGTTTCGGCAGCAATGCCGACGGTCAGCACACGACCCGGCCTGAACAGTCGACCATGCGCAGGGCCATGGAGCTGGCGCTCGAAGACGCAGGCCTGGCCCCGGAGGCGATTGGCTATGTGAACGGCCATGGCACCGCCACCGAGCAAGGCGACATCGCCGAAACCCTGGCCACCAGCGGCCTGTTCGGCCCACGCATGCCCATCAGTTCGCAGAAGAGCTTCCTGGGCCATACGCTGGGGGCGTGCGGTGCACTGGAGTCCTGGTTCAGCATCGAGATGATGAACAGCGACCGCTATGTGCACACGCTGAACCTGGACGCGGTAGACCCTCGCTGCGGCGAACTGGATTACCTGCGGGGTGAGTTTCGCCATATGAACCACGGGTTTGTGATGAACAACAATTTTGCCTTTGGCGGGGTCAACACATCGCTGATCTTCCGCCGCTGGCCCTGACCCTCGATAGGAGCGCAAGGAATGTCCTCACTGCTACGCGCCGCTGCACTAGGGCTGGTACTGGCCGGCATTGCCGGCTGTACCTCCAAACCGGTGCTCAACCCCTCGGAACAATTGGCTGCTGCCACCCCTTACACCCAGCAGCAGGTCCAGCAGGCGATCCTCAAGGCCATCGTCGAGCGTGGCTGGACGGCCCGGTCGGTCGGCGCTTCGGTCATTCAGGCTGACATCACCGTGCGCAATACCTTCTACGCCGCCGTGGACATCCACTACAGCGCCAGCCAGTTCCGCATCGATTATCGCGACAGCCGCGAACTGGGGTATGACGGCGGCAAGATCCACCGTAACTACAACCGCTGGGTCTACAACCTGGACCGCAGCATCGTGCGCCAGCTCAACGCACTGTCCGCCGATCAGCTTCTGCAACGCAGCAACGCCTCATCCAACCACTGACCAAGGAAGAACCCGATGCGCTTGAAAACCCTGACCGCCGCTACCGCCCTGCTGCTGGCTGCCCTGCCCGGCCTGAGCCAGGCCCGCGACACGGCGTTGTACCTGCCGTTCGAAAAGGTGGTGCAGCAGATGCTTGCCGAGAAGAAGCTCGATGGCTCGGTCAAATTCTACCTGGCCGGCGTAAAGCCGCGCGGCAAGGTCACCGTGATCAGCCCTAACTCGGTCACCAACAAGAAAACCAACGCCTTCAACAAGAGTGACGAGGCTGCCTGCGAGTGGGCCCTGCAGTCCGCGTTGCTGACCTTGCAGGACGCTGCCCGCAAGGCCAACGCCAATGCGGTGACGAACATCGCCAGCTACTACAAGCGCAACGAACGCAAGGACGCTTCCACTTACGAATGCCACGCCGGTGCAGTGATTGCCGGTGTTGCACTCAAGGGTGACCTGGCCCGCGTCAACTGATGATCCGCTCTGCTCACCGGTCAGGTTTCACCCCTGAACCTGCCCGGTGAGCAGCTCGGCAAACGCCTGAGCCATCGCTGACCTGCGGGACTGGCGCTGTACCAGCCAGACCGCCGAGGTGGCCTGCTCGTCCAGCAAGGTGCGGTACACCACGCCCTCAATGCGCATGCGCTGATAGGACGCCGGCAGCACCGACACCCCAAGCCCCGCCGACACCAGGCCGATGATGGTCATGGCCTCCCCTGCCTCCTGCGCAAAGTGGGGACTGAAACCCGCCTGGCGCGCCAGCTCCAGTAACTGCGCGTACAAACCACTGCCGTAGCTACGCGGAAAGAACACGAAGGGCTCGTGGGCCAACGCTGCCAGGTGCACACCCTGTTCGGCGCCGTTGGCCAGCGCATGAGAGGCGTTGATCACTGCCACCAAGGGCTCACGAAACAGCTCGGTCGCCACCAGGCCGTCTGCCAGCGGCATGGGCCGCATTAGCCCCACTTCGATGGACTCGTCGAATACGCCCTGCGCCACTTCGCGGCTGCTCATTTCCATGAGGTTCAGGTGCACGGCAGGAAAGCGCTGCCGGAATGCATGAATCGCCTTGGGAATTTTGGAGGTGAACGGTGCCGAGGAGGTGAAGCCGATCTTCATCTCACCCAGTTCGCCCAACTGTGCGCGCCGGGCGACATCGGCGGCCTTTTCGACCTGCGCCAACACCTGGCGAGCCTCTTCCAGAAACAGTCGCCCGGCCTCGCTGAGCTCGACACGGCGGTTGGTCCGCTCGAACAGCCGCGCCCCGAGTTCTTGCTCGAGCGCCAGAATCTGCTGGCTAAGCGGCGGCTGCGAAATGCCCAGGTGCTGAGCCGCCCGGCCGAAGTGCAATTCTTCGGCAACCGCGACGAAATAGCGTAAATGGCGCAGCTCCATCACCCACCCCTCATAGGTTGTGAAACGTCTTAATTAGGTCGAACAATATATTGGACCTAATTATTAGCCAGCTATATGATTTTTTCACTGCCTCTGAGGTACTTGCCTGTGAAAACCGCTGTAGCCCTTGTAGCGACCAAACCCGAACCCGAGCCCATGACCTCGAACGACGCCTGGATCGAAAAAGGCACGCCGGCCTTCATGAGAACGGTGCTGGCGCTGTTCAGCGGCGGCTTCGCTACCTTTGCCCTGCTTTACTGCGTCCAACCGATGATGCCCTTGCTGTCGAAGGAGTTCGGCATCAACGCTGCACAGAGCAGCCTGGTGCTTTCGGTTTCGACCGGCATGCTGGCGCTCGGTCTGCTGGTCACAGGCCCGATTTCCGACCGCATCGGCCGCAAGCCGGTAATGGTGGCGGCGCTGGGCTGCGCGGCCTTGTCCACGATAGCCAGCGCGGTGATGCCGACCTGGGAGCTGGTCCTGGCAACCCGGGCACTGGTCGGGTTGTCGTTGAGCGGGCTGGCGGCGGTGGCCATGACCTACCTCAGTGAAGAAATCCACCCACAGCACATCGGCCTGGCCATGGGCCTGTACATCGGCGGCAATGCCATCGGCGGCATGTGCGGACGCCTGATCACTGGCGTGCTGATCGATTTCGTCAGCTGGCACGCGGCACTGCTCACCTTGGGAAGCCTGGCGTTGCTGGCGGCGATCGTGTTCTGGAAGGCATTGCCCGAGTCGCGCAACTTCCAGCCCCAGACCCTGAACCCACGCACGCTGGTCAACGGGTTCCTCATGCACTTCAAGGACGCCGGCTTGCCCTGGCTGTTCCTCGAAGCCTTCCTGCTCATGGGCGCCTTCGTCACTCTGTTCAACTACATCGGCTACCGCTTGCTGGCCGAGCCTTATCACATGAACCAAGCCCTGGTGGGTTTGCTGTCGGTCGTCTACCTGTCCGGCATCTACAGTTCGGCCCAGGTGGGCGCACTGGCTGACAGGCTGGGGCGGCGCAAGGTGTTCTGGGCCAGCATCGTGGTCATGGGCGGCGGCTTGCTCATGACCCTGACCCAGCCGCTGTCACTGATCATCCTGGGCATGCTCGTCTTCACCTTCGGCTTCTTCGGGGCTCACTCGGTGGCCAGCAGCTGGATCGGGCGCCGGGCGCTGAAAGCCAAGGGCCAGGCCTCTTCGCTGTATCTGTTCTGCTATTACGCCGGTTCAAGCGTGGCGGGCACGGCGGGCGGGGTGTTCTGGCATCATTGGGGCTGGAATGGTATTGGCCTGTTCATTGGGAGCTTGCTGGCGGTGGCCCTGATGGTGGCGTTGCGCCTGAGCACCTTGGCGCCAAAGGCCGCCTGAAGGCTGGGGGCAGGCCGGTTCACGGCGCGGCGGACTCGCCAAGAACCGGCCTGCCTGCGACAGGAGTGCTGGATCAGTTGATGATCTCGACACGGTCCACGTCCACCTCGCGGCTCATCAAGTGTTTCTCGACTTCACCAGTGAGCTTGACCTTGGTCTTGTCATTGAATGGCGTGGCTGGCAGGTCCTCGTCATCGATCTCGACCGTGATGGTGCCGGTGCTGTCCTTGAATTCGTATTTGTCATCGTTGTCGAGCTTGCGGGTTACGTAGCCCTGCAAGACCACCGGGGTATCGTCTGCGGCCTCGCTGGCAGCGGCCACGGTGGAAATCGACTGCGCGCCAGGGCCGGTGTAGCCACCTGAAGCCAATGCAGCGGTGCTGAACAGGGGGGCAAGGATCAGGGCAAGATAGCGTGCTTTCATGGGGGCGGGTCCTATCTGTGTTGGAGTAGGACCAGCCTAGCGAGCACCGCTGAATTGAAACTTAATGCGACAGCCTTGCTGCATTCAGCCCCAGTCGGGCCATGCAGCGTAATGCGCTGTCACAACCGGTTCACTGGTGATACTGCGCCGACAGCTCGTGCACGGCATTGATGAAGGCGCCCGCGTTTTCAGGGTCGACCTCCGGCGTGATGCCGTGGCCCAGGTTGAACACATGGCCGCTGCCATGGCCGTAGCTGGCCAGGATGCGCGCCACTTCCGCACGAATGGCCTGCGGCCGGGCATACAGGACGGTCGGGTCCATATTGCCCTGCAAGGCGACCTTGTCACCTACCCGGCGACGGGCATCGCCGATGTCGCAGGTCCAGTCCAGCCCCAGGGCATCGGCCCCGGCATCGGCAATGCTTTCCAGCCACAGGCCACCGTTCTTGGTGAACAGGATGACGGGGACTTTGCGCCCGTCATGTTCGCGAATCAGGCCGCTGACGATTCTGCGCATATAGGCCAGGGAGAATTCCTGATAGGCCGCCGACGACAGGTTGCCGCCCCAGGTATCGAAGATCTGCACGGCCTGGGCTCCGGCCAGGATCTGCCCATTGAGGTACGTGGTTACCGACTGCGCCAGTTTGTCCAGCAACAGGTGCAGTGCCTGTGGGTTGTCGTAGGCCATGGCCTTGGTCTTGCGGAAATCCTTGGAGGAGCCGCCTTCGACCATGTAGGTGGCCAGGGTCCAGGGGCTGCCGGAGAAGCCGATCAGAGGCACGCGGCCATTGAGTTCGCGGCGGATGGTACTGACCGCGTCCATCACATAGCCCAGGTCTTTCTGCGCGTCGGGAACAGGCAGCGCCTCGATGTCGGCCGGGGTGCTGACCACCTTCCGAAAACGCGGACCTTCACCGGTTTCGAAATACAGGCCCAGGCCCATGGCGTCCGGGATGGTGAGGATGTCCGAGAACAGGATCGCCGCATCCAGCGGGTAACGGTCCAGCGGCTGCAGGGTCACTTCGCAGGCGAACTGCGGGTTCTTGCACAGGCTCATGAAGTCGCCGGCCTTGGCGCGGCTGGCGCGGTACTCCGGAAGATAGCGGCCGGCCTGGCGCATCATCCATACCGGGGTGACGTCAACGGGTTGCTTGAGCAGAGCACGCAGGAAACGGTCGTTCTTCAGGGCAGTCATGTCGGCATCCGGAAAAATAGTGGGGGCATTTTCTCAGACACCGACACAAAAGGCACGGTCGGGGCCATGCGTTTTGTTTTTTGCGTGCTTCAGGTCAAGCATTCCTGGGCAAGCCCGGGCGTCTGCCCCAGGCAAGTGAGGCCGCCCAGCGACCCCACCTTACCTGCCAGGGCGCTTAGACTTCCAGGTAGTCCAGAATGCCTTCTGCAGCGGTACGCCCTTCGAAAATCGCGGTCACGACCAGGTCCGACCCGCGCACCATGTCGCCACCGGCGAACACTTTCGGGTTGCTGGTCTGATGCTTGAACCTGCTCTTCTCCGGCGCCACGACACGGCCCTGGCTGTCGAGCTGGATATCGTGCTGCTCGAACCAGGAGGCGGGGCTGGGGCGGAAGCCGAACGCGATCACCACCGCATCGGCCGGCAGGATCTCTTCAGAACCCGGGATTGGCTCCGGGCTGCGGCGCCCGCGCGCATCAGGCTCGCCCAAACGGGTCTCGACCACCTTCACGCCCTCCACCTTGTCCTCGCCAACGATGGCGATGGGCTGGCGGTTGTAGAGGAACTTCACCCCTTCTTCCTTGGCGTTCTTCACTTCCTTGCGCGAACCCGGCATGTTGGCTTCGTCGCGGCGGTAGGCACAGGTCACCGTCTGGGCACCCTGGCGAATCGAGGTACGGTTGCAGTCCATGGCCGTGTCGCCACCGCCCAGGACCACGACTTTCTTGCCCTTCATGTCGACGAAATCTTCAGGCGACTTCTCGAAGCCCAGGTTGCGGTTGACGTTGGCGATCAGGAAATCGAGGGCATCGTGCACCCCTGGCAGGTCTTCGCCAGGGAAGCCGCCTTTCATGTAGGTATAGGTACCCATACCCATGAAGACCGCGTCGTACTCGGCCAGCAACTGTTCCATGGTCACGTCCGTGCCCACGTCAGTGTTGAGGCGGAACTCGATACCCATGCCGGTGAAGACTTCGCGGCGATTGCTGAGCACGCTCTTTTCGAGCTTGAACTCAGGGATACCGAAGGTCAGCAAGCCGCCGATTTCAGGATTCTTGTCGAACACCACGGGCGTCACGCCAGCGCGCACCAGCACGTCTGCGCAGCCCAGACCAGCCGGGCCGGCACCGATGATGGCCACGCGCTTGCCGGTAGGCTTGACCTTGGACATGTCCGGGCGCCAGCCCATGGCGAAGGCCGTGTCGGTGATGTACTTCTCCACCGAGCCGATGGTCACGGCGCCGAAACCGTCGTTCAGGGTGCAGGCGCCTTCACACAGACGGTCCTGTGGGCATACGCGCCCACAGACTTCGGGCAAGGTATTGGTCTGGTGCGACAGCTCGGCGGCCGCCAGGATGTTGCCCTCGGACACCAGCTTCAACCAGTTGGGGATGAAGTTGTGCACAGGGCACTTCCACTCGCAATACGGGTTACCGCAGCCCAGGCAACGGTGCGCCTGTTCAACGGACTGCTGCGGCTTGAAGGGTTCGTAGATTTCCACGAACTCTTTCTTGCGCTGGCGCAGCAATTTTTTCTTCGGGTCCTTGCGGCCCACTTCGATGAACTGGAAGTCGTTGTTCAGACGTTCAGCCATTTTTCAAAACCTCTTAACAGCAGCCGCACGCTACACGCTGCAAGCCGCAAGACGATCACTTGAGCCGGGCAAACCCTGGGCTGCTCCGGTCGAGCGCCCAGGGTTGGTCACGTGCAGCTGTTTACTGCGGGTTGGCGCGGGTGCTGGACAGCAGTTGCTTGAGGTTGGCGGCCTTGGGCTTGACCAACCAGAAACGTCGTACGTAGTCGTCCAGGTTTTCGGAGAGCTCGCGCCCCCACTCGCTGCCGGTTTCATCCACATACTCGGCAAGAACCCGCGCCAGGTGGCTGCGGTAAGCCTCCATCGCTTCACCACTGATGCGCTGGATTTCCACCAGTTCGTGGTTGAGCTTGTCGACGAAGCTGTTGTCCATGTCGAGCACGTAGGCGAAGCCGCCCGTCATGCCAGAGCCGAAGTTGTAACCGGTCTTGCCCAGGACGCAGACGAAGCCGCCGGTCATGTACTCACAGCAGTGATCACCAGTGCCCTCTACCACGGCGTGGGCACCAGAGTTGCGAACAGCGAAGCGCTCGCCCGCCGTACCGGCAGCGAACAGCCTGCCACCGGTGGCGCCGTACAGGCAGGTGTTGCCGACGATTGCGCTGTGCTGGGTTTCGAACGGGCTGCCGGCCGGCGGCACGATGGTGACCTTGCCACCGGTCATGCCTTTGCCGACGTAGTCGTTGGCATCACCCTCGAGGTACAGGTTCAGGCCACCGGCGTTCCAGACGCCGAAGCTCTGGCCTGCGGTGCCTTTGAAACGGAACGTGATCGGCGTACCGGCCATGCCCTGGTTGCCGTACAACCGCGCGATCTCACCGGACACACGCGCACCGATGGAACGGTCGCAGTTGCAGATGTCGAGCGCGAACTCGCCACCGGCCTGGTCACGCACCGCCGGCATGGCCATTTCGACCATCTTCTCGGCAAGCTCGCCCTTGTCGAAAGGCGGGTTCCTGTCCACCTCACAGAACTGCGGCTTGTCGGCCGCAATGTGCGAGCTGCCCAACAGCGGGGTCAGGTCCAGGTGGTGCTGACGCTCGGTGTCGCCCGGCAGCACTTCGAGCAGGTCGGTGCGCCCGATCAGCTCCCCAAGGCTGCGTACGCCTAGCCTTGCCAGCCACTCACGGGTTTCCTCGGCAACGAAGGTAAAGAAGTTGACGACCATGTCGACCGTGCCGATGTAGTGATCCTTGCGCAGCTTGTCGTTCTGGGTAGCCACGCCGGTTGCGCAGTTGTTCAGGTGACAGATACGCAGGTACTTGCAACCCAGCGCGATCATTGGCGCAGTGCCGAAGCCGAAGCTCTCGGCCCCCAGGATGGCCGCCTTGATGACGTCCAGGCCGGTTTTCAGGCCGCCGTCGGTCTGCACCCGCACCTTGCCGCGTAAATCGTTGCCACGCAGGGTCTGATGAGTCTCGGCCAGGCCCAGTTCCCATGGCGCGCCCGCATACTTGATCGAGGTCAGTGGCGACGCACCCGTGCCGCCGTCGTAGCCCGAGATGGTGATGAGGTCGGCATAGGCCTTGGCCACGCCAGCGGCGATGGTACCGACACCCGCCTCGGCCACCAGCTTGACCGAAACCAGCGCCTGCGGATTGACCTGCTTGAGGTCATAGATCAGCTGCGCCAAGTCTTCAATCGAGTAGATGTCGTGGTGCGGTGGAGGCGAGATCAGCGTCACGCCCGGTACGGCGTAGCGCAGCTTGGCGATCAGGCCGTTGACCTTGCCGCCGGGCAGCTGACCGCCCTCGCCGGGCTTGGCACCCTGGGCCACCTTGATCTGCAAGACTTCGGCATTGACCAGGTATTCAGGGGTCACGCCAAAGCGGCCGGTTGCCACCTGCTTGATCTTGGAACTCTTGAGGGTGCCATAGCGCGCCGGGTCTTCTCCGCCTTCGCCGGAGTTGGAGCGCGCGCCCAGGCGGTTCATCGCCTCGGCCAAGGCTTCGTGAGCTTCTGGAGACAGCGCACCCAGCGAGATACCGGCAGAGTCGAAGCGCTTGAGGATGGCGTCGAGCGGTTCGATCTGCTCCAGCGGCAACGGCTGGTCAGCCACTTTGACCTTCAACAGGTCGCGGATCATCGACACCGGGCGCTGATCGACCAGCGTGGTGTATTCCTTGAACTTGGCGAAGTCGCCCTGCTGCACGGCGGCCTGCAGGGTGTTGACCACGTCGGGGTTGTAGGCGTGGTATTCGCCACCATGGACGAACTTCAGCAAGCCACCTTGCTGAATCGGCTTGCGTACGCTCCAGGCCTCGGCAGCCAACAGCTTCTGGTCACTTTCCAGATCGACGAAGCGCGCACCCTTGATACGGCTCGACACACCCTTGAAGCTCAGCCCGACCACTTCCTCGGCAAGACCGATGGCTTCGAACAACTGAGCGCCCCGGTAGGAGGCGACCGTGGAGATGCCCATCTTCGACAGGATCTTGAGCAGGCCTTTGGAGATGCCCTTGCGGTAGTACTTGAACACCTCGTCCAGATCGCCCAGCACTTCGCCAGTGCGGATCAGGTCGGCCAGCACTTCATAGGCCAGGTACGGGTACACCGCCGAAGCCCCGAAGCCCAGCAGCACGGCGAAGTGGTGCGGGTCACGGGCGGTGGCGGTTTCCACCAGGATGTTGCTGTCGCAACGCAGGCCTTGCTCGGTCAAGCGGTGATGCACTGCACCTACGGCCAGCGAAGCATGCACCGGCAGCTTGCCAGGGGCGATGTGGCGGTCGCTGAGTACCAGTTGCGTCTTGCCCGCGCGCACGGCTTCTTCTGCCTGGTCGGCGATGTTGCGGATAGCCGCTTCCAGCCCAACGGCCTCTTCGTAGTTCAGGTCGATCAGCTGGCGCTCGAAGCCGTCACGCTCCAGGTTCATCAGCGAGCGCCACTTGGCCGGCGAGATGACGGGCGAGCTCAGGATGACGCGCGAGGCATGCTCCGGCGACTCCTGGAAAATGTTGCGCTCGGCGCCTAGGCAGATCTCAAGCGACATCACGATCGCTTCGCGCAGCGGGTCGATCGGCGGGTTGGTGACCTGGGCGAACTGCTGGCGGAAGAAATCGTATGGCGAGCGCACGCGCTGCGACAGCACGGCCATCGGCGTGTCGTCCCCCATCGAACCGACCGCTTCCTGGCCCTGTTCACCCAAGGGGCGCAGCACTTGGTCACGCTCCTCGAAAGTGACCTGGAACATCTTCATGTACTGCTTGAGCTGGTCAGCGTCGTAGCTGGCCACACCCTGGTCGTCGGTCAGGGTCGCCTGAATCCGCGTGGCGTGCTGACGCAGCCAGCGCTTGTACGGGTGGCGGGACTTGAGACGGTCATCGATGGCATCGGTGTCGAGGATCTGTCCGGTTTCGGTGTCCACCGCCAGGATCTGCCCGGGTCCGACGCGGCCTTTGGCCAGTACTTCATCGGGCTGATAGCCCCACACCCCGATTTCCGAGGCAATGGTGATGTAGCCGTTGGTGGTGGTGACCCAACGCGCCGGACGCAGCCCATTGCGATCGAGCAGGCACACTGCGTGGCGACCTTCGGTCATCACGATGCCGGCCGGGCCGTCCCAGGGTTCCATGTGCATGGAGTTGTATTCATAGAAGGCGCGCAGGTCGGCATCCATGGTCTCGACGTTCTGCCAGGCTGGCGGCACCAGCATGCGCACGCCACGGAACAGATCGATACCGCCGGTCACCATCAGTTCGAGCATGTTGTCCATGCTCGACGAGTCTGAGCCGACGCGGTTGACCAGCGGGCCTAGCTCCTCGAGATCGGGGATCTGGTCATTGGCGAACTTGGTACGCCGGGCCATGGCCCAGTTGCGGTTACCTGTGATGGTATTGATTTCGCCGTTATGGGCAAGGAAGCGGAAGGGCTGCGCCAGCGGCCACTTCGGCAGGGTGTTGGTGGAGAAGCGCTGGTGGAACACGCAAATCGCGGTTTGCAGGCGCTCGTCGCTCAGGTCCGGGTAAAACGCAGCCAGGTCCCGCGGCATCATCAAGCCTTTGTAGATGATGGTCTTGTGCGAGAAGCTGCAAATGTAGTGGTCGGCGTCATGGGCATTGGCTACCGACGAACGGCGGCGGGCGCTGAACAGCTTGATGGCCAATTCCTGGTCGCTCAGGCCGTCGCCGCCGATGAACACCTGCTCGATTTGCGGCAAGCGTTCCAGGGCTAGGCGACCCAGCACGCTGGTGTCGATCGGCACCTTGCGCCAGCCCACCAGTTGCAGGCCAGCCGCGCGGATTTCACGGTCCATGTTGGCGCGGGCCGCTTCTGCCTTTATCGGATCCTGGTTGAAGAACACCATGCCGACGGCGTACTGCCTGGGCAGTTCGACGGCAAAATGTTCCTGGGCCATGGCACGCAGGAACTGATCGGGCTTCTGCATCAACAGCCCGCAACCGTCGCCGGTCTTGCCGTCGGCGTTGATACCGCCGCGGTGCGTCATGCAGGTCAATGCCTGCATGGCGGTTTGCAGAAGGTGGTGGCTGGGCTCGCCCGTCATATGGGCGATCAGGCCGAAACCACAGTTGTCCTTGAATTCTTCGGGATGGTACAGACCTGTTTTCATAGACACATTCTCACCAGGTTCACCCCTCAACGGAGGCAAATCTCTTTTTTTAACAACCACTTACCATCCACGCCGATCAAACGCCAGCTTTTTTGCGGTGGCCATGGAAAACCATTGTTGCACAGAGACAGCGACACTCACAAATTTTCATGTCTCACCATTGAAAATTTATGTCGCATTTTTGAATGTATTGATGCCGCCAACCATGTGGCAACTTCGCTGGACTCTGAAGCGATTCAGCCAGGACTGCATGGGCGGCTTGTGGCCGGCAGCCCGGGACAGAAAAGCCTGCCGCGCTCAGGCGCAGCAGGCTAGACGAAAACCAGAATTCGCTTGGCTACAGGGCAGCGGGGTGGTGCTGCCCGGAAGGTATCAGCGGGCCGAAGCCAGCTCTTGTTGGACGCTGGCGACAGTACGTGGCCAAGGTTTACCAGCCTGGACCTTCGCTGGCAAGTTCTTGATGGCAGCCACAGCTGCATCGCGGTTGGCGAAGTTACCGTAAGTGACCACGTAAAGCGGTTTGCCCTGCAGGGACTTGCGGAAGTAGCGATAGTCGCCACCTTGGGCTTTCACGAAGGCCTGGGCGGATGCTTCGGAGCTGGTCCCCAGAATCTGCACCACGTAGTTGCCCGGCTTCTGACCGGTGTACCAGCTGCTGTTGCCGCTGCCACCTGACGCTGGTTTTTCAGCAGCTTTCTCGGCGACCTTGGGCGCGGGCTTGGCCACCGCCACCTGGGTAGGTGCAGGCTCAGGCTTGGCCGGCGTGGTTTGCTTGGGCTGTTGCGTGACCACCGGCTTGGGCGTGGAGGTCACCGGCTGGGCAGGCGCCGGCGCGGGGCCAGCAGACACGCCCTGTGGCGGTGCGATGGTGGTTACCGTGGGTGGCGGGTTGCCCGGTTGCAACGCGGTATCACCCGCCGGGCTGCCTTCTTCGCCCTCGCCCATGCCTGCTGCCTGGGCCAACGGTTCACGCATGACCGGTTGCGACTGCCCGCCCAGCGGCAGGGGCTTGGGCTGGGACGAGCCGGAGAACTCGATTGCCGCGCTGGAATTGCCGTCGCCAAGGGGCAACTGGGCCTGGGCTGCGGGTGCATCTTCAGGGGCCTTGTCGCCCTTGCGGGGCATCAACACCGCCGCGGCCACGGCGACGACGACCACGGCGGATAGCGCGAGTACGTGTTTTTTAGGCATCTTGAACCCCATGGCTGGTCGCTTTGCCGTCGAGCGGCTGGCGATCATGGCTTCGATCAGAGTGTCACGGGCAACCTGGTTGATAGTGCCAGGCCACCCATCGGCATTTTCATGGATATCGGCGATCTGCTCCCGGCTGAACACCTCGATACCCCGGCCGGCACCCACCAGGCGCTGTTCGAGATACTCGCGGGTTTCCTCCTCGCTGTACGGCGCAAGTTCGATGATGTGGAAGCGTTCTTCCTCGATATTCAACTCATCGAGCCCTGCGATCAGCGATGGCTCACCGAACAGGAATACATGCGGACGCCCTTCGGGAACGCCTGCCGCCAATTCCAGCAACGCTTGGAGTGCCGACTCGTCCAGTTGTTCCGCATCGTCCACCAGCAGATACACTTCCTGGCCAGTCAGGGCCAGTTGCACCATCTTGGACAGGATGCTCTGGACCTGCGGCTCGGCCACATCCAGGTACTGCGCAATCTGGCCGAGGATACTGGCAGCATCGCCGGCACTGCGGGCCGAAACCACGACGCTCTGCACCGACTGCTTGTTGGTGCTGGCCGCCAGCGCCTGGCGCAGCAAGGTCTTGCCGCTGCCCAGAGGCCCGGTGACCACCAGCATCAGGTGGCTGTAGCGAGCCAGGTGGTGCAGCTGCGCCAGAACCGGCTTGCGCTGGGCGGGAAAGAACTTGAAGCCCGGTACGCGCGGTGCGAACGGGTCATGGCTCAGTTGGTAATGGTCGAGAAAGGCCTCATCGGCGTGCAAACTGGTCATTGCGCTGTCACAACCTCAAAGCTGGGCCACGATCGCGCGGTAATCCGCCGACAGCGTGGCCTGGAGAATCTCATTGGGATAGTCGTCGGTGACCACGGCCTCGCCTAGCTGGCGCAACAGCACCAGGCGCAGACGGCCGTCCAGCACCTTCTTGTCGACCGCCATGTGTTCCATGAAATGCGCTGGGGTCATTTCCTGCGGGGGCACCACCGGCAAGCCTGCCTCCAGCAGCAAGCCAATGCCGCGGTCGCGTTCGGCCTGCGTGATCCAGCCCAGACGCATGGACATTTCCAGCGCCATGGCCGTACCTGCTGCCACGGCTTCCCCATGTAGCCAGACGCCATAGCCCATATGGGTTTCGATGGCATGGCCGAAGGTATGGCCAAGATTGAGCGTGGCGCGAACACCCGACTCGCGCTCGTCAGCCCCTACGACGGCTGCCTTCGCCGCGCACGAGCGGCGGATGGCTTCGGTCAACGCGACGGCGTCGAGGCTGCGCAGCGCCGGCATATTTTCTTCGAGCCAGGCCATGAAAGGCTTGTCACAGATCAAACCGTACTTGATGACTTCGGCCAACCCGGCAGACAGCTCACGCGCTGGCAGGGTCCCGAGGGTCGTGGTGTCGATCACCACGGCGTTGGGCTGGTAGAACGCCCCGACCATGTTCTTGCCCAGTGGGTGATTGATGCCGGTCTTGCCGCCGACCGACGAATCCACCTGCGACAGCAGGGTGGTGGGTACCTGGATGAAATCCACACCGCGCTGATAGCACGCCGCAGCAAAACCGGCCATGTCGCCGATCACGCCGCCACCGAGCGCTACAACGGTGGTGCGCCGATCGTGGCGGGCCGTCAGCAGGCCATCGAAGATCAGCTGCAACGTTTCCCAGTTCTTGTGGGCCTCACCGTCGGGCAGGACCACCGGCAGTACGCTGTAAGCCCCCAGAGTCTTGCTCAGGCGCTCCAGATAGAGCGGCGCCACGGTCTCGTTGGAAACGATGGCAACCTGACGGCCAGCGATATGCGGCGTCAGCCACTCAGGCTGGTCCAGCAGGCCTTCGCCAATGTAGATCGGGTAGCTGCGCTCGCCCAGGTCGACCTTCAGTGTCTGCATGTATCCCCACAATGAGCTGGTGCACGGCGCCTTTGGCAGGCAAGCCACGCGGTATCGTTGAGCCTCGCCTCGGCGCAGGAGGCCGAGAATAGTCCCGGGTTAACGGGGCGGCAACTGCTGCAGGCGCTCGAGAATGTCGATCACCACCATTCGCGGTGGCCGCTCGTCGGTTTGCACCACCAGGTCGGCAATTTCACGGTAGAGCGGGTCTCGGGTTTCGAGCAAGGCGCGCAGGGTCGCCTCCGGGTTGGCGGTACGCAGCAATGGCCGGTTACGATCCCGAGCGGTGCGGCCGACCTGCTGCTCGACCGAGGCATGCAGGTAGATCACCCGCCCGCCCTGGTGCAGCGCGCGGCGATTGGCCTCGCGCATGACCGCCCCGCCACCGGTGGCAACGACCACGCCATCAAGGCTGCACAATTCGGCAATCATGGCCTGCTCGCGGTCACGGAAACCCGGTTCGCCTTCCTTGTCGAAGATCCACGGAATGTTGGCACCGCACCTCAGTTCGATTTCCTTGTCGGAATCCCTGAATGGCAGGCGCAGCTCTTTGGCCAATAGGCGCCCGATGGTGCTTTTACCAGCACCCATGGGCCCCACAAGTATCAAATTTCGCACAGAATCAACGACTCACAGCAATCGTCTGGTCACTCATGATACGCGGAGTCAGGAAGACCAGCAGCTCGGATTTTTTCTCTTGTAGTACATCGCGTCGAAACAGCCGTCCAACATACGGCAGATCGCCAAAAAATGGCACCTTGTCCACTACATTGTTTTGCGTGGTGGAGTAGACGCCACCGATCACGATAGTCTGCCCGTTCTCGACCCTGACCTTGGCATTGACCTCGTTCTTGCGAATGGGCGGGACGTCATTGAGGGCATTGACGTAGTCAGGTTCGTCCTTGGTCACTCTCACGGTCATGACGACACTGTCATCCGGCGTGATCTGCGGCGTCACCTCCAGTGAAAGCGAGGCTTCGCGAAACGACACGGTTGTCGCGCCATTCTTGTTGGACTGCTGGTAAGGCACCTCGGTACCTTTGAGTATCCGCGCCGTCTCCTTGTCGGCGGTCACTACCTTGGGCTGGGAGATGATCTCGCCCTCACCGCTCTTTTCCATGGCACTGAGCTCAAGGTCAAGGAGCACGTCGCCGCGCAACAGACCAACGCCAAGGCTGCTGCCGCCCCGCTCGACGCCCAGGTCAACGAACAGGTCCTTGCCCGCTCTCGGTGCGGCGCTGTACAGGTCGCCGCCCCATCTCACCCCCAGGCCTTTCTGGTAGTCGACGTTGGCCTCCACGATACGGGCCTCGATCGCTACCTGACGCACGGGCACATCCAATTGGGCGATCAGTTGCCGAATCTCGGCGAGTCGATTCGCCGGCTGGTGGACCACCAGCGTGTTGGTGCGCTCATCCACGCCCAGGCTGCCCCTGCCGGCAAGAATGCCGTCCTCAGACAGGCTCGCCAGTAACAGCTCGGACAAATCGGCGGCCTTGGCGTAGTGGATACGCATCAGTTCCCGACGCATGGGTTGTGATTGCGTGTCGAGTGGGTTCGAGGTGCCCTCGAACGACTGCGCGCTCAGGGTAGAAAGCGGTGCGATCAGCAGCACGTTGCCTTCGTGGCGTCGACCCAGGCCCTTGCTGCGCAATACCAGGTCGATCGCTTGATCCCAAGGCACATCTTCCAGTCGCAAGGTGACGCTCCCTTGTACGTCGTCGCTGGCGACCAGGTTGATGCCGGCATGATCGGCAAGCACCTGCAGCACGGCGCGTACCTCGACATCCTGAAAATTCAGTGACAGCCGCTCACCCTGGTAAGGGGCCGCCATTGCCGTCAACGGCAGCAGCAGGGTTGCCAATAGCCATTTCCATGTCTTGCTCATCCAGGACCAGGGCCTCCTTGCCCACAGGTGTTGCCATAGAGATAAACGCAACGCGCTCGTGCCATGCACTGTCCATGAACCAGTGTTCGCGGATTTCCACTTGAACCGAATCGATATGCGTAACGACCCCTTGATCGCGCCCGACCCGGTCGCCCAGCCGCACCCGATGAACCTTACCGGCCGCCATTAACAGCGCTTCGTTAGCCTGTGCCCGTGACAGGCTGCCAACCATGCGCACCTGGGACAGCGGCACGCTTGCCAGCCCGCGATCAGGCAGCCGGTCCTGCTGCGGCCTGAACGGATCGACCTGTGGTGCCGCCGCGGGCACGCTTGCCGGCAGCTGGGCCACTGTCTGTGGTTGCAGCGTCGGGACAGTTGCCTGAAAGGCATCGACCTGCAGCCGTAGCTGCACCATGCCAGGCTGCCCGGTGACAGGCTCCAGGCTCATGTCGCCAGTGCGCAGCAGCCGAGCTTGGCCAAGCCACTCCAATAACCATTGCCGCACGCCGGCATACTCGCCTTTGACCCGCAGCTCCAGCGGCACCTGTTGGTACTCACCATGGGGTTGCGCCTCTTGCACCCGCAGCAGCTCGATGAGCAAGCCGTGGGCACGGCCCAACGCCGAGATGTGGTCCACCAAGTCGCTCATGTCCTGGCCGGCGGCCATGTTCCACAGGGCCACCTGCAGGCGTTGCTCAGCCCCTGCCACCGAGGCGCGCAGGCTGTCGAGCGTTGCGCGTTCTCCATTCAAAGCCGATTGCTGCTCATCCAGTGCCTGGGACTTGGCCTGCTCCTGGTCCATTTGCTGCAGCGCTGCGGGCAGGCGTATCGCGCAGCCCAAGGCGAACAGGCAAACGGCCAGCAGCACTGGCGCCATGCGCTTGGCCCGCACGGACTGCCCGAGCAGCGCCGCTCGATCCAAGTGCGCCTGCAGTTTCATGACCAGGACGCAGCGACGCGTGCCGTCAGCAGGAACTGATCGGCACGGGGCAGGCTTTTGATCTGCTTGAGTTGCAGGTCGATCAACATGCCAGAGCGACCCAGGTCCCGCATGAACTGGGCGATCACGGCGCCAGAGGGAGCGAGGCCCGTAATCTGCAGGTGGCTGGCTTCGAGTTGCAGGCCCAACAACTGCACAGTGGTCGGCAGGGCGCGCTCAAGGTCCGTGAACAGCCCCTCCAGGATGCGCTGTTCAGCGCGCAGCGTCTCAAACCGGGCAAGCTGACTCGACGACGTGGCGTACTGGTCCTGCAGCTGCGCCCTCGACGCTGTCGGCTCATTCAGGGCCGCCAATGCCGCCGCACGCTGCCTGTTATCGGTCGTCTGCAACTGGGCCCGTTGACGCGCCAGCTGATCGACCATCGTCACGGCGCACAGGGCCGCCAAGGCGCTTGCCAACAGCTGGTTGCGAAAGCGCCGAATGGCCGCTTGCCGCTGCCGCTCGCGCCAAGGAAGCAGGTTGAACCTGATCATGCCCGTAACCCACCTGCCGCCAGCGTGCTGGCAAGCAGCATGGGACCACCGAGACACTCGAGCCCGCCGGGTGAGGGTAACGGCCGGCAACGCACGTTGAGCCGTTCGCTCATCGCGTGCAGCTGCCGAGGGGTCATGCAGGCGCCGCTGGACACCCACAGGTCCGCCGGCAGGCCCTGCGACACGAGCGCCAAGACGACCTGCTCTGGCAGCTCACCCGACAACATGGGTTCAGTCGACGTCCACGCCCATCGTTGGCAGACGCCTTGGCACTGCCAACGATGCAGGGCGATGTTTTGCAGATCGATCCGCAACACGGCGGATTGATCCGAACAGGCAGGGGGTAACAGCCGGGTAAGGGCAATCGTATCGACCTCGACGGCTTCCAGTTGCAGCCCCGCGTGCCTCGCCACCGATTGCACCAGTGCCAGCGTGCTCTGCCGGCAAGCCGCCACCATCACGTCGACACTGTTCGGCTCATCAGAGCAGGGACCCAGCACATGGAAATCCATGGCCAGGTCATCCAGCGCAAAAGGCAGTAGCCGCTCGGCTTCGGCGAGCAACTGCGCTTCGATCTGCTCCTCGCACGCCTGACGCGGCACGCGGCACGGCTTGCAGATCACCTGGTCGGCTGCCAGCGCCATGGCCACTCGCTGCTGGCATATACCGTGACGCTCGAAGGCACGGCGCAGCGCCGCTGCAGCATGTGCTGGCTGAACCATCCAGGTGGTGTCGGCTGGCTGCTGATAGGGTTCCTGTGCTTGGCACAGCACCTCAAAGCGCCGCTTGCGCTTGCGCAACTGAACCACCCGCACCGCATTCTCGACGATTTCAATCCCTGTAAATGAACCGGCATCCTTGCTGAAGCGTCCAAGCATCGCGGCCTCCCTTGCGCTCGATGCAGCCTGGGGCACCCCCTGGACCTGGCCGCCGCCAGACGACGAGCAGCCCGGGCGGTAACCCCGGCGTGGCGAAAAATGCTTATAATGCCCGGCGTTTTCCGGCCCGCCGGGCCTGCGTGCAACCCATTCACAACCTGGACACCGAAAAGCCTTGATACGTCTGCTTAAGTTCTTCTGGTGGTCTTCCGTCGCAGCCATCTGCGCGCTCGTACTCGGTGTGAGCGGCGCGTTTCTGTATCTTAGCCCCAACCTGCCTTCGGTCGATTCGCTCAGAAGCATCCAGTTGCAGATCCCCCTCAAGGTGTTCAGCAGCGACGGCAAGCTGATCGCGGAATTTGGCGAAATGCGCCGCTCCCCGATCCGCTTCTCGGAGATTCCGCCACAGTTCATTCAGGCACTTCTGTCGGCCGAGGACGACAATTTCCTCAACCACTATGGCGTCGACCCCAGCAGCCTGATGCGCGCGGCCACACAGCTGGTCAAGACCGGACACATCCAGACCGGCGGCAGCACCATCACCATGCAGGTGGCGAAGAACTTCTTCCTGACCAGCGAACGCAGTTTCTCGCGCAAGACCAACGAGATCCTGCTGGCACTGCAGATCGAGCGCGAGCTGACCAAGGACGAAATTCTCGAGCTGTACGTGAACAAGATCTACCTGGGCAACCGTGCGTACGGCATCGATGCCGCCGCCCAGGTTTACTACGGCAAGTCGATCCGTGACGTGAGCCTGGCGCAGATGGCGATGATCGCGGGCCTGCCAAAGGCGCCGTCACGCTTCAACCCGCTGGCCAACCCGGTCCGCGCCAAGGAGCGCCGTGACTGGATCCTGGGCCGCATGTACAAGCTCGGCAAGATCGACGAGGCAAGCTACCAGGCCGCCCTGGCCGAGCCGCTGAACGCCCGCTATCACGTGCCCACCCCTGAGGTGAATGCGCCCTTCGTCGCCGAAATGGCCCGTGCCGAAATGGTCGGCCGCTACGGCAGCGACGCCTACACCGAAGGCTTGCGTGTGACTACCACCGTGCCTAGCGACACGCAGGAAATCGCCAACAAGGCGGTCCTCAAAGGGTTGACCGACTACGACCAACGCCATGGCTACCGCGGCCCCGAGGCACGCTTCCCAGGCCGCACCGTGGCAGCCTGGACTCACGAACTGGCCAGGCAGCGCACACTGGGGGGGCTGGAACCGGCAATCGTTACCCGCGTCGAGAAGACCGGCCTTCAGGTGTTGACCCGCAATGGCAAGGAACAAACCGTAGCCTGGGACACGATGAAGTGGGCGCGTCCGTTCATCAACACCAATGCCCAAGGCCGTGCGCCCCAGTCGCCGGCAGACGTTGCCCAAGTCGGCGACCTGGTGCGCCTGCAGCGGCTGGATGACGGGTCGTTCAAATTCAGCCAGGTGCCCAGCGCCCAGAGCGCGCTCGTCACCCTGGACCCTACCAGCGGCGCCATCCGCGCACTGGTCGGCGGTTTCTCGTTCGAGCAGAGCAACTATAACCGTGCCATGCAGGCCAAGCGCCAGCCCGGTTCGAGTTTCAAGCCTTTCATCTACAGCGCAGCGCTCGACAGCGGCTACACCGCCTCCAGCCTGGTCAATGACGCACCCATCGTGTTCGTCGACGAATCGGTGGACAAGGTCTGGCGCCCCAAGAACGATACCAATACGTTCCTCGGCCCGATTCGCATGCGCGAAGCCCTGTACAAGTCGCGCAACCTGGTTTCGATCCGACTGCTGCAGGCCATGGGCATCGACCGCACCATCGACTACATCGCCAAGTTCGGTTTCAACAAGCAGGACCTGCCACGCAACCTGTCGCTGGCACTGGGTACTGCCACACTGACACCGATGGAGATCGCCACCGGCTGGAGTACGTTCGCCAATGGCGGCTACAAGATCTCGCCGTACCTGATCGACCGTATCGAGAGCCGCAATGGCGAGACGCTGTTCACGGCCAATCCGCCACGCGTTCCTCAAGGTTCGGAAGACAATGCCGGGCTGGCCGCTCCCGAGCAGCCCATCAGCACTGGTCAAGTGCCGGGTGAGCCCTCCACTTCGCTCGATCAGGCGCCCGCACCACAAGCCCCGGCAGTGGCCGAACGCATCATCGACGGCCGTACCACCTATATCCTCACCAGCATGCTGCAGGACGTCATCAAACGCGGTACGGGCCGCCGAGCGCTGGCACTGGGACGCACCGACCTTGCGGGCAAAACCGGTACCACCAACGAATCGAAGGATGCCTGGTTCTCGGGCTACAACGCCGATTACGTGACCACGGTGTGGGTTGGTTTCGATCAGCCCGAAACCCTGGGTCGTCGGGAATACGGTGGCACTGCCGCACTGCCGATCTGGATGGGCTTCATGGGCCCGGCTCTCCAAGGCCGGCCTGAGCACCCGCCCGCGCAGCCTGAAGGCATCCTGAGCCTGAGGGTCGATCCCGTCAGTGGCCGTGCTGCCTCGGCAAGCACGCCCAATGCCTATTTCGAGCTGTTCAAGGCAGAGGACTCGCCACCGTCGGTGGACGAACTGGGTAACGGGACTGCACCGGGTAGCCCGCTTCCAGCCGATGAAGCAACGCCAATGGATCTCTTCTGATACCTGACCGGTACCCTGACAGGGCTGCAAGGCGGCCCTGGCATTACGGCTCGATGCCGGCGAATTCCCGCTGCCCCTTTGTTCTACAGCCATGAAAAAACCCGGCTGTCATGGCTTGATACTGTCTTGATATCGTTGGGCCGCTTCGCGGCCCTACGTAAACAGCATCAGGCCATGACAGCCGGGTTTGTTGGTGCAGAACGACGATCAGCCGTTGAACACGTCATCAACGTTCTTGAGCGGGTAATGCTTCGGGTACGGCAGCGTAGCGACGCCCGACTCGATAGCAGCCTTGGCCACGGCGTCGGAGACGACAGTGATCAGGCGTGCATCCAGCGGCTTGGGAATGATGTACTCACGACCGAATTCCAGGCCGTCCACGCCGTAGGCTTCGCATACTTCCTTGGGAACCGGCTGCTTGGCCAGGTCTTTCAGCGCGATGGCAGCGGCGATTTTCATTTCTTCGTTGATACGCTTGGCTCGAACGTCCAGCGCGCCGCGGAAGATGAACGGGAAGCCCAGCACGTTGTTGACCTGGTTCGGATAGTCGGAACGACCCGTCGCCATGATCACGTCGTCGCGCGTGGCGTGGGCCAACTCAGGGGCGATCTCAGGATCGGGGTTCGAGCAGGCAAACACGATCGGGTTGGCGGCCATCGACTTCAAGCCTTCAGCGCTCAACAGGTTTGGACCGGACAGGCCCACGAACACGTCAGCCCCTTTGAGGGCATCGGCCAGCGTACGCTTGTCGGTGGCGTGCGCGAACTGTGCCTTGTACTGGTTCAGGTCGTCACGGCCAGCGTGGATGACGCCGCTGCGGTCGATCATGAAGATGTTCTCGACCTTCGCACCCATGCTGACCAGCAGCTTCATGCAGGAAATGGCCGCTGCACCTGCGCCCAGGCAAACGATCTTGGCGTCTTCGAGGGTTTTGCCGGCGATTTCCAAGGCGTTGATCATACCGGCGGCCGTTACGATGGCGGTGCCGTGCTGGTCATCGTGGAAGACCGGAATGTCGCACTGCTCGATCAGGGTGCGTTCGATCTCGAAGCACTCTGGCGCCTTGATGTCTTCGAGGTTGATGCCACCGAAGGTGATCGAAATACGGCGCACGGTATCGATGAAGGCCTGCGGGCTCTCGGACTCGACTTCGATGTCGAACACGTCGATACCGGCGAAACGCTTGAACAGAACACCCTTGCCTTCCATGACAGGCTTGGACGCCAGCGGACCCAGATCGCCAAGACCGAGAATGGCAGTACCATCGGAAATCACTGCAACCAGGTTGCCTTTGCCGGTGTACTTGTAGGCCAGCTCCGGATCACGACCGATCTCGCGCACAGGCTCTGCCACACCTGGGCTGTAGGCCAGGGCGAGGTCACGGGCGGTGGCGGTGGGCTTGGAGAGCTCGACGCTCAGTTTCCCTGGGCGAGGGTGAGCGTGATATTCGAGAGCGGCGGTTTTCAGGTCTGACATGTTGGGCATTCCGCTATTGGCTGTTCTGACGGACCGCCGAGGATACGCAAAGAGTCCAGCCGTCACAAGACTGGCCGGTCACTCGTGTCAAGGCCTCTAGCCTAAGACTTTATGCTACAACCCACGGGGCATGCAGGCTTCAGTGTGTACAATCTGGTGTAGAAATGTCTACATCTTTTATCTTTGCAGGCGGTCGAGCATGCTGACGTCTGTAAGGGTCATCTGCCAGCGTCGCTGACCCGGCGCGTAGGGCACTTTACGTGAATGGCTGCGAATCCAACCCCTGGCCTCGACCTTTTGCCCTTTGAGGTTATCGAAGAAACCCGCGGGCAATGCACGGCGCAGACGAGCGGGTATGTGCAGCGTCATGGCGCTGTCGAGGGTCAATCGAACCCCCGTACGACTGCGTTCGATGGCGGTGACGCGGCCTGACACCAGCGCAAAACCTGGTTTACGCACGGCATGGGCAGGCATCACCGGTGAGCGTTTCCACACACCGACAGCCGCCCGGCGCGCGACTGACTCGGCGCGCTGCTGGCAACCGCTCAGCTCAGTATTGGGTGCAATGGCAATACGGTATGCAAGCCCTTCGCTGAGCAGCTGCGCCTCAAGATTATGCCCTTCACGGCTGTACAAGTGGGCCAGGCTGCGACCGTACCGGTCTTTGCCCTCCTTGCCGCGTACCAAGCCAACGCGCCCGTCACTGGCTTTGATCAATGCTTGCAGGCGTTTGCGGGCAGCCTGGGCAAGAGGCTCATCCGCTTGCCCCTTGCGGCCGATTTCGGGGGCATTGATCCCGATCAGACGCACACTGCGGCCATCGACCAAGCGCACGGTGTCACCATCGACCACATGCCGTACGGCCACCCATTGAGCACGTGACGGCGCCGGGCAGAAAGCCTGCGCCTGGGATACCCAACAAGCGAGCATAAAAAAAGCGCCCACAAGGGGCGCTTTTTTCTGCAACGCTGCGAAACCCGAAGGGTTCGCCATGCGCATCAGCCTTTCTTGGCACCGAACATGCCAAAGCGATCGGCGAACTTCTGTACGCGGCCGCCGGTGTCCAGGACTTTCTGCTTACCGGTGTAGAAAGGGTGGCACAGGTTGCAAACGTCGATCGACAGGGTATCGCCCAGGGTCGAACGGGTTTCGAATTTGTTGCCGCAGCTGCAGGTGACAGCAACTGCTTCGTAGTTCGGATGGATATCAGCTTTCATGGTCACTTCCTCGAGCTGCGTGCCGCCATCCAACACCAATTGTTGAATACCGCACGTAATTAGGCGGCAAATAATACCAGAGCATGGCGCCAGCGCAAGTTGTCGCTTGTACCGACCGTCGTCTGCTAGGCTCGCCAGTTCTGAAACGCCCCCCGAGACCATTAGCGTGCCCGACGTCATCCTGCGCCTTGCCCTGCCCTCCCCGCTGCGCCGCCTGTTCGACTACAAGGCGCCGGTCGGCATGGCGAACCAGACATGGGTGCCAGGCATGCGCCTGCGCGTACCGTTCGGGCGGCGCGAGATGATCGGTGTTCTGGTAGAAGTGTGTGCCGAAAGCGAGGTGCCGGCTGACAAACTCAAGCCAGCCAGCGCCCTGCTCGACCCGGTATCGCCCATTCCGGCGTCGCTGTTCAAGCTGTGCCTATGGACCGCCCAGTACTATCAGCACAGCCTGGGCGACACCTTGAGCTGGGCGCTTCCTACCCTGCTGCGTCAGGGTGAACCTGCCGAGATGCGCCAGGAACGTTTCTGGCATGCAGCGCCGGGCGCTCGCCTTGAAGACCCACGCATCGCACGCGCCCCTCGCCAGCGTGATGCGCTCAAGACCCTGGCTCAGCACCCACATGGGGTGGCCCACAGCGTGCTGTCGAAGCTCAACCTCAACAAGGACAGCCTTGATCTGCTGCTGGCCAAGGAGCTGGTGTGCGTGGAAATACGCCGCCAACGCCCGGCAGAACGGCGTGAGCACTGGCTGGCGCAGTCGGAGTTGCCACTGAACGAAGAACAGCGTGATGCCTTCGATGCCGTGCTCAGCGGCTTCGGGCAGTTTGGCGCTTTTCTGCTGGCGGGCGTCACAGGAAGCGGCAAGACCGAGGTTTACCTGCAACTGATCCGCGAAACGCTCGAGGCAGGCAAGCAGGCCCTGGTACTGATCCCGGAGATCAACCTGGGGCCACAGACACTGGCGCGTTTCGAGCAGCGCTTCAACGCCCGCATTGCCCTCGTGCACTCGAACGTCAGCGACCGTGAGCGCCTCGATGCCTGGTTGGCCGCGCGTGACGGCGAGGCAGACATCATCATCGGCACCCGCTCGGCGTTGTTCACGCCAATGAAGAACCCAGGCCTGATCATCATCGACGAGGAACACGACGGCTCCTATAAACAGCAGGAGGGCTTGCGCTACCACGCCAGGGATCTGGCGCTGGTGCGCGCGCACCAGGAGAACGTGCCGATCGTGCTTGGCTCGGCCACCCCGTCCCTGGAAACCCTGCACAACGCAGTGAGCGGCCGCTACCGCCTGCTGCACATGACCCAACGCGCAGGCGGTGCACGCGCACCACGCATGTTGCGCCTGGACGTGAAAAGCCTGCCGCTGGACAGCGGCATCAGCGGCCCCTTGCAGCAGGCCATTGGCCAGACCCTGGAGGCGGGACAACAGGTACTGGTGTTCCTCAATCGCCGTGGCTTCGCCCCAACCCTGCTGTGCCACGATTGCGGCTGGCTGTCCGAATGCCCGCGGTGCGATGCGCGCATGACGGTTCACCAGCGCTCCGGCGTGCTGCGTTGCCACCACTGCGGCTACGACGAGCGGTTGCCGCATCACTGCCCTCAATGCAAGCACGTGGACCTGCGCCCTGTCGGGGCCGGCACCGAGCGCGCCGAAGAGCGTCTGAAGGTGTTGTTCCCGGACTATCCCGTGCTGCGCGTGGACCGCGACAGCACTTCGCGCAAGGACGCGATGCACCAACTGTTCACAACCATTCAGCGCGGCCAGCCAAGCCTGCTGGTCGGCACGCAGATGCTCGCCAAAGGGCACCACTTCCCCCGGGTGACGCTGGTTGCCATTCTCGATGCCGATGGCGGTCTGTTTTCCGGTGACTTCCGCGCCAGTGAACGCATGGCCCAGCTGATCGTGCAGGTCGCAGGCCGTGCAGGACGGGCGGAAGAACCCGGCAAGGTCATCATCCAGACGCACCTGGCTGACCACCCTCTGCTGGTTCAACTGACCGAGCAGGGCTATTTTGCCTTTGCCAAGCAGGCGCTCGACGAACGCCGCGCCGCCAATTTGCCGCCTTTTTCGCACTTGGCCCTGTTGCGCGCCGAAGCGCACAAGCCGGGGCAGGCCGAGGCGTTTCTGGATGAAGCCTGCACGGCGGCCGAGCGCCTGATGGCGCAGCAGCACCTGCCCGGCATCGAGCTGCTTGGCCCGGTACCCGCCCCCATGGAGCGCCGAGCCGGGCGTTTTCGCGCTCAGTTGCTGCTGCAGGCCAGCACCCGCGCGCCCTTGCACCGCCTCATCAGCGCCTGGCTGTTGATGCTGGAGCAACTGCCGAGCGGGCGCCAGGTGCGCTGGTCGGTAGACGTCGACCCGGTGGATCTTTACTGAGGGCGGTTTCAAGCGCCAAGCCGCGAACGGCAAGGCTGTGGGCGGGCCCAACGGCGGTTTTAAGACGGCTCCATGCCTGGGCACATGCCTGCCAAGGTTGGCAACGCGCGCCCAGCCACGGATAATGCTCAGTTTTTCCACCAGCGCATCCAGGCGCCCGCCGCGCTTGCGGTCGAAAAGAGATTCCTATGAAAGACACCATTCGCCAGCTGATCCAGCAAGCCCTCACCCAACTCGTCAACGACGGTGTGTTGCCTGACGGGCTGTCGCCGGCGATCCAGGTGGAAAACGCCAGGGACAAGACCCACGGCGATTTCGCCAGCAACATTGCCATGATGCTGGCCAAGCCGGCCGGCATGAAGCCACGTGACCTGGCCGAAAAACTGATCCAGGCCCTGCCGGCCAGCGCCGACATCAGCAAGGTCGAGATCGCAGGTCCGGGCTTTCTGAACTTCTTCCAGAACACCGCCGCGTTGGCGGCCCGCCTGGACGCAGCGCTTGACGATCCCCGGCTTGGCGCGCGCAAGGCTGGCCCAGCGCAGACAGTGGTGGTCGACCTGTCGGCGCCCAACCTGGCCAAGGAAATGCACGTCGGCCACCTGCGCTCGACCATCATCGGCGACAGCGTGGCGCGGGTGCTGGAGTTCCTGGGTGACCAGGTGATCCGCCAGAACCATGTAGGCGACTGGGGCACCCAGTTCGGCATGCTGCTGGCCTACCTTGAAGAGAACCCGATCACCAGCGACGAACTCTCCGACCTGGAAAACTTCTACCGTGCGGCCAAGAAGCGCTTCGACGAATCCGAAGCCTTCGCCACGCGCGCGCGGGGGCTGGTGGTCAAGCTGCAGGCGGGCGACCCGGACTGCCTGGCCTTGTGGACACGGTTCAAGGACATCTCGCTGTCGCACTGCCAGAAGACCTACGAACTGCTCAACGTCAAGCTGACCATGGCCGACGTGATGGGCGAAAGCGCCTACAACGATGACCTGGCCAATGTCGTTGCCGAACTCAAGGCCAAAGGCCTGCTGGTCGAAGACCAGGGTGCTCAGTGCGTGTTCCTGGAAGAATTCAAGAACAGCGAGGGCGAACCGCTCCCCGTGATCGTGCAGAAGGCCGATGGTGGCTACCTGTACGCAACCACGGACCTTGCCGCGGTGCGCTACCGCAGCAACGTACTCAAGGCAGATCGCGCCCTGTATTTCGTCGACCAACGCCAGGCGCTGCACTTCAACCAGGTGTTCGAGGTCGCTCGCCGCGCCGGCTTCCTGGGCCACCCCATGCAGATGGAGCACATGGGCTTCGGCACCATGAACGGCGCCGACGGTCGCCCGTTCAAGACGCGTGACGGCGGCACGGTCAAGTTGATCGACCTGCTCAACGAAGCCAAGGACCGTGCGTATGCGCTGGTGAAGGAAAAAAACCCAGGCCTGCCCGAAGAGGACCTGCGTCGCATCGGCGAGGTGGTGGGCATTGGTGCGGTGAAATATGCCGACCTGTCCAAGCACCGTACCAGCGACTACAGCTTCAACTTCGAGCTGATGCTCAACTTCGAAGGCAACACTGCCCCCTACCTGCTTTACGCCTACACCCGCGTGGCCGGTGTGTTCCGCAAGCTGGGCAAGGGCTTTGACGAAGTCGAAGGCACTATCGTGCTGCAAGCGCCTCATGAGCAGGACCTGGCCGCGCGCCTGGCCCAGTTTGGAGAAATTCTCAATAACGTAGCCGACAAGGGTACGCCGCACGTCTTGTGCAGCTACCTGTACGACCTGGCAGGCCTGTTCTCCAGCTTCTACGAAAATTGCCCGATCCTGGCTGCCGAGACGCCCGAGCAGCAACAAAGCCGCCTGCGTCTGGCAGCCCTGACCGGGCGCACCCTCAAGCAAGGTCTGCAACTGCTCGGCCTGGAAACCCTGGAGCGCATGTAAGGTGGCTGCCAAGAAGAAACCTGCTCCCAAACGTGGCGCCAGTCGCCAGACGGCGCCCGCCAAGCAGCCCATGCCCGGCTGGGTATGGCTTGCAGTCGGCCTGACCATCGGTGCGTTCATCGTGTTCCTGATGAAGCTCGAACCCGGTGGCGGCGATATCAAGCGCACCAAGCCCGAGCAGCAGAAAACCGAAAAGACGGTCGAAGCCGGGAAGTCGACCCAGGCCACACCGCAACAGCCGGTAAAGCCCAAGTACGATTTCTACACCTTGCTGCCGGAGTCGGAAGTCATCGTGCCGCCTGAGGCCGTGCCCGAGAAAACGCCACCTGTGCCAGCCCAGCCCGTCACCCCAGTGACCCCGGCAGAGGCCGCCAAGATCGACACCGCACGCGCCCAGGCTGCATTGCTGGGCCAGACGCCACCGCCTGCCCCTCCGGTGATCAAGCCGGCGGCAACCACGCAGTTCTTCCTGCAGGCAGGCTCATTCCGCAAGCAGGCCGATGCGGACAAGGTGCGCGCGCAGATCATCCTGCTGGGGCAGAGCGTGAAAGTGGAGTCCGGTACGGTGAAGGACGAAACCTGGTATCGGGTACTGGTCGGGCCGTTCAGCAACCGCGAGCAGTTGACCGTGGCCCAGAAGCAACTGGCAGGCGCAGGCTTCAGTAACCTGCTGCTGCAACAGCGTCAGACCCGCCAATAGCCTTGGTGCAGCGCGGTTGGCGCGGCCTGTCCAGGCCGCGCCAGAGGGTCTGACGGTCAGCGCTGGCCGGCATTGCGCTCGGACACCTGCCCGTTCAATGTCCAGAAGTCGTACAAGACGCCCACCAAGAACAACCCGCCCGTGCAGAAGTAGATGATGGCGGTGATCCACTTGCCTTGGTAAAGGCGGTGCAGGCCGAAGATGCCCAGGAACGTCAGCAGTATCCAGGCGATGTTGTAGTCGATGCGGCCAGAGTGGAAACGCAGGTCGGCTTCGCGGTCCATGGCCGGGATCAGGAACAGGTCGATGAGCCAGCCAATGCCCAGCAGCCCGAAGGTGAAGAACCAGATTGTCCCGGTGATGGGCTTGCCGTAGTAGAAACGGTGCGAGCCGGTGAAGCCGAAGATCCACAGCAAATAGCCGATCACCTTGCTGTGGGTGTCATGGAAGGGCGCGCCCTGTTGATAAGTATTCATGCATGGCCCTCGTGGGTTGCTGATTAAATTTTCTAAAAAAAGTTGTGACTTTTTCCGCCAAGGCCGACGGATGGTAAGCGAGAATCGACCAACGGATCAGAATTTGAACAAAAAGCTGTTATAAAGTTGCGCGCCCAACACACAACTATTCATAAGAGCTTCATCTATGCCGCCTTTGATCAAGACATGGCTGACCCTCTGCCTACTATTGCCCCTGGCCGCCCACGCCACCAACCGTGAGCAACGTCTTCCCAACGGCTTTACCGGCTACACCACCAACGCTTCGGTAAAGCGCACGCCTATCAAGCAGACCACCCTGCACGCCCGTCCTGGCAACGCTGCCAGCACCACGCGTGGCAAGACGGTGGCAGCCGCGTCGAGCAAGCAAAGCAGCGATGTGCTCGATCGTGCCGTTAACATGCTCGGCACCCCTTATGTTTGGGGCGGCACCAGCCCGAAAAAAGGGTTCGATTGCAGCGGCCTTGTTCGCTACGCCTTCAACGACGTGGCCGAGGTCAACCTGCCTCGCACCTCCAGCGCCATGGCCAGCGGTCACGGTACCAAGGTCGCCAAGGGCGACCTCAAGCCGGGCGACCTGATCTTCTTCAACATCAAGAGCCGCCGCGTCAACCATGTTGCCATCTACCTGGGCAATGACCGCTTCATTCATGCGCCGCGTCGCGGCAAGCGGGTGAGCATCGATAACCTGAGCAAGCCCTACTGGCAGAAACACTACGTGGTCGCCAAACGCGTACTGCCCAAGGAAAAGCAACAGCTAAGCCTGGCCAAGCGCTAATCGAACCTCATCCCAATCTCGTGCGCCGCCGCTCACTTGCCCACCTTGGGTAATGGGCGGCGGCACGGGTTGCATCACTCGGCGAGCAGCCCGCCCGCTTGAAGTTGCTTCATGGCCCCGGCCAGGGTTTGCATGCCCTCTGCCGCGCCGGTCTGCATCACCGAATGAAGCTGGGCCATGCGCCCTTCGCGGATCAGGTTGCGGGCCGCATCGTTCACCACCAGCACTTCTCGCGCCGCGACCCTGCCCCCGCCCCGCCGGCCGACCAGCACTTGCGCCACAACCACTCGTAGCGAGTCCGCCAGCATCGCGCGCACCCAAGGCTTTTCCTGCGCTGGGAATACCTCCACCACCCGGTCGACAGTGTTCACCGCTGACCGTGTATGAACGGTTGCCAGTACCAGATGACCCGTTTCGGCGGCACGCAGTGCAAGACGAATGGTCTCCAGGTCCCTCAACTCGCCCAGCACGATCACGTCGGGGTCCTGGCGCAATGCGCTGCGCAGGCCTTGAGCAAAGCTGCAGCAATCGCGGCCGATTTCGCGCTGGTTGACCACACCTTGATGGCTGGCATGGACGACCTCGATCGGATCCTCGAGGGTGACGATGTGCAGCGCACGCTCGCGGCCCATCTGATCGAGCAGGGCTGCCAATGTGCTCGTCTTGCCACTGCCCGTCGGCCCGCCTATGAGGACCAGACCGTCACGGTATCGGCCAGTGGTTCGGATGATCTCGCCCAGGCCGAGCGCCTCAGCGCAGGCGATGCGCGCGGGGATCAAGCGGACAGTGAGCGCGGGGCCGTTCATCTGCCTGAACAGGTTCACGCGAAACCGCCCGAGCGCGGGGAGCTCCAGTGCCACGTCTAGGTCGTGACCGGCAGCCCACTGTCGATACGGGTCGGCATCGAGCAACGATTCCATGCTTCGCATCAATTCATCCGGCGTTGCCATCGGTACCGGCAGGCGTTGCAGCACGCCATCCACGCGCATCGCCGGCGCCTGACCTGCAGCCAGGTGCATGTCACTGGCACCTGCCTTCAAGGCAAGCGCCAGCAGGTCTGTCACCTCCATGAGACTCCCCATCTGCCTTCAACCAGGTAAAATGCGGCGAACCTTCAGTTGCCGGCGTCGATCTATGTCCACCCTAGCAGACAACCTTTCCTCGATTCGCGACCGCATCACGCGGGGCGCCCAGGCTGCCGGGCGTGATCCCGCCGACGTCCGGCTGCTGGCTGTCAGCAAAACCAAGCCGGCCGCCGCCATACGCGAACTCCATGCCGCGGGCGTGCATGATTTCGGGGAAAACTACCTACAAGAGGCGCTGACGAAACAACAGCAACTCATCGACCTGCCTCTGACCTGGCACTTCATTGGCCCGATTCAGTCGAACAAGACCAAGGCCATTGCCGAGCATTTCGACTGGGTGCACTCCGTGGATCGCCTGAAAATCGCCCAACGCCTTTCAGAACAGCGCCCAGCTGGCCTGGCGCCGCTCAACATCTGCCTGCAGGTGAACGTTAGCGGTGAAGCCAGCAAGGCCGGTTGCGCACCCGCGCAACTGCCCGCCCTGGTGACGGCCGTGGCTGCCCTGCCTAACCTGCGTTTGCGGGGGCTGATGGCAATCCCCGAACCTACCGATGATCGCAACGACCAGGAAGCCGCCTTCGCCCAGTTGCGTCAGCTACAGGACGCGCTAGGGCTGGGCCTGGACACCCTGTCAATGGGCATGAGCCATGACCTGGAAGCTGCAATTGCTCAAGGCGCGACCTGGGCCCGTATCGGCACCGCCCTGTTTGGTGCCCGCGACTACGGCAACGCTTGATGACATGCTTAACTCACTTTTCCTAACAAGGACCTGACATGAGCAAGACACGTATTGCCTTTATCGGCGCCGGCAACATGGCCGCAAGCCTGATCGGTGGTCTGCGTGCCCAGGGCGTGGAGGCGTCGCACATCCGCGCCAGCGACCCCGGTGCCGAAACCCGTACCCGCCTTCAGGCCGAACAGGGCATCGAAACCTTCGAGCACAACGCACAGGCCATCGAAGGCGCCGATGTAATCGTGCTGGCGGTCAAGCCGCAGGTGATGAAGACCGTGTGCCAGGCCTTGCGCGCCGACCTGAAGGACGGCCAGCTGATCGTGTCCATCGCTGCAGGTATCACCTGCGCCAGCCTGCAGAGCTGGGTGGGCAGCCGCCCAGTGGTGCGTTGCATGCCGAACACGCCGTCGCTGCTGCGCCAGGGTGTCAGTGGCCTGTACGCCACAGCCGAAGTCACGGCCGAGCAGCGCCAGCAGGCCGAGCAACTGTTGTCGGCGGTAGGGACGGCGCTCTGGCTCGAACAGGAACAACAACTGGATGCAGTGACCGCCGTCTCCGGTAGCGGCCCTGCGTATTTCTTCCTGCTGATCGAGGCCATGACGGCGGCTGGCGAAAAACTCGGCCTGCCCCGTGAGACCGCCACCGAGTTGACCTTGCACACGGCGCTGGGCGCCGCCCGCATGGCGGTTGCCAGCGATGTGGATGCCGCCGAATTGCGCCGCCGCGTGACCTCACCTGCCGGCACCACCGAAGCCGCCATCAAATCGTTCCAGGCCAGTGGCTTCGAGGCCATCGTGGAGCAGGCGCTGCGGGCTGCAGCCACGCGCTCTGCAGAACTGGCCGAGCAACTGGGCAAATAAGGAGTTTCAGATGAATGCACTGTCCGGCGCCGCGATCTTCGTGGTGCAAACCCTGGTCAGCCTGTACCTGGTGATCGTCCTGCTGCGCTTTGTGCTGCAACTGGTCAAGGCCAACTTCTACAACCCGCTCAGCCAGTTCACGGTGCGAGCGACCCAGCCGCTGCTCAAGCCGATCCGCCGAATCGTACCCAGCATCGCCGGGCTGGATACCTCGTCGCTGCTGTTGGCCGTGGTCATACAGGCCTTGCTGATGGGGTTCGTGCTGATGGTGACCTACGGTACCTTCGGTGATGTGCTGCACCTGCTGTTGTGGGCCATCATCGGTATCACCTCGCTGTTCCTGAAAATCTTCTGGGTGGCCATGATCGTCATGGTGATCGTTTCCTGGATAGCGCCCAACAGCCACAACCCGGCGGCCGAGCTTGCGTATCAGATCAGCGAGCCGGTGCTGGCGCCGTTCCGCCGTATCGTGCCGAACCTTGGGGGTTTGGATATTTCGCCGATCTTCGCGTTCCTGGCCATCCAGGTCATCCAGTCGTTCGTCATGCCGCCATTGGCCGCCTACGCTGGCATGCCGCAAGAGCTGTGGCGGATGATCTGACCCGACAGCACCCCGGCGACAAGCCTTCGCTTGCCGCTGGGGGTGGTGCTCTTTAGACTTACGCCTCCGTCAAGCGTGAGCAGGGTCGATGTCCACTGTCTTTCCCGAAGATTCCGTCGGTCTGGTCATACCCCAGACCGCCCGGTTCGACGAGCCGCTGGCTCTGGCCTGCGGCCGTTCACTGAACCGCTATGAGCTGGTCTACGAGACCTATGGCACGCTGAACGCCAGCGCGAGCAATGCGGTACTGATTTGCCATGCCCTGTCTGGGCATCACCATGCCGCGGGTTACCACGCTGCCACTGACCGCAAGCCGGGTTGGTGGGACAGCTGCATCGGCCCAGGCAAGCCCATCGACACCAATCGCTTCTTCGTGGTCAGCCTGAACAACCTGGGTGGCTGCAATGGCAGCACCGGGCCGAGCAGCATCAACCCGGCCACTGGCAAGGCCTATGGCGCCGACTTCCCGATCCTGACCGTCGAAGACTGGGTTCACAGCCAGGTCCGCCTGGCAGAGCGCCTGGGCATCGCGCAGTGGGCAGCCGTGGTGGGTGGTAGCTTGGGCGGCATGCAGGCGCTGCAGTGGACCATCAGCTATCCCGAACGCGTGCGCCATTGTGTCGATATCGCCTCGGCGCCCAAGCTGTCCGCGCAGAACATCGCATTCAACGAGGTGGCGCGCCAGGCCATTCTCACCGACCCCGAGTTCCATGGCGGCTCGTTCCAGGACCAGGGCGTCATTCCCAAGCGGGGCCTGATGCTGGCACGCATGGTCGGGCATATCACCTACCTGTCGGATGACTCGATGGGTGAGAAATTCGGCCGCGAGCTCAAGAGTGACAAGCTCAACTACGACTTCCACAGCGTGGAATTCCAGGTCGAAAGCTACCTGCGCTATCAAGGCGAAGAATTCTCCGGGCGCTTCGATGCCAACACGTACCTGCTGATGACCAAGGCCCTGGACTACTTCGACCCGGCTGCGGCTCACAACGGCGATCTGGCCGCGACCCTGGCCCACGTCAAGGCCAGCTACTGCATCATGTCGTTCACTACCGACTGGCGCTTCTCGCCGGCCCGTTCGCGGGAAATCGTCGATGCCCTGATGGCGGCGCGCAAGGACGTCTGCTACCTGGAAATCGACTCGCCCTACGGCCACGATGCCTTCCTGATTCCCACGCCTCGCTACATGCAGGGTTTCTCGAACTACATGAACCGCATTGCCATCTGAGGACAGCATGAGAGCCGATCTGGAAATCATCCACGACTGGATTCCCGCCGGCAGCCGGGTACTGGACCTGGGCTGTGGTACCGGCGAGCTGCTGGCTTCGCTGCGCGACCGCAAGCAGGTCACCGGCTACGGCCTGGAGATCGACGGGGACAACATCGCCGCCTGCGTGGCCAAGGGCGTGAACGTCATCGAGCAGGACCTGGACAAAGGCCTGGGCAATTTCGCCAGCGACAGTTTCGATGTGGTGATCATGACCCAGGCCTTGCAGGCGGTGGAGTACCCCGACCGCATCCTGGACGAAATGCTGCGCGTCGGTCGCCAGTGCATCATCACCTTCCCCAACTTCGGTCACTGGCGCTGCCGGTGGTACCTCGCGACCAAAGGCCGCATGCCCGTCTCGGACTTCATGCCGTACACCTGGTACAACACCCCCAACATCCACTTCTGCACCTTCGCCGATTTCGAAGAGCTGGTTCACGAGCGCAAGGCCAAGGTGCTGGACCGGCTGGCGGTGGACCATATGCACCGCAACGGCCTGGGCGGCCGGCTGTGGCCCAACCTGCTTGGCGAAATCGGTATCTACCGCGTCAGCAGCCCCGGCCTGCAGGCACATCAAGTCGCGGTCTGACCCAGGAGAATCTGCGCCATGCGTCGCCTTGCCCTGCTTTTGATCGGCCTGTGTCTGGCGTTGCCAGTACTGGCAGCCGATACTGCACGCGCTGCTCGCAAAGAAGTATTTGGCGATATCACGGTGCACTACGGCGCGTTCACCTCGAGCATGCTCACCCCGCAGGTCGCAGCGGCCACGGGGCTGGTCCGCAGCCGTCACCAGGGCGTGCTGAGCCTTACCGTACTCAGAGACGGCAAGCCGATTACGGCCGTGGTCAGCGGCGCGGTCAAGGACCTGACCGGGCGCAAGCAGCCCCTGGCCTTCAAGCAGGTGACCGACCACGGCACCGCGTCGTACGTCGCCCAATTCACGATCGAACAACCTGAGACCGTCGTCTTCGAGCTAGGCGTCCAAGCCGGTGGTGTCAGTCACTCCTTCAGCTTCAACCAGGACGTTTTCCCAGGCGAATGATGAATTTCCAGCAACTCGTATTGGCCAGCCATAACGCCGGCAAACTCAAGGAACTGCAGGCGATGCTCGGTCAATCCGTGCAATTGCGATCGATCGGCGAATTCAGCCAGGTCGAGCCGGAAGAAACCGGTCTGTCGTTCGTCGAGAACGCCATCTTGAAGGCCCGCAATGCCGCGCGTATTTCCGGGCTCCCCGCCTTGGCGGACGATTCTGGTCTGGCCGTGGACTGCCTGGGCGGTGCACCGGGCATCTACTCGGCGCGTTATGCCGATGGCCAGGGCGATGCCGCCAACAACGCCAAGTTGCTCGACGCGCTGAAGAACGTGCCGCAGGCCGAGCGCACTGCGCAGTTCGTCTGCGTCTTGGCGCTGGTGCGTCACGCCGATGATCCGCTGCCAATCCTGTGCGAAGGCCTGTGGCAGGGCAGCATCCTGTTCAAGGCGAGCGGCGAACATGGTTTTGGTTACGACCCGCTGTTCTGGGTGCCAGAACGTGATTGCTCAAGCGCCGACCTGACCCCGGCTGACAAGAACCAGATCAGCCACCGTGCCCGCGCCATGGCGCTACTGCGTCAACGTCTGGGCCTGGCATGACCCTGACGTCGCCGCTCATCCAGGCACCCGGCATCAGCCAGCTGCCGCCGTTGGCGTTGTACATCCATATCCCGTGGTGCGTGCGCAAATGCCCCTACTGCGACTTCAATTCCCATGCCGCCGGGCCTGAACTGCCCGAAACGGCCTACGTGGCGGCGCTGCTGACCGACCTTGATCAGGAACTGGCCGCAGTCCAGGGCCGCGTCATCACCTCGATCTTCTTCGGTGGTGGCACACCCAGCCTGTTCAGCGCCGATGCCCTGGGCCGGTTGCTGCGCGGCGTCGAGCAACGCATCCCGTTCGCTTCGGACATCGAGATCACCCTGGAAGCCAACCCGGGAACGTTCGAACAGGACAAGTTCAAGGCCTATCGCCAGACCGGCATCAACCGCCTGTCCATTGGCGTGCAGAGTTTCCAACCGGCCAAGCTGCAAGCGCTGGGCCGCATCCATAACGGCGAGGAGGCGATCCGCGCCGCTGGCATGGCAAGGGCCGCAGGCTTCGACAACTTCAACATGGACCTGATGCACGGCTTGCCCGACCAAACGATGGACGACGCCCTGGGCGATCTGCGTCAGGCAATTGAGCTTGGGCCCACGCACCTGTCCTGGTATCAGCTGACGGTAGAACCCAACACCGTATTCTGGAACCAGCCGCCCGAGCTGCCCGAGGACGATATCCTCTGGGACATTCAGGAGGCCGGCCAAGGCCTGATGGCGGCCAACGGGTTTGGCCAGTACGAGGTGTCTGCCTACGCCCAGCCCGAGCGCGCTGCTCGCCACAACCTCAACTACTGGCGCTTCGGGGACTTCATCGGTATCGGTGCCGGCGCCCATGGCAAGCTCACCTACGCCGACGGGCGCATCGTACGCACCTGGAAAACCCGGTTGCCCAAGGACTACCTGAACCTGGCCAAGCCGTTCAAGGCCGGCGAAAAACAGTTGCCCGATGACGAATTGCCCTTCGAGTTCCTGATGAACGCGCTGCGCCTGACCCAGGGTGTGGAAGCGCAGCTGTTCACCGAGCGCACGGGATTGCCGCTCGCACGGCTGGCCCAAGCCCGTCGCCTTGCAGAACAAAGAGGGCTTTTGCAGGTCGAACCGGATCGACTGGTGGCAACGCCCAGGGGCCAACTGTTCCTCAATGACTTGCTGCAGTATTTCTTGACCTAAGGATGACCCATGGATTTGGTACTCGACCTGCTCGCGACGATTTCCCGCTGGAGCCGCAGCAACTTGTCGGAGATTTCTCTGGCGTTGGTAGGCTGTCTGCTGGTGCTGTTCGGGACGGACATCAAGGCCTGGGCTGAACAGCGCCTGGGAGGGCTGACAGGGGCCCTGCGGGTACCGCTGATGGCATTGCTGGTGATGATCGGCAGCGGCGCGGCCTTGATCTACGCCACACCTTGGGTCCTGAAGGGGCTGAGCCAGTTCAACAACTATGCGTTGGCGCCTGTGCTGCTGGTGGTCTTGGCGCTGATCGGTGTGGTAGCGGATCGTCGCGGCTGAAGCTGTAGCAGTCCAGGCGCCTTATGCGCAACGCTTCAGCGTAAGGCCGCCTAGCGGCTCAGCAACCAAAAAAACCGCCCTTTCGAGGCGGTTTTTTGTCTATCAGCACAGCGTACGGTTCATCGCCTCACGCGGTCTTTTCGAATTTCAGGTCCCACACACCATGGCCCAAGCGCTCGCCGCGGCGTTCGAACTTGGTGATCGGCCGCTCGCTTGGGCGCGGCACGTAGGTACCGTCCGCTGCCTGGTTACGATAGCCAGGGGCTGCATTCATCACTTCCAGCATGTACTCGGCATAGGGTTCCCAGTCCGTGGCCATGTGGAACACGCCGCCTGGCTTGAGCTTGCGCCGGACCAACTCGGCGAACTCCAGCTGGACGATGCGACGCTTGTGGTGACGCGCCTTGTGCCAAGGGTCGGGGAAGAACAGCATCAGGCGGTCGAGGCTGTCGTCGGCCACGCAACGATTCAACACTTCGATGGCATCGCAGTCATATACCCGCAGGTTGGTCAGCCCTTGGGTGAGCACGCCGTTGAGCAGTGCTCCTACGCCTGGGCGATGGACCTCGACACCGATGAAGTCCTGCTCAGGTGCAGCGGCCGCCATTTCCAACAGGGAGTGACCCATGCCGAAGCCGATTTCCAGCGTGCGCGGTGCCGAGCGGCCGAAGACCTGGTCATAGTCGACCGGGCTGTCCGCCAGCGGCAGGACGTACAGCGGCCCACCCTGGTCCAGGCCGCGCTGCTGGCCTTCGGTCATGCGCCCGGCACGCATCACGAAGCTCTTGATGCGGCGGTGCGGGCGGGCGTCGCCGTCGGCGGCGTTCGGCAGATCTTGTGAATCAGTCATCAGGGGCTCTTACTTGATCAGACCATCCAGCGGCGAAGAGGCGCTGGCATAGAGTTTCTTGGGCATGCGACCGGCCAGGTATGCCATGCGACCCGCCACGATGGCGTGCTTCATGGCCTCGGCCATCAGTACCGGTTGCTGGGCGTGGGCGATGGCCGAGTTCATCAGTACCGCCTCGCAGCCCATTTCCATTGCGATGGTGGCGTCGGAGGCAGTGCCTACGCCAGCATCCACCAGTACCGGTACCTTGGATTCTTCGAGGATGATCTGCAGGTTGTAAGGATTGCAGATGCCAAGCCCCGTACCGATCAGGCCAGCCAGGGGCATGACGGCGATACAGCCGGCTTCGGCCAGCTGGCGGGCGATGATCGGGTCGTCGCTGGTGTAGACCATCACGTCGAAGCCATCCTTGACGAGCACTTCGGCGGCCTTGAGGGTTTCGATCACGTTGGGGAACAGGGTTTTCTGGTCGGCCAGCACTTCCAGCTTGACCAGGTTGTGCCCATCGAGCAGCTCCCTGGCCAGACGGCAGGTGCGCACCGCCTCGACGGCGTCATAGCAGCCGGCAGTATTGGGCAGAATGGTGTAGCGGTCCGGCGGCAGTACGTCCAGCAGGTTCGGCTCGCCCGGGTTCTGACCAATGTTCGTGCGGCGCACCGCGACAGTCACGATCTCGGCACCCGAGGCCTCGATGGCCTGGCGGGTTTGCTCCATGTCACGGTACTTGCCGGTGCCTACCAGCAGGCGCGACTGGAAGGTGCGCCCGGCCAGGGTGAAGGGCTTGTCGCTGCGAACGTTGCTCATCGTTGTTCCTCGGGAAAAGGTTGCTGGGCCTGCGGTTGGGTTGCCGACAGCGGTCAGCCGCCACCGATGGCGTGCACCACTTCGACCTGGTCGCCATCGCTCAGCGCGGTGGTGTCATGCTGACTGCGCGGCACGATGTCCTGATTCAGCTCAACCGCCACGCGGCGGCCAGCCAGCTCAAGGCGTGCCAGTAGCCCGGCGACGCTTTCGCCAGCAGGCAATTCGTAGGGTTCACCGTTCAGTTGGATACGCATGCTCACGGCCACCATTGTTCTTTGGGGCCCGCATTCTAGCGCCGAAAGGCCGCGCAACCCAAGGCCACCGCACGCCATTAGTCGTTAATGTGGACTGGGCGGTCAGCCCAGTCGCCATGCGGCGAGCCCTAGGCAGAGCCACCCTGCCAGGAAGCACAGGCCGCCGATGGGCGTGATCATGCCCAGCTTGCTGATGCCCGTCAGTGTCAGCAGGTACAGGCTGCCGGAGAACAGCACGATACCCAGCACGAACAGATAACCGGCCCAACCCACCAGCCGGCCAGGCAGATGGACCGCCAGCAATGCCACGCCAAACAGCGCCAGCGCGTGAACCAGTTGGTAGGTGACTCCGGTGTGGAAAATAGCCAGGTAGTCAGCGCTGAGTCGATTTTTCAGGCCGTGGGCTGCAAAGGCGCCCAGGGCCACGCCGGTAAAACCGAAAAAAGCGGCAAGCATCAGGAAGCTGCGAAGCATGGGACGACTCCTCGAATCGGGTCTGTATAATGGCCCTTCCCCAACGTCCGGCCAAGCCACCCTATGCTGCGAAACCTTCTCCGACGTCTTCTGCGCGCTCTGCTCTGGTTTGCCGCCGTGAGTATCGTGCTGGTCCTGGTGTTTCGCTGGGTACCTCCGCCCGGCACGGCGTTGATGCTCGAGCGTAAGGTGCAATCGTGGGTAAGCGGCGAACCGATTGACCTGCAGCGCGAATGGGTGAGTTGGGACCATATCTCCGATGACCTCAAGGTGGCTGTCATTGCCGGTGAAGACCAGAAATTTGCCAGCCACTGGGGCTTCGACATACCCGCCATCCAGGCAGCCCTGGCCTTCAACGAGCGTGGCGGTAACGTGCGCGGCGCCAGCACCCTGACCCAACAGGTGGCCAAGAACCTGTTCCTGTGGCCAGGGCGCAGCTGGCTGCGCAAGGGTCTGGAAGCATGGTTCACTGGCTTGATGGAGCTGTTCTGGACCAAGCAGCGCATTCTCGAGGTCTACCTCAACAGTGCCGAGTGGGGCCAAGGGGTATTCGGTGCCCAGGCAGCCGCTCGCTATCACTTTGGCGTGGAAGCCAGTCAGCTCAGCCGGCAGCAAGCCGCACAACTGGCCGCCGTGCTGCCCAGCCCCCTCAAGTGGAATGCTGGCAAGCCAAGCACCTACGTAGCCAGCCGCGCGGGCTGGATTCGCCGCCAGATGAGCCAGCTGGGCGGGCCCAGCTACCTGATGCAACTGGACACATCACGCAGGCCATGAGCCTGTCACCGCATACAGAGCAGGCATGAAAAAGCCGCTATCCCCTTGCAGGGCAGCGGCTTTTTGTCGAACAGAGAACGATCAGGCAGCGATCAAGGCCTTGACCTTGTTCATCGCGTTCTTCTCCAGCTGGCGAATACGCTCGGCCGACACGCTGTATTTCTCGGCCAGCTCATGCAGGGTGGCTTTCTCTTCGGCCAACCAGCGCTGGTACAGAATATCCCGGCTACGGTCATCCAGGCCCTGCAGGGCTTCATGAAGGTTGCTGGTGGAGTTGTCGCTCCAGTCTGCATCTTCAAGTTGTACCGCCGGGTCGTAACGGTGGTCTTCCAGGTAATGCGCTGGCGACTGGAAGGCACTGTCGTCGTCGGCTTCGGCCGCCGGATCGAACGCCATGTCGTGACCGCTCAGACGGCTTTCCATCTCGCGTACTTCACGAGGCTCGACCCCCAGGCTTTCGGCAACCCGATGCACTTCGTCGTTGTTCAACCAGGCCAGACGCTTTTTCTGGCTGCGCAGGTTGAAGAACAGCTTGCGCTGGGCCTTGGTGGTCGCCACCTTGACGATGCGCCAGTTGCGCAGGATGAACTCGTGGATTTCGGCCTTGATCCAGTGCACGGCGAACGACACCAGGCGCACGCCCATTTCCGGGTTGAAGCGCTTGACGGCCTTCATCAGGCCGACGTTGCCTTCCTGGATCAGGTCGGCCTGGGCCAGCCCATAACCGGCATAGCTGCGGGCGATGTGCACGACGAACCGCAGGTGGGCCATTACCATTTGCCGAGCAGCTTCGAGGTCCTGCTCGTAATAGAGACGCTCAGCCAGATCCCGCTCCTGCTCGACAGTCAGCAGCGGGATGCTGTTGACCGTATGCACGTAGGACTCCAGGTTTGCACCGGGTACCAGGGCATACGCAGGTTGCAACGATGTGGTCATTAAAGAACCTCCGACTTACTGAACTCGCGCTTTTCAGGCGCTGCCTACATAGACCTGAGGCCCAGGTACAAGTTCCAACGGGCGCGCCCAGGCCAATGCTGGCAAATAAAAACTATCGCGGCGCCAGCTCGTTCAAGTGGCGGGCGACTGCAATCCATGCACCGATATACCCCAACAGCACCGCTCCGATCAAGAGCGAAAGACCATCGGAGGCCGGTACGCCACCCAAGGCAAAATCGCTGCCATACAGACCAGAAAGGCTCACCACGGCCTCGTTCAGCCACCCTAGGCCAAACGCCAGGATAGCCCAGGCCAACAGGCCCGCACCCAGGCCGTACAAGGCCCCCATGTACAGGAAAGGCCGGCGTACGTAGGCATCGGTGCCCCCCACCAGCTTGATCACCTCGATCTCGACACGGCGGTTCTCGATATGTAGACGAATTGTGTTACCAATTACTAAGAGCAGCGCGGAAATCAGCATGACGGCCAGCCCGAATACGAACCGGTCCCCAAGCTTGAGGATGGCCGCCAGTCGCTCGACCCATACCAGGTCCAGCTGCGCCACATCGACGCGCGGCAACTCGGACAGGCGCTGACGCAGCGCTTCCAGAGCCGGCTTGTCGACTTCGGTCGGGGTCACCACGACCACGCCGGGCAGTGGGTTGTCGGGCAACTCTCGCAGCGCCTCGCCGAGGCCCGATTGCTGCTGGAACTCCTGCAGTGCCTGCTCGCGACTCACATACTGCGCCTCTGCTACGCCCGGCATGCCCTTGATTTCATCGCGCAACGCCTCGCCGTCACGGCTGTTGGCATCGAGCTTGAGGTACAGGGAGATTTGCGCGGCGCGCTGCCAGGACCCGCCCAATTGCTCGACGTTCTTGAGCAGCAATGACAGCCCCATGGGCATGCTCAGCGCCACGGCCATCACCATGCAGGTGAAGAAGCTGCCAATGGGTTGCTTGCCCAGTCGCCGCAAGCTGTCCGCCAGGCTGGCGCGATGGCTTTCAAGCCAGGCGTGCATAAGGGTACGCAGGTCCGGGCCGTCATCGTCGGCGCCTGCACCACGCTTCTTGGCAGGCTGGGGGTCGGCAGGCTTGGGCGCAACGCGCTCGGAAACTTTTGGTGAACGTGTGGTGCTCATTGTCCGGCCTCCCCGTCGCCGATCAAACGGCCGCGCTGCAAGGTCAACATGCGGTGACGCATGCGCGCGATCAGGGCCAGGTCGTGGCTGGCGATCAAGACCGTTGTGCCCAGTCGGTTGATGTCTTCGAAAACACCCATGATCTCTGCGGCCAGGCGCGGGTCGAGGTTGCCGGTTGGCTCGTCGGCCAGCAGCAAGGCTGGCTGGTGCACGATGGCGCGGGCGATACCCACGCGCTGCTGTTGGCCGGTCGACAAGTCGGCAGGGTACAACTCGCCTTTGTCGACCAGAGACACCCGCTCCAGCGCCGAGTCCACGCGCTTGGCGATCTCGGCCTTGGACAAGCCCAGTATCTGCAGGGGCAAGGCAATGTTGTTGAAGACCGTGCGGTCGAACAGCAACTGGTGGTTCTGGAACACCACGCCTATCTGGCGGCGCAGGAACGGGATCTGCGAATTGCTGATCTGACCCAGGTCCTGCCCGGCCAGCATCAGTTTGCCGCTGGTGGGACGCTCCATGGCCAGCAGCAGGCGCAGCAGCGTACTTTTACCTGCACCCGAATGCCCGGTGACGAACAGGAATTCGCCCCGACGCGCCCGGAAACTCAGCTCGTGCAGCCCCACGTGGCCGTTGGGGTAGCGCTTGGCAACCTGTTCGAATCGAATCATGGTCAGTCTCGCTCGGCGAACAGGGCCTTGACGAACGGCTCGGCTTCAAAGGTGCGCAGGTCATCGATCCCCTCACCGACACCGATGAACCGGATAGGCAGCTTGAATTGCTTGGCCAGGGCGAAGATGACACCACCCTTGGCGGTACCGTCGAGCTTGGTGAGCGCAAGACCGGTCAGCTCCACGCTCTGGTGGAAATACTTGGCCTGGCTGATGGCGTTCTGGCCGGTACCGGCGTCGAGCACCAGCAGCACTTCGTGCGGCGCATCGGGATCGAGCTTGCCGATGACGCGGCGGACCTTCTTCAGCTCCTCCATCAGGTTGTCCTTGGTGTGCAGGCGCCCGGCAGTGTCGGCGATCAGCACATCCACGCCCCTGGCCTTGGCTGCCTGCACCGCGTCGAAGATCACCGAGGCGGAGTCGGCGCCAGTGTGCTGCGCGATCACCGGGATGCGGTTACGCTCACCCCACACCTGCAACTGCTCGACCGCTGCGGCCCGGAAGGTATCGCCTGCAGCCAGCATCACTTTCTTGCCTTCCATCTGCAGCTTCTTGGCCAGCTTGCCGATGGTGGTGGTCTTGCCGGCGCCATTGACGCCTACCACCAGGATCACATAAGGCTTGTTCTGCGCCGCCACGACCATCGGCTGCTCGACAGGCCTGAGCAACGCGGCCAGCTCTTCCTGCAAGGACTTGTACAGCGCGTCGGCGTCGGCCAGCTGCTTGCGGGCCACCTTCTGCGTCAGGTTCTGAACGATGGTGGACGTGGCCTCCACGCCGACGTCGGCGGTCAGCAGGCGGGTCTCGATCTCGTCGAGCAAATCGTCATCGATGACTTTCTTGCCCAGGAACAGGCTGGCCATGCCTTCGCCAATGCTGGCGCTGGTCTTGGACAACCCCTGCTTGAGGCGGGCGAAAAAGCCTGCTTTCACAGGCTCGGACTGAGCGGCTTCGACGGACGGGGCAGCCTCGGCCTCGATGTGCAAATCGACCTTGGCCGGCTCTGCAACGGGCTGGACTGCCGGCGCAGGCGCCGGGCGATCCGGAATCACTGGTGGCGCCTTGGCTTGCAGATCGGGCACCAGCGCCACGGGTTCTTCTGCAACCGGCAGCACCAGGTTGCTCACGGGGGCAGGAACTTCCACTTCAGGCACAGCAGCAGGCGTTGGTGCAGGTGCAGGTGCAGGTGCAGGCACGTGTGGTGCAGGGTCGGCGACCGGCGCGGGTGCCACAGGCACAGCGACCTCGGGCAAGGGCGCAGGCGTCACCTGAACTGGGGGTGTCGGCTCCGCAGTCGGCGCTACGGCCGGGGCAGCTTGCTCGGCCAGCGGTGCAGGCCCATCCGTTTGATCGGGTGTCGCTGGCGCGGGCGCTTGGACAGCAGGGGATTTTTCCGTCGGCACGTCCGCTTGCGCAGGTGGCTGCGGCTTCTTGCGGAACCAGCCGAACAGGCCTTTCTTCTCGCCAGCCTCGGCCGGCGCTTTTTTGTCGTCGTTGGAACCAAACATGGAAGACGGCTATCTCAGGGTAGCGATGGCCCGCTAGGGCGCATCAGGAATTCTTTCTACGCAGAACAGACTATCTAGAAGCCGGCTGGTTCATGCGCAACGTTTTGTCTTGATGTCCTGCAGGCCAGAACGGCGACAGGCATGGTCGCCAGGCAACCGGATCAGTATCCTAGCACCTCCTGGCCTGCCGACGCTAAACCCAGCGGGCCGCCGAACAGGTTAAACACCGTATGAATGCTCTAGCCCGCCGCGCCGCTGGCCTGTTGCTCGGCACGCTGTGCCTCCCGCTTGCGGCCTTCGCCGCCGATGTGCAACCCACTCACGAATTCATCCTGGATAACGGCCTCAAAGTGGTCGTGCGCGAAGACCATCGCGCCCCGGTGGTGGTCTCGCAGATCTGGTACAAGGTCGGCTCCAGCTACGAGACGCCTGGCCAGACCGGCCTTTCGCATGCGCTCGAGCACATGATGTTCAAGGGCAGTGCCAAGGTCGGCCCTGGCGAAGCCTCGCGCATCCTGCGGGATTTGGGCGCCGAAGAGAACGCGTTCACCAGCGACGACTACACCGCCTACTATCAGGTGCTGGCGCGCGATCGCTTGCCGGTCGCCTTCGAGCTGGAGGCCGATCGCCTGGCCAGCCTGCGTCTGCCGGCCGACGAGTTCAGCCGTGAAATCGAGGTCATCAAGGAAGAGCGCCGCCTGCGCACCGACGACCAGCCCAATGCCAAGGCGTTCGAGCTGTTTCGTGCCATGGCCTACCCGGCCAGCGGCTACCACACCCCAACCATCGGCTGGATGGCTGACCTGGAGCGCATGAAAGTCGAGGAGCTGCGCCACTGGTACACCTCGTGGTACGCCCCCAACAACGCCACGCTCGTGGTGGTGGGCGATGTTACCGCCGACGAAGTCAAGGGCCTGGCCCAGAAGTACTTCGGCGCTATTCCTCGCCGGGACACACCTGCGGCCAAGCTGCCGCTGGAGCTGGCAGAGCCCGGCCAGCGACAGCTGACCCTGCACGTGCGCACCCAGCTGCCGAGCCTGATCTACGGCTTCAACGTACCTGGCCTGCCCACGGCCCAGGACCCTCGCACGGTGCATGCCTTGCGCCTGATCTCGGCCTTGCTCGATGGCGGCTACAGTGCACGCATGCCCGCACGACTGGAGCGCGGGCAGGAGCTGGTGGCCGGGGCCTCGTCCAGCTACAACGCCTTCACGCGCGGCGACAGCCTGTTCCTGATTTCAGCCACGCCCAACGTGCAGAAACAAAAAACCCTGGCAGACGTGGAAAAGGGCATCTGGCAACTGCTGGATGAACTCAAGACCACACCGCCGACGGCAGAAGAGCTCGAGCGCGTGCGCGCCCAGGTCATCGCCGGGCTGGTGTATGACCGCGACTCGATCAGCAGCCAGGCAACCACCATCGGCCAGCTGGAAACCGTCGGCCTGTCCTGGAAGTTGATCGACAGCGAGCTGGACGAACTCAAGCGCGTTACCCCTCAGGACATCCAGCAAGCTGCCCGTACCTATTTCACCCGCGAACGCCTGAGCGTTGCCCATGTTCTGCCCGAGGAGTCCGCTCATGAGTGACCGTCGCTTGCATCGTCCCCACTGGCTGGCTACGGGTATCTGTACCTGGGCATTGACGGCTGCACTGGCCGTACCGGCACTGGCCGAGGACGCTGCCAAGGCTGGCAATGCACAAGCCCGGCAGGCCAACACTTTACAGTCCCTGGCCGAGCTTGACGGCAAGGCGCCCACTACCCGCCAGCTGAACATCCAGCACTGGAATACGGCTGAAGGCGCGCGGGTGCTGTTCGTCGAGGCCCGCGAGCTCCCGATGTTCGACCTGCGCGTGACCTTCGCCGCCGGCAGCAGCCAGGACGGTGACACACCAGGCCTGGCGGCCCTGACCAACGCCATGCTCAACGAAGGCGTAAAGGGCAAGGATGTGACTGCCATCGCCCAAGGCTTCGAGGGCCTTGGGGCGGATTTCGGCAACGGCTCGTACCGCGACATGGCCGTCGCTTCGCTACGTAGCCTCAGTGCCAAGGACAAGCGCGAACCGGCCTTGAAGCTGTTTACCGAGGTCACAGGCAAGCCCACCTTCCCGGACGAGGCGCTCAAACGGCTCAAGAACCAGATGCTGGCCGGCTTCGAGTACGATAAGCAGAACCCCGGCAAGCTTGCAGGCAAGACGCTGTTCACCCACCTGTACGGCGAACACCCTTATGCGCATCCCAGCGATGGGACACCGCAAAGCATCACCGGCATTACCCTTGAGCAGTTGCGTGCGTTTCATGCCAAGGCTTACACACCGGGCAATGCCGTCATTGCACTGGTGGGCGACCTGAACCGCAGCGAAGCCGAGGCAATTGCCGCGCAGGTTTCAGCCGGCCTGCCCAAAGGCCCGGCCTTGCCTGCCCCAGCCCAGCCGACAGCGCCCAAGGCAGGCTTCACCCACATCGAGTTTCCGTCCCAACAGACACACCTGATGCTCGCAGAGCTGGGTATCGATCGCCAGGACAAGGATTGGCCAGCCTTGTCACTGGGCAATCAGATCCTCGGTGGCGGCGCGTTCGGCACGCGGCTGATGAGTGAGGTGCGTGAAAAGCGCGGTCTGACCTACGGTGTCTATTCGGCCTTCAGCCCGATGCAAGTGCGCGGCCCGTTCATGATCAACCTGCAAACCCGCGCCGAACTCAGCGAAGGGACATTGAAGCTGGTTCAGGGTATTCTGGCCGACTATCTGCGCAGCGGCCCTACCCAGCAGGAACTGGACGATGCCAAGCGCGAGCTGGCTGGAAGCTTCCCGCTTTCCAATGCGAGCAATGCCAGCATCGTCGGGCAACTGGGCGCCATCGGCTTCTACAACCTGCCATTGAGCTGGCTGGAAGACTTCATGCAGCAGTCCCAGGCCCTGACCGTCGAACAGGTCAAGGACGCCATGAACAAGCATTTGTCCGCCGACAAGCTGGTCATCGTCACAGTCGGTCCGAAGGTGCCGCAGAAGCCACTGCCAGCCCCTACTGATAAACCCTCCGGGCAACCGCTCGGGGTACCGGAGCACTAATGCCAAGATCCAACCCTCCCGCCCGCCAGCAACCGGGCCAGAGCAAGGGCCAGGGCCACCTGCGCATCATCGCGGGCCAATGGCGCAGCCGTCGTCTGGCCGTGCCCGATGGTGAGGGCTTGCGCCCTACACCTGACCGGGTACGCGAGACGGTTTTCAACTGGCTGGCCCCCTATATTGAGGGCGCGCACGTGCTCGACGCCTTCACCGGCAGCGGGGCGTTGGTACTGGAGGCCCTGTCTCGCGGGGCCGAGGATGCCGTGGCACTGGACAGCAATTCTGCCGCCATCGCCAACCTCAAGCACAACCTCGAGATCCTGCGCTGTCCACGGGGGCAGATCCTTCAGACCGATGCCTTGCGCTATCTGCAAGGCCCTGCCAAAAAGCAATTCGACCTGGTATTCCTGGACCCACCTTTTCATCAGCAGTTGCTGGCAGACACCTGCAACCTGCTCGAACAGAACCAGTGGCTGAGCGAGCAAGCGTGGGTATATACCGAGAGCGAAGCGGCTCCGTCGACCTTGCAGCTACCTGCCAACTGGCGACTGCACCGGGAGAAGAAAACCGGACAGGTGCATTACGCACTGTGGCAACGGGGCTAACTATTTAGCGCAGCTGGCGCCCCACGTTGACTGATGCTGCTCGGGTCTCTAGCCATCCGAGCACCTCAGCATGACCGTATCGCTCTCCGCGCCTTCACTGGCCGATGATGTCTCGGCGGCGCTTGCCTCTCTTGCAGGCGCCAGCCCCTCCCCTGTGCAGCATTTCACGCTTGAAAACGGCCTGTCCGTCTACCTGAGACAGCAGAGCCGAAATGCCCTCGCCGCCGTCCAGCTCTGGTACAACGTCGGTACCCGTCACGAGCCAGCAGGGCAGACGAACCTCTCGCACTTGCTCGAACACGTCATCTTCGAAGGCAGCCGCAAGCTTGAGCCTGGGCAGTACGCGAAAGTCGTTGCCCGCCTTGCGGGACAGGCCAATGCCAGTACTCTCCTCGATGCCACCTCTTTCGACATGTTGTTGCCTGCATCGCGCCTGCCCGTTGCGCTCGAACTGTTGGCAGATGCCATGGACACGGCCACATTCGGGTTGCCCGAGTTGACACGAGGCGCCAAGGCGATCGCTGACGAACGACGCCTGAAAGTAGACGCCCAGCCCATCCAGCAAGCCTACGACCGTCACTTGGCCCTGGCTCACGGCAGCAGCCCGTATGCGACCCCAAGCTTCGGTTCGGCGATAGATCTACAGAACATCGACCTGCCAACGCTGCGGCAGTGGTACACCACCCGCTACCGGCCTAACAACGCCACGCTCGTCGTGGTGGGCAACGTGGAACTGGAAACGTTGAAACAGCAGGTCGAAACGTACTTCGCGCACCTGGAGCGCGGTCAGCTGCCAGACTCGCCTTTTCCCCGCTCAGACGCTCCAATGGCGGAACGCAGCCAGGCCGTTAGCTTGCCCGGCCTTAGCCATGGCCTGCTGATGTCCTTCAACGTCCCCAGTTGTGCCACAGCCAACGATGCACTCACGAGCAAAACCCTCGAGCTGATCTGTGAAGTGCTGGCCGAGGGCTCCAGCGCTTGGCTGTATGCCGAACTTGTCAGGGGACGGGGCCTGCTGACAGGCGTTGCCGCAACCTATGACCCCCTTGTACGTGGCGACACCGTAATCACCTTCTCAGCCTACGTGAACACACTGAATGCGACCCTCGAACAAGCTACTGAAGCGACTTATGAGCAGATAGCACGCTTGCAAACCGAAGCCTTGTCGGCTGAACAGTTGCAGCAGATAAAGCTGCGACTGCTCGCCCGCCAGCTTTTCTCTCTCGACAGCGCAACGGCCCAAGCTTCGCAAATCGGCGCCATGGCCGCGACAGGGCAACCAGCAAGCCTGATCGACGAACATGCGCGCCTGATATCGATCATCGACAGTGCTCAGGTGCAGCAGGTAGCGCGCACTTATCTGGGGCGTGAGCGGCTGACCACCACCTCTCTTCTACCAGGAGCGCAAGCATGAACGACGATCAGATACGCCAACCAGCACCTGTGCTGTGCCAAGGGCCTGCCATCGATACGGCGCGGCAAGCGATGGCAAGGCTGAGCTCGACCCAGCGTGTCGAACTCGACCAGCCTCCTGCACTCCTGGCCACGGCTGAGCGGTGGGAGACGGCGCAAGGCACGAAGGTCAGTTTCATGGCTACGCATGATCGCCCCATGATTGATCTGGTGCTGCGATTCCGGGCAGGTAGCGCACTTGATGGCGATCACCCAGGGCTGGCCGCGCTGACGCTCTACAGCCTTGATCAGGGCACGGCAACCCTGAGCGCGGCGCAATTTGCCGAGCAAATGGCTGCAAGGGGCGCCATCGTGGGACGCTCGTTGAGCGAAGAAAAAGCCACGATCACGCTAACGTGCCTGAGCACACCCGGTTTGCTGCGAGCAGTTTCGCAAACGCTGGCGCAGATGCTGGCTCGCCCTGCGTTTCGCCCAGAGGACGTTACGAAGATACGTGATCGAATAGCGCTCTACCAAGGCCGGCAAAAACTCAATCCGCTGGCACGCCTGATCAATACAACCACCGGTCATGTCTTCAGCGGCCATCCGTACGCGTCGCACGCCGATGCTGGGATCATCGGCCCCTTGACCACTGACCAAGTGCGGGCTTTTCATGCAAAGGCCTACTCGGCCAATAACCTCGACATAGGGCTGGTCGGCGACCTTAGCCGGGACGACGCAGAGCAACTGGTCAATGACCTGACACGTGATTTGCCGCAGCAGTGGGCAGCGCAGCCGCCGTCCATGCTGGCTGAGCAGTCGCCGCTGTCACACCATATCACGCACCCTGGCAGTGCAACTCAGGCAATGCTGACAGTGGCCGTTCCTGTGCTACCCAGCGACCCGGTCTATGCTGCACTGGAGTTGCTGACCGAGATTCTTGGCGGCAACCACGAAGCGCGCTTGCCTCAGGAACTGCGCCATCTGCGAGGGCTGACCTACACGGTCACCACCAAACTCAGGCACTTGGATGCTGGAACACTGCTGCACATACACTGGGACGTCGCCCCCCAATACCGGGAAGCTTCACATGCACTGGTCGCAGGGATGCTGGACTGCCTGCACACACGTGGGCCAACTCAGGTCGAGTGCGACATGGCCGTCAATCAGATCGCTGCCCGGCTGCACCGCCAACTGGCCGACAGCGCACATCTGGCAGCGACATTGGCCACGCACAGCCATCAGGGCTTGCCCGCCGATTACCTGACCACCCATCTGGACAGGCTTGCTTCATTGACCCCTGCATACCTTCGTGAAGTGGCGCAGGTGTGGTGGCGAAAGGCACCTCAGGTATTCGTCACCCTCGGCCCCGACGCTGAGCAGTCCCCCTTGCCTGCGCCGGAGCCAGCCCAGCGATAGGCGAGCACGGGGTAAGGCGAGTCAGTGAAGGCTGATACAAGCGCTGTTTCATGGCACTCTAGCCGGGCACATCACGAGTTGCCCAGCATGCCAAGTTCCAGCGCCCTGTTTCATCCTGCCAAAGGCCTTTCCAACCCTCACCTGCAAACATTGTGGGGACCGCTGTGGCGCAAGACGCCGACGCTGCAACGCGAGCGCGAACGCATCTGGCTGGCGGACGGGGACTTCATCGACCTTGACTGGCATGGCCCGCACCAGCCCCATGCGCCGCTGGTGCTGGTGCTTCACGGGTTGACGGGGTCATCGGGCTCACCCTATGTCAAAGGCTTGCAACAGGCGCTGCACGCACTGGGCTGGGCGAGCGTCGCGGCGAACTGGCGGGGCTGCTCTGGGGAACCGAACCTGCTGCCCCGCAGCTACCATTCCGGCGCCAGTGAGGACCTGGCTGAGATCGTCAGTCACCTGTGTGCCAAAAGGCCGCTGGCGCCCCTGTACGCGGTGGGCTACTCCCTGGGAGGCAATGTCCTGCTCAAATACCTGGGCGAACAGGGTGACAACAGCCGGTTGCAGGCGGCAGTCGCCGTTTCCGTGCCTTTTCGCCTGGATCAGTGTGCCGATCGTATCGGCCTGGGGTTTTCGAAGGTGTACCAGGCGCATTTCATGCGCGAGATGCTGGCCTATGTGCAGGTCAAGCAGCGCCTGTTCAAAGACCATGGTCACCCAGAACGGCTGGCAATCCTGGAGCAGCTCGGTCCACTGCATGGCTTGCGCACGTTCTGGGATTTCGATGCCAAGGTCACTGCACCGCTGAACGGTTTTCAGGATGTGCACGACTATTATCGCCGCGCTTCAAGTGGCTTCTACCTGAACCATAACCGTACCCGGACCCTGATCATCCAGGCCAGCGACGACCCCTTCGTCTCGCCTCTGAGCGTGCCGACGGCAGATGAGCTGGCCCCAGGGACCGAGCTTGAGCTGCACGCTCAGGGTGGCCATGTCGGGTTCGTCGACGGCAGCCTGCGAAAACCGGGCTATTACCTGGAGCGCCGAATTCCGCAATGGTTACGCGAAGGCCTGTAGTGGAGGGCCTACTGGTCGCCCGTTGCCACTGCATGCTCAGAGCGGGTGATCCACTCACTCCATGAGCCTGCATACAGTTTGCCGAGCGGGTAACCGGCCAATGCCAGCGCGAACAGGTTATGACACGCCGTTACCCCTGAACCGCAGTACGCAACCAGATGCTCAGGCGCGCGTCCCTGCAGCTGCTGCTCGAAACGTTGCCGGAGTTGCTCGGGCGGAAGAAACCGGCCGTCGCTGCCAAGGTTCTCGGTGAAGGCGGCGCAGCGTGCGCCAGGGATGTGTCCTGCCACTGGGTCGATGGGTTCCATGTCGCCACGAAAACGTGGCAATGCGCGCGCATCCAGCAGGGTCAGGTCTGAGCTGCCCAGGCGCTGAACCAGGCTTTCGGCATCGATCAGCATGGCCTCATCGGGCTGGCCGCTGAAGTTGCCTTCGCGCCGGGCCGGGGGATCCAGGCTCAATGGCAGGTGCGCGGCGTGCCAGGCGGTCAGGCCGCCGTCCAGGATTGCAACGCCACTGCGTTTGCCCAGCCAGGCCAGCAGCCACCAGCCTCGCGCCGCATAGGCACCGGTACCGTCGTCGTACAGCACCACGTCGCTCTCGTTATCTACGCCCCATTCGCGCAGGCGCGCTACCAGCTTTTCTGGATCAGGCAGCGGGTGTCGCCCTGTCACACCCTTGCTGACCGGGCCGCTGAAGTCTCGCTCAAGGTCGGCAAAGTGCGCCCCTTCGATGTGACCCAAGGCGTAACTGCGCTGACCGTAATCCACATCCTCAAGGGCGAAACGACAGTCGAGAATGACAAGGCCGGGTGAATCCAGCCGCTCGGCCAACTGCTGCGGGGTGATCAACTGCGCAAGTGACATGACAATCTCCTGATCGATGTAATCCCGGGCCCGGGCGCTAGTGCTCAAGCGCCTGAATGAACGGTACGTGAAACTCGCTGCACAAGGCCTGCACGGCATTGCGCGCAGGCTCGGTGACGAACCCCAGCTCAAGGGCCAGCACCTGATAGACGCCCCGCTTGAACGCTTCTTCACCCAGGTGCGTTGCATGCTCCCGGGTCGTGCTGAGAAAGCGCACCCACGAGGTGAGCACGATCCAGGCATTGATGGTCAGCGACTCCTGCTGCGCGGGGTTCATCGCCAGAATACCCGCCTCGACGAAGCCGCGGTAAATGGCCTTGCCCTGACGCATGCAGCGTGCGGAGAAGCGCCGATAACGGGCTGCCAGCTCAGCATCGCTGCCCAGCAGATGCTCCAGGTCCCGGTGCAGGAAACGGTAGTTCCACATGGCAGCCAGCAGCGCCTGCAAGTAGAACCGCTTGTCCTGCACCGCCAGCGGGCGCCCCTGCGGCGGACGCAGAAAACTGTCTACGTGCGTTTCGTACTGGCTGAACAAAACCGCGATGATCGCCTGCTTGTTGGGGAAGTGGTAATAGAGATTGCCTGGCGAGATGCCCAGGTGCGCCGCGATATGGTTGGTGCTGACGCTGCGTTCGCCCGACTGATTGAACAGCTCAAGGCTGCTCTGAACGATTCTCTCGCGGGTCTTGATGGGCCGGGCCATGTCCAGCATCCTGTCTACGGAGCAGTGAAAACCGCCATGGTACGAGGTATTGCCAAGGCGTTGCACCGTATCAAAGCGCCGTGCCCTCGCACCATTGGCTGGCCCAAAGTATAGTGCCTTGGCCGGCCGCATGACTTGGCCGGGCGCAGTCGCTGCGCTACCATCCGACTCCCCAACGCACTCCAGCCAGGATGACGCGATGAACCGAGTGTTGTACCCGGGTACTTTCGACCCCATTACCAAAGGCCATGGCGATCTGGTCGAGCGCGCCTCGCGGCTGTTCGACACCGTGATCATTGCAGTGGCCGCCAGCCCCAAGAAAAACCCTTTGTTCCCGCTGGAACAACGCGTGGAGCTGGCCCGTGAGGTCACCAGGCACCTGCCCAATGTCGAAGTCATCGGCTTTTCCTCGTTGCTGGCGCATTTTGCCAAGGAGCAAGGTGCCAATGTGTTCCTTCGGGGTTTGCGTGCAGTGTCGGACTTCGAATACGAGTTCCAGCTGGCGAACATGAACCGTCAACTGGCACCCGACGTCGAGAGCCTGTTTCTCACGCCGTCGGAGCGGTACTCGTTCATCTCGTCGACCCTGGTCCGCGAAATAGCCGCACTGGGGGGCGATATCAGCAAATTCGTGCACCCGGCCGTGGCCGATGCGCTGACTGAACGCTTCAAGAAGTAAAGCCGCTGTTCCAGATCGTCGCGCCTGCGTGCACTGCAGGCGCGAATGCGGCACAATTGTGCCCATTGCGTTGAACATGCCCGGGCGCTGAGCCCCGGCCGGAGCCCCCATGTCCCTGATCATCACCGACGATTGCATCAACTGCGACGTCTGCGAACCCGAGTGCCCCAACGAGGCCATCTCCCAAGGCGAAGAGATCTACGTGATCGACCCCAACCTGTGCACCCAGTGCGTGGGTCATTACGACGAGCCGCAGTGCCAGCAGGTCTGCCCGGTCGACTGCATCCCACTGGATGAGGCGCACCCGGAAAGCGAAGAGCAACTGATGGCCAAGTACCTCAAGATCACTGGCAAGGCCTGACGCTGCCGGCCGTCGGCATCCTCGCGCATCGGCCTCTCCATGGCGATCATCCCGAAGCGCGCACGGCCTCAGCGTTGGCAGCGCGGGCAGAACACACTGGCGCGTTGCCCAAGCTTCACATCCCGCAACTCGGTGCCACACACCTTGCAGGGCAAGCCGCCGCGCCCGTAGGCGAACAGTGTCTGCTGGAAGTACCCTGGCTGGCCATCACCGCCGATGAAATCGCGCAGCGTGGTGCCGCCCAGTTCGATGGCGGCCGCCAGCACGCGTTTGATCTCGATGGCCAGCTTCAGGTATCGCGCCCGCGAGATGCCACCGGCCGCTCGGCGCGGATCGATGCCGGCAGCGAACAGTGCTTCGGTCGCATAGATGTTGCCCACCCCAACGACCACGGCGTTGTCCATGATGAAGGGCTTGACCGCCATCGAACGGCCTCGGGACAGCTGGAACAGTCGCTCACCGTCAAACAGGTCGGTCAGCGGTTCGGGGCCGAGCCGCAGCAGCAATTGATGGTTGAGCGGGTCCTGGCTCCAGAGCATGGCGCCAAAGCGGCGCGGGTCGGTATAGCGCAGCATCAGACCGGATTCGAGCTCGATGTCCACGTGCTCATGCTTGCCAGCCGGCAAGCCCGCCTCCACCAGCCGTAGATTGCCCGACATGCCCAAGTGGCTGATCAGGGTGCCCACTTCGGCATTGATCAGCAGGTACTTGGCCCGGCGTTCGACCGTGACGATGCGCTGCCCGGAGAGCCGCACGTCCAGGTCTTCCGGGATCGGCCAGCGCAAGCGGCGATCACGCACGACCACGCGGCTGACGCGCTGACCTTCGACGTGCGGTGCAATACCGCGCCGGGTGGTCTCTACCTCGGGTAACTCAGGCATGTATCAGTGCCCACCTAGTTCTCGGATGTTCTGTTTGAGGTTGTCGAAGTCGTATTCCGACAAGCCTATGTAATCGAGCACCAGCGGCCCCACTACGTTCCATTCCTGATCCACCGACTGGTTGCCCAATACCCGGTAGGAGGCACAGATATGCTCGGCCATCTTGAGCACCGCCAACAGGTTTTTCATCTGGCTCTGGTTGTTGCGGGCACTGTCATCGCGAAACACCGCCAGCGCGTTGTGGTGGTTGGCGATGGCCCCGGTCAGGTGTTCGGGCAAGCGCCAGGACTTGGCCGTGAAATAGCCGACGACGGCATGATTGGTGTTGAAGGCGCGGTTCTCCGTGTCCACGACGCGGGTCTGCTCGTCGGTTTTTGCATAGGCTTCTTCGAGCACATCCATGTACGTGGGGAAGCGCTTTAGCATCAGCGGAACGCCGCAGTCGTGGAACAAGCCGAGGGTATAGGCTTCGTCGGCAGGCTGAATACCCGTGCGCTTGGCCAGCGTCAGGCAGGTCATCGCCACATCCTGCGCGGTATCCCAGAACCGGTTGAGCGTGACGATGGTTTCATCGCTCATTTCGCCCTTGATCGACTGCGCGTTGATCAAGTTGATGATCGAACGACTACCCAGCAAGTTCACCGCACGCTGGATCGAGCCTATCTTGTTGGACAGGCCAAAGTGCGCCGAGTTGACCAGCTTGAGCAAGGCGCCCGACAACCCAGGGTCCTGTGCGATCAGTTTGGCGATGGTTTCCAGGTCCGGATCAGGCATGTACTGCTCGAACTGCAAATCGACCATGATCTGCGGCTGCGGCGGGATGGTGATGCCTTGCAAGGCTTGCTGGATCTGTTCGGCGGTGAGTTCTTGGGACATGCGTGCACACTCGTATGGGACTGCCAATTCTACCGCGATGCACCCCACAGAACTAACCGCTGGATCAGTGAACTTGAACTTTCACAAGCGCGGACGGGCCTGTTTATCATATTCATCGAGTAAAGGAGCAAGGCCCATGGGTACTGAATTGAACGGCAAGCGCGTGGCCATCCTGGTGACTGATGGCTTCGAACAGGTGGAATTGACAGGCCCGCGTGACGCCCTGCAGCAGGCAGGTGCGCAGGTGCACGTGCTGAGCGAGAAGCAAGGCACGGTGCGCGGCTGGAACCACGACGAGCCCGCGGACGAGTTCAAGGTCGACGGCACCTTCGACAGCGCCAGCGCCAGCGAGCTTTATGATGCCGTGGTCCTGCCAGGCGGCGTACAGAACTCGGACACCATTCGCCTGGTTGAAGGCGCCCAGAAAATCGTCAAAAGCCATGACGCAGCCGGCAAACCGATTGCCGTGATCTGCCACGGCGGCTGGCTGCTGATTTCGAGCGGCTTGACCCAGGGCAAGCGCATGACCAGCTTCAAGACCCTGAAGGATGACCTGCGCAACGCTGGCGCCGAGTGGGTCGACGAAGAAGTGGTGGTTGACGGGAACCTGATCAGCAGCCGGCAGCCCGATGACATCCCTGCCTTCAACAAGGCACTGATCCAGGCCCTGTCGTCCTGACCGCTGGCGCTCAGCAATAAGGCTGGGTAGGGGTTATACTCCCGCTCTTTTTTCCGGAGCGACGTCATGTCCCTGCCCAGTCTTCGCCTTAAAGCCAATGCCGACCGCCGCCTGCGCGCAGGCCACCTGTGGGTCTACAGCAACGAAGTGGACGTTGCCGCCACCCCGCTTCAAGGCTTGCAGGCCGGTCAGCAGGCCGTGCTCGAAGCCGCCAACGGCAAACCACTGGGCATCGTTGCCCTGAGCCCCAATAACCTGATCTGCGCCCGCCTGCTGTCACGCGACGTTAAACTGCCGCTGGACAAATCGCTGCTGGTGCACCGCCTGAACGTGGCCTTGTCCCTGCGCGAGCGCCTGTTCGACAAGCCGTGCTACCGACTTGTCTATGGCGATTCCGATTGGCTGCCGGGGCTGGTCGTCGATCGCTTCTTCGACATTCTGGTGGTGCAACTGGCATCGGCAACCATGGAAGCGCACAAGGATGAGGTCATCGCGGCGCTGGTCCAGGTGCTCAAGCCAAGCGGCATCCTGTTCAAGAACGATTCGGCAGCCCGCGATGCCGAAGGCCTGCAGCGCTATGTGGAAACCGTCTACGGTGAAGTCCCGGATTGGGTACCGCTGGAAGAAAACGGTGTCCGTTTCGAAGCCCCGGTCCGTGAAGGCCAGAAAACCGGCTGGTTCTATGACCACCGCATGAACCGTGCACGCCTGGCCCCCTATGTTCAGGGCAAGCGCGTACTCGACCTGTTCAGCTACATCGGCGGTTGGGGCGTGCAGGCAGGTGCCTTCGGCGCCAGCGAAGTGTTCTGCGTCGATGCCTCGGGCTTTGCCTTGGATGGCGTTGAACGCAACGCCCAGCTCAACGGTATCGGTGACAAGCTGACCTGCATCGAGGGCGACGTCTTCGAAGCCTTGCGCGAACTCAAGGCAGCCGAGGAACGCTTCGACGTGATCATTGCCGACCCGCCCGCCTTCATCAAGCGCAAGAAAGACCTGAAGAACGGCGAGGCTGCCTACCGCAGGCTCAACGAGCAGGCCATGCGCATGCTGAACAAGGACGGCATTCTGGTCAGCGCTTCCTGCTCGATGCACCTCCCCGAAGACGACCTGCACAACATCCTGCTGACCAGTGCCCGTCACCTGGACCGCAACATGCAGTTGCTCGAGCGCGGTGGTCAGGGCCCTGACCATCCGGTGCACCCGGCGATTGGTGAAACCCGCTACATCAAGAGCATTACCTGCCGGTTGCTGCCTAACAGCTAAACCAAGACGGGGGCCTGGGTGGCCCCCGATCGTTTTAAAGCCCAAGCACCTGGGTCGCGATCCCGAAGTACACCAATACGCCTGCTGCGTCGGCAATCGAGGTGATCAGCGGCCCGCTGGCCGTGGCAGGGTCCAGCTTGAGCCGGCTCAGCAGAAACGGCAGGCTCATGCCGATCAGGCTGCCGACCAGCACGATCACCACCATGCTGCTGGCCACGATCAAGGCGATCTGCGGGCCGCCCCGCAGCAGCCCAAGCGATGCCACGGCCATCGCCATGGTGCAGCCCAGCAGCAGCGCGACGCCAAATTCACGGCCCAGCATTCTTCCCCAGTCGCTCAGCGTGACCTCGCCTGTGGCCAGACCTCTGACCATGAGAGTAGCCGACTGCGAGCCGGCATTGCCGCCGCTGTCCACCAGCAGTGGCAGAAAGAATACCAGCGCGATGTGCGCGGCAATCGTTTCTTCGAAGGCCGCGATGCCGGCCCCTGAGAACAGGTTGCCGAACACCAGCAGCACCAGCCACAGCACACGCTTGCGGTACAGCAACCCGAGGGTCGCATGCCGCAGGTCACCGATGGTGTTAGTGAGGGAGGCGCCTTTGTGAAAGCTTTCGGTGGTTTGCCGCCGTTGCGTATCGAGCGCAGCGTCTACGGCACAAACAGCGGTGTTTTTATCGATAGGGTTTTGCATGAAGTTCTCCAGGCGCCGACCAGGCGCCTGCAGGCTTCAGCCTCGCAGACTCAAGCCCTAGGCAGCCCTGGCGGCGGCGCGCTCAGTGCCAGATTGCAGTTCATGGTGAACCGATAACTGGGAAGGTCCATTGAGGGTTATCTCGTCAAGCCGCACATGCGGCGGCCGAATGATAATGGCAAGTCAGGTGCAGGTCAGCCTCACACGGATCGTTTCAGACGGTTCCTACAACTTCGGGTTTTGCCCAAAAACGCCACCTGGGCACATCGTCATGCCTTCCCGGCGCCAGCGGTGTAGAATCGGGCTATTCATCGCCAGTCATCCCCCGGCGGGTTTATGAGCTCTGGCCAAGCACGCGGCGATCCCGCGCGGTCTTCGGCCCCATCCGTGCCAGTGGCAACCGGCCTGCGGTACAGAGGACAAGAGAAGCTCACTCCCCTTTCTGTGACCTGATTAAGCCGCCAGGAGTGTTTCATGCCTGATTATCGTTCCAAGACTTCCACCCACGGCCGCAACATGGCAGGTGCACGCGCCCTGTGGCGTGCCACCGGCATGAAGGACGAAGACTTCAAGAAGCCGATCATCGCCATCGCCAACTCCTTCACCCAGTTCGTGCCGGGCCATGTGCACCTCAAGGACCTGGGCCAGTTGGTCGCTCGCGAGATCGAGCGCGCCGGTGGCGTGGCCAAGGAATTCAACACCATCGCGGTCGATGACGGCATCGCCATGGGCCACGACGGCATGCTGTACTCGCTGCCCAGCCGTGAAATCATCGCCGACGCGGTGGAGTACATGGTCAACGCGCACTGTGCCGATGCCATCGTCTGCATCTCCAACTGCGACAAGATCACCCCCGGCATGCTGATGGCCGCCTTGCGCCTGAACATTCCGGTGATCTTCGTCTCCGGCGGCCCGATGGAAGCTGGCAAGACCAAGCTGGCCAGCCATGGCCTGGACCTGGTCGATGCCATGGTCATCGCCGCCGACAGCACGGCCTCCGACGAAAAGGTCGCCGAATACGAGCGTAGCGCCTGTCCTACCTGCGGCTCGTGCTCGGGCATGTTCACCGCCAACTCGATGAACTGCCTGACCGAGGCGTTGGGCCTGGCCCTGCCGGGCAACGGCTCCACCCTGGCTACCCATTCGGACCGCGAGCAATTGTTCCTGACCGCCGGCCGCACCATCGTCGAGCTGTGCAAGCGTTACTACGGCGAGAACGACGCATCGGTCCTGCCGCGCAGCATCGCCAACTTCAAGGCGTTCGAGAACGCCATGATGCTGGACATCGCCATGGGTGGCTCGACCAATACCATCCTGCACCTGCTGGCGGCGGCGCAGGAAGGCGAAGTGGCGTTCGACCTGCGCGACATCGATCGCCTGTCGCGCAAGGTGCCGCAACTGTGCAAGGTGGCGCCCAACATCCAGAAGTACCACATGGAGGACGTGCACCGCGCTGGCGGTATCTTCAGCATCCTGGGTTCGCTGGCCCGTGGCGGCCTGCTGCACACCGACCTGCCTACCGTGCACAGCCGCAGCATGGAAGAAGCCATCGCCAAGTGGGACATCACCCAGACCGACGACGAAGCAGTCCACACCTTCTTCAAGGCGGGCCCGGCCGGCATCCCGACCCAGACCGCGTTCAGCCAGTCGACGCGTTGGGAAACCCTGGATGACGACCGCGAGAACGGCTGCATCCGCAGCTTCGAGCACGCGTATTCACAAGAGGGTGGCCTGGCCGTGCTGTACGGCAACATCGCCCTGGACGGCTGCGTGGTGAAAACCGCCGGTGTCGACGAATCGATCCACGTGTTCGAAGGCACGGCCAAGATCTTCGAAAGCCAGGATAGCGCCGTGCGTGGCATCCTCGCCGACGAAGTAAAAGCCGGCGACATCGTGATCATCCGCTACGAAGGCCCGAAAGGTGGCCCGGGCATGCAGGAAATGCTCTATCCCACGTCGTACCTCAAGTCCAAGGGCCTGGGCAAAGCGTGCGCCCTGCTCACCGACGGCCGCTTCTCGGGGGGCACCTCGGGCCTGTCCATTGGCCATGCCTCGCCGGAAGCCGCCGCAGGCGGCGCCATCGGCCTGGTACGCGACGGCGACAAGGTCCTGATCGATATACCCAACCGCTCGATCAACCTGCTGGTCAGCGATGACGAGCTGGTCGAGCGCCGCGCCGAGCAGGACAAGAAGGGCTGGAAACCGGCTGAAGTACGCCCGCGCAAGGTGACGACAGCCTTGAAGGCCTACGCCCTGCTGGCGACCAGTGCCGACAAAGGTGCCGTGCGCAACAAGGCGATGCTCGAAGGGCTGTGATACCCGTCCAGCTGTACAAGAACCGGCGCCTTGAGCGCCGGTTTTTTTTGCCGAAACGGCGATGGGGCTTATACAGCATGGAACCACGGCCTGCCTCATTGAATCTGTTCAGGCGTCACGATCACCCAGTTCTTGTCCGCCGTCACCGGCAACCCTTCCTTGGCCTGGGCAGCTGCCTGGCTGGCGATCATCCCCTCGAGCTGCTCCATGTACTTGGGCTTGCGGTTTATCCACAGGTGGATACCGCCCTTGCCTACATCCACGCCATGAAACTGCATGTAGCCATCACTGGTCGGGGTATCGCCGCCCACCAGCACGGGCTTTTTCCATTCATCAATGTAGGTCAGGATCGCCGCTTGCTTGCCCGCCATCCACGTGGCTGGTGTCCACAGGTAAGGGGTCAGTTCAAGCCCTTCGTTAGCCTTGGCATCGTAGTGCCCAGCGCTGATCTGCTTGCGTGCCGTTGTCAATTGTCCCGTGGCGCGATCCTTGAGCAACAGGCTGACTCCAATCACGTTCTGCGGTTTCACGTTGTAGCCGTACTTGGGGTCGGAGGCGACCATGCGCACCAGCTCTTCGGAAGCGGCTGATACCACGTAGACCTCGATGCCGTTCTCCATCAACTTGTTGTACAGCTCGGCCTGGCCCTTGAAGACCTTGGGCGGCTGCACTTCGATGGCCTTGACCTGACCCCCTTCGTAATAGGTGCTGGGCACAGGCTTGCCAGACGCCATGAGTTCATCCACCTGTACTTTCAGTTCCTTGAGGGTGAAGCCGGAAAACACTTGCGCCACCCAGGGGTAGCAGACCATGTCGTCGATCTCGCACAGTCGGTAGTAGTAGCTGAACAGGCTCTCCTTGTGCTCGGCGCTGTCCTTGAAGGGTATGAGTTTCAGCGAAGGGTCCAGCTTGTCGCGGCTCAGCAGCCCTTTGTTCTCCATGAAGGGCAGCAAGGCCTCTTCCAGGTCATAGCGATAGCTGGTGTTGTCCATGTCGAACACCGCGTAGTTACCTTTGTGGGCATTGGCGGTGATCATGCGGTCGAGCTGTTTGGCGGCTTCAGATGGCCAATGATCAAGCTCGGTAGCGAAGGTTTTCAGGCTCAACAGCAGGGATAGGCCAATGGCAGCGGTTTTGAGCGCAACGTTCATGTACGAATCTCCTGAGACGACTGACAGACGCTAGTCGAGTGAGACCCGTCGGTCACGCTCGATTGCGACCTTTATGCCCCCGTAAACGCCGTGTTCATTGCAATCCGCGACGTCTCGATATTCCATTTACGACTATACAAATTCCATTTGGGTATAAATTCCTTTGTTTTCAGGCTGTTAGCATTTCCACTCGCAATCGCACATAGAGGCGGCGACTCATCCTCTCGTTTCCGGAGCTTTAATGAACCTGCCACTGCTGCTTAACCTGCTGGCGTTCCTGGCCTTGTTGCTGGGGCTGGCGCAGACCCGTCATACCGATTGGAGCCTGGCCAAGAAAGTGCTGCTGGGCCTGGCACTGGGCGTGGGCTTCGGCCTGGTACTGCACACGATCTATGGCGCAGGGCACCCCGTGCTCAAGACCACCATCACCTGGCTGGACCTGGTCGGCAACGGCTACGTAGGCCTGTTGCAGATGATCGTCATGCCGCTGATTTTCGCCTCCATCCTCAGTGCCGTGGCGCGTCTTCACAATGCTTCTTCCCTGGGGCGTATCAGCGTCCTGAGCATCGGCACGCTGCTGCTGACCACGGCGATCGCTGCCCTGATCGGCATCCTGCTGACCAACCTCTTTGGCCTCAGTGCCGAAGGCTTGGTGGCAGGCGCCCAGGAGAGCGCACGCATGCAGGTGATCCACAGCGACTATGCAGGCAAGGTCGCCGACCTCAACATCCCGCAACTGCTGCTCTCGTTCATCCCCAGCAACCCGGTCGGCGACCTGGCGCGGGCCAAGCCGACATCGATCATCAGCGTGGTCATCTTTGCCGTTTTCGTCGGCCTGGCCGCCTTGCAGTTGATCAGGGACGACGCCGAGAAGGGTCAGCGTGCACTGTCGGCCATCGATACCCTGCAAGCCTGGGTAATGCGTCTGGTGCGCGTGGTCATGAAACTCACCCCTTACGGCGTGCTGGCGTTGATGACCAAGGTGGTGGCCAGCTCGAACATGGAAGACATCCTCAAGCTGGGCAGCTTCGTGGTCGTGTCCTACCTGGGCCTGGCGCTGATGTTCGTGGTTCACGCGCTCATCCTGGCGGCAATCGGGGTCAGCCCGCTGCGCTTCTTCCGCAAGGTGTGGCCGGTGCTGACCTTCGCCTTCACCAGCCGTTCGAGCGCTGCCAGTATCCCGCTGAACATCGAGGCCCAGACGCGCCGGCTGGGCGTGCCGCAGTCGATCGCCAGCTTCAGCGCCTCGTTCGGGACCACCATCGGCCAGAATGGCTGTGCCGGGCTCTACCCTGCCATGCTGGCAGTGATGGTCGCGCCAGCGGTTGGCATCGATACCTTCGACCCGCTGTGGATCGCCACCTTGGTGGCCATCGTCACGCTCAGTTCAGCCGGGGTGGCCGGGGTTGGCGGCGGCGCCACCTTCGCCGCGCTGATCGTGCTGCCGGCCATGGGCTTGCCGGTGGAGCTGGTGGCACTGCTGATTTCGGTAGAGCCGTTGATCGACATGGGCCGTACGGCGTTGAACGTGAACGGTTCGATGACGGCAGGCGTGGTAACCAGCCAGCTGCTCAAGGAAACCGACAAGCAGGTACTGGCCGATGATGAACACGCAGAATTGAGCCATACCTGAGTGCAGATGGGGCCGCACAGCGCGGCTCCCTTCCTGGCGCAACAGGCGTTCAGGCCTTGTCCCACACCTCGAAGTGATACAGCGGCTTGCCTTCCTCAGCCTGCGCGTGGCTGGACGTGAGCGTCCACTGCTTGCGATCGAAATCCGGGAACCAGGCATCGCCCAGCGGCGACAGCTCGACCCGCGTCACGTACAGGCGGCTGACGAGCCCTTGCTCCAGCGCCTGCCCGTAGAGCTGCGCACCACCGATCAGCATCAGTTCGTCGACACCTTGCTCGCGCGCCCACTGATCGGCCCGCACCAGCGCCTCTTCCAGTGAAGCGAAAACCTCGGCACCGGCCAGTTCCAGCCCGGGCTGCCTGCTGACCACGATGTTCAACCGCCCAGGCAGCGGCCTTCCCAGCGAGTCCCAGGTCTTGCGGCCCATGATGATGGGCTTGCCCAAGGTGGTGGCCTTGAAGTACTTGAAGTCCCCCGGCAAATGCCAGGGCATGGAATTGTCGATGCCTATCACGCGGTTTTCGGCGCAGGCCACGATCAGGCTCAGGGGCAGTAATGTGTTCATGCCAGCGAGAATAGCACCGCACGGGTGAGTTATGCTGCTGCCACGACCTGTGCAATGGAAGACCCTGTGACTGCACCTTCTTTGCTGGACAAGCGCTGGCTCACCGAGGCGATACGCCTGCGCGAGGAACATGCCGGCCCCCTCGAGGATCAGGAAGCCAACCGCCGTGCTCGCCAGCAAGGCGGCAGCCTGGCCTTGCGCATCGAGACCCGTGCGCTGCTGTTGGCCGAACGCGACGGCATGACCGCCGCGTTGTGGCGCTGGAAGCAAGGGGCGCGCCTGGCGCTGTTGGCGATGCTGGTGATGGCGGTGCTCAGTGGCGGGGGCCTGGCGTTGGCCGCCCTGGGTGACGGGCAGCGGCCGGTGAATGTCTTCTGGGCGCTGGGCAGCCTGCTGGGGCTGAACCTGGTCATGCTGCTGGGCTGGCTGATCGGCTTGTTCCTGAGCGGTGAGCACGGCGCGCTGCTGGGGCGGCTTTGGCTGTGGTTGAGCGAACGCTTGGCCCGCGACGCCCGTGCCGCCCACCTGGCGCCGGCCTTGCTAGTGCTGCTGGGACGCCAACGCCTGGGCCGTTGGTTGCTGGGTTTGCTGGTCCACAGCCTGTGGCTGGTGGCCATGCTGAGCGCGGTAGGTGTGCTGCTGACATTGCTGGCCACCCGGCGCTATGGCTTCGTCTGGGAAACCACGTTGTTGGCGGCCGAACCCTTCATCGCCATGACCCAGGCCCTGGGCGCCCTGCCCGCGCTGCTGGGCTTTGCGGTGCCTGACCCGGCCATGATCCGTGCCAGCGGCGACACCGCGCCGGCCCTGGCCATGACGCGCCAGGCATGGGCCAGCTGGCTGCTGGGCGTGGTGTTGGTCTATGGCGTGCTGCCGCGCCTGCTCTTGGCCGGCGTGTGCCTGTGGCGCTGGCGGCAAGGGCGCGAACATTTGGCGCTGGACACGAACCTGCCAGGCTACATGCCGCTGCGCGACAGGCTGATGCCCAACAGCGAGCGCCTGGGCGTCCAAGACGATGCACCCGACACACTGCCGCAGTTCAAGGCCGAGCCGTCACTCATCGAAAATGCCGGCGCACTGCTGGTTGGCGTCGAGCTGGACGATCAGCGTCCCTGGCCGCCGTCATTGCCCGCCAACGTCGCCGATGCCGGCGTACTGGACAGCCGGGAGTCGCGGCATCGTCTGCTCGAACAACTGGGGCGTTTTCCACCCGCACGCCTGGCCATTGCCCTTGACCCTGAGCGCTCGCCGGATCGCGGCAGCCTGGCCTTGCTCGCCGAGCTGGCGCGCAATGCCGGAAGTACGCGCATCTGGCTGTTGCCTGCCGCCGCTGATCAGCCTCGCGATGAGCGGCGCCTGAATGACTGGCGTGAAGCCCTGGATCGCCTGGGGCTTCCCTATGCCGACACCCTACCGCTGGCCTGGTTGGAGCACGCTCATGACTGAGCCCTTGAAGCTGGCCGTGGTAGGCCACACCAACGTGGGCAAGACCTCGCTGCTACGCACCCTCACGCGCGACGTCGGTTTCGGGGAGGTCTCGCATCGTCCCAGCACCACACGCCATGTGGAAGGCGCTCGCTTGTCCGTGGACGGGCAGCCTCTGCTGGAGCTCTACGACACACCGGGACTGGAAGACGCAATTGCCCTGCTCGACTACCTCGAACGCCTTGAGCGCCCTGGCGAGCGCCTGGATGGCCCGGCGCGGCTGGAGCGGTTTCTTCAGGGCAGCGAGGCCCGCCAGCGCTTCGAGCAGGAGGCCAAGGTGCTGCGCCAGCTGCTGGCCAGCGACGCCGGGCTCTATGTCATCGACGCCCGCGAGCCGGTGCTGGCCAAGTACCGTGACGAACTCGACGTGCTGGCAAGCTGCGGCAAGCCACTTCTACCGGTGCTCAACTTCGTTTCCAGCCATCCGCATCGCGAACCGCAGTGGCGTGAAGCACTTGCCCGGCTTGGGCTTCATGCATTGGTGAAATTCGACAGCGTGGCCCCGCCAGAAGATGGCGAGCGCCGCCTGTACGAGAGCCTAGCCCTGCTGCTGGAGGAGGCGCGCCCCAGCTTGCAGCGCCTGATCGACGATCAGCAGGCCCAACGGGTAGCTCGTCAGCAAGGCGGCAAGCGTCTGATCGCCGAATTGCTGCTGGACTGCGCCGCTTGTCGGCGCAGCGTGGAAGGTGAACCGTCTGCCCAGGCACAGGCCATCGAGGCGCTTCACCAGGCCGTGCGCCAGCGTGAACAGCGCTGCGTGGAGGCCCTGCTCAAGCTCTATGCGTTCCGGCGCGACGATGCGCACGCCAGTGACCTGCCGTTGCTGGACGGGCGCTGGGGAGACGATCTGTTCAATCCTGAGACCCTGAAGCAGCTTGGGGTGCGGGTAGGCGGCGGAGTGGCGGCAGGCGCGGCGGCCGGTGCCGGGGTGGACCTGCTGGCAGGTGGGCTGACCCTGGGGGTCGCCGCATTGGCCGGGGCCATCGCCGGCGGTGCCCTGCAGACGGCTCGCGGCTATGGCGCGCGCCTGATGGGCAAGCTCAAGGGCAAACGCGAGCTCACCGTCGACGATACCGTCCTGCGCTTGCTGGCCCTGCGTCAGCAACAACTGATGGTGGCACTGGACCACCGTGGGCACGCCGCTCAGGACAGTATTCGCCTGGGCCAGCTGGATGAAAAGACCTGGCGTCAGGGCAAGCTGCCCGAACCGCTGGTGCGGGCTCGCGCGCATCCACAATGGTCCACGCTCAATCCCGGTGCTAAACCGAACCAGGCCCAGCGCCAGGAGCAGCTCGAATCGCTGGTGCAGCAGCTCTAGGCCTGGCCTTTGAGTCGGCGGTCACTTGCGCAACAAGCGCAGGCCGTTGAACACCACCAGCAGGCTAACGCCCATGTCGGCGAATACGGCCATCCACATGGTGGCCAGCCCGGCGAACGTTATGCCCAGGAAGATCGCCTTGATCGCCAAGGCCAGCACGATGTTTTGCTTGAGGATCGCTGCGGTATGCCGCGACAGCCTGATGAACGCAGGGATCTTGCGCAAGTCGTCGTCCATCAGCGCCACATCGGCCGTTTCGATGGCGGTATCGGTGCCAGCTGCCGCCATGGCGAAGCCGATTTCGGCCCGGGCCAGCGCTGGTGCGTCGTTGATGCCGTCCCCGACCATGCCAACGCGATGACCTTGGTCGTACAGCGCCTGGATACTACTGAGCTTGTCGGCTGGCAGAAGGTTACCTTCGGCCCGATCAATGCCTACTGTACGCGCGATAGCCGCAGCGGTGTGCGGGTTGTCGCCGGTCAGCATGGCCGTCTGGATGCCCAGCGCATGAAGCTCGGCAATGGCTTGCCGGCTGCTTTCCTTGACGGTATCGGCCACTGCAAACAATGCCAGGGGGCCTGATGCGTTGAGCAGCAACACCACTGTCTTGCCCTGCTGTTCCAAGGCATCCAGCTGGGCCTCCAGTTCTGGTGAACACAATCCCAGCTCCTCGACCAGACGATGGTTGCCCAGATGCAACACCTCACCCTCAAGGTTGCCACGCACGCCACGGCCCGCCAGCGCGGTGAAATCCCGGACCTCAAGGTGGGGCAGGTCGTTGTCCTGGCCGAACTGGGCTATCGCTCGGGACACGGGGTGATCGGAGCGTGCACCCAGGCTCGATGCCAGGGCCTGCGCACGATGCTCGAACGCCGGTTGCAGGGCTTTGAAGTCTGTCTGGACCGGCTTGCCGTGGGTGATCGTGCCGGTCTTGTCCAGGGCCAGGAAGTCCAGGTGGCGCCCGCCCTCGAGGTACACCCCGCCCTTGATCAGGATGCCTTTGCGCGCTGCCGCCGCCAGGCCACTGACGATGGTGACGGGGGTCGAGATCACCAGTGCACAGGGGCATGCCACTACCAGCAGCACAAGCGCGCGATACACCCAGTCGAACCACGTGCCGTTCAGCAGGAGCGGCGGGATGATCGCCACGGCCAACGCCAGGGCCAGCACTGCCGGCGTATAGATCCGCGAAAACCGGTCGACGAAGCGCTGGGTTGGCGCCCGCGCCCCTTGCGCCTGCTCGACGGCCTTGATGATGCGCGCCAGCGTGGACTGACCAGCTACTGCGGTGGCTTGGATTTCCAGTGCGCCTGCCTGGTTGATGGTACCGGCGAAGACCTTGTCGCCCTGGACCTTCTCCACCGGCAGGCTTTCACCCGTGATCGGTGACTGATCGACGCTGGACTGCCCGCTGATCACTTGGCCATCGAGCCCGATCCGCTCGCCTGGCCGTACTCGCATCGTTGCGCCGACAGCGACTTCACGCACGTCCACTTCGCGCCACTGGCCATCGGCCTGTTGCACGGTTGCCATGTCCGGCGCCAGCTGCATGAGCCCGCCAATGGCATTGCGTGCACGGTCCAGCGAGCGGGCCTCGATCAGTTCGGCCACGGTAAAGAGCACCATCACCATGGCTGCTTCCGGCCATTGGCCGATCAGCAGCGCACCGGTGACCGCGATGCTCATCAGGGCATTGATGTTGAGGTTTCGGTTTTTTAGCGCGATCCAGCCTTTCTTGTAGGTACCCAGACCACAACCCAGGATCGCCGCCAGTGCCAGCGCGGCCACCACCCACTGCGGTGCGAGCTGGGCGAAGTGCACGACTTCGGCGCCCAGGGCTGCCAGACCGGACAGCGCAAGTGGCCACCAAGCCTGTCTGGGCGGCGGCGCTGGCGCGGCAGCGCTATCGGCATCCCCCACGAGCGGCTCGGCTTTCATCCCCAGGCTGTCGATGGCCCGTTCGATGTCGGACGTGCCATCGAGCGTGTGCCTGACCCCAAGAACGCGGCTGATGAGGTTGAACTCCAGGGCCTCGATGCCGGCCATCTTACCCAGCTTGTCCTGGATCAGCGTCTGCTCGGTCGGGCAATCCATGGCTTCGATCCGAAAACGGCTGAGCAGAGCCTGCTTGCTGGGCCGGGACGTCAACTGCACATGAGCAGGCGCCGCCTGCGTGCTGCAACAGGCATGACCCTGATCGCCATGGCCCACGCCGTCATGGGCATGGTCATGATTGTGCTCATGATGATGCGAGTGTTCGGGGCTGACAGACTTGTTCATGGGTCATCCTTATTGAGCCTGTTGCCAAGTGAACACCCTGTAGCCACTATAGGGTCAAGCGAATGCCTGGAGTTTCCAACATGAAGATCGGCGACCTTGCCAAGGCGACGGACTGCGCTGTCGAGACCATTCGTTATTACGAACGCGAGAAGCTTCTGCCAGAGCCTGCGCGCAGCGAGGGCAACTACCGGATGTATACGCAAGCGCATGTCGAGCGCCTGACATTCATCCGCAACTGCCGCACGCTGGACATGACGCTGGATGAAATCCGCAGCCTGCTGCAGCTGCGTGACAGCCCCCAGGCCTCGTGCGGCAGCGTGAATGCCTTGATCGACGAGCATATCGAGCACGTCCAGGCCCGGCTCGATGGATTGGTGGCGTTACAGGCGCAACTGATGGATTTGCGAAGACGGTGTAGCGAAGAAGGCGCGCAATGCGCGATTTTGCAGCAGCTGGAAACCAACGGCGCGGTGACGGTGCCGGATATCGAGCATTCACATGTTGGACGTAGCCATGGGCATTAGTGGGCGTGACCAGCCTGTCGGTCACCCTGCCAGAACCACTGTCTTGCGCCGCATCTGAAGGCTAGCGAATTTCGGGGCGGCCTTGCCGGGGCGCCGGCAAGACCGCTCCCGGGATCGTTCACCGGGGGTATGAAGGCGCCACCTTCAAACCGCCATCGGAGCCGTCATCGGGGCATGATGTTCATACCCTTCGAGCCAGAAATCACTCGGCTCGATCTGTTCAAGCCACTGCGGCTCGTACTTGCCCGTCTCGGCGAACGCCGGCACCCGATCGCTGATCACCAGCTTCGGCGCTTCCAGCGGCTCGCGCTTGAGCTGCTCGTTGAGCATGTCCAGATGGTTCTCGTACACATGGGCATCGCCGATGAAATAGGTGAACCAGCGCGGGGTATAGCCGGTCAGCCGACCGAACAGCGCCAGCAATGCCGCCCCTTCGGTGAGGTTGAATGGCGTACCCAGGCCAAGATCGTTGGAACGGATATAAAGCGTCAGCGAGAGCTCGCGCGTTGTCACGTTGGGGTGGAACTGGTACAGCAGATGGCAAGGCGGCAAGGCCATTTCATCGAGCTGGGCGCAGTTCCAGCCATGGAACAGGATGCGCCGGCTGCCAGGGTCGTTTGCGATGGTGTCCAGGCACTGACGGACCTGATCGATGGCTTTGTACAGGATGACAAACGCCACGCCATCCTCTTCATCCTCGGCAATCTGACGGAACCCGGCCTTCTCCGCCATCTCGATCGCGGCTCGATTGCTCAGGGGGATGCGCTTGTAGCCCGGCCACTGCCGCCACTGGACCCCGTAGATCTCGCCCAGGTCGTCATGGCCCTGGCGGAACGGGTTGGCCAACCACTGGGCGTTTTCGTTGGCGTTCTGGTCCCAGACCTTGCAACCCAACTCACGGAATTGGCCTGCATTGCGAACCCCGCGCAGGAAACCTACCATTTCGCCGATCGCCGACTTGAACGCCAGCTTGCGCGTGGTGATGGCGGGGAACCCCTTCTGCAGGTCGAAGCGCAGCATCGCCCCTGGCAGGCTGATGGTGCGGATGCCGGTACGGTTTTCCTGCAACGTGCCGTTTTCGATAACGTCGCGGACCAGGTCCAGATACTGTTTCATGGCTTACCTGTAGCTAGACGGCAGGGGGATCGCCCCTGCCGGGAGAGTGATCAGGCGGGTGTCGCCGTAGGCTTGCGATTATAAGCCCACCAGATGAGCGCAAGGCCAGCCACGATCATGGGGATGCACAGAATCTGACCCATGGTCAGCCATCCCCAGGCCAGGTAACCGAGCTGGGCATCCGGAACTCTCACGAACTCGACGATGAAACGGAAAATACCGTAGAACAACGCGAACATTCCGGAAACGGCCATGGTGGGCCGAGGTTTGCGCGAGTACAGCCAGAGAATCACGAACAGCGCCACGCCTTCGAGGGCGAACTGATACAGCTGCGAAGGGTGGCGCGGCAACTGGGCCGGGTCGCTGAACGGTGGGAAGACCATCGCCCATGGCACATCGGTCGGCTTGCCCCACAGCTCGGCATTGATGAAATTGCCGATACGCCCGGCACCCAGGCCGATCGGCACCAGCGGGGCGACGAAGTCCATGAGTTCGAAGAACGACTTGTTGTGGCGCTTGCCGAACCACAATGCAGCGAGCATCACGCCAATGAAACCGCCGTGGAACGACATGCCGCCTTTCCAGACCTCGAAGATCAGCGTCGGGTTGGCCAGGTACGCGTGCAGGTCGTAGAACAGCACATAGCCCAGCCGCCCTCCCACGATCACCCCCATCGACAGCCAGAAGACCAGGTCGGAGAGCTTTTCGCGGCTCCAGGTAGGGTCGAACCGGTTGAGGCGGCGGGTGGCCAGCAACCAGGCCCCGCCAATGCCGATCAGGTACATCAGGCCGTACCAATGGATTTTCAGCGGTCCGATGGCCAGTGCCACGGGGTCTATCTGCGGGTAAGGCAGCATTTAACATCCTCTCGATTCAAATCAGAAAGCTCAGGCCTACACAGAACAACAGGGCCGCAAACAGGCGCTTCAACAGGCGCGGTGACAGTCTGTGAGCCAACCGCGCCCCGTAACGTGCGAAAAACATGCTGGTCACGGCGATGCCGACCATCGCCGGCAGGTAGACGTAACCCACGCTGTGCGGCGGCAATTGAGGTTCATGCCAGCCCAGCACCATGAACCCCACTGCACTGGCGATCGCAATGGGCAGGCCACACGCTGACGACGTTGCCACGGCCTGCTGCATGGGCAGGCTGCGCCAGGTCAGGAAGGGCACGGTCAGCGAGCCGCCGCCGATGCCAAAAATGGCCGAGGCCCAGCCGATCACGCCCCCCGCTGCCACCCGTGCAGCCTTGCCGGGCACACCGCGGCTGGCCTTGGGCTTGAGGTCCAGTGCCATCTGCGCGGCAATCACCAAGGCAAAGACGCCGATGATCTTCTGCAGCATGGGCCCCTGGATCAGCGACGCCGTCTTGGCCCCGACACCGGCACCCAGCAGGATCCCCAGGGTCATCCAGGCAAAGATCGGCCATTGCACCGCGCCTTTGCGGTGATGCTCGAGCACGGCGTTGATGGAGGTGAAGACGATGGAGGCCAGGGAGGTGCCTACCGCAAGGTGCGTCAACACCGAAGCGTCAAAGCCCTGCAACGTGAAGCTGACCACGAGCACAGGCACGATGATGATGCCCCCGCCCACGCCAAACAGGCCAGCCAGCACCCCCGCACATGCACCCAAGACCAGATAGAGCACGAATTCCATTCGGCTTCCCCGAGAAATCAATCCGGCATGGTAACGGAAGCTGGGTTCGCGGCTCTAGTGAAGTCTGTGTCAGGTTGGATCTGCCGCGCTGCCTGGGTACAGTGGAAGAAAACACAGGACCGGAAAAATGTGCCTGATCGTGTTCGCCTGGCGGCCAGGGCATGCCCTGCCGTTGATCGTGGCAGCCAACCGTGATGAATTCTATGCCCGCCCTACCCTGGCGTTGGCACCGTGGGAAGACGCACCGCAGGTGTACGCGGGCAGAGACCTGGAGGCTGGCGGGACTTGGCTGGGAGTCGGCCCACAGGGAAGGTTCGCCGCGTTGACCAATATCCGGGACCCCAGACAGCCACTGGGATCGCATTCGCGTGGCGAGTTGGTGGCCGCTTTTCTGAAGGGTGAGCAAACCGTAGAAACTTATCTGAATCAGGTGGCAAGCCGAGCCGACCAGTATTCAGGCTTCAACCTGCTCATTGGCGATCACCATGCTCTGGGGTACGTCAATGCCAGGGAAGCAGTGCCACGTCTGCTTGAGGCGGGCGTGTACGGGCTTTCCAATGCGCAGCTTGATACCCCGTGGCCGAAGCTGGTCAAGGCGCGCAGCCGCCTGGCGGAGTTGTTGGAAAAACCAGCCCCTGACCGACTATTGGGACTGTTGGCAGATGACGAGCCTGTGGTCGACGCCCTGTTGCCGGAAACAGGCGTGGGCCTGGCCACCGAGAAACTGTTGTCGAGCGCGTTCATCGCCAGTCAGCACTACGGCACACGCGCCAGTACCGTGCTGATTGTCGATAATCAAGGCCAAAGGCAGTTCATCGAACGCAGCTTCGGCCCGTTCGGATCCCTTCTCGGGGAGGTGAAACTCTCGGTTTGATCACCCAGGCCGACCTTGTATGCAGGTCAACTCACTAGGCGCCGGTACACATGGCGCTCAGAGCGGCTTGTTGGCCCCGGGCCCGATCATTCGTGCAAGCCCCAGGTTCTTCAGCGCCAGCTGCAGCGAGCTGTGGATGACCTGCGGGTTGTCATGGCTCAGCGCCTCTTGCAGCAGCTCTTTAGCCTTGCTCATGTTCACCTGGCGCAGCATCCACTTCACCTTCGGCAGGTTGGTGGCGTTCATCGACAGGCTGTCGAAGCCCATGGCCATGAGCAGGATGGCAGCTGCCGGGTCGCCCGCCATTTCGCCGCAGATACTTACCGGTTTGCCTTCGGCATGAGCATCGCGGACCACGGTGTTGACCGCCTGCAGCACGGCTGGATGCAGGTAATCGTAGAGGTCGGCTACCCGAGGATTGTTACGGTCCACAGCCAGCAGGTACTGGGTCAGGTCATTGGACCCCACTGACAGGAAGTCCACCTGTCGCGCCAGTTCACGGGTCTGGTACACCGCGGCCGGGATTTCCACCATCACGCCCACCGGCGGCATCGGTACATCGGTGCCTTCGTCGCGCACCTCGCCCCAGGCACGGTGAATCAGGTGCAGCGCTTCCTCGAGTTCTTGAACGCCGGAAATCATCGGCAGCAGAATCCGCAGGTTGTTCAAGCCTTCGCTGGCCTTGAGCATGGCCCGCGTCTGCACCAGGAAAATCTCGGGATGATCGAGCGTGACGCGAATGCCACGCCAGCCCAGGAAGGGGTTTTCTTCCTTGATCGGAAAGTAGGACAGCGCCTTGTCGCCGCCGATGTCCAGTGTGCGCATGGTCACGGGCAGTGGATGGAAAGCCGCCAGCTGTTCGCGGTAAATCGCCAACTGCTCTTTTTCGCTGGGGAAGCGCTGGTTGATCATGAACGGCACTTCGGTGCGGTACAGGCCTACCCCTTCGGCGCCACGCTGCTGGGCGCGAGCGACATCGGCCAGTAGGCCGGTATTGACCCACAGCGGCATGCGGTGGCCGTCAGGGGTCACGCAGGGCAGCTCGCGCAAGGCGTCCAGGCCCTGTGCCAGCTGGCGCTCTTCCTCGACCACGTCGCTGTACTGTTTGCGCAGCACATCGCTTGGGTTGGTAAAGACCTCCCCTTTGTAGCCATCGACGATCAGCTCGATGCCATCGACCTTCGAATAAGGCAGGTCGACCAGGCCCATCACGGTCGGAATACCCATGGCGCGGGCCAGAATGGCCACGTGCGAGTTGCCCGAGCCCAATACCGAGACCAGGCCCACCAGCTTGCCTTCGGGCACTTCGCCCAGCATGGCCGGGGTCAGCTCTTCGCTGACCAGAATGGTGTTGTCGGCATACACCAGCGACTGCGAGCGGGCCTGTTGCAGGTAGGCGAGCAAGCGTCGGCCCAGGTCCTTGACGTCGGAGGCCCGCTCGCGCAGGTAATCGTCGTCCATCAGTTCGAAGCGGTTGACGTGCTCGCCCACCACCTGGCGCAGGGCGCCCTGCGCCCATTGGCCGGTCTTGATGACCTCCCGCACCTCGCCGCCCAGGGCAGCGTCCTCGAGCATCATCAGGTAGACATCGAACAACGCCCGCTCTTCGGGGCGCAGTTGGGTGGCCAGCTTGGCCGACAGCTTGCGCATGTCGGCGCGCACACCTTCGAGGGCCGCATGGAACAGGTGCAGTTCGGCGTCGATGTCCTCGACCGTCTTGTCCGGGACCACTTCCAGGTCGGCCGGTGGCAGCATCACCACCGCCCGCCCTACGGCAGCACCAGGCGAGCCAGGCACACCAACGAACCGCGCCTCCTGAATACCCTTGCCCTGGCGACCCAGGCCGCGAATCGAGCCAGTGGCCTCGGCATGGGCGATCACCCCCGCCAATTGCGCACTCATGGTCACCAGGAAGGCCTCTTCGCCTTCGTCGAACTGGCGACGCTCGCGCTGCTGAATGACCAGGACCCCCACCACGCGGCGGTGGTGGATGATCGGGGCGCCCAGGAAGGAAGCGAAGCGTTCCTCGCCGGTCTCGGCGAAGTACCTGTAGCGCGGGTGTGCGGCGGCATCTTCGAGGTTCAGGGGTTCTTCGCGGGTGCCCACCAGCCCGACCAGGCCTTCGTTGGGGGCCATGCTGACCTTGCCGATCGAACGCTTGTTCAGCCCCTCGGTGGCCATCAATACGAACCGGTTGGTTTCCGGGTCCAGCAGGTAGACCGAACAGACCTGGCTGGCCATGGCCTCTTTGACACGCAAGACAATGATCCCCAACGCCGACTTGAGATCTTTGGCGGAGTTTACTTCCTGGACGATCTTGCGCAGCGTATTGAGCATGGCTCGGGGTCGAACTCCGTCGTCAGTCGCGCGTCAGAAGACGCGGTGCTAGCTCTTTCAGGGCGCGCCGATAGACCTCGCGCTTGAATGTCACAACCTGGCCCAGCGGGTACCAGTAGCTCACCCAGCGCCAGCCATCGAACTCCGGCTTGCCGGTCAGGTCCATACGCACCCGTTGTTCATTGCTGATCAGACGCAGCAGGAACCACTTCTGTTTCTGGCCGATGCACAACGGTTGGCTGTGGGTGCGCACCAGTCGCTGGGGTAAACGATAACGCAACCAACCACGGGTGCAGGCAAGAATTTCCACATCATCGCGTTCAAGGCCAACTTCTTCGTTCAGCTCGCGGTACAGGGCGTCTTCTGGCGTCTCGTCAGGGTTGATACCGCCCTGTGGAAATTGCCAGGCATCCTGGTTGATCCGTCGAGCCCATAGCACCTGCCCGGCATCATTCGTGAGAATGATCCCGACATTGGGGCGAAAACCATCCGGGTCGATCACGGCAGCAACCTCGCAAACGCATGTCACCGCATTGTTCCACAAAGCCTGCGAGCGCAGCAACGCGCCTGCGGTGCTTATATACCGTCAGCGCTATGCAAGTCTGTGAACCAGGCTTTGCCGACAGGCAATCGGTGGATACCTTGGCGAGGATCAGACGGGCTTGGCGCCCATCAATCCGGCGATGGCCAGCAGGCACACGGCACTGAACACGGCCAACGCCAGTGTTAGCCGAGCACCCTGTGCAGGTGTCCTGCGCAGCCGATTCAGGCGCACCACAAGCCATACCCAGGCCAACGCGCCCACGGTATACAGCGCACTCGACGCCAGTAGCCAGGTCTGACCCAGCGGCCAACCCACCAGGTGCACCAGCCACCAACCGGTGAACGGCATGCTGATCAGGCTGATACCCATCACCAACCAGACGAAGACCAGAGGCCGCTGCATCAACCTGCCATACACCGTCCCGCCACCCTGCCGGCGGGCGCGCATCGTCCAGATCGCCAAGCCCAGAGCACCCAGCAACAACAAAGCGGTGCCGATCACGTGCAAGGCTTTGAGGGTGTTGAGGTGTTCCATGTCACTCGTCCTGGGCTGGTTGCGTTACAGGGGGCTGCGAGCGAGCAAGGCCGCCAGGCTGCGCCGCCTGTTCACTGCGAAGCGGCGCCCCCCGTGGGTAAGAGCTTAGCCGTTCAGCCAAGGAACAACGTGTAGGCCGGGTTCTGGGTTTCATCCCAGTAGGGGTAGCCAATCTGCGCCAGCGCGGCCGGCACCAGGTGGCGCTCGTCCTCAGGGACCTGCAGCCCCGCCACCACACGGCCATCTGCCGCGCCATGGTTACGGTAGTGGAACATCGAGATGTTCCAGCGCCCGCCCAGCTTGTCGAGGAAGTTGAACAGTGCCCCTGGCCGCTCGGGGAATTCGAAACGCAGCACCATTTCATCGCTCGCCCCGGCCGAGTGCCCGCCCACCATGTGGCGAATGTGCAATTTGGCCAGCTCATTGTCGGTAAGGTCCGTGACCGGGAAGCCCTGGTCGATCAACTGCTGCACCAATGCCGCGCGGGGGTCGTTTTCCGGATGGGTCTGCACGCCCACGAAGATGTGCGCTTCATCGGAGGTGTGTTTGCGGTAGTTGAATTCGGTGATCTGGCGCTTGCCCACCGCTTCGCAGAAGGCCTTGAAGCTACCGGGGCGCTCCGGGATGGTGACCGCGATGATAGCTTCGCGCTTTTCACCCAGCTCTGCCCGCTCCGCGACATGGCGCAGGCGGTCGAAATTGACGTTCGCCCCGGAATCGATGGCGACGAGGGTCTGGCCGCTGACCCCGTACATCTCCACGTAACGCTTGATACCCGCCACCCCCAGTGCCCCCGCAGGCTCGGTGATCGAACGGGTATCGTCGTAGATGTCCTTGATCGCCGCGCAGATTTCGTCGGTGCTGACGGTGATGACTTCGTCCACGTACTGGCGGCAGATGTCGAAGGTATGCTGGCCAATCTGGGCCACCGCCACGCCGTCGGCAAACAACCCTACCTGCGGCAGCACCACCCGCTCACCAGCGGCCATGGCGGCCTGCAGGCAATTGGAATCGTCCGGTTCAACGCCAATCACCTTGATTTCCGGGCGCAGGTACTTCACGTAGGCAGCGATGCCGGCGATCAGACCGCCGCCGCCGACCGGCACGAAAATGGCGTCCAGCCGACCAGGGTGCTGGCGCAGGATTTCCATGGCCACGGTGCCCTGGCCCGCGATGGTGTGCGGATCATCGTAGGGATGGATGTAGACGAAGCCTTTTTCATCGACCAGTTTCAGCGAATACGCCAATGCCTCGGGGAACGAGTCACCGTGAAGAACCACTTTGCCGCCGCGCGAGCGCACACCTTCGATCTTGATCTCAGGTGTGGTCTTGGGCATCACGATGGTGGCCTTGATGCCCATTTCCCGCGCAGCAAGGGCCAGCCCCTGGGCATGGTTGCCTGCCGACGCGGTGACCACACCGCGAGCCAGCTCTTCTGCGGTCAACTGCGCCAGCTTGTTGTAGGCCCCGCGGATCTTGAACGAGAACACCGGCTGCAGGTCCTCGCGCTTGAGCAGAATCTGGTTGCCCAGGCGTTTGCTCAACTGCCCGGCGCTGTGCAAGGGGGTTTCGACGGCAACGTCATAGACGCGCGAGGTGAGGATCTTCTTGACGTACTGTTCGAGCATCGGGAAAGCATCACTGGCCGCGGGACAAGGGCTCGGAGTCTACCCCAGCGTTATGTCGGACGACCACAGCCAAGCCGCGCTTGCCGTTATACTGGTCGCCTTTACATCCGCCCTGCCCCCTCTCGGAGCCCGCATGACCCAGGACCAACTCAAACAGGCCGTTGCCCAGGCTGCCGTCGACTTCATTCTGCCCAAGCTCGATGACAAAAGCGTCGTTGGCGTTGGCACCGGTTCGACCGCCAATTTCTTCATCGACGCCCTGGCGCAGCACAAGACGGCCTTCGACGGCGCGGTCGCCAGCTCCGAAGCCACGGCCCAGCGTCTCAAGGGGCATGGCATCCCGGTCTACGAGCTCAACAGCGTCAGCGGGCTGGAGTTCTATGTGGACGGCGCCGATGAAAGCGACGAGCACCTGAACCTGATCAAGGGGGGTGGCGCGGCCCTGACTCGGGAAAAGATCGTTGCCGCCGTGGCCAAGACATTCATCTGCATCGCCGATGGCAGCAAGCTGGTACCGGTTCTGGGCAACTTCCCGTTGCCGGTGGAGGTGATCCCGATGGCGCGCAGCCACGTCGCTCGCCAGTTGGTCAAGCTGGGCGGTGACCCGGTCTACCGTGAGGGCGTGGTCACGGACAACGGCAACGTGATCCTCGACGTGTATAACCTGCAGATCACCAACCCGGTGGAGCTGGAAGCCCAGATCAATGCCATCGTGGGCGTGGTCACCAATGGCCTGTTCGCCGCACGGCCTGCCGACCTGCTGCTGTTGGGCACTGCCGACGGCGTGAAGAGCCTGAAGGCCGAGTAACCATACAAGCCGGCATGCCCGGGTACGGTTGCGCCGTCCGGGGCTTGCCGAGCGCCGATATGGTCATGGCGCCGGCTGCTTGAATACGTAGAACAGGTTCGGCTCACTGACCATGTAAATGGTCCCGGTCTCGTCCATCGCAATGCCCTCCGCCTGCGGGACTGTCGCTTTGAGCCCCTGGAACCCCTTGCGCAATGACAAGGTGCTCAGTGGCCGCCCTTGCACATCCAGCTCCAGGACCAGGCGTGATTCATCCGACAGCGCCAGCAGGTGCCCACTGCGCTCGTCGAACTGCAGGCTCGACAGGTCGCGCACGAACAGGCGCGAATCGCGCTTTCGGTCCTGGACAACGTTCACGGCATAGGGTTGTTGCGGATCGTCATGAGGAAACCCGTGCACTTCATAGATGAGCATCGGGTCGCGCTCCTTGGCCACGAACAGCCGCTTGCCCACCGAGTCGAAGGCCAGCCCCTCGAAACCCTTGTTACCGTTGAGGCCGATGCCCAAGGTCAATTGCTCGGCCTGAGTAGCGTCCAGGGACAAGGTGTCGTCGGTGAGCCGCACACGGATCAGCCGCTGCTGGCGCTCGTCGGTAATCACGTAGCTGTTGGGACCGATGTACTCCACCGCCTCGGGATCACCGAAACCGTGCAACGCGATGCGCCGCAGGATTCGCCCGTCCAGCGACAGCTCGATCAGCTCCGAGCGGGCGTTGGTCACGGTGAACAGGCTCTTGCGGTCAGGGTCGTAGGTCAGCGCCGAGACATCGTCATCCAGCCCTTCGATCGGCCGCCCTTCGACCACCACCTGATAGCGATTCAAGCCAATGCTTTGCTCCGCCGGCTGCCACCACGTGGTGAGGTTGAACCAGGCACGTTCGAACAGACGAAATTCCTGCCCGACCCAGCCCAGCAACAGCAGACCTAGAACGACAGGAACCAGTGACAGACGCAGATAACGGTGCATGAAGGCAGACTCGACGAAGGATGGCGAATCTAACCACAAACAACTGAAATAAAGCTTAATGCCATCATGTAAATAGCAGAAAAACCTAGCCTTTGGTAAAGCGGTAGAACAATGCCGGTTCGCTGACCATGTACAGGGTGCCCTGGTCATCCATTGCCACACCTTCGGCCCGAGGAATGGTGTGCTGCAGGCCATTGAAGCCCCCCAGCAACGTCATGAAGCTGACCTGCTCACCCTGCTCGTCCAGTTCCAGCAGCATGTTGGAGTCGGCAGACAGCGCCAGCAGGTGCCCCGTTCGCGGGTCAATGCCCAACGCCGACAGGTTTCGCAGGTCGAGCGAATCACTGGGCAGCGGCGTTTTCTCGCCCGTCAGTTGGCCTTGCCCATTGGACTTCCATTCGTAAAGGCGCGGCGGCCGCTCCTCGCCGATGACCAGCCGCTGCTTCGACGCATCCCACACCACGGCCTCATAGCCCTTGTTTCCGTTTGGCGACTCCCCTAGGTCGTGGCTGAGGAAGTCCGCATGGTTGAGCACGGTAGTGGTGGCATCGACTTTCACCACCGTCAGGTCATGCAGCCGCTCGTCCGTGATTGCCAGGTAGCCGCCGTCCATGACCGTGACGCCTTCCGGGTTTGCCCAGCCATTAAGGGGAATGTTGCGCAGTACGTCGCCGTCCAGGTTCAGCTCGGTGAGGAAGGGTTGCTTGCCCATGACGGCGAATAGCGTACGCGTACTGGGGTTGTACGCGAGGTCCGATGCCTCGTAGTCGGCCATTGCCGGCAAGGGCTTGGCATCGATATCCACCGTGTAGTCCGGCAGCCACACGCTTTCACTGCGCTCGGCCGTGCTTTCGAAACCTTCCTTGATCCACAATGCTGCCCGATCGTCCCAATGCATGGCGAAGGCCACGCCATAGGTAATCACCACGCCCACGGCCAAGCCGAACGGCCAGCGCAGGTAGAACGGGCGCTTGAAGGAGGCAGGGGCGTTTGATTGCATCGAGGCGTCCTGGGGAAAGAAGCAAAGGTCTGCGCATTATCCAGAAGACGTGTGAAAAAACAGTCAACCCGCCCGGGCATTCGCAGATGACGCGGAGGTGGGCCGCCTGACCGCTGCCGTGGCCAAGGCGGATCATCCGCGAAAAGCCGAGTGGGTAGCGGCTTAGAGCACCCGGCTCTCGAAGCGGCTAATCCCTGGCAGCTCCAGAACCACGTCATCGCCCACGTTGAAGGGGCCTACGCCTGCTGGGGTGCCGGTCAGGATGACGTCGCCGGCCTGCAGCGAAAACTGCGCAGCCATGTGCTGGATCATCGGCACGATCGGGTTGAGCATCATTGCACTGGAGCCGTCCTGGCGGACTTCGCCGTTTACCGTCAGGCGCACCGGGATGGCCGTGATGTCTTCGAAGCTGGCGGCAGACACGAAGGGCGGCAACACGCAGGCGCCGTCGAAACACTTGGCCAACTCCCAAGGCAAGCCCTTTTCCTTGAGCTTGGCCTGCACGTCCCGCAGGGTCAGGTCCAAGGCCGGCGCGAAGCCGGAAATGGCATCGAGCACCTCTTCCTGGCTCGGCCGCGTGGACAGTGACTTGCCCAGCAATACCGCGATTTCCACCTCGTAATGCACCGACCCGCGGTCGGCAGGAATCTTGAACCCGCCCTCGGCCGGCACCACGCAACTGCCCGGTTTGATGAACAGGAGGGGTTCGGTCGGAATGGGATTGTCCAGCTCCTTGGCATGTTCGGCGTAGTTACGCCCGATGCATACCACCTTGCCCAGTGGAAAATGAATGCGCGTGCCGTCTGCATACTGGTGCTGGTAGTTCATGGCCACTCCTCTGGATACCGCTTTTTATTCAGGTGCGAAGATCTTACCCGGATTCATGATGCCCGCAGGGTCGAACACCGCCTTGATCGCCTTCATGCAGGCGATTTCTTCAGGGGAACGGCTGTAGCCCAGGTAGTCGCGCTTGGTCATGCCCACACCGTGCTCGGCGGAGATCGAACCGTCGTAGCGCTGGACGATCTCGAACACCCACTTATTGACCTCGGTGCAGGATGCGAAGAAGTCATCCTTGCTCATGTGCTCGGGTTTGAGGATGTTCAGGTGCAGGTTGCCGTCGCCGATATGCCCGTACCAGATCACCTCGTAGTGCGGGTAATGCGCCTGGACGACGGCGTCGATGTCGCGCAGGAAGGCCGGCACTTTCGAGACGGTCACGGAAATGTCGTTTTTATACGGCGTCCAGTGCGAAATGGTTTCGGACAGGTATTCGCGTAGCTTCCACAAATTCTTCAGCTGCGTCTGGCTCTGGCTCATCACGCCATCGAGCACCCAACCTTGCTCGACACAGTGTTCGAAGGTGGCCAAGGCTTCGTTGGCCACCGCTTCGGTGCCGGCCTCGAACTCCAGCAAGGCATAGAACGGGCATGGCGTTTCGAAGGGCGCAGGCACGTCACCGCGCGCCAGGATCTTGGCCAGGCCCTTGTCGGAGAAAAACTCGAACGCCGTCAGGTCCAATTTGCCCTGAAACGCGTGAAGTACCGGCATGATCGAGTCGAAATCAGGTGTGCCCAACACCATGGCGGTGAGGTTGCGCGGTGCACGGTCCAGGCGCAGGGTGGCCTCGACCACGAACCCCAGCGTACCTTCGGCGCCAATGAACAGCTGGCGCAGGTCGTAGCCGGTGGCGTTCTTGATCAGGCCCTTGTTCAATTCCAGCAACTCGCCGCTGCCGGTGACCACCTTGAGGCCCGCGACCCAGTTGCGGGTCATGCCGTAGCGGATCACCTTGATGCCACCGGCATTGGTACCGATGTTGCCGCCTATCTGGCTGGAGCCACTGGAGGCAAAGTCCACTGGGTAATACAGGCCCTGCTCCTCGGCGAACGCCTGCACCTGCTGGGTAATGACCCCTGGCTGGCAGACCACGGTGCGGTCGAAGGCGTTGAAATCCAGGATGCGGTTCATGTAATCGAAGGCGACGACCACCTCCCCGCTGGCGGCCACGGCGCCCGCGGACAATCCGGTACGCCCCCCGGAAGGCACGAGCGCCACACGATGGGCATTGGCCCAGCGCACGATGGCCTGCACCTGTTCGATCGTCCGGGGCAGGACGATGGCGCTGGGCGCAGGCGGGTAATGGCGCGTCCAGTCCTTGCCATAGGCTTGCAGGGACTCGGGGTCGGTCAACACCTTGCCGGGGTCGACCAGGGTCATCAACTCATCCAATGCAGCGGGCTGGGTCATCGCCTGAACTCTCGCTTTATTCATGGTCACCCTGAGCACTCTTCACCTGTCGGGATAAGCTCAGATTGTGTCGCGTATGCTAGCATAGCGCCCCCGCTGTTCATGCTAGAGCTGCCCACGGGCGCCTGGCATCACCCTCGCCACTTTTCTCCGGGATACAGGTTTACGCAGATGAGCAAGACTTCTCTCGACAAGAGCAAGATCCGGTTCCTTCTTCTTGAAGGTGTACACCAGAACGCGGTCGATACCCTGACGGCTGCCGGCTACACCAACATCGAATACCTCACTGGTTCGTTGCCCGAAGCAGAGTTGAAGGAAAAGATCGCCGACGCCCATTTCATCGGCATCCGCTCACGCACCCAGTTGACCGAAGAAATCTTCGACTGCGCCAAGAAACTGGTCGCCGTCGGTTGCTTCTGCATCGGTACCAACCAGGTTGACCTGGAAGCGGCCCGTCAGCGCGGTATCGCGGTGTTCAACGCGCCGTACTCCAACACCCGTTCGGTAGCCGAGCTGGTACTGGCCGAAGCCATTCTGCTGCTGCGCGGCATTCCGGAAAAAAATGCCTCGTGCCATCGTGGCGGCTGGATCAAGAGCGCAGCCAACTCCTTCGAGATTCGCGGCAAGAAACTGGGCATCGTCGGTTACGGCTCCATCGGTACCCAACTGTCTGTACTGGCCGAAAGCCTGGGCATGCAGGTGTACTTCTTCGATCCGCTGACCAAGCTGCCGCTGGGCAATGCTGTCCAGGTGACCAACCTGCACGAATTGCTCGGCTTGGCCGATATCGTCTCGCTGCATGTGCCTGAGCTGCCATCCACCCAGTGGATGATCGGCGAGAAGGAAATCCGAGCGATGAAGAAGGGCTCCATCCTGATCAACGCTGCCCGCGGTACCGTGGTCGAACTTGATCACCTGGCCGCAGCCATCAAGGACAAGCACCTGATCGGCGCTGCCATCGACGTGTTCCCGGTCGAGCCACGCTCCAACGATGAAGAGTTCGAAAGCCCGCTGCGCGGCCTGGACAACGTGATCCTGACGCCGCACATCGGCGGTTCCACTGCCGAGGCTCAGGCCAACATCGGCCTGGAAGTGGCCGAAAAGCTGGTCAAGTACAGCGACAACGGCACCTCCGTGTCGTCGGTCAACTTCCCGGAAGTGGCCCTGCCTGCTCACCCTGGCAAGCACCGCCTGCTGCACATCCACGAAAACATCCCGGGTGTTCTCAGCGAAATCAACAAGGTATTTGCCGAAAACGGCATTAACATCTCGGGTCAGTTCCTGCAGACCAACGAGAAAGTGGGCTATGTGGTGATCGACGTCGACGCCGAATACTCGGACCTTGCGCAGGAGAAGCTGCAACAGGTCAAGGGCACCATCCGCTCGCGCGTACTGTTCTAACACGCGGCCAGCGTGAATCGAGGGAGGCCCAGGTGGCCTCCCTTTTCGTTATGGGGCCACCACAGCGGCGGACGGGGAGCACAAAAAAACCAGGCTGCACGTCAAACGATGCCGCGACTTCAGGGTCATAGGCTGCGCTCGACCATGGCGAGGAATAAAGCCGTGGCGACGGTTATTCATTCGCTAAACGAAAAGGGGCATTCATGCGTTCGACCATAGGGGTACTGCTGGCAGTACTGATCAGCCCATTGGCTCAGGCAGAGCTGATGGACGAAATCGCCGATCGCGGTGAACTGCGCATCGCTGTGCAGAGTGACAACGCACCATACGCCTTCAAGCAGGATGACCACCTGACAGGGTTCGATGTGGAGTTCGGCCAGGCCCTGGCCTCGGAGCTCGACCTGCGCGTGGAGTTCGTCGAAGCACCCGAGGCGCAAACCCTGCCCGGCGTTGAAAGTGGTAAATACGACATCGCGTTGCTGCCTGTCACGGCAATACCGCAAGGCGATAGCCCGCTCGACACCAGCCAGCCTTTTGGCAAGCAACAGCTGGTGGTGCCGTTCCAGAAGGACAACCCAGCCTTCGAAAGCGCCGTGAACAACGCGCTGCAACGCCTGAAGGACAGCGGGCGTACGGCCGAACTGGAACACAAGTGGCTTGCCGACGAGCAGCAGGCCGCAGCGACTCGGTAGCGTGCCGCAGTCAACCGTGGCAGGTGCTGATCAGCATGCTCGCCCGCTCAGAAGGGATCATTGCCACGGCGCCTGAACCAGCCAGTCAATGACAGGCGCTCGCGACCGGCCGGCAGCACCTCATGAGGGACTTCGCCGGACAGGAAGACCACCAGGCACCCCGCGACGGGCTGAACATCGTGCTCCACCCCATCGGCCAGGAACATGCGCAACTGTCCCCCGTCTGCGGGCGTCCAGTCTTCGTTCAGGTAGAACACGGCCGAAACCATGCGCCGGTCGTCATCGCGAAAACGGTCCAGATGCCGTTTGTAGAACGCGCCGGGTGGGTAAAGCGCAAAGTGGCATTCGAAGTCTTCCAGGCCCAGGAAGAGCCCTTGGTTGATTGCCAGGCGCAGTTGGTCCATGGCTGCCAGGTACTGGTCGCAGGCGTGCGCCTGGCCTGGATCGATCCACTGGATCTGATCCCCACGGATGGCCTCGCGCACCTCTTGGGAAGGCCCCCGTCCAATCCCTGCGGGGTTGAGCTCCCCTTCGGCATAACGGCGTCGGCATTCGTTTGCCAGCGCGCCGACCAGGTCCGCCGGCAGAAACAGTGCCTGCTGGGACCAGCCATGGGTGGCCAAATCGTCGACGACGGCCGCAAGCATTGGGTGTTGGGGGGAAATGTGCATGGCGCATCATATCCATTCGCCCCGTCGGCGCACAGCGCCACTTGGCTGAGAAGCGCGTGGATATCTCGACAAACCGGCGCTGCCCCACAGACAATAGCCCTCTGCCGACAGGAGTCCTGAATGCGCCGTCTGTTTTCCCTGATTCTGCTGATGAGCTGCACGTTGCCTGTCTGGGCAGATAGCCTGGATCAGCTGTACAAGACCGCTGGCTGGCCCGAGCAACGCGCCCATTTCACCGACGCCTTGAACGCCGCCCAGCAGCGCTACCGCAACAGCTTGCCACCTGCCGTTTACCAGGCGCTGGTGAGCAACAGCAACCAGCGCTTCCAGGCCCAGGCCGTGGACCGCCGTGCACTGGCGCAACTGCGCTCGGCACTGCCCAATCCATCACCGGCGCTGGCCTTTTTCCAGTCGCCGCTAGGGCGCAAGATCGTCGCGGCCGAATTGCGGGCTACCCGCAAGGATGAGTTGGCCAAGAACGCCGATGGGCTCCCGAAGATTCAGGCCAGCGATGATCGCATGCTGATCATTGGGCACCTGGCCCAGGCGCTACCCGCCCGTGAGGCAGGGGCCGAGGTGAGCCTTGCCATTGCCGGCATGGCTGCCGACAGCCTGAGCTCGATGATTCCGGGGTTGTTGGGCGGTGGGCAGGCCCAAGGTCTGCTCGACGGCCAGCGCCAACGCCTTATGAAGCAGATCGGCCAGGACCTGAACAACACCCTGCTGTATGTATACCGTGACCTCACGGACGCAGAACTCGAAGCGTTTGCAACCTTTGCCGAATCCAACGACGGCAAAGCCTACTATCGAGCTGCGCTGGCAGCCATTCGCGCCGGCCTGGCGGTTGGCCAAAGTACCGGCGAGCTGAATTGATCAACCCAAGTGCTGGTCGATGAAGTCGAAATAGCGCTGTCGAATGGCAGGCAGTTCGTTGGCAAGATGATGTCGGGCCCCGGGTAGCATCATGACCTGCGGCTGCGCGAACTTAGCCCTCAGCACCTGAAGGTTGTAAGGCCAGTCGACCGTGCCATCGGCCTCTCCTTGCACAATCAAGGGCTGCCGGGTACTGACGGGCGCCGCCTCGATGCGTGTGATCCAATCGATCAGTGCGCCAACCCATGCCGTTGGTAATCGCCTGGGCTGAAGCGGATCAGCTTCAAGAAACGGTAGAAACGCAGGGTCTGTGCTGTTTTCGGTGAAACGCCGCTCGATGCCGTTCACGAAGTGGCGCAACACGTGATAGCTGAGCTTCGACCAGCGCCAGGCACAGGGGCGTACCAATGGGGCAAGCAGCAATACCTGCCCATCGATGGGGCTTGTCTGTGGGTTGTGCAGCAGGTGATCCACGGCAATGGCCCCACCTGTGCTCTGCCCGCACAGGTGCCATGGATGAGGCAGCTGCAAGCTGCGCGTCTGTTCGAACAGGCACTCAAGTACCTGCTGGTAGATCGCGAAATCATCGATGCTGGCGCGTTCGCCGCTAGACAGGCCGTGGCCGGGTAAATCGCAGCTGACAACGGCATAACCGCGCTTCAATGCCCATGCCACCAGATGCCTGTACAAGCCCATGTGGTCGTAGTACCCGTGCAACAGCAGCAAGGTAGCCTTGGGCTGCTGTGGACACCACACCTGCGCAACCACCTCGAATCCGGCAACCGCAAACTGCCCAAGCCAGCTGTGGACAGGCAGATCGAGCCCATAGAAGCGTTGGTAGGCCTTCGCATGGGTGCACAGCGGCTTACGCGCATTCAGCGGGGCCAGGCTTGTGCGCAGGAGGTCTGGATGGAAGCTTGCAGGCATTTTGGTGGGTCCGGCGTGAAGCAAGTATTGACCTGAGATATTCAGCTCATCGACGCGCCGTGGCAAGCTGGCCGTACCAGCAACCCACCTCCCACTGCCCGTGGGAGCAGCAATCGGCCTTTCATGAACCTGCGAACTCTCAAATGGCTGAGCATGATGCTCGGCGTCGTGGCCGGGACGGTCATCATCTGGCAGGCGTACACGACCTTCCAGGTCCGCTATTTACGCCCGTTCGACAACCAGGCCACGTTGTTCGACGGCTCGCACTTACAGCTACCTACCGAACTGGCCGGCCCCGGACCCGTGCGGGTCGTGCATTTCTGGGACCCAGCCTGCCCGTGTAACGTTGGCAACCAACAGCACCTGGCCGACCTGATGAAGCAGTTCACGAACCGGGGCGTCAGCTTTCACGTCTTGCACAAACCCGGCACACGGGGCTATCTGCCGGACGACCTTGCTGCGCTGGAACCACTAAGCAACCTGCCTGGCAGTGAACATATGCCAGCGTCGCCCGCGGTAGCCATCTGGGATCGCCAAGGGCACCTGGCCTACTTCGGCCCGTACAGCGAAGGCGCGGTATGCAACGCTGCCAACAGCTTCATCGAGCCCATACTCACCGCGCTGCTCGACGGCCGCCCTGTCAGCGCCTCCAACACCCTGGCGATCGGCTGTTACTGCCCCTGGGCAGACTGATGTATGCGAGCAGGGTTGCCCACCACCGTCGCCCCTGCCGGAACATCCCGGGTAACGACACTGCCTGCGCCGACCACTGCATCATCACCGATGCACACCCCTGGAAGAATGATGGCACCGCCACCAATCCACACGTTATTGCCAATGCTGACCGGCCGCCCACTCTCAAGGCCCGTGCGCCGCAGCTGCGGGTCGAGCGGGTGGTCGGCCGTGTAGATCTGCACATTGGGGCCGATCTGGCAGTCCTCGCCGATGTGCACAGGCAGTACGTCAAGGATCACGCAATTGAAGTTCATGAACGTATTGCGGCCCACGCTGATGTTGTATCCATAGTCGCAATAGAAAGGGGCACGCAGCACCACACCCTCACCCGCATGGCCGAGGTGCCCTGCCAGCAATGCATGCCGCGCCTGGGCCGTCAGCTCCACGTTGTTGTTGTAGCGGTGCATCCAGTGTTTGTTGGCCGCCTGTTCGGCTTGCAACTCGGGGCACGTGGCGTGATACAGCTCGCCTGTCAGCATTTTCTGTTTTTCGCTTTTGGACATGGAAACTCCTGGCGGCTCGTTATGCTACTGATCGTCAGACCTCACGATGAACCAGACTTCCCAACGCGTCGCATGAAAGCGGCGTGCTGCTCAACCCCGCAGCGGCTGTGCAGCGCGCTATCAGAACCCGCCGATGGCAACGCGTTTGCCAAAGGATACGTTCTGGTGTGCATCCACTAATCAGACAAGCGCATGTAACGAGCAGGCCTACGCGCTTACTGCATGCATTTTTTCTCAAGAGAAATGACCTATGCATAAAAGATTCATGGAAATCGATGGCGCACGGCTGAGCTACATCGACCAGGGCCAAGGTTTTCCAGTGCTCCTTGGCCACAGCTATTTGTGGTCAGCTGACATGTGGAGTGAGCAGCTCGACGCGCTGTCCCGGCATTTTCGAGTCATCATTCCAGAGCTCTGGGGGCACGGCGACTCCGATGCTCCGCCGGTTACGACCAGAACCACCTCTGATCTGGCGCGTCAGCACATTCAATTGCTCGACAAGCTGGGGATTGAACGCTGCCACCTGGTGGGGCTATCGGTCGGGGGGATGTGGGGGGCACTGCTGGCCGCCGAGCATCCCGAGCGGGTTGACCGCCTGGTGCTGATGGATACCTACCTGGGCGCAGAGCCGGACGCCACCAAACGCAAGTATTTCGCCTTGTTGGATGCTGCGTCTGCCGCAGGTGCGTTCGACGATGAGCTGCTGGACGTCATCGTACCCATCTTCTTTCATCCCGGCGGCCATACAGTGCCAGCACTGCGTGAACGGTTTCGAGCAACATTGAAGGCCACGTCCGCCAACACTATCCGCGACAGCTATGACCCAATGGGCCGCATCATATTCGGCCGACCGGACGCACTGGCGCAATTAGGGGGCCTTTGTAGCGAACGAACCATCGTGGTGTGTGGCGACCAGGACATCCCCAGGCCACCGGCTGAAGCCAACGAGATGGCGCAGATCATCAATTGCCTGGCCGCTCAGATCCCCGTTGCGGGGCATATCTCGTGCCTGGAAAACCCTGAGGTGGTGAACCAGTTTCTCTTGAATTGGCTACCGCGACACTGCTGAAGCCTGCTGGCCTGTTTCAAGCAGCTGACCATTCTTGCAACGCGGTAACCTGAGCCCAATAGGGTTGGGCTCAGGTGGAGACGCCCTCAGGTCGCGATTGGAAACGACCCGAAGGCAGCCGGTGCATCAGAATGCAGGCAGCACGGCACCTTGGTATTTCTTGGCGATGAATGCCTTCACTTCAGGGCTGGTCAAGGCTTTGGCCAGCTTCTGAATGGCATCGCTGTCCTTGTTGTCAGGACGCGCCACGAGGAAGTTGACGTAAGGCGAGTCGCTGCCTTCGATGACCAAGGCATCCTTGGCAGGATTCAGGCCGGCTTCCAGCGCGTAGTTGGTATTGATCATGTCCAGGTCGACCTGATCCAGCACGCGCGGCAACATGGCCGACTCCAGCTCGCGAAACTTCAGGTTTTTCGGGTTCTCGGCGATGTCTTTCGGGGTGGCCAGGGCGTTCTTCGGGTCCTTGAGGGTGATCAGCCCCGCCTTCTGCAAGAGCAGCAGTGCGCGGCCGCTGTTGCTGCCCTCGTTAGGAATGGCAACGGTTGAGCCTTCCTTGAGCTCATCCAGGCTTTTGACCTTCTTCGAGTAGCCACCAAACGGCTCGACATGCACGCCGATCACGGTCTCAAGGTGCGTACCCTTGCCCTCGTTGAAGCTCTGCAGGTACGGGAGGGTCTGGAAGTAGTTGGCATCCAGACGCTTCTGATCAACCTGCACGTTGGGTTGCACGTAGTCGGTGAATACCTTGATCTGCAAGTCGACACCTTCTTTGGCCAACGTCGGCTTGATCAGCTCCAAGATCTCGGCATGGGGCACCGGCGTTGCGGCAACCACCAGTTTTTCGGCGGCGGCGACCAGGCCGCTAAAGGACAGGGCGGCAGCCAGGGCAGTGGTCAGCAGGGTCTTCTTCATGGTGATCCTTGTTCTGCATCTGAGCCATCGAAGATGGCAAATGGGGCGCCCAACGCAATGCGATGACGGGCGTGAAGCGGACAATACCGATAATTTTTATTCCCGAACAATATCTTTTATTTCGTTGCTTATTCCAAAACCAAAATGCCACCAGCGTGTTTGCTTATGAGCTGCCTCTAGCGTGGAACGTCGGGCAGGTCCAGGTCTTCGGGCAGGATTTCCGGCCCATCACTGACCAGCAGGGCGAAGTGGATGACGTTTTCCAGCTCACGGGTATTGCCGGTCCAAGGATGCTGCTCGAGCAGGCTCTGTGCAGCCTCGCTTATCAACGGCACGGGCCGCTGCAAACGCCCGCTGTAGATGCCAACGAAGTATTCCGCCAACGCAAGGATGTCCCCCGGCCGCTCGCGCAGCGGCGGCAATTCAAGGGCGCCCTCGCGCAAATATTGATACAACCGCTCGCTGAAGCGCCCTGCCTTCACCACCCGCGCCAGGTCAATGCTCGTGGCCGCCACCAGTCGTACATCCACCGGCTGCGCCTGGTGTGCGCCTACGCGGGTGACTTCGCGGTTTTCCAGTGCTGCCAGCAGCTTGGCCTGAATGGCCTGTGGCAAGTCGGCGATCTCGTCCAGGTAAAGCGTGCCGCCGTTGGCCGATCCGAACCAGCCAGCGCGGCTGCTGGCAGTGCCGCCATGGCTACCGGCGCTATAACCGAACAGCTCTGCATCGGCATAGGTTGGGCTGATGGCGGCGCAGTTGACCGACACGAACAGGCCGGTGCGGTCGCTGGCGCGGTGAATCTGGCGGGCCAGCAACTCCTTGCCGGTGCCGGTTTCGCCTCGGATCAGCACCGGCAGCGGCAGCGGCGCCAGGTGCTCCAGCTCCGTGCGCAATCGCTGGGAACGCGGGTCGATGAAGACCAGCGCCTTGGCGCGAATGCTCAGCGGGCTCTTGTCGAGTTCGGGGAATGTCAGCAATGGCTGGCCGAAGGGGTTCTGATACGTCATGACGAGCTCCCGCCCCTGGCCTGCGGCGGCCGGGCGTGTGACGGATGGAAACGGACGCCGTTCAGGCGCGGCGCAGCGCGCGTTGTTCGATGCGGCCTTGCAGGCGATACAGGTAGGCGAACCCCTGCTCCCAGCATTCATGGCCGGATTTCACGTTGATGTGGCCGGCGCCGGTCAGAAGCCCTGCTTCTGCACCCCACTGCTGGGCCATGTGCAAGGCGCGCGGGACGCTGACAGCGGGATCGTTGTCCGAGCTGACCACCTGACTCGGAAAGGGAAGCGGCGCCTGCGGGATGGGCGAAAAATTGCGCAGCGCCGGCGCGCACCCTGGTCGCTCGACATCCGCCGGCGCCACCAACAAGGCGCCACGCACGCGACCGAGCAGAGCGGCAGCGGCCTGTTCGGCCCAATGCGCCACCGTGATGCAGCCCAGGCTATGGGCAATCAGGATCACCGGGCCGGGCTCGGCGGCGATGGCGGTATCCAGCGCCTTCACCCAGTCCTGGCAGAGCGGTGTCAGCCAATCGCGCTGCTCCACGCGTGCGCTGTTGGGCAGCGTACGCTGCCAGTGGCTTTGCCAATGATTGTCCGGCGATCCCTGCCAGCCTGGGATGATCAGGTAGCGAACTGATTCGTTACGCATGAAGTGGGTCTCCAGTAGCTTGCGTGCTTGGAAACCCAGTATAAGGCGGCCTATATATACTTAAAGGAATAAAAAGAAATTTGTTTATAACCTTTAAGTAAATAACCAGCCGACGTGACCTTGCGACGCCGCGTTATTCCCATCAACCGTACTGCCTCAAATGGCTGGCAGTTTCTGCCAGACCTTCGGCCGGAAGAACAACGTTTCGCCCCTTGCCAGCCCTGTCAGACTGTCGTGGTCCTTGACCACCTCAGCTTCGATCAGCTCGCTTTGGCCCTCGACTTTCAAGGTCACCCGCGTGGTGGCACCCAACGGGCGAATATCCCGAACTTCGGCGGCATGGTGGCCCTCGGTTTCATGACGCGACAACGACACTTCATGGGGCCGGAACAGCACATGCTGACCCTCGCTCAAGGCCAGGCGGTTGGAATCCCCCAGGAAGTGGTAGACGAAATCATTGGCGGGTTGTTCGTACACTTCGCCCGGCGAGCCGATCTGCTCGATCACGCCCTTGTTCATGACCACGATCCGGTCAGCCACTTCCATGGCCTCTTCCTGGTCATGGGTCACGAATACCGAGGTCAGGTTGATATCTTCGTGCAAGCGGGCCAGCCAGCGGCGCAGCTCCTTTCGCACCTTGGCGTCCAGTGCGCCGAAGGGTTCGTCCAGCAGCAGCACCTTGGGCTCCACGGCCAGCGCGCGGGCAAGGGCGATACGCTGACGCTGACCACCGGACAATTGCTCCGGGTAGCGATCGGACAGCCAGTCGAGCTGCACCATGTTCAGCAGCTCGTGCACTTTATGGGCAATGCTGCTTTCGCTCGGGCGCTCACTCTTGGGCTTCATGCGCAGGCCGAAGGCGACGTTGTCGAATACGGTCATGTGCCTGAACAGCGCGTAGTGCTGGAATACGAATCCGACGTTGCGATCACGAACGTCATGGCCAGATACGTCCTCGCCATGGAATACGATATTGCCCTGATCAGGTGTTTCCAGGCCGGCGATGATGCGCAGCAGCGTGGTCTTGCCGCAGCCGGATGGGCCCAGCAGCGCTACCAGCTCACCGCTGTTGATGTCCAGGTTGATACCATCGAGCGCCTGGAAACTGTTGAAACGCTTGCTGACGTTACGAACTTCGATCGACATGAATCATTCCTCCGCAGCGCTATGGCGCAGACGGTTAATACGGTTCTCGCTCCACTGCTTGAGCAGCAGGATGAAGAGCGCCAGGATCAGCAACAGGCTGGCCACGCTGAAGGCCGCCACGTGGTTGTACTCGTTGTAGAGAATTTCCACGTGTAGCGGCAGCGTGTTGGTCACGCCACGAATATGGCCGGAAACGACCGACACCGCGCCGAATTCGCCCATCGCCCGCGCTGTACACAACACCACGCCATAGATAAGGCCCCACTTGATGTTCGGCAGCGTCACATGCCAGAACATCTGCCAGCCATTGGCACCGAGCAACCGGGCAGCTTCTTCTTCCTGGGTGCCTTGTTCCTGCATCAGCGGAATCAGCTCGCGGGCTACGAACGGGACCGTGACGAAGATGGTGGCCAGGACGATGCCCGGCAGGGCGAAGACGATCTGGATGTCGTGATCCTGCAGCCACGGCCCGAACAGGCCCTGGGCACCGAACATGAGCACGTAGACCAGGCCGGCGATCACGGGCGACACCGAGAACGGCAGGTCAATCAGGGTGACCAGAATACTTTTGCCGCGGAAGCTGTACTTGCTCACGCACCATGCCGCACTGACCCCGAACACCAGGTTCAGCGGCACCGAAATGGCAACGGCGAGCAGGGTGAGTTTCAGGGCCGACAACGCGTCGGGTTCGAAGATGGCTTCGAAGAAAGTGCCGAACCCATTCTTCAGGGCCTGGGAAACCACGATGACCAGCGGCAACAGCAGAAACAGTGCAAACACCAGCCAGCCAAGGCCGATGAGTAACCGCCGCGATGTGGCGCTGCCGCGGCGGGCGGCGTTGGCGGCGGCGGTTGCATTCAGGGAAGAACTGGACATGCCGACCTCCTTCAAGGGGTTTCGATGCGGCGCTGCAACAGGTTGATCAGCAGCAGCAGAATGAAGGAAACCACCAGCATCAACACGCCAATGGCGGTAGCGCCGGTGTAGTCGTACTGGTCGAGCTTGACCATGATCAGCAGGGGCAGGATCTCGGTTTTCATCGGCATGTTGCCGGCGATGAAAATGACCGAACCGTACTCACCCACGCCACGGGCGAACGCCAGGGCAAAGCCGGTGAGCCAGGCCGGTAGCAAGGCCGGGGCCAGGATGTGGCGAAACACCTGCAGCGGTCTGGCGCCCAGGCAGGCAGCGGCTTCTTCGACCTCGCGCGGGATGTCTGCCAGCACTGGTTGTACCGTGCGCACCACGAACGGCAGGGTGACGAACGTCAGCGCCAGGGTGATGCCCAAGGGGGTATAGGCGATCTTGAAACCCAGGTCGGTCGCGAACTGGCCGACCCAGCCCGCCGGCGCGTACAGCGCGGTGAGCGCGATGCCGGCCACTGCCGTTGGAAGGGCGAAAGGTAAATCGATCATCGCGTCGATGATCTTGCGCCCGGGGAAGGTATAGCGCACCAGCACCCAGGCCAGCAGCGTCCCGATCACACCGTTGATGATCGCGGCAAACAGGGCGGTGCCAAAGCTCAGCTTCAGCGCAGCGATGACCCGCGGCGCGCTGATGATGGTCCAGAACTGTTCGAAGGTCAGCTGCGAGGCATGGATGAACATGGCCGCCAGCGGTATCAGCACAATCAGGCTGAGGTACACCAAGGTGTATCCCAGCGTCAGCCCGAAGCCGGGTATGACGGGGGAAATGCGACGTGACATAGAGATCCCTGGTTGAATGCACGTGGCCCGGGAACCATCCCGGGCCGTGGTAGGCGTCCGAATTGTGTGTTGTTCCTTGGCCCTTACTGTGCCTGATAGATCTGGTCGAACACACCGCCATCATTGAAGAATTTTGGCTGGGCGATCTTCCAGCCGCCGAAGTCCTTGTCGATGGTCACCAGGTCCAGCTTGGGGAACTGCTTGCCAAATTCAGCCGCCACCTTCTCGTCACGCGGGCGGTAGAAGTTCTCGGCGGCGATCTTCTGTCCGGCCGGGCTGTAGAGGTGTTTCAGGTACTCGGTAGCGATTTCGGTATTGCCCTTTTTCTCGGCGTTCTTATCGACCACCGCCACGGGCGGCTCGGCCAGGATCGACAGCGACGGCACGACGATGTCGAACTTGTCAGCCCCACCGTCTTCCTTCAACGCCAGGAAGGCTTCGTTCTCCCAGGCCAGCAGCACATCGCCCTGACCGTTGTTGACGAAGGTGATGGTCGATCCGCGGGCGCCGGTGTCCAGGACTGGCACGTGCTTGAACAGTTCCTGCACGTAGGCTTTTGCCTTGTCCTCGCTACCGCCGGTTTTCAGGCCATAGGCCCAGGCGGCGAGGAAGTTCCAGCGCGCGCCCCCGGAAGTCTTGGGGTTCGGGGTAATGACCGACACATCCTTCTTGATCAGGTCGCCCCAGTCCTTGATGCCTTTGGGGTTGCCCTTGCGTACCAGGAATACGATGGTCGAGGTGTAGGGGGTACTGGCGTCCGGCAAACGCGTCTGCCAGTTTTCCGGCAGGGTCTTGCCGAGCTTGGCGATTTCGTCGATGTCGCCGGCCAAGGCCAGGGTCACCACGTCGGCGCGCAGACCGTCAATCACCGCACGGCCCTGTTTGCCCGAGCCGCCATGGGACTGCTGGATCTTCACCTTATCGCCTGGATGGGCCTGCTGCCAGTGCTTGATGAACTCGGCGTTGTACTGCTGGTACAGCTCACGGGTCGGGTCGTAGGACACGTTCAGCAGTTCGTAATCCTTGGCGATGGCGGAACCGGCAAAAATAGCACTGGCCAGAGCGGCAAGCGCATAACGACGGATGGACATGGTGAAGCTCCCGATTGGCATTTTTCTAGTTCTGGAAGGTGGGGCGTGTTCAGCCGGGCTTGTTGCCAGGCTGCTGCAGGCGGAACTTCTCCTTGCGCTCGATCTGCACCACCTGGGCGTTGTGCACGGTGATTTCCACAGCGCCAAAGCGCAGATCGCGCAGCGCGCTCTGGATCTCACGCAAGATGGTGGCTTCGTCCTGACCGTCGATACTGCGCAGCGATGCACTCATGCTCGTTCTCCTTGGAGTGAGATTGCCGGGCAGAGGTTTGAATGAGGGTTTGCGCCTGGCGTGAGGGCAATAGTAGTGGGGGCGGATTATTCTTAAAAATACTGTTTGGGCATTTTTATATAACCATTTACACGATTGTCTGGATGCGCTTCCTCAATGGACGTATTAGCGCAGGCCATGCGCTGGTTGACGTGTTTGCGCGTAGAGTCCATCGCCGAAAAGTCGGCTTTTACGCGCAGGGTCGCTGGCTTCCAGGTCGTGGCTTAGGTGTGCAGTTGAGGGGTGCAGGTTCGCCTCGTAGGCGCGGCGTCTGCGGGGCGCCAAAGCGGCCATGATGGGCCGCAGAACGGCCCCGCATGGCAAGCGGCGCGATAGGCGCCTCAACCTTCCTGATGCGGCTCGCGGATCTTGTAGGACGCTACGTAGAGCGCTGGCAAGAACAGCAAGGTGAGCAAGGTTGCCACAATGATGCCGCCAATCATGGCGTACGCCATTGGCCCCCAGAATACTTCGCGGGCAATCGGAATCATGCCCAGGCTGGCAGCCGCAGCTGTCAGCAGGATTGGCCGGCGACGATGGTTGGTGGCCTCGACCACGGCATCCCATGGTGAATACCCCTGGGCTTCGAATTCATCGATCTGGGTGACCAGAATGACCGAGTTACGAATGATGATGCCCGCCAGCGCCAGGATGCCCAGGATCGCCACGAAGCCCATCGGCGTACCCGTCGGCACCAGCGCCAACACCACACCGATCAGGCCCAACGGCGCGACGCTGATCACCAGGAACAGCTTCTTCACGCTGTGCAACTGGATCATCAGGAACGTGGCCATCAGGAACAGCATCAGCGGGATCACTTTAGCGATGGGCCCCTGTGCCTTGCCGCTCTCCTCCACGGTGCCGCCGGTGGCCACTTCGTAGCCGGTAGGCAACTCGCTGGCGAACTTTTCGATGTCTGGCTTGAGCTGAGCCACCAGGTCCGTAGGCTGAATATCCCCGTTGACCGACGCTTTGAGGGTGATCGTAGGCTTGCGATCGCGCCGCCACACAAGAGGCTGCTCCTGCTCGTAGCGCACCGTGGCGAATGACAGCAAGGGTATCGAAGTGCCGTTGGGTGTAAGGATCTGCAGGTTCTGCAGCGTATCGGGCGAGCCCCGCTCGCTATCCACGGCGCGGGCCACCACGTCGATCAGGTAGATATCATCGTTGACCTGGGTAACGGGCACGCCGGTGACGATGCTGTTCATTACATTGGCCACATCTTCCGAAGAAAGCCCCAACTGGCGGGCCTTGTCCTGGGCAATATCGATGCGCAGCACTTTACCCGGCTCGTTCCAGTCGTAAATCATTTCGCCGATGTTGGGGTTCTTGTCCAACAGGGTCGCCAGCTCGATGGCATGCTTGCGCACCTGCTCGATGTCCTTCCCGCTGACGCGGTACTGGATTGGTCGCCCCACAGGTGGCCCCATCTCCAGCGACTGAACGTTCGAACCGATACCGACGAAGTCCTCTCGCAGGCGTTTCTGCAGGCGAGTGATGAGCTCACCGCGCTCTTCCAGGCCTTTGCTGACGATGACCAATTGGGCGTAGTACGGGTTCTGCAGTTGCTGGTCCAGCGGCAGGTAGAAGCGCACCGCACCTTGACCGATATAGGTGCTCCAGTGATCGATGTCTTCGTCATCCTTGAGCGTGGCCTCCAACTGGTCGACCACCTTGCGAGTTTCCTGGATCGACGCGTTCTGTGGCAGGTTCAGATCGACCAGGATTTCCGGACGGTCCGAAGCAGGAAAGAACTGGTTCTGCACGAAGCGCATGCAGAACACGGCCAGGGCGAACAGCACCACGGTGCCGATGATGGTCATCCAGCGGTGGCGCATGCTCCACAGCAGGCCATGCTCGAAGACCCGGGCTACCCTGCCCGGCTTGTCATCATGGGACTTCACTTTGCGGGCGTTGAGAATGTGCACGCCAAGCACGGGGGCGAAGAACACGGCCACCACCCATGACACCAACAGCGCAACGGCAATGACCGCGAACAAGGTGAAGGTGTATTCACCTGCCGAACTTGCGTTGAGGCCAATCGGTACGAAACCTGCGACAGTCACCAGCGTACCGGTGAGCATTGGAAATGCCGTGGAGGTGTAAGCGAAAGTAGCAGCGTCTTCCTTGCTCTCGCCCATTTCCAGGCGCGTGACCATCACCTCCACGGTGATCATGGCGTCATCCACCAGCAGCCCCAGCGCAATGATCAGTGCACCTAGCGAGATACGCTGCATGGTGATGCCGCTGTATTCCATGAATACGAACACCATGGCCAGTACCAGCGGGATCGAGCACGCCACCACCAGGCCTGCACGCACACCCAAGCTGACGAAGCTCACGGCCAGAACAATGATCACCGCTTCGAACAATGCACTGGTGAAGCCACCGACGGCCTTCTCCACCACCGTCGCCTGGTTGGACACCGTGTGCACATCGACGCCTACCGGAAGCTCGTTGGTGATGCGCTGCATGGTTTGCTTGAGCGCCTTGCCAAACTCCTGGATGTTGCCGCCCTTCTGCATGCCGATGGCAAGGCCCAGGGCCGTCTTGCCGTTGTAGCGGAACATCGGCGCAGGCGGGTTGGTGTAGCCGCGTTCGACCTCGGCGATGTCTGCCAAGCGGAAGAAGCGATCGTTGATGCGCAGGTTGACGTTCTCAAGGTCCTTTTCCGAGGCGAACTGCCCACTTGTCCGTACGGAGATGCGCTCCGGCCCGGCCTCGATCACGCCCGCTGGCGTCACGCTGTTCTGCGCCTGCAGAGCCTGCATCACCTGACGCTGGTCGATACCCAAGGCGGCGAGCTTGCGGGTGGAGAAGTTCAGGTAGAGCACTTCGTCCTGGATACCGACCATTTCGATCTTGCCGATATTGGGTACTTCGCGGACCTCGGCCCGCGCCTGCTCCACATAATCACGCAGCTGGCGCAGGCTCAGCCCGTCGGCGGTGAAGGCGTAGATGGAACCGAACACATCGCCGAATTCATCGTTGAAGCCGGGGCCCTGCAAGCCCTCGGGGAAATCGCCGCGAATGTCCTGGATCTTCTTGCGGACCTGATACCAGATCTGCGGTATGTCGTCTGCCTTGGTAGTGTCGCGCAGGTAGACGAACACCGTTGATTCACCAGGCCGGGTATAGCTCTTGGTGTAATCGAGCGAATCGAGCTCCTCGAGCTTCTTCTCGATCCGGTCGGTGACCTGCAGCAGCGTTTCTTCCTGGGTAGCGCCAGGCCAGCGGGTCTGGATCACCATGGTCTTGATGGTGAAGGACGGATCCTCCTCACGACCCAGGTTGAAGTACGAAAAGATGCCCATGAGCAAACCGACGAACATCAGGTACCACACGAACGACTGATGCTTGAGCGCCCATTCGGACAGGTTGAAGCTTCCTTTCATTGCGCATCCTCGTCGAAGGTGACCTGCTGGCCAGGCTTGAGGCTATTGACGCCGGCGATCACCACCCGCTCCCCAGGCTGTACGCCTGATGAGACGACGATGCGGTCCTCGTTTCGGTCGATCAGGGTCACGTCGCGCAAGGCGACGGTTTTCTGCTGGGGGTCGACGACCCATACCTGTGTCTTGCCATCGCGCTCCAGCAGCGCGCTGACCGGCAGCTCGCTGCGAGGAGAAACCTGCGAGCTGAGAGTGACGCTGACGGCAGTTCCCAGATGGAACGTTTCAGGGGTGCTGGCCAAGGTCAGCCGCGCACGCCGCGTGCGGGTGGTGGCATCGGCCTTGGGCTCGAGCTCGCGCAGGGTGGCGGTGGTGTTGACGGCGGGGTTGAGCTGCGAGGCGACAGTGAAAGTCAGGTCCGGTGTCAACTGCTCGGCAATGCCGATGGGCAGGTCAATCACCGCTTCCTTCACGTCCGGCCTGGCGAGCGTGACCACAGCCTGCCCAGCGGTGACGGTTTGCCCGGCTTCGGCCTGCCAGTCAGTAATCACCGCCGCATGATCGCTGCGCAGCGTGGTATAGCCCAGCTGGTCACGGGCCTGACTGACCGAGGAACGAGCCTGCTCCAGCGTGGCGCCAGCTGTTTTCAGGTTGGTCTGGGCGATGTCCAACTGGGCCTGAGCACCCACGCCTCGGTCGTACAATTGTTGTTGCCGGCGGGCGTCGGACTGCGCGTTGATCCACTGCGCCTGCACCCTGGCCAGATCGCCTTCGGCAGCGCGCAGCTGATTTTGCTGGTCGGTCGGATCCAGCGTGGCCAACGTATCGCCCGCTTTGACCTGGGCCCCGACGTCCAGCCAGCGGCGAGCGATGCGCCCGCCCACACGAAAGCCCAGGGTACTTTCGTAACGCGCTTCGATCACGCCTGCAAAGCGGCCCAAGCGGGCCTGCAACTGAGGTTGCACCACTACCGACAGCACTGGACGAACCGGCTCCGGCGGCTGCTCTTCCTTGCCGCACCCGACAAGCAAAACACCGGCACACATCAACGTCAGCCAAGGCTTCATAGCGGGCTCTCCGGCGCTTTGGCGGGTACTTTTTCAACTTTCATACCGGGGTGCAGCAGCTGCCCGCCGGTTACCACGACGACTTCGCCACCGTCGAGACCTTTGCCGATGACCACAGTGCCGGTCAGGTAGCGGCTTACTTCGACTTCCCGCAACTGCACCTTGTCCCCCTCGCCCACGATCCACACGGCGGGTTTCTTCAAGCCTTTGGTCAGTGCCGACCAGGGCAGCTCGACACTCGGCTTGCCGCGCCCTTGGGTGGTCACGGTGACGGGCGCGCCCAACTGCATCGCAGGCGGAACGTCCTGCAATCCGACCTTGACCTGCACCGTGCCGCTTTGAGCCGAGACAGTGGGGGTAATTTCACGCACCGCTCCACGGGCCTGCACCTTCGGATCGTCCAACAGGCTGACCACGACGCTGGCATCACTGGGCGTGCCCGCCAGAAGCGACTCGTACACGTTGAACACCGCATCACGCTCGCCGTCACGGGCCAGGCTGAAGATGGGCATGGTCGCTTGCACCACTTGCCCTACCTCGGCCTGACGCTCGGTGACCACCCCGTCGGCTTCGGAGACCAGCGCGGTATAACTCAATTGCTCGTTTGCGTTGGCCAGTTGAGCTTGCGCAGCCTTCAGCGCGCTTTGATTGCTGCGCAACGAGGCCTGGGCAGCATCATATTCGCTTTGACTGGTATAGCCCTTGGGCAACAGCTTCTGCTGACGAACGAAGGCAGCTTGGGTCTGGGTCACCCGTGCCTGCGCCGCGAACACTTCGGCCTTGGCCGAAGCCACGTTGTTCTGTAAGTCTTTAGGGTCGAGCCGGGCCAGTACCTGCTTGGCCTTTACGTGATCGCCTACATCTACACTGCGCGAAATGATCTTGCCGCCTACGCGGAATGAGAGGTCCGTCTGCACCCGCGCCTGGATGTCGCCAGTCAGCGTCACCCGGGCTGCGAAATCGGCGGACTGGACATTCTGTACCCCTACACGGGGCAGCGTTTCAGGCAGCTCTTCCTTGCTGCAGCCGGTGAGCATGCCCAGCAGCCCCAAGCCCGTGACCAGTAGCGCACGCGACAACGTCATGGAGGCTCCTTTCTTGCGCGCAAAAGATTCATGCATGCGATTCGCCAAGCAGGCCAGGGTTCCATAATTCTTGCTGTAGACGCCAGACGCCCTGCCCCCTCCAGCCTCGTGGGTGGCTTCGTCAGGCCAGGTGTTGGCAAACCCTGGCAATTCTGTCAGTAGCCCACGCTTTCAAGATCACGATACTGTCGCCTGACGCGAAACTTCCAACCTACCACTGCTTGCAGACGGTCGGTCTTATTCATCCGGGGATGTTGGTATGGACAAATCTGGCAGGGTCCACGCGTTCTATCAAGCCGGCCAACTCGTCACGGAACTGGGTGACGACGTCAAACGCTCGGTGTTCCGAGGTCAGGCACGCTTTCTAGGCCATCTTGCAGGCGATAAGCGGACGCCTTCAGTAAGCGCGGTAGACAGGGGCAACACCGTAATGGCCGAGCCCCACACCAACTGCCTGGCTCGCTTTTCCTACACGCCTTACGGCCAAAGGGCCCGTTTGAATGAACCGGACACGCCATGGGCGTATCACGGTGAGCGACTGGATGCACTATTGGATGGGTATCCACTGGGCAACGGCTATCGACTGTATAGACCGGCACTCATGCGGTTTGGCGCCCCTGACAACCTGAGCCCTTTTGGACAGGGGATGCTCAATGCGTATGCCTACTGCCTGGGTGACCCTGTCAATCAAAGTGATCCATCAGGCCACTTCGCGGTGAGAAGCCTGATCAAGTATGCAAGCTGGATCACAGCCGCTGCGTCCTTAACAGCAGGCACAGCCCTTGCTGTCGTCGGTGCTTCGAAAAATGACGATAACCTTATCGGAGTGGCGATCGGCGTTTATATTGGTGGGTCATCGCTTGTCGCCGCTTTATTCGTCCGGGAAAAATATATGAGTACGCTCAGAGCCGACTCGTCATATGGAGAACGGTTCTCGACTACAGTGGGAGGCAGCGACCGACGAAACGTGCATGACCCTGTACAGAGCTTTTCATCAGCGGATGTGACCTTGGTACCTCCAAGTGTCCATACGAATAGAAGATTTGGTGGCTCGCATTTAACAACGCAACCGGTAGTTCCGGCCCCGCCTCCCAGCTATTCGAGTTTAAACCTTCAAGCGCCAGGTCTGGACGAGCTTCCCAGCTATTTGGATCTTTATCCCAACCAGGACTCAACTGGAGGAAGCTTGTCGCACAGGAACAGCCTCCCCCCACATATCGAGCCACAGCGAATTATGAATAGAGTTCGGCGCTTAAGTGTCTAGTGACCTCGCCGTAGCAATTCGTCACAAACGATACGTTTATGCGGCCACATTCAGTTCTCCGCACGGCGCAAGCGCAAGTGTGGAACAGCTGCTCGCTCCAAAAGCGTAACGAGCAGCCATACCTCGATCAGATCGGCGCTACCGGCGCCGGGCGCCGTACCTGAGGCTGCGACGCATTGGCCGCCGCACCTTCTTCAATCGCCTGCTGTATGGCCTTGCGGCGACGCTCTTCGGCACGGCGACTGAAGTACCAGACGAAGAATGTCACCAACGAGACGGACAGCAGAATCAGGCTGGCCACGGCGTTGATCTCAGGTTTCACGCCCAGGCGTACCGCCGAGAACACTTCCATCGGCAACGTGGTCGAGCCTGGCCCGGACACGAAGCTGGCCAATACCAGGTCATCGAGCGACAAGGCGAACGACATCATGCCACCTGCCGCCAGCGAAGGCGCAATCATGGGGATGGTGATCAGGAAGAACACCTTCCAAGGCTTGGCCCCCAGGTCCATGGCCGCCTCTTCGATCGACAGGTCCAGCTCACGCAGCCGGGCCGACACGACGACGGCCACATAGGCCGCGCAGAAGGTGGTGTGGGCAATCCAGATGGTGACAACGCCACGCTCCTGCGGCCAACCGATCAATTGCGCCATGGCCACGAACAGCAGCAGCAGCGACAGACCCGTGATGACTTCAGGCATGACCAACGGTGCGGTGACCAAGCCACCGAACAAGGTACGCCCGCGGAACCGGGTGACCCTGGTGAGTACGAAAGCCGCCATGGTGCCCAACGCGACAGCCGCTACCGCCGTGTAGCAAGCGATTTCCAGCGAGCGCATCACCGAACCGATCAGCTGAGTGTTGTCCAGCAAGCCGACATACCATTTGACCGACCACCCGCCCCACACCGTCACCAACTTGGAGGCGTTGAACGAGTAGATGACCAGAATCACCATCGGCAAGTAGATGAACAGCAAGCCGAACACCAGCATCAGCTTGGAAAAACCGAAGCGCTTCATGCCCTGCCCTCCATTTCCTTGGCCTGGCTGCGGTTGAACAGCAAAATGGGCACGATCAGGATCGCCAGCATCACCACCGCAAGCGCCGAGGCCACCGGCCAGTCACGGTTGTTGAAGAATTCCTGCCACAACACTTTACCGATCATCAGGGTTTCCGGTCCGCCGAGCAGTTCGGGGATCACGAACTCGCCCACCACGGGGATGAACACCAGCATGCAACCGGCGATGATGCCGTTTTTTGACAGCGGCACGGTGATTTTCCAGAAGCTGTTGAAGGTGCTCGACCCCAGGTCGGATGCCGCTTCGAGCAGGCTTGGGTCATGCTTCACCAGGTTGGCGAACAAGGGCAGGATCATGAACGGCAGGTAGGAATAGACCACGCCGATGTACACCGCCAGGTTGGTGTTGAGTATCTGCAGCGGCTGGTCGATCAGCCCGGTCCACATCAAAAAGCCATTGAGCAAACCGTTGTTGCTCAGAATGCCCATCCAGGCATACACGCGGATCAGGATCGCGGTCCAGGTCGGCATCATGATCAGCAGCAGCAGGACGGTCTGGGTTTCCTTCTTGGCGTTGGCGATGGCATAGGCCATCGGGTAGCCGATCAGCAGGCAGAGCAGCGTGCTGATGAACGCCATCTTCAGCGAACCGAGGTAGGCCGAGATATACAGTTCGTCCTCGGTCAGCAAACCGTAGTTGGCCAGGTTGAGCACCAACTGGATCTTGTCCTCGACGTAGCTGTAGATCTCGGTGTACGGCGGGATCGCCACGTCGGCTTCGGCGAAGCTGATCTTCAGGACGATGAAGAACGGCAGCATGAAGAACAGGAACAGCCACACGAAAGGAACACCGATCACCAGGTGCCGCCCTTCAGGGGTGATGCGCCGGAACGCTCGCTTGAGCTTGCGCAGCTTCATGACCGCAGTACCACGCCGCTGTCGTCTTCCCACCATACGAAGACTTCATCGTCCCACGTAGGGCGCGCGCCTTGGCGTTCGGCGTTGGCGACGAACGACTGCACCACCTTGCCACTGGGTAGCTTCACGTAGAATACCGAATGCCCGCCCAGGTAGGCGATGTCATGGATCTTGCCGCGCGACCAGTTGTACTGGAAATCAGGCTGGACAGTGGTGACCAGCATCTTTTCCGGGCGCAGTGCATAGGTGATGTGCTTGTCCTCCACGGAGGTGGAGACACCGTGCCCGACGTAGATCTTGCGCTCAAGTTCAGGCGAGGCGATCAGGGCGTGGCCTTCGGCATCGTCGATCACCTCGGCATCGAACAGGTTGACGTTGCCGATGAATTCGCAGACCAGGCGGCTGGTCGGGGTTTCGTAAATGTCTACCGGCGAGCCGATCTGAGCGATCCAGCCCAGGTGCATGATGGCAATGCGCTGGGCCATGGTCATGGCTTCTTCCTGGTCGTGGGTCACCATCACGCAGGTCACGCCGACGCGCTCGATGATTTCCACCAGCTCCAGCTGCATCTGCGAACGCAGCTTCTTGTCCAGGGCACCCATCGGCTCGTCCAGCAGCAACAGCTTAGGCCGCTTGGCCAGGGAACGAGCCAAGGCCACGCGCTGGCGCTGGCCACCGGAGAGCTGGTGCGGCTTGCGTTTGGCGTACTGAGTCATGTGCACCAGCTTGAGCATCTCGGCCACGCGGGCGTCGACCTCGGCCTTGGGCAAGCGGTCCTGCTGCAGGCCGAAGGCGATGTTCTGCGCCACGGTCATGTGCGGGAACAGGGCGTAGGACTGGAACATCATGTTGATCGGCCGCTCGTAGGGCGGCATGTCGGTAATGTCCACGCCGTCCAGGAAGATGCGTCCTTCGGTGGGGCGTTCGAAGCCTGCCAGCATGCGCAGCAAGGTCGACTTACCGGAGCCGGAACCCCCAAGCAAGGCGAAGATTTCGCCCTTGCGGATTTCCAGGGACACATCGTCCACCGCTACCGTTTCGTCGAATTTTTTCGTGACCCGGTCGATCTTGACCAGCACCTGCTTGGGTTGCTGGCCACCCTCGAGGGCTTTCTTATAGGCGCCGGAGGCAACTGCCATGAGTGAAACTCCCAACAAGTTTTTTGTGCCCGCGCGGCCTGCCAGGCAGGCCGCGCGGGTGAGGTGGATTACTTGCCCGACTTGACCTTGGTCCAGCTGCGGGTCATCAGGCGCTGCACTTTGGGCGGCAGCTCTGAGTTCACGAACATCTTGTCCAGCACATCCTGCGGTGGATAAACCGCAGCGTCAGTCCTCACGGCCTGGTCCATCAGGTCGCCAGCCTTCGAGTTAGGGTTGGCATAACCGACGTAATCACTGACCTGGGCGATAACCTCAGGTTTCAGCAAATAGTTGATCAAGGCATGCGCCTGCTCCACGTTTTTGGCGTCCTTGGGAATCGCCAGCACGTCGAACCAGAGGTTGCCGCCTTCTTTGGGAATGGCATAAGCCAGGTTCACACCCTTCTTCGCCTCTTCGGCGCGGGCCTTGGCCTGGAACACATCACCCGAGAAACCTGCCGCGACACAGATGTTGCCGTTGGCAAGATCGGTGATGTACTTGGACGAATGGAAATACGTCACGTAGGGGCGTACCGCCAGCAGCTTCTGCTCGGCCTTGGCGTAATCCTTGGGGTTGGTGCTGTTGGGATCCAGGCCCATGTAGTTGAGGACGGCCGGAAGCATTTCGTCCGCCGAGTCGAGGAAGGCCACGCCGCACTTGGACAGCTTCTTCATGTTCTCGGGTTCGAACAGCACCGCCCAGGAGTCGATGGTATCGACGCCAAGCGCCTCTTTGACCTTGTCGACGTTGTACCCGATGCCATTGGTGCCCCACAGGTAAGGCACGGCATACAGGTTACCCGGGTCGTTCTTCTCCAGGCGCTTCATCAACGCAGGTTCAAGGTTCGCGTAATTGGGCAGCAGTGCCTTGTCGAGCTTTTGGAAAGCGCCCGCCTTGATTTGCTTGCCCAGAAAATGGTTGGAGGGCACGACCACGTCGTAGCCGGTCCTGCCGGCCAGCAGCTTGCCTTCCAGGGTTTCGTTGGAATCGAAGACATCCTGCACCGGCTTGATGCCCGTGGCTTTCTCGAAGCCTGCGAGCGTGTCGGGGCCGATATAGTCGGACCAGTTGTAGAAATGCACCGTAGGCGCCGCTTGGACGCTGCATGCCAGCGTCAGGCTCGCTGCAGCCATCACGGCCTTGCGTAATACAGAATTGGACAAGTGGGTGGTCCTCACAATCAGTGTCTGGATAGCGACAATGCTGCCGCACACGCAAAACCGGCGCGCAACTTACCTTCGCAGCTTCGATGCCGCAATGCTCAATTGCCTTTCACTGGTTTCGGACCGGGAATACCCGGTCCGAAAATGCTACATCAGGCTTATTTGCCCGATTTGATCTTGGTCCAGCTGCGGGTAATTACCCGTTGCACTGCTGCTTCAGGGGCGGCAATGGCGTACAGATTCTTTTTCACTTCAGCGGACGGATAGATGCTTGGGTCGCTGGTGATGTCCTTGTCCACAAAGGCGGTCGCGGCCTTGTTGCCGTTGGGGAAGCGCACGGCATTGGTGATTTCGGCCATGACTTGCGGCTGCATCAGGAAGTCCATGAACTTGTAGGCCGCTTCCTTGTGCTCGGCATCCTTGGGCATGGCAACCATGTCATAGAAGGTGCCGGCGCCTTCTTTCGGGATCACGTAGTCCAGCTTGACCTTGTCCCCCGCTTCGTGGGCGCGGGTCTTGGACTGCTCCAGGTCACCCGAGTAGCCGACAGCCAGGCAGATGTTGCCGTTGGCCAGGTCGCCAATGTACTTGGAGGAGTGGAAATAGGTGATCGACGGACGGATCTTGAGGAACAGGTCTTCGGCAGCCTTGAGGTCTTCCTTCTTGGTGCTGTTGGTCGGCAGGCCCAGGTAATGCAGGGCCGCTGGCAGCATTTCGGTTGGGGCATCAAGGAAGCTCACGCCACAGCTCTTGAGCTTGGCGATGTTCTCTGGCTTGAAGACCACGTCCCAGGAATCGATCTTGTCCACGCCCAGCGCTGCCTTGACCTTCTCGGGGTTGTAGCCGATGCCGATCGAGCCCCACATGTAGGGGAAGGCATGCTTGTTTTCCGGGTCGCTGGCATCGCCCACGGCCTTGAGCAGATCCTCGTCGAGGTTCTTCCAGTTGGGCAGCTGGGTGCGATCGAGTTCCTGGTAGACGCCCGCCTTGATCTGCTTGGCCAGGAAGTTGTTGGAAGGCACCACGATGTCATAGCCCGACTTACCGGCCAGCAACTTGGCCTCCAGGGTTTCGTTGCTGTCGAACACGTCGTACTTGACCTTGATGCCCGACTCTTTCTCGAACTTGGCGATGGTGTCCGGAGCAATGTAGTCCGACCAGTTGTAGACGTTCAGTACCTTGTCTTCAGCCTGTACAGCCCCGACCACTGCGCCCATCAGCGCAGCGGCCAACAACGTCTTGCCCATATTCTTCATGCGTCATGCTCCAGAGTGTTCGATTAGCCATCCGTTCAGAAGCCGGGTCCCGCAGTACACGCGTGTGGGCGACTGAAGCAGCCGCTAGTCTGGCAAGTTACAAGGCCCGGTTTCAAGGAAACCTGGCCCTTGTAACGACTTAATGTCACATCGCTAGCTGTCAGCGAATCGCCTCGAGTGTCAGGTCCAGGCATTTGCGTGCCTTTTCCACCAGCTCGTCGATCTGCGCCGGGCTGATGACCAGAGGTGGCGCGATGATCATCGTGTCGCCGACGGCCCGCATGATCAGGCCATTGTCGAAGCAGAAATTACGGCATATCATGCCAGCACCTTTGCCCTCGAAACGGCTGCGTGTCGCCTTGTCCTTCACCAGCTCGATCGCGCCGAGCAGGCCAACACCGCGCACCTCGCCCACCAGCGGGTGGTCCTGCAACTCACGCAAACGCTTTTGCAAATACGGTGCCGCTTCGGTGCGCGCTTTCTCGACGATCTGTTCGTCGCGCAGGATGCGCAGGTTTTCCAGGCCTACCGCGGCAGCCACCGGATGCCCGGAATAGGTGAAGCCGTGATTGAAATCCCCGCCTTCGCTAAGCACCTTGGCAACCTTGTCACGCACGATCACACCGCCCATGGGGATGTAACCGGAGGTAAGGCCCTTGGCGATGGTCATCAGGTCGGGCTTGAGGTCATAGAAATCCGAGCCGAACCACTGCCCTGTTCGCCCGAAACCGCAAATGACTTCGTCAGCCACAAAGAGGATGTCGTACCGGGCCAGGATTTCCTTGATCTTCGGCCAGTAGGTGTCTGGCGGGATGATCACGCCACCGGCGCCCTGGATAGGCTCGGCGATGAACGCGGCGACGTTGTCCTCGCCGACTTCGAGAATTTTCTTTTCCAGTTGCTCCGCAGCCCAGACCCCGAACGCCTCCGGTGTCATGTCACCGCCCTCGCCATACCAGTACGGCTGAGGGATATGCACCACGCCCGGGATGGGCAAGCCGCCTTGCTCGTGCATGCCACTCATGCCGCCCAGGCTGGCACCGGCCACGGTGGAGCCGTGATAGCCGTTGACCCGACCGATCAGGGTCTGCTTGCTCGGCTTGCCCTTGAGTGCCCAGTAATGGCGAACCATGCGCAGCACGGTGTCGTTGCCCTCGGAGCCTGAACTGGTGAAGAACACATGGCTCATGCCCTCGGGCGCCACTTGGGTGATCGCCTTGGCCAACTCCAGCGCCGGAGGATGGGCGGTCTGGAAGAACAGGTTGTAGTAGGGCAGCTCACGCATCTGCCGCTCTGCCGCCTGAACCAGCTCCTCCCGCCCATACCCCACGGCCACGCACCACAGGCCAGCCATGCCGTCGAGAATCTTGTGCCCCTCGCTGTCCCACAAATGCACGCCTTGCGCCTTGGTGATGATGCGCGGCCCCTTGTCCTTCAGCTGCTTGTAGTCGCTGAAAGGCGCGAGGTGATGCTCGCCACTGAGGGCTTGCCATTCACGGGTTTGCGGGTTGTTCAGGCTCATGTGGTTCTCCGTTGACGGACGGCCGCGCGTCTGCGGGGCCGAGGTTGATCAAACTGCGAACAGCAGGAATTCACGCTCCCAGGAACTGATGACGCGCTTGAAGTTCTCGTGCTCGGCACGCTTGGTGGCCACGTAACCGGCGATGAATTTCTTGCCCAGGTATTGCTCCAGGGCGCGGCTGATTTCCATGCGTTCCAGGGCGTCTTCGATGGTCAGCGGCAGGCGCAGGTTGCGACGCTCGTAACCCCGGCCCTGGACCGGTGCGCTGGCCTCGATACCTTCGACCATGCCGATGTAACCACACAGCAGGCTCGCGGCGATGGCCAGATACGGATTGGCATCCGCACCCGGCAGGCGGTTTTCCACCCGGCGGCTTTGCGGGCCAGCGTCCGGGACGCGCAGGCCTACCGTACGGTTTTCCTCGCCCCACTCGACGTTCACTGGCGCCGAGGTATCCGGCAGGAAGCGGCGGAACGAGTTCACGTTGGGCGCAAACAGCGGCAACGCTTCGGGAATGAATTTCTGCAAACCGCCGATGTGGTTCAGGAACAGCGTGCTCATGCTGCCGTCTTCATTGCTGAAGATGTTCTTCCCGGTGGTCACATCGACCACGCTCTGGTGCAGGTGCATCGCACTGCCAGGCTCGCCGGTCATGGGCTTGGCCATGAAGGTGGCTGCCACGTTGTGCTTGAGCGCCGCCTCACGCATGGTGCGCTTGAACACCAGGATCTGGTCGGCCAGGTGCAGGGCATCGCCGTGACGGAAGTTGATTTCCATCTGCGCCGTGCCGTCTTCGTGGATCAGCGTGTCGAGGTCCAACTGCTGCAATTCGCACCAGTCATAGACATCCTCGAACAGCGGGTCGAATTCGTTCGCAGCTTCGATGGAGAAGGACTGGCGCCCGGTTTCAGGCCGGCCCGAACGGCCCACTGGCGGTTGCAGCGGGAAGTCAGGGTCTTCGCTGCGTTTGGTCAGGTAGAACTCCATCTCGGGCGCGACGATGGGCTGCCAGCCCTTGTCGGCGTAAAGCTTGAGCACCTTCTTGAGCACGTTGCGCGGCGACAGCTCTACGGGGTTGCCCTTTTTGTCATAGGTATCGTGGATGACCTGCGCGGTCGGCTCGATGGCCCATGGCACCAGGAACACGGCATTCTCATCGGGCCGGCAGATCATGTCGATGTCTGCAGGGTCCAGCAGCTCGTAATAGATGTCGTCGTCGACATAGTCGCCGGTCACGGTCTGCAGCAACACGCTCTCGGGCAGGCGCATGCCTTTCTCGGCGATGAACTTGTTGGTAGGCGAAATCTTGCCGCGCGTGATGCCGGTCAAGTCGCTGATCAGGCATTCGACTTCGGTGATCTTGTGCTCTTTCAACCAATCGGTGAGCTGGTCGAGGTTGTTACTCATAAATACCTCAGGAGGTAAGGTGGTCCGCGACTTGATTCTGGATGCAGTGGATGGCTAAAGCAAAACCCCCGCGCAGGCGGACGGTGGATACACTGAAATGACGTGTGTCCTAAGCGATTCGTAATGGCAGAAAGAAGCGAAGCGTGGAGATGAGGTGCCATGAAGGCGGGGCCGAGCATGCCAGACGTCAATTATTGCGAGCACTGCCGCCATGGGATTGGCAGGCCAGGCTAACGTGACTGAACAGCCTGATTGCACTGCATTGGCAGCGCTTCCAGGTCGCGGCAGGCGGACCATGAGACCCTCGTATTATTCTGTTTTGGGTTGAATCGGAGCTTAGCGCCGTTCATTTTTTTACACAACACCTGCGTAAAAAATAAACGACGCAGTGCTCGCGATAGCGCTTTTCCAGAGAAATAGCGGATAATGCCGTGCCCCGATATGCAGCAAATCTGCCGTAGACGTGCCATTTCAGGGCATCATGGGGTTGGCTTGACATCAGTATGGCTTTTCGATTGACTGGTCCTGCAAGCCCCCCTTGATTGATATTTTTAACAACAAAGGTGTTGCATCATGTCGGTACCCCCGCGTGCCGTTCAGCTTAACGAAGCGAACGCGTTCCTTAAGGAACATCCTGAGGTTCTCTACGTTGACCTTCTGATTGCAGATATGAATGGTGTGGTGCGTGGCAAGCGCATAGAGCGCACCAGCCTCCACAAGGTTTACGAGAAAGGCATCAACCTGCCGGCCTCCCTGTTTGCACTGGATATCAATGGCTCCACCGTCGAAAGCACCGGGCTGGGCCTGGACATCGGCGATGCAGACCGCATCTGCTATCCGATCCCCGACACCCTCTCCAACGAGCCGTGGCAAAAGCGCCCGACTGCCCAGTTGCTGATGACCATGCACGAGCTCGAGGGCGAACCTTTCTTCGCCGACCCGCGTGAAGTACTGCGCCAGGTGGTGAGCAAGTTCGACGACATGGGCCTGACCATCTGCGCCGCCTTCGAGCTGGAGTTCTACCTGATTGACCAGGAGAACGTGAACGGCCGCCCACAGCCGCCGCGCTCGCCCATTTCCGGCAAGCGTCCGCAATCGACCCAGGTCTACCTGATCGATGACCTGGACGAGTATGCCGACTGCCTGCAGGACATCCTCGAAGGGGCCAAGGAACAGGGCATCCCTGCCGACGCCATCGTCAAGGAAAGCGCCCCGGCTCAGTTCGAAGTCAACCTGCACCATGTGCCGGACCCGCTCAAGGCGTGCGACTACGCCGTGCTGCTCAAGCGCCTGATCAAGAACATCGCCTACGACCATGAAATGGACACCACCTTCATGGCCAAGCCCTACCCAGGGCAGGCAGGCAATGGTCTGCATGTACACATTTCCGTGCTGGACAAAGATGGCAACAACATCTTCACCAGCGAGGATCCCGAGCAGAACGCCGCGCTACGTCATGCTGTCGGCGGTGTGCTCGAGACCCTGCCCGCGTCCATGGCGTTCCTGTGCCCGAACGTCAACTCCTATCGCCGCTTTGGCGCGCAGTTCTATGTGCCCAATGCGCCAAGCTGGGGCCTGGACAACCGCACCGTGGCGTTGCGCGTACCGACCGGATCCCCGGATGCCGTGCGCCTGGAGCACCGCGTGGCGGGTGCTGACGCCAACCCGTACCTGATGATGGCGGCCGTGTTGGCAGGCGTTCACCATGGCCTGACCAACAAGGTCGAGCCGGGCGAGCCTATCGAAGGCAACTCGTACGAGCAGCTGGAACAGAGCCTGCCGAACAACCTGCGTGATGCGCTGCGCGAGTTGGATGACAGCGAAATCCTGAACAAGTACATCGATCCGAAGTACATCGACATCTTCGTCGCGTGCAAGGAAAGCGAGCTGGAGGAGTTCGAACATTCGATATCCGACCTCGAGTACAACTGGTATCTGCACACCGTGTAAACCAGAACGCCGCCCTTGAAGGCGGCGTTTTCATTTCAGGCGCACAGGCGCAGAACGCCTCACCCCAACGGCTTTTCGAAGATTTTCGAATTGCGCTGGAAGTTGTACAGCGAAGCCCGTGCCGCCGGCAGCCGCTCGACACCACTGGGCGAGAAGCCGCGTTCGCGGAACCAGTGCGCCGTGCGTGTAGTGAGCACGAACAGGGTGCTCAACCCCATCTCCCGTGCCCGGCTTTCGATACGCGCCAGCAGCTCGTCCCCGCGCCCGCCATGGCGGTATTCCGGATTCACCGCCAGGCATGCCAGCTCGCCAGCATCGGACTCTGCAATCGGATACAGCGCTGCGCACGCGATGATCATGCCTTCGCGCTCCACCACACTGAACTGCTCGATTTCCCGCTCCAGCACTTCCCGTGAACGGCGCACCAGGATGCCCTGTTCTTCCAGCGGGCTGATCAGGTCGAGCAGGCCGCCGACGTCTTCGATGGTGGCCTCTCGCACGATCTCGAACTGCTCCTGGGACACCAGCGTACCGCCACCGCCCCGGGTGAACAGTTCGGTCAGCAGCGCGCCGTCCTCGGCATAGCTGACGATGTGACTGCGTGCCACGCCGCCTTTGCACGCCTCGGCAGCGGCATCGAGCAGCTCGGCCTGGTAATCACTGCCCAGGCGCTGCAAGTGCGGCGCAACCTGTTGGGGGCGCAGTTCGCGCACCAGGCGGCCATGCTCATCCAACAGACCAGGTGCTGCACCGAACAACACCAACTTCTCTGCACCCAGTTCGATGGCCGCACGGGTGGCCACGTCTTCGCAGGCGAGGTTGAAGATCTCGCCGGTTGGCGAATAGCCCAGCGGCGAGAGCAACACGATGGAGCGTTCGTCGAGCAGGCGGCTGATGCCCTTGCGGTCTACCCGACGCACTTCGCCGGTGTGATGAAAATCCACGCCTTCGAGCACGCCGATCGGCCGCGCGGTGACCAGGTTGCCGGAGGCCACCCGCAGGCGCGAGCCCTGCATGGGCGAGGCGGCGATGTCCATCGACAACCGCGCTTCGATGGCCAGGCGCAACGCGCCGACCGCGTCGATGACGCAATCCAGGGTAGCGGCATCGGTGATACGCAGGCCGTGGTGGTAATGCGCTGCCAGGCCACGTTCAGCCAGGCGGCTCTCGATCTGCGGACGAGAGCCGTGCACCAGGACCAGGCGTACCCCAAGGCTGTGCAGCAGCACCAGGTCGTGGACGATGTTGCCGAAGTTAGGGTGTTCGACCCCATCGCCGGGAAGCATCACCACGAAGGTGCAGTCGCGGTGGGCGTTGATGTAAGGAGAAGCGTGGCGTAGCCAGTTGACGTAATCGTGCATGACAGGGCCTGTGGATAAGTGGACGGAGAACGGCGTTACAGGGGCGTTCAGGATCATCGTCGGAACAGGCTTGCGGTCACGCGCGGTCTCCTCTAGGCAGAAACGAATAAATGGGGTGGACGTTTAATGCAGACAATAGTGCCCGATCAAGTCACGCAATAGACGCACGGTCGGCTCGATACGTGACATGTCCAGGTATTCGCCAGGCTGGTGTGCGCAGGCGATGTCACCAGGGCCGAGCACGATGGTCTGGCAGCCAAGCTGCTGAAGATAAGGTGCTTCGGTGCCGAATGCCACCGCTTCGGCACGGTGGCCGGTGAGCCGTTCTGCCACCTGGACGAGTTCACTGTCGGCCGCCTGTTCGAACGGCGGCACTTCGGGGAACAGCGGCGCGTAGTCGATACGCACGTCATGGCGCTCGGCCACCGGAACCAGTTTTGCACGGATGGCAGCGCGCAACTGCTCCACGTCCATGCCCGGCAATGGGCGCAGGTCGAACTCCAGGGCGCACTGACCGCAGATCCGGTTGGGGTTGTCGCCACCGTGAATGCAACCGAAGTTCATGGTGGGTGCCGGCACCGTGAACTGCGGGTTGTTATAGGCCTTCTGCCATTGCTGGCGCAGGCCCATCAGTTCGCCCATGACCGCATGCATGGCGTCCATGGCGCTACGGCCCAGGCTTGGGTCCGAGGAATGACCACTGCGCCCCAGGATGTCGATACGATCCATGAGAATGCCCTTGTGCATGCGGATCGGCCGCAGCCCGGTCGGCTCGCCGATGATCGCCGCGCGACCCAGGGGCTGGCCAGCATCGGCCAGGGCACGGGCGCCAGACATCGAGCTTTCCTCGTCGCAGGTGGCCAGAATCAGCAGCGGCTGCTTGAAGTCGTGCTGCAGCAACGGAATGACGGCTTCGATCACCAATGCGAAAAAGCCCTTCATGTCGCAACTACCAAGCCCCACCCAGCGACCCTCGACTTCGGTCAGCTTCAAAGGGTCGCTGCTCCAGAGCTGCTCGTCATAGGGCACGGTGTCGCTGTGGCCGGCCAGCACCAGGCCGCCCGGGCCGCTGCCGCGGCTGGCCAGCAGGTTGAACTTGCCGGGGGTCACCTGCTGAATGTCGCAGGTGAAGCCCAGATCGCCCAGCCAAGTAGCCAACAGGTCGATGACCTGACGGTTGGACTGGTCAAGCGAGGCCTGGGTGCAACTGACCGAAGGCGCGGCGATCAAGGCGGCAAATTGGTCTTTCAGCGTCGGCAACGGCATGCGTTTACTCCTCGGAAGCATTGCCCATCATAGGACCATCCGCCGTCTGGAATAAACCGTTGACGGCCTACTGCTGTAGACTCTGCATCGACCACGCCCCCTTTCGAGCCTGTGATGCCCAAAGAAACCGAACTCAAGCTGCGCGCCAGCCCCGAGACCCTCGCCGCCTTGCGCGAGCACCCGCTGCTGAAAAAGCGCAACAAGTCTGGCTGGCAGACCCGCGAACTGCTGAACCAGTATTTCGACACGCCTGAGCGCGCGCTGGCCGAGGCACGCGTTGCCCTGCGCCTGCGCCGTGACGGCGATACCGTCATCCAGACCCTCAAGTGCCGCGGAACCAGTGTGGCTGGCCTGTCCGAGCGCAACGAGCACGAATGGCAACTGGACAAGGTCAAGCTGGACCTCAAGAAGCTGGATGACAGCTGCTGGCCGGCGCAACTGGCCGACCTGGACAAGAAGACCATCAAACCGTTGTTCACCACCGATTTCACCCGCGAATATGCCGAAATCGCTTGGGGCCGTGGCAAGGCCAAGGTGGTGATCGAGGCTGCGCTGGACCAAGGCTTCGTAATTGCCGGCAAGCGCAAGGAAGCGATATGCGAGTTGGAACTGGAGCTGCGTGAAGGTGAGCCGGCGGCGCTGCTGGAACTGGCTGCCGAGCTGACCACAAGCGTTGCGCTGATGCCCTGCGATATCAGCAAGGCCGAGCGCGGCTATCGTCTGCTGGAGCCAGAGCGTTTCGAGCTGGATCTGAGCGTCGCCGACCTCGAAGCGGACATGGCCTTGGACGACGCCTATGCTGCGTTGGCCTGGCAACTGCTGGGCAACAGCCAGCGCCTGGCCGAGCAATACCGCCACAGCGGCCACTGGCGGTCGCTGCAGGACTGGGTGCAGAATATCATCGAGCTGCGCGCAATCACCGCCAGCCTGGGCCAGGCCGCCCCCCGCGCGGCTACCCGTGACCTGCGCGCGCGCCTGGATGCCCTGCTCGAAGACTGGCGTCCACTGGTGCAAGCCGGCAACGATGACGAAGACATCCGCCGCGCCGCGCCCGAGCAGTTCGCAGAAGAGCTGGATGATCCTCGCTGGGGCCAGTTCTCCCTGGAAACCTCACGTTGGCTGTTGTCGCGTGCCTGGACTGCCGAACGCAAGGGCCGTGGCGAGCGCCAGGGCAAGGCGCTTCTGGCAAGCTGGCTTGCACACCTGATTGCCGAGGAAGGCCGCGCCCTGAAGTTGTCGCTGTACACCCAGCGCCCCGAGGACCTGGCAGAGCAACTGCCGCGCATCGAGCAATTGATGGCCTGGCTGCACCATGCCCGCCATGTGCTGGACGCACCACAAATGGACCGCCTGTACGGCGACATGAAGAAGTTGCACGAACTGGCTGAGCAACCGATCAGCGATGAGGTACTCGAAGCCCGCATCGAGCAGGCACGTGCCGTCGATCAGAGCCGTGGTTGGAAACATCTGCTCAAAGCGTGATGCCCTCAGCCCGATAGCGGCAGGCTGGTGGTGGACTTGATCTCTGAGAGGGCCACGATCGAGTTCACCTCCTGAATGCCGGGCACGTTCGAGAGCTTTTCGAAGAAGAACCGCTCGTACGCCTCGATGTCCGGGGTGACGATACGCAGCAGGAAGTCCACCGAGCCCATCAACACGTAGCACTCCAGTACTTCCGAAAACCCGCGAATCGCCTCCGTGAACTCGGTGAAGTTCGAACGGCCGTGGGCATTCAATTTTACTTCGGCGAATATTTGGGTGTTCAGCCCGATCTTCTTGCGGTCCAGCAAGGTGACCTGCCCGCGAATCACCCCCTCCTCTTTGAGCCGTTGAATCCGTCGCCAGCACGGCGATTGGGACAAGCCAATGCGTTCGGCGATCTGGGCGCTGGACAGCGAAGCGTCTTCTTGTAGCAACTCAAGGATACGACGGTCGTAAGCATCCAATGCGCTGTGCATGAACAATTCTCCAGATCGACCCGCATCGATAATAGCTATGCAAAAAAAGACTCATTAGGTCGAATCTTAGCGAAAAAATTCCGGCCTAGGCATGCAAAAATTTCTGCATTCAACGAGGATAACGCATGAACTCACTGCCGCGTGCCGATGTATGGGCCAACAACAATGCCCACACCACCGTGCTGTATCGCTTGCAGGCCGAAGCCGAGCCCGACAGCTTGTGCCGGATACTCAATCAGTTCGCCTTGCAAATGCTCACACCGCACAGCATGCAGGTCACTCAACAGGATGACTGGTTGACCATCGACATCGGCATTGGCGGATTGAGCTGGCATCGCGCCGAGGTGATTGCTCAGAAACTGCGCAACATGGTGTGTGTGGCCGATGTGCACATGGCCCCGCAACACCGTGTGGAGCTGTCAGTAGTGCACGCCTAACGGCGCCTGCCAACGCATTGAGGCGCGGAGCAAGCGTCACCCTCAGGCAAAACCCTGAAACCCTTCCGATCCGGCTTGAGCGAAGGCTGAGCTAGCCTTGATCAGGTCTTCTTGATCAGGCACGGACGCCTCATGCATAACCCAGATACCCTGGCACTCGACCTGCACCGGGTGCTCGAAGCCCTGCTTATCGATCAGCGCCTGCATGCCAGCGATAGCGTGCGTGTCCTTGAGCAGGCCGTCGATCACCCCGCTGATCATCCGCTGGAGCAGGTGGCCGCCTGCAACCTTGTCGACCGCCTCCACCCGGGGCAGATACTGGACCTGGATCGGCTTTGCCAATGGCTGGCTGCCAAGGCGGGTCTGCCCTATCTGCGTATCGATCCGCTGCAAATCGACCTGCAGCAGGTGGCTGAGCTGGTGTCGCCGGCCTTTGCGCAAAACCACGGCATTCTCATCGTGGCGGCTGACGCCGCGAGCGTCACCGTGGCCAGCGCACAGCCCTATCAGTGCTGCTGGCAGGCCGATCTTGCCCTGAGCCTTGGACGAACCGTACGGCGGGTGCTCGCAAGCCCTGTGCAACTGCGTCAGGCCGGTGAACCCTTCCAGCGCCTGGCCCAGTCGGTGAAGGGCGCGCATCATCAGCAATCGAACCGCTTTAGCGAGCTTGAGCAGTGGCTGGAGCTGGGCAAACGCCACCTGCAGGCCAGTGCGGATGACGCGCACATCGTGCATATCGTCGACTGGCTGCTGCACTACGCGATCGACCAGCGCGCCAGCGACATCCATCTGGAGCCACGCCGCGACCAAGGGCACTTGCGCTATCGCATCGATGGCCTGTTGCACACCGTCTACGTGTTCCCCGGCGCAGTCATGGTGGCCCTGATCAGCCGCCTGAAGCACCTTGGGCGCATGGACGTCGCGGAAAAACGCAGGCCTCAGGATGGCCGACTGCAAAGCCGCCTGCCAAACGGTAACGAGGTGGAGCTCCGGTTGTCGACCCTGCCCACTGCCTTTGGTGAGAAGCTGGTTTTGCGCCTGTTCGACCCGCAGCAGTTGCACGAGAGCTTTGATCGGCTCGGCCTTCAGGGGCAGCAATTGAGCCATTGGCAAGGCCTGCTGCAACGGCGCCAGGGCATCATCCTGGTCACAGGGCCCACAGGCTCAGGCAAGACCAGCACGCTGTACGCCAGTCTCAAGCTGTTGGCCACCCCGCAGGTGAACCTGTGCACCATCGAGGACCCCATCGAACGGCTCGAACCCGCGTTCAACCAGTTTCAGGTGCAGCCGCCACTGGACCTGGGCTTTGCCAACGGCGTGCGCGCCATGCTGCGCCAGGACCCGGACATCATCATGATTGGCGAAATACGAGACCCCGATACCGCACGGGTGGCCGTGCAGGCCGCCCTTACCGGGCACCTGGTGCTGTCTACCCTGCACACCAACGACGCCTGTGCCGCAATTATCCGCCTGCAAGAACTGGGTGTGGCTGACTACCTGATCAAAGCGACGTTGATCGCGGTGATGGCTCAGCGGCTCGTGCGTACGGTGTGCAGCCAGTGCCAGGGGCGCGAGGCAGCCAGCTGCAGAACGTGCCGCGGCACGGGCTTTCACGGGCGTACAGGTTTGTTCGAATTACTCGAGCCTAGCGACAACCTGCGGGCTCTGATCGGCCCTGATACAGACCTTGCGCAATTGCGACGCCAAGCCCAGGCAGATGGTCTTGTGGACCTGCTCCGCTGCGGCGAAGCCAAGGTTGCGTGTGGGCGAACCCTGGCAGAAGAAGTCCTGCGTACATGCAGCTGATCAGAAGCGGCAAGCCCCGGAACTTGGCAGGCCCGCGAGCATCCAACCGCACATCTTCAACGCTCACCTTCGAGGTGTCTCATCATGCGTCTCAACACTGCCATCGCTGCCGCAGCCCTGCTCGCGCTGCCCGTGGGTTCGGCCATGGCCGATTCCTTCTGGCGTAATGTGATCTCTTCCGGGGCAACCACCGGCTCGACCTACCTGACCTCGCGCGACCACAAGTTGGTGATGGCGGCGCAGGATGATGCCGGCAGCTTCGTAGCCAGTGAAGGCGCTATCCGTGGGCCATTCCTGGAGTCGGCAATCAAGCAGGTGCGTGCGGAACATCCAGGCCTTCACGCGTCCGACATGGAACTGGCCAATGCCATTCTGGCCGAGCATGCAGTAGTCGACTGATCGATACAGCGCCGGCCCCATCGCTGGCAAGCTCGCGCCGGGAGGTCTTCACCCCCTGGCTGCGAGTGCTCATGCCAGTGATGGCCGGACGGCTTACTCGCCGATCACGGCCTTGTAGCCAGCCGCATCCAGCAGTTTATCCAGATCAGCCTGGCTGCTCGGCTTGAGCTTGAAGATCCATGCGTCGTAGGGCTGCTCGTTCAGTTGCTCAGGGCTGTCAGCCAATGCCTCGTTGACGGCGATCACTTCGCCACTGACCGGGGCATAGATGTCGGAAGCGGCCTTGACCGACTCCACGACACCGGCCGCGTCGCCTGCGGTGAACACCTTGCCCACCTCGGCCAGCTCGACGAACACCACGTCACCCAGCGCTTGCTGGGCATGGTCACTGATGCCTACCGTGACGGTACCGTCGGTTTCCAGGCGGGCCCATTCATGGCTTTCGGCAAAACGAAGTTCGGCGGGGATATTGCTCATGTCTTGAATTCCTCGATTGGCTCAGCGGTACGCCCGCCGTTTGATGATGGATCAGATCAGAATCTTGCCATGGCGCACGAAAGTCGGCCTGACCACGCGCACCGGGTACCATTTGCCACGAATTTCCACTTCGGCCCGGTCGCCCGTGGCCATGGGGACGCGTGCCAGGGCAATGGACTTGCTCAGCGTAGGTGAGAAACTACCACTGGTGATCTCCCCTTCGCCAATCCCCGCCACACGGACCACCTGGTGGGCACGCAGTACACCGCGCTCTTCCAGTACCAAACCCACGAGCTTTTCCTGTACGCCCCGCTCGATTTCCGCCAACAATGCCGCGCGCCCGATGAAGTTTCGGCTCGCCGGCTCCCAGGCGATGCTCCAGCCCAGGTTGCACGACAACGGCGTGTGCTGCTCGTCGATGTCCTGCCCGTAAAGGTGCATGCCGGCTTCGAGCCGTAACGTGTCGCGAGCCCCCAAGCCGCTGGGTGCAATACCGGCGCCGACCAGGTCGTTGAAAAAGGTCACGGCCTGGTCACCCGGAAAGATCATCTCCAAGCCATCTTCGCCGGTGTAGCCGGTGCGCGCGATGAACCACTCCCCGTCCATCACGCCTTCGAACGGGCGTAGCGTGCGTATCAGCGCGGCCCGCGAGGCACTGACCAAAGCAGCTACCTTCTCGCGCGCGTTCGGGCCCTGAACGGCAAGAATGGCGAGGTCCGGACGAACCTGAACGTCGACGGCAAGCCCGTCACGCTGCTGGTCCAGCCACGCGAGCACCCGGGCTCGGGTAGCTGCGTTGGTGACCAGGCGGTAACCCGTCGCCGTGCGGTAGGCGATCAAGTCGTCGATCACCCCGCCCTGCTCATGCAACATGGGGCTGTAAAGTGCCTTGCCAACCTGATCGAGCCGGGCGACATCGTTAGCCAGCAACCGCTGCAACCAGGCCGTGGCCGCATCGCCCTTAATATCAATGACGGTCATGTGGGAAACGTCGAAGACCCCACAGTCACTGCGCACCTGGTGGTGCTCATCGACCTGCGAGCCATAATGCAGCGGCATGTCCCAGCCACCGAAATCGACCGTCTTGGCGCCAAGCGCCAGATGCAGGTCGTACAAAAGCGTGCGCTGTCCCATGGGTTTCTCCTTCCGGGCGTGGCGAAGCGGCAGCAGTGGAGGGCTCATGGCCTTCAGCTGTGTGAACAGCGTTGTTTTGATTGCCTGCTGCGCGAGTGCCGCGCATTGTAGCGGCAAGGGCGCACGCTGGCACCCTTAGCAGGAATGGCCGGGCCTGCGCGCCGAGCGGCGGATCAGGCCAATGACCGGCAGCAGCCCTACCACCACCAGCGTCAATGCTGGCAGCGACGCCCGCGCCCATTCACCCTCGCTGGTCATCTCGAACACCCGTACCGCCAGCGTATCCCAACCAAATGGGCGCATCAGCAGGGTTGCCGGCATTTCCTTCAGCACATCGACGAACACCAGCAACGACGCGCTCAGTGCGCCTGGCAACAGCAGCGGCAAGTACACCTTGATGAACAGCCCTACCCCGCCCACACCCAGGCTGCGTGATGCCTGCGGCAGCGAGGGACGAATCCGATCCAGGCTGCTCTCCAGCGGGCCGTATGCCACGGCGATGAAGCGAATGACATAGGCCAGCAGCAACGCCGCAAGGCTGCCCAGCAGCAATGGCCTGCCAGCGCCTCCCAACCAGCTGGACAGCGGCGCGACGACCTGACTGTCCAGGTAACTGAAGGCCAGCATGATCGACACCGCCAGTACCGAGCCGGGCAAGGCATAGCCCATGTTGGCAAGCCCTACGCCGATGCGGATACCCGGTGTAGGTGCCTGGCGACGGGCGAAGGCCAGCAGCAGCGCCACGCAGACCGTCACCAGCGCTGCAACGCCGCCCAGGTACAGGGTGTGGAGCACCAGGCCGATGTAGCGATCATCCAGATCATGGCGCCCGCGCTGCCAGAACCACACCAGCAGTTGCAGCAATGGGATGACAAATGCGCAGGCGAAGACCAACAGGCACCAGCCGCTGGCCATCAGCGCCTTGCCACCCTGCAGTCGGTACAGCGCCTGGCCTCTGGGGCGTTCACTGGCGCTGTGGTTGGCGCCCCGCGCACGGCGCTCACCGTACAGCACCAGCATGACGGCCAGCAGCAGCAAACTGGCCAATTGCGCAGCGCTGGACAGGCTGAAGAAGCCATACCAGGTCTTGTAGATGGCGGTCGTGAACGTGTCGAAATTGAAGACCGCCACGGCGCCGAAGTCAGCGAGGGTTTCCATCAGGGCCAAGGCGATACCCGCCCCAATGGCAGGCCGCGCCATGGGTAGGGCCACACGCCAGAATGCCTGCCAGGGGGAGAGCCCCAATACCCGGGCGGCCTCCATCAACCCTTTGCCCTGGGCAAGGAACGCTGTGCGTGCCAGCAGGTAAACATAGGGATAGAAGACCAGCACCAGCACGGTGATCACGCCGCCGGTGGAGCGCACCCGTGGCAGGCGCATGGGCCCGAAAGCCTCACGCAGGGCACTCTGCACTGGGCCGGCGAAGTCCAGCAAACCTACGAAGACGAAGGCCAGGACGTACGCCGGAATGGCGAACGGCAACATCAGCGCCCAATCCAGCCAGCGGCGGCCCGGAAACTCGCACAGGCTGGTGAGCCAGGCCAGGCTGACACCGAGCAAGGAGACGCCCAGACCGACCCCCACCACCAAGGTGGCGGTGTTACCCAGCAAGCGCCCCATCTGCGTGTCGAGCAGGTGGGACCAGATCTGCAGGTCGATCGACTGCCACGACAACAGCAGCACGCTCAGGGGCAGCAGCACGAGGCCAGCGATCAGGGTGACGGGGAGGTACCAACGACGACGGTGGGTGTAGGGCACTTTAGATCTCTATGACGGGCCGCAGCTCGACCCACGAAGAGGCCTTTGCAGGCCTCTCGAGCGGGATGTGGCGCTCAGTTCCAGCCGGCACGGTCCATCAGGCGGATGGCTTGGGCCTGTCGCTTGCCGGCCACTTCCACCGCAATGCTGTCGGCCTCGAAGTCGCCCCACGCGGCGACTTCGTCCGAAGGCTTGACCTGAGGGTTGGCCGGGAACTCCTGATTGAGGTCGGCGAACAACTTCTGCGCCTGTTCACCGGTCATCCATTCCACCAGTTTCGTTGCGGCCTCAGGATGAGGCGCGTGCTTGGTCAGGCCGATGCCGGAGAGGTTCACGTGCACGCCACGGTCTTGCTGGTTGGGCCAGAAAATCTTCACCGGCAGGTTAGGATTCTGCTTGTGCAGCCGGCCGTAGTAGTAGGTATTCACAACACCCACGTCGCACTGACCCGCCTCGACGGCCTGGATCACTGCGTTGTCATCCGAGAATACGTCGGTGGAGAGGTTGTTGACCCAACCCTTGACGATCTGCTCGGCCTTCGCTTCGCCGTGGCTTTCGATCAGGGTGGCGGTCAGGGACTGGTTGTACACCTTCTTCGCCGTGCGCAGGCACAGCCGACCTTCCCACTGCTTGTCTGCCAGGGCTTCATAGGTGCTGAGCTCCGACGGCTTGACCCGTTCGGTGGAGTAGATGATGGTACGCGCCCTCAGGCTCAGGCCGGTCCAGTCGTGGGACGAGGCACGGTACTGAGGCGGGATGTTGCGCTCGATGATGTCGGATCGGATCGGCTGCAGGATGCCCATCTGCTCTGCCTGCCACAGATTGCCTGCATCGACGGTGAGCAGAAGATCCGCCACACCGTGCTCGCCCTCGGCCTTGATGCGCTGCATCAGGGGAGCTTCCTTGTCGGTGATGAACTTGACCTTGACGCCGGTCTCGGCCGTGTAGGCGTCGAACACCGGCTTGATCAGCTCATCGATACGCGAGGAGTAGACCACGACCTCGTCAGCGGCCTGCACGGTACCACCGACAACGCTCAGGGCCAGGGCGGCCAGTAGGGACTTGCGTGGCAACATGGAAGGCGCTCCTCGATCGAATAGAGAGGCGCAGATGGTAGTGAATCCCATTTGAAGGCTCACCCCCATTGACGTTACTGGATGTTGCAATGTGCCAGGGCCCGCCACGCATCCGCTCTCGCCAACGCGCCAAGAGCAGCCTTTACACCTTGGCCAAATCCGGCAAATCGCCACTCAAGCCCAGTGCCTGTCGCACGAACACAGCCTTGGCCTCTGGCAGCTGCTCAACCAGCTTCAAGCCACTGTTGCGCAGCCAACGCAGCGGCAACTTGTCGGCCTGGAACAACCGCTCGAACCCTTCCATGGCTGCCATCAGCGCCAGGTTGTGCGGCATGCGACGACGCTCATAGCGGCTCAGCACCTTGACATCGGCCAGCCTTTCTCCGCGCTTGCAGGCATCCACCAGGACTTCGGCCAGTACCGCCGCGTCAAGGAACCCCAGGTTCACCCCCTGCCCTGCCAGCGGATGAATGGTGTGGGCCGCATCACCGATCAGCGCAAGGCCGGGTTCCACGTAGCGTTTTGCATGTCGCTGGCGCAGAGGTACGCACAGCCGCGGGTCAGCCTGCAGCACCGTCCCGAGGCGGCCTTCGAATGCACGCTCCAGCGCCTTGAGGAAGGCTGGCTCATCCAGCGCCATCAGCCGCTCGGCCTCGGCCGGCGTGGTTGACCACACGATCGAGCACCAGTCCTGTTTGCCGTCGCGGGTCAATGGCAGGAAGGCGAGCGGACCATCGTCGGTGAAACGCTGCCAGGCGGTGGCCTGGTGATCCTGAGCGCAACGCACGCTGGTGACGATGGCATGGTGCAAGTAGTCCCACTCGCGCGTTTCACAACCTGCCAGGCGGCGAACCGCGGAATGAGCACCGTCGGCTGCGACGACCAGCGGCGCACGCAGCTGCCGGCCGTCGTGCAGCGTCATCAGCCAGTCTTCGCCGGAATGGCGCAGCTGTTCCATGCGCGCATTGGGCAACAGGCCGATGTCGCTGTCGTGCAGGCGCTCGAGCAAGGCATCCTGGACCACTTTGTTCTCGACGATATGGCCCAGCACCTGCGCATGCACGCTGGCGGCGGAAAAGTGGATCTGCCCGGTGCCGCTGCCATCCCATACCTGCATATCCGAATAGGGCGTCGCGCGCCGCCGTGCGATGCCTTCCCAAGCCCCCAGGCGGTCGAGAATACGCTGGCTGGCGGCCGACAACGCGCTGACCCGCGGCTCGAACGGCCCCTGGGCGTCGAACGGCCTGACGGCCAGGGGACCGCCATCGAGCAGCAGCACCTGCAAACCGCTATGGCGCAAGGCGAGCGCCAGCGCGCTGCCGACCATACCGGCACCTACGATCAGAACATCTGCGCGTGTTTCCATGCCTTACGCCAGCCTCGCTTGCGGCTTGAGCCGCACGTATAGGGTTTTATCGACCCGCGCCACCAGTTCACCTGCGCCGTCGCGGATATCGACCTGCAAACGGGGCAGGCATTTCTTGCCGGTGGCGGTCTGCTGGCGGATGTCGTCCAGCAGCGCGTCATCGACATGGAACTCGGCATACACCGGGCCCTTGCCAGGGGTGATGAAATCGATGCTGGCGGCCTTGTCCCAGACGATGTAGTCGCGCCCCAGCCGTTCGATGAGCAAGAGCATGTAGAACGGATCGACCATGGCATAGAGGCTGCCACCGAACTGGGTGCCCACGTAATTGCGGTTCCAGCGGGTGAGTTTCATCGCCACCCGGATGCTGCGCATGTCAGGGCTGATGTGCTGCACACGGATACCGGCGCCCAAGTAGGGCGGATACAGGTTCAGCATCCAGCGCAGAACGCGCGCACGCCGGGCCAGTTTGCGCGGGTTGCTCATGCCTTGCCCCGTACATCGGAACGCGTACCCAGGCCCATGGCCTGGCGGGCGAACCAGCTTTTGGCCGGTGGAAGCAGGTCCAGGCCCAGCAAACCCAGGTTACGGCCCGCGGCGAGCAAAGGCTGGCCGCTGCCGAACAACCGTGTTACCTGATCGGAAAACCCGATGGTGAGCGTTTGATCCAGGCGCTGGCGCTTACCGTAAGCCCGCAAGGTCGCAAGGTCGCCTGGCCGCTGCGGCCCTGCAAGCAGCGCCTCGGCAAGGGACTGCACATCCCGCAGCGACAGGTTGAACCCCTGGCCTGCGATGGGGTGCAGGCTGTGTGCGGCGTTGCCCAGCACAACCAGGTGGGGGCGGATCTGCTCCTGCGCCTCGATCAGCGACAGCGGGTACAGGTGCCGCACGCCTACCTGGCGAAGGGTCCCCAGGCGGTAACCGAAGACGCCCTGCAATTCACGCAGGAAATTGCGCTCATCCATGTCGGCCAGGCGCTGCGCATCCATGCCCTGCCGTGTCCAGACCAGCGCGCAGCGGTTTTCCGGTAACGGCAGCAAGGCCATGGGACCGGCTTCGGTGAAGCGCTCGAAGGCCTGGCCGCGGTGAGGCTCGCCGGGGGTGATGTTGGCGATCAATGCACTCTGCTCATAAGGCGTGTGGCAGACGTGAATGCCCAGTTGCTCACGCAGCCCCGAGCGCCCACCATCGGCCAGCACCGCCAGGTCGCAGTCAATGTGCGTGTCGTCATTGAGGCGCAAGCGGTAACCGCCCTCTATAGCCTGCATCGACGTCACTTCGGCCGGGCAGCGCCAGCTGACCACATCCCTGTCCAGGCCCTGCCAGAGGCATTGCCCGAGCCAGGCATTCTCGACCACGTAGCCCAGGGCCGGAACACCTTCCTCCCTCGCGTCCAGGCGGGTGGCACCAAAGCGTCCTCGGTCCGAGACGTGAATCTGTGCGATCGGTTCAGCACGCCGCTCGATGGCAGGCCACAGGCCCAGTCGATCGTAGATCTGGCGGGTCCCGAACGACAGTGCCGAGGACCGCGCATCGTAGCTGGGCTGGAAGCTGTCGCCGGGGGCAAAGGGTTCGATGAGAAGGATTTTCCAACCACGCGCCTTGGCGCCTGCCTGCAGGGTCAGCGCCAGGCTGGCCCCAACCAGCCCGCCGCCGATGATAGCGAGATTCACCTGGGTCATAGGCTGGCCTGACGCGCGTCGTGCATCAACGCCTCGATCTCGGCGACGGTGCGGGGAACGCCCGATGTCAGGATTTCACAGCCTTGCCTGGTGACCACCACATCATCCTCGATCCGAATGCCGATGCCGCGCCATTTCTTGGCCACGCTTTCATTGTCGGCTGCTATGTAAATGCCGGGCTCGACCGTCAAGGCCATGCCTGGCTCGAGCACCCGCCACTCACCGCCCACCTTGTAATCGCCCACGTCATGCACATCCATGCCCAGCCAGTGGCCGGCACGGTGCATGTAGAACGCCCGGTACGCCTCGCTCTCGATCAACGACTGCACGTCACCCTTGAGCAGGCCCAGCTCAACCAGCCCTTCGGTGATCACCCGCACGGTGGCTTCATGGGCATGGTTCCAGTGCTTGCCCGGGGCGATTTCGGCAAACGCCGCTGCCTGGGCGCTCAGAACAAGCTCATAGATAGCCTTCTGCTCGGATGAAAACCGCCCACTGACGGGAAACGTGCGGGTGATGTCACTGGCATAGCAATCGATTTCGCAGCCCGCGTCGATCAGGACCAGGTCGCCCTCCTTGAGCGGCGCGTCGTTCTGCTGGTAGTGCAGGATGCAACCATTGCGCCCTGCGGCGACGATCGACCCATACGCCGGCATCTTTGCCCCGCCCTGGCGGAAGGCGTAATCGAGTTCGGCTTCAAGGCTGTACTCATGAAGGCCCGGGCGGCAAGCCTGCATCGCCCGCACATGGGCCTTGGCAGAAATCTCGGCGGCCGTGCGCATCACTTTCACTTCCGCCGCCGATTTATACAGGCGCATGTCGTGCAGCAGGTGATCCAGGGCAACGAATTCGTTCGGGGGCTGTGCACCGAGGCGGGCCTTGGAGCGAATCACGTTGATCCAGTCCATCAACCTGCGATCGAATTCGGGATTGCTGCCCATGGCGCTGTAGACGCGTTCGCGGCCTTCGATCAGCCCCGGCAGGATCTCGTCGATGTCGGCGATGGGAAACGCATCGTCAGCGCCAAAATCGCGCACCGCACCCTCCTGGCCGGCCCGCAAGCCGTCCCACAGCTCGCGCTCAGGGTTGCGCTCGCGGCAGAACATCACGTATTCGCCATGCTCGCGGCCAGGTATCAACGCAATCACCGCCTCGGGCTCGGGAAAACCACTGAGGTATTGAAAGTCGCTGTCCTGGCGGTACACGTGCTCGACATCACGGTTGCGGATGGCAACGGCGGCGGCAGGCAAGATGGCAATGCTGTTGGGGACCATCTGCGCCATCAGCGCCTTGCGTCGGCGGGCATATTCGGCCTTGGGAATGCGGCTCATGGGCAGACTACCCCGTGGTTCAGTGCAGAGAAGGCTTGGGCGCAGGCGCTGCAGGCTTGGCCAGTTCGGAAAACAGCAGCAACGGCGCGACGCGCAGGTATTCCATCACTTCCATGTAGTCGCTTTCGCCGTCTTCGGATTCTTCCAGCGCTTCCTGGACCTGGGAGATGGCCACCAGGTCCTGGAGCACTTCCTTGGCCTCGATGGACAGGTCCTTGCCACCGGCGTTCAGGCCGAAGCCTGTGATGAAACCCTGGCACCACTGCCCCAGGGCGGTGGCGCGATCGGTCAGCGCAGCGTCGTCGGACGGCAGCAGCAGCACGATGGCCATATCGTCGCTGGTAAGCTCGCCCTTGACCATTTCCTGCAGGCCAATCAGGGCATTACGCACAGCGTCTTGCGGTTCGGTTTCCAGCAACTGGGCCGCATCGGCCAGCCAGCCGTCGGCATCGAAGCCGGCGCCCGCACAGCTGCGGCCGATGAGCAGGCCGTGCAGTTCGGCGGGTGTGACGGGGTGGCCATTGCTGGAAAGCAGCATGGCGAAGGCAACGTAGGGCGATTGAGTATTGGGCATGGGCTGCTAGGCGCCGGAGGGCGCAATGACTAGAATGAAGGCCTTGTATCCTAGCACCGGCAGGCGCGCCAAGACCATCGGCACTGGCAGCCACGGCCCAGGGAGAGGCATCATCGCAAGATGAGTCAATGACGGAGCGAATCGAGTGCAACCCACGCAAGAGAACGACCTGCAGGCCCTGATGAGCCGATTCGAGCTGCTGATCGAGCGTGTCGAGCAACTTAAACGGCAAAATGCACTCCTAGTAGCTCAGGAAAAGTCCTGGCGCGAAGAGCGCGCCCACCTCATCGAAAAGAACGAGATCGCCAGACGCAAGGTCGAGTCGATGATCTTGCGTCTCAAGGCCCTGGAGCAAGACTCATGAGTTCAAGCAATAGCGTCACCGTGCAGATCCTCGACAAGGAATACTCGATCATCTGCCCGCCCGAAGAGCGCAACAATCTGGTCAGTGCAGCTCACTACCTGGACAGCAAGATGCGCGAGATTCGCAGCAGCGGCAAGGTGATCGGTGCCGACCGCATCGCGGTCATGGCGGCGTTGAACATTACCCACGAGATGCTCCATCGCCAGGAAGACCGCAGCGCTGCTCCGGCCGGCGGGGCCACGCGCGAGCAGGTGCGCGATTTGCTGGACCGGGTCGACCAGGCGCTGTCCGACGAGACGGGTACCAAAAAAAACTGAGGTTGTTATACTGGCGCCACTCCCTGGTGGATGCGCCAGTCGGTTATGTCCCTGAGCCGATACGCACAACCACGGGGGTTGCACGCTGGGGCAGGTGTGCATGTCCGCTCGACGGAAAGCCTTAATGTCCCCTGCAATCTCCACCTTGAACTTTCGGGTTCAAGGGCTACACCGATAGCGGTCTTATCGGGGAGCCCGAATTCCTTTGCCCGCCTCCCGGCGGGCAAATCGTTTTGGCCAACAGCAATGGCCAGCACCCTCGGATCGCCCGTGCCATGACCGACACCGCGACGCTCACCCGCCCTCAACTTCGCAGGCACTTGCGCAATGCGCGCAGGGCGCTCACGCCCGCGCAACAGCGTCAGGCCGCTGCGGGCCTGTACCGTCTGCTGGCACAGCACCCGCTCTTTCGCAAGGCCAGGCATATCGCCTTGTACCTGCCCAACGATGGCGAGATCGACCCTGCATTGCTGCTGCGCGAGGCGCAGCGACGCGGCAAGCGCACCTACTTGCCGGTGCTGCATCCATGGCCACGCACCCGCATGGTGTTTCAGCGATTCGAGAAGGGCGAGAAACTCACGCCCAACCGGTTCCGAATCCCTGAGCCGACCACCGACCGCAGGCGTCAACGCCCCGTGTGGGCACTGGACCTGATTCTGCTGCCCCTGGTGGGCTTCGACGACGCGGGAGGGCGACTGGGCATGGGAGGTGGCTTCTATGATCGCAGCCTGGCTTACCTGGCTCGCCGGCAGACCTGGAAAAAACCACGGCTGCTGGGCTTGGCGCATGAGTGCCAGAAGGTCGAACGGCTAGCACAGGCCAGCTGGGACGTACCTTTGCAGGGAACGGTCTCGGATCGTCACTGGTACGTGGCACCACGCTGAGCGGTGCCGGGAGGGTCAGCGTTGCGCCTGACCGGCTTCGTACGGCATCTGGTAGGCGTTATCCAGCTTGCGCTCCCAGATCCCCTGCGCATAACCGGTGGTAACCACACCCAAGCCAAAGATGAACACCAGGACCCACAGTAGGTCCGGCTTTTTACGTTGATTCATCGACGATTGCCCCCCAGGCAAACTGTTCAGTGCTCGGCGACTTCTGGGTCGTACCTGAGCATCGCACCTCAAACGGGGCGCATTCTCCGACAACCTGAGCCACCACGCAAACGTTGACGTCAACCAGTCGTCGGTTTGATTGAACGAGTTATTTCAAAGCATTTCTGGAGCAAACAACATGGCCTATTGGCTGATGAAGTCCGAGCCCGACGAACTGTCCATCGAAGGTTTGGCTCACCTTGGCGAAGCCCGCTGGGACGGTGTGCGTAACTATCAGGCGCGCAATTTCCTGCGTGCGATGAGCGCGGGGGACATGTTCTTCTTCTACCATTCCAGCTGCCCTCAACCTGGCATCGCCGGCATTGCCAAGGTCATCCGCGCAGCCTATCCGGACCCCACTGCGCTGGACACGCAGAGCCCTTACCACGATGCCAAGGCCACGCCCGACAAGAACCCGTGGAGCGCGGTAGACGTGGCTCACGTGCGGACACTGCCACGCGTGCTTGAGCTGGGCTGGTTGAAACAACAGCCAGCCCTCGCCGAACTGGCGCTGGTGCAAAAGGGCAGCCGCCTGTCGGTCATGCCGGTAACGGCCGAGCAATGGACTGCCATCCTGCCGATGGATTGAGGCACCTGCCCCGCTCCGACATTCCCATGAAACCCAGCCTTCAGTGGCTGACCGAAGACCGGGTTAGCCGCTCACTGGACGATCAGGTTGTTGAACAGCAGGTCCTCGACGATCGGCTTGCCCTCTTCGGTCTCCATCACCTGCTGAACCTGCTTGAGCGCCTCCTGGCGCAAATGCTCCTTGGCCTCCACATTACTCATGCTGTCCACGGTCTGCTGGGTAAACAGTGCGACGAGCTGGTTGCGGATCAGCGGTTCATGGTGCTGTACCGCCTTGGCGGCCTCATCCCCGGTCACTCGCAACGCGACATCGGCCTTGAACACCCGCAACCGCGGACCACCATCGAGCGCATAGTTACCTACGAACGGCGGTGTCAGCGTGATATAGGCCACCTTGGGCGCGCCCTCCTTGGCCTCTTCGGCCACGGCTGCGGCGGGTAACACCAGTGCCAACACCATCAATATCCACGCTTTCACGAAATCGCTCCTCTATTCAGGTGGCGCCAGCTTAACCAGCACATCATTCAAACCCAAGCCTGGGCTTATGCCGGCTCATCAGGACAAGCCATGCTCGTTGACCCGACTGGCGGCCCTCCTACACTTATCGGCCATTACCCGCAAAGGAATAGGCCACGATGAAAGCGCTGCTCTGCAAGCACCTGGGCCCGGCCCGCGACCTGGTCCTGGAAGACGTGCCCAGCCCAACGCCCAAGCCCAACGAAGTGCTGCTGGACGTGCAGGCGGCAGGGGTCAACTTTCCCGATACCCTGATCATAGAAGGCAAATACCAGTTTCAGCCGCCCTTGCCCTTTTCTCCGGGTGGAGAGGCGGCGGGCACGGTCGCAGCCGTCGGCGCCAAGGTGGACGCCTTCAAGGTGGGTGACCGCGTCATGGCGCTGACCGGCTGGGGTGCTTTCGCCGAGCAAGTGGCAGCGCCCGCCTACAACGTAATGCCCGTGCCAGCCGGCATGGACTTCATTACCGCCGCCGCATTCGGTATGACCTACGGCACCTCGATGCACGCCTTGCGCCAGCGCGGTCGATTGCAAGCCGGCGAAACCTTGCTGGTATTGGGTGCGTCCGGCGGGGTGGGCCTGGCAGCGGTTGAGATCGGCAAGGCCATGGGGGCGCGGGTTATCGCGGCTGCCAGCAGCGCGCAAAAGCTCGCGGTGGCCCGTGCCGCCGGTGCTGATGATCTGATCGACTACAGCCAGGAAAATCTGCGCGAGGCCATCAAGCGCCTGACCGATGGCAAGGGTGTGGATGTGATTTACGATCCGGTCGGCGGCGAGCTGTTCGAGCACGCCGTGAGGGGCCTGGCGTGGAACGGTAGGCTGTTGGTGGTAGGTTTTGCCAGCGGCAGCATTCCCCAATTGGCAGCCAACCTGGTGCTGCTCAAGGGGGCGGCGGTGCTGGGCGTGTTCTGGGGCGCGTTTGCACAGCGCCAACCGGAGGATAACGCAGCCAACTTCAAGCAGCTGTTTGCCTGGCACGCGCAGGGCAAATTGAAGCCGCTCGTCTCACAAACCTACACCCTGGCCGACGCGGGTACGGCCATCGAAACACTGGGCCAGCGCCAGGCGGTCGGCAAGCTGGTGGTGGTGCCGCCCGGCACCTGATCACCGTTCGCGCAGGTCATGACAGCGCCTGAAGCGCGCCTCCAGGTTGCGATCAGGCATGTGATGGCTGCGCAGGGCGTGAAGGGTCTGCTCGACATAATCACGCGTGGTGCCATACCGCCCTTTAGCGCTGGCCAGTATGTGGCTGAGCACGTTATCCGGCAGATTGCCCGCATAGCAAGGCAGATGCCGCTCCAGCACGAAGCCCAGGGCCTGTACCTTGCTGCCATCGTCGAGCCGGCAGTTGAGCCAATGCGGGCGGTAGGCCGGGTAAGGCATTTCGCGCTGCCACAGGGCACGAAGCGACGCATCGAGGGTGGCATCGTCCAGCCTGTAGGCAAAGCCGCTGCACGAGCCGCCTCGATCCAGACCGAACACCAAACCTGGGGTTTCAGGCGTGCCACGGTGCTCGTGCGACCACAGGTACAAGCCCCGGTGGTAACCGTGCACCCGCGCACGTCGACGCTCCACCGCGCTGCACTCGGGCCGCCAGATCAAGGAGCCATAGGCGAACAGCCACACTGGCCCGCCCTGGTGACGGGACATGGCGGCTTGCATGGAGTGATGCAGTTGCTCGTGGGTCAGTTGCTGACCAAAATCGAGCGAAGGGGGGTATGGGACTTGCCAGGATGAACGTTCGAGCGCCGACATAAGCTGCCGCTATGATTCCCTGTGAACAAAGCATGTAACGTGGCCGAGCCTGATGCGTTAGCCACTGGGTCGTTGACCAGAGCCCTCAGGCAAGTCATTTACGGCAGTCGCGCCAGGCGGTGTATAAGCTAAGTCAGGGCAAGGGGCTGAACAAGTGCATGCAGAGCTTTTCACGCCAGGCGCCGACGACCGGCCGTGCAGCGCGTCAAGTGCGTACGGGGTGGCGCGGGCAGCCTGACGGGCGCCGCGCACCGCGAGGGGATGCTTCAGCCGCGAGGCGCGTAAGCGAACACGTCCGCACGCATGCGGTGCGCATCCATGCCGGCGTCCACCAGCGCATCGAGCGTGGCGTAGATCATGTTCGGCGAGCCACTGGCGTACACGTGTACGCCGTTGAGGTCGGCAATGTCCTCGCAAACCGCTTCGTGCAGCATCCCACAACGGCCCTCCCAGCCACACAGGTCGCTAACCACCTGGTGCAGGGACAGGTTGGGCAGACTCAGCCACTGATCCCAATGCTCGATCTGATAGAAGTCTTCCGGGCGTCGTACGCCCCAGTACAAGTGAACAGGGTGTTTGAAGCCCTGAGCGCGGCAGTGTTCCACAAGGCTGTGCATCTGCCCCATGCCGGTACCGGCGGCGATCAGCACCAAGGGGCCGTCGGGCAGTTCGGCCAAGTGGGTATCGCCGAAGGGCATTTCGATACGAGCCAAGCGCTCGCGCTGCAATTGCTCGATCAACTGCACGGCGCTGGGCTCGCGCGCCAGCACGTGCAATTCAAGCTCGCGCCCTGCATGGGGAGCGGAGGCCAGCGAAAAAGCGGCCGGCTTGCCCGCTTCACGTTCGATCATCAAATACTGCCCGGCATGGTAGCGCGGCGGCTTGCCCGCAGGCGCCAACAGGCGCACGCGCCAAACGTCGCCACCCACTTCACGGCATTCACTGACCGTGCAGGTCAGCTTGCGCACCGGCAGCTCGCCCAAGGCCAGCACGCCGTCCCATAGCAGGATGCAATCTTCGAGCGGCTCGGCGATGCAGGTGAACAATTCGCCATGGTCCCGGACTTCTCCGTTCTGGCGCACACTGCCTTCGACCAGCAACGCAGCGCAGACATGACAGTTGCCATTACGGCAGCTGTTGGGGCAGTCATAACCCAGCCGACGCGCACCTTCCAGGATCCGTTCCCCGGGCTCTAGCGTCAGCACTGCTCCGGACGGCTGCAACGTTACCTGCATCAATCTATTCCCAACTGATCCCACAGCTCATCGATACGCCGGGTGACGGCTTCGTCCTTGACGATGACCCGCCCCCACTCGCGTGTAGTCTCGCCCGGCCACTTGTGCGTGGCATCCAGGCCCATTTTCGATCCCAGCCCCGACACTGGAGAGGCAAAGTCCAGGTAGTCGATCGGCGTGTTGTCGATCATCACCGTATCACGCTTGGGGTCCATGCGTGTGGTGATGGCCCAGATCACGTCGTTCCAGTCGCGGGCGTTGATGTCGTCGTCGGTCACGATAACGAACTTGGTGTACATGAACTGTCGCAGGAACGACCACACACCCAGCATCACGCGCTTGGCATGCCCCGGGTACTGCTTCTTCATGGTCACCACCGCCATGCGGTAGGAGCACCCCTCCGGTGGCAGGTAGAAATCGACGATTTCCGGGAACTGTTTCTGCAGGATCGGCACGAACACTTCGTTCAGCGCCACGCCAAGAATCGCCGGTTCATCCGGCGGCCGACCGGTGTAGGTGCTGTGATAGATAGGGTTTTGCCGGTGGGTGATGCGTTCGACGGTGAACACCGGGAAGCTGTCCACTTCGTTGTAGTAACCGGTATGGTCCCCATAGGGGCCTTCAGGCGCCATCTCGCCTGGGTGGATTACCCCTTCGAGGATGATCTCGGCCGTGGCCGGCACCTGCAGATTGCTGCCGCGGCACTTGACCAGCTCAGTGCGATTACCCCGCAACAGGCCCGCGAAGGCGTATTCGGAAAGCGTATCGGGCACTGGGGTCACTGCACCCAGGATAGTGGCAGGGTCTGCCCCCAACGCCACGGCCACTGGGAACGGCTGGCCGGGATTTTTTTCACACCACTCACGGTAGTCCAGGGCGCCGCCACGGTGGCTGAGCCAACGCATGATCACTTTGTTGCGGCCAATTACCTGCTGCCGGTAGATGCCCAGGTTCTGGCGATCCTTGTTCGGGCCGCGCGTGACGGTCAGGCCCCAGGTGATCAGCGGTGCCACATCGCCCGGCCAGCAGTGCTGGATCGGCAATGCGCCAAGGTCCACGTCCTCTCCTTCGAGCACCACTTCCTGGCAAACGGCGTCCTTGACCACCTTCGGCGCCATCGATACCACTTTCTTGAAGATCGGCAGCTTGGACCAGGCGTCCTTGAGCCCTTTCGGGGGTTCAGGCTCCTTGAGAAACGCCAGAAGCTTACCGATCTCGCGCAGCTCATCGACCGACTCGGCACCCATGCCCATGGCCACCCGCTCAGGCGTGCCGAACAGGTTGCCCAGCACGGGAATGTCGAAGCCGGTCGGCTTTTCGAACAACAGCGCAGGGCCTTTGGCACGCAGCGTGCGATCGCAGACCTCGGTCATTTCCAGCACTGGGGAGATCGGGACCTGGATGCGCTTGAGCTCGCCGCGCTGTTCCAGGCCACGAATGAAGTCGCGCAAGTCGCGATACTGCATGCATGAGCCTCGTGTTGGCCGTATCGGTCGGGGGTTCAGAGTGTAGCGCCGTTCAGAGCGCAATGGTCAAAACTGATCAGGGCCGCGTCGCGTCCCATCGCAGCCGGTCCGACGTCCCGGCAAAGCCGTTCTTACAGGATTACGCTATCCCTGTAGGAACGGCCTTGCAAAGGCATCGGACCAGCCGCGATGGGCTGCGAAGCGGCCCCATTCGATCTAGACCTGAAACGCTTACTTGCGCTTCATCGACAGGAAGAACTCGTCGTTGGTCTTGGTCTGCTTGAGCTTGTCGACCAGGAACTCGATGGCAGCGATTTCGTCCATCGGGTGCAACAGCTTGCGCAGGATCCACATGCGCTGCAGTTCGTCGTCGGCGGTCAGCAGCTCTTCGCGGCGAGTACCCGAACGGTTGATGTTGATGGCAGGGAACACACGCTTTTCAGCGATACGACGGTCCAGGGGCAGTTCCATGTTGCCGGTGCCCTTGAATTCCTCGTAGATCACCTCGTCCATCTTCGAACCGGTTTCGACCAGCGCGGTGGCGATGATGGTCAGCGAACCGCCTTCCTCGATGTTACGGGCGGCACCGAAGAAGCGCTTGGGCTTCTCCAGGGCGTGAGCGTCGACACCACCGGTCAGCACTTTGCCCGAGCTTGGAATGACCGTGTTATAGGCACGTGCCAGACGGGTGATGGAGTCGAGCAGGATGACCACGTCCTTCTTGTGCTCGACCAGGCGCTTGGCCTTCTCGATGACCATTTCGGCCACTTGCACGTGACGGGTTGGCGGCTCGTCGAAGGTGGAGGCAACCACTTCGCCGCGTACGGTACGCTGCATCTCGGTCACTTCTTCCGGGCGCTCGTCGATTAGCAGAACGATCAGGTGGCACTCGGGATTGTTACGCGTGATGTTGGCTGCGATGTTCTGCAGCATGATGGTCTTGCCCGCCTTGGGCGGGGCGACGATCAGGCCACGCTGGCCCTTGCCGATCGGGGCGCACAGGTCGATGACCCGGCCGGTCAGGTCTTCGGTGGAGCCGTTGCCGGCTTCCATCTTCAGGCGCTTGTTGGGGAACAGCGGCGTCAGGTTCTCGAACAGGATCTTGTTCTTGGCGTTTTCCGGCCGGTCGAAGTTGATGGTATCGACCTTCAACAGGGCGAAGTAACGCTCCCCTTCCTTCGGCGGGCGGATCTTGCCAACGATGGTATCGCCGGTACGCAGGTTGAAGCGGCGGATCTGGCTAGGCGAAACGTAGATATCGTCAGGGCCGGCCAGGTAGGACGCATCAGCAGAACGCAGGAAACCGAAACCATCCTGGAGAATCTCCAGCACGCCGTCACCCGAGATCTCTTCGCCGCTTTTCGCATGCTTTTTCAGCAGGGAGAAAATCACGTCCTGTTTGCGCGAACGGGCCATGTTCTCGATGCCCATTTGTTCGGCCATTTCCAAAAGATCGGTAATCGGCTTTTGCTTGAGTTCAGTCAGGTTCATAAGGGGAATGACGTAATCATGTAAGAAGGGAGAATTAAGCTTCTGGCTTAATGAAGCCGCGCCGCTAGATGGCGAAAGGATCGCGTACTGATTCGAATTGGGGATGCTTCGGCGACGGCATGTAGAGGGCACTGAAGAAGCAGTGCGAGGCCGAATGTAACACTTGCTTTTTTGTGCGTCTAGTGCTCTGAAAAAGAAAAGCCCCGCATTTGCGGGGCTTTTTTATCACAGGTGGGCGTCGAGGAACGCTGCCAGCTGCGATTTGGACAAGGCACCGACCTTGGTGGCTTCCACGTTGCCGTTCTTGAACAGCATCAGCGTCGGGATACCACGCACGCCGTGCTTGGCTGGGGTTTCCTGGTTTTCGTCGATGTTCAGCTTGGCGACGACCAGTTTGCCTTCATACGTGGAGGCGATGTCGTCCAGAACCGGAGCGATCATCTTGCATGGGCCGCACCATTCAGCCCAGTAGTCGACCAACACCGGGCCTTGAGCCTGAAGCACTTCAGCATCGAAGGTGGCGTCGGTGACGTGTTTGATTTTGTCGCTCATGGAAATCTCCAAGGTCGTAAGCACGGAAAACGTTGCCCATCATAGCCGCCCCCGCGGTCGACAGGAAGCCGCAGACGATTGAGTGTAACTATAGTTGTGCAAGAGCACTCGAATCAAAACTGTCACATCGTCTTCATAGAATCGAATGGCACATTGCCGTATATCAAGCGCATCGCGCAGGCCAGGTGCCACGCGTTGGCGACCAGCCTGCTATCGTGGCACGATTGCCAGGTTAACGACCGAGAACTTCCAGATCATGCCGCATACCACCGCGAAGAACCTGTCCCTGATAGCCGCCATCGACCTCGGCTCCAACAGCTTCCACATGGTCGTGGCCAAGGCCCACCACACCGAAATCCGCATTCTCGAGCGGCAGGGCGAGAAGGTACAGCTGGCCGCCGGCATCGACGAGGAGCGCAGGCTCAGTGAAGAAGCCATGGAGCGCGGCCTGGAGTGCCTCAAGCGCTTCGCTCAGCTGATCAACGGCATGCCCGCAGGCTCGGTGCGCATCGTCGGCACCAACGCCTTGCGTGAAGCGCGCAACCGCAACATCTTCATCCAGCGTGCCGAAGCCATTCTTGGCCACCCGGTAGAAGTCATCTCAGGCCGCGAAGAAGCCCGCCTGATCTACCTGGGCGTTTCCCATACGCTGGCCGACACCGCGGGCAAGCGCCTGGTGGCGGACATCGGCGGTGGCAGCACCGAATTCATCATTGGCCAGCGCTTCGAGCCGCTGTTGCGCGAGAGCCTGCAGATGGGCTGCGTCAGCTTCACCCAGCGCTATTTCCGTGACGGCAAGATCACCCCTGCGCGCTATGCCCAGGCCTATACGGCCGCCCGGCTTGAGTTGATGAGCATCGAGCATGCCCTGCACCGCCTGACCTGGGATGAAGCCATCGGTTCGTCGGGTACCATTCGCGCCATCGGCGCCGCCATTCGGGGTGCAGGCCTGGGCAATGGCGAGGTAAACGCCGAAGGGTTGGCCTGGGTCAAGCGCAAGCTGTTCAAGCTGGGCGAAGTCGACAGAATCGATTTCGAAGGGGTCAAGCCGGATCGGCGCACCATCTTCCCGGCGGGCATGGCCATCCTCGAAGCGATCTTCGATGCGCTGGAGCTGCAGCGCATGGACCACTGCGACGGTGCGCTGCGTGAAGGTGTGCTGTTCGATCTGCTTGGCCGGCATCATCATGAAGACGTACGCGAGCGTACCCTCAACTCGCTGATGGAGCGTTACCACGTCGATCAGGGCCAGGCCGCCCGGGTCGAGCGCAAGGCACTGCATGCCTTCGACCAGGTGGCCGTAGCCTGGGACCTGCAGGACGGCAATTGGCGCGACCTGCTGGGTTGGGCAGCCAAGGTCCATGAGATCGGCCTGGACATCGCCCACTATCATTACCACAAGCACGGCGCGTACCTGATCGAGCACTCCGACCTGGCAGGCTTTTCGCGCGAGGATCAGCAGATGATGGCCTTGCTGGTGCGCGGCCACCGCCGCAACATCCCCAAGGACCGTTATGCCGAGCTGGGGGATGATGGGGTCAAGCTGCTGCGCCTGTGCGTGCTGCTGCGCTTTGCCATCCTGTTTCATCACATCCGGGGCACGCAGCAGATGCCCAAAGTAGAGCTCAAGGCGGCCGATAACCGCCTGGAAGTGGTATTCCCGGAAGGTTGGCTCGAGCAGAACCAGCTGACCCAGGCCGACTTCGCCAACGAAGCGGAGTGGCTGGCCCGGGTCGGCTTCGTCCTCAGCGTACGTTGAGGACCGGGTTGCTCAGGCGCTCCAGCAAGGTCGCCTGGGCACTGCGGGGGTTCTGGTTACCCGTCGGGCTGCTGCGCACATAGCGCCCGTCTGGCTGAAGGGTCCAGGCGTGAGTGTTGTCGGTCAGGTACGCCTCCAGTTCCTTTTTCACCCGCAGCAAGAGCTTCTTGCCCTCGACCGGGAAGCAGGTCTCGACCCGCTTGTCGAGGTTGCGCTCCATCCAGTCCGCACTGGAGAGGTAGATCTGCTCTTCACCGCCATTGAGGAAGTAGAACACACGGGTGTGTTCCAGGAAGCGGCCGATGATCGAGCGTACCTGGATGTTGTGTGAAACCCCTGGAATACCTGGACGCAGGCAGCACATGCCACGCACGATCAGGTCGATCTTCACCCCCGATTGACTGGCCTTGTACAAGGCCTTGATGACCTTCGCATCGGTCAGCGAGTTGAATTTGGCGATGATGTGCGCCGGCTTGCCGTCCAGGGCGAACTGGGTTTCGCGGGCGATCATGTCCAGCATGCCCTTTTTCAGGGTGAACGGCGCATGCATCAGTTTCTTCATGCGCAGGGTCTTGCCCATGCCGATCAGCTGGCTGAACAACTTGCCGACGTCCTCGGTGAGCGCATCGTCGGAGGTGAGCAGGCTGTAGTCGGTGTACAAGCGGGCATTGCCAGCGTGGTAGTTGCCGGTCCCCAGGTGCGCATAGCGAACGATCTCGCCCTGCTCGCGGCGCAGGATCAACATCATCTTGGCGTGCGTCTTGAAACCGACCACGCCATAGATCACCACCGCGCCTGCCGCTTGCAGGCGGCTTGCCATCTGCAGATTGGACTCCTCGTCGAAGCGTGCGCGCAGTTCGATCACGGCGGTGACTTCCTTGCCGTTGCGCGCTGCATCGACTAACGCATCGACAATTTCCGAGTTGGCGCCGGAGCGGTAGAGCGTCTGACGTACGGCCAGAACGTGCGGGTCCTTGGCCGCCTGGCGCAACAGGTCGATGACCGGCGTGAACGACTCGAAGGGGTGCATGAGCAGGATGTCCTGCTTGCTGATCACGCTAAAGATGTTGTCGGCGTTCTGCAGCAACTTCGGGATGGCCGGGGTGAACGGTACGTATTGAAGTTCGGGGTGGCTGTCCAGCCCAGTGATGCTGAACAACCGCGTCAGGTTGACCGGCCCATTGACCTGGTAGAGCTCGCTTTCGCTCAGGCTGAACTGCTTGAGCAGGTAGTCCGACAGGTGCTTGGGGCACGTATCGGCGACTTCCAGGCGCACGGCATCGCCGTAGCGGCGCGAGAACAGCTCGCCACGAAGCGCCCGGGCCAAGTCATCGACCTCTTCGGAATCCAGCGCCAGGTCGGCGTTACGGGTCAGGCGGAACTGGTAGCACCCCTTCACCTTCATGCCCTGGAACAGGTCGTCGGCGTGGGCGTGGATCATCGACGAAAGGAAGACGTAATTGGCACCGGTGCCACCCACCTCCTCAGGCACGCGAATGACCCGTGGCAGCAGCCGCGGTGCCGGAATAATGGCCAGGCCTGAATCGCGGCCGAACGCATCGACGCCTTCAAGCTCGACGATGAAGTTCAGGCTCTTGTTCACCAGCAATGGGAATGGATGGGTAGGGTCCAGGCCGATCGGGGTGATGATGGGCGCAATCTCGTCGCGGAAGTAGCGACGCACCCATGTCTTGAGCTTGGGTGTCCAGTGACGGCGGCGAATGAATCGGATCTGGTGTTTTTCCAGCTCCGGAAGCAGCACATCGTTGAGAATCGCGTACTGGCGATCGACCTCGATATGCACCAGTTCGCTGATGCGCGTGAGGGCCTGGTGCGGCTGCAAGCCGTCGGCACCGGCCTGCTCGCGGGCAAAGTTGATCTGCTTTTTCAGCCCGGCCACACGAATCTCGAAGAACTCGTCCAGGTTGCTCGAGAAGATCAGCAGGAACTTCAGGCGTTCGAGCAACGGGTAGCTTTCATCCAGCGCCTGTTCCAGTACGCGGATGTTGAACTGCAGCTGGGACAGTTCGCGATGAATGTACAGGCTGGTATCGTCCAGGCCAGGCACGACGATGGCCGGGGCGGGGGCCGGCGTGGGCGCCGCTGACTCCGCTGCAGGTTCCACAGCGACCTGAGACGCGGGTGGCAGATCAGGCGGGGTCTGCACCAACTCCTCTGGAAGCTCCTTGGCATCCTTGATCAAGACAGGGGGAAGCACTTCGTTATTCATCTGGCGGTCCTGAGGACGTTAACGCCCTATCATCAATTGAGCGGCAAGATAAGCGCCCATTATGACGCCTGTGTTACACGCCAGGGCAAGCCATGGCACACGGTTGCAGACATTGTGGTAGCGGGCACTGTTCACGTCGAGACACATTTGGACACTTTCCCGAACGCACGCGAAGGGGTAGGCTGCGCGTTCATTTCGCCAGCACCTCAGAAAATGCTCCAACAATTCCTGCAGGATTTCGGCTACTTTGCCCTTTTTCTAGGCACCTTCTTCGAAGGCGAGACCATTCTGGTCCTTGCAGGCTTTCTTGCGTTCCGCGATTACATGGACATCAAACTGGTATGCCTGGTGGCATTCATGGGCAGCTATGCCGGTGATCAGCTGTGGTATTTCATGGGTCGTCGCCATGGGCGCAAGATCCTGGCGCGCAAGCCTCGCTGGCAGGCAATGGGCGACCGCGCCCTGGGCCACATCCGTCGCCATCCCGATATCTGGGTGCTCAGCTTCCGCTTCGTTTACGGGCTTCGCACGGTAATGCCGGTCGCGATTGGTCTCTCGGGCTATCCGCCGCGGCGCTACCTGCTGCTCAATGGCATCGGGGCCGCGATCTGGGCCATCGCCCTGGGTGCTGCGGCCTATCATTTCGGCGCAATCCTCGAAGGCCTGCTGGGCAATATCAAACGCTACGAATTGTGGGTACTGGGCGCCTTGCTGGTGCTTGGCGTAGGCCTGTGGCTGCACCGGCGCTTTCGCACGCTGCGGGCAGAGCGCCGGGCTGCGCGCGAGTCCCAGGACTGAACACCTGCACCTGTGCACACTCCAACAGACATGGACCATCCCGCACTGCGCCGCGCTGCCAGCCTGACGGGTATCAAGCGCTTCGACCTGGAGTAATGAGCATGACAAAAAAAGTGGCGGTGATTCTTTCCGGCTGTGGCGTTTATGACGGCGCAGAAATTCACGAAAGCGTGATCACCTTGCTGCGCCTGGACCAACGCGGCGCGCAAGTGCAGTGCTTTGCACCGAACATCGCACAGATGCATGTCATCGACCACCTGACAGGCCAAGAAATGCCCGAGTCGCGCAACGTGCTGGTGGAATCTGCCCGTATCGCGCGTGGCGATGTGAAAGACATTCGTGAGGCGCGCGTCGAGGACTTCGACGCCTTGATCGTACCGGGCGGCTTTGGCGCAGCCAAGAACCTCTCGGACTTTGCCGTGAAAGGCGCAGACTGCACTGTCAATCCGGATGTCCTGGGGTTGGCCGAGGCGTTCGCCGCCGCCTGCAAGCCAGTTGGCCTGATCTGTATCTCGCCTGCATTGGCTGCCAAGATCTATGGCCCTGGCGTGGTCTGCACCATCGGCAACGACGCCGACACCGCCGAGGCCGTCGTCAAGATGGGCGGTACCCACGAAGAATGCGACGTGCACGACATCGTCGAGGACCCGCAGCGCAAACTGGTGACCACCCCTGCCTACATGTCGGCAAAGACCATCAGCGAAGCCGCTGGCGGGATCTACAAGCTGGTTGATCGGGTGCTGGAACTGACCCACGAGTAAGCGCCGCTTGCCCGGCTGGAGCGCCTGACCAGGCGATTGGCGCTCCATTGGCTATCAAAGCGCCGACAGCCGAGCGATGATCCGGTCCAACGCATTGGCAAACGCCTGTTTGTCGCGATCCCCATAAGGCCCCTGCCCGCCACCTGACTGGCCTTGTTCACGCAGCTCGGTGAACAGATTGCGCGTAGCCAGGCGCTCGCCCATGTTGCGCTCGTCGAACTCGCGCCCGCGCGGGTCCAGCGCCGCTACGCCCTTTTTCACAAGCCGGTCGGCCAGAGGCACGTCGCTGCAGACGACCAACTCGCCGGGTACGGCATGCTCGACCAGATAATCGTCGGCCGCATCCATGCCGCTGGGTACCACGATCAGTCGTACGATGCCGAATGCTGGTTTTGCCACTGCCTGGCCCGCGACCATGACCACTTCGAACTTGCGCTTGAGGGCGAACTTGACGATCAGGTCCCTGGCAGCCTTGGGGCAAGCGTCGGCATCGATCCAAACACGCATGATTGACCTCACGTTGTCATTTAGCCAGTCATGATGCACTACCCCGACAGGTTGCAGGAACTCGCGCAAATAGCCCCAGAACTGAATGAGCCTGTGTGAGCCGTACCGTTCAGGCTACACTCGCCCCAGCTTCAGCGGACTGATGAGCGCAAAATGAATTGTCCCGACGAGATCCAACTGGACCTGGACAACGGGATCGACCGTAAGCTGCTGGCCAACTTGCGTGGGCGCTACCTACAGATCAACGCAGGCCGCCTGCAGCGAGCAATGGCCGGTTTGTCCCCCCGCCAGCAGCAGGTCCTGACGGTGCTGCCCGTACTGTTCCATGTAAATCATCCGCTACTGCCCGGCTATGTTTCGTCGACGACGCCGGCAGGCATCTGCGACTTCGAGCCAAGCGCCGATCAGGTATTCGAAGCTCAGCGCCTGGCACGCGCCTTCAGCTACAAAGCCCGCGACAACACCTCACCACGCCCCATCGACGGGCTGTTTCTAATCGGCAGCCTGGGCACGCTTGCCCAGGCTGAGGACAGCGACATCGATGTATGGGTATGCCATACCAGCGACCTGGAGCGCGAAGCGCTGGAGGCACTACAGCGCAAATGCCAGTTGCTGGAAACCTGGGCCGCGATCCAGGGCGCCGATACGCACATCTTTCTGATTGACACCCAGGGGTTCGCTCAGGGCCAGCGCACAGGCCAACTCGGCACCGACGATTGCGGCACTACGCAGCATTATCTTCTGTTGGACGAGTTCTACCGCACGACCCTTTGGCTGGCAGGGCGGACGCCGCTGTGGTGGTTGGTGCCGCCCGACCAGGAGAGCGGCTATCCGGCCTACGCCCAAGCCCTGCTGGCAAAGCGTTTCGTACGCCCTGGGGAAGCCCTGGACCTGGGTCACCTGGCGCAGATCCCAGGCCACGAATTCGTCGGCGCCGGGCTTTGGCAGCTGTTCAAGGGCATCGATGCCCCTCACAAGTCCTTGCTCAAGTTGCTGCTGACCGAAGCCTATGCCAGCGAATACCCCGCCGTGCGTTGCCTGAGCCTGGACTACAAGCAAGCGGTCTTCGCCAATCAGCTCGACCTTGACCGTCTCGATCCTTACGTCATGGTCTACCGACGGATCGAGCGCTACCTGATGCAACGCCGTGAGCAGGCTCGGTTGGAACTGGTGCGGCGCAGCTTGTACCTGAAAGTGAACAGCAAGCTCAGCGAACAGGGCCGCGCCGAAGGCTGGCAACGCCGCCTGCTGCGCAGCCTGACCGACGAGTGGGGATGGGGAGGCGCGCAGTTGGCCCTGCTCGATGGTCGCCCTGGCTGGGGCGTGCACCAGGTTACCATGGAGCGCCGAGAACGGGTGGCCGAGCTCAGCCGCAGCTACCGGTTCCTGGTGCAGTTCGCGCGCACACATGACGCGACCAGCCGCGCCGACTTGCGCGAGCTCAACCTGTTGGGACGGCGATTGCAGGCAGCATTCGAGCGCCGTGCGGACAAGGTGGAAATCCTCCAGAGCGACCGTGCCTGCGACCTGGCCGAGCAAACCGTGACGCTGGCCCAGTCACCCAGCCGCAGAGCGCCAGGTGGCCACCCCTGGGCACTCTACAGCGGCAACCTGCATGGCCATGAAATGGAACTCGCCAACCCGATCAAGCGCTGCTGGCACCTTGTGGAGCTGTTGGTCTGGGCCCATTGCAATGGCGTGATAGACAGGCATACACGACTGGCGCTTCATCCGGGTATCAGCGATCTGAAAGAGCCTGAATTGCAGGGCCTGCTCGCGAGCCTGCAGCAGCTCATCGTGTTGCCGCTGCCCGCCGTCAGCGAGGTGAGCCTGTTGCAGCCAAGCGTCGCCGACGATGTGCTGCTGCTGATCAACGTGGGCATTGACCCCCTGCCCCACCACCGTGAGCTGGATATCCTGCTGACCACCGAGCGTACCGACTCGCTCAGCTACGGTGGCCTGCGGGAAAACCTGGTATTGACAGTGGACCAGGTCACGGTCAACTCCTGGAACGAGGTGCTGGTACATCGCTACGACGGCGAGCATGCGCTGATGCGATGCCTGCGCGATTTCATCAACCTGCCGAAACAGGCAAGCGGCTGGCCCAATGTGCGGGCGCACTGCTTTGCCCAGCACCGGGCGCAGGCCATCAGTCAGCGTGTGGCCGAGCTCTTCCAGACTGCGCGGCAGTTGCACGCACAGGACGTTCCTGGCCGTTACCTGGTGCAGGTGGCGCACCAGGTTCATGTGCTGGAGTGGCTCCAGGGCAAGGTCGTCCTCACGAGCCTTGACGACCATGATGCGCTACTCACGTTCATGGGCCAGGAGCGCAGTACCTACAGCCCCGTGTGCCTGGATGCCAATGCCCTGCCGGACACCGATGTGGGCCTTGTGCTCGAGCAAGGCCGCCGCGACTGCGTCCAGGTCTTCTATCGACTGTTCGACAGCTGGGCCGAGCTCTACGTGCTGGATGAATGCAACGCTTTGTGGCACCAGCGCGTGCCGTTGCAGGACGAACCTCACCTTCTGCTGCCGCTGCACCGCTTTCTGGCTTCGGTCTTGCGCCGACGCGAGGCGCAGTTGCCTTATGGTGCAAGGCAAGCAGCACGCCTGGACATCGTGTACGCGCAGCTGCTTGGGTCTGGATCAGCCAGGGCACGGGGCCTGGAGCAGAGGGCGGCACCGGATGCGGGGAACGTGCAGCCCTACTACGACGTCCAGGCCATGATTCACGCCGACACCGACGGTGCCACGCACGTGACCTTGTTCTGCGAACAACAGGAGTTCTCCGAGCTCGACCATGGGCCGAGCCTGTATGGCGTGGTGGCACGAGAAATCATCGCCCAGCGGCGAAGTGCAGGCCTGTATCGGTGCTACATCACCGACTTGGATGTTTCCGGGTTACCCGATGGCCGCCAGGCCACGACGCAGGTTTACCTGAACTACAAGCGGACACTTGAGCAGGCCTTGAATGAGGGGCTACAGCAGGTGCTGGCTGGCCAGGCTTAGGCACTGGCCACGCCACAGGTGCGTTGAAAGCACTACAGGTCGAAATCGCCCGCCGCTTCCGGCTGATACTCGACTTCCAGCAACTCTAGCCTGAGGGTCTTGCCCCCTGGCGCCGGCCAGTCGATCTGCTCACCCACCGACAACCCGAGCAAGGCACAGCCGATGGGCGCCAGGACCGAGACCTTGCCGTCTGGCCCGGCATCCTTGGGGTAGACCAAGGTCAAATGGTAGTCCTTGCCACTGGCTAGCTCGCGGCAATGCACGCGCGAATTCATGGTCACCACACCTGCCGGCACCTCATCATGCCCCACCACCTGCTCGGCGCGGTCGAGCTCGCCGCTGAGCGCGAGCACGCCAGGGGTACTTTCGTCGAGACTATCGAGCAGACGCTCCAGACGTTGTACATCCAAACGGGTGAGGATAAGGGAAGGCTTGGTGCTCATGATCCAGTCAGACTCCTTTGAACAGGCAGTTTTCGATGCACAGATAAAGCAAAACCCCGCCCTATGCGCGTAGTGCTGTTCACTTGAGAGTGTTTGGGCTGCAGAGCAGCCCTAAGTGACCAGCATTACGCCCAAAGGCGGGGTTTTCGAATGCTTTGGCGTCATCGACGCAAGCCCCGACACTACCACAGCGGGGCAAATACTCAAGCCCTTGCTATCAGTGTGCCTTAAGGTCGCGAAGCGCAGTGGCCTCGCGGCAGATCTGCCGACGGCGCTCATCATCGGCAGAGCGCCATTCGCGGATATGTTCAACATGCCGATGACAGCCGGTGCACACGCGCTGTTCGTCAAGGCGGCAGATGCTGATGCACGGCGATGGCACCGCTGGGCTGACGTTGCTGTAAAGCGGCTTGGGGGGCCGAACGGGTGCATTGCTCATGTCAGATGTCGTCGAAATCCAGCTTTTCGCCGGCTCGCTCCCACACGATGCGCTCAAGCATTTCACCCAGCAGCTCTTCGCTCTTCTCGCACACCCACTTGCCGCTCTCTTCGTCATAGTCGAAGTGGAAGCCGCCGGACCGATCGGCCAGCCACAGCTGGCGCAGAGGCTCCTGGCGGCTGAAGATCAGCTGGGCTCCACCTTCGAACTTCACGGTCAGCACTCCAGCGGAGTTCTCCATGTCCAGATCCAGCCCGCTTTCGTCGAACAGGTCTTCCAGCGCCTGCTGGGTAGCGTCGACCAGATCATGGAAACGCGCTTCACTCAAACTCATTGCAGGAACCTCGAAATTGGCGGCGTGACAGGCAAGCCGGGCACGATACGGGCGCTTGCCGATGAATGCAAAGGTTTAGCCAGGGTCCTTGCAGGCCACTTCGCTTGCAACGCGGCCCTGACGGCAAACAGGTGCGGCTCGGCACCCAGAATAGCCTGCCCGGCGGGCCGGTACTTGCATAGGCAAGCCGCCGGTCGCTCGGTATACTCGGGCTCAATACTGCATTTTTCTAAGGATTTCATCCATGAAGCGCCTGATTTCCTCCCTCGCGGCGCTGGTCGCTGTTGCCTGCCTCGTTTCTGCATGCGGCCAGAAAGGCCCGTTGTACCTGCCCGATGACGGCAAGGACCGCAAAGACGCCCACTCGGCGCACCAGCACCAGACCAAAGCCAAGTCAGCACAGACCCAGGAGCAGCAAGACACGCTGCAGTCCGAGCCTGAGCAGTCGCCTGAGCAGTAAGGGAATCGGATGAACGTCTTCAATTACCGCGACGGTGAACTGTTCGCGGAAGGGGTGTCCCTGTCGGCAATCGCCGAGCGGCACGGCACCCCCACCTACGTGTACTCGCGTGCCCACATCGAGGCCCAGTACCGTAGCTACACCGATGCCTTGCAAGGTTGCGAACACCTGGTCTGCTTCGCGGTGAAAGCCAACTCGAACCTGGGCGTGCTCAATGTACTGGCGCGCATGGGTGCAGGGTTCGACATCGTTTCCGGTGGCGAACTTGAGCGCGTACTGGCTGCCGGCGGGCGCGCTGACCGCGTGGTGTTTTCCGGCGTGGGCAAAACCCGCGAAGACATGCGTCGCGCGCTTGAAGTGGGCGTGCATTGCTTCAACGTCGAGTCCACCGATGAGCTGGAGCGTTTGCAGCAGGTGGCCGCCGAAATGGGCAAGGTTGCGCCCGTCTCGCTGCGGGTCAACCCGGACGTGGATGCAGGTACCCACCCGTACATTTCCACCGGGCTCAAGGAAAACAAGTTCGGCATCGCCATCGCCGATGCCGAGGCCATCTACGTGCGGGCCGCTCAGTTACCCAACCTGGACGTAGTCGGGGTCGATTGTCATATCGGTTCGCAGCTGACCACCGTGGAGCCCTTCCTCGATGCGCTGGACCGCTTGCTGGTACTGGTCGACCGCCTCGCAGAGTGCGGCATCCACCTGCGCCACCTGGACCTGGGTGGCGGGGTCGGCGTGCGCTACCGCGACGAAGAACCACCGCTGGTAGCCGATTACATTCAGGCCATCCGCGCGCGCCTGGGCGATCGGGACCTGGCGCTGGTATTCGAGCCGGGGCGCTACATCGTGGCCAACGCTGGCGTACTGCTGACCCGTGTGGAGTACCTCAAGCATACCGAACACAAGGACTTCGCCATCATCGATGCGGCCATGAACGACTTGATCCGCCCAGCCCTGTACCAGGCCTGGATGGGCATCTGTGCAGTCAAGCCGCGTGAAGGCGAAGGTCGCCCGTATGACCTGGTCGGCCCGATCTGCGAAACCGGCGACTTCCTGGGCAAGGACCGGGTTCTGAACCTCGCCGAGGGTGACGTGCTGGCCGTTCAGTCAGCGGGCGCCTATGGTTTCGTGATGAGCTCCAACTACAACACCCGTGGCCGTTGTGCGGAAATACTGGTCGACGGCGACCAGGCTTTCGAAGTACGCCGCCGCGAAACCATCGCCGAATTGTACGCTGGCGAAAGCCTGCTGCCGGAGTAAGCCCATGCTGCTGCGTTTTACCAAGATGCATGGGCTGGGCAACGACTTCATGGTCCTGGACCTGGTAAGCCAGCACGCCCACATCCAGCCCAAGCACGCCAAGCAGTGGGGCGATCGCCACACGGGCATCGGCTTCGACCAGTTGCTGATCGTCGAGGCGCCGAATAACCCGGAAGTCGATTTCCGCTACCGTATCTTCAATGCCGACGGCTCCGAAGTGGAACAGTGCGGCAACGGGGCACGCTGCTTTGCGCGGTTCGTGCTCGACAAGCGCCTGACCGCCAAGAAGCGCATACGCGTGGAAACCAAGAGCGGCATCATCGTGCTGGACGTACAGAACGACGGCCAGGTTAGTGTCGACATGGGTCCGCCACGCTTCGTCCCTGCCGACATCCCGTTCGTCGCCGACGAGCAGTCGGTGAGCTACCCGCTGGAGGTAGACGATCAGGTGCATTCGATTGCCGCGGTGTCCATGGGCAACCCTCACGCCGTACTGCGCGTGGACGACGTGGTCAGCGCCCCTGTGCATCAGCTGGGGCCGAAGATCGAACACCACCCGCGCTTCCCCCAGCGCGTCAATGCCGGCTTCCTGCAGGTCATTGACCGCCATCGCGGCAACTTGCGCGTGTGGGAGCGCGGTGCTGGGGAAACCCAGGCGTGTGGCACTGGCGCCTGTGCAGCTGCCGTGGCGGCCATCAGCCAAGGCTGGATGGACTCGCCCGTCGCACTTGACCTGCCGGGCGGGCGCTTGCATATCGAGTGGGCCGGGCCAGGCAAGCCGGTGGTGATGACCGGCCCGGCCGTACGCGTCTACGAAGGACAGGTTCGATTCTAAGCGAGTAACCGTCATGACCGATCACCCCAAGGATATACCCCAGCAGGCCGCTGAGCTCGATGCCGAAGCGGTGGTCGCCTACCTGCGTGCTCATCCAACCTTTTTCACCGAGCATGATGAGCTCTTGGTCGAGCAGCACATTCCCCACCAGCGCGGTGACAGTGTTTCGCTGGTCGAGCGCCAGCTCAAGTTGCTGCGCGACCGCAACATCGAGATGCGCCACCGCCTTTCGCAGTTGATGGACGTGGCCCGCGACAACGATCGGTTGTTCGACAAGACCAGACGCCTGATCCTGGACCTGCTCGATGCAACCACGCTGGAAGACGTGGTGATGGTCGTCGAAGACAGCCTGCGTCAGGAGTTCCAGGTACCTTTCGTCAGCCTGATCCTGTTTGGCGACAACGTAGCGCCGGTGGGGCGCTGGGTCAGCAACGCCGAAGCCCAGCAAGCGATCGGCCCGCTGCTCGGTAGCGGCAAGACCGTCAGCGGCAGCTTGCGCGAGCACGAGCTGGCGTTTCTGTTCGGTGAGGAGCAACGCCGCGACGTGGGCTCCAGCGCGGTGGCGACCTTGGAGCACCAGGGGTTGCATGGGGTGCTGGCCATTGGTAGCCGCGACCCGCAGCATTACAAGAGCAGTGTCGGCACGCTGTTCCTGAGCTATATCGCCGAGGTGCTGGGCCGTGTGGTCCCCCGCGTCAGCCAAAGCCTGCGCCCGGTGCGCTGATGGAGCGCCAGCTGGAAGCTTACTGCGCACACCTGCGCAATGAGCGCCAGGTCTCCGAGCACACGCTTGTGGGCTACCGCCGGGACCTGGAGAAGGTCATGGCGTACTGCAGCGAGCAGGCTATTGGTGGCTGGCAAGCCTTGCAGATTCAACACCTGCGCCAGCTGATCGCGCGCCAGCATCACCAGGGCCAGTCTTCGCGCAGCCTGTCCAGGCTGCTATCGGCGGTGCGGGGCCTGTACCGTTACCTCAACCGCGAAAAGATCTGCCAGCACGATCCTGCCAATGGCCTGAGCGCCCCCAAGGGGGAGCGTCGATTGCCCAAGGTGCTCGACACCGACCGTGCCTTGCAACTGCTCGATGGCGGCGTGGACGATGATTTCATTGCCCTGCGCGATCAAGCCATTCTCGAATTGTTCTATTCCTCGGGCCTTCGCCTTTCGGAGCTGACCAACCTTGACCTCGACCATGTCGACCTGGCCGGTGGCCTGGTACAGGTGCTGGGCAAGGGCGGCAAGGCCCGCGTGCTGCCGGTAGGGCGCAAGGCGCGGGAGGCACTGCAGGCGTGGTACCGCCTGCGCGGCGCCGGCAACCCCAGGGATCGCGCCGTCTTCATCACCCGGCAAGGCAATCGCATCAGCCCACGCGCCGTGCAACAGCGGGTCAAGGTGGCCGGGGAACGCGAGCTGGGCCAGCACCTGCATCCACACATGCTTCGCCATTCCTTTGCCAGCCACGTGCTGGAATCGTCCCAGGACCTGCGCGCTGTACAGGAAATGCTCGGACACGCCGACATCGGCACGACGCAAATCTATACGCACCTGGATTTCCAGCACCTGGCAACGGTGTACGACAGCGCCCATCCCAGGGCCAAACGCAGCAAAGGCAACGACTGATGAACATCAAGCTGATCACCTTCGACCTCGACGATACCCTTTGGGATACTGCGCCGGTCATTGCCAGTGCCGAAGTCGTGCTGCGCGACTGGCTTCAAGCCAATGCCCCGTTACTGGGCGATGTGCCTGTCGAACATCTGTTCGCCATCCGGGAACGGATCGTCCTGGCAGAGCCCGAGCTCAAGCACCGCATCAGCGCCTTACGCCGCCGCGTGCTGACCCGCGCCCTCGAAGACGTCGGCTACGGCCAGATGCAGGCACAGCAACTGGCCGAGCTGGGGTTCGAGGTGTTCTTGCAGGCCAGGCACAAGGTCGAGATATTCCCGGAAGTTCAACCGATGCTGGAATTACTGAGCCAGCATTACGCCCTGGGTGTCATCACCAATGGCAATGCCGATGTCAGCCGGCTGGGGCTGGCCGATTATTTCCGCTTCGCCTTGTGCGCGGAGGACCTGGGCATCGGCAAACCCGACCCGGCCCCGTTTGTAGAGGCCCTGCGCCGCAGCGGCGTGCCTGCCAGCGAAGCGGTGCACGTCGGCGATCATCCTCGCGATGACATTGCCGGTGCTCAGCGCGCCGGGCTGCGCGCGGTTTGGTTCAACCCCCAGGCCAAGGCGTGGCCCGGTGAGCAAGCACCCGACGCCGAAATTCAGCGCCTGTCGCACCTGCACGAGGTGCTCGCCCGCTGGCAATGACCTTGCCGACAGCACCTCCCTGCGCAAGCCAGGCATAAAAAAACCCGCAGCGACGGCGGGTTTTTCGAAGGCATCGCTTAGATAGGGCGACTGCCGTATTTATTGTCCGGCTTCTTGGGTGGGTCGGCGACCACGTTGGCCTCGACTTCCTGAACCTTGCCACCACGCGACAGGAACTCTTCCATGGCCTTGGCCAGGGCATCACGCTCCTTTTGCTTGGCTTCCAGGCTGGGCATCTCGTCTACCGAGACAGCCGCCTTGGATTTGCCCTTGGCAGCGGGTGCAGGACTGCTGTCGTCGTCGCCAGCGTCTTCTGCAACATCATCGGCAGCCGCTTCAAGGCCGTCATCAGCCTCGTCTTCATCACCGACCTCGAGGTCATCATTTTCCAGATCGTCGTCGCTCATGTTCTACCTCATGACGTGCAAAAGCAGGTTAGTTAGAGACCAGTGCTGCCGTAGACCGGCAGCTTCTGGTGAAAATTCCACTGGCCGTGGGTTCGACCACGGCCTTTGGGCCAACGCATCTGACGGACGGCTGTACCCGGGTGGGCCTGCACGTGGCAGTGCCGCACAAAACCTGTGACCCCTGCTGGGCCACGCGCTTTTTAGCCAGCCTGGCAAAGGCCGGCAGGGGTGATGAATGTACGTTCCAGCACCCTTCGGCGCGCATTCTAGCGCGCTCGCAGAAAAAGCAAAGCGCCATGAATGCCCCAACTTTTGTAAGTTTTGTACCCGTGTCACAAATAGACGGGATAAACCGTTTGCGCACGTGAAAATGCTGGGCAAGTGATCAAAAAAAATGGCAGCAGGTGCCGCTTCTGAGCGCCTTGCCAGCCCCCTGCGCGCACGCTTGATCAGGCCGACCTTAAACACAAGACGAAAAAATGCCCGGCGAGCCGGGCACATTTCTGCAGCGTCGTTGTTAGAGGTTGTAGCCGCGTTCGTTGTGCTGCGCCAGATCCAGACCAACGGATTCTTCTTCTTCGTTGACCCGAAGCCCCATCACCAGGTCCAGGACCTTGAGGATGATGTAGGTGACGATGGCGGTGTAGGCCACGGTGAAGATCACGCCTTTGGCCTGCACCCAGACCTGCATGCCGATATCGGTGACCGCGCCGAAGCCACCCAGCGCCGGGGCTGCGAACACGCCGGTCAGGATGGCGCCGACGATACCGCCGATGCCGTGTACGCCAAACGCATCCAGGGAGTCGTCGTAGCCCAGCTTGCGCTTGAGGCTGGTGGCGCAGAAGTAGCAGATCACGCCCGATGCCAGCCCGATGACCAGCGCGCCCATCGGCCCCACCGTGCCCGCTGCTGGCGTGATGGCAACCAGGCCAGCGACCACGCCCGAGGCGATACCCAGCGCACTGGGCTTACCGTGACCGATCCATTCGGCGAACATCCAGCCCAATGCCGCGGCAGCCGTGGCGATCTGGGTGACCAGCATGGCCATGCCCGCAGTGCCGTTGGCCGCAGCCGCCGAACCGGCGTTGAAACCGAACCAGCCGATCCACAGCATGGCCGCACCCATCAGCGTATAGCCCAGGTTGTGCGGTGCCATGGGTGTGGTCGGGTAGCCTTTACGCTTGCCCAGTACCAGGCAGCAGACCAGGCCTGCGATACCAGCGTTGATGTGCACGACGGTGCCGCCCGCGAAGTCCAGCACGCCCCAATCCCACATCAGGGCACCGTCACCGCTCCATACCATGTGGGCGATCGGAGCATAGACGAGGGTGAACCAGATGCCCATGAACACCAGCATGGCCGAGAACTTCATGCGTTCGGCGAAGGCACCCACGATCAAGGCTGGGGTGATGATGGCGAACGTCATCTGGAAGGTGATGAACACTGCTTCAGGGAACAGCGCCGTGGCCGAGGTCAGGCTGTCAGGCGTCACGCCGCTGAGAAATGCCTTGGAGAAGCCGCCGACGAAGGAGTTGAAATTGAGTACGCCCTTCTCCATACCGGTGGTATCGAAGGCCATGCTGTACCCGTAGACGACCCAGAGAATGCTCATCAAGCCAGTGATGGCGAAGCACTGCATCATCACCGACAGCACGTTCTTGGAGCGCACCATGCCGCCGTAGAACAGCGCCAGGCCTGGGATGGTCATGAACAGCACGAGCGCCGTGGCGGTGAGCATCCAGGCGGTGTCGCCGGAGTTGAGTGCTGGCGCGGCCTCCTCTGCAAGGGCGAGCCCTGGCATGACGAAGGACAATAGGGCTCCTAGCCCTGCGATCTTACGCAGAGTCATGTTGTTTTCTCCTGGGGCGTTGGGTTTGGTGAGGCTTGTGTTGCTGCTTAGATCGCGTCGGTATCGGTCTCGCCGGTACGGATGCGGATCGCCTGCTCCAGATTCACCACGAAGATCTTGCCGTCACCGATCTTGCCGGTGTTGGCAGCCTTGGTGATGGCCTCGATTACCCGATCCAGGTCTTTGTCATCGATAGCAACATCGATCTTCACCTTGGGCAGGAAATCGACCACGTATTCGGCACCGCGATACAGTTCGGTGTGACCCTTTTGACGCCCGAAGCCTTTGACTTCGGTGACGGTGATGCCCTGCACGCCGATTTCCGACAGTGACTCGCGCACGTCGTCCAGCTTGAACGGCTTGATGATGGCTGTGACTAGCTTCATGAAACTCTCTCCCGATTTGGTGGACTTGCCCCAGGAAAACAAACCCGTCTCAAGTCTAAGCGCAGCGGTTGCCTTTTGTAACGCGTCGTCGGCATGCGCACTGCCTGGTCACAAGGAACTGCATCAGTGCATGGCTCGCTTAGCACTTTGCAGAAACCTTGCCAGGTCTGTGAACACCAGCGAAATCAGGGGGTTGGCCCGACGTTACAGCTTTGGCTAATCGCCAGCACTCAACCTGTGCACCCATACGGTGCGAGGCTGGTTCGGGCTTTGCGCGAAAAACGTGCAACACCGCCTCGTCATGGGAGGCACAAGGGTGCGTGCTACACTGGCCGCCATTTCTCGACACTGGTGGACACCCTCATGCTCGCGCCCAAAGCCCTTCTCGACGCCCTGAGCGACCAGGCCTCGCGCCTGTTCAGCAGCGACAACACCCAGCCTCGGGCCGAGCTGGAAAGCCAGTTCAAGGCCTTGATGCAAGGCGCTTTGAGCAAGCTCGACGTGGTCAGCCGCGAGGAGTTCGACAGTCAGATGGTGGTGCTGGCACGCACCCGGGCTCGCCTGGAGGCGCTGGAACAACAAGTCGCAGAACTCGAAGCGCGCCTGGAAGGCAAGCGCTGACACCAAAGCTGCGTGACCCAGCCTCCTATCGACTTTCAGCGCGCTTCAAGCCTGCTGGCCGGTCGATCCAGGCCAGGTTTGGGCGGCAGTTCGCTGGGGCGTAGGGTGCCCCGGAACAACGCGGCGCCGTATTGCGTGAACAGCGTCCGTACCCTGTTGCGCGAATTGAGGACTTCGGCGTGAATGTCTTCGATGGCTGTGTCGCCAGGTCGCAGGCTCGCCGCATGGGTCACCCACTCAATGGCTGCATAGCGGCTTTGCCTGCGTGTACCTTGCCCCTGCATCCAGGCAAGCCCCAGCTCGGCACTGGCACGTGCTGCAATAGCGCTGTCCGGGTGCTCCACCAGGCTCAGCAAGTAGGCGACCGCCTCGGCTCGCTCACGCGGCTGGCCAAACTGGCGCAGCAATATGCCCAGGTGCAACCGTGCGCAGGCATTGGTCTGAGCATTGCCCAGGGCGTCTATCAACAGGCGCCTGACCTCGAGCATTTTTTCTCGATCACCCAGGTTCGTCCCCCCTTGCATCTGCAAGCAGGCCAACCGGTATTTGGCCTGGCGACTCCCTGTCTGGACGGCGCGCAGCAACCATTGCTCAGCCACTTCACAGTCCATGTATCGCCCAGGGGTATCGCTCCACTCACCCTGGTGAAGCTCGAACAGGCTTAATGCCGCACCTGACAGGGCTTGCTCGGCACCGCCTTGAAGCAAATAGTAGGCAACCTCATGCCGATCATGGGACCAGAGCAAGCGGGCCAGTTCCAGGATTTTCAGGCCGGGAGCCTGACCCGCCCGCTGGCGCTTGATCGCAATCGTCAGCCAGCGTTTGGCTTGATCGCCGCTGCGCGCCAGGCCCCACAAGCCAAAGTGATGTCCCGCGGCCCGCAGCGCGCAGGCAGCGGCGTGGGAGCGGCCATCGCTCAGGCGAAGAATCGCGGTATTGAGCAGTGCCTGCTCGTGCGCAGTGCTGCGTGTCAAAGCCGTGATGACCAAATGCCGAAGCGGTGGTCCCAGCGCCTGGATGCCGCCCAGGTCGGCAGGGCATGCAAGGCTTTGGGTAAAATCGGCCAGTGCCTTGTCATGGTCGCCCCAAACGCTCGCCTGCAACGCACCGCGCCATGCCAGCAATACGGCAGTCTCCCTAGGCCGCAGTGGGCGCACGGCCCAGTCTTCGAACAATTGCTGGTACTTGGCCACTGCGCTTGGGCGTTCGGCACTTGGGCGTTTCAAGCGTGCTTCCACGGCCATCCATCGCAGCGCGTTGCGCAACGGCTCGCTCCAGCCCCGGCAAGCCGGCATGTTGACCAACCGTTCTATGGACTCGACTTGCCCACGTCGGTCCTGCAATAGATACAACGCGTGGGCCTTGATGGCCTCGAAGCAGCCCGGCCGTGCGGTCAGTGCCTGGCTCAGCCAATAGGCCTGCGGCTCCTGGCGCTCTGTGCGCGGCTCAAGTCCATCGGGCAACATCCGAGGCAGCTCGGCCAAAGGCATCACGCCATGCCTGACCAAATACGGCGCGGCAGCCTCCTGCACCTCCACGTCCGCATGTGTACTGGGCCTGAAGCGGGCTGGCTGCTCATTGAACAGCTCGACCAGCCAGCCCGGCTCGCGAAACCTGGCACTGAGCAACTGCAAGCCTATGGCAGCCGCGACCGGCCGCTGCGAACGGGCCAAGGCTCTGAGTAAATGGGCAGTGGCGGTTTCGCACATTTGCTCGATCGCCAGCCAGCGTGCCGGTGTGCGGGCGCCGCCGTGGTCCACCTGGCAGGCACGGCTAAGGCAGTAGAAGCCCATGACGACCTGCGGGTGATAGGCCCTGGGGCAGGCATCGATCCAGGCGCGAAGCACTTGGCTCAGCGCCCTGTCCCCCTGGTCCGGGTCGACCAGCAGATGGCTCTCGACGGCTGAGAGATAGGCCGGGAACTCGCCCGGGGGCGCTTGGTACCAGCGAGCCTCCAGGGAATCGAAATAGCGATTGAGCTCGACGAACGCGTTGGTCTGAACCAGTTCGCGAATAACCTCACGGGTGTGGGTGAGCGTTTGCACAGCGCAATACCTCAAGTCCATTTCAAGGTCGAAGCGGTGCCATCCCATGGCATCGGTGGTTTGCTTGAACAACACTAAGCCAAAGAAGGCCGCTGCGCAAAACTATTGGATCCATTTCTAGGCGGTGCACAGGTAGAAATGATCAGAAGCACACTGGCATCCCCTGCCCCGTCTCGGCTCGCTATGCTGGGTCCATCCGCAGGAAGCGGTCTTGGCAGCGAATGGAGCGCCCATGTCTTTAGCCCTTGTTCACAGCCGCGCCCAGGTAGGCGTGCAGGCCCCGGCCGTCAGCGTTGAAACCCACCTGGCCAATGGCTTGCCTCATCTCACACTGGTCGGCTTGCCCGAAACCACGGTCAAGGAAAGCAAGGACCGCGTGCGCAGTGCCATCGTCAACAGTGGCCTGAACTACCCAGCCCGGCGCATCACGCAAAACCTCGCTCCGGCCGACCTGCCCAAGGACGGTGGCCGCTACGACCTGGCCATCGCCCTGGGCATCCTGGCGGCCGATGCCCAGGTGCCCGTGGCCACCCTGGCCGAGCTCGAATGCCTGGGCGAGCTGGCACTGTCGGGCGCGTTGCGGCCGGTACAGGGCGTCTTGCCCGCAGCGCTTGCCGCACGCCAGGCGGGGCGGGCACTGGTAGTGCCCCGTGAAAATGCCGAGGAAGCCAGCCTTGCCAGTGGCCTGGTGGTGTATGCCGTAGGCCATCTATTGGAGCTGGTGGCCCACCTGAACGGACAGGTACCGCTAGCTGCCTATGCCGCCAATGGCTTGCTCCTGAACCCTCGCCCCTACCCCGACCTGAGCGAGGTGCAGGGGCAACTGGCGGCCAAACGCGCGCTGCTACTGGCCGCTGCCGGGGCGCACAACCTGCTTTTCACCGGGCCGCCAGGTACTGGCAAAACCTTGTTGGCCAGCCGCCTGCCGGGCCTGCTGCCACCGCTGGATGAGCATGAAGCGCTGGAGGTCGCCGCCATCCAGTCGGTCAGCGGGCACACCCCGCTGAACAGCTGGCCACAACGGCCGTTTCGCCACCCTCATCATTCCGCCTCCGGACCTGCGCTGGTGGGTGGCGGAAGCCGGCCGCAGCCCGGGGAAATCACCTTGGCCCACCACGGGGTGCTGTTTCTGGACGAGTTGCCCGAATTCGAGCGCCGGGTACTGGAAGTGCTGCGTGAACCCCTGGAATCTGGCGAGATCGTAATCGCCAGGGCGCGGGATAAAGTGCGCTTTCCCGCCCGCTTTCAGCTCGTCGCTGCCATGAACCCCTGCCCTTGCGGCTACCTGGGCGACCCTACAGGGCGATGCCGCTGCAATACCGAGCAGATATCCCGTTATCGCAACAAACTGTCAGGCCCGCTACTGGACCGGATCGACTTGCACCTGACCGTGGCGCGCGAGAGCACCACGCTCAACAACCAGCCTTGCGGGCAAAGCAGCGCCGACGTCGCCCTTCAGGTCGCGCACGCCCGGGAGGTGCAACAACGTCGGCAAGGGTGCGCCAATGCATTCCTCAACCTCGATGGCCTGCGCCAGCACTGTAGCTTGGCAGCACCTGATCAAGCTTGGTTGGAAGGCGCCTGTGAACGATTGACGCTGTCGCTGCGAGCAGCACACCGATTGCTCAAGGTCGCCAGAACACTGGCAGACCTCGAGGGATGCACGGCAATTGGCCGGGCGCACCTGGCTGAGGCCCTGCAGTACCGTCCCGGGAGTGGTTGAGAGGCGAACGCGGTAGCTGGAAGCACTTGACCAGGCCGGAGCACCTCACCTCCTGTACATCGCATCAACCTCCAGGTGGGTAGACGCTCCTCCCCAAGCACTACTCGCCGTTTCGTTTGTTTCGAATATTGTGCATTTCGTTTGTTTCGAATATAAATTGGCTATCTGTCGTACTAGGCGCCGGAATTCTGTTTAACGACTGGAGACAACCCATGACTACCGCCGATCTCGCTCAAGCCATCCTTCCAGATGAAAAAGCGATCACCGCGGCTATTGAGTCAAGCCGCCAGATTGCCGCGTTCGTCTCAACCAAGTTGGATACTCAGCGCATTGAGTTGGTAGATGAAGCCCAGCAACGGCAGACTGTTGAACTGCCAACGTTCGCGCTCAGATTGCTTGGCGACATACTCAACGAGCTGGCCTTGGGCAACACCGTAAAGGTGGTGCCTATCCATGCGGAACTGACCACCCAGGAGGGCGCCGATATGCTCAACGTCTCGCGTCCTCACTTGGTCAAGCTGCTGGATGAGGGGCTAATCCCACACACCAAAACCGGCAGCCACCGCCGTGTAAAATTTACTGACCTAATGGCCTACAAGGCCGATCGTGATAAAGCAAGCCAGGCCGCCATGGATGAACTGGCTGCACAAGCCCAAGAACTTAATATGGGCTATCAATGAGGCACTCACCTTTTACAGTTATCTACGACGCCTGCGTGCTTTATCCAGCACCATTGCGTGACCTATTGATGCATCTGGCTCTGACTGGCGCGTATCGCGCGCGCTGGTCCGAGCAAATCCACGATGAATGGACACGAAACGTGTTAAGAAACCGTCCCGACGTGTCAGAAACACAGCTTTATCGCACAGTCGGACTCATGAATCGGGCGATTCCTGACTCTCTGGTAAATGACTACGAGCCACTTGTGCAGGGGCTTGACCTTCCAGACGAAGACGATAGACACGTCTTGGCAGCAGCGATCAAATGTGGCGCCTCGGTGATTGTCACGTACAACCTCAAAGATTTTCCGGCCGAGATTCTGAAACGTTTTGAGATCGAGGCGTTGCATCCCGATGTATTCCTCTCCGACATCAGGGACCTTGATCAGGCAGCTGTGCTCAAGGCCGTCCAGAAGCAGCGCGCAGCCCTTAACAATCCGGTTTACTCACCCCGCGAGCTGCTGGACATCCTCCTCAAGCAGCGGCTCCCAGAGACCGTCAAGCACCTCTCGAACTACGAGCTGCTGATCTAACCATCTTGGCCGGACGCACCTGGCTGAGGCCCTGCAGTACCGTCCCGGGAGTAGTTGAGGGGCGAACCCTGGTGCCCGCCCCCCCGCAGAAACAAGGCTGTCCAGCGCCCTCAATGCCTGAATGAACTTCCCCAGCCGCTTCGCTTTCCATCTACAAAGCGAACGATTTCAGGTGCTCGATGCTCCCACACAGCCAGCAAGGCCGCGGTCCCGTTACCTTCGTGTTGATGCATTTTTTGGGTGGTTCGCACCGAACATGGTCCGCCACGGTCCCTTACCTAGACCGAGCGCATGCCTGCATCGCCCTGAACACACCCGGGTACGGCGATGCCAATGCCGTCACCGGCTATACCGTTGAAGAAATGGCCGATCAGGTCGATGCGAGCATCCGTGAGCTTGGGCTCAAGCACTGCATCCTCGTTGGCCACTCGATGACCGGCAAAGTCGCGGTCGTGCTGGCCGCTCGTCGCCCGGACTACCTTCGGGGCCTGATCCTGGTGGCCCCATCGCCTCCCGGCCCCCAGCCGATGAGCGATGAAGACCGCGACCAGCAACGGGCCTACACCGCCAGCCGGGAGCAAGCCGAAGCCTTCGTCGACGACTCGAGCTACCACAGGCTGCCCGATGCGCTGCGCGAAGTCGCCATCGCCGACGCCCAGGCCGTCAACCTTGACGCCTGGCGTGCCTGGGTCGATCACGGCAGTCGCGAGGACTGGAGCGATCGCATCGGCCTGCTGCCCTATCCGGCCCTGCTGATCTGCGGCGCCGATGACCAGCAGGTGCCCGACGCCCAAGAGCAGCGGCGCACCACCTTGTCGCACTTCCCCAACGGCACCTTGCTTACCCTGCCCGGTGCGGGCCACCTGATGCCTTACCAGACCCCTCAGGCATTGGCCGAGCCGATGCTTGATTTCGCAAGACCAATCGCTGCTGAACTTTCCCTGGGAGATCGTTGATGGATTTAGGTTTGAAAAACCGTGTGGCCCTGATCAGCGGTGCAGCTGGCGGCATTGGCCTGGCCACTGCCCACCTCCTCGCCGAGGAAGGTGTGAAGCTGGTGTTGACTGACATCGACCAGGACAAGCTCGAAGATGCCGTCAAGGCGCTGGGTGGCGCGCCCTTGCTCATCGCGGCGGACATGACCAGTCAGGACGAGGTGGATAACTTGGTCCGGCAAGCCGAAGAGCGTTATGGCCAGGTGGATATCGTGGTGCATACCACGGGGGTAACAGGCGCCAAAGGCGACCCGCTGGAAATGAAGGACGAGGATTACCAGGAAGCCTGGGATACCGACTTCTTCACCGCCGTGCGCGTGGCGCGGGCCACCGTTCCGGCGATGCGCAAACGGGGCTGGGGGCGGTTGGTGTGCATCACCTCCGAGAATGCCGTGCAGCCTTACTGGGAAGAGGCGGTGTACAACGTCGCCAAGGCCGCACTGGCCGCGTTCATCAAGAACCTGTCCTACAAGGAAGCGGCGCATGGGGTGCTGTGCAACACGGTATCGCCGGCATTTATTGAAACCAACATGACCGATGGCATGATGAAGCAGCGCGCCGAAGAGAAAGGCGTGAGCTTCGAGGAGGCCATCGAAAGCTTCCTGGAAGAGGAACGACCCGGCATCGTACAGAAGCGCCGAGGCAAGCCAGAAGAGGTCGCGGCCGCGATCGCGCTGCTGGTTTCGGAGCGGGCTTCGTTCATCAATGGCAGCAACCTGCGGGTCGATGGCGGCTCGGTGCAAAGCGTCCAGAACTGAACCTGCACTGGCGCTCGGGCCAGGGCAAGCACGCACGCGCTGCGGCCCAAGCGCCAGATGCGGCATCCAGCTTCCAGGAACGTTAAACTGCGCAGGCCGCCCTTGGCGGGTTCTGTGGAGACGCATTCTTGGAAGACCTCAACTCGCTCTACTACTTCACGCAGGTGGTCGAGCACGGTGGCTTCGCCCCGGCGGGTCGGGCGCTGAACATGCCCAAGTCGAAACTCAGCCGACGCATTGCCGAGCTCGAAGAGCGTCTGGGCGTGCGCTTGCTGCAGCGCACCAGCCGCCGCTTCGCACTGACCGAGATCGGCCAGGCTTATTACAACCGCTGCCTGGCCATGCGCGTCGAAGCCGAGGGTGCGGCCGAGATCATCGAGCGCAACCGCAGCGAACCACGAGGGCTGGTGCGCATCAGTTGCCCGACCACCCTGCTCAACGCTTGGGTCGGGCCGATGTTGACGCGCTACATGCTCAAGTACCCGCAGGTGGAGCTGTTCATCGAAAGCACCAACCGGCGCGTCGATCTCTTGGATGAAGGCTTCGACATTGCCCTGCGTGTTCGTTTTCCGCCGCTGGAAAACACGGACATGGTGATGAAGGTGCTGAGCGACAGCACCCAGTGCCTGGTAGGCCATCCCCACCACCTGGCGCAATTGCCCGACGGTTTCGATCCTCAGCTACTGGGCACGCTGCCCAGCCTGCATTGGGGCAGTGCCCAGCGGGAGTATCACTGGGAGCTGTCCCGAGACGGTGACAACAACCAGAGCATCGTCATACCGCACATGCCGCGCATGGTCACCGACGACCTGTTCGCCCTGCGCCATTTCGTAGTGGCGGGTATCGGCATTGCGCACCTGCCACGGGTGGCCGTGCGTGACGACCTGGCAGCGGGCCGCCTGGTGGAGTTGCTGCCAGGCTGGTACCCGCGCAGTGGCATCGTGCACGCGATCTTCCCCTCACGACGCGGCTTGCTGCCTTCGGTGCGGGCATTGATCGATCACCTGGCGGACGAATTTGCGCTTTGCGACATGGCTTGAGGTTCGAGCCTGCAACGCCCATGGCCACCGCCCAAAATGTCCCGCCGCTACAGTTTCAGGGGGAGTGGGCGGCTGGTGATGGGGGCGCTCACTGATCGCGATGGGCTGCAAAGCGGCCCCGGCAAAATGAGCTGCCAAGCTGAAACCTTGGGGCCGCTGTGCGGCCCATTGCGGTCGGTTCGTCGCCCCGGCAAGGCCGCTTTCACAGAGTTAAGCGGGTTGAGGCCTGCGCTGTACTTGCAGGCTGGCTGCGACGGGTTGCTGCACAGCCCTCAGCATCTCGGCCTAGAAGGCAAAGCACGAGCAACCCAACGCGCCCCAGAACCCCTGGAAGTCATTGACCGGCACGCTGGAATGCCGGGCCTTTTCATGGCTGTGGGCATGGACACCGCACGGGCCCGAGCACTGGTGTGCCATGGCTGCCAGCGAGGGGGTGCCCACGCGCCAGTGGCCGGGCACCTTGGCGACCGGTGACCACTCAGGCAACACAGGCACCTGCGGTGGCCCCAGCTTGTCGAACTCGGCGGCGCCGTATACGACCTTGCCGTCTACCAGGGTGAGCACCGACTCGATACCCTTGATCGCCTCTTCCTCCACCGAGAAGAAATCCTGCGACAGCGCCGCCAGGTCGGCGAGCTGACCGACCTTGATCTGCCCCTTCTTGCCCTGCTCACTGGAAAACCAGGCACTGCCTTGGGTGAACAGCTGCAAGGCCGTGTCCCGGCTCAACCCTTCGGGATACAGTGCCATGCCGCCAACGGTCTTGCCGCTGACCAGCCAGTACAGCGAAGTCCACGGGTTGTAGCTGGACACGCGGGTCGCATCGGTGCCCGCCCCTACCGGCACCCCCATCTCCAGCATGCGCTTGATCGGTGGTGTCTGCTGCGCCGCTTGGGCGCCATAGCGGTCGACGAAATACTCGCCCTGGAAGGCCATGCGGTCCTGAATGGCAATGCCGCCACCCAGGGCGCGTACCCGCTCGATGTTACGGGGCGTGATGGTTTCGGCATGATCGAAGAACCACGGCAAGCCGTTGAACGGTACGTCGCGGTTGACCTTCTCGAACACGTCGAGCATGCGTGTGATCGACTCGTCATAGGTCGCATGCAGACGGAACGGCCAGCGTTGCTCGACCAAGTGCCGCACCACCGGCTCCAGTTCTTGCTCCATGGTCTGCGGCAGGTCCGGGCGCGGTTCCAGAAAGTCTTCGAAGTCAGCCGCCGAGAACACCAGCATTTCGCCCGCACCGTTGTGACGCAGGAAATCGGTGCCACTGTGCAGCTTGACGCTGGCAGTCCACTTGCGGAAATCGTCCAGCTCTTCCTTGGGCTTCTGGGTAAACAGGTTGTAGGCGATGCGCACCGTCAGTTGACCCTTGTCGGCCAGCTCCTGGATCACCGAATAATCGTCCGGGAAATTCTGGTAGCCGCCACCGGCATCGATGGCGCTGGTCAGCCCCAATCGGTTCAGTTCGCGCATGAACTGGCGCGTGGAGTTGACCTGGTATTCGAGTGGCAGCTTGGGGCCTTTTGCCAGCGTGGCGTAGAGAATCATGGCGTTCGGCCGCGCGATCAGCATGCCCGTGGGGTTGCCGAACGTGTCACGCTGGATTTCCCCGCCAGGCGGATTGGGCGTGGTCTTGTCATAGCCCACAGCCTTGAGCGCTGCACGATTGAGCAACGCCCGGTCGTACAGGTGCAGCAGGAACACCGGGGTATCCGGGGCAGCCTGGTTGATTTCCTCGAGGGTGGGCATGCGCTTTTCGGCGAACTGGAACTCGTTCCAGCCACCCACCACCCTGACCCATTGCGGGGTCGGCGTACGTGCGGCTTGGTCCTTGAGCATGCGCAGGGCATCGGCCACCGACGGCACCCCTTCCCAGCGCAGCTCCAAGTTGTAGTTGAGGCCCCCGCGGATCAGGTGCAGGTGCGAGTCGTTGAGCCCGGGAATGACGGTGCGCCGGCGCAGGTCGACAATCTGAGTGGCCGTTCCTTTGTGGGCCATGGCCTCGGCATCGCTGCCCACGGCGATAAAACGGCCATCCTTGATGGCCACGGCGGTGGCGTTGGGGTTCTCGCGGTCGACGGTGTGCAGCTTGCCGTTGAACAGAATCAGATCGGCGTCCATAGGGCCTCCTTGGAATGGAGTTCATAGGTCAGGCGCAGCGGCGTCGTCGCGACGCCGCTTGCCTGTCTGGCTCAGCGCTGGAGAAACGCCAGCAGATCTTCGTTCAGCTGTTGCGCATGGGTCACTGCGAACCCATGCGGCGCACCGGCATACACTTTCAACTCGGCGCCGGCGATCAACTGCGCGGCGCGCTTGCCGGTGGTTTCGAAGGGCACGACCTGGTCGGCGTCGCCGTGAATCACCAAGGTGGGCACGTCGACCTTGGCCAGGTCCTGCCGGAAATCGGTCTGCGAGAACGCCGTCACGCAGTCCAGCGTGGCCTTGAGCGAGGCCAGCAGCGCGATGTTCAAGGTCTGCGTCTGCACGCCCTGGGACACCTGCTGCCCCTGGTTCAGCCCGTAAAACGGGGCCGCGAAGTCGGCGATGAACTGGGCGCGGTCGGCCCGCAGCCCGGCCTCGATCCCTTCGAACACCGACAGGTCCACCCCGTCCGGATTGTCTGCGCGCTTGCCAAATACAGGCGTGACGGCCCCCAGCAGCACCAGCCCAGCCACCCGCCCGGTACCGTGGCGACCGATATAGCGGCTGACATCACCGCCCCCCATCGAAAAGCCCACCAGGGTGACCTCACGCAGGTCCAGGTGCTCGATCAATTGCGCGATGTCATCGGCGAAGGTGTCATAGTCGTAGCCGGTCCACGGCTGGCTCGACCGCCCGAAGCCACGGCGGTCAAAGGCGATGGTCCGGTAGCCGCGGCTGGCCAGGTACTCCATCTGCGTGTCCCACATGTCGGCATCCAGCGGCCAACCATGGCTGAACAGTACCGGCTTGCCAGTACCCCAGTCCTTGAAATAGATCGAAGTGCCATCACGCGTTTGGAACGTGCTCATATCGGTATCTCCTAGTGGTACGTGGAAAAAGGCTTGTTCAGCCGCGCAGCCAATGGGCGCAACGGCGGGTGATCCAGGGCATGATGTAGAACACCACAGGCAAGATGACGAACAGGTTACCGATCAGGGTGCCTCTGACCGGGCCAGCCAGTTGTGGCAAACGTTCGAATAACGGGGCCAGCAGGTGCGGCACCACCAACGTCATCGGGCAGATCACCAGGTACGTCAGCACCGCCTGTTTCCAACGCGGTGGTGGTACGGCGCGGGTGCCGGGTGGGGTGAACCAGAATTCCGGGTCCTCATGGACCTGAGGGCTGTCACCACCGTCGAGCAGCGGCAGCACGTCCCGGACCATCGCCTGGCGTTCTGCTGAGTTGACCCACGCCTGCAACAGGTCGGCGTTGGCGAACCGGACCACGGTGGTGAAGTGTAGACCGCCCTCATCGGGTCGAATGACATTGACGTCCAGGTGCCCCGCCTGGCGGCGGGCGGTGCCTACCGCATGCTTGAGCCACACTTCGTAGTCGTTCAGTGACGCGGCGCGGACCTTGTGCTGGATCACCAGGGTAACCACGTCGCGGTTGTCTTGGGCGGCGGTGTTCATCTGCATTCCTTGGGCTGAGCCTGCCCGCTTGCGCTGGGCAACAGTGGACGGGCTGAACGTTATCGAGGTGTGCGGCCCGGCGGGCACCGGCCGGGGTGCCCGCGGCGATGGGGTTACTTGCTGGCGTTGAAGGCGTTGTAGCTGGTCATCAGGTTGCGGTAGTCAGGGATATGGTTGGAGCACAGTGCGGCCAGGCCCTCGACGTCGTTGCGCCAGTCACGATGCAGTTCGCAGGCTACGCCGAACCAGGTCATCAACTGCGCGCCAGCACGGCTCATGCGGTCGTGGGCGGCATCGCGGGTCATGGCATTGAAGGTGCCGGACGCGTCGGTCACCACGAACACCTCGAATTCTTCCTCCAGGGCGGCCAGGGCCGGGAAGGCCACGCACACTTCGGTGACGACACCCGCGATGATCAACTGCTTCTTGCCAGTGGCTTTCACCGCCTTGACGAAGTCTTCGTTGTCCCAGGCGTTGATCTGGCCAGGACGCGCAATGTAAGGCGCGTCCGGGAACAGGGCCTTGAGCTCTGGCACCAATGGGCCGTTGGGGCCTTGCTCGAAGCTGGTGGTCAGGATGGTCGGCAGGTTGAAGAACTTGGCCAGGTCCGCCAGGGCCAGCACATTGTTCTTGAAGGTGTCGGGCTCGATATCGCGCACCAGCGACAGCAACCCAGCCTGGTGATCGACCAGCAGAACGGCAGCGTCGTCTTTGTTCAGGCGGTTGTATTTGAATTGAGTCATGGCGGTAGCTCCAGTAGTCGTGATTTGCAGTAGGTGGGGTGTTTCGCGTTGATGGGAGAAGATTAAAACCATCCAGTTTTCGGCGGTAGATAGCGTTTTTTGGCTTTAGCGTTCTATTTTATGAACGATGGTTCAGCGCCCTGTAGGGCCGGTTCTATGCAACGCCATGCCCATTGCCTCCTGCGTGAACCTGCTCTATTACTACCGGCAGCCCTTCCCTGTCCCGAGACCATCATGCTGGCGTTCATCCAGTCCTCCCCACTGCTGCTCGGCACCACCTTGTTGTTGCTCGACTTGATCGTTTGGCAGCTGATCCCGGCACAGCGCCATGCCTGGCGAATAGCCGCGCGGCTGACGCTGTTCCTGCTCTTCAGCCTGGTGCTGGTGGCGGCAGGGATGAGCCCGCTACAGCCCGCGCCCTGGGCCGACGACGTTGCCCGCAACTTGCTGGCCACGGTGCTTGCCATCGCATGGTGGCTGTTTGGCGCGCGCACCGTCACGGTGGTTTTCGGCCTGCTGTTGGTGGCGCGCGGCAGCCACGGCGGCCGGTTGCTGCAGGATGTGCTCGGGGCGTTGATCTTCATCGCCGCGGTGGTGGCGGCGGCCGGCTATGTACTGCAATTGCCCGTCAAAGGGCTGCTGGCCACATCGGGAGTGATGGCCATCGTCATCGGCCTGGCCTTGCAGAGCACCCTGGCGGACGTGTTCAGCGGCATCGTGCTCAACACCACGCGGCCCTATCAGATCGGTGACGCCGTTTCCATCGATGGCACGGAGGGCAAGGTGCTGGATATCGACTGGCGTGCCACGCGGCTGCTCACCAGCAGCGGTAGCCTGGCGGTCATTCCGAACTCCGTGGCTGCCAAGGCCCGCTTGCTCAACCATAGCCGTCCAACTGATGTGCATGGCGTGTCGATCAGCGTGGTCGTGCCTGCAAGCGTGCGCCCTGGCAAAGTGTTCGATGCGCTGGAAAAGGCGCTGCGCGGTACCCGTGCGCTCCTCCCTTCACCTGCCCCCAAGGTGGCCGTGAAAACCGCGACGCTCGATTCGGTGGAATACGAAGCCAGCGGTTTCATCGCCGATATGAGCGCCAAGAACGCTACGCGCAACCAGTTGTTCGACCTGGCCCATCGGCACCTGGAAGCGAACGGGGTCATCTGGAACCAGGACCTGGCGACGGCGCCGCGTAGCCGTCAACGGGAGGTGCTGGACGAAGTACGGGTGTTCCGCGCGCTGAGTGATGAAGAGCGCGACGCACTGAGCCAACACATGATCGCCGTTGAGTACCTGGCTGACACAACGATCCTGGAGGTGGGCAAGCAGTCCGAACACGTGCTGGTCATAGGGCGAGGTGTCGTATCAGCGGCGGTGCTGGAAGATGGCAAGCGCCTGGAGGCCGGACGCATGGGCCCAGGTGAAGTACTGGGTATCGACGGGCTCGTCGATGAAGACGACTCGCTGGTGGAGTTCAGAACCTTGACCAGTTGCCTGCTGTATCGCATCGACAAGCAACGAGTCAAAGCGTATCTGCAGCAGCACGGCGATGTGCAGACCGCCTTGGGCAAACTGCAACGCGTCCGACGTCAGGGTCGCGATTCGCTGCTCTTGCACAAGCCTGCTTCCATCAAGAAAGGCGGTTTCCTGAGCTGGCTGCACAAATGACGCGTCACCTGCCGTTGCGGAGCGTTGCCTTACAGCACCACGCGCAGGCACTGGCCGGCGTGGTACAGCGAGAACCCGGACTCGTAGAACGCGGTGCGCAGTGAGGTCGCGCTCACGCCTTTCATGGTCGAGAACGGTATCGGCAGGCTGGCGGCTTCCCCTTTGGACAGAAACTCGGCGAACGCCCGGCCAATGACGGTGCCAGTGGTATTGCCGCGCCCGTTATAGCCGGTGACCGCCACCAACCCTGGGGCGGGTTCGAACAAACGCATCAGGTGGTCGGGCGTAAAGTCGATGCAGCCGGTCCAGTGCATGTCCCATTCGACCTTGCCAAGCGTCGGGTAGTAGTGACGCTGGATACGGTCGGCCCAGCTGCGCACGAACCACGCGGGTTTATTGTCGACCCGGCCCAGGCTACCGAGCAGCAAACGGCCCTGATCATCGCGACGGATACTGCTGAGCACGGTGCGGGTATCCCAGGAGCCTTGGCCGTGAGGGAGTACCTTGTCGGCCTGCGCGCCCTGCAATGGCTTGGAGGCGACCTGGTAGTAATAGCCTTTGAAGAACTGCTTTTGCAGGTTGCTCCAGTCCCCTTCGGTGTAGGCGCCAGTGGAGATCACCACCTTCTCGGCGCGAACCGAACCGCGTGCAGTCTGCACACGCCAGCTGTCACCTTCGCGCGTCAGGCCCTGGACTGCGGACTGCTGGAACAGCTTGCCACCCAGGCGCACCACGGCAGCTGCCAGGCCCTGGGTGTAGCCCATCGGGTTGATGGTGCCGGCGCGCCGGTCCAGCAGGGCGGCGGCGATCTTGTCGGTGCCGCAATATTCCTGGCACTGTGCGCCGGTCAGCAGTTCGACATCGGCACCGCGCCGTCGCCATTGCTCGTGGCGGGCCTGCAGATCGGCGATGCCGGTCGCGTTATGTGCCATGTGCAGGGTGCCCTGGTGCCGCGCCTGACAGTCGATGCCCAGGCGTTCGATCATGGCGAACACATCGGCCGGGGCCTGACCCAGCACCGTGTTCAACCGGCTGCCTTGTTTCTGACCCAGGGTGGCCTCGACATCATCCGGGCGAATCCAGGTACCGGCATTGACCAGACCGACATTACGGCCGGAGCCGCCGTGGCCCACTTTCCAGGCCTCCAGCACGATCACCGACTTGCCCTGCTCGAGCAGGTGAATGGCTGCTGACAATCCGGTAATGCCGCCGCCGATCACGCAGACATCGGCGTGGTACTCCCCCGCCACGGCCTGGACAGTCACGCTCGGCACGGTGACGCATTCCCACAAGCATTCTTGACGCAGTTCGGACATGGCCCGGCTCCCGCAATTTATTCTTGTTCGAGACCGCCGTGCGGCCTTTCGCAGCCAAGCCCGCATGCCCAGATAGCGGTGCAAGCACACCGATCCTGATGGCCGCGGGCTTGGTCGCCCACCAGGGGCCGTGCCCCTGGTTCTACACCATTACGCTGATCAGTCGAACACGATGCCTTGCGCCAGTGGCAACTCACGGGAGTAGTTCACGGTGTTGGTCTGACGGCGCATATAGCCTTTCCAGGCATCTGAACCGGACTCACGGCCACCACCGGTCTCCTTCTCACCCCCGAACGCCCCGCCGATTTCGGCACCGCTGGTGCCGATGTTGACGTTGGCGATACCGCAATCGCTACCAGCCGCGCTCTGGAAACGCTCAGCCTCGCGTAGATCGGTGGTGAAGATGCAGGACGACAAGCCCTGCGGGACTTCGTTGTTCAGCCGCAAGGCTTCGTCGAAGTCATCGTAAGCCAGTACATAGAGAATCGGCGCGAACGTTTCATGGCGCACCACCTCGCTTTGCCCAGGCATTTCGGCAATGGCAGGCGACACGTAATAGGCATTGGGATACTGGTCGGCCAACTGACGCTCGCCCCCGAACACTTGGCCCCCTTCGTCGCGAGCCTTGGCCAGGGCGCCTTGCATGGCATCGAATGAGGCCTTGTCGATCAGGGGCCCAACCAGGTTGTCCTTGCGCGGGTCGCCAATGCGCACCTTGCCGTAGGCGGCCTTGACCCGAGCCACCACTTCGTCCTTGATCGAACGGTGCACGATGAGGCGGCGCAGCGTGGTACAGCGTTGCCCGGCAGTGCCGACTGCCGAGAAGAGAATGCCCCGCACGGCCAGGTCCAGGTCGGCGCTGGGTGCAAGGATCATGGCATTGTTGCCGCCAAGTTCCAGGATACTGCGCCCGAAACGTGCGGCTACACGCGGCCCGACTTCACGGCCCATGCGCGTGCTGCCGGTGGCACTCACCAGGGCCACGCGGGGGTCATCGACCAGGGCTTCGCCTGCTTCACGGCCACCGATGACCAGCTGCGCGAGACCTGCCGGCGCATCGCCGAAGGCTTTCAACGCCTTGTCGAACAACGCCTGGCACGCCAGGGCGGTCAATGGCGTTTTCTCGGAGGGCTTCCACACCACCGAGTTGCCGGCCACCAGGGCCAGGGCGGTGTTCCAGGACCAGACCGCCACCGGGAAGTTGAATGCGCTGATCACACCGACCACACCCAGCGGGTGCCAGCTTTCGCGCATGTGGTGACCCGGGCGTTCGGAGGCGATGGTCAGGCCGTACAACTGGCGTGACAGCCCCACTGCAAAGTCACAGATGTCGATCATTTCCTGCACTTCGCCCAGACCTTCCTGGGTGATCTTGCCTGCCTCGATCGAAACCAGTTCACCCAGGTCTGCCTTGTGCTCGCGCAGCACTTCGCCGAACAGGCGCACCAGCTCACCCCGGCGAGGGGCTGGCACGCTGCGCCATGCCTCGAAGGCCTGCTGAGCCTGCTCGATGCGCGCGGTAGTCTCGGCTTGACCGAGCAGTGTCACCGAAGCGATCTGGCTGCCGTCGATGGGCGTGTGTACAGCGTAATCGCCTTGCGTGTAAGCCTGGGCAGCAACCCCCAGGCGCTCGAGCAATCCAGCAACCATTGGTGTTCTCCTACATCGGTGGACAGGTTGGATATGATGTGGATCAGTATTAATCCGATCAGTTAAGCGCAACAAACGACCTTTATTCCGCATATCATTCCGTCAGGTAATGACTCGAGCCTTTGAGAACGCTATGTCAAAACGTCTGGTGCCTTCCATGACCGCCCTGCAGTGCTTCGAAGCTGCAGCCCGTCACTTGAGCTTCACCCGAGCCGCCGAAGAGCTGCACTTGACCCAGAGTGCGGTCAGCAAGCAGGTCGCGCAGCTTGAAGACCTGTTGCGTCACCATCTTTTCCTGCGCATTCGCCGACGTTTACAACTCACGCCAGCCGGCAGCCTCTATCTGGCCGAGGTGAACAAGATCCTCACGCAGGTCGATATGTCCAGCCGCTATGTGCTGACCTACGGGGAGCAGACCGAGATCCTGAAGGTCGCGACGCAGCCGAGCTTTGGTGTGCGGTGGCTGATCCCCCACCTCAAGGGCTTCGGCCGGCGGCACAGCAACATTCACTTGGACATCCGCAACGAAATGGAGCCCTTCTCGCTGTTGCAGGGCTCGGCCGACGTCGTGTTCTTCTACGGCCAGGGCACCTGGCCGGGGGCCAGCTGCATCGAGCTGTTCGGTGAAGAAGTGGTGCCGGTGTGCTCGCCAGAGTTACTGGCCGGCCGTGACCTGGCCAGTGCCGAGGCATTGACCGACCTGGTGTTGCTGCAAAGCACTTCACGGCCGGAAGCCTGGCACGAATGGTTCCTGGAGCAGGACCTGCAAAGCGTCAGCGCCTACCACGGCCCACGCTTTGACACCTTCTACATGGCACTAAGCGCTGCCCAGGCCGGCTGCGGGGTAGCGCTGGTGCCGCGCTATCTGGTCGCAAAGGAGTTGGCCGAAGGCAGCCTGGTCATGCCTTGGAACCATGCGATGCGCAGTGCCGGCGCGCACTACCTGGCGTACGCCGAACATGCCGCAGAAGTGCCCAAGGTGCGGGCGCTGGTGGATTGGATCGGTGAGCAGTTGCAGGCCTGATGCTCTAGACAGGCGTAGCGCCCTAGCCCGCCTACGTCGATCAAAAAAGGAATGACACACCTACTTTTTTTCGCTTGTAGACCGGGTGCATTCCCCGCTTTCATGTAAAGGTCAGCCATCAACCAGGAATCCAGCGATGCCCGCCCATGATTTCGTCAGCCCCGACAGCATCCGTGCGCAGTTTTCTGCCGCCATGTCGCTCATGTACAAACAGGAAGTGCCGTTGTACGGCACGCTGCTTGCGCTGGTGAGCGAAATCAACCAGCAGGTGATGGCCGAGCAGCCAGAAGTGACGCAGGCGCTGCGCTGGACCGGGGAGCTCGAACGGCTGGGCCATGAACGCCACGGGGCCATCCGAGTAGGTACGGCCCAGGAGCTGGCGACCATCGCGCGACTTTTTGCGGTCATGGGCATGCAGCCGGTGGGCTACTACGACCTCAGCAGTGCTGGGGTGCCGGTGCACTCCACCGCGTTCCGTGCCGTGCACGAGCAGTCGCTGCACGTCAGCCCCTTCCGCGTCTTCACCTCGCTGTTGCGCTTGGAGCTGATCGACAACTTGCCGTTGCGGGAAATGGCCAAGGATATCCTGGCCAAACGCCAGATCTTCACCCCTCGCGTACTCCATCTGATCGAGCAGCACGAACGCGATGGCGGCTTGAATGCCGCAGATGCTCAGGCTTTCGTAGAGCAAGCCCTGCAGACCTTCCGCTGGCACCACGACGCCACCGTCACCGCCGAGCAATACCAGCAGTTGCACGACCAGCACCGCCTGCTTGCCGATGTGGTCGCGTTCAGGGGTCCGCACATCAACCACCTGACTCCGCGCACCCTGGACATCGATGCCATCCAGCTCGGCATGCCAGCCAAGGGCATCACGCCCAAGGCCGTGGTCGAAGGCCCCCCTCCCCGCCGCCACCCAATCCTGCTGCGCCAGACCAGCTTCAAGGCCCTGCAGGAAAAGGTCGCATTCTGCGGTCAGCACGGTAGCGAAGGCAGCCACACCGCGCGCTTTGGGGAAATCGAGCAACGTGGCGCGGCGTTGACACCGAAGGGGCGCCAGCTCTATGACAAGCTGCTCGACACGACGCGTGTCGCATTGGGGGGTGCGCCCGTCGAGGCCAATGCCGCACGGTACATGGCGATACTCACCGACACCTTCGCCGCCTTCCCGGACGACCTGGCGCAGATGCGTGAACAGGGCCTGGCGTATTTTCGCTACTTCGCCACCGAGAAAGGCCTGGCCGCGCGCGATAAGCAAGGCAGGCCAACTACCCTGCAAGGGCTGATCGACGCAGACCACGTGCATTTCGAGGCGCTGGTGTACGAGGATTTCTTGCCGGTAAGCGCCGCAGGGATCTTCCAGTCCAACCTGGGCGACGATGCCCAGGCCGAGTACGGCAGCAACGCCAACCGCGCGGCCTTCGAAGCGGCGCTGGGGCTGCAGGTGCAGGATGAACTGGCGCTGTATGCGCAAAGCGAGCGCCGCTCGCTGCAGGCCTGCGCCCAGGCATTGAACCTGGTATCGCTGTAAGGCGACAGAGTGAAGGGGCACGTGGGTGCCCCACCGTGTCAGCGGAAGCGGTCCACTTCCTGACGCAACTGCGCAGCCAATCCTTCCAGCTCCCGCGCTGTGAGTGCCAGCTCGTTGGCCACCTCGCGCTGCTCACCGTTGGCCTGGGCGATGCTCTGCAAATTGCGGCTCAGCACGGTCGCTGTGCTGCTCTGCTCCTGGGTCGCCGTACTGATCACGGCAAACTGCTCACCCGCCGCACGGCTTTGTTCGTCGATGCGGGCAAGTGCTTGCGCGACCTTGTCGTTACGCTCAAGGCCGTCCTGCATCAGCTGGTTACTCTGCTCCAGTGTGGTGATGGCGTGCCCGGTGTCGGACCGGGATATAGCGCTCGCAATCAAAGGGCTGGCAGGATCACCACCTCGGGTAGCGCCATGGCAGCCACCTCTGCTTGCAGGAAGGCACTGAGGCGGCGCAGCCGCTCGCCGCCCGGTCGGGTCCGCGGCCATACCAGGTAGTAGTCCAAGCCGCTGGGGACCGCCGTGGGCCATGGCAGGCTCATGCGCCCCTGCGCCACATCTTCGGCCACCATGATCAGGTCGCCAATCGAAACACCGTAGCCACGGGCCGCTGCAATCATGCCCAGTTCCAGCGTGTCGAACACCTGGCCGCCCTTGAGCGAAACCCTGCTACCCAGGCCCAGGCGTTCCAGCCACACTCGCCAGTCGCGCTTGTCCATTGTGGGGTGCAGCAGTTCGCTGCTCGCAAGGCGCGCCGCGCACCAAGGCCCGTCATCCAGCAGCCCTGGTGCGCCCACCGGCACCAGCAGTTCGGGGAACAGCTTGCGCACCTCCCACTCCGCCGGGAACACCCCATCGCCCAGCAGCACCGCGCAATCGAAAGGTTCCTGGTTGAAGTCCACATGGTCGACGTCCATCCAGGCACTGGTCAGTTGCACTTCATTGCCAGGCTGCAGCCGACGGAAGCGGCTTAGCCGGGCCAGCAACCAACGCATGGTCAGGGTGGACGGCGCCTTCATGCGCAGCATGTCGTCTTCACCGCGCAACGTGTCACAGGCACGCTCAAGCGCGGCAAAGCCTTCGCGCACACCCGGTAGCAGCACCCGCGCCGCTTCGGTCAGTTGCAGGCTGCGGCCACTGCGCGTGAACAGGCGGCAGGCAAAGTGATCCTCCAGCGTGCGAATGTGCCGGCTGACCGCGCTTTGGGTAATGGACAACGCTTCGCCAGCACGGGTGAATGAGTTCAATCTCGCCGCGGCTTCGAATGCACGCAGCGCATACAGGGGTGGCAGCTTGCGGGTCATGAGATTCCTTGTTCGGTGGAGAAGCGGCGACCTGCGCATCATATCGCCATGATTGAAACTCATGCCAATGATCGCATTTATCCTTTTGTTAAAAGCTGACCCAAGCCTCAGAATCGCCCTTCGTCCGCCATTGTCTTTGCCAAGGATCACATCCATGCACGTCGCACCTACGCTCGAGCTCAAGGCATTACTGCGCTTGGCAGGCCCACTGATCGCCTCGCAGCTGGCGCACATGCTCATGGTACTGACCGACACCCTGATGATGGCACGCATCAGCCCGCAGGCCCTGGCCGGGGGCGGATTGGGCGCGGCGGGCTATTCGTTCGTGTCCATCTTCTGCCTGGGCGTCATCGCGGCGGTTGGCACCCTGGTAGCCTTCCGCAGGGGCGCCAATGACATCGAGGGCGCCACACGGCTGGCGCAAAGCGGTCTGTGGCTGGCCTGGGGCCTGGCCCTGTTCGCGGCGCTGGTGCTGTGGAACCTCGAACCTGTCCTGCTGCTCTTCGGGCAACAGCCTGACAACGTGGCCTCGGCGGCCGAGTTTCTCACCCTGCTGCCGTTGGCTTTGCCGGGCTACCTGACCTTCATGGCCTTGCGCGGCTTCACCAGCGCCCTGGGCCGCTCTACGCCGGTGATGGTCATCAGCCTGGTGGGTACCGTACTCAACTACTTGCTGAACGTTGCACTGATCGAGGGCATGTTCGGCCTGCCCAAGCTTGGCCTGATGGGCATCGGCCTGGTCACTGCGGTGGTCTCGATGGGCATGGCCATTGCCCTGGCGCTGTATATCCGCTGGCACCCGGCCTATGCGGCCTACCCACTGCGCAAAGGCCTGTCACGGCCATCGCTGCCAGCGTTGGGCGAGCTGTGGCGGCTGGGCCTGCCGATCGGCGGCACCTACATGGTGGAGGTAGGGCTGTTCGCCTTTGCGGCGCTGTGCATGGGCGTGCTGGGCAGTACCGAGTTGGGCGCGCATCAGATCGCCCTGCAGATCGTGTCGACCGCCTTCATGGTGCCCACTGGCCTGTCCTATGCCGTGACCATGCGCGTGGGCCATTACTACGGCGCGGGCAACTTGCTCGCAGCGCGCAGCGCAGGCCGGGTGGGTATCGGCTTCGGAGCCATGCTGATGTTCGCCTTCGCTGCCCTGTTCTGGTTGCTGCCAGACGCACTGGTAGGGCTGTTCATCGACCGGGCCGACCCGGCGTTTGCCGCCATCTTCCAACTGGCGGTCCAGCTGCTGATGGTCGCCGCCTGGTTCGAGCTCTTCGATGGCGTGCAGACCATCGCCATGGGCTCTATTCGCGGGCTGAAGGACGCCAAGACCACGTTCCTGATCGGGCTGGTGTGCTATTGGCTCATCGGGGCACCCAGCGCCTGGTTGTTCACCTTCGTCTTCGGCGGGGGCGCGGTGGGCGTCTGGTGGGGGCTGGCATTGGGGCTGGCGTGCGCCTCGGTGGCACTGACCTTCGGCTTCGAGTGGCGGATGCGGCGGTTGCTACGCCACGCCGGGACAAGCGCCGCAACGGCCACACCTGCCTGATGTCAACGACTTGATGTGGATTTGCGCATTGGCCAAGGGGGCGCGGCTGGCTAGCCTGCAAACCCCACCTGGCGATGGGACGCCTGGCGCAGGAACGGGATCAGCGCGTCTACCGGCAGGGGCTTGCTGACCAGGTAACCCTGTACCTGGTTGCAGCCAAACCCGCGCAGCAACGCCAATTGCGCTTCGCTTTCGACGCCCTCGGCCACCACTTCGAGGTTGAGGTTGTGGGCCAGGTTGATCATGGCATGCACCAGCTTGCGGTTCTCTTCGCGCATTTCCATCTGCGCAACGAAACTGCGGTCCACCTTGAGCAAGGTGATCGGCAGGCTGTTGAGGTGCACGAACGAAGAAAACCCTGTGCCAAAGTCGTCCAGCGAGAAGCGCACGCCCAGGCGCCCCAGTGCATCCATGGTCTGACGCACCCGCTCATTGCGCCGCATCACGGCCGTTTCGGTCAGCTCGAATTCCAGCCAGTGAGCATCGACACCGTACTCGGCGATCAGCCGGCTCAAGGTCGCCAGCAGCTGGCTGTCCTGGAACTGCCGGAAACTGAGGTTGACCGCCATGTGCAATGGCGCAAGTCCTTGGGTGTTCAGGGCCTGCATGTCGCGCAGGGCACGGGCGATGACCCAGTAACCCAGCGGCACGATCAGCCCGCTCTGCTCGGCCAGCGGCACGAACTCACTGGGCGGCAGCAAGCCCCGTTCGGCGTGGCGCCAGCGCACCAGCGCTTCGAGACCGACGACCCGCCCATCCGCCAGGTTCAGGCGCGGCTGATAGTGAAGTTCCAGCTCGTCACGGCGCAAGGCCCGGCGCAGCTCGCTTTCGAGATCGGCCAGGCTGCGTGCGTGGCGATTGATGCGCTCGTTGAAGACATGGAAGGTACAGCCCTGGATGGCCTTGGCCTGGCGCATGGCGATGTGCGCATGCCACATCAGCGGGTCGGCGCCGCCCTGGGCGCGGGCGTGGGCCAGCCCCAGGCTGCAGCCGAGCAGCAGGCTTTCGCCATCGACCCAGTAGGGCTCGGCCAATGCCTCCACGATGCGCTCCGCCATCCACTCGGCCCGCCCTGGGTCGCGGCGGGTGTCGATCAGCAAGGCGAACTCGTCACTGCCCAGGCGTGCCAGCTGGTCGCCTGCTTCGAGCTGATGCTTCAGACGTAGCACCACCTGCAGAATGAGGCGATCCCCACTCTGGTGCCCCAAGGCGTCATTGACGTGGCGAAAGTTGTCCAGATCCAGATGCCCCAAGGCAACGCCGCGCCCGTCATGGTCGGCCAGGCGCGTGGCCAGCAAGGCCTGAAAGCCCTGGCGGTTGGCGATGCCGGTCAAAGGGTCTTGTTCGGCCAAGCGCTGCAGGGTGGCCACCAGTGCACCTCGCTCGCGCACGTGGCGCAGGCAGCGACGCAGGCTGTCGCCATTGAGTTGGTCGCTCACCAGCCAGTCACTGACGCCGCCTGGCGCCGCCTCGGGTTCGCTGTGCAGCAGCAGGATGGTCGGCAGGTCACAGCGACCGGGTGCTGGCCGCAAGGCCGGCGTGGTCAGCACCACGGCCTGCCGGTCGCGGCTGAACAGACTGTCGACGGCATCCCAGTCGGGTGCCGTGAGCAGTACGGCCGTGCCCTTCAAGGCCGGCATGCACGCGTGCAGCAAGGCCGCCCACTCGGGCTCACTGGCCAACAGCAGCAAACGCATAGGTTCGACAGGCGCGGACAAGACGGCTCCTTAAAGCTCGACGATGCAAACGTTGACCGATAATGAGCCCAACGCAATTAATGGAAATGATTTTCACTCTTAAAAGCGGTTTTGGACAGCCTGGTCCGACGTATTTTGTCGTGCATCCTGCGCGAAAGCGGACAAACCGGCAAATACGATTTTTTCAGGCGCAAGTATTAGTGACGCTAATGATCGTTTCGAAAGTCTGACTCGAACGTCAGACGGTCACGCCACGAACACGCATGCCTGTTAGAATGCGCGGCTATTTTCTGGCGACCCCCGGTTTCTAGCATGTCCCGACTCAATCCCCGGCAGCAGGAAGCCCGTGACTATGTCGGCGGCCCTCTTTTGGTGCTCGCCGGTGCAGGTTCGGGCAAGACCAGCGTCATCACGCGCAAAATTGCCCACCTCATCCAGAACTGCGGTATTCGCGCCCAGTACATCGTGGCCATGACCTTCACCAACAAGGCCGCCCGCGAGATGAAGGAGCGGGTTGCCAGCCTGCTGCGTCCGGGCGAAGGCCGAGGGCTGACGGTCTGCACGTTCCACAACCTGGGCCTGAACATCATCCGCAAGGAGCACGACCGCCTGGGCTACAAGCCTGGGTTCTCGATCTTCGACGAATCGGATATCAAGGCCCTGCTGTCGGACATCATGCAGAAGGAGTACTCCGGCGACGACGGCATCGACGAAATCAAGAACATGATCGGTGCCTGGAAAAACGACCTGATCCTGCCTCCCGAGGCCCTTGAGAAGGCACGCAACCCGCGCGAGCAGACCGCTGCGGTCGTCTACACCCACTATCAGCGCACGCTCAAGGCGTTCAACGCCGTGGACTTCGACGACCTGATCCTGCAGCCGGTCAAGTTGTTCCAGGAAAACCCCGAGGTGCTCGAGCGCTGGCAGAACCGCGTGCGTTATCTGCTGGTCGACGAATACCAGGACACCAACGCCAGTCAGTACCTGCTGGTGAAGATGCTGATCGGCATGCGCAACCAGTTCACCGTCGTGGGCGACGACGACCAGTCGATCTACGCCTGGCGCGGCGCGCGCCCTGAGAACCTGATGCTGCTCAAGGAGGATTACCCCTCCCTGAAAGTGGTCATGCTGGAGCAGAACTACCGCTCCACCAGCCGCATCCTGCGTTGCGCCAACGTGTTGATCGCCAACAACCCGCACGCATTCGAGAAACAGCTCTGGAGCGAGATGGGCGTTGGCGACGAGATCCGGGTGATCCGTTGCAAGAACGAGGACGCCGAGGCCGAACGCGTGGCGATGGAAATCCTCACGCTGCACCTGCGCACCAACCGTCCCTACAGCGATTTCGCCATCCTGTACCGCGGTAACTACCAGGCCAAGCTGATCGAGCTGAAGTTGCAGCACCACCAAGTGCCTTACCGTCTTTCCGGCGGCAACAGCTTCTTCGGCCGTCAGGAAGTCAAAGACCTCATGGCCTATCTGCGCCTGCTGGTAAACCCTGACGACGACAACGCCTACCTGCGGGTCATCAACGTGCCGCGCCGGGAAATCGGCTCGACCACCCTGGAAAAGCTCGGCAACTATGCCACCGGCCGGGGTGTCTCGATGTATGCCGCCAGTGAGGAACTGGGGCTGGGCGAGCACCTGGATGCGCGCTACACCGAGCGCCTGCAGCGTTTCAAGCATTGGCTGGACGGCGTGCGCCACAAGGTGGCGCTGGATGATCCCATCGCCGCCCTGCATGAAATGATCCGCGACATCGACTACGAGAACTGGATCCGCCAGCAGACCGCCAGCGATAAGGCAGCGGAGTTTCGCATCAGCAACGTCTGGTTCCTGGTCGAAGCGCTGAAGAATACCCTCGAGAAGGACGAAGAGGGTGACATGACCATCGAGGACGCCATCGGCAAGTTAGTGCTGCGCGATATGCTCGAACGCCAGCAGGAAGAGGAAGAAAACGCCGACGGTGTGCAGATGATGACCCTGCACGCGTCCAAGGGCCTGGAATTTCCCTACGTGTTCATCATGGGCATGGAGGAGGAGATCCTGCCTCACCGCTCCAGCATCGAGGCCGACACCATCGAGGAAGAGCGCCGCCTGGCTTACGTGGGCATCACCCGCGCACGCCAGACGCTGGCGTTCACCTTCGCCGCCAAACGCAAGCAATACGGGGAAATCATCGACTGCACGCCCAGTCGCTTCCTCGACGAGCTGCCCCCCGAAGACCTGTCCTGGGAAGGACTGGACGATGCCCCGGTCGAGGTCAAGGCCGCACGCGGCAACAATGCCCTGGCCGACATCCGGGCGATGCTCAAACGCTGATCAACCATTACTCTTAAACACTGCCGCTGTTTGCGGCCATTTTTGTTCCGAGGAATACCATAGTGGAAGCACTGCATCAGAAGATTCGCGAAGAAGGCATCGTGCTTTCCGACCAGGTTCTCAAAGTCGATGCGTTTCTCAACCATCAGATCGACCCGGCGCTGATGCAGCTGATCGGTGACGAGTTCGCCCGCCTGTTCGCCGATGCCGGCGTGACCAAGATCGTCACCATCGAGGCGTCGGGTATCGCGCCTGCGGTGATGACCGGGCTGAAGCTGGGTGTGCCGGTGATCTTCGCACGCAAGCACCAGTCGCTGACCCTCACCGAGAACCTGCTGACGGCTTCTGTGTATTCGTTCACCAAGCAGACCGAGAACACCGTGGCCATTTCGCCGCGCCACCTGAGCAGCAGCGACCGGGTGCTGGTCATGGATGACTTCCTTGCCAACGGCAAGGCGTCCCAGGCGCTGATCTCGATCATCAAGCAGGCCGGAGCGACCGTGGTAGGGCTGGGGATCGTGATCGAGAAATCGTTCCAGGGCGGGCGCGCCGAGCTGGATCGCCAAGGCTATCGCGTGGAGTCGCTGGCGCGGGTGAAATCGCTGGAAGGCGGTGTGGTCAGCTTCATCGAGTGAGGCGGCACTGGCTCGCTTACATCCGGGCCACAAGGGGCTGCGCGGCAGCCCCTGTCGTCTTCAGGTCGCCGCCAGGCCTGCCAACAGCAACCGTTGGTACAGCTCTTCCTTGAGCCCCTGAGGCTGGTCAAGCTGCATCCGTGCCAGATGCCGCTCATACCCTTGGGGCCCTGGCGCGTCCAGCGCGGCTTTGCCCAGCTCAAGCGCCTCGCTGAGCTTGAACTTGCTTTTCAACCAGTTCAGCGCCCGTAACAAGTCCTGCTCTTCAGCCGTGAAGTCGGTCCCCATGGGGTACTCCGGGAACAGCTGTGGATGCTGCGCCCGGACTGCGGCCAGGCGCTGCGGCGTGTTATCGGCAAAACGCCTGTCGAGCTGAAAATCTTCCGCCAGCTTGCCAGCGTCCCTGGCCTGCTCGATGAGGCTTTGCTGGAACCGGGAGTCACACACCGCAAGCAATCGCGCAATGACCTCACTGTCGGTCTGCCCCCTGAGGTCAGCGATGCCATATTCGGTCACCACGATATCGCGCAGGTGGCGGGGAATGGTGCAATGGCCGTAGTTCCAGAAAATGTTCGATGAAACCTCGCCACCCGCTTCGCGCCAACTGCGCAGCAGCAGTATCGAGCGGCCACCTTCCAGCGCGTGCCCCTGGGCAACGAAGTTGTACTGCCCACCTACCCCGCTCAGCACGCGCCCGTCTTCGAGCTGATCGGCCACACCCGCGCCGAGCAGGGTCATGCCGAACACCGTATTGATGAAGCGTGCGTCCTGTCGCTGAGCACGCTTGAGCTGTTCATCACCGTAGAGCTCATTGACGAAGCCGATACCGGTCATGGCAAACCGCGCACGCTGCTCCAGGCTCATGTTGCGCAGGCGCTGGTAGAACGCTTGCGGGCCGAGGAAGAACCCTCCGTGCAGGACTACCCCCTGCTCATCGACAGCACGCCGCAGCAAGCCTGCTTCGGCCAGCGCCAGCAGCCCGTTGACGAACATCTCGCTACAGCCATACAGCCCATGCTCGAAGGGCGCGAGCCCGCCTTCCCGCTCGATCAGGGCCTGCGCGGTACTCGCGCCAAGGCTGTCGAGCGCTGCGCGGTAAGCAACGTTATCGCTCTGGCGAGCGAGCAGCGCGGCGGCAACCGCATCGCCCATGGCACCAATCCCGATCTGCAAGGTACCCCCGTCACGCACCAGGCTGCTGGCATGCAGGCCGATGCAGTGGTCCTGCGTGGTGACCGGCATGTTGGGCGTTGAAAACAATTGGCGCTGCTCGGCTTCGTCCAACAGCAGGTCGAAGGCATCCATTGGCAGCTCGGCATCACCGGGCATGTACGGCAACTGCGCATGCACCTGGCCCAGCATCAGAATGGTCTCGCCAGCGGCGCGGCGGCGTTCGACCATGGGTAACAGGTCCAGGGTGATGTCCGGGTTGCAGGCCAGGCTCAGGTGGACGGGCCGCTCCGGCGTAGCCGCCACCAGTTGGGCGATCAGGTTCAGGCCCTTGGCATTGATGTCTCGCGCGGCATGGCTGTAGTTGCTGCTGACGTAATCCTGTTGGGCCGATTCACTGGCAAGCAGGCTGCCGGGCTGCATGAAGAACTGTTCTACGCGAATGTTTGGCGGCAGGCTGTCATTGCGCAGGTCGGCCAGGTAGTGAAGCTCTTCGTAGTCGCCGAACACGCGCTCCACGAAGGGCTCGAGCAAGCGTCGCTGCAAGCCATCCCCGAGCGCCGGTCGACCCAGGGAAAGGGCCGTATAGATCGTCAGACGGCGTTCGGGCAATTCGCGGATGCGGGCATAGAGGGCGTTGACGAAAGCATTGGGTTTGCCCAGGCCCAGCGGCAGGCCCATGTGGATATGGGTTGGCAGGCGTGACAGGATCTGTTCGACGGCCTGGTCGATGGAGCTGAGGTGCATCGAGGCCTCCTGGTTCGTGCTTGGGTTCAGGAGGTTCGACAGGCAGGTAGACAGGTTGGTTGCCTGGACGGTAAGAGGAAGCCGCAGCCACCTGGGGTCTGGATAACTCGGTGGTCTTCAGCCACAGCGTAGGTCCACGCGTACGCGGTGCCTGAGCGCTCTCGCCGGGGCGCCGGACCGGCCGCGATGGGCCGCGAAGCGGCCCCGGCAAGGCAAGAGGCGAAGCTAGAATACTGGGACTGCTACGCGGCACATTGCGGTATTTACAGGCCAGACATCTTCTGAATAGCGGCCTTGAGCTCATCATCCGAGCAATCCGCGCAGGTGCCCTTCGGCGGCATGGCGTTGATGCCCGTGATGGCCTTGGCCAGGATGCCATCCAACCCACCCTGGTGGTCGGCACGCTCCTTCCAGGCTGCGTTGTCGCCCACTTTCGGCGCGCCGAGCAGCCCCGTGCCATGGCAGGCCGTGCAATGCTTGGCGATGATGTCATCCGGCGTCCTGGCAGACCCGGCACCCGTGCTGGCGGACACGGCCATGCCCTTGCATTCCTGGCCCTGGATACACACCTTGCCGACCGGCTCCAGGCGCTTGGCGATATCGTCGTTGGTCGCAGCGGTAGCGGTGATTGCCCACAGGGCCAGTACGGCGGCCGGGATGGCCAGCATCTTCTTGACTTGATTCACGCGAACACCCTCATGGTGGCTAATCATGCTCGCGGCCACGGATCCTCGAGCGCCGAAAAGTATAACGACAAGCCCGAGGCCGGGAAACGACCCTACACAGGAAAGGGGTATTGACGCGTCAATGCACTGCGCTGGATCAAAAGTTCGAGGGGGTAGCGGCACTGATCAAGCGTGCTGGCTGTTCGAACGGGTTGCGAAAACGGTGCGGGCGGGTGCTTTCGAAGTAGTAGCTGTCGCCTGCTTCGAGAATGAACAGCTCGGTACCGACCACCAACTCCAGGCGGCCTTCGAGCAGGATGCCGGTCTCTTCGCCATCATGGGTCAGCATTTCGGCGCCGGTGTCGGCGCCAGGCGGGTACACCTCGGTCAGAAAAGCGATGGCGCGGTTACGGTGCGATTTGCCAACCAGCTTCATGGTCACCGCACCATCGGAGATGTCGATCAGTTCGTGGGCCTTGTAGACGATTTGCGCAGGGCTCTCGGGTTCGAGCTCGACGGAAAAGAACTCGACCATGGACATGGGAATGCCGCTCAGTACCTTGCGCAGCGAACTGATCGATGGGCTCACACTGTTCTTCTCGATCATCGAGATGGTGCTGTTGGTAACGCCCGCGCGCTTGGCGAGTTCACGCTGGGACAGGCCCTTGAGCGTGCGGATGGCTTGCAGTCGTTCGCCGACGTCCAAAGCTGGAGCCTCCTGAGACGGGTATGCGGGTGGATGTGAACGATATCATGGCAACGCCGTTCAGTATTTACAACACACCACCCGCCCTGACGCCTTAGTCCCCCACGTATTCCCGGGGCACCCGCTTGAGGTTGCAGAAGATCTGGTAAGGGATAGTACCGGCCTGGCTCGCCACCTCAGTGGCATGGACCTGCTTGCCCCACAGTTCGACTGGGCTGCCGACCGTCGCTTGGGGCACGTCGGTCAGGTCGATGCTCAGCATGTCCATCGACACGCGACCAATGAGCGGGGCTCGACTGCCGGCAACGATGACCGGCGTGCCGTTGGGCGCCTGGCGCGGGTAACCGTCGGCGTAGCCCATGGCAACCACGCCTACACGGGTGGGCCGCGTGCTGACGAACGTGGCGCCGTAACCCACCGGCTCGCCAGCCGGCAGCTCCCGCACACTGATGACCCGCGACTGCAGTGTCATGACCGGCTGCAGGCGTTGGGCGTGTGCTTGAGGCATGTCGAACGGCGTGGCGCCATAGAGCATCAGGCCTGGCCGTACCCAATCACCGGCTGCCTGGGGCCAACCCAGCACGGCTGGGGAGTTGCGCAGGCTGCACTCTGCAGCCAAGCCCTGGCGCGCGGTTTCGAACACGGCAATCTGCTCGCTTGTGGCCTTAGCATCCAATTCATCGGCACGGGCGAAATGGCTCATGAGCACGATGCGCCCTACCTTGCCGCTGGCCAGCAGGCGTTCATAGGCATCGCGATAATCCTTGGGATGCAGCCCTACACGGTGCATGCCGGTATCGAGCTTGAGCCAGACGGTGAGTGGGCTGTGCAGCGGGCTTTTCTCGATGGCCTCCAACTGCCAGGCCGAATGCACGACGCACCACAGGTCATGTTCGACGATCAATGGCAGCTCACTGGCTTCGAAGAAGCCCTCCAACAGCAGTACTGGGCTCCTGATGCCGGCCGCACGCAGCTCCAGTGCCTCTTCGATGCAGGCCACGGCAAACCCGTCCGCCTCGGGCTCGAGCGCCAACGCGCAGCGCACGGCACCGTGACCGTAGGCGTCGGCCTTGATCACGGCAAGCGCCTTGGCGCCGGTCAGTTCACGGGCGAGACGGTAATTATGGCGCAGGGCCTGGAGGTCGATCAGGGCACGGGCGGGGCGCATGCGGCTGCCTTAAAAGTCATACGGGTTGAAATCGAAGCTGGGGCACGCGCAGGTCATTCGCGAGCACCCCAATGGATGGTTTACTGCTGATGGGCAGGCGAACCATGCCCGTGACGGGCCACTTCGCGGCTGCTGCCATAGCGCGAGATGTCCAGCCCTTGTGCACTGATCTGCGGTTTCTTGCGCGCGATCAGGTCAGCCAGCAGGCGACCCGAGCCACAGGCCATGGTCCAGCCCAGCGTGCCGTGCCCTGTGTTGAGGAACAGGTTACTGAAGGCGGTTGCACCCACGATGGGGGTGCCGTCTGGCGTCGCGGGACGCAGCCCGGTCCAGAAACTGGCTTGGCTCAAATCACCGCCGCGAGGATAAAGGTCGTTGACGATCATCTCCAGCGTTTCACGTCGACGGGGGTTGAGCGACAGGTCAAAGCCCGCGATTTCAGCCATGCCCCCAACCCGGATACGGTTGTCGAAACGGGTGATGGCAACCTTGTAGGTCTCGTCGAGGATGGTCGAGGCAGGCGCCATGTCGCCGTTGGTGATGGGCACGGTCAGGGAGTAACCCTTCAACGGATAGACCGGCGCCTTGATACCCAGAGGCTTGAGCATCTGCGGCGAATAGCTGCCCAATGCCAGCACATAGCGGTCGGCGGTTTCGAGCTTGCCATCGATCCAGACACCGTTGATGCGGTCACCTGCATGATCCAGACGCTGGATATCCTGCCCGAAGCGGAACTCCACGCCCAGGTTCAGGGCCATTTCCGCGAGCTTGGTGGTGAACAACTGGCAATCGCCGGTCTGGTCGTTAGGCAGGCGCAGTGCGCCGGCGAGGATGCCCTTCACACTGGCCAGGGCAGGTTCGACCCGGGCGATGCCATCGCGATCGAGCAATTCATAAGGCACGCCTGATTGCTCGAGCACGGCGATATCCTTGGCAGCTGCATCGACCTGGGCTTGGGTACGGAACAGCTGGGTAGTGCCCAGGCTACGGTTCTCGTACGCGATTCCGGTTTCGGCGCGCAGTTCGTCGAGGCAGTCGCGGCTGTACTCGGACAACCGCACCATGCGCTCCTTGTTCACGGCATAGCGGTTGGCCGTGCAGTTACGCAGCATCTGCGCCATCCACAGGTACTGGTCCACGTCACCGGTCAGCTTGATGGCAAGCGGAGCGTGACGCTCGAGCAACCACTTCACGGCTTTTAGAGGCACCCCTGGCGCCGCCCACGGTGAGGCATAGCCGGGCGAGATCTGGCCGGCGTTGGCGAAGCTGGTTTCCATGGCCACCGCTGGCTGGCGGTCCACCACCGTCACTTCGAACCCTTGCCGGGCCAGGTAATAGGCACTGGCGGTTCCAATCACGCCGCTACCAAGTACCAGAACTCGCATCGTTTCTTTCCCCTCGCGCACTGCCGCAGTGTGTTGTTGGACTGCCATTGATGGGCGAAGTATAGGAATTCGTGAGCAGTGCAATTCACTATATAAAAGCCTATTATTGGCGAGAATTCTCGGCACAATGGCCTTTCACGGAGGGGCATCCCCTATGAGAACCCAGCATCAAAGTAAGCGTGAGCTGGACAAGATCGACCGGAACATCCTGCGCATCCTGCAGAACGACGGGCGTATCTCCTTCACCGAATTGGGCGAGAAGGTCGGCCTCTCCACCACGCCGTGCACCGAGCGCGTACGTCGGCTGGAACGTGAAGGCATCATCATGGGCTACAACGCGCGCCTGAACCCACAGCACCTCAAGGGCAGCCTGCTGGTGTTCGTGGAAATCAGCCTGGACTACAAGTCTGGCGATACCTTCGAGGAGTTTCGTCGGGCAGTGCTCAAGCTGCCGCACGTGCTCGAATGCCACCTGGTTTCCGGCGACTTCGACTACCTGGTCAAGGCGCGCATTTCGGAAATGGCTTCGTATCGCAAGCTGCTTGGCGACATCCTGCTCAAGCTGCCCCACGTGCGTGAGTCCAAAAGCTACATCGTGATGGAGGAGGTGAAGGAAAGCCTCTGCCTGCCAATCCCGGACTGACGCCGGGCTCTACCGCGAACGCCTAGACCAGCACTTGCCGGGTGGTAGCAATGAACTGGTGCACCAGCTGCTCGGCCGCAGGGTCGATCATGGGTTCGGGCCCACGACCGCGTGGGCAGGCCAGGCGTGGGGTGGTGCCGAACAGGCGGCAGATCATTGGCCGCTCTTCATATACCGTGCAGCCCTGGGGCCCCAAATGCACGCAGTCCAGGCGCTCCAGGGCAGCGTCCTGCTCGGCCTGGGATTTGCGCGGCAGCCGAGCCATCTCTTGCGCCGAGGTAGTGACCGGTCCGCAACAGTCATGGCAGCCGGGCTCGCATTCGAACGAAGGGATGAGTTCGCGCAGGAAGTGGATTTTGTGGCGGTCGCAGGACATGACTAGGCACAGGCTGAAAATGTTCGCCCATTATAGGCCGGTTGCCCGCCCTGGGCCTGCGGCTTATCCTCCCGTTCCAGCCCATGCACCAGGACGCGTCCAATGATCCACAGCGCGCAGCACGCCGCTTCTTATTACGCCGCCAGCAGCGCGCCTCACCCTGATCATGCCTTTCTGCAGGGTGAGCACACCGCCGATGTGTGCATCGTCGGCGGTGGCTACTCTGGTCTGAACACGGCCCTGGAGTTGGCCGAGCGTGGCTTCTCGGTGATCCTGCTCGAAGCGCGCAAGATCGGCTGGGGCGCCAGTGGGCGCAACGGTGGGCAGTTGATTCGCGGGGTCGGCCATGGCCTGGAGCAGTTCCTGCCGGTCATCGGCGAGCAGGGCGTTCGCGACATGCAACGGATGGGATTGGAGGCCGTGCAGATCGTGCGCGACCGTGTAGCGCAGCACGCCATCGCCTGTGACCTGGTCTGGGGCTATTGCGACCTGGCCAACAAGCCGGCGCAAATGGCGGGCCTGGCCGAAGAGGCCGAACACTTGCGCAGCCTGGGTTACGCCCACGAACTGCGGCTGGTCGCAAAGGATGACATTCACGACGTGGTGGGCTCGCAGCGCTATGCAGGCGGGCTGGTGGACATGGGTTCTGGCCACTTGCACCCCCTCAACCTGGCCTTGGGCGAAGCCGCGGCAGCCGCGCGCCTGGGCGTGAAACTCCACGAGCAGTCCGAGGTGACCCGCATCGACTATGGCCCCCAGGTGCAGGTACACACTGCCCAAGGCCGGGTCCGGGCGCAAACGCTGGTCCTGTGCTGCAACGCCTACCTCAATGGGTTGCACGGTGAGCTGGGCGGTAAGGTATTGCCCGCCGGCAGTTACCTCATCGCTACCGAGCCGCTGGGTGAAGCGCGTGCACGTTCGCTGCTGCCACAGAACATGGCCGTGTGCGACCAGCGGGTGGCGCTGGACTACTACCGCCTGAGCGCAGATCACCGGTTGCTGTTCGGCGGCGCTTGCCATTATTCCGGGCGCGACCCAAAGGATATCGCCGCCTACATGCGGCCCAAGATGCTGCGGGTGTTCCCTCAACTGGCGGACGTCCGCATCGACTACCAGTGGGGTGGCATGATCGGGATCGGCGCCAACCGCCTGCCCCAGGTAGGCCGTCTGCCCGATCAGCCCAACGTCTACTACGCCCAGGCCTACGCAGGCCACGGGCTGAACGCGACCCATCTGGCCGCCCGGCTGCTCGGGGAGGCCATCAGTGGCCAGCAAAGCGGGCGCTTCGACCTGTTCGCCAAGGTGCCACACATGACGTTCCCAGGCGGCAAGCACTTGCGCTCACCTTTACTGGCATTGGGCATGCTGTGGCACAGGCTCAAGGAGCTGGCCTGAAAGCGGTCAAGGCCTCCAGAACGGCTTGCGGCCTTCCGAGCGCGCCTCTTGCCAGCTGAGCCCCACATCACGCAATTCATGGTCGCTCAACTGGAGCAGCGCCCTGCGGGTGCGCCAGCGGCGCAGCATCAACTGCAAGCGACTCGAAGCCTTTGGCGTAGCGTGGGTTTCGCTTCGCTGCAGGGCCTCTTTATCGCCTACCAACGGTTCATTGCGCACATCGCTCAAGCTTCCCATCGCTGCTGTCTCCCTTTCGATGACAATGTGGGGACAGCATGCAGGGTGCATGGCCTGACAATACAGATCCAAAAAAGCGTTATTATTTGGATACAGATCGGGCTTCCAGGTAACTGAATGTAGCCTTTTCAATCAATCTGTATGGTGCGTTACCCGGCGCAGCCCAGGAGTATGACGTGACGCTCTACCTGAACCTTGCCGAGGTACTCGGCGCGCGCATCGAACAGGGCCTCTATCGCCCCGGCCAGCGGCTGCCATCGGTGCGCGCACTAAGCGTGGAGCACGGGGTAAGCCTGAGCACCGTGCAACAGGCCTACCGCATGCTCGAAGACAGTGGCATGGTCTCGCCACGGCCAAAATCCGGCTATTTCGTGAGCGATCACCGCCACCTGCCGGCCTTGCCTGCGGTCAGCCGACCCGCCCAGCGCCCCGTGGACATCTCCCAGTGGGAGCAGGTACTGGAACTGGTGCGCAGTACTCCGCAGCCAGGGGTGATACAGCTTGGACGGGGCATGCCAGACATCGAGAGCCCTACCCTCAAGCCGCTGTTGCGCAGCCTCGCCCGACTCAGCCGTCGGCAGGACATGCCCGGGCTGTATTACGACAATATCCACGGCAACCTGGCCTTGCGTGAACAGGTGGCACGCCTGGCCCTGGACTCCGGTTGCAGGCTCTCCCCCTCGGAGCTGGTGGTGACGACAGGCTGTCACGAAGCCCTGTCGTGCAGCATCCGCGCCGTGTGCGAGCCTGGCGATATCGTTGCGGTGGACTCGCCCAGCTTCCATGGCGCCATGCAGACGCTCAAGGGCCTGGGCATGAAGGCGCTGGAGATCCCCACGGACCCGGTGACGGGCATCAGCCTCGAGGCGCTCGAACTGGCCCTCGAGCAGTGGCCGATCAAGCTCATCCAGATCACCCCAAGTTGCAACAACCCGCTGGGCTACATCATGCCCGAGGCTCGTAAAAAGGCCCTGTTGAAGCTTGCACAGCGCTACGACGTGGCCATTCTCGAGGACGATGTCTACGGTGACCTGGCCTACACCTACCCTCGGCCACGAACGGTCAAGTCATTCGATATGCAAGGCCGCGTGCTGTTGTGCAGTTCATTTTCAAAGACCCTTGCCCCTGGCCTGCGTGTCGGTTGGGTAGCGCCCGGACGCTACCTGGAGCGGGTCCTGCACATGAAGTACATCAGCACAGGCAGCACCGCCAGTCAGCCTCAATTGGCGGTAGCGGACTTCATCGCCAACGGGCACTACCAGCCCCATGTGCGACGGATGCGTAGCCAGTACCAACGCAGCCGTGAGTTGATGAGCGACTGGGTGACCCGGTATTTCCCACCCGGCACCCGCGTAAGCCGTCCGCAAGGCGGCTTTATGCTGTGGGTGGAATTGCCGGAACATTTCGATACCTTGCAACTCAATCACGCCTTACTGGAACAGGGCGTACAAGTGGCCGTGGGCAGCATCTTTTCCGCTTCCGGCAAGTTCCGTCATTGCCTGCGCATGAACTTCGCCGCCAGGCCTACAGCGCAAATCGAGGCGGCGGTGCGCAAGGTGGGTGAGACCGCCCAACGCTTGCTGGACGAGGACATCGTCGCGACGTAACTTTGCGTTGCCTGCCACTGTCCAACCCCAAAGCCCTGCTGCACAGGACGATCCACCGTTGAAACTCCAGCGAGCCCTACCCTTGCTGCTGACGCTGCTGCTCGGCGTCGGCGGCTGCGCCAGCGTCGATACGCCGCGCCAAACCAGCCAAGCCCTGCCGGCCGATGGCTCGGCGTTCGGCCGCTCGGTGTTGCGCCAGGCAGCACCTTATGAAGGCCGTTCCGGCTTTCGCCTGCTCCCCAACAGCAACGAGGCTTTCCGGGCGCGCGCCGAGCTGATACGCAATGCACAGGCCAGCATCGACGTGCAGTACTACATCGTCCATGACGGGCTCAGCACCCGCGCCCTGGTCCATGAACTGTTGCGGGCGGCAGACCGGGGGGTGCGGGTACGCATCCTGCTGGACGACACCACCAGTGACGGCCTGGATGCAATCATGGGCACCCTCGCCGCCCACCCGAACATCCAGATCCGCGTGTTCAACCCCCTGCACCTGGGACGCGCCACCGGGGTCACGCGCGCCATGGGCCGGTTGCTCAACCTGTCGCGTCAGCACCGGCGCATGCACAACAAGCTGTTCCTGGTGGACAACAGCATGGCCATCGTCGGCGGGCGAAACCTGGGCGACGAGTATTTCGACGCCGAGCCCAACCTGAACTTCACCGACATCGATCTGCTGGGCGTGGGCCCTATAGCAGAGCAGTTGGGACACAGTTTCGATCAGTACTGGAACAGCGCCCTGAGCCGCCCGATCACCGATTTCCTCTGGCACCAGCCCAATGCCAGCGACCTGCGCACCAGCCGCCATCGGCTGGAGGTCTCGCTGGCCGAAGCCAGAACTCGGCGCAAGGTCTTGTATGACCGCCTGATGGCCTATCAATCCCAGCCGCGGCTGGACACCTGGCGCAACGAACTCATATGGGCCCATGCCCAGGCGCTGTGGGACGCACCCAGCAAGGTGCTGGCCGATGACGAGCCTGACCCACAGCTGCTGCTGACACGGCAACTTGGCCCTGACCTGCGCGATGTGCGTCACGAACTGATTCTGGTCTCGGCTTATTTCGTGCCCGGCGAACCAGGGCTGCTTTACCTCACTCAGAGCGCCGACGCGGGCATTTCGGTAAAGCTGTTGACCAACTCGCTGGAGGCCACCGATGTGCCTGCCGTACACGGCGGTTATGCCCCTTACCGCAAGGCATTGCTGGAGCACGGGGTGAAGCTATACGAAATGCGCCGCCAACCCGGGGACCCCAGCGCGGGCAAGCTGAGTTTTCATGGCAGCTCCAATTCCAGCCTGCACAGCAAGGCGATCGTGTTCGACCGTCACAAGACGTTCATTGGCTCGTTCAATTTCGATCCGCGCTCGGTGTTGTGGAACACCGAAGTCGGCGTGTTGGTCGACAGCCCCGAACTTGCCGAATACACCCGTGCGCTGGCGGTGCAGGGCATGGCACCGGCCCTGAGCTACCAGCCTGAGCTCGTCGGCGGCAAGCTGGTCTGGGTGACCGAGGAGGACGGACAGCGGCGGGTGCTCACGTCAGAGCCTGGTAGCCTGTGGCGGCGGTTCAATGCCTGGATCAGCAAGGCGGTCGGGCTGGAAAAGATGCTCTAGCGCTGCGCAGTCACGCCGCCGCAGGCTCGAACGCTCCGGGCCGCCGGGTCAGCACCACAAGCCCAGCGGCGCCTGCTGCCATCAGCAGCGGCAAGGCGTGCCCGCTGATCCACTGGCTACCTGCGCCGGCCAGCAACGGACCCAGCAGGCAACCGATGCCCCACAGCTGGGCCACGTGGGCATTGGCTCGCACCAGGGCATCGTCTCGATAGCGCTCACCGATCAATACCAGCGACAAGGTGAACAACCCACCGGCGCTTGCGCCGAACAATACCCACACAGGCCAGATCGCCCAGGTGTGCAACAGCAGGGGGATGGCAAGGCTCGACCCCAACAATGCCGAGGCGCAACCGGTGAACAGCGCGCGCCGCGACATGTGGTCCGCCAGTGCGCCAATGGGCAACTGCAGCACCGCATCGCCGACCACCACCGTACTGACCATGAACAACGCGATTTCCGTGCTCAGGCCCTGTTGCAGGCAGTATATCGGCAGCAGGGTCAGGATCATGGCTTCGAACGAAGCGAACAATGCGATGGCCCAGGCGATCACGGGCAGCCTTCTGCAGAAGGCAAACAGGTCGGCAAAGGTGACATTGCATGCTTGCGTAGAGGGCGCGCCACCGCGGCCCAGCAACAGCAAGGGCGACACCAGCAGCAGACCGGTCGCCGCCCAGAAGCCGAAGTCGTCGTCCGACCCCAGCATGCCCAGCACCAACGGCCCTGCCAGTTGGCTCAGCGCATAGCTACTCCCGTACAGGGCTACCAGCCGTCCGCGCCACTGCTCGACCACCAGTTGGTTGATCCAACTCTCACCCAGCACGAACACCACGGTCAACGCCATGCCGATCAACAGCCGCAGCAGCAACCAAAGCGGGTAGCTTGGCAGCAGGGCCAACAGGCCGATGGACAATGCCCCACCCCACAGGCACAGGCGCATGGCCGCAGGCACGCCTACCCACCCGGCAAGACGGCTGGCTAGGCTGGCGCCGGCCAGCACGCCCAGAGCAGGCATGGCGGCCATGACGCCAATGGCGAAGCCGCCATACCCCCAGGCCTCCAGACGCAAGGACACCAACGGCATGCTCACACCCAATGCGAGTCCGACGCTCAGCACCGACGCCAGCACGGCAAAATAGGTTCCCCAACGCATGACGGCCTCCCAGGCAGCATTGTTGTATGACAGAAACAACGAAGCCGGGACGGTATGAGCCGCCCCGGCCAGTGGTGGAGTGTCCGCCCCGCGTGCAATCGAGCTGCCTCAGGCCCTGCTCAGCTCGCAACAGCGATACCAGGCACTTGGAAGCCGAATTGCCTGCTACAGGCTGCTGGAATTACAGCTTGATCCAGGTGGCCTTGAGCTCGGTGTACTTCTCCAGCGCGTGCAGCGACTTGTCACGGCCGTTGCCCGACTGCTTGAAGCCACCGAATGGCGCGGTCATGTCGCCGCCATCATATTGGTTGACCCAGACACTGCCGGCGCGCACGGCGCGGGCCGTCCTGTGCGCCTTGGAAATGTCCGAAGTCCAGATGCCCGCCGCCAGCCCATAGGGTGTGTCGTTAGCGATGGCAACCGCCTCTTCGGCCGTGTCGAAAGCAATCACGGACAGGACGGGGCCGAAGATTTCTTCCTGGGCGATCTTCATGGCATTGGTCACGCCATCGAAGATGGTCGGCTCGACGTAGGTGCCGCCGGTATCTTCCAGCGTCCGCTTGCCACCGGTCAGCAGCTTGGCACCGTCCTTGTGGCCGGCCTCGATGTACGACAGCACGGTATTCATCTGCTGGGTATCGACCAGGGCACCAACGGTGGTCTGCGGGTCCAGCGGGTTGCCGGGCTTCCAGGCCTTGAGGGCCTCGACCACCATGGGCAGGAAGGTGTCCTTGATCGAGCGCTCCACCAGCAAGCGAGAACCTGCGGTGCACACTTCTCCCTGGTTGAAGGCGATGGCGCTGGCAGCAGCCTGGGCGGCGGCCTCAAGGTCGGGCGCGTCGGCAAAGACGATGTTCGGGCTCTTGCCACCGGCTTCCAGCCAGATGCGTTTCATGTTCGATTCGCCTGCATACACCATCAGCTGCTTGGCGATCTTGGTGGAACCTGTGAATACCAGGGTGTCGACGTCCATGTGCAGGGCCAGGGCCTTGCCCACGGTGTGGCCATAGCCAGGCAGCACGTTCAGCACACCTGCCGGGATGCCGGCTTGCACCGCCAACTGAGCGATGCGAATGGCCGTCAGCGGCGATTTCTCGGAAGGCTTGAGCACAACCGAGTTGCCCGTAGCCAATGCGGGGCCCAACTTCCAGCTCGCCATCAGCAGCGGGAAGTTCCACGGGACGATGGCACCCACCACGCCTACCGGCTCGCGGGTGACCAGGCCCAGTTGATCGTGAGGCGTAGGAGCGACTTCGTCGTACACCTTGTCGATGGCTTCGGCTGTCCAGTGAATGGCATTGGCAGCGCCTGGGATATCGATGCTGGAGGCGTCACCGATCGGCTTGCCCATGTCCAGCGTTTCAAGCAGCGCCAGCTCTTCGACGTTCTTGCGCAGCAGGTCGGCGAAGCGGATCAGAATGGCCTTGCGCTTGGCCGGAGCCAGCTGTGACCATACGCCCGAATTAAAGGTCGCGCGGGCGTTTTCGACCGCGCGGTTGGCGTCGGCCAGGTCGCAGCTGGCAACCTTGGCCAGGAAGCGTCCGTCGACCGGGCTCAGGCATTCGAAGGTTTCACCGGATGCGGCATCGGTGTATTCGCCGTTGATGAAGGCGCGGCCTTCGATCTTCAGTTGCTGGGCACGTTGTTCCCAGTCTGCACGAGTCAGGGTGGTCATACGAAACTCCTCCTCTTGTTTAGGTGCAACGCTGCACTGAGGACTTGCAGGCGTTGTCGGGGTCCGGGCGTGCGACAGGCGCACACAGGCATGCAATACCCTAAACCAGCCCTTTCAAACTATCAATATATTTGACACTATCGGCTCAAACGCCCAGCGATGTTAATTTTATTGAACATACAGGAGCCCCCTCATGAGCATCGACAGCATCATCGATTTCGCCCAGGCCATTACCGAGGCCGAGCGCTATCGCCCCGCAGCCGAAAAGGTTCTCAAGGGCGAGCCGGACCAGGCCGTGTACAACCACTATGCAAGCCCCTGCGGGCAGTTTGCCGCTGGCGTCTGGGAGGGGGAAGTCGGCCAGTGGAAGGTCAACTACACCGAGCATGAGTACTGCGAAATCGTGCAGGGCGTGTCGGTGCTGCGTGACGAAAAAGGCGCCAGCAAGACACTGCGTGCGGGTGATCGGTTCGTCATACCCGCCGGGTTCAAAGGGACATGGGAAGTGCTGGAGCCTTGCCGCAAGATCTATGCATTGTTCGAGCAGAAGTAACCCCTGGCCTGCCCACCCTTTCGGCCAGGCATAAAAAAACCCGCCTCTGTTCAGAGGCGGGTTTTTTTCAGGTCGCCGATCAATTACTTGATCTTGGCTTCCTTGTACACCACGTGCTTGCGAACAACGGGATCGTATTTCTTGATCTCGATTTTGTCCGGGGTGGTGCGCTTGTTCTTGTCGGTGGTGTAGAAGTGGCCGGTACCGGCACTCGAAACCAGACGGATCAATTCACGCATGATGCTCTCCCTTAAACCTTGGCGCCAGCTTTACGGATGTCAACCAGAACGGCATCGATGCCGCGCTTGTCGATGATGCGCATGCCTTTGGCGGAAACGCGCAGACGCACGAAACGCTTCTCGGACTCAACCCAGAAACGGTGGTGCTGCAGGTTTGGCAGGAAACGACGACGGGTTTTGTTGTTTGCGTGGGAAATGTTGTTCCCGGTTACTGGACCCTTACCAGTAACTTGACAGACTCTCGACATGACTCAGCCCTCTAAAACCACATGCCCAACCCGGCATGGGTTGGCCGCTTAATCTCTCAGTCTTTGGCGCCGAGGCGCCGTGATTCTGGAGGTCTTATCGACCGGATTCGCTGATGCGACAGGCCGAGCCCCTAGAAAAGAGCGCTGCTTTATACCAGAAAGACTCGATTGCAACAATACCTGATCAACATTCGAGCCGGGGCGAACCGCCGCGGGCGGCACGGCCGCAGGCCCTATCGGACGCTGACCGCTCGTCGCCAAGATTGTAAAAAAGAGTGTGGTCATTTTCCGGCAGTCACACTAGGGTAGGCCTTTTCCAGACTGCACTGGCAGATGGGCCACTGACAGCCAAGGAGCCACCATGCGTGCCGCCGCTCTTTCCTTATTGTTCACTTCCCTGCTTGCCGTGGGTGCAGCCCAGGCAGCGCCACTGAGCGTTTGCAGCGAAGCCAGCCCCGAAGGCTTCGACGTGGTGCAGTACAATTCGCTGACTACCACCAATGCCACGGCCGATGTCCTGATGAACCGCCTGGTGGAGTTCGATGCCGGCAAAGGCAAAGTGGTGCCGAGCCTGGCCGCCAGCTGGACGGTGTCGGCCGATGGCCTGGTGTACGATTTCACCTTGCGCGACAACGTGAAATTCCATACCACCGGCTACTTCAAGCCCAGCCGTACGCTCAATGCCGACGACGTGCTGTTCAGCTTCCAGCGCATGCTCTACCCCGCCCACGCCTGGCACAAGACGGCACCCGGCGGCTACCCCCATGCCCAGTCGCTGCAACTGGGCAGCCTGATCAAAACGATCGACGCACCAGCGCCCAATACCGTGCGCTTTACCCTCACCCACCCGGATGCGACCTTCCTGGCTACCCTGAGCATGGGCTTTGCCTCGATCTACTCCGCCGAATACGCCGACACGTTGCTCAAGGCAGGCACTCCCGAGAAGCTCAACAGCCAACCCATCGGCACCGGGCCATTCGTCTTCCAGCGATTCCAGAAGGATGCGGTGGTGCGCTATCGCGCCAACCCTGACTACTTTGCCGGCAAACCGGCCGTCGACCCGCTGATCTTCGCCATCACCACCGATGCGAACGTGCGCCTGCAGAAGCTCAAACGCAATGAGTGCCAGGTAGCCCTGTCGCCCAAACCACTGGACATTGCCGAGGCCAGCCAGGACAGCAGCCTCAAGGTGGCCAGCACGCCAGCGTTCATGACGGCATTCATCGCGCTCAACAGCCAGCACCCACCCCTGGACAAGCCAGAGGTGCGTCAGGCCATCAACCTGGCTTTCGACAAACAGGCCTACGTGAAGGCTGTTTTCGAAGACTCGGCCATCGCGGCCAATGGCCCGTACCCGCCTAATACCTGGAGCTATGCCAAGGACCTGCCCGGTTACCCACTGGATGTGAAGAAAGCCAAGGCCTTGCTGGCCAAGGCCGGCCTGGCGGACGGCTTCAGCACGACGATCTGGACACGTCCATCGGGTAGCCTGCTCAACCCCAACCCCAGCCTGGGCGCGCAGATGCTGCAGGCTGATCTCGCCAAGGTGGGCATCAAGGCTGACATTCGGGTGATCGAATGGGGCGAGCTGATCCGCCGCGCCAAGGCCGGCGAGCACGACCTGCTGTTCATGGGCTGGGCAGGTGACAACGGTGACCCGGATAACTTCCTCACCCCGCAGTTCTCCTGTGCAGCGGTCAAGTCCGGGACCAACTTCGCGCGGTTCTGTGACAATCGCCTGGACCAGCTGATCAGTGCCGGTCGCACCACCAATGATCAGAGCGTGCGCAGCCGGCTGTACCAGCAGGCGCAGACCCTGATCCAGCAGCAGGCGCTGTGGGTGCCATTGGCGCATCCGAATGCGGCGGCCCTGCTGCGCCAGGGTGTCGAGGCTTATCAGGTCAACCCGTTCGGCCGGCTGGACTTCAGCAAGGTGAGCGTGACCAAGTAAGCCCTGGCCACGCCTCGCCCTTGTCATGAACGGGGGAAGGCGCCCCTTCCCCGGTCATGACAGGTCGTCTTGGGCAGCGCCGCCACCACAGCGGCGTGCCCTAAGTCACGACCCACCCGTGCTCGGCCATGGACAGCGGCTCCCCGTCGCCAATGATGATGTGATCCAGCACACGCACATCGATCAAGGCCAGCCCACGCTTGAGCGACAAGGTCAGGTGCACATCCTCCTTGCTCGGTTCGCTGTTCCCCGAAGGGTGGTTGTGACACAGGATCAGCGCCGCGGCGTTGTGCATCAATGCCCGTCGCACGACTTCCCGCGGATAGACACTGGCTCGGTCGATGGTACCCCTGAACAGAATCTCGAACGCCAGTGGCCGGTGCTTGGTGTCCAGAAACAGGCAGCCGAACACCTCGCTGGGTTCATGGCGCAGCATGGCCTTGAGGTAGCGTCGTACGGCCTGGGGGTCCTCCAACGCCGCTGCGCGGGTGATCCCCTCATCGAGGTAGCGACGACCGATTTCCAGCAATGCCTGCAGCTGTGCGTATTTGACCTCCCCTATGCCAGGCTCACGCAAGACGGCCCGCCGATCGGCCTCCAGAAACGGCCGTAAGCCGCCAAAACGCACCAACAAGCCGCGCGCCAAGTCGAGCACGTTGTGCCCTGCAACGCCTGACCCCAGCAGCACAGCCAGCAGCTCGGCGTCAGACAGCACCGCCGCCCCACGCTGCAGCAGCTTTTCCCTTGGCCGATCCTGAACCGGCCATTCCCTGATGTTCATCGCGTCCCTGCCCTTGCTGCGGCCCATTTAGGCCCTGTGTTAATCTATTTGCCCTCGTACATGCGACGTTCTGCCGCACGCAGTTTCTGTCGCCGCCCGCTTTCACTGGAAAAAGGCAACCCTATGCAGCGGCTGTATCGCAAGCGCATCGTTCTTGGCGTCGGTGGTGGCATCGCCGCCTACAAGAGCGCCGAACTGATCCGCCGACTCCTGGAGCACGGCGCCCAAGTGCGTGTCGTCATGACCCGCGGTGGCGCCGAATTCATCACGCCGCTGACCTTGCAGGCGTTGTCCGGCCATCCGGTGCACCTGGACCTCCTCGACCCGGCAGCAGAGGCGGCCATGGGCCATATCGAGCTGGCCAAATGGGCTGATCTGGTGCTGATCGCTCCGGCCACCGCCGACCTCATGGCACGCCTGGCCCAGGGCATGGCCGATGACCTCTTGACGACCCTGGTGCTGGCCACCGACGCCACCGTCGCCGTCGCCCCCGCCATGAACCAGGCCATGTGGCGTGACGCTGCCACCCAGGCCAACCTCCAAGTGCTCAGGAGCCGAGGCATTCAGGTGTTCGGCCCTGCCTCGGGTAGCCAGGCCTGTGGCGACGTGGGCCTGGGCCGCATGCTCGAGGCCACCGACCTGGCCTGGTGCGCCGCCGAAAGCTTCAAGCGCCAGGCATTGACCGGCAAGCACGTGCTGATCACCGCCGGCCCCACTCAGGAGAACATCGACCCGGTGCGCTACATCACCAATCATAGCTCCGGGAAGATGGGCTTCGCCCTGGCCGAGGCGGCCGCCGAAGCCGGGGCTCGGGTGACCCTCGTGACCGGTCCCGTCCACCTGCCTACCCCCGACCGGGTCAGCCGTATCGACGTGGTCAGCGCGCGGGACATGCTGGCAGCCTGTGAGGCGGCCATGCCATGCGACCTGTTCATCGCTTCGGCGGCGGTGGCGGACTACCGCCCAGAGGTCATAGCGCCACAAAAGCTGAAGAAAGATCCTACGACTGGCGATGGCATGCTGCTGCAGATGGTGCGCAATCCCGATATCCTTGCCACCCTGGCCGGTCGCACCGACCGCCCTTTCAGTGTCGGCTTCGCCGCCGAGACCGAACACTTGCTCGATTACGCCACGCGCAAGCTCAAGGACAAGAACCTCGACCTGATCGTCGCCAACGATGTGGCCAACCCCAGCATCGGCTTCAACAGTGAAGAGAACGCCTTGACCGTGATCGATCGCCAGCAGCACCAGACCCTCTTCGCGCAGACCAGCAAGGGCAAGATCGCCCGTCAGCTGGTTGCCTTCATCGCCGAACGGCTCAATCAGGTTCAGTAAGTTACATGCACGCATTACAAGCCAAGATCCTCGACCCACGCCTGGGTACCGAATTCCCGTTGCCGCAGTACGCCACTCCGGGCTCCGCCGGCCTTGACCTGCGCGCCCTGCTCACGCAGGACACGGTGCTCGAACCCGGCCAGACGGTCCTGATTCCAACGGGCCTGTCCATCCATATCAGCGACCCGGGTCTTGCCGCACTCGTGCTGCCGCGCTCGGGCCTGGGCCACAAGCATGGCATCGTGCTGGGCAACCTGGTCGGGCTGATCGATTCGGACTACCAGGGCGAACTGATGGTGTCGTGCTGGAACCGCGGCACCACCGCCTTCACCATCGCTGTCGGTGAGCGTATCGCCCAGCTGGTGCTCGTGCCCGTGGTACAGGCGCAGTTCGAGATCGTCGAATCGTTCGATCAAAGCCAGCGCGGCGCCGGTGGCTTCGGTCACTCCGGCACCCGTTGAACCGGACATGAGCACATTCGCCATGGATGGCGAACTCCGGGCCGCAACCTTCGTCCAAGCGCTCTGCGTGCGCCTGCAACCGAGCGCTTCTGACTGATGGGGTTTTCCAGATGAACGACATGGCCCCGGCGGGCCGCGCCCACTTGCCTCCTGGTATTTTTCGCGCTTACGACATCCGCGGCATCGTCGGCAAGACGCTGCACGCTGATACCGCCTACTGGATAGGCCGCGCCGTCGGCGCACAGAGCCTGGCCATGGGCGAACCCCAGGTCAGCGTGGGCCGCGATGGTCGCCTGTCCGGCCCGCTGCTCGTCGAGCCGCTGATCCGCGGCCTGGTCGAAGCAGGCTGCCATGTGAACGACCTTGGTCTGGTACCCACGCCGGCGCTGTACTACGCCACTCACGAACTGGGCGGCAAATCGGGCGTGATGCTCACCGGTAGTCACAACCCCCCGGACTACAACGGCTTCAAGATCGTCATTGCAGGCGACACCCTGGCCAACGAGCAGATCCAGGCGCTGCTCGGCCGCTTGCAGGCCAATGACCTGACCCTGGGCACAGGGCACGTGCAGCAGGTAGCGATTCTGGAGCGCTATTTCCAGCGGATCGTCAGTGACGTGAAGCTGGCCAGAAGGCTCAAGGTGGTCGTGGACTGTGGCAACGGCGTCGCTGGCGTGATCGCCCCGCAACTGATCGAAGCGTTGGGTTGCGAGGTGATTGCGCTGTTCAGCGAAGTGGATGGCAACTTCCCGAACCATCACCCCGACCCCAGCAAGGCGCAGAACCTTCAGGTGCTGATCGACACGGTCAAGCGCACGGGTGCGGACCTCGGCCTGGCATTCGACGGCGACGCGGATCGCGTCGGCGTGGTGACCGAGGCCGGCAGCATCATCTACGCCGACCGCTTGCTGATGCTGTTCGCCCAGGATGTCCTGGCTCGTAACCCAGGCGCCGAAATCATCTTCGACGTCAAGTGCACCCGACGCCTCATCCCCCTGATCGAACGATTGGGCGGTCGTACCCTGATGTGGAAGACCGGTCATTCGTTGATGAAGAAGAAGATGCATCAGACCGGCGCCTTGCTCGCAGGCGAGATGAGCGGTCATCTCTTCATCAAGGAACGTTGGTACGGTTTCGACGACGGCATCTACAGCGCTGCGCGCCTGTTGGAAATCCTCAGCAAGACCGAACAGAGTGCCGAAACCGTGTTCGCCGCTTTTCCTGATGATATTTCCACGCCGGAACTCAATATTGATGTGACCGATGAACGTAAATTCAGCATCATTGATGCACTGCAACGCGACGCCGATTGGGGTGACGCGCGCCTGACCACCATCGACGGTGTGCGGGTGGACTATGCACAGGGCTGGGGCCTGGTGCGTGCCTCCAACACCACACCGGTTCTGGTACTGCGCTTCGAGGCCGACAGCGACGCCGAGTTGCAGCGTATCAAGGATGTTTTCCGCACTCAGTTGCTGCGGGTAGAACCTGACCTGCAACTGCCGTTCTGACCGACTATCTGGCCTCACAGGAGCCCTGCATGACCCTCGATCGCGATGCCGCCACCCACGTAGCCGAAGTTCTGTCCGAAGCCTTGCCCTACATTCGCCGCTTCGTCGGCAAGACGCTGGTGATCAAGTACGGCGGCAACGCGATGGAAAGCGAGGAGCTCAAGACGGGCTTCGCCCGCGACATCGTGCTGATGAAGGCCGTGGGCATCAACCCGGTGGTAGTGCACGGGGGTGGCCCGCAGATCGGTGATCTGCTCAAGCGGCTTTCCATCGAAAGCCATTTCATCGACGGCATGCGCGTGACCGATTCGGCGACCATGGACGTTGTGGAAATGGTACTGGGCGGCCAGGTCAACAAGGACATCGTCAACCTTATCAACCGGCACGGTGGCAGCGCCATCGGCCTGACTGGCAAGGACGCGGAACTGATCCGTGCACGCAAGCTCACCGTCAGCCGCCAGACGCCGGAAATGACCACCGCCGAGATCATCGACATCGGCCATGTGGGTGAAGTGGTGAGCGTGAACACCGACCTGCTGAACATGCTGGTCAAGGGTGATTTCATCCCGGTGATCGCCCCCATCGGCGTCGGCATCAATGGCGAGTCCTACAACATCAATGCCGACCTGGTAGCAGGCAAGGTGGCCGAAGCGCTGCAGGCCGAGAAGCTGATGCTGCTGACCAACATCGCCGGGCTGATGGACAAGCAGGGCCAGGTCTTGACCGGTCTGACCACAGAGCAGGTCAACGAACTGATCGCCGACGGCACCATCTACGGTGGCATGCTTCCGAAGATCAAATGCGCCCTGGATGCGGTGCAAGGCGGCGTGAACAGCTCGCACATCATCGATGGCCGCGTGCCGAACGCGGTGCTGCTGGAAATCTTCACCGACAGCGGCGTGGGCACCTTGATCACCAACCACAAGTCGCTTTCCTGACCTGCCAGGCCTGTCGCCGCCAAGCCGGCGACAGGCCAGAACTGGCGGCACAAAAAAGGCGACCTCTAACCGAGGTCGCCTTTTTTTGCTTCCAGACCCTGGGTCAGATCCCGTACTGCGCCCGGTAGGCCTCGACCGCCGGCAGGTGCTGCTTGAGTTGCGGGTCGTCAGCCAGGAACTCCAGCACCTGGGTCAGCGAGACGATGCTGACCACCGGTATGCCGAAGTCGCGCTCCACTTCCTGGATGGCCGACAGCTCGCCATTGCCACGCTCCTCGCGGTTCAACGCAATCAGCACGCCAGCGGCGTTGGCCTGCTGCGCCTTGATGATCTGCATGACTTCGCGAATGGCGGTACCGGCAGTGATCACGTCGTCGATGATCAGCACATCGCCTGCCAGAGGCGCACCGACCAGGCTGCCGCCCTCGCCGTGATCCTTGGCTTCCTTGCGGTTGAAGCACCAGGGCACATCTTGCCCATGCTGGTCAGCCAGCGCGACGGCAGTGGTCGCGGCCAGGGGAATACCCTTGTAGGCCGGGCCGAACAGCACGTCGAACGAGATCTTGCTGTCGACGATGGCGGCGGCGTAGCAACGCCCCAGCTCGGCCAGTGCCGAACCTGTGTTGAACAGGCCAGCGTTGAAGAAGTACGGGCTGGTACGCCCGGACTTGAGAGTGAACTCACCGAAACGCAGGACCCCGCGATCGATGGCAAAACGGATGAAGTCGCGCTGATACGGCTGCATGGAAAGTCCCGGACACCACGGATTTAGCTAAATGGGTTGAGCTCGGGTATCATACACGCACGAGATTTATGGGGCCATTTATGCGGATCATCAGTGTGAACGTTAATGGCATTCAGGCTGCGGCCGAGCGTGGTTTGCTCAGCTGGCTACAGGCCCAGAATGCCGACGTCATCTGCCTTCAGGATACCCGCGCCTCGGCCTTTGAACTCGATGACCCAGCTTTCCAGCTCGATGGCTATTTCCTTTATGCCTGCGACGCGGAGGTGCCTGCCCAAGGTGGTGTGGCCCTTTATTCGCGCATGCAGCCCAAGGCAGTCATCACCGGCCTGGGCTTCGAGACAGCCGACCGTTACGGGCGTTACCTGCAAGCAGATTTCGACAAAGTCAGTATTGCCAGCCTGCTCCTGCCTTCGGGCATGAACGGGGATGAAGACTTGAACCAGAAATTCAAGTTGATGGACGACTTCGCCAAGTACCTGGACAAGCAGCGTCGCAAGCGCCGTGAGTACATCTACTGTGGGTCGTTCTATGTTGCCCAGCAGAAGCTCGACATCAAGAACTGGCGTGACAGCCAGCAGTCGCCGGGTTTCCTGCCGCCAGAGCGTGCCTGGATGGATGCCATCACCGGCGAGATGGGTTACGTGGATGCCCTGCGCGAAGTCAGCCGTGAGGGTGACCAGTACAGCTGGTGGCCGGACAACGAGCAGGCCGAAATGCTGAACCTGGGCTACCGGTTCGACTACCAGATCCTCACCCCAGGCCTGCGCCGCTTCGTGCGCAACGCGCGCTTGCCACGTCAGCCGCGCTTCTCCCAGCATGCGCCATTGATCGTCGACTACGACTGGACGCTGACTATCTGAACAACCAGTGGGGCTGCCTTGCAGCCCCACTTGGCTATTTGATCGGCCGCCAGATCATCGGGTAGCGGTAAGGCTTGCCTTCGTTGGCGCGTACCGCAGCGATGACGATCAGAATCATCACCGCCACTGACAGCACGGCAAACAGCACCAGCCCGATCACCACGAATATCAGCAGCAGGCAGATGAACCCTGCCACGGTCACGCTGATCTGGAAATTCAGCGCTTCCTTGCCTTGCGCATCGATGAACGGGTCCTGCTCGCGCTTGAGGTGCCACAGCACCAACGGCCCCAGCAGGTGCCCGAGCGGGATCACCAGGCCAAGGAGCGCGGAAAGGTGACAGAGCATCGCCCACTGCCTGACCTCGGCACTGGGCGGGATGATCGAAAGATTCGGATCGGTCATGCCTGCACCCTCCTGATCAGGTTCAGTCTGCCAGCGCGGCTTGCTGCAGCTGGAAGATCTCATCCATGCCCTTCTGCGCCAGGGCGAGCATGGCGTTGAAGTCTTCTGGCTGGAACGGCGCACCTTCTGCCGTACCCTGCACCTCGATGAAACCGCCAGCGCTGGTCATGACCACGTTCAGGTCGGTTTCGGCTGCCGAGTCCTCCAGGTAGTCCAGGTCGAGCACCGCTTCACCCTGATACATGCCCACCGACACGGCGGCGATCATGTGCTTGAGCGGGTTGCCCGCCTTCAGGCCACCACGCTTCTTGATCACGGCCAGGGCATCGCAGACGGCAACCATGGCACCGGTGATGGAGGCTGTACGGGTGCCGCCATCGGCCTGGATGACATCGCAATCAATGTACAGCGTAATGTCACCGAGCTTGCTCATGTCCAGCGCTGCGCGCAGTGAGCGGCCGATCAGGCGCTGGATCTCCAGCGTGCGACCGCCTTGCTTGCCACGGCTGGCTTCGCGTTGGTTACGTTCGCCCGTCGAGCGCGGCAGCATGCCGTATTCGGCGGTCAACCAACCTTGGCCCTGGCCTTTGAGAAAGCGCGGCACGCCGTTTTCCACGCTGACCGTGCAGATGACTTTCGTGTCACCGAACTCGACCAGTACCGACCCTTCGGCGTGCTTGGTGTAGTTGCGGGTGATGCGGATCGAGCGGAGCTGATCGGCGGCGCGACCACTTGGACGTTTCATCTGGGATACCTGTACTGGGACATTGAATCTGGCAGGCATTATAGAGCCCGTAGCCTAGTGAGGACACGCCTATCGTCGCTGACGGTCGTGCGCGCCTGCATTTGCGACGGTCCTGTCCGTCGCTCAGGCGCACTGGCGCATTGGGTCGCAAGGCCCCAGTGCGCTACAATCCTGCGCCTCGCAGCCAGCAGGCTGCCATGTCCAATCTTTATGCGAGGTACCCCCATGGTGCACAGCATGACCGCGTTTGCGCGGGTCGAGCGCGCCGGCAGCCAAGGCACCCTGGTCTGGGAGCTGCGCTCGGTCAACCATCGTTACCTGGAACCGCACCTGCGTCTGCCCGACGCCCTGCGTGACCTTGAAGGTGGCGTGCGCGAAGGCCTGCGCCAAGGCCTTTCCCGAGGCAAGGTGGAATGCACCCTGCGCCTGAACGAGGACAGCAGCGGCAAGCCGTTGCAGGTCGACCGCGAGCGCGCTGCGCAGCTAGTGGCCGCCGCCGAGCAAGTGGCAGCGCTGATCCAGCAGCCGGCGCCGCTCAACCCGTTGGAAGTGCTGTCCTGGCCGGGCGTACTGGTCGCTGACGCCAGCGACCCACAGGCACTCAATGCCCAAGCCATGGCGCTGTTCAACGACGCGCTTGCCGAACTCAAGGCCGGGCGTCAGCGCGAAGGCCAGGAATTGGCCCGTCTGATCAACGAGCGCCTGGACAGCATGGCCGAAGAGGTCACGACGCTGCGAGCGCTGGTGCCACAGATGCTGGCCGCGCAACGCCAGAAGATCCTGGATCGCTTCAACGACCTTCAGGCCGAAATCGACCCGCAGCGCCTGGAGCAGGAAATGGTCCTGCTGGCCCAGAAGAGCGACGTGGCCGAGGAGCTTGATCGCCTCGACACCCATGTCGCCGAAGTACGGCGCGTACTCAAGGGTGCAGGTGCCGCCGGGCGCCGCCTGGATTTCCTGATGCAAGAGCTCAATCGCGAAGCCAACACGCTCGGTTCCAAAGCCTTCGATCCCCGCAGCACGCAGGCGGCGGTCAACCTGAAGGTCCTGATCGAACAGATGCGTGAACAAGTACAGAACATCGAGTAAGGCCACACCGACCATGAACCACACCAGCGGCACCCTCTATATCGTTTCCGCTCCGTCCGGCGCCGGCAAGACCAGCCTGGTCAACGCCCTGACCCAGGACGACAAGCAGATTCGTGTTTCCGTCTCGCACACCACCCGGGCCATGCGTCCTGGCGAGCAGCATGGTGTGAACTACCACTTCGTCGAGCATGACGCGTTCAGGGCACTGATCGAACAGGGCGATTTTCTGGAGCATGCCGAGGTGTTCGGCAACTTCTATGGCACCTCTCGCAGTGCATTGCAGCAGACGCTGGACCAAGGCTTCGACCTGATCCTGGAAATCGACTGGCAAGGCGCGCAGCAGGTACGCAAGCTGATGCCACAGGCGTTGTCGGTCTTCATCCTGCCGCCAAGCCAGGCCGCATTGCGCGAGCGCCTCGATGGCCGCGGCCAGGACAGCGACGCGATCATCGCCGGGCGCATGAAAGAGGCCGTCAGCGAGATGGTGCATTACGACGAGTACGACTACGTGATCATCAACGATGTTTTCGATACGGCACTGGCGGACTTGAAAGCCGTGTTCCGCGCCAATCGCCTGCTCCTGAAGAAGCAGCAACACCGCCATGGGGCGCTGCTCGAGCAGTTGATCGGCTGACGCGCGCGGGCCTTCCGGAAGGCCCTCGCGCAATCTTCTGCACGTCGCAGGTAGTGGCCCTGGTCAGTCCTGCAACGGCAAGGTAGCGTGCTGACGCAGCGTGGCTCCCAGGAAGTAGGCGGGGGCTCGCAGCCGGGACATCAGCATCAGCACGATCCCCAGGACGGAAATAATCCCCGCGATCACGAAGACCAGCCCGACCCCGCCGACGTGCGAGCCACTGCCGAAGTCCGGCGAGGCGCTGTCGATGGCTGTGCGCACGAAGATCACCGACAGGATGACACCGCCCACCAAAGGGCATAGCCCGCGCATGAGCAAATGCCGAAGGCTGCCGAACAGACTGCTGCGGAAATACCAGACGCAGGCGAACGCCGTGAGTGAGTAATAGAAGCAGATCATCATGCCCAGGGCGGTGATGGTGTCGGCCAGTACGTTTTCGCTGAGCGTGCGCATGGTGACGTAGAACAGCCCGGCGGCCACCCCGGCGCATACCGTGGCGTAACGCGGCGTCTGCGAGCGCGGGCAGACCTTGGCAAACTTCTGCGGTACCGCCCCGTAATAGCCCATGGCAAGCAAGGTGCGCGCAGGCGAAACGAAGGTCGATTGCAGGGAAGCAGCGGTGCTGGCCAGTACCGCGATGGACATCAGGATCGCCAGCGGCCCCATGACCGGGCCGGCCAGATGGGCGAACACGTTTTCCTGGATGCGCGGGTTGTTCAGGCCCAGCCCCGACTCGCTGATGCCGGCGAACTGCAACGTGGCAATGGCCGTCAGCAAGTACAGCCCCAGAATCAACAACACGGTCCAGGTGGCCGCCTTGCCCGGAACCTCTTCGCTGCCTACCGATTCTTCACTGACGGTCAGGCATACGTCCCAGCCCCAGAAAATGAAGATCGACAACGACAGCCCGGCGGCGAACGCCGAGAAGGATTCGACCCCGAACGGGTTGAACCAGGCGAAATCGAATGCCAGGGGCGGTGGCGCCGTCGTTTCGCCGAATGCTGCGAAGGCGAAACCAACCAGTACCAGCAGTTGCAACGCCACCAGACCGTACTGCACGGTCATGGTCGTGGTCATGCCCCGGCAACAGATCCACACGGCCAAGGCGATGAACACGCAACAGGTCACGATATTGATCAGCAAGTTGTCGGCAAGCGCCGCCAGTCCAGGGTTGCCTGTGATCTGGCCGAGGAACAGGTAGAAAAAGTCCACTGCCACACCGGCCAGGTTCGACAGCACGATGGTGGTCGCCACCACCAGCCCCCAACCGCCGATCCATCCAATCATCGGGCCGAAGGCTCGCGCCGACCAGGTGAACGACGTACCGCTGTCCGGCTCGGCCGAATTCAGCTCGCGATAGCCCAGGGCGACCAGCAGCATGGGCAGGAACCCGACGATGAACACCGCCGGCAGGTGAGCGCCGACCTCGCGCACGGTCGGGCCCAAGGCGCCGGTAAGGGTGTAGACCGGGGCGATGGTGGAGATGCCCAGCACCACGCTGGCCAACAGCCCTAACCGGCCTTTGGCCAGGCCCTTGCCACCCTGTTGGATGCTTTCGCCAGCCGCCACATCGGGTGGGCGGCCGGCTTCTGTGTAATCGCTCATGAATATCAGCCGTAGTGTTGGAATTGTTTTTAACAAGCCTCTCGCCAAGGCCTGCCCACTCAGAGCCCGCTGCAAAACCTTCCCCTGGCTTCATGCAGGCGCCTTGGCGCTACACGGTGTGCAGGTACCAGTTGTATTCGAGGTCGGAAATCGACACCTCGAATTCGGCCAGCTCGCTGTCCTTGCAGGCCACGAAGATATCGATGTAATGCGCACTGATGTACCGCTTGAGCACTTCGCTGTCTTCCAGCGCGCGCAGCGCGTCGCGCAGGTTGTTCGCAAGGCTCTGTTCCAGTTGCTCGAAGGCATTGCCTTCAATGGGCGCCTGCGGCTTGATCTGATGGGTCAGGCCATGGTGAACGCCAGCAAGAATCACCGCAAGCGTCAGGTAAGGGTTGGCGTCTGCACCTGCCACGCGATGTTCCAGGCGGGCGCTGTGGCTGTTTTCTGTGGGCACACGCAGGGCCACGGTACGGTTATCCAAGCCCCAGCCTGGGGCGTTTGGTACATTGAACTGGGCGCCGAACCTGCGATACGAATTGATGTTCGGGCACAGGAAGGCCATCGACGCGGGAAGTGTCTCCAGTACACCGCCGATGGCATGGCGCAGCGCTTCGCACCTGAGCGGTTCGTCGCTTGCAAAGAGGTTCTTGCCGCTGTGTTTTTCTACAAGCGACAGGTGAACATGCAGACCATTGCCCGCCTGATCGGGATAGGGCTTGGCCATGAATGTCGTGTCCATTTCATGGTCGTAGGCAACGTTCTTGATCAGGCGCTTGAGCAGGATCGCTTGATCACAGGCTTTCAGAGGGTCGGCCACGTGATGCAGATTGACCTTGAACTGCGCAGGCGCGCTTTCCTTGACGATGGCATCGACAGGCAAGCCTTGGGCCTTTGCCGCTTGGAGGATGTCCTGCAAACAGTCGGCGTACTCGTCCAGGTCGTCGATGAAGTAGGCCTGGGTCGAATGCGCACGCTTTCCGGACAACGGCGAGCGCGGCGGCTGCGGTCGCCCATTGAGGTTGTCCTGATCGATCAGGTAAAACTCGAGCGCCAATGCAACGCGCAGGGTCAGGCCAAGCGCTTCGAACCGGCCCACGACCTGACGCAAGACTTCGCGCGGATCGGCGAAGAACGGCTGGCCGTCCAGTTCGTGCATGGTCATGAGCAACTGGGCGGTGGGGCGCTTCTGCCAAGGTTCATGCGCAAGCGTACCGGCAATGGGGTGGCAGATGCGATCGGCATCGCCCATGTCCAGGCCCAGTCCAGTGCTTTCCACGGTAGCGCCGTTGATGTCGAGCGCAAACAGCGATGCCGGCAGATTGATACCTCGCTCATACACCTTGTGCAAGCTCGCCCGCTCGATGCGCTTGCCACGCACGACTCCATTCATATCGGCAATCAGCAAGTCGACGTATTGGGTGTCGGGGTGTGCCTGCAGGAAGTCATTCATCTCGCGTGAGAAGCGGGCGCACGGGGCTAGCGACGTCATGGCTGTACATCCTTTGCTTGGCTGCGGCGATGTGGAGAGACGGCTGGCGCCTGGTAGGCGACGATGGTTGCAGCTGTTGTTGTTTTCACTTTCCCATCGTGGGGATCGGTAACCGCAGCGGGCGCATTGATTCCCGGGGGTCGTTTCACTATAAAATGGCCCTGACGCAACAGACATTGGCAATTCGGCAACGAGAGCGTGCACCGATGCAATATCAAATTACCCATGCCGACCTTTCGCTGGTCCTGGCGTTGGAACGCGGGCGCTCTCTGGCCAAGGCGGCCGAGTTGCTCAAGGTGGACGTGTCGACCGTTTTCCGGTCGATACGTCGCCTGGAATCAGCGCTGGGCACGGCCCTGTTCGTCAAGAGCCGCAAAGGCTACTTGCCCACCGACACTGCACAGGCCCTGGCCGAGCAGGCCGAGCGCGCAGAACAGGCACTCGAGGCGGCGCGCATTGCCATGACCAGCGGTGAACAGGTCGTCAGTGGTACCGTGCGGCTGACCTGCACGGAGGCCGTCATGCACAGCCTGCTGCTGCCTGCACTGGCCGACTTCATGCAGAATTACCCCGCGCTGTCGCTGGAGATGGGCACCTCCAATGTGTTCGCCAACCTCAGCCGGCGAGACGCAGACATCGCCCTGCGCCTGACCAACACGCCGCCCGAGCACCTGGTGGGGCGCAACCTGGGTTCGACTTCCTATGTGATATGCGGCCAACCCCATTGGCGCGACCGCCTCGGTGAAAGCGCCAGCGCGGTGCCATGGATCGCGCCGGATGATGCCATGCAGGACCATCCGACGGTGGTCTGGCGCAACCAGCAACACCCTGGCCTGAGCCCGCGCTACCAGTGCAGCGGTATGTCCACCATTGCCCAACTGGTCACCGCTGGCCTGGGCGTGGCAGCGCTGCCGGACTACATGGTGCATAGCCTGCCAGGGGTCGATGCACTCAGCGGGCCGTTGCCGGGTTGCGACACCCAGTTGTGGCTCTTGACCCGACCGGACTGCCGCGCGCTGCGCTCGGTGCAGACCCTCTTCGAGGAGCTCACCCCACGGTTGCGTGACGCAATGCTCTGAGGTTATTGTCAGGGCCATTGCAAGGCGTCTATGGCGGTCCTTGCACTGCGTTCCAGCGGTATGATCAGGCCTGGCAAACGCGGACATGCATCGAAGTACCTGAATGATTCGCACCGCACCGCACGGCGACGCTCGACAAAACAGCGCTTCCCTATTGGCTGGTGAATTTTTATACTATCGAGTCCGCCTGCCCACTAATGGGCTGCACGCCTACCGCATTTGCTACTGAGGAAGACCATGGCCCGCGTAACTGTTGAAGACTGCCTGGAACACGTGGATAACCGTTTTGAGCTGGTCATGCTCTCGACCAAGCGCGCTCGCCAGCTGGCGACCGGCGGTAAAGAGCCACGCGTTGCATGGGAAAACGACAAACCTACCGTCGTCGCCCTGCGCGAAATCGCCGAAGGCATCGTGACCAACGAATTCATCGCCGCTGAAGAAATTGTCACCGAGGATCCGGTCTTTGCCGCGTTCGAGGACGAGTCGAACGAGGCTGTCTGATTGATGCCCGGTCGACGTCGCGAGGCGCAAGGCCCCCTATCTCGGCAGGAGGCTAAGCCATGCCGGGTATAGAGGCCTTGGCCGAACGGCTGTCGACTTACCTGGGCCCCGAACAGGTCAACCTGGTACGGCGCGCCTACTTCTACGCCGAACAGGCGCACGATGGGCAACGTCGTCGCAGCGGTGAGCCCTACGTGACGCACCCGCTGGCCGTGGCCAGCATCCTTGCCGACATGCACATGGACCATCAAAGCCTGATGGCGGCCATGCTCCATGACGTGATCGAAGACACTGGTATTGCCAAGGAAGCCCTCAGCCAGCAATTTGGCGAGACGGTTGCCGAGCTGGTGGACGGGGTCAGCAAGCTGACCCAGATGAACTTCGAAACCAAGGCCGAGGCGCAAGCCGAGAACTTCCAGAAGATGGCCATGGCCATGGCACGCGACATTCGCGTGATCCTGGTCAAGCTGGCCGACCGCCTGCACAACATGCGCACCCTGGAAGTGCTGTCCGGCGAGAAACGGCGCCGGATCGCCAAGGAAACCCTCGAGATCTACGCCCCCATCGCCAACCGCCTGGGGATGCACACGGTACGCGTCGAGTTCGAAGACCTTGGCTTCAAGGCCATGCACCCGATGCGCTCGTCGCTGATCCATCGCGCCGTCAAGAGTGCACGGGGCAACCGCAAGGAAATCGTCGCCAAGATCGAGCAGTCGCTGGCCAACTGCCTGGCTGCCGACGGTATCGAAGGCGAGATCAGTGGTCGACAAAAACACCTCTATGGCATCTACAAGAAGATGCGCGGCAAGCGTCGCGCCTTCAACGAGATCATGGACGTGTATGCCTTCCGCATCATCGTCGACAAGGTCGATACCTGCTACCGCGTCCTCGGTGCCGTGCACAACCTGTACAAGCCGCTGCCAGGGCGGTTCAAGGACTACATCGCCATTCCCAAGGCCAACGGCTACCAGTCGTTGCACACCACCTTGTTCGGCATGCACGGCGTGCCCATCGAAATCCAGATCCGTACGCGCGAAATGGAAGAGATGGCCAACAACGGTATCGCTGCGCACTGGCTGTACAAGGCCAATGGGGATGAGCAGCCCAAGGGCAACCATGCCCGTGCCAGGCAGTGGGTCAAAGGCATTCTTGAATTGCAGCAGCGTGCAGGCAACTCGCTGGAGTTCATCGAGAGCGTCAAGATCGACCTGTTCCCGGACGAGGTTTACGTTTTCACGCCCAAAGGCCGCATCATGGAGCTGCCCAAGGGCTCCACTGCCGTGGACTTCGCCTACGCGGTGCACACCGACGTCGGCAACAGCTGCATCGCTTGCCGTATCAACCGGCGCCTGGCACCGCTCTCCGAGCCGTTGCAGAGTGGCTCGACGGTAGAGATCGTCAGCGCACCAGGGGCCCGACCCAATCCGGCCTGGCTCAATTTCGTGGTCACCGGCAAAGCGCGCACACATATTCGCCATGCGCTCAAGCAGCAGCGCCGCTCCGAATCCATCAGCCTGGGCGAGCGGCTGCTCAACAAGGTGCTGACCGGTTTCGACAGCGCGCTGGAACAGATTCCGCGCGAGCGCGTGCAGGCCATCCTCAGCGAATACCGCCTGGAGTTGATCGAAGACCTGCTCGAAGACATCGGGCTGGGCAACCGCATGGCCTACGTGGTCGCTCGCCGCCTGCTGTCTGCAGAAGGCGAGCAACTGCCGGCCCCTGAAGGCCCGCTGGCGATTCGCGGCACCGAAGGCCTGGTGCTCAGCTATGCCAAGTGTTGTACGCCGATTCCGGGCGACCCGATCGTGGGCCACCTTTCGGCGGGCAAGGGTATGGTCGTGCACCTTGAGAACTGCCGAAACATCAGTGAAATTCGTCACAATCCCGAGAAATGCGTCCAGCTTTCCTGGGCCAAGGACATCACTGGCGAATTCAACGTCGAATTGCGCGTAGAGCTGGAGCACCAGCGCGGCCTGATCGCCTTGCTGGCCAGCAGCGTCAACGCGGCCGATGGCAACATCGAGAAGATCAGCATGGACGAACGCGACGGCCGTATCAGCGTGGTCCAACTGGTGGTCAGCGTGCACGACCGCGTGCACCTGGCGCGTGTGATCAAGAAGCTGCGTACCCTGACTGGTGTAGTTCGCATCACCCGCATGCGTACGTAGTCCGCCAACCGCAAGGAGTCATCATGAGCAAGACCGTCATCAACAGCGACAAGGCCCCTGCCGCCATCGGCACCTACTCGCAGGCGATCAAGGCCGGTAACACCGTGTACATGTCTGGCCAGATCCCGCTGGACCCCAAGACCATGGAACTGGTCGAAGGCTTCGAGGCCCAGACCGTCCAGGTGTTCGAGAACCTCAAGGCTGTGGCCGAAGCAGCAGGCGGTTCGTTCAAGGACATCGTCAAGCTGAACATCTTCCTGACCGACTTGAGCCATTTCGCCAAGGTCAACGAGGTAATGGGTCGCTACTTCGAGCAGCCTTATCCCGCTCGCGCCGCCATTGGCGTAGCCGCGCTGCCAAAAGGCGCGCAGGTCGAGATGGACGCCATCCTCGTCATCGAGTGATGCCCCAGGCGGCGAGCATTGCCTTCGCCGCCCTCTCTCTCCTGAAAGGTTCCCGTCATGCGCATAGCTTTGCCTCTCACGCTGGCAGCCCTGGTTCTGGGCGGCTGCGCCAGCCACAAACCTGAAGACTTCAACGGCACCTGGATCAATCAGGACGCCATCACTGCGGCCGTCAAGCAAGGCAACCTTCGCCAGGCCCTGAACGAGCATGGCCCGGTGTTCGAGTGGAAGCTCGATGTTGCCACCCAGCGCGCCAGCTACAGCAATGGGTTCGAGGCCTCGGACGGTCAGCTCAGCGCCAATGACAAGCAGTGGCTGGCCACCTTCGAAGGCGGTGCCACCGAGCAATTGTCGCTGGACGGCGACGAACTGCAAACGGTCGACCAGCAGGGCGCCAAACAGCGCTTTGAGCGCGCCAAGACGCCCAGTGGCAACAATGCGCCATTGGGAAGCAGCTTCGAGCAGGCGCTGTATCAGGCCTGGCTCGGCGGCGCCTGGACGATCATGGAGGGCCCAGGCAAGGGTGCCAACGTGACGTTCAGCGACAGCGGCAACGTCACCGGCCTACCTGGTCCGGATCGCTTTGCCCTGTGCCTGGCCGGTGATTGCGCAACGATGGGCGGCAGCAATGACAGCCTATGGCTGGAGCGCAACCAGCGCGGGGCGCCATTCATCATCAAGCGCAATGGCAACCAGCTGGAAATCTTCCAGGCGGTAAACCGCGCCCAGCCGGATGAAATGCCGATGCTGGCCGCCGGCAAGCGTCAGTGGCTCCTGCAACACAACTGACCCTACCCGTCCAGTCAGCGCTCAGGTAGCACGCAGGCTACCTGAGCGTCAGCCAGGGGATCACTGCCCAAGGATTGCCCCGTAGCCTTCCTTGTAGCTGGGGTACTGCGGCGACCAGCCTAGCCCCCGTGCGCGGGCGTTGCTGCAGCGCTTGCTGCCCGTGCGACGCACTCGCTCCTCATCGGACCACTGCGTGACCCCCAACTGATGACGCAGCCAAGTTACGACGTCAGCCAGTGGCGCCGGGCTGTCGTCCACGCCGATGTAGCAATCGTCCAGCGCCTTGCCTTCGCTGTCGCATTGCAGCAGGAATGCCAGCAGACTGGCAGCATCGTCTACATGAATGCGGTTGCCATACAAAGGCGGTTGCTCGGCGACGCGATAACCCTGACGCACCTGACGCAACAGCCACTCGCGGCCTGGGCCATAGATGCCGGTCAGGCGAACCACGCTGGCTGGGACAGCACCGGATAACGCCAGCCTTTCAGCCTCGAGCATGATGCGCCCCGAGTAGCCGTCAGGTTCGGTGGCCGATTGCTCATCAACCCACTCGCCCCCCTTTTGCCCAAATACGCTGCTGCTGGATACGAACAAAAGGCGTCGTGGTCGTTGCCCTCGCTCGGCCAGCCAGCGCTGCACATGACGCAACCCCTGGACATACGCCGCCTCATAACCTGCCTCGTCATGCTGGCTGGCAGCCACGCAATACACCAGGTAGTCAGGTGCCTGCTCAGGCCAGGCGGCTGGAATGGTCGGGTCCGACAGATCAGCCGCGATCGGCACTACACCTTCAGGCAACTGCGCCACCGAACGGCGCAAACCGCTGACCTGCCAACCACGCGCTAGCATTTGTCGCGCGAGGCGACTACCGACGTCACCACATCCTACGATCAACACACTCAAGTCAGACATCTGAAGCCCTCTAGGGCCGATTACTCAGCCCGCCTGCAGGAGAAAAAGCAACAATATTACTTTTGTTAACAAGAATTACTTGCAATAATGGCGGCCAAATTGTTCTCGGCCTGCCTCGAGGCCTTGAAGAACGCTCACCCATCATCTTCATCAGGTCCGGCCAGCATGACACGTACCCAACCTTTCGCTTCGCCAACCCCATCGCGCGCCTGGCGCGCCACCGCTGCGCTGATTCTCAGCCTGGCGCTGGCCCCGGTCGCCATGGCCGATGAGCCCAATGCCACCGCTCCGGTAACGGCCCCGGCGGCCAGCGCTGCAGCGCCCGCTAGCGCTCCGGCCGGCGAAGCGGCACCGGGTACCGTCGCACCGGCTCCTGTTGCTGCAGACCCTAACGTGCAAGCCCTGGTGGAAGATACCTCGCTCGGCATGGCCCATGACCTGTCGCCCTGGGGCATGTACAAAAACGCCGATGTCGTGGTCAAGGCCGTCATGATCGGCCTGGCCATCGCCTCGATCATCACTTGGACCATCTGGATCGCCAAAGGCTTCGAATTGATGGGTGCCAAGCGCCGCCTGCGCGGGGAAATCGCCCGCCTGAAGAAATCGGCCAGCCTCAAGGAAGCCAGCGAAGTCTCCAACAAGGAAGGCACCCTGGCCCACACCCTGGTTCACGATGCGCTCGAGGAAATGCGCCTGTCGGCCAATGCCCGTGAAAAGGAAGGCATCAAGGAGCGCGTGAGCTTCCGTCTGGAACGACTGGTCCACGCCAGCGGACGTAACATGAGCAGCGGCACGGGCGTGCTGGCCACCATCGGCTCCACTGCGCCCTTCGTGGGTCTGTTCGGCACCGTGTGGGGCATCATGAACAGCTTCATCGGCATCGCCAAGACCCAGACCACCAACCTCGCCGTGGTCGCCCCGGGTATTGCAGAAGCGCTGCTGGCCACTGCACTGGGCCTGGTTGCCGCCATCCCCGCCGTGGTCATCTACAACGTCTTCGCCCGCTCTATCGCCGGCTACAAGGCGCAGGTGTCCGACGCGTCGGCCCAGGTACTGCTGCTGGTCAGCCGTGACCTGGACCATCAGGGTAGCGATCGCGCCGCCCCGCACATGGTGAAAGTGGGGTAAGCCATGGGCCTGCATCTGAACGAAGGTGGCGACGACCTCGCCGAAAACCACGAAATCAACGTGACGCCGTTCATCGACGTGATGTTGGTACTGCTGATCATCTTCATGGTCGCAGCGCCCCTTGCCACGGTCGACATCAAGGTCGACCTGCCTGCCTCGACGGCCAAGCCGGCGCCCAGGCCCGAGAAGCCTGTCTTCGTCAGCGTCAAGGCCGACCAGAAGCTCTATGTCGGTGATGACCCGGTTCCGGCGCCCGAGCGCCTTGGCCCGATGCTGGACGCCAAGACCAAGGGTGACAAGGACACCACCATTTTCTTCCAGGCCGACAAAGGCGTGGATTACGGTGACCTGATGGAAGTGATGAACAACATGCGCGCGGCCGGCTACCTCAAAGTCGGTCTGGTAGGTCTTGAGACGGCAGCCAAGAAATGACGAAGACGCGGCACAATCTGGCGCGTTACAGCGGCAGCCTGGCGCTCGTGCTGGGTGTCCATGCCGTCGCTGTGCTGCTCATGCTCAACTGGTCGGTGCCCCAGGCCATCGAGCTGCCCCCGGCAGCCATGATGGTCGAGCTGGCACCACTGCCGGAGCCTGCGCCACCACCTCCTCCCAAAGCAGTTCCCCAACCACCGGCGCCGGTCGAAGAACCCCCGCTGCCGAAGGTAGTGGAAGCCCCTAAACCCAAAATCGCCATTCCCAAGCCGCCCAAGCCGAAGGCCAAGCCACAGCCGCCCAAGCCTGAGAAAAAGCCTGAGCCGCCGAAGGAAGCGTCGCCTACCAAGGAAACGGTAGACGCACCACCCAGCAATACGCCGCCGCAGAAATCCGCAGCACCGGCACCGAGCGTCGCATCCAACAGCACCGCACTGCCGACCTGGCAGAGTGACCTGCTGCGCCACCTGGCGAAGTACAAGCGATACCCGGAAGACGCGCGCCGCAGAGGCTTGCAGGGCATCAATCGCCTGCGCTTCGTGGTCGATGCCGAGGGCAAGGTCGTGTCGTATTCACTGGCCGGGGGGTCGGGTAGCGCGTCACTGGACCGGGCGACCATGGAAATGATTCGGCGAGCGGGCAAGGTGCCCAAACCGCCGGCTGAGCTGCTGAACAACGGGACGATCGAAGTCGTCGCGCCGTTCGTGTACTCACTGGACCGCCGCTGACGCTTTTGTTTCTGTCACAAATCGGCAAGTCTGATAACGTGCGTCTATCGATTGCAGCCGCTATGCTGGGCTCGCAACTTCATGGACGCACGTTATGACCCTCACAGAACTCCGTTACATCGTCACACTCGCCCAGGAACAGCACTTCGGCCATGCAGCCGAGCGTTGCCACGTGAGCCAGCCTACCCTTTCGGTGGGTGTGAAGAAGCTCGAGGATGAGCTCGGCGTACTGATCTTCGAGCGCAGCAAGAGCGCGGTGCGCCTCACGCCAGTTGGCGAAGGCATCGTGGCCCAGGCTCAGAAAGTCCTCGAACAGGCTCAGGGCATCCGCGAGCTGGCACAGGCCGGCAAAAACCAATTGACCGCTCCGCTCAAGGTGGGCGCGATCTACACGGTCGGCCCTTACCTCTTTCCTCACCTGATCCCACAGCTGCACCGCGTGGCACCGCAGATGCCGTTGTACATCGAGGAAAATTTCACCCATGTGCTGCGTGAGAAGCTGCGTAACGGTGAACTGGATGCGGTGATCGTCGCCCTCCCCTTCAACGAGGCCGACGTGCTGACCCTGCCGCTCTACGACGAGCCTTTCTGCGCACTGATGCCAGCCGACCACCCATGGACGGCGAAGAAAACCATCGATGCGGCATCGCTCAACGACAAGAGCCTGTTGCTGCTGGGCGAGGGTCACTGCTTCCGCGACCAGGTGCTGGAGGCGTGCCCCACCTTGAACAAGGGCGGTGAAGGCGCACGCCACACCACGGTCGAATCCAGTTCGCTGGAAACCATTCGCCACATGGTGGCCTCTGGGCTGGGGGTCTCTATTCTGCCGCTGTCGGCCGTGCACAGCCATCACTATGCACCGGGCGTGATCGAGGTGCGCCCGCTGACTGCACCAGCGCCATTTCGTACCGTGGCGATCGCGTGGCGCGCCAGTTTCCCGCGGCCCAAAGCCATCGAGATTCTTGCCGACTCGATCCGCCTGTGCTCGGTCGCCAAAACGCCCACTGAGCAAACTGCCTGAGCCATGAGTGAGTTGTCGAAGGTACCGGTCACGGTACTCAAGGGTGTCGGAGACGCCATGGCGCAGAAGCTTGCCAAGGTGGGCCTGGAGAACCTGCAGGATGTGTTGTTCCACCTGCCCTTGCGCTACCAGGACCGCACCCGCGTGGTGCCGATCGGGCAACTCCGGCCGGGGCAGGATGCGGTGATCGAGGGCGTGGTCAGCGGCGCGGACGTGACCATGGGCAAGCGACGTAGCCTCGTCGTTCGTCTCGGCGACGGGAGCGGCGTGCTGAGCCTGCGCTTCTACCATTTCAGCAACGCACAGAAGGAAGGGCTCAAACGCGGCACCCACCTGCGTTGCTACGGCGAAGCCCGGCCGGGCGCGTCGGGCCTGGAGATCTATCACCCGGAATACCGTGCACTGAACGGCGACGAACCGCCGCCGCCGGTCGAACAGACGCTTACCCCGATTTACCCGTCCACCGAGGGGCTCACCCAGCAACGGCTGCGCCTGCTCTGCCAACAGAGCCTCGCCCTGCTCGGGCCGCGCAGCTTGCCGGACTGGCTACCCGAGGAGCTTGCACGCGATTATCAGCTGGCCCCGCTGGACGATGCCATACGTTACTTGCACAACCCGCCGGCTGACGCCGACCTCGATGAGCTTGCCGAAGGCCACCACTGGGCCCAGCACCGCCTGGCATTCGAAGAACTGCTGACCCACCAGCTGTCGCAGCAGCGACTGCGCGAAAGCCTGCGCAGCCTGCGCGCGCCGGTGCTGCCCAAGCCCTCACGCCTGCAGGACGAGTACCTGGCCAATCTCGGCTTCAAGCCTACCGGGGCGCAGCAGCGGGTCGCCAATGAAATTGCCTACGACCTCAGCCAGCACGAACCCATGCTGCGCCTGGTTCAAGGTGATGTGGGGGCCGGCAAGACCGTGGTTGCGGCACTGGCAGCCCTTCAGGCGTTGGAGGCGGGTTACCAGGTTGCGCTGATGGCGCCTACCGAGATTCTTGCCGAGCAGCACTACATCACCTTCAAGCGCTGGCTGGAGCCACTGGGCATCGAAGTCGCCTGGCTCGCTGGCAAGCTCAAGGGCAAGGCCCGGGCCAGTGCACTGGAGCAGATCGCCGTCGGTGCGCCAATGGTGGTGGGTACCCATGCCCTGTTCCAGGAAGAGGTCAAGTTCAAGCACCTCGCCCTGGCCATCATCGACGAGCAGCACCGTTTTGGCGTCCAGCAGCGCCTGGCCTTGCGCAAAAAGGGTGTGAATGGCGAGTTGTGTCCGCATCAGCTGATCATGACGGCGACGCCCATTCCGCGTACGTTGGCCATGAGCGCCTATGCTGACCTGGATACGTCCGTGCTGGACGAATTGCCTCCCGGGCGTACACCGGTCAACACGGTGCTGGTGGCCGACAGCCGCCGCTTCGAAGTGGTCGAACGGGTACGCGCTGCCTGCGCTGAAGGCCGTCAGGCCTATTGGGTCTGTACCCTCATCGAAGAGTCTGAAGAGTTGACCTGCCAGGCCGCCGAGAGCACTTACGAGGAACTTGGCAGCGCCCTGGGCGAGTTGCGGGTCGGGCTGATTCACGGGCGCATGAAACCGGCAGAAAAAGCCGAGATCATGGCCCAATTCAAAGCCGGTGATCTGCAACTGCTGGTTGCCACGACCGTGATCGAAGTCGGCGTCGATGTGCCCAACGCCAGCCTGATGATCATCGAAAACCCGGAACGCCTGGGGTTGGCCCAGCTGCACCAGTTGCGTGGGCGGGTGGGCCGTGGCAGCGCTGCCAGCCACTGCGTCCTGCTGTATCACCCGCCCTTGTCACAGGTGGGCCGCGAACGCCTGGGCATCATGCGCGAAACCAACGATGGCTTCATCATCGCGGAAAAGGACCTGGAGCTGCGCGGCCCTGGCGAGATGCTCGGCACGCGCCAGACGGGCCTGCTGCAGTTCAAGGTCGCTGACCTGATGCGCGATGCCGATCTGCTTCCGGCCGTTCGTGATGCAGCCCAGGCATTGGTGGCCCGCTGGCCGGAACATGTCAGCCCCTTGCTTGAACGCTGGCTGCGTCACGGGCAGCAGTACGGCCAAGTCTGACCCAAGTGGTCAATGGATCCAGCCTCCCGGCGAGGCTGGTTATACTTCGCTTTTAGGAATCAGTGGACACGGACCATGACTCAAGCTGCCTTGGACACCGCAACCCCACAAACACCGTCGGTTATCCGGTTGCTGCTCGACAAGCTCGGCGTCGCCTACCGTGAGGTGTTGGCACATTCACGCCCGCCGGCTCAGGCCTGTGTGCAGGCGGTGCTACTGGACGACGAGGTGGGCGCACTCATGGTGCTGCTGCCGCAAAGCCAACTGCTGGACCTGAGCCGGCTTACCGAGCTGACCGGCCGCACGCTCACCGCTGTGCCGGTGCCCCGCTTGCGCCAAATGCTGGAAAAACACCATCTCAAGGTTCTCCCGGGCATACCGGCGCTGACCAGCTCACCTTGCCAGTACGAAAAAAGCCTGCTCGAACCGGCGACCGTATTCATCCAGTCAGGCCAAGAGGGCCTGCTGCTGGCCATCGACCGTGACCCGTTCAAACGCCTGCTGAGCAAAGCCAGCGCCAGTGCCTTCGGGCAGGAGGTGCAGGCCATTACCCTCAACCTGGACCGCCCGGACGATGACACCCGCGAGATCAACCAGGCAGTTCAGGCCTTCACTGCGCGACGCATTCAGAAGCGGCTCGAAGAAACCATTGAAATTCCGCCTCTGGCCGATACCGCGCAGAAGATCATGAAGCTGCGTGTCGACCCCAATGCCAGCATCGACGATATCACCGGCGTGGTGGAAACCGACCCGGCACTGGCGGCGCAGGTCGTGAGCTGGGCGGCATCGCCCTATTACGCCTCGCCCGGCAAGGTACGCTCGGTCGAAGATGCGATTGTCAGGGTGCTGGGTTTCGATCTGGTGATCAACCTGGCCTTGGGCCTGGCGATGGGCAAGACGCTCAGCCTGCCCAAGGACCAGCCTCAGCAAGCGACGCCTTACTGGCAGCACTCTATCTACACGGCAGCTGTCATCGAGGGTCTCACTCGTGCAATGCCCCGTGCCGAACGACCCGAGGCAGGGCTCACCTACCTTGCCGGCCTTCTGCACAATTTCGGGTACTTGCTGCTGGCGCATGTGTTTCCGCCGCATTTTTCGCTGATCTGCCGGCACCTGGAGGTCAACCCACATCTATGCCACACCTATGTGGAGCGCCACCTGTTGGGAATCAGCCGCGAGCAGATTGGTGCCTGGCTGATGAAGCTGTGGGACATGCCCGAGGAGTTGTCCACGGCGCTGCGCTTCCAGCATGACCCCACCTACGACGGCGATTATGCAGCCTTTCCCAACCTGGTTTTCCTCGCCACCCGATTGCTTCGCTCACGGGGTATCGGTTCGGGCCCGAAAGAGGAGATTCCCGATGCATTGCTTGAGCGGCTCGGGCTTTCCCGCGACAAGGCCGAGGATGCCGTGAACAAGGTACTCGATGCCGAGGCCTTGCTGCGCGAGCTTGCCTCTCAGTTCGCGGCGCCGCACTGACTGACAGGGGCGCTAGCTCGGCCCCTGCGCGGTCAATGCTTCTTTTTTGGTTTCAGGTACTTCATCAGGCCCTGAAACCACATCACCAAAGCCGGGTTGCCCTTGATCTGGATCGCCTTGTCCTGGATGCCCTGCATGAATGCCAGCTGCTTGTTGCGCGCCTGCAAGGTAGTGAAGCCATAGGCAGCGTCCTTGAAGGCGATGGCGAAGGCAGGCTGCGCGAACGCGCCACTTTTGCTACGGATGCGTTCGTTGGCGACGATGAAATGACGGGCGATCCTGCCATCGAGGGTCTGCATCTGGAATACCAGATCCTTGCCCTTGAGCTGCTGCTGGAAAGCCGGATTGTTTCGGCTTGCCCTGGCCATCAGCAGGCCCATGACCCAGAGAAGTAAGCGGAACTTCATTCAAGCGTCTCGTATAAAAAGTGACTGTGAGCGCCAGTCTATCCGCTTTATATGCTTTGCAGGGGCTCAACGAATCTTTTTTCGCATGCAACGGCAACGGGCGCTGTCAGCGCCCGTTCGATCGTCATGACGCTGACAGGCCTGGGTTATTTCGTCTTTTTGGCAGGCTTGGCAGGCACGTTGATACTGTCGCGCAAATTCTTGCCTGGCTTGAAGGCTACCGTGTTACTTGCCTTGATCTTGACGGGCTCACCCGTCTGCGGGTTTTTACCGGTCCGCGCCCCACGATGACGCTTCTCGAAGGTGCCGAAACCCACCAGCGTCACTGTATCGTTGTTCACAGCCTGGGTAATGCTTTCGAGGATCGCGTTCAGCACCTGGTTGGCCTGGTCTTTGGTCAGGTCGGTCTTCTCGGCGATGACAGCGGCGAGTTCTGGTTTGCGCATGATGATGAAGCCTCTTTGACGGGATTCTTGTTGTTATGCCGTGCCGCCTCGTGGGCAGCGTTCAAGGCGCCACAGGCTCTAAGCCGCAGCAGACGAGTGTGAGAATGGCACGCGCTTGAGTACCGCGCCAGTATCGGTACGGACATAATGCATGCGCAAAAAAGGCATACACGACAGTTCGGGCGCCATTTACGCCATAACCGGTGGCAGCTGGCGATTGAGGGTCAGTCGTTCCATCACGGCATTGCCCGTAAGGGCGTACCCGATCAGCTGGCCATCGGCTGCATGGCAGAGCGCCTTGACGTCATTGCCCTCCCCCTCCGCCTGCCACGTCCCGACTTGTCCATTCGGTGGTGGCGAAACCACCAGAGGACAGGCAGGCGTCTTGACCGTGATGGGCATGGGCCCATAGCTGACGGCAGTGGGGGTGCCTGTCAGCGTCTGCGCCAGTGCTCGAACACCACTCATCAACGGCATGACGTACAGCAGGTTGATGCCGTCCACCTCGGCGCAGTCGCCCAAGGCGTGGATATTGGCATGAGAGGTACGCAGAAACCGGTCCACACGGATACCCCGCCCCGTCTGCAGGCCCGCTGCGGCAGCCAGGTCCGTTCGGGGGCGCAGGCCTACGGCCGACACGACCAGATCGCATGCGATGACCTGGCCGTCGGACAACTGTGCGCACACGCCGTCACCCTGGCGCTGCAAGCGCGTCAGCACGGGCCCGAGATGAAAACGAATACCGATACCCTGCAGCCCGCCCTGTACCGCCTGTGCCGCCGCCGGGTGCAACAGGGTGGGCATGATCTGCTCGCAGGGCGCGACTACGTCGACCTCGAAGCCGCCAAGACGCATGTCGTTGGCAAACTCACAGCCGATAAGACCGGCGCCCAGGATCAACACCCGCTGCTTGCCGTCAGCCGCAGCACGCAGGCGCGCGTAGTCTTCAAGGTCGTTGATCGGGAACATCAGGTCGCTGGCATCCCCTTCGACAGGCACGCTGATGGTCTGTGCACCCAGCGCCAGGACGAGGTCACGATAGGGCACTGCCTCCTCGCCGATCCACAGGCGCTTGTGGCCTGGGTCGATACCCGTTATGCGCGTATGCGTGCGCACCTCGACGTTCAATTGCTCGGCCATGGCGCCGGGCTCGGCCATGCACAACCCCTCGGCGTCCTTCTGCTTGGCAAAGCCGGTCGAAAGCATGGGCTTGGAATAGGACCGCCCATCATCGGCAGTGATCATCAGCACGGGTGTGAGCGCATCAAACTTGCGCAATTCCCGGGCGAGGTTGTAGCCCGCAAGCCCGGTGCCGATGATGACTATAGGAGGCGTCATAGGGGTTTCCTCGATCAACCGATGGCGATCATTTCAAAGTCGCTCTTGCCAACCCCGCAGTCCGGGCAGAGCCAGTCTTCGGGTACGTCTTCCCAACGCGTGCCGGGTGCGATTCCATCATCCGGCCAGCCATCGGCTTCGTCATAGATCAGACCGCAGACAATACATTGCCACTTTTTCATCGGAACGGGTTTCCTCGGTTCAGGCTCGGCTTGGGTTTGAACTTGCGGCCTCTTCACGGGCCAAGGTGCAATCGAAAGGCTTTGTAGCGGCCCTGCCGGCAGTATGCAAGCAGTCGGGGCATTCATGCTAAGCTCGCGGCCTCTTTGGTTGTAACAAGCAGACCGACGTGTCGTACCCAACCCCGCACGCAGCCGCTGTCGCGTGGCTAGCGTATCCACAGGTGCAGGCCAGCCTCGCCCCCTCCATGCTGGACTGGTTATTCGATGAGGGCTCGCTCACACGTCGGCTGACTCGACTGTCCGGCGACGATTTCTGCGTAACGCCACTGTTCGAAGGCTGGCAGCCGCTGCGCGAGGATGAATGCCTGGCCCTTGGTATCGCACCCGGCGCCCAAGGTTGGGTCAGGGAGGTGTTCCTGCGCGGGCATGGCCAGCCGTGGGTATTTGCCCGCAGCGTGGCCAGCCGTGTGGCGCTGGAACGTGGCGGCCTGGACCTCGAGTCGCTCGGCAGTCGCTCGCTGGGCGAGCTGCTGTTCTGCGACCGAGCGTTCACCCGCCACCCCTTGCAGGCATGCCATTACCCCGAAACCTGGCTGCCCGCTGAAGTCGCAAGCCCAGGCCTGTGGGGACGCCGTTCACGCTTCTCCCGAGATGGACTCGACCTGCTTGTCGCCGAAGTATTTCTGCCGGCGTTGTGGCAGGCGGCACGCGAGGATACCCGTTGATGTACGTGCAACTGCTCAAGTCGTTGAACCGCCTTCACCCGCGCGCCTGGGACTTTGTCCAGCTAAGCCGTATGGACAGGCCCATCGGCATTTATCTGCTGCTCTGGCCAACCCTGTCGGCGGTGTGGATTGCCGGTCAGGGTTCACCGACGTTGGCCAATGTGCTGATCTTCGGGTTGGGTGTGGTGCTCATGCGCGCCGCCGGTTGCTGCATCAATGATTTTGCCGACCGCAAAGTGGATGGGCACGTCAAGCGCACCGCCGATCGACCTTTGGCCAGTGGGCGTGTACGCCCACGCGAAGCGCTGACGCTGTTTGCCGTCCTGGTGGGCGTGAGTTTCCTGCTGGTGCTGTGCACCAACAGCGAAACCGTCTGGCTTTCGTTCGCGGCGGTCGCGCTCGCGTTCTGCTACCCCTTCATGAAGCGCTACACCTATTACCCACAAGTGGTGCTGGGCGCCGCCTATTCATGGGGCATTCCCATGGCCTTCACCGCGGCCGGCGGTGAGCTGCCGGCCGCCGCCTGGCTGTTGTACATCGCCAACCTGCTGTGGACGGTGGCTTACGATACCTACTACGCCATGGTCGATCGCGACGATGACCTGAAGATCGGTGTGAAGTCCACGGCCATCCTGTTCGGCGAGGCTGATCGGGTGATCATCCTCAGCTTGCAGGGGCTTTCGCTGGGCTGCCTGATGCTGGCCGGCAGCAGCTTTGCCCTCGGCGGCTGGTTCTACCTGGGCCTGCTGGGCGCCGCGTGCTGTTTCGTCTGGGAGTTCTGGTCCACACGCCGCCTGGACCGAGAGGCATGCTTCAAGGCGTTCCTGCATAACCACTGGGCCGGGTTGCTGGTGTTCATGGGCGTGGTACTGGATTACGCGCTGCGTTGAGCGGTGCGCTGAGGCGCGGTACCGCCTCAGCAAGGTCCGCGTGGTCCACACCGCATGGCGACCTGTTCAGGTGAGATGCCGTGTGGCTAACCCATCAGGGTTTGGCAATGTGCCAGACGTCCTTGACCCCGTCACCGTGCCTGTCCCCCGCCTGCTTGTCCTTGACGAAGGTATACAGCGGCTTGCCGGCATAGGCCCATTGCTTGCTGCCGTCATCACGCATGACCACGGTCCATTTGCCTTCGGCTGTCTGATCCTCGGCCTTGACCATCAAGGGCGGCCAATTGCTGGCACACTCGCCGTTGCACATCGACTTGCCACCGGTGTCCTTGTCGAAGGTATAGAGCGTCATGCCCTGGTCATTCACCCACATGCCCTCCTTTTCCATGGCCGGCTCGGCCAAGGCGATGCCCGGTAGCGAAAAGGCCGCGCAAAGGGCCATCCAGCTCAGCGTATGTCGTGTCATTGGATTCACCGTGTCGTGAGGAAAAGGTTCGGTTGCAGGCGCAACCGCCGCCCTGTGAAGCCTAGCCCAGTCATTGAATGTCGCGAGAACCGCCAATACCCTGTCACACAGCTGCAATAATTCCGTTATCTAATGCGGGGCCAAGACAGCGAATCCAGGAGAGGTTTTGAGCATGGCTGGCAGGAATATTCTGATCGTCGACGACGAGGCGCCCATCCGCGAGATGATAGCCGTGGCCCTGGAGATGGCAGGTTATGAGTGCCTGGAAGCAGAAAGCTCCCAACAGGCCCATGCTATCATCGTCGACCGTAAGCCGGACCTGATCCTGCTGGACTGGATGCTTCCCGGCACCTCGGGCATCGAGCTGGCCCGGCGGCTGAAGCGCGACGAGCTGACCGGGGACATTCCGATCATCATGCTTACCGCCAAGGGCGAGGAAGACAACAAGATCCAAGGCCTGGAAGTGGGTGCGGACGACTACATCACCAAGCCGTTTTCGCCGCGTGAACTGGTGGCCCGCCTCAAGGCAGTGCTGCGACGCACCGGCCCCAGTGATGGCGAGACACCCATCGAGGTCGGCGGACTGCTGCTGGACCCTATCAGCCATCGCGTCACCATCGATGGCAAGCCGGCCGAGATGGGGCCTACCGAGTACCGCCTGCTGCAATTCTTCATGACCCACCAGGAACGCGCCTATACCCGCGGCCAGTTGCTGGACCAGGTCTGGGGGGGCAATGTCTACGTCGAGGAACGCACGGTCGATGTCCACATTCGCCGCTTGCGAAAGGCGCTGGGTGAGGCCTATGAAAATCTGGTACAAACGGTGCGCGGCACAGGCTACCGCTTTTCGACCAAGGTCTGACCTGAAACGCAGCTCTCGGCTCAAGGCCGTCGAATGGACGTGAACGCGCTACCGATCCGCTTCTGCGTGCAGGTTCGTACTTGCTGTTGATCGCTGGATTCGAAGGATCCCCAATTGAACCAGAACTGGCATGCGACCCTGATCCGCCACCTGCTGCTGTTGATCACCCTCTGCCTGATCGGTGGCCTGATCAGTGGCTACTATGGCTGGAGCCTGGCCATTGGCCTGGCCCTCTACCTGGGCTGGACGCTCAAGCAACTGCTGCGCCTGCATGCTTGGCTGCGCAATCACCAACCGGACGAAGCACCGCCTGACGGCTACGGCCTGTGGGGCGAGGTGTTCGACAGCATCTACCATCTGCAACGCCGCGATCAGCGTGTGCGTGGCAGGCTTCAAGCAGTGATCGACAGGGTTCAGGAGTCCACCGCGGCGCTACGTGACGCGGTGATCATGCTCGACAGCCACGGCAACCTGGAGTGGTGGAACCGCGCAGCCGAGACGCTCCTGGGCTTCAAGACACCCCAGGACGGCGGCCAGCAGGTCACCAACCTGGTGCGACATCCGCGCTTCAAGGAATACTTCGAAGCCGAGAACTATGTCGAGCCACTGGAGATTCCCTCACCCATCAACGATCGCATGCGGGTGCAACTGCACATCACACGCTACGGCAACAACGAGCACCTGATGCTGGTTCGGGACGTGACCCGCATCCACCAGCTCGAACAGATGCGCAAGGATTTCGTAGCCAACGTGTCCCACGAACTGCGAACGCCGCTGACCGTGATCGCCGGCTACCTGGAAACCCTGCTGGATAACGTCGAGGACGTGAACCCCCGCTGGCGTCGAGCGTTGCAGCAGATGAGCCAACAGGGCTCGCGCATGCAAACGCTGCTCAACGACCTGCTGCTGTTGGCCAAGCTGGAGGCCACCGACTACCCATCCGACAACCAGCCAGTGGCCGTGGACACCCTGCTCAATGCGATCAAGCAGGACGCGCAGGCGTTGTCCGGGCCCCGCAATCAGCGCATCACCCTGGAAGCCGAGCCAGGCATCTGGCTCAAAGGCAGCGAGTCGGAATTGCGCAGCGCTTTTTCCAACCTGGTATTCAATGCCGTCAAGTACACGCAGGACGAGGGCAGCATTCGCATTCGTTGGTGGGCCGATGCCCAGGGCGCCCATCTGTCGGTGCAGGACTCAGGGCCCGGCATCGATGCCAAGCACCTGCCACGGCTGACGGAGCGGTTCTATCGGGTGGATTCGAGCCGTGCGTCCCATACCGGTGGTACGGGCCTTGGGCTGGCCATCGTCAAGCATGTGCTGATGCGCCACCGCGGGCGCCTGGAGATCAGCAGCGTGCCAGGCCACGGCAGCACCTTCACCTGCCATTTTGCAGCGGCGCAACAGATCACGGGCACGGTTTGAGGCCGTTCGGGCCACTTTGCAGCACCGATCAATGGGCTGCCCTTTGCTTTTGCGGCCCTAGCCGCTACATTTGATCCCTTGCGCCGGCTGGAGCCGGCACTTTTCTCATCTTCAAGACGGATCCCGTAAAAACTCCATCATGGACCCTTCCCCTGGTATCAGCTTCACCTCCCTGTTCGCCGATTTCGGCATGATCATTTTTGCTTTGGTCCTGGTGCTGCTCAACGGCTTCTTCGTCGCCGCCGAGTTCGCCATGGTCAAGCTGCGCGCAACCCGCGTGGACGCCATCGCCGAGCAGCACGGCTGGCGCGGCAGCATTCTGCGCAAGGTTCACAACCAGCTCGATGCCTACCTCTCGGCATGCCAGCTCGGCATCACCCTGGCTTCGCTAGGGCTGGGCTGGGTGGGCGAGCCGGCCTTCGCGCACTTGCTCGAACCGCTGCTGGCCTACTTTGGCGTTGATACCCCCGAGCTGATCAAGGCCGTCTCGTTCTTCGTCGCCTTCTTCGTGATCTCCTACCTGCACATCGTGGTCGGTGAGCTGGCGCCCAAATCGTGGGCCATTCGCAAGCCGGAACTGTTGTCGCTGTGGACCGCAGTACCGCTGTACCTGTTCTACTGGTTGATGTACCCGGCCATCTACCTGCTCAATGCCAGCGCCAACACCATCCTGCGCATTGCCGGCCAGGGCGAACCCGGCCCGCACCACGAGCATCATTACAGCCGGGAAGAGCTCAAGCTGATCCTGCACTCCAGCCGTGGCCAGGACCCAAGCGATCAAGGCATGCGCGTGCTGGCATCCGCCGTGGAAATGGGTGAACTGGAGGTGGTGGACTGGGCCAACTCTCGCGAAGACATGGTCATCATTGATGCCCATGCCCCGCTCAAGCAGATACTGGCCCTGATCCGTCGTCACAAGTTCAGCCGCTACCCGGTGTACGACACCGAGCGTGAGGAGTTCACGGGCCTGCTGCACATCAAGGACCTGCTGCTCGAACTCGCCGAACTCGAGCACCTGCCAGAAACCATTGACCTGGAAGACCTGGCTCGTCCCCTGGAGCGCGTTTCCAGGCACATGCCGCTGTCCCAGTTGCTCGAGCAGTTCCGCAAGGGCGGTGCGCACTTCGTGCTGGTCGAGGAGGCCGATGGCAAGGTCATCGGTTACCTGACCATGGAGGATGTGCTGGAAGTGCTGGTGGGCGACATCCAGGACGAACACCGCAAGACCGAGCGCGGCATCCTGGCCTATCAGCCAGGAAAGCTGTTGGTGCGCGGCGATACCCCGCTGTTCAAGGTCGAGCGCTTGCTGGGCGTGGACCTGGACCATATCGAGGCAGAAACACTGGCCGGCCTGGTCTACGAAACGCTCAAGCGCGTACCGGAAGAAGAAGAAGTGCTCGAGGTCGAAGGGCTGCGCATCATCGTCAAGAAGATGAAAGGCCCCAAGATCGTGCTGGCCAAAGTGCTCAAGCTGGACTGAGCTTATAAAACCCCTGGCTCGGTCCAGCCCTGATCAGGGGTTGCCTGCGGTGTAGTCGGGCAGCCCACTGATCGGCCGGTCGAACCGATAGGGAATCGACTCGAGCGCCAGCCCCACGTTGCGCTGAACCACGAAGTGCAGATGGGGCCCGGTGCTGTTACCCGTGTTGCCCGACCTGGCCAGCACCTGCCCTTGGCGCACACGCTGCCCAGACGCGACCACGATCGACCCCCTCATCAAGTGCAGGTACACCCCCATGGTGCCGTCAGGGTGCAGGATGCGGACAAAGTTGCCCGAGGGATTGTCCCCTCGCCCGCTCTGCTCGCTACGCGTGCTCACCACCACCCCTTCGCGTGCCGCCACAATGGTCGTGCCTTCGGGCATGGCGATGTCCATTGCATAGCGCCCTTTGGGCCCGAAGTGGCTGAACCTGCCATTGGGCCCCTGGGTCACCCGAAACGGCCCACCCACCCATGGAAACGCATAACGATAACCTTGCGGGCGCTTGCCGGGGTCGCCCATGGCCTGCAGCAGCGTCGAACGGTAGTTGAGCAACTTGCCTGGCTGTCCCCGGACGATGCTGAGTACTTGCGTCGATCGCGGCGGCAACAGACGCCGCACGGTTCGCGGCGCATCGCCACCCTGCGCATTCACCAGATTATCCAGGCGCAGTTCCACCTGCACCGCGACTGGCAATTCGTTGCGGGCCGAGAAGCTCACACCGCCCTGAAACACGATCGCGTTGAGGCGCACGTCGTGTTCGTTGATTTCCACGGTGGACTCATCCACGACCGTGGGCTTGATGCCCGGGCCGGGTCGCTGCGCATAGGAAACCCTGCCCGTTTCGTCGGTGACGGGGTGCAGTGTCACCCCCAGGCTAGAGGCGCTGACCAGGGTTAACGTACACAGCAGCAGAAAGCGCAGATGCATGATGATGGCTTTTTGACAGTGGAGGACCTGTCCAAGCCTAGCAGCAGGCACCCTGTTCACCATGACAGTTGGTCGGATGCTGCTGGCCAGCTCGCTGTTGCGGCGGCCCGTCAGGCCCCTGGCGTGAAATGCTTCTGGGCAGTGCCGCGGGCGATCAGGCGGGACAGGTAATCCAGCTTCTGGGCGTCTTGATCGACGAACTTGAACGTCAATTGCAGCCAGTCGCTGTCCGGCTTGGGCTCGAAGGCCGCCACCGCGTGCAGATAACCGTTCAAACGCGCCACCTCTGCGTTTTCGCCCTGCTCCAGGTTCAGCACAGCGCCTTCGAGTACCTGCGGCAGTGTCTCACTGCGCCGCACGACCAGCAGGGCTTCCTTCAGGCTCAACGCCTTGATCACGCAGGCCTGCATGCCGCTCGCCAAACGCAGCTGGCCCTGGCCGCGACCGCTGGGTGCGGGTGTCGCTACGCTAGGTTTGCCAGGGGTGGCGGCCACCTTGGTTGGAACAGGTGCTGGCGCAGCCACCTTGACGGCTTCGGGCCGCCCAGCCGTCAGGGCGTTGAGCGAGTCATTGGCGAACGCGGCATTGGCCCGCGCAGGCCCTGGGCTCATGAGGCTGTCGAGCTTGCCGATCTTGGCCAAGGCCTTCTTTACCTTGGTCAGCAACTGCTCGTTGGTGAACGGCTTGCCGACGAAATCCGACACGCCGGCCTGAATCGCCTGGATGACATTTTCCTTGTCGCCACGGCTGGTCACCATGATGAACTGAAGGCCTTTCAGCTCAGGTTGCTGACGGCACCAGGTGAGTAGCTCCAAGCCCGACATTTCCGGCATTTCCCAGTCGCACAGCACCAGGTCGAACGCTTCCTTGCCCAACAGGGTCATGGCCTTGCGACCGTTGACGGCATCCTCCACGGTCATGCCAGGAAACGCGTTGCGCAGGCACTTACGGATCAGGTCACGGATAAATGGCGCGTCATCCACCACCAGCACATTCACTTTACTCATCGATACTCCTTCTGAACCCGACTAGCCTACTGCCATTTGCTGGCCACTTGCTACCACCTGTGTGTTACGCCGGGTCATCTACAGCCGGTCGATGGTCTCTGGCACCTCCAGGCGGACTAACGAAAACGCCCGGCACAAGCCGGGCGCCGATGCTCGGAGAGAACTTTATTTATCGTCCGCCTCGGCTGGAACATTAGGTATTTCACCATCGACACTGGCTCGACCCTGCACCTCCGCGGTCATGCGCTTGAGGCCCATGTGGCGTACATCGGTGCCGCGCACCAGGTAGATCACCAGTTCGGAGATGTTGCGTGCATGGTCGCCGATGCGCTCCAGCGAGCGCAGGACCCAGATGACACTCAGCACACGGGAGATCGAGCGGGGATCTTCCATCATGTAGGTCACCAGCTCGCGCAAGGCTGTCTTGTATTCACGGTCGATGGTCTTGTCGTATTGAGCCACCGACAAGGCCAGGTCGGCATCGAAGCGGGCGAAGGCGTCGAGTGCGTCGCGCACCATGTTGCGCACCTGATCGCCGATGTGCCGAACTTCTACATAGCCCCGCGGGGATTCACCCTCCTCGCAGAGCTGGATGGCCCGCCGGGCGATCTTGGTCGATTCGTCACCGATACGCTCAAGGTCGATCACCGATTTGGAGATGCTGATGATCAGGCGCAGGTCCGATGCCGCCGGCTGGCGACGCGCCAGAATGCGCAGGCATTCCTCGTCGATGTTGCGCTCCATCTGGTTGATCTGCTCGTCGACCTCGCGCACCTGCTGAGCCAGGCCGGAATCGGCCTCGATCAGCGCAGTGACCGCATCGTTGACCTGTTTCTCGACCAGCCCGCCCATGGCCAGCAGGTGACTGCGAACCTCTTCGAGCTCGGCGTTGAACTGCTGGGAAATATGATGCGTCAGGCTTTCTTTGTTGATCATGCTGTGGCTCCGCGAAGCTGCTGGCTGCAAGCTTCAAGTCGTTCGAGGCGTGCCCCTGCCTGCGCCGAGTGCCTCCACCCGGCGAGCAGCAGTGCGCGGTGCTTCTTCAGCCGTATCGGCCAGTGATGTAGTCTTCGGTCTGCTTCTTGGCGGGGTTGGTGAACAGGGTATCGGTGTCGCCGAATTCCACCAGTTTGCCCATGTACATGAAGGCGGTGTAATCCGATACCCGGGCCGCCTGCTGCATGTTGTGGGTCACGATGACGATGGTGAACTTGGTTTTCAACTCGTAGATGAGCTCTTCGACCTTGAGCGTGGAAATCGGGTCCAGCGCCGAGCAAGGCTCGTCCAGCAACAGGACCTCGGGCTCTACCGCGATGGTGCGTGCGATGACCAGGCGCTGCTGCTGCCCACCGGACAGACCCAGCGCCGACTCGTGCAGACGGTCCTTGACTTCGTCCCACAGTGCCGCGCCCTTGAGGGCCCACTCTACGGCCTCGTCCAGGACCCGCTTTTTATTGATGCCTTGAATCCGCAGGCCATAGACCACGTTCTCGTAGATGGTCTTGGGGAAGGGGTTGGGTTTCTGGAACACCATGCCCACGCGGCGACGCAGCTCGGCTACGTCCTCGCCCTTGCGGTAGATGTCATGGCCGTACAGGTTGACGGCGCCTTGCACACGGCAGCCGTCTACCAGGTCGTTCATGCGGTTGAAGGTGCGCAGCAAGGTGGACTTGCCGCAGCCGGACGGGCCAATGAACGCCGTCACGCGCTGCTTGGGAATATTCATGCTGACATCGAACAGGGCCTGCTTGTCACCGTAGAACAGGCTCAGCCCAGGCACTTCGATGGCAACCGTTTCCTCGGCCAGGCGCAGGCCCTGTTTGCTGCGGCCCAGGGCGGACATGTCGATGCCGTGGTTAGGCGGTTGTTGCTGCATGGTCTCACTCCATTGGGAGCTGCCGGCGTATGGCCGCCAGTAGCACGTTGGGACGAAGCGGACGCCTCGCGTCGGCGACGCCGCTTGAACGTTCGACGCCTGGCTCAGCTGTCGAGCGCCTTGTATTTCTCACGAAGGTGGTTACGGATCCACACGGCCGACAGGTTCAGTGTCGCGATGACCATCACAAGCAGCAGTGCCGTGGCGTACACCAGTGGCCGCGCCGCTTCCACGTTCGGGCTCTGGAAGCCCACATCGTAGATATGAAAGCCCAGGTGCATGATCTTCTGATCCAGGTGCAGGTAGGGGTAATTGCCATCCACCGGCAGCGACGGCGCCAGCTTGACCACGCCCACCAGCATCAGCGGTGCGACTTCACCCGCGGCGCGAGCAACGGCCAGGATCATGCCGGTCATCATGGCCGGGCTGGCCATGGGCAGAACGATCTTCCACAGCGTTTCGGCCTTGGTGGCACCCAAGGCCAACGAACCCTCGCGCAGGGTGCGCGGAATGCGCGCCAGCCCTTCCTCGGTGGCCACGATCACCACCGGCACGGCCAACAATGCCAGTGTCAGTGACGCCCACAACAGGCCCGGCGTGCCCAGGGTGGGCGCCGGCAAGGCTTCGGCGAAGAACAGGCGATCGATCGAGCCGCCCAGCACGTACACGAAGAAGCCCAGGCCGAAAACGCCGTAGACGATGGCCGGTACACCGGCAAGGTTGTTGACGGCGATGCGGATCAGGCGTGTCACCGGCCCCTGCCGGGCATACTCGCGCAGATAGACCGCTGCCAGCACGCCAAAGGGCGTGACGATCACGGCCATGATCAGGGTCATCATCACCGTGCCGAAAATGGCCGGGAAGATACCGCCCTCCGTGTTGGCCTCACGCGGGTCGTCGCTGAGAAACTCCCACACCTTGGCGAAGTACACCCCCAGCTTGGCCAGGGTCGACATGCCGTTGGGCTGGATGGCATGGACCACCTTGCTGAGGTTGATCTCGACTTCACGGCCATTGCCATCGCGCGCCACCAGTGTGTCGCGGGCAAAATCCCGATGAAGCGTGGTCAGGCGATCTTCGATGGCTTTGTAGCGGCTGTTGAGCTCGGCGCGGTCAGCCTCGATGTCAGCCTGGGCCGCTGCGTCCAGCTTGCCTTCGAGCTCGAGTTTGCGCGCCTGCAGGCGCAACCGCTCCAGGCCATGGTTGATGGCACCGATGTCTTTCTTCTCCAGCGCTTGCAGCGTCTTGTTGAGCTCGCTGGCCCGGGCCAGGCGCGCTTGCAGCTCACCCCAGGCCGCAGCCCCTTGCGCCACCACTCGGCCTTGTTCCTTGACGCTCACCAGATAGCCATAGAAGTTGCCCCACTCGCGGCGTTCCAGGGCCATCAGCTGTCCGGGGCGCTGCTGATCGACAAGCCAGTCGCCCACGACCCAAGTGAAGTCGCTGCCATTGAGGTCCCGGTTTCCGACCTTGATCAATTCGCGTGTCATGAACTCCGGGCCCTGGTCGGGCACGGGCAAACCGGCGCCCTTGAGGCGCGCACGCGGCACTTCTTCCTGCTGTACCACTTCACCGATGACCGTCTGCTGGGCCTGGCCCGGCACGGCGTAGGTGGCCTGGATCAAATCGGCCGGCCAGAAATGCCCCAGGCCGCGTACGGCGATCACTGCCAGCAGGCCAACGGTCATGATCACCGCCATGGCCACCGCGCCGCCGCTCATCCATACACCGGGGGCACCGCTCTTGAACCAGCCTTTGAGGGAATCCTTTTTCACGGATCGCTACCTTTCTATCAAAGCGACGAGTATTTCTTGCGCAGACGCTGGCGAATCAGCTCGGCCAAGGTGTTCATGACGAAGGTGAACATCAGCAGCACCAACGCGGCGAGGAACAGCACCCGGTAGTGACTGCCCCCGACTTCGGATTCCGGCATTTCCACCGCTACGTTGGCAGCCAGCGTGCGCATGCCTTCGAACAGGTTCATCTCCATCACCGGTGTGTTACCGGTGGCCATCAGCACGATCATGGTTTCACCGACAGCCCGGCCCATGCCGATCATCAGCGCCGAGAAAATGCCGGGGCTGGCGGTCAGGATCACTACCCGGGTGAGGGTCTGCCAAGGCGTTGCACCCAGTGCCAGGGAGCCCAGCGTCAGGCTGCGCGGCACGCTGAAGACGGCGTCCTCGGCAATCGAGTAAATGTTGGGAATGACGGCAAAACCCATCGCGATCCCGACCACCAGTGCATTGCGTTGGTCATAGGTGATACCCAGGTCATTGGTGATCCACAGGCGCATGTCGCCGCCAAAGAGCCAGCTTTCAAGGTACGGGCTCATGCCAAGGGCAAACCAGCCGGTGAGTAGAATGACCGGGATAAGAATGGCCGCCTCCCAGCCATCCGGTACCCGCAGGCGAATGGATTCAGGCAGCCGGCTCCAGGTGAACCCTGCCAGCAGGATGCCGACCGGCATGAGCAGGAACAGGCTGAAGACCCCTGGCAGGTGGCCTTCCAGGTACGGCGCCAAAAACAGCCCCGCGAAGAACCCCAGGATGACCGTGGGCATCGCCTCCATCAGTTCGATCACCGGCTTGACCTTGCGGCGCATGCCAGGGGCCATGAAGTAGGCTGTGTAGATCGCGGCGGCAATGGCCAGCGGCGCGGCAAGGATCATGGCGTAGAAGGCAGCCTTGAGCGTACCGAAGGTCAGCGGCGAAAGGCTCAGCTTGGGCTCGAAATCGGTATTGGACGCGGTCGACTGCCACACGTACTTGGGCGCGTCGTAATTCTCGTACCACACCTTGCCCCACAGCGCGCTGAAAGACACTTCCGGATGGGGGTTGTGCAGCTTCAATGGCAGCAACCTGCCGGGCTCTTCGAGCATGATCCGGTTGGCGCGCGGTGACAGGGCAAGGATACCCGGGCCCTGGGCCACGGACTCGACCAAGAGGGTGCGGTGCGCCGTGCTGTGGAAAACACCCAGCTTGCCTTCTGCGTCCAGGGCGATGAAGCCCTTGCGGCGCTCTTCGGCGTCAATCTGCACGATGGGCGACGTGCCCAGCTGGAAGGTACGAATCTGCTTGAAACGGGATTCCCCGTCCGGGTCACGGGCCATGAACCACTGGGCCAGCCCACCGTGCGAGTCACCGATGATCAGTGAAATGCCGCCTACCAACTGCGCAGTGGCCGTCACTTCGGTATCAGCGCTCTGCGCCAGGGTGTAGCGCCCGTTGAGGCTCTTGTCGCGCAGGCTGAACACGTCGGCAGTGGCACGACCATTGATCACGTACAGCCACTGCTGGCGCGGATCGATGAAGATGTTCTTCACCGTTTCGGTCATTTGCGGCAGCTCGATGCGGGTCTGCTCGGTCGTGACTTCGGCGGTCATCATGTTTTCGCTGCGCGTCAACGCGATGACCTGCAGGTGCGCCCCCGTGGAGCCAGCCAGCAACAGCGTGTCGCCATTGACGCTGGCGCTGACGTGCTCCAGCACCCGCGCCTGTTCATCCAGCACGAAAGGCTGTTTGCCATAGGGGTAGTCGATGGTCGGCGTGATGGTTTTCTTGTTGTCGGGGTAGGTGATCTTGTAGGTATGGGTGAACACCAACGCCTGGCCATTGGACAACCCCAGCATCACCATTGAGCTGCCTGGCTGGTCGGTACCGATCGAAGAGACCTGTACGCCGGCAGGGATGGGCAGGTCGACGCGCTCGAGCGCTTCGCCGGTCTTGGTGTCGAAGAACAGCACCTGGCCCTGGTCCGAAACCCGCATGCCAACCAGGTTCTGCTCCTCGAGGGCGATCATCAACGGCTTGCCCGCCTCCTCCTTGAGCCAGGCAGGTTGCAATGCCTGCCTGCTGGTCAGTTCCGCGCCCTGGAACAACGGAAGGACCACATACGCCAGGTAAAAGAAGATCAAGGTGATCGCGGCCAGCACAGCCAGCCCGCCCACCAGCACATACCAGCGCGTCAGGCGGTCCTTGAGCGCACGCAGGCGTCGCTTGCGCTGCAACTCCGGCGTGTTGAAATCGATGCGTGCAGGCTGGGAATCTTGGGTCATTGTGGAGTTGGCCAGATCATTCATGGGGCACACCCTAGCGGTCCCGTATGACAAAAACATGACAATGCAGTGACGCACGAAAGCCCGAAGCACAGTAAGGCTGGCCCCGGGCTGGGAGTGCTGAAGAGGCTAGCCCAACGGCTTGCCCCTGCAGGGTTCGATTACTGCTTGGCGACGTTGCCGGCGTGGGACAGGCCCAGGTCGGCCAGGGTCTTGTCGACGACTTTGGCAGGCAGCGGGATGTAGCCATCCTTGACGACCACCTGCTGGCCGGCCTGCGACAGTACCAGCTTCACGAACTCGGCCTCCAGCGGGGCCAGCGGCTTGTTCGGCGCCTTGTTGACGTAAACGTACAGGAAGCGCGAGAGCGGGTAGCTGCCGTTCAGGGCGTTGGTCTCGTTGTCCTCGACGAACTCGCCGCCCTCCTTCTTGGCCAGCGGCACGGTCCTGACGCTGGCCGTCTTGTAGCCGATACCCGAGTAGCCGATACCGTTGAGCGACGAGCTGATGGACTGCACCACCGAGGCGGAACCAGGTTGCTCGTTGACGTTGGGCTTGAAATCCCCTTTGCACAGGGCTTCTTCCTTGAAGTAACCATACGTGCCGGACACCGAGTTACGGCCGAAGAGCTGGATCGGCTTGTTGGCAAGGTCGCCGGTTACTCCGGCATCGCCCCAGGTCTTGATCTCGGCCTTGCCACCACACAGGCGGGTCGAAGAGAAAATGGCATCGACCTGGGCCATGGTCAGACCCTTGATCGGGTTGTCCTTGTGCACGAACACCGCCAGGGCGTCGACCGCAACCGGAATGGCGGTCGGTTTGTAGCCATACTTCTGCTCAAACGCCTGCAATTCGACGTCCTTCATCTTGCGGCTCATGGGGCCGAGGTTGGCGGTGCCTTCGGTCAGCGCCGGTGGCGCCGTGGACGAACCCGCTGCCTGGATCTGGATGTTGACGTTCGGGTATTCCTTTTTGTAGGCCTCGGCCCACAGGGTCATCAGGTTCGCGAGGGTATCGGAGCCGACGCTGGAGAGGTTGCCCGAAACACCCGTGGTCTTGGTGTAGGTCGGGATAGCAGGATCGACAGCGGCCACTGCGTTGGCGGTTGCAACGCCAGCGGCGGCAAAGGTAAGGGCCGCCATCAAACGCTTCAATTTCATGCCTTGCTCCTAGCTGGAATGGGGGTGCAGAGAGGGAACGGGGGCCAGTATCTGCAGCGCGCATGAACACGATATGACTTGATTGTGACAATTGGATGAAATGCCATCATCGTGTCGAAGCGCTGCTACAGGGAGCAAGTGTCAGTGGCCAAGGCGATTCAACGCTTGTTGGCGAGCAAGTACAGACCTACCGAAAAGCCGACCATGCACAGGACAGCCACATAGTAAGCGGGCGCCATGGAGCTGACCTTCAGAAGCCCGGTCACCGCCATCGGCGTCAGGCCGCCAAAAATGGCATAGGCGACGTTGTAGGAAAACGACAAGCCGCTGAAGCGCACCGCAGCCGGAAATGCCTTGACCATCACGTAGGGCACTGCGCCAATCACGCCCACGCACAGGCCGGTCACCGCATACAACGGGAACAACAGCTCGGGCCGTGTGGGCAAGCTGTGGTAAAACGCCCAGGAACTGACCAACAGCATCAGGCTGCCGACCACGAACACACGGCCCGCGCCGAAGCGATCGGCCAGGCTACCGGCGCCAATGCAACCCAGGCTCAGCAGCACGATGGCCAGGCTGTTGGCCTTGAGCGAGTCGGTAGGGCTGATGTGGTAGATGCTCTGCAACAAGGCTGGCGTCATGAGGATCACCACCACGATGCCTGCCGACAGCATCCAGGTCAGCAACATGGACAGCACGATGGGCCCGCGATGATCGCGCAGCACCGCCCGCAGCGGCAGCTCTTCGGCCAAGGCTTTGCGTTGCTGCATTTCTGCGAACACCGGGGTTTCATGCAGCCAACGGCGCAGGTAGACCGAAAACAGACCGAACACACCGCCCAGCAGAAACGGAATTCGCCAGGCATAGCTGGCCACTTCTTCAGCGCTGTAGACGCTGTTGATCAAGGTCGCGACCAGCGAGCCCAGCAAGATACCGGCCGTCAAACCGGCAGTGAGTGTGCCGCAGGCATAGCCGGTATTGCGCGCCGGCACGTGCTCCGAGACGAATACCCACGCGCCCGGCACTTCCCCGCCGATGGCCGCCCCCTGGATCACCCGCATCAACAGCAACAGGATCGGCGCCCACAGGCCAATCTGCGCGTAGGTCGGCAACAGGCCCATGATCAGGGTGGGCAGGGCCATCATGAAGATGCTCAAGGTGAACATCTTCTTGCGGCCCAGCAGGTCGCCGAAATGCGCCATGATGATGCCGCCCAGGGGCCGCGCCAGATAGCCTGCGGCAAAAATGCCGAACGTCTGCATCAACCGCAGCCACTCTGGCATGTCGGCCGGGAAGAACAGCTTGCCGACCACGGTGGCGAAGAACACGAAGATGATGAAGTCGTAGAACTCCAGCGCCCCGCCCAGCGCAGACAGCGAAAGGGTCTTGTAGTCACTGCGGGTCAGCGGCCGCGGGGCCTGCTCGATACTGCTCGGCGCGGAAGTCATCACGGTTATTCTCTTTATAGGGCAAGGCCACACGGGATGCGGCTTGTTCAAGGCGAAGGCGAAGATAGCAAATTGCCGAACGCGGCTGAAAGCGACACGCAATCCATACCGACCTGCAAGAACGCATGGTCGTCGCTTGCGTAGATGCTCTATATACTGGCGTTTCGTACGAAATGTGTCCTGCTAGCGTGGGATATTGTGCGAAAACTCCGGTCACTATACTCAGACGGTTTCGAAGCATTTCCCACGGCCGTCTCGTCATACGAATCGGCGTAGTATGTTGTCAGCTGAATCGTTTACCGGCCTAAGCGCCGCATCCAGGAAAAGCGTCACGGGTCAGAGGCCCCACCGCATGATTGAGCTCGAACAAGAAGATCCAATTCCGCAGGGTGACCTTGCTTTGCAGATCACCGCACTGCCACGCGAAACAAACGGCTTTGGCGATATCTTCGGCGGCTGGCTGGTCGCCCAGATGGACCTGGCAGGTACCGCCATGGCCAGCCGTGTTGCCGGTGGCCGCGTCGCTACCGTGGCGATAGATCGCATGGCGTTTCTGGTACCGGTGGCCGTGGGCGCACAGTTGTCCTTCTATACCCAGACGCTGGAGATCGGGCGCAGCTCCATCCAGATGATGGTCGAGGTATGGAGCGACGATCCACTGTCCAGCGAATGGCGCAAGGTGACCGAAGCCGTCTTCGTCTTCGTCGCAATCGATGGCAGCGGCCGCACCCGTTCCGTCCCTCGTCGCTGAGGCCTGCCAGCGGTAAACTCATTGCCTGCGCCCGGGTCCAAGGCCCACTGGCAACCAATGAGATGACGCAATGGCCACCTTCCAGGTAACGACCGAGCAACATGGCGAGCTTCACTGCTGGCGTATCCGCAGCAGCTTCGCCGAACTACTGATCGCCCGCCAGGGTGCACAGGTCCTCAGCTACCAGCGCACAGGCGAGCCACCGTTGCTGTGGTTGAGCGACAAGGCCATTTTCCGCCAGGGGAAGTCGGTTCGGGCAGGGGCGCCTGTATGCTGGCCATGGTTTGGCGACCTGCAGCGCAACCCTGAAACCGTCCAGTCCATGTACCACGCTGAACAAGCGCCAGCCCACGGCCTTGTCCGCACGCGTGACTGGCAATTGCTGAGCCTGGAGGAAGTGGGCGAAACCCTGCGGATCGAGTTCGAAATGGCCGAAGCGCAAGGTGGATTGCCCGGGTGGCCGCACACCGTGGCGCTGAAGCTGGTGGTCGTGCTGGACGAGGCGTTGACGCTGCAACTGACCAGCCGCAACCTTGGCGATAGCCCGGTCACTATCAGCCAGGCCCTGCACAATTATTTTGCCGTCAGTGATGTGCGCCAGGCCAAGGTCGACGGTGTCGAGGGGTTGGCTTACATCGAAACCCTGGCCGACTGGCAACAGCGCCTGCAGCAGGGTGCGCTGGCGTTTACCGGCGAGACGGACCGGATCTATCTGGATACGCCGCCAACGCTGAGCATCGTCGACCCGGCCTGGGGCAGGCGGATCATCCTGACCAGCAGTGGATCCCGCTCGGCGGTGATCTGGAACCCCTGGACCGCACGGGCCAAGGAATTGCCGGACATGGCCGATGACGGCTGGCAACGCATGCTGTGCATCGAGACGGCGAACGTCTGGGACGACGTGGTGCAGTTGCAGCCCGGGGCCAGCAGTTCGCTGGGGGTCAGGATCGATTGTGAAGTGACCCCGCGCGACTAGCCACTCGGACACGCCTCAAAGATCGGCGTCCACCACTACCCTCACCTTCGCGGCGTCCAAGGCATAGGCCGCGTCGGCCAGGTCGTTGCTGACCTTTTCCACCTTCAGCGTGCCGCTGACCCACAGCGGCGTGTAGATGTCATCGATCTTCAGCCCTTTTGGATAGCGCACCAACACCAGCTGGTTGGGTGGCGGTGGCGGGACGTGGATGCATGCACCTGGGTATGGCACCAGGAAGAACAAGGTGCTGTGGCCCTTGGCATCGCTTTCAAGCGGCACGGGGTAGCCACCCAGGCGAATGCTCTTACCGTTCAGGGCGGGCACGGTTTTCGTCGAGTACATGACCGCAGGCAGCCCCTTGCCCTGCTTCAAGCCACCTTTGGCGGTGAAGGTGCCCATGGCTTCGGGAGAGTTATGGTCGATTTCGGGCATCTGCTCGAGCGCCTTCTGGTCCGACTTGGGCATCAGTTCCAGCCAGTCGGTCTCGGGCAATTCGGCATGGGCCAGGGAGCTGGCCGACAACAGGAGGGCAATGAAGAAGGCACGCATGGAATGCTCGGCAACTCGGGATGAATTGCCGGCATTCTAACCAGTATTCAGCGTTTCTTGATGAATCCGTAGATCACCAGAAGAAGGATGGCGCCTACCAGTGCGCCAAAGAAGCCGGCTGCCTGACCTGCCTGGTAGATACCAAGCGCCTGACCGCCATAGGTGGCCAACAGCGAGCCCGCGATACCGAGCAGGATGGTCATGATCCAGCCCATGCTGTCGTCGCCCGGTTTGATGAAACGAGCCAGCAGGCCGACGATGAGGCCGATGAAGATGGTTCCGATGATACCCATGGCAATCCCCTTGCAGTAAAGATGGAACAAGCCAAAGCCTAGGCAGCGCTTTGGCTTGTTGCCACTTCAGAGGGCCAGCCGGATGCAGAAGTTCGAATTGGCGCTCGATCAGTTGCCGATCAGCGCCTGGACTTGCGCAATCTTGTGCTCGAGTGTGGCCATGTCCTGGCACCGCAATGTGGCATGGCCAACCTTGCGTCCGGCCTTGAACGCCTTGCCATAGTGGTGCAGGTGGCAGTCGTCGATGGCCACGACCTGCTCCACTGGGGGGACTTCACCGATGAAGTTGAGCATGGCGCTCTCTCCGACCTTGGCAGTCGAACCCAATGGCAAACCGGCGATGGCACGCACGTGGTTTTCGAACTGGCTGCACTCGGCGCCTTCGATGGTCCAGTGCCCGGAGTTGTGCACGCGCGGTGCAATTTCATTGGCCTTGAGCCCACCGTCGACCTCGAAGAATTCGAACGCCATGACCCCGACATAATCGAGTTGTTGCAACACGCGACCGACGTAGTCTTCAGCCAGCGCTTGCAACGGATGCGCCTGACTGGCGACCGACAGGTGCAGGATGCCGCTGTCGTGCGTGTTGTGCACCAGCGGATAGAACCGCGTTTCACCATCGCGGGCCCGGACCGCGACCAGCGATACTTCACCGGTAAAGGGTACGAAGCCTTCGAGCAGGCACGGCACGCTGCCCAGTTCGGCAAAGGTGCCGACCACGTCTTGCGCGGTGCGCAGGACTTTCTGGCCCTTGCCGTCATAGCCCAGGGTGCGGGTCTTGAGCACCGCTGGCAGGCCGATGCTCGCCACTGCGGCGTCCAGGTCTGCCTGGGACAGGATGTCGGCGAACGCGGGGGTGGGGATCCCCAGGTCACGGAACATGCTTTTCTCGAACAAGCGGTCACGGGCGATGCGCAGGGCCTCGGCACTTGGGTACACCGGCACGAACTGCGAAAGAAACGCCACGGTCTCGGCCGGAACGCTCTCGAACTCGAAGGTAACCAGGTCAACCTGATCGGCCAGCTGACGCAGGTGTTCCTGGTCGCCATAGCCCGCGAGCAGGTGCTCGCCCAGAGAGGCGGCACAGGCATCGGGCGCCGGGTCGAGGAAGGCGAAGTTCATGCCCAGCGGAGTACCCGCCAGTGCTAGCATGCGGCCCAACTGGCCGCCACCGATTACACCGATTTTCATGGGTTGAACCTCAAGCCTGACGCGGATCTGGATTGTCCAGCACGGTGTCGGTCTGTTCCGTGCGGAACTGCTTCAACGCCGCGTGGTACTGAGGGTGCTTGGCGCCAAGGATGCTGGCCGACAACAGCGCGGCATTGATTGCGCCCGCGCGGCCGATAGCCAGGGTGGCAACCGGCACGCCGGCAGGCATCTGCACGATCGACAGCAACGAATCAACGCCCGAAAGCATCGACGACTGCACTGGCACGCCCAGCACCGGCAGGTGGGTCTTGGCCGCGCACATGCCAGGCAAGTGGGCTGCACCACCGGCACCGGCGATGATCACCTCGATGCCCCGGCCATCAGCCTCTTCGGCGTACTGGAACAGCAGATCCGGCGTACGGTGGGCGGAAACCACCTTCACCTCGTAAGGAATGCCGAGTTTTTCCAGCATATCGGCGGTGTGGCTAAGGGTGGACCAATCGGACTTGGAGCCCATGATCACGCCAACCAGTGCACTCATCGTCGAGCCTCTCCTGCAAGCGCCTTCTGGCGCGCTAAAAGCAACAAGCCACGCAGGTGGACCGGCGTGGCTCGTCATACGGATTATGAATCGACCGGGTCGGCCGAAGGCGCAGGATTGTAGCGTATTCATGGAGGGAGCGCCCACCCCCATAAGCACATGCCGGATCAAAGGGCAAGCTGTCTCGCGGGACAAGTTTTCCCGCTCGAACGGCTATGGCTACAGCGACAAGAATCGCGGATTATCTGAAATACACTTCAAATTGATGCCTCGCCCTGAACGCCGGTCGACTCCAGTTTGCGCCACAGCAAACGGACGTTGGCCTTGCGGACCAAGGCGCAGCGGTACAGGCGAATTTCCAGCGGCACGTGCCACTGGCTGCCACCACAGATCGCAAGTTCTCCACGCTCCAGTTCGCCGCGCATGGACAGGCGCGGTACCCATGCCACCCCCATCCCCTCCAGGGCCATGCTCTTGAGGCTGTCAGCCATGGCGGTTTCATAGACGGTGGTGTAACGCAGATTGCGCTGGCGCAGCAGCAGGTTCACCGAACGACCCAGGAAGGCCCCGGCGCTGTAGGCCAATAATGGCACGCTGGTTTCACCCTCCAGGGTAAACAACGGTTTGCCTTCTGCATCCACGGCACAAACGGGCAGCATTTCGGTGGTGCCCATGTGCAGCGAGGGAAAGATTTCGGCATCCATCTGCAAGGCTGCGTCAGGGTCGTAGAACGCTAGCATCAGGTCGCAGCCGCCTTCCCTCAAGGCATGCACTGCATCGCCGACGTTGGTGGCAACAAGCCGGGTGGCGATGTTCAGCCCATCGTTGCGCAGTTGGGCCACCCAGCGTGGGAAGAAGCCCGATGCGAGCGAGTGCGCGGCTGCCACTTGAATCACTTCGCCCTGACCACCTTCAAGATGATGCAAATGGCGAAGAATTTCGCTCAGCTGGTCGACAACCGTGCGGGCCGTTACCAAAAACAGCTGGCCCGCCTCTGTCAGCTCGATGGGGGTGCGGGATCGGTTGACCAGGGTAAGGCCCAGGGCCGCCTCCAGGCTACGAATCCGCCGGCTGAAGGCCGGCTGCGTTACGAAGCGCCGCTCCGCCGCCTGGGAAAAACTGCGGGTCGAGGCCAGGGCACTGAAGTCCTCCAGCCATTTGCTTTCTAGGTTCATCGGGCCGCTCCCCTGCCGTGCACCAAAATGGAACACGCTCGAAAATCAATCGGCGTCACATCTATCACTATGCCGTTTGTGCATAGGTTAGCGTGCAACAGCATTGGCCGCAAAAACACCTTAGGGCCTAGGATTGGCGCCATTCCGGCATGTGCCGGGTCAAACTCGAGATGATATTTATCATGTCCGCTGCTGCATCGTTCCGCGTCGAAAAAGATCTGTTGGGCACCCTTGAAGTTCCTGCCGATGCCTACTACGGCATCCAGACCCTGCGCGCTGCCAACAACTTCCACCTCTCTGGCGTTCCTCTGTCGCACTACCCCAAGCTGGTCGTGGCCCTGGCCATGGTCAAGCAGGCCGCTGCCGACGCCAACCGTGAGCTGGGCCACCTGAGCGATGCCAAGCACGCTGCCATCAGTGCAGCCTGCGCCCGTCTGATCAAGGGCGACTACCACGAGCAGTTCGTGGTCGACATGATCCAAGGGGGTGCCGGTACCTCCACCAACATGAACGCCAACGAAGTCATCGCCAACGTCGCGTTGGAGGCCATGGGTCACCAGAAAGGTGAGTACCAGTACCTGCACCCCAACAACGATGTGAACATGGCGCAGTCGACCAACGACGCCTACCCCACTGCTATTCGCCTGGGCTTGCTGCTGGGTCACGACGCCCTGCTGGCCAGCCTTGAGAGCCTGATCCAGGCCTTCGCCGCCAAAGGCAAGGAATTCGACCACGTACTGAAGATGGGTCGCACCCAGCTGCAGGATGCCGTGCCGATGACCCTGGGCCAGGAATTCCGCGCCTTCGCCACCACCATGACCGAAGACCTGCAGCGTCTGCGCTCGCTGGCACCTGAGCTGCTCACCGAGATCAACCTGGGTGGCACCGCGATTGGTACCGGCATCAACGCCGACCCGGGCTACCAGGCCCTGGCTGTACAGCGTCTGGCAACCATCAGTGGCCAGCCGCTGGTACCGGCTGCGGACCTCATCGAAGCCACCTCCGACATGGGCGCCTTCGTACTGTTCTCCGGCATGCTCAAACGCACCGCGGTCAAGTTGTCGAAGATCTGCAACGACCTGCGCCTGCTGTCCAGCGGCCCACGTACCGGCATCAACGAGATCAACCTGCCGGCTCGTCAGCCCGGCAGCTCGATCATGCCAGGCAAGGTGAACCCGGTGATCCCGGAAGCCGTAAACCAAGTGGCCTTTGCCATCATGGGCAACGACCTGGCCCTGACCGTCGCGGCCGAAGGCGGCCAGCTTCAGCTGAACGTGATGGAGCCGTTGATCGCCTACAAGATCTTCGACTCGATTCGCCTGCTGCAACGCGCCATGGACATGCTGCGCGAGCATTGCATCGTCGGCATCACCGCCAACGAACAGCGCTGCCGTGAACTGGTCGAGCACTCGATCGGCCTGGTCACCGCCCTGAACCCTTACATCGGCTACGAAAACGCCACCCGTATCGCTCGCGTTGCCCTGGAAACCGGCCGCGGTGTGCTTGAACTGGTGCGTGAAGAGAAGCTGCTGGACGACGCGATGCTCGACGACATCCTGCGTCCGGAAAACATGATCGCCCCGCGTCTGGTTCCGCTGAAGGCCTGACCAGAACGCTGTAACCGTCTCACCAGGTCGAGGGACTAGACACCTCTCAACCTTTCCTAAGCCCGGGCGTATGCTTCGGGCTTTTTTTTGCCCGCCCGGTGCCGATTGGCAGCCATCGACGACACTCGGCATACAACTTGCTCGATAATGCGTCCCAGACCCACGGGACCACTCCGCATGCTGCACAGCCACCTGACTACCCTCAACGCGGTTTCGCTGATCCTCAACGTCTTTCAGGCCCAAGGCTGCGAGGCCTCGGAGCTGCTAGCCGGCAGCGGCATAGGCCCAGCGGACCTTGGCCATGCCGATGCACGCATCACGACCCAGCAGGAACTGCAGGTCTGTGCCAACGCCGTGGCCCGCCGGGAGGACATTGGCCTGGAGTTGGGCCAGCGCATGCGCGTGTCTGCCTACGGCATGCTGGGGTACGCGCTGCTGTCCAGTGCCACTTTGGGTGACGCCCTGGGCCTGGCATTGCAGTATCCGGCACTGCTGGGAACAGTTTTCACCTTGCGCCTGCTCGACGACGGCCACCGTGTCTGGCTCAGCGCCAGCGATTACCGGGATAGTCCTGCGCTGAGCGCTTTCAACGCCGAATTCTGCCTGGTGTCGTTGAAGGTCATCTGCGACGACTTGCTAGGCCATGATCTGCCGCTGCTTGGGGCGCGCTTTGAGCACCTGCGCCCGGGTTACCACGCGCGCTACAGGCGCCTGTTTCAGTGCCCAATCACCTTCGCCTCGCCTGACAACGCCTTCGCCTTCGAGCGGCACTGGCTGAACGCGCCACTGCCTCTGGCCGACCCGATCACCCACAAGGCCATGAAGGAGCGATGCCGACGCCTGAACCTAGAATTCACCGGCCGGCAGGCATGGTTGGGGCGCGTTCGCCAACTGCTTGTCAACCAACTGGAAGCGGCGCCGGGCCTGGAGGGCCTGGCACGGCAGATGAATTGCTCGTCCCGTACACTTCGCCGTCACCTGCAGGCGCTGGGCAGCAGCTATCAGCAATTGCTCGATGAGTTGAAGTTCGAACGGGCCAAGGAACTGCTCGCCGACGGGCACATGCCGATCCACCGCATTGCCGAAACGCTTGGGTACAGCGAGACGGCCAGTTTCCGTCACGCCTTTGTGCGCTGGAGTGGCGTGGCGCCGACTCGGTTTCGCGGGTAAGCCTGCTGGTAGGCCTAGGGTAGCTGCCTCACACGATGAAGGTGTTCGACGTTGGCCATATCTATCCCCTTTTGGCCGGTTCAGATGTTCTCGCTGAGCGGCCCCGTTCGTGACAATGAAGGCACGCCAGTACCCACCGGAGAACAACAATGCTGACGATCTATTCCGATGATCACCGCCTGCACCATGGCCGCTGCGAGCTGATCGATGGCAAGCTCATGCCTTGCTTCGAGATGCCTTCGCGTGCCGACCATGTCCTGGCCCAAGTCCGCAAACGCGAGCTGGGTGAGGTCAAAGGCCCTGATGATTTTGGCCGTACGCCATTGCTGCGCGTGCACAGCGCCGATTATCTCGACTTCTTCGAAGGCGCCTGGGCGCGCTGGGCGGCCATGGGCCAGGAGGGCGATCTGCTCCCCTATACCTGGCCTGCTCGCACGCTGCGGGCGGTCAAGCCTACAGGGTTGCACGGCGAGCTTGGTTACTACAGCTTCGATGCAGGTGCTCCGATCACGGCAGGCACCTGGCAGGCCGCCTACAGCGCAGCCCAGGTCGCGCTCACGGCGCAAGCGGCCATCGAGCAGGGTGCCCACGCCGCGTTCGCATTGTGTCGTCCACCGGGGCACCACGCGGCAGGCGACGTCATGGGGGGCTACTGCTACCTGAACAATGCAGCCATCGCTGCCCAGGCCTTCATCGACCAAGGACGGGCAAAGGTTGCCATCCTCGACGTGGACTACCACCACGGCAATGGTACCCAAGACATTTTCTACAGCCGCGCCGATGTTTTCTTCGCCTCCATCCATGGTGATCCTCAGGACGAATTCCCCTTCTTCCTGGGCTATGCCGACGAAACCGGGGCGGGTGCCGGCGAGGGCTGCAATGTGAATTATCCGCTACCGGCGGGCAGTGACTGGTCGACCTGGCGCGCAGCCCTGGAAGACGCTTGCGAACGCATCGCCGCGTATGAGCCTGAGGTAGTGGTGGTGTCGCTGGGGGTGGACACGTTCAAGGATGATCCGATCTCCCAGTTCAAGCTCGACAGCCCTGATTACCTGGAGATGGGCAAGCGCATCGCGCAGCTCGGCAAGCCCACCCTGTTCGTGATGGAAGGTGGCTATGCCGTGGAAGAAATCGGCATCAACGCCGTCAACGTGCTCGAAGGCTTCCAGCGCGCACAACCCGGAGCTCGATAATGGCCACGATCAAACAGCTACTCGCCCCTCTCGTCGCTGCGGTACTGTGCGCAGGCACCCTGCCCGCCCAGGCCGAACAGCGCACGCTGCGCGTGTACAACTGGTTCGACTACATCACCCCGCAGACGCTGACCGACTTCCAGAAGGACAGCGGTGTGAAGCTGGTGTATGACATCTTCGACACCAATGAAGCGCTGGAAGCCAAGTTGCTGACCGGCAACTCTGGTTACGATGTGGTGGTGCCGTCCAACGTGTTTCTGGCCAAGCAGATCGAGGCCGGCGTATTCCAGCCGCTCGATCGCAGCAAACTGCCGAACTGGCAGCACCTGGACCCGGCCCTGATGAAGTTGATCGAAGCCAATGACCCCGGTAACCGCTTTGCCGTGCCGTACATGTACGGCACCATACTGATCGGCTTCAACCCGGCCAAGGTCAAGGCTGCGTTGGGGGAAAACGCACCTGTGGACAGTTGGGGCCTGATCTTCAAGGAAGAGAACATCGCCAGGCTCAAGCAATGTGGCGTGGCCCTGCTCGACTCACCCTCCGAGATCATGCCGCTGGCCCTTCAATACCTGGGCCTGCCGCCCAACAGCGAAAACCCGCAGGACTACAAGAAAGCCGAAGCCCTGTTGCTGAAAATTCGCCCATCCGTCACCTACTTCCACTCCTCCAAGTACATGGCAGACATGGCCAACGGTGACATCTGCGTCGCTGTGGGCTACAGCGGCAGTTTCTCGCAGGCTGCCAACCGTGCCCGCGAGGCCAACAACGGTGTCGTGGTGGACATGCGCCTGCCCAAGGAAGGGGCGCCGATCTGGTTCGACATGCTGGCAATTCCAAAAAATGCTGCCAATCCGCAGGACGCTCACGCCTTTATCAATTACCTGCTCCGGCCTGAAGTGATTGCGCCGATCAGTGACTTCGTGGGCTATCCGAACCCGAATAAAGACGCTACGGACAAGGTGAGCCCAGCGATTCGCAACAACCCCAACTTGTATCCAACCGCCGATGCAATGACCAAGCTGTATACGCTAAAGCCACTGGCTCGCGATGCAGAGCGCGCACGCACACGGGCATGGACACGCATCAAGTCCGGATCATGACCACCTGCGGCTGGGGTCGTGGCCCCAGCCGCTCTTCACGGTGCGCCGTTCAAGACCGCCAGGCCTTGCGTAGCTTCAGCAAGGCCTCGGCGATTTCCCTTTCAGGCACTGCCGCAAAGCCCACTACCAGCCCTGCCCGTTTATCCACAGGGCACGTGCTGTCATCCAGCCAAAAATGGCTCAAGGGCGTTACTTCCACGCCAACTGCTTCGGCCTGGGCCACCAACGCCCTTTCCCGGCTAACGTTATCCACAGCCAGTGTGACATGCAGGCCAGCTGCGATATCCGGCATGGCGCCCATGCCTTGGATGCCGGTAGGCCATCCGGCCAGTATCGCGTCGCGCCGTGCAAGGGCGGCCTTGCGCATGCGCCTTATATGCCGCTGAAAATGCCCACGCGCCATGAACTCCGCCATCACGCATTGACTGCTGATTTCCGAATGCCGGGAGGCCAGCGCCCTGCCCTGGCTGAAGGGTTCGGCCAATGCGGGCGGTAACACAAGATAACCAAGGCGCAAGGCTGGGAAAGCGATCTTGCCGAAGGTACCGATGTACAGGACCCGTCCATGTTGGTCCAGCGCAGCCAAGGGCGCCAGGGGCGCACCGCTGTAACGGTACTCGCCGTCGTAATCGTCTTCGATGATCCAGCCCTGGGTACGGCGGGCCCAGGCCAGCAGCTGTAGGCGTCGGGCCAGGCTCATGGTGACACCTGTCGGGTACTGGTGAGCCGGAGTCACGTAGGCCAGCCGACATTTTTCCAGCCGTTCGAGCTCGGTGCAATCCATTCCCTGTGCATCAACGGCGATACCCTTTACCTCAGCTCCGCTCAAAGCAAAGGCATGGCCCGCGGCGCGATAGCCCGGGTTTTCCACAGCCACGGTATCGCCAGCGCCTAGCAGCAACTGTGAACAAAGACTGATGGCGTCCTGTGCGCCATGGGTGATCACAATTTGTGCAGCTGTACAATTCAGCCCTCGCGAACGGCGCATGTAAGTAGCGATCAGCTCACGCAAGGCGGGTTCACCCGCCGGGTCCCCATAGCTCAACCTGGCTGGAGACGGATTACGCCAGAAAGCCGCTTGCAGCTTGGCCCAGACGTCGAAAGGAAATAGGTCGAACGCGGGCAGGCCGACGCGAAACGCTCGTGGCTTGCCACCTCTGGGGGGTGCCAGATGATGTTTTTCGAGCAGTTGCAAGGCGGTATCAGCACGGCTGTAACTGGATAAATCCTCAGTGTCAAACGAAGAGTTTGTGGATAACCTTGTTGATAACCCAGGGTATAAGCCTGTGGATAGATGTGTGGACAGTTTGCTCGATGTTCCTACATAGGTCCCATCACCGACCCGCGACTCGATGAAACCCTCCGCGTGAAGCTGCTCGTAGGCCTGGACAACGCTGTTGCGCGAAATGCCCAACATCCTGGCTATTTCCCGGGTTGCAGGCAGCCGAGTACCGCTGCCCAGGCGACCATCGAGCATTCGTTCCCGTAGGGCTTGATACAACTGCTGGCTGAGCCCCAGACGGCGGTCTAGCGTGATCCCGGCAGGGTCGAAGGAAAGATCGTGATGCAACTCGCTCACGGCATTGGCTCTATCAAAAGCGGAGTAAATGGCTCTTACCGAGAGCCAATCTTGTGCATAGCATCACCCTTATACCTGCAATCGAACAGGCTGCGCACACGTGCCAGCCGCCAAGGGATAGCCCATGACGAACATTACCGTACGCCCGGTAACTGCCAACGACCACGCCAGTTGGCTTGCCCTGTGGCAGGCCTACTTGCAGTTCTACAAGACAGAACTGTCCGAGACGGTCAGTCTCACGACCTGGGGGCGTCTGCTCGATACTCGCGAGCCCACGCACTCGGCGCTCGCCTGGCTGGATGAGAAAGCGGTGGGCATGGTCAACTTCATCTACCATCGTTCCAACTGGAGCATCGAGAATGCCTGCTACCTGCAAGACCTGTACGTGGCTGGCGAGCAGCGTGGCTTGGGTATTGGCCGCCAACTGATTCAGCACGTCTATCAGGCGGCGAGCGCGGACGGCTGCACCAAGGTGCACTGGTTAACCCATGAAACCAATTCCACTGCCATCGACCTGTATGAGCGGGTAGCCGAGCGCTCAGGGTTCATTCAATTCCGTAAAGGGGTTTAGGCCAGCATGAGCGATATATTGAACTGGAAGCCGGCCAGCGCGCCCACGGCGCAGCCTATCGATGGACATTTCATTCGCCTGGAGAAACTCGAGCCTGCACGGCATGGCGACGATCTATGGGAGGTGCTGCAAGGTGCGGCTGCCGATCCAGCGCTGTGGGACTACCTGCCTTATGGCCCATTTGCCGAGCGCGCTGGGTTCGACCGTTGGCTGCAAGCCAACGCTGCGGGTACAGACCCACTGTTCTTCACCGTCATCGATCGCACCTCGGGCCAGGCGCAGGGGCTGCTCAGCTTGATGTCGATCGTGCCCGATCATGGTCGCATCGAGATTGGTCACGTTGCCTTCGGAGCCGCGATGCAGCGAACGCCCAAGGGCACCGAGGCGGTGTATCTGCTGGCAAGACTTAGCTTTGCGCTCGGTAACCGACGCCTCGAATGGAAGTGCAACAACGCCAATGCTCGCTCCAGACGCGCAGCTGAGCGATTGGGCTTCGTTTTCGAAGGCGTGTTCCGAAAGCATCTGGTGGTAAAGGATCACAACCGGGATACCGCCTGGTATTCGATTACCGATGACGAGTGGCCGCAGGTGGCCGCCGCTTTCGAGCGCTGGTTGAGCGCTGAGAACCAAAGCCCGGCAGGTCAGTTGCGAACGCTCGAGGCATGCCGCCTGGCAAGCCCTTGAAGCAACGTACCCTGATAAAAAAGGGGAGCATTGCGCTCCCCCGAGGTTAACCCATGGTCAAGGGATCAGGTTCAGCCCTCGATCTCGATCAGGATTTCGCCCGGCGTCACGCGATCGCCCTTGCCCACGTGGATGGCCACGACCTTGCCCGCGATAGCCGCCTGCACTTCGGTTTCCATTTTCATCGCCTCGGTGATGAGCACAGCCTGCCCGGCTTTGACCGTATCACCTTCCTTGACCAGCACATCGACGATGTTGCCAGGCATGGTGGTGCTGACATGGCCCGGGGCGCTGGCCTGCTTGCGCTTGCTGCTACCGCCGCTGACGAACTCGTTGAGCGGCTCGAACACCACCTCTTCCGGCATGCCGTCGATCGACAGGTAGAAGTGACGCTTGCCCTCTGCCTTGACGCCTACACCGGTGATGTCCACGCGGTAGGTTTCACCGTGCACATCGATCACGAATTCGGTCGGTACGCCTTCTCCGCCCGGGGCGGAAACGGCGCCGGCTTCAGGGATAGGCAGCAGCGCTTCGGGGGCCAGGGTGCCGGCCTCGCGCTCTTCCAGGAACTTGCGGCCAATGTCCGGGAACATGGCGAACGTCAGCACGTCCTCTTCACAGCGCGCCAGGGCCCCGATGTCGGCACGCAGCTTGGTCATCTCCGGTTTGAGCAGATCGGCCGGGCGTACATCGATCACCTCTTCGCTGCCGATCGCTTGCCGACGCAGTTGCTCGTTGACCACCCCCGGCGCCTTGCCGTAACCGCCTTGCAGGTACAGCTTCACCTCGTTGGTGATGGTCTTGTAGCGCTCACCGGCCAGTACGTTGAAGAATGCCTGGGTGCCGACGATCTGCGAAGTGGGGGTAACCAGCGGTGGAAAGCCCAGGTCTTCACGCACACGCGGGATTTCCGCCAGCACTTCGTTCATGCGGTTCAGCGCGCCCTGCTCCTTGAGCTGGTTGGCCAGGTTGGAAATCATGCCGCCTGGGACCTGGTTGACCTGCACGCGGGTATCCACGGCAGTGAACTCGCTTTCGAACTGGTGATATTTCTTGCGTACGGCATAGAAATACAGGCCGATCTCCTGCAGCAGCTCCAGGTCCAGCCCGGTATCGAACTCGCTGCCTTTGAGCGCCGCCACCATGGACTCGGTACCCGGATGGCTGGTGCCCCAGGCGAAGCTGGAAATGGCGGTATCGATATGATCAGCGCCGTTTTCCACAGCCTTGAGCTGACACATGGCAGCCAGGCCCGCGGTGTCGTGCGAGTGAATGAAGACCGGCAGCGACTGCTCGGCTTTGAGTGCCTTGACCAACTCGCCGGTGGCAAACGGGGTGAGCAGGCCGGCCATGTCCTTGATGGCGATCGAGTCGCAACCCATGGCCTCCATCTGCCTGGCCTGATTCACGAACGCCTCGATGGTGTGCACCGGGCTGGTGGTGTAGGCGATGGTCCCCTGGGCGTGCTTGCCCGAGGCTTTGACCGCCTCGATGGCCACACGCAGGTTACGCACATCGTTCATGGCGTCGAAGATGCGGAATACATCGATGCCATTGACGGCGGCCTTGGCGACGAATGCCCTGACCACATCGTCGCTGTAGTGACGGTAACCCAGCAGGTTCTGGCCGCGCAGCAGCATTTGCAGGCGCGTGTTGGGCAGTGCTGCACGCAGCTTGCGCAGGCGCTCCCACGGGTCTTCCTTCAAGAAACGCACACAAGCATCGAAGGTGGCGCCACCCCAGACTTCCAGTGACCAATAACCGACCTTGTCGAGTTTCTCGCAGATCGGCAGCATGTCTTCGGTGCGCATGCGGGTGGCCAACAGGGACTGGTGGGCGTCGCGCAGGATCGTATCGGTTACGTGAATCTTCTTGGACATTGTTATCTCCTCGTCGCGGCAAGCTTCGCGCCTCAGTCGGCCTGCACAGACGCGTTGGCGCCGGCTGGCAATCTGGGTTCGCAGCGTGCAGCTGTATTCAAATGCCTGCGTGGGCGGCGATGGCGGCAGCGATGGCCAGGGCCAGCTCTTCGGGTTTGCGCTTGATCGAATAGTTGGTCAGTTCCGGGTGGGTCTCAACGAAGCTGGTGTTGAACTGACCGCTGCGAAATTCCGGATTACGCAGGATTTCCTGGTAGTACGCCGCGGTGGTCTTGACCCCCTGAACGCGCATGTCATCCAAGGCCCGCAGGCCGCGATCCATGGCCTCCTCCCACGTCAATGCCCACACCACCAGCTTCAGGCACATCGAGTCGTAGAACGGTGGAATGGTGTAGCCGGTGTAAATGGCGGTATCGGTACGTACACCTGGGCCACCCGGCGCGTAATAACGGGTGATCTTGCCAAAGCTGGGCAGGAAGTTGTTCTTCGGGTCTTCGGCATTGATCCGAAACTGCAGGGCATAACCACGGTGCTGGATATCTTCCTGCTTCACCGACAGGGGCAGGCCCGATGCGATGCGGATCTGCTCACGCACGATATCGATACCGGTGATTTCCTCGGTGATGGTGTGCTCGACCTGCACGCGTGTGTTCATTTCCATGAAGTACACTTCGCCATCGGCCAGCAGAAACTCCACGGTACCGGCATTCTCGTAGTCCACCGCCTTGGCTGCACGCACTGCCAGGTCGCCGATGTATGCGCGTTGCTCGGGCGTGAGTTGAGGGCTCGGAGCAATTTCGATGAGCTTCTGGTTACGCCGCTGGATGGAGCAGTCGCGCTCGAACAAGTGCACGACGTTGCCAAAGCTGTCGCCGAGAATCTGCGCCTCGATGTGCTTGGGGTTGACGATGCACTTTTCCAGGAACACTTCTGCCGAACCGAATGCCTTGGTGGCCTCGGAGATCACACGCGGGAAGTTCTGCTCCAATTCTTCACGGCTGTTGCAGCGGCGGATACCACGGCCGCCACCGCCCGACGTCGCCTTGAGCATGACCGGATAACCAATGCGATCGCCTTCACTGAGCGCCTCGTGAATGTCGGCGACGTTACCCTCTGTGCCAGGGGTGACCGGAACGCCTGCGGCGATCATGGTGCGGCGCGCTTCGGTCTTGTCGCCCATGCGGCGAATGACGTCGGCAGCGGGCCCGATGAACTTGATCCCGCGCTCGGCGCAGATCTCGGCCAACTCCGCGTTTTCCGAGAGAAAACCATAGCCAGGGTGCAGGGCATCGCAGCCCGTTTCCACGGCCAGGTTCACCAGCTTGCGCGGGTTCAAATAACCGGCCAGTGGCTCTGCGCCAATGCTGTAAGCCTCGTCTGCACGCTTTACATGCAGCGCATGCCGGTCGGCGTCGGAAAAGATCGCTACCGAGCGGATGCCCATTTCGGCGCAAGCGCGCACGATCCGAACTGCAATTTCACCTCGGTTGGCGATCAGGATTTTTTTTATCACTGGATTCTTCCCAAAGCCGTATGAACAGTCGACACGGTTCTACCGGTCGGCGCGTGACCCGTTGTTGTTTGGCCAGTCGCAGATTCACCCTAGCGCTGTAGGTCGATAAACAAAAATCAATATTTGTTAGGGACAGTATTAGCAAAAGCTTATAGTGAAGTTACAAGGTATTGCCGACGAGACGAATAAAATGCGTAAGTCCTTGATGCGTATGACATTGCGCCAGTTGCAGATCTTCAATGAGGTGTGTGACCTTCGCTCCTATAGCCGCGCGGCCGAAGAGATGGCACTCACGCAACCCGCCGTTAGTCTACAGATCCGCCAACTCGAAGAGCTGATTGGCCAGCCGTTGTTCGAATACGTGGGCAAGAAGTTGTACCTCACGGAAGCCGCCGAAGCGCTGCAACGCGCCAGTCACGACATCTTCGGGCGTCTGGAAAGCCTGGATATGCAGTTGTCGGACATGCAGGGGTCTTTGCAAGGGCAGTTGAAGCTGGCGATCGAGTCCAGCGCCAAGTACTTCGTGCCGCATCTGTTCGCGGCATTCAAGCAGCGCCATCCGGAGGTCAACTTGACCTTGACCGTGGTCAACCGGGCACAGGCCATCAGGCGGCTGTCCGATAACCGTGATGACCTGATCATCATGTCCATGGTACCGCAGGACATGGGGCTGGACTTCCTGCCGTTCCTGAACAACCCGATCATCGCCGTCGCACCGCCCGAGCATGCCCTGTGCAGGCTGCCGCAGCTGCGCCTGCAGGACCTCGAGCCCCACACGCTGCTGGTACGCGAACAAGGCTCAGGCACACGCAAGGCCTGTGAGGAATATTTCAAGGAAAAGCGCGTGCACTTCACGCAAACCCTCGAAGTGGCCTCGGCCGATGCCCAGCGTGAATGCGTGATCGCCGGGCTGGGCATCGCGTTGTTGACCCGCCATGCCGTGAACATGGAGCTGGCCACGAGAAACCTAATCGAACTGCCCGTCGAAGAATTACCGCTGTACCGCAGCTGGTGCGTCGTTCAATCCAAGGCCAAGCGGCAATCGCCGGTCGCACTCGCCTTTCAGGCGTTCATACGCAGCGAGCGGTCACTGATCAGCGCATTGGTCGAGCGATTTTCAGGTCAGTCGGTGCCGCTGTCTGCCAGGCAGTGAGCCCTTCGAAGTCAGGGTAATCGGCGACATCACGCAGGAGCTGCCGTTGGTCACAGTAGCTTTCGATGGCGCGGCGATACGCCATGCGTCGCTGGTCCTTTTCCTGCTGCTTGCGAGCCTTGGCGTTAGGTTGGTAGATACCGTCGTGGTCACGAGCCATTGCCTGATTCCCAGAAAGGATGCGGAAGGCTCAGACTGACCCAGCGGTTTTACCGTTTGGAGGCGCGATGATGACAGCGTCGTGACCGATGATGGCTTCTACTCGAAGAACCGAAGCAGGCCTCAGTCGTCATGAGCCTTGATCGACTTGGGCGAGAGTCGCAGGCTACGTAGGCTGCGCTTCACGCTCTTGAGGTGGTTGACCAGGCTTGGCCCGCGCGCCATGGCAACGCCCATGGCCAGCACGTCGATGACCACCAGATGGGCAATGCGCGAGGTCAGGGGCGTATAGATCTCGGTGTCTTCGTGAACGTCAATGGCCAGGTTGACCGTGGACAGTTCGGCCAACGGGGTCTGGCTGGGGCACAGCGTGATCAGATTGGCGCCGCTTTCGCGGACCAGGTTGGCCGTGATCAGCAAGTCCTTCGAACGGCCTGATTGCGAAATGCACACCGCCACATCGCCAGGCTTGAGCGTCACCGCAGACATGGCCTGCATGTGCGGGTCGGAGTACGCCGCCGCGCTGAGCAGCAAACGGAAGAACTTGTGCTGGGCATCTGCTGCCACGGCCCCGGATGCGCCGAAACCATAGAACTCCACACGCTGCGCCTGTGCCATGGCGCTGACGGCCTGCTGCAGCGCCTGTGGGTCAAGGTGCTCGCGTACCTCCATCAGGGTATGCAAGGTCGTGTCGAATATCTTCAGGCTGTAATCGGCGACGGAGTCGTCTTCATGAATAGCGAACTGACCAAAACTGGCCCCGGCGGCCAGGCTCTGCGCCAGTTTCAACTTCAGGTCCTGGAAACCCGAGCACCCGATGGCCCTGCAAAAACGCACAATGGTCGGTTCACTGATGCCGACACTGTGGGCCAGGTCTGCCATCGAGCTGTGCATGACGGCGGCTGGGTCCAGCAGCACATGATCGGCCACTTTCAGTTCCGATTTGCGCAGCAGGTGGCGCGATTGGGCGATATGTTGCAACAGATTCACGGGCTGGACTCGGGTTATGATCGACTGGCCGGGTTGTAGCTTTCTTGTAGTTATACTACATGGACGGCAACCCGCCCAGTTAAACGAACGTGGAGCGTGGTGGTTTGACTATTCCTTGCGACATTCTGGTCTTCGGTGGCACGGGTGACCTGGCCCTGCACAAGTTGCTGCCAGCGCTCTACCACCTGTTTCGCGAAAGCCGTCTGGACCCAGCCGTGCGGATAATCGCCCTGGCCAGACGCCACCTGCTGCGCGATGACTACCTCAAACTTGCAGAGCGACATTGTCGGGCACAAATCGCTCGCCGCGACTTTGACGAAGAAATCTGGCGTCGGTTTTGTGCACGGGTCGACTATTTCGCGATGGATGCGACACAGAGTGCTGATTTCGTTCGGCTGGCGCGCTACCTGGGTGAGCCAGGGGGCCTGATGCGGATCTTCTACCTTGCCACCGCGCCTTCGTTGTTCGCTCCCATTGCAAGTCATCTGCACATCGCCGGTCTCGCCGACAGCGAAGCACGTATCGTGCTGGAAAAGCCGATCGGTCAGTCCTTGTCGTCGGCCACTGCCATCAACGAAGCGATCGGAGCGGTATTTGAAGAGCGACAGGTTTTTCGTATCGACCATTACCTGGGCAAGGAAACCGTACAGAACCTCATGGCGCTGCGGTTCGCCAACGCACTGCTCGAACCCGTCTGGCGCAACGGCCAGGTCGATCACGTCCAGATAAGTGTCGGCGAGACGCTGGGCGTAGAAAACCGTGGCGGCTACTACGATCGTGCAGGCGCAATGCGCGACATGTTGCAAAACCATCTGCTCCAGCTGCTCTGCCTGGTAGCCATGGAACCGCCGGCCCAGTTCGAGGCGGAGGCAGTGCGTGACGAGAAGGTGAAAATACTGCGGGCGCTTCAGCCGATTACTGGGCAAGACGTTCAGGAGAAAACCGTTCGAGGTCAGTACGGTGCCGGGCACATCGGCGGTCAGGAGGTATGCGCGTACTACTTCGAAAAAGACGTCGACAATGACAGCGACACCGAGACCTTTGTCGCCATAGAAGCACACATCGACAACTGGCGCTGGGCCGGGGTGCCGTTCTATTTGCGTACAGGTAAACGCATGGCAAGGCGTTCTTCGCAAATTGTGCTCCAGTTCAAACCCGTTCCGCACGAACTGTTCGAAGGGGGTCAGGTGAACCAGCTACTGATCCAGTTGCAGCCAGACGAGCGGATCAGCCTGCGGATGATGACCAAGACCCCAGGCAAGGGCATGCGCCTGGAGCCGGTCGATCTGGACTTGAACCTGGCCCAGGTTTTCAGCCAGACGCGCCGCTGGGAGGCCTACGAACGCTTGCTGCTGGACGTACTCGAAGGCGATTCGACCTTGTTCATGCGCCGGGATGAAGTAGAAGCTGCCTGGGCGTGGATTGACCCCATCATAGAAGGCTGGGAGGAGCATTTCCAGGCCCCGCGCTCGTATCCTGCCGGGAGCAGTGGCCCGGAGCAGGCCAATAGCCTACTGGCCCGACACGGCAGACACTGGCATGCATGAAGCGTTGCCCAATCGAAGGTTTCCTTGAAAGCAGCGACAGTAGCGATGCGCGTTTGCGCTACTTATCATCAAGGAGGCTCCCATGAGCACACTCAAGAACTTCGTTGCTTACAACCAAACCGCTGGCGGCCAAACGTCCTTCAGGGTTCACGGCGTCGTCACCGTTCCCAGCCCGGCGTACGAACCAGTGCTGGTCGAACCGGTCAGACGCCACCGAGGTGGCTGGGAGGTCCTGGAACTCAAGCTGGTAGACACCGGTGTCATCGCCATGTCAGTGATGACCGAAAAGACCGTTGAGTACGTCCATGAGGGCGCGAGCGGTTTCAAGACGCTGGAAATCATTCACGGAAGTGACAACCTGCGGATCGCCATCGAGGACATTCAAGCGCCCAACTGATGTAGGCGGCCCGTACGCCCAGGATCGAGCCTTGGCTTGAGCCGGGCGCGATGGTCGCGATGAACGGCAGGGGATGAAGGTGAACATTTATACAGTAGGTGTTTGCCCCTGGCTCGGCCTCCCCCTAGAATGTCGAGATGAGCACAGATGACCTCTCCCTCCTGCTGAATTCCCTCAATGACGCCCAACGCCAGGCTGTAGCGGCCACGGTCGGGCGTCAACTGGTGCTTGCTGGCGCCGGTTCCGGTAAAACACGTGTGCTGGTGCACCGCATCGCCTGGCTTATCCAGGTGGAGCAGGCATCGCCGCATTCGATCCTGTCGGTGACCTTCACCAACAAGGCTGCTGCGGAAATGCGCCACCGGATCGAGCAACTGTTGGGCATCAACCCTGCAGGAATGTGGGTGGGGACATTCCACGGTCTGGCGCATCGGCTCTTGCGTGCTCACTGGCAGGAAGCGGGGCTTGTGCAGAACTTCCAGATTCTGGACAGCGACGATCAGCAGCGCCTGGTCAAACGGGTGATGCGCGAGTTGGGGCTGGACGAACAGAAGTGGCCGGCACGCCAGGCTCAATGGTTCATCAACGGCCAGAAAGACGAAGGCCTGCGCCCGCAGCACATTCAGCCAGGCGGCGACCTGTTCTTGACCACCATGCGCGACGTCTATACCGCCTATGAGCAGGCCTGCGAGCGCGCGGGTGTCATCGATTTTTCCGAATTGCTGCTGCGCGCCCTGGATTTGTGGCGCGATCACCCAGGCCTGTTGGCCCACTACCAGCGCCGCTTCCGTCACGTACTGGTCGATGAGTTCCAGGACACCAACGCCGTGCAGTACGCCTGGCTACGTCTGCTGGCCCGCGGTGGTGACAGCCTGATGGCGGTGGGTGATGACGATCAGTCGATCTACGGCTGGCGCGGGGCGAAGATCGAGAACATCCACCAGTACACGGCCGACTTCCCAGATGCCGAGACGATCCGCCTGGAGCAGAACTACCGCTCCACCGGTGGCATCCTCAAGGCTGCCAACGCCCTGATCGCCAATAACAGCGGGCGTTTAGGCAAGGAATTGTGGACCGACATGGGTGAGGGTGAACCCATTACGCTGTACGCCGCCTACAACGAACATGACGAAGCGCGTTATGTGGTCGAGACCATTGAAAGCCTGATCAAGCAAGGCAACGCGCGTGACGAAATGGCTATTCTGTATCGCTCGAACGCCCAGTCGCGGGTGCTTGAGGAAGCCTTGCTGCGCGAGCGGATTCCGTACCGCATCTATGGTGGCCAGCGCTTCTTCGAGCGGGCAGAGATCAAGAATGCCATGGCCTACCTGCGACTGATTGAAGGCCGCGGTAACGATGCCGCGCTGGAGCGCGTGATCAACGTGCCGCCACGCGGTATTGGCGAGAAAACCGTCGAGGCCATTCGCGAGCATGCACGTCACAGCCAGGTATCGATGTGGCAGGCGATGTGCCAGCTGATCGCAGCAAAGGCGCTCAAGGGCCGGGCTGCCAGCGCCCTGGGTGCATTCATCGAGCTGATCGACGGGCTTGCAGCCAAAGTCGAAGACATGCCGCTGCATACCATGACGCAAACCACCCTCGAACAATCCGGGCTGATCATCTATCACCAGGAAGAAAAAGGTGAAAAGGGTCAGGCACGGGTGGAAAACCTTGAGGAACTGGTTAGCGCAGCGCGCAACTTCGAATCGACCGAAGAAGACGCCGACCTCTCCCCACTGTCCGCCTTCCTGGGTCACGCTTCGCTAGAAGCCGGCGATACGCAGGCTGACGAGCACGAGGACAGTGTGCAGCTGATGACCTTGCACAGTGCCAAAGGCCTGGAGTTCCCCTACGTGTTCCTGGTGGGCATGGAGGAAGGCCTGTTCCCGCACAAGATGAGCCTGGAGGAGCCAGGTCGTCTTGAAGAAGAACGTCGCCTGGCCTACGTGGGCATCACCCGCGCCATGCATCAGCTGGTCATGACCTATGCCGAGACAAGACGGCTGTACGGTAGTGAAACCTACAACAAGGTATCTCGCTTCGTACGCGAGATTCCTGCTGGTCTGGTGCAGGAGGTACGTCTGTCGAACAGCGTCAGCCGCCCGTTCGGCACCCCGAAGACCGCCCTCAACAGCCACCTGTTTGCCAATGCGGATATTCCCGAAACCGCATTCAGCCTTGGCCAGCGTGTACAGCATTCCGTTTTCGGTGAAGGGGTCATCCTGAATTTCGAAGGCTCCGGGGCCCAGGCACGTGTACAGGTCAATTTTGCCGAAGGCAGCAAGTGGTTGATGATGGGCTACGCCAAGCTTGAAGCCATCTGAAGGCAAGCATCGGCCCAGGGGCGCACCCAGGTTTGAACGCCTGCGCCGTTGCTTGCTCAAATAGGTCATACCAAGCAAAAGCTCGAAACATTATGTCGCTGGTCATATGCCTTGGAACATGTGCACCATGACGCGCGTGCAATCCACAACAGGGGATATCCCATTTATGCAACGTTTTCTTAGCATCGCACTGGCGCTCTGCGTCGGCCTGACGCTGAGCCTGGACGCCAACGCCAAGCGATTCGGCGGCGGCAAGAGCGCTGGCTCCGCGCCCATTCACCAGACCCGTCAAGCTACGCCGAACACGCCTGCCGCCGCGCCGACCGCTCCTGGCCGCGCACCGGCCGCCGCCAGCGGTGCTTCGCGCTGGTTGGGCCCTCTGGCGGGCTTGGCCGCCGGTGGTCTGCTGGCATCCATGTTCATGGGTGACGGCTTCGAAGGCTTCCAGATCATGGACTTCCTGATCATCGCGCTCATCGCCTTCCTGGTGTTCCGCTTCATCGCCGCACGGCGACGTCAGCAGCAGCCACACATGGCCATGCCTGGCAATGCCCCCATGCAGCGTGAAGCACAGGGTCAGCCTGCACAGCCAAACATTTTCGGCGGTTCGACTGCGCCGGCGGCAGCGCCATCGCCTGTCATCAACGCGCCAGCCTGGTTCAATGAACAAAGCTTCCTGGCAGCTGCCCGCAATCACTTCCAGTCGCTGCAGCAGCACTGGGACGCCAATGAAATGGACAAGATCGCCGAGTTCGTGACCCCGCAGATGCTTGAGTTCCTCAAGCGCGAGCGTGCCGAGCTGGGTGATGGCTTCCAGTCCACCTACATCGACAACCTCGATGTACAGCTGGACGGCGTCGATGAGCGTGACGACCGTACTGACGCTACTCTCACCTTCCGCGGCGTATCGAAGAACTCGCGCTTCGACCAAGGTGAACAGTTCAGCGAAAGCTGGCACATGGTACGTGCCAAGGGCGAGAACCAGCCTTGGCTGGTCGCGGGTATCCGTCAAAACGGTTAATCCGGTCCAAAAACCACGGGCGTATCCGTAAGCTATTACTTTTGGGGCTGCTCTGCAGCCCATCGCGGCAAAAGGCCGCTCCTGTAAGGTCTCGTGATGCCGTCAATTCGGGTGCCACGCGGTCAATGTAGGAGCGGCCTTGTGCCGCGATGGGCCGTAAAGCGGCCCCAACCATTTCAAGTGAACAGCATTCCGGGCCTACCGGGGTTTTTGCTTTTGCCATAGCGCACTACTAGGGTATAACCCGCAGCGTTGTCATCTAGGTCAGAGGAAGTGAATCGTGGAAGAAGTGATTGAACAACTCCGTGAAGCCAACGAGCCAGTACCGGTCCCCCTTGAGCTTCCAGACGAGGATCAGTTGGTTGAAATCGAAGAGCAGCTGTTCATCAACATTCCGTTCGTGTTCAAGGAGTTCCTGCTGAACGTCAGCGATGTGGTCTATGGCTCGCTGGAACCTGTCACGGTGACTGACCCTCAGTCACACACCTACCTCCCGGACGTTGCTGCAAATGCCTGGGACGCCGGGGTGCCTCGGGAACTGATTCCGCTGTGCCGGGATGGCGACAATTACTATTGCGTCGAGGAAGATGGCACCGTGGTGCTGTGGGATGCCGATGAGGAACTCGTCGGTGAGGACAGCTGGGAATCGGTTTGGCATTGGGCACGGGACGTGTGGCTAGAGAGCTGATCAGCCTCACCCCCACCTCGGTCGAAGGACCTTGCGGGCCGTGATTACGGCCCGTCTGCAGCAGACGCCACTGGGGTCAGTGGCCGTTGTCCCGATTGTTCTCCAGCGTTTCGAGTAACGCAATCTGCATGCGTGTATGCACCCGAATGAACCAACGCCATAACAAAGCGACCACCACCGCTGCCACGATGGCAATGATCAGCAATAGCTCGTTGGTGGGTAGAATGCTCGCCGACAACGCCGACAGCAGCAAAAAGATCACCAGCAGCGAAATCAGCGGAATGACTTCAGCAATCACGCGCCGTACGCGCTGAGTATGGCGCCCAGCCATTTCAGGCTTGACGCCCATTTCGGCCAGCAGCATCGATAGCGCTTTGAGTTTGCGGTAAGCCGCGATCAGAAAAGGTAGCGAAAGCAGTAATGCAGCCCCCCAGATCACCGCCTTCTGCTGGCTCACATCGCTGATCCACTGGCTGAGCCAAGTGCCAAGCCGCCCTGCGAAGTAACCGCCGCTGAAGAATATGGCGATGACCAACGCCAGGTTCACGCCGACCTGCAACAATATGCGCCGTATCATCGCCGCCACCAGGGCACTCTGGCCCTGAGGCTGGATGTTGCGCAGCCACTCCCCATACAAGGACAGCACGCGAGCCAGCCGCCCAGGCACTACGTTACCCAGTTTTATCGACAGCGGATCAGCGGCACGAATCAGATACGGTGTCAGTAGCGTGGTAATGGCCGAGACGGCGACCGCCACCGGGTAGAGGAAGTCGCTGGTGACCTGCAGGGTCATCCCTAAGGCCGCAATGATGAATGAAAACTCGCCGATCTGAGACAGGCCCATACCCACCCGCAACGAGGTGCGCCCGTCGTTTCCCGCGATGAAAGCGCCCATGCCACAGGACAGCATCTTGCCCAGTACAACGGCCAAGGTAATGACCACAATCGGCCAAGCGTAGTCGACCAATACCTGCGGATCGATCATCAAGCCAATTGCGACGAAGAATATGGCGCTGAACAAATCCCTGACAGGTTCGATCAGACGCTCGATTTTCAACAACTGCCGCGACTCGGCCATGATGGCACCAATCAGAAAAGCCCCCAGGACCATGCTGTATTCGAGTTTCACGACCAGCAGACAGAATCCGAAGCACAGACCCAGCACTGTGATGAGCAGCATCTCGTTACTTTCGAACTTGGCCACATAAGCCAGTACGCGCGGTACCAGAAGAATGCCGATCACCAAGGCAACGATCATGAACAAGGACAGCTTGCCGACGGTTGAAAAGACCTCCCCCGAACTGACGGTGCCGCTGACGGCGATACCCGACAGCAGTGCGATGATGCCGATACCCAGGATGTCTTCGACAATCAACACGCCGAATATCAGCTGTGCAAACCGTTCGTTCTTCATCTTCAGGTCATTGAGGGCCTTGACGATGATCGTGGTCGAGGAAATGGCGAGAATGGCGCCCAGGAACAAGGAGTCCATGGTGTTCCAGCCGAACCAACGCCCAATCTCGAAGCCGATCCAGATCATCAATACGATTTCCAGAAAAGCTGCTATGAAGGCCGTGGCGCCAACTTTGAACAGCTTGCGCAGGCTGAACTCGAGGCCCAGGCAAAACATCAGGAAAATCACGCCAAGCTCGGCGAGCGTTTTGATGGTGTCTTCGTCGTGAATCAGGCCGAAGGGGGGCGTGTGGGGGCCTATGATGAAACCGGCGACGATATAACCGAGCACCACTGGCTGCTTGAGACGGTGAAAAACAATGGTGACCACGCCTGCAACCAGCATGATGACCGCCAGGTCCTGAATGAAGCTGATGGCATGCATGACGTGATTCTCCTTCTCTCGTCTTGGGCTGTGCTAACGGGCAGGTCGCGCCTGCGCCGAGGCGGGCCCAAGCAAGCAGCGAGTACACACTGTATTCATTGAAAGCGTGCCCATGTTGCATGGGCGTACTCAGATTAACATCGCGCCTTCCCATGAACTGTCGATGCAATATGATGAAACAGATCGACTGCTATCAGGCCGTCACTGGCATAAACAGCGTGACGCTTCAAAGCATGGGAGCGTCCCGTTAAACGCAGGCTGTCGCTTCAACAGAACAGAGCGCCTGCTAGCCTTTGGCGCGATTGCGCACACTCTTACCGTGAGCATTTTATGGAACCTGGAAACGCCCAGCTGAGCATGACCGTCTTGATGACACCCGACATGGCGAATTTCTCTGGCAACGTACATGGCGGAACGCTGCTCAAGTACCTCGACGAAGTCGCGTATGCGTGTGCCAGCCGCTATGCAGGCTCCTATGTAGTCACGCTGTCAGTCGACCAGGTCATCTTTCGCGAGCCGGTGCATGTAGGCGAGCTGGTCACTTTCCTGGCGTCGGTGAACTACACCGGCAATACTTCCATGGAGGTCGGTATCAAGGTCGTTACCGAGAACATCCGTGAACGCTCGGTGCGCCATTCCAACAGCTGCTTTTTCACCATGGTGGCCGTGGACGATAATCGACGGCCAGTTTCGGTTCCCCCGCGTCAACCGCAGAGTAGCGAAGAGAAACGCCGATTCCTGCAAGGCCAGCAGCGACGGCAGATTCGCCAGGAACTGGAAAAGCGCTATCAGAACCTGAAAACCGACGGCGTCTAGGCGTTCAACAACCTCGCTTCAAAACGTACGCGCGGGTGGGCGATGCGGTCCTGGGCACGTATCAGCTGCAGCTCGTAACTGGCGCAGGCCTGAGTTTCCAGCAGTACTTCATGTACGGCGGAGGCTGCAAACTCGAATGCCTGTTCCCAGCTGTCGCCAAGCAGCACCCGCGCCATGAACAAACCGGAAGTCAGGTCACCCACGCCTACCGGTTGCTTGGGGAAGGCCAGCAGCGGGCGGCGCAAATGCCAGCTGTGTTCGGCCGTCACCAACAGCATCTCGAACTGGTCCTCTGCGCGCCCCGGGTAAGCCAGGTGCTTGACCAGCACAACCTTGGGCCCTTTGAGCAGAAGACTGCGAGCCATGCCTACGCAATCCTCCAGTGATGCCGCGCGCCGGCCACAGAAGCTGTCCAGCTCCAGCTGGTTAGGGCACAGGATGTCAGCCTTTGTGACCGCTTGTTCCAGCAAAAACTGGCTAACCTGTGGCGATACGATGCACCCCTTTTCAGGATGGCCCATGACTGGATCGCACAGGTACATCGCCCTCGGGTTGACGGCCTTTATTCGCGCCACGCCTTCCAGAATCGCGCGCCCCTGCTCGGCACTGCCGAGGTAGCCCGAGAGCACGGCATCACACTCCCCCAGCTCACCGATGTTGGAAATGCCTTCCACCAACGCTGGAATTTGCGTTGGAGCAAGCACGTCTCCGCTCCACTGGCCATACTGAGTGTGATTGGAGAACTGCACCGTGTTGAGCGGCCACACATTGATGCCGATACGCTGCATGGGGAATACCGCAGCGCTGTTGCCGGCGTGGCCGAACACCACATGGGACTGGATGGCGAGCAGGTGCGGGGTACGTTTCATGCGAGTCATTTCCAAAGCTGTTCAAGAATCATGCAACGCGCAGTATGAACGTGATTGCCACCTGTACGACAGGCCAGGGACGCAGTTAAGCTGAATCGATCGGTTGGGAGCCTACGCACATGTTGACCCTGGAGAACCTGTTAGTCCTGATGGTGATGGCCACGGCAGGCGCTTGGCTGTGGCACAACCACGGTCTGCGCGAGAAGGCCTTGGAAAGGGTCAAACAGCATTGCGCAAAGCTTGACCTTCAGTTGCTCGATGACGCCGTCGCGCTCAAACGTATTGCCTTCGTGCATGATGTCAAGGGTCGCAAGCGCCTGGCACGTCTCTATGGCTTCGAATTTACCGTGACAGGGGAGCAACGTCACCCTGGTACCGTGACTCAGTTCGGCGCGCACAGCATGCAGATAGAGCTGGCACCCTACCCCTTCGAAATCAAGACGCCCCCGCGGGCGGACAATGTGATCGAAATGCAGCAGTGGCGCCAGCAACATGACCGTTGGCACAACTGATCAAGGCATAAGGCAGCTCTGCAAGCGGGCTTCCAACTCGTCCACAGGCTGAGGCTTCTCGAAAATCAATTCCAGGCGACTGTCGGCTGTCCATTCACTGGGCTGCCAGGGCGCCAACTTGCCTTCGAGTGCATTGAACGAGCATCTGCCTTGTGCTGTGTGGATAACACCCTTGGCACGCCTCCACTTCAGCGACTTCAATAGCTCATCTATGGCCTGTGGATAAAAGCGCTGCTGGGGGTGCCAGCGCCAGCCTATGCTCCATCCATCCTCTCCTTGAACTACCTGACGTATCGGCTCGCGCCGGTCTGCCCAAAGAGCACGCATGGCATTCGGTGGATTGTCGACAATCCCGATATCGCTATCAGGGCTGTCAACAATCTTGTTTTGATAGACAGGCAGACTATCGAAAGGAAGCTGACCTTGCATCGTCCATATCAGCCTTTTCCCTGGGAATTCTTTATTTATCAACAGCTTAAAATCTTTATCCACAGACTCCGACTTATTGATAACCAGGGTTTCACAGGCTTCCAACGCGGCTGATTGAGCCGTCGGTAACGGCCTGCCACTGCGCAGAGATGCGGGTGTGGTGACGACTATCAACGGCTGAATTGTCAGCACATTAGTCCAAGGCGCTTGGGCCAATTGATCAAGCAATTGAAGAGGATGGCCCAGCCCGGAGGGCTCTATGAACAGTCTGTGCGGCTTGCACTGGCGCAGAAGCCTACCCAGCCCTACCTGGAACGGAACCCCATTGACGCAGCACAAGCAGCCTCCTGCGACTTCGGCGATAGAGATACCGTTCTGGCTTGTGGACAAGAGTGCCGCATCCAGCCCTACTGCCCCGAATTCATTGACCAATACGGCCCAGCGTTCGTGGTCAGGCTTTTGCTGTAGCAGGTGATGAATCACCGTCGTTTTGCCGGCCCCCAGCGGGCCAGCAATGACATGGGTGGGAATATTGCGAAGCATGATGGTTCTTCAAGCAGACGGTTTGCTCAACTATGCGCTGTCAGGCTAGCCAGTCAAGCGTAAGCAACAGTCGCGGTGGACCTGACGGGGAACGATGTACGACGCCTGCGCCTTCATTGCCCTCCCAGCGCTCGCCCTTGAACAAGGCAACGTCACCTGTATTCAGTCGCATCACCTTATCCACAGCAGCATTGCCTGTGGACAACGCAGCTCGCGCTACTGCCTGCTCCGGTAGATATTCACTCCCCGGACCCGCGTAAGTGGTAATTAGCCTCAGTGGAACGTTATCCACATGAAAGCGTGGGCACATCGGACTGGTCAGTGCACGTATGCGCAAACCTACGCGATGCGCTCCAAGCAAACAGCTATAAGCCGAAACCAACCACGTGACATCCGCGACAAAAGCGTCATAGCCGTGGATATCCACAGCCTCGTACAGCAGCCCCTCAATCACTGGGACCTGATGCTCGTCGACCTCGATCACACGCTGGTCTGTTATCGATCCTCCAAGCCCCGCCACAACCTCTGAAAAGTCTTGCAGCTGAGGTGGAAGTTGCCGCTGCCAGACTGCGAGGTTGACACCCTCTTGCAGGACTTCTGCCATTGATTGAGGCGTGTGTCCAAACACCTGGCGGATATCCACAGCCACTGACGTACTCACGCTGCCACCTGTTCGTCCCAGGGGCCGAATGGGTCAGGAAAACGCAGCCAACCCATGGGCTCGAGTGCCATTTCTTCATCCGTCAACAGGCACTGATCAAGGGCTGTGGATAATTTCGCCACGTCCATATTTTGCCCTATGAACACCAATTCCTGCCGGCAGTCGCCAGTATCCGGTAACCAATGTTCAAGAATGGCAGCAACGTTATCCACATCCTCAGGCCACTGTTCACGGGGAACGAAACACCACCAACGACCCGCCAGCCCATGGCGCATCATGCCGCCTGCCTGGGACCAACTGCCCGCTTCTTTATATTTGCTCGCCAACCAGAAGAACCCTTTGGAACGCAGTAACCGGCCATTACTCCAGGGTGTGTGTACAAAGTCATGGAACCGCTGCGGATGAAAAGGCCGGCGTGCGGTCCAGGTAGTGGCTTGGATGCCATATTCTTCTGTTTCCGGTGTATGTTCACCGCGCAGCTCCTTCAGCCAGCCAGGCGCTTGCGCCGCCTGGTCGAAGTCGAACAAGCCAGTGTCCAGAATCCTGGCAAGGGGAACCTGACCCATGACCATGGGAATGATCTGGGCTCGGCGGTTCAGGCTCCGGAGGATAGCTGAAAGCTCCTCCCGCTCGGCCTGACTGACCAGATCGATTTTGCTCAACAGCAACACGTCAGCGAACTCTACCTGCTCGATCAGCAAGTCGCTGATCGAACGTTCATCGTCATCCCCCAATGTCTGGCCACTGCTTTCCAGGCTCTCTGCGGCTTGGTAATCCCGCATGAAATTCAAGGCATCCACCACGGTGACCATGGTGTCGAGACGCGCCAGATCCGACAGGCTGCGGCCTTGCTCATCACGAAAGGTAAAGGTTTCAGCCACAGGCAACGGCTCTGAGATACCGGTCGATTCAATCAGCAGGTAATCGAAGCGCCCCGCCTCGGCCAGCCGTGCAACCTCTTCAAGCAGATCTTCACGCAACGTGCAGCAGATGCAGCCATTGCTCATTTCCACCAGCTTTTCTTCGGCGCGGTTAAGGGTGACATTGCGCTGAACTTCGCTGGCGTCAATGTTGATCTCACTCATGTCATTGACGATAACCGCGACACGAAGCGCTTCGCGATTGCGCAGCACATGGTTGAGAAGCGTGCTTTTGCCTGCGCCCAGAAAACCGGAGAGCACAGTGACAGGAAGACGATTGGACATGGCAAAACCTCATCACACAGGCGCATTCGAAACGATGCATTGCATAATGTTATAAAGTAACAATACAATCTAGCCAAGTGGTTCCTGACGAATGCTCGGTGCGGTGAACTGGGAATTGACCAGCTCATTTCACAGCGCAGTACCAACGGCTCTGCCGTTACCTCACACGACCCATCAGCAGTGGACCCAATGTTCCACATACACGCATAGCCTTGGAAATCCCATGTCCCAATTCCAGCCCCAGCTTCCTGACGTCGCTGCACAACACATGAACTCAACCACACCGTTGGACTGGGTAGGAATGTGTGGGATAGCCATGCCAATGCAGATTGGAGGCCGTCAGGTAGCGGCTACAGTGGATGCTGGGGTGAATTTGGTAGATGGCAGCTCACGCGGCATACACATGTCGCGTCTGTACCTAGCGCTTGAAGATCTTGAGCATGAGCCGCTGCGCCCGCTATCGCTGCGTCGCCTTTTGGCGAGTTTTCTCAGCAGCCATGATGGGCAATCATCTGCGGCATATGTGCGCCTGAGCTTCCAACACCTACTCAGGCGGCCTGCCCTGGTTAGCCCTCTAGCTGGGTGGAAAAGCTATGACGTCGAGATCGATGCACGGATCGAACATGAAATGTTCCACGTGGAACTATCTGTTTTGGTGCCTTATTCGTCTACATGCCCATGCTCGGCGGCGCTCGCTCGACAGCTTATCCAGCAACAGTTCCACGCTCGATTCGGCTCAGGAACTTTGGACAGCGAAGAGGTATTGGCATGGTTGGGGACTTCGGAGGGCATCGTAGCAACGCCTCATAGCCAGAGGAGCATGGCAAAGATAAGCGTTAGGCTCGAGGATAATCGTCCTGAGCTTCCCATAACCGAGGTCATAGATGCGGCCGAGCAAGCCTTGGGCACTGCGGTACAAACTGCGGTAAAGCGCGCCGATGAACAAGCATTTGCGTTGGCAAACGGACAGAACCTGATGTTTTGCGAGGACGCAGCGAGACGCTTGTATCAAGCGCTAAGCACTATCGAATGGATTAAAGGGTTCAAGACGCGCGTGGAACATGCTGAAAGTCTGCATGCCCACGACGCCGTAGCAACTGGCCAGTGGCAGTGGAACATCACGTCCGAGGCTTGACCGTACCGCAATCATTGCCCAGCCATACCGCACGTGTGTTCATGCTGCCCTGCTGCTGAACACCGGACGCATTGAACGTGCCACTCACTTGAGTGGTGAACTCCTTGTCACTCAGGAAGGTGGCCTGGCCATTACCCTGGGCTTTGGGGCAGCTGAATTGAAACTTCCAAACGTTACCGGTGCGGTCAGTGATCTTCTGAGTGCAGCCGGACTTTGGATCCTGCAGCGGAATGTCGTTGGTTGCCACCTGCTGAGGGGTGAGGCAGGAGCGCACCCCTTTACCACCTACAGTGACACCTTGCTTGGCAAGCATGCCTTCCATCATCGCCCGTTGATCGGGCGGTAGGTTCTTCAACTGGCTGAGCATGAAATCCATATCAGGTAGCGGCTTACCGTCGACCTGCATATTGCTAGTGGTCAGCTCCCACAAGCCGGGTTGAAGCATCTGGGCCTGGGCTGTGACGCTGCCTGCGCACAAGGCCAGCGCCAGCAACGGCATACGAATTTTCATGGAAATCACACTCCTGGAAATGTCGGTCATCCCGACGATGTTTGGGTTAGACGTTGAAACGAACCGCTTGTTGCAGGCGAACCACGTTCGTGTTCTGTTACCTAAGGTGTATTCAACGAGCAGGATGCATATGGATTACCACAGCCCCCTTTTTTTTGGCTACCTACTCGGCGTGATTCATCTGCTGGGTATTATCGCCGCGCTGCATGCGTTGTTCACAGTCCGTACTGCTCAAGGCGCCATTGCCTGGGCAATGCCACTTTTTTTCATTCCCTACCTGACGCTTATCCCCTACCTGATATTCGGTGCGCGCTCTTTCAATGCCTACATCAAGGCCAGGCGCCAAGCCAATCAGGAAATGCATGTCGCCATGGCCAGTTTGAATTGGCGCCCATGGGTCGAAGAAGCGCTGGCCGCGCGCGCATCGGACAGCTACGCCGCTTTGCGCGCCATGCCCAAACTCAGTCGAATGCCATGTCTGGCCAATAATCAGGTCGAGCTGTTGATTGATGGCAAGCGCACGTTCGAGGCGGTTTTCGAAGCCATCGATAAAGCGACACGCGTCATACTGGTGCAGTTTTTCATCATCCATGACGATGCACTTGGGCGAGCCTTGCAACAATTGCTGCTGCGCAAGGCGGCCGAAGGCGTTCAGGTATTTGTATTGTATGACGGTGTCGGCAGCCATTCCCTGCCCCGCCACTACAGCCAGCAGCTTCGTGCGGGAGGTGTGCAAATACATGCATTCGCTACCCGTCGGGGCCTGTTCAATCGCCTTCAAGTCAACTTCCGCAATCACCGCAAGATCGTCGTGGTAGATGGGTTGGTCGGCTTTGTAGGTGGTCACAATGTCGGCGACGAGTACCTGGGGGCCAACCCCAAGCTTTCACCCTGGCGAGATACACACGTGCAAATCAGCGGGCCAGTGCTAGCGTGCCTACAGGAATCGTTCGCTGAAGATTGGTACTGGGTAACCCGGCAGTTGCCTCCCCTGATCCTCCAGGACACCTATCCCGATGACGGTGTGCTGTGCCAGGCATTGGCCAGCGGCCCTGCAGACTCCAAGGAAACCTGCTCGCTGTTCTTTCTAGAGGCAATCCACTCGGCCAAGCATCGAGTCTGGATAACCAGCCCGTATTTCGTGCCCGATGAAGCGGTATTCGCCGCCCTGCGTTTGGCGGCACTACGCGGTGTAGATGTGCGGGTCCTGATCCCGTCTCGCCCGGACCACAAGATCGTATACGCCGCCTCCAGCCTGTTCGCATTCGAAGCGGTGCGCGCCGGTGTTCGCATGTTCCGTTATCAACCTGGGTTCCTGCACCAGAAGGTCGTGTTGGTGGATGACGACATAAGTGCTGTCGGCAGCGCCAATCTCGATAATCGATCGTTCCGTCTCAACTTCGAGATCACGTTGCTCACCATCGACAAGGCATTCGCCGATACGGTCGAACGCATGCTCAACAAAGACTTTGCCAACGCGCGGGAGATTACGGTCGAGGAAACAGAGGCCACCCATCGGTTACAGCAAGTGGGCATGCGCATCGCAAGGTTGATTTCACCGGTATTGTAAAGCGCGCCAAGGGACGACCTCACTCTTGAAGTGAGGTCGGTCACGCTTGGCACACGTTTGGTAGGCGCTAGCGGTAAAGGTGCTCACGCGTCCAAGATAGGTCATGGTGGCCATCCGCGTAGGGTTTGACCGCCAATATCTGATGCAGGTTGATCCAGCCTTTCTCGAAAGCGTACGCGCAACCTGCCAAATAAAGGCGCCAGATACGCAATGTTTTTTCAGGGACCAGCGCAGCTGCATTGTGCAGTTGGTTTTCCAGGTTCTCGCTCCAGTGATGCAGGGTCTTGGCGTAATGCATGCGCAAGCTTTCCACATCCACCACTTCCAACCCTGCCTCACAGACAGCGGCGCTGATCATCGACAAGTGGGGCAGCTCGCCGTGGGGGAACACATAACGGTCAATGAACTCTCCAGCCCCCCGACCCACCGGGCGGCCATCCACATGCTTGGCCGTGATGCCATGGTTCATGACGAGGCCGCCTTCGCGCACTGCGCCGAACAGCGTCTTGCAATACAAAGGTAGATTGGCATGACCCACATGCTCGAACATGCCCACGCTGACGACCTTATCGAAGCGCCCGTCTTGTGGCAGGTCACGGTAATCAAGAATCTGCAGGTCTACGCTGTCGGACAGGCCCTCGGCCTCCACCCGTTCCCTGCCCAGCTTGAGCTGCTCTTTGCTCAACGTGATGCCAAACACGTTCGCCCCATATTCACGTGCAGCGAAGCGCGCGAGACCTCCCCACCCACACCCCACGTCCAGCAAGTAATCACCGGCAGCCAAGCGCAGCTTGCGGCACAGATGATCGAACTTGTCTTGCTGGGCCTGTTGCAGTGTATTGTCCGGCTCACGGAAATAGGCGCAGGAATAAACCATGTCCTGGTCCAGCCATAACCGGTAAAAGTCGTTGGACACATCGTAGTGGTAGGAAATGGCTTCGGCATCGGTTCGCTTGTCATGCGCCAGGCGCTGGGGAGCATGATCGCTATCATCGGGTAGCAGTGCTTCGCTGAGTTCATCGCAGACACGGATGGCCTCACCGATGTCGCCTTCGAGTTCGAGCTTGCCTTCCACGAAAGCGGTGCCCAACTCATCCATGCTTGGATGGGTGAGTTGGGAGATGAGCTGAGGCTCCTTGACCAGGATGGTCACTTGCGGGCTGGGGCCCAGGTCGAAATGGTTGCCGTCCCACAATTTGAGACGCAACGGCAGGTGTAGACTCTGCAAAGCCGGCGGAAGCTGAGCAAGCATGTAACCCTTCCTTCCCATGTACGGGGCAAGACCCAAGACATTTCGAAAGCCACCGGTTCAGCGTAGACCATCTGTAGGAGCTGTCTGTAAAACGAAAGTTTAAGCCGAGGTCTACAGCTTCAGATTCAGGGAAACGAATGTCGACCGACCAGGTGCTGGCGAAAACATCGCCTGGTCGTCACCGCCCCAGAAGAAGTTGTCGTACCAGACGTATTCGTATTTGCGGTCCAGCAGGTTCTTGACCTGCACATCGACGCTGGCAGCGGACGTGATGCGGTAGCTGACGCTGGCGTCCGCAACGACAAACCCACCGTATTTGCCTTGCTCATTGAGCTCGTCGATGTAGTAGCTCCCTTGCGCCCTGCCCTGCAGACCGAACTTCCAGTCATCGTTATAACGATAATCGACGCCCACGGTGCTCACGTACCGAGGCGTGGAGAACACTTCCTTACCCGAGAGTGATTGCCCTGCGGCAGAAAACGCTTTGACCACCTTTGCTTCCTGGATGGCGTGGGAGGCATAGACAGTCCACTGATCATCCAGTTGAGCATTGATCTGCAAATCCACGCCGCGACGGCGCGTTTCACCCAACCCGACCGTGGTGCCGGTGCTGGGCATGTTTGCCACTTCATCGGTAGCATCCTGCTGCCAGATCGCCACTCGCGCTTGGGCGCCCTCGAACGGTCTGAACTTGATACCGACCTCTTTGCCTGTGTTGATCGACGGGTCGTATGAAGGCTGCCCAGGGGTCAAGTAGGCGGGCTCGGTCGAGCCGGTGAGTATCTGGAAGGTACGCCCCCAATTGGCGTAAACGTCGATATCGGGGGTAACGCTATAGATCACGCTCAGCTTGGGCTGTCGGATCCAGCCGTAGTCTTGCAGCGAGCCTTTGACGCCACCCAAGAGCTGCGTACTACCGGTGAACTGGTCCACCCGCATGGCCGGGATGATCTTCAGTGACTCGATGGGCTGGATAACGGCCTGAACATAGGCACCGGTGTTGCGCAGGGTATAGCGATCGTCATTCTGCACGCGGGCCGGTACGGTATCGAAGTGGGTCGGAACGCTGAAGCTGTAGCGCTGGCGACGGTAGGTATTGTCCTGCTCTTCGTAGTTGACGCCGCCATCGAGGGTGAGGTGCTCGTTAACGCGCCATGTCAGGTTATTGAGGATGCCCGTCTGCTGTTCGTCCCATTGCCGACGCTGACGGGGCGCATTACCTGGGCGATAGTCCGTGAAGGTAACGGTGCGATCATCGTTGTAGTCGTTGTAATACAGCTTGCTGCTAAGGCTCAAGTCATCATTGAGCTGCCAATCCGCGTGCAGGCTGAGGTGCTTCATGTCGCGGTCATCACCGTCATTGGCGTTCTTGGCCGGTGATTGTGTACGGCTGGCGTGCATCTGGTCACGGGTGAGAAACCCGGACTCCTGGGCCTGGTGATGGTACAAGCGCGCGATCAGCCCAATGCGGAAATTCTGCTCGTCGTTGCTGACGAACCACTTACCCCCCAGTGCGTATTTGTTCGAGTTGCTGTGATCGCGGTAGCCATTGCTGTCCTGCTTGGCAAGGATGTAGTTCTGGGCAAAATTCCCCTCCTCGTGCCCGACCGCCAACTGCACTTCACGGGTGTCGAAGCTGCCATAGGTCAGCCGGCTATCGACATAGTTGCCGCCTTGGCGCGTGGCGAAATTGATGTTGCCCGCAATGTTGTGCAACCCGTAACGAGGGTCGTTCGTGCCCCGGACCACTTCGATGTAGTCGATGTCCAGGGGAAAGATCATGTCGATGAAGCGCTGGTTACCGCTGTTGACGTTGCTCGGGATGCCATCGATCAATGTCTTGATACCGTTGATGTACCCTTCGCCGTTGAAAGCGCGGAACGTAACCTTGCCCGATTCGGCCCCCTGCCCTGTTTCGGTGAGCTGAATGCCCGGCATCTGGCCCAGCAGTTGCCAGCTGTTCATGACGTTCTTGTCCTCTACCTGATCACCGCCCAGCACATCGACCGACGTGAGCACGTTCTCGGTGCTCAGGGCCACCTTGGCGTCCTGCGTAATGTTCACGGCGCCAAGGGTGATCGTGGAGCTGCCTGTTTGGTCGGCGAACAGTTCAGGGGTAACCATTACCGTGAACATGGCAAGGGAGGCCGGGGTGACTCGCATGGGTGCTCCTAGGTGAGTAGACAGGGGTGGGATCAGGTGCGCAAAGCTCGGGAAAATCATGCAGAGCTATTAACACGTTATATCATAACTACTTAAACGTTATGATATATCACCTCAATTCCAACCGCCCAATGTTCAACGCACCCAGATTCGAGATAGGCCTTAGGGGTTGTTAGGTGAAGGGTTCAGCCGCATCCAACCCTGAAGCACAACCGTATAAAAATCATCGATAAAAAAACCCCCGTGATACGGGGGTCTTAGCTGCGGGTTGATCCGATGATCACCTGCCATGTTTCACGGCTAGCCCTGCTCAGGAGCAGGACAGTATGCCGGCACTGTTGAAACGCTACCTTTACTCCACCGTCACCGACTTCGCCAAGTTGCGCGGCTGGTCAACATCAGTCCCTTTGAGCACGGCGACATAGTACGAGAGCAGCTGCAAAGGAATGGTGTACAGAATCGGCGCCAGCGCATCCGCGATATGCGGGACTGGAATCACATGGGTGCCTTCGCCGTTGCTCAAGCCGGCTTGCTCGTCAGCGAAGACCACCAGCTCACCGCCGCGTGCACGCACTTCCTGCAGGTTGGACTTGAGCTTCTCCAGCAGTTCATTGTTCGGCGCAACGGTCACCACGGGCATGTCGTTATCCACAAGCGCCAGTGGGCCATGTTTGAGCTCGCCCGCAGGATAGGCTTCGGCGTGGATATAGGAGATTTCCTTGAGCTTGAGCGCACCCTCCATGGCCACCGGATATTGAGCGCCGCGCCCCAGGAACAAGGTGTGATGCTTGTCTGCGAACAGCTCGGCGATTTTCTCGACGGTTGCGTCCATGGCCAATGCTTCACCCAGACGGGTTGGCAAGCGGCGCAGCTCCTCGACCAGCTCAGCTTCGACGCCCTTGTCCAAGGTGCCGCGCACCTGGCCCAAGGCCAAGGTCAGAAGCATCAACGACACCAGCTGGGTGGTGAAGGCCTTTGTCGAGGCGACGCCGATTTCCGGTCCGGCCAGGGTCAGCAACGTCAGGTCAGATTCACGCACCAGCGAGCTGATGCCCACGTTGCAGATCGCCAGGCTGCCAAGGAAGCCCAGCTCCTTGGCGTTGCGCAGCGCTGCCAGGGTATCGGCGGTCTCGCCCGACTGGGAGATGGAAACGAACAGCGTATCGGGCTGCACGACCACCTTGCGGTAACGGAACTCGCTCGCCACCTCTACTTGGCAGGGGATCCCTGCCAGGCTTTCCAGCCAGTAACGTGCAACCATGCCAGCATGATAGCTGGTACCACAGGCCACGATCTGCACATTGCGCACTTTGCCGAACAACTCGGCTGCCTGCGGGCCGAATGCCTGGACCAGCACATGGTCACTGCCCAAGCGACCTTCCAGTGTGCGTTGCACCACGCGTGGTTGCTCGTGGATTTCCTTAAGCATGAAGTGGCGGTACTGGCCCTTGTCGGCGGCCTCGGCACCCTCGTGGTACTGCACGGTTTCACGCTGCACGGGGTGGCCATCATGGTCCCAGATGGCGACGTGGTCGCGACGGATCTCGGCGATGTCCCCTTCTTCGAGGTACATGAAGCGGTCGGTGACCTGTCGCAGGGCCAGCTGGTCGGAGGCGAGGAAGTTCTCACCGAGCCCCAGGCCAATCACCAATGGGCTGCCGCTACGGGCAGCGACCAGGCGGTCCGGCTGGCTTTTGCTGATCAACGCCAGGCCATAGGCGCCGTGCAAGCGCTTGACCGCAGCCTTCAAGGCGTCTGCCAGGTCGGGGATGCCCTTGAGGATATGGTCGATCAGGTGGACGATCACTTCGGTATCGGTCTGCGACACGAAGGCATAGCCCAATCCTTTCAGTTCCTCGCGCAGCGCCTCGTGATTCTCGATGATGCCGTTGTGCACCACGGCCACGTCATGGCCTGAGAAATGAGGGTGGGCATTGGTTTCAGTAGGCGCGCCATGAGTGGCCCAGCGGGTATGCGCGATGCCGAGCCGTCCTGCGATTGGCTCGAGCACGACGGCTGCTTCGAGCTCGCTGACCTTGCCGATACGGCGACGGCGTTGCAAATCGCCTTCCGGCGTCAGCACCGCCAGGCCTGCGCTGTCATACCCACGGTATTCAAGACGCTTCAGGCCCTCGATAAGGATGGCGGTAATGTTGCGTTCGGCCACAGCACCTACGATTCCACACATGCTTGGTTACTCCTGACTGATAGCGGCGCAGATCAAATTGACGCCGCGTGCTTTAATTTGTTCGCGTGCCTGTTCGCACAGGCGTTCGTCCGAGATCAGGGTGTGCACCCTGCCCCACGGCAGTTCGAGGTTGGGAATCTTGCGGCCGACCTTGTCCGACTCGACCATCACGATCACCTCACGGGCGACCTCGGCCATGACTCGGCTCAGACCCAGCAACTCGTTGAATGTGGTGGTGCCGCGTTCCAAGTCGATGCCATCGGCCCCAATGAACAATTGGTCGAAGTCATACGAGCGCAGAACCTGTTCGGCCACTTGGCCCTGAAAGGACTCGGAATGTGGGTCCCAGGTGCCACCCGTCATCAGCAGCACCGGCTCGTGCTCGAGTTCGCTGATGGCCCTGGCAACATTGAGCGAATTGGTCATGACCACCAGACCAGGCTGGCGTCCGAGTTCAGGGATCATGGCAGCGGTGGTACTACCGCTGTCGATGATGATCCGGGCGTGTTCGCGGATGAGGCTCACGGCGGCGCGAGCAATGGCGCGTTTGTAGGCCGATACGGGTTGTGCCGGCTCAGCCAGCAATTCCTGCGGCATGGTTACCGCACCGCCGTACCGGCGTAACAACAAGCCGTTGGTTTCAAGTGCCGCCAGGTCCTTGCGGATAGTGACCTCAGACGTGTCAAACCGCCTCGCCAGCGCGTCCACGCTGACTTCACCCTGCTCCGCGAGCAGGGCCAGTATGTTATGGCGACGTTGTGGCGTGTTTCGTTTCGACATCGGCGCTTTAAGTTTCGTTTCGAAAGATAATGATCGCAATCAAAACCTAAATGCTCGGGTTCGTCAACCCATCTTAGCGCTGTGGATAAAAACGCTGTGCAGAGGCATAGCCCAGCTTTGGCTATCCATCTGATGCCGGACAAATAAAAAGGCCGGCTTGTTATGCACAAGGCCGGCCTTGATAGAGCTGTGGATAAATCAGGGCTTCTTGATCTTCTCTGGACGCTTCCACCCCGAGATGTTGCGCTGACGGGAGCGTGCTACCGCCAACTCACCTGCTTCCACGCATTGAGTGATCGTCGAGCCCGCGGCAGTCGTGGCCCCGGCCTTGATTTCCACAGGCGCGACAAGGGCGCTGTTGGAGCCGATGAAGACGTCTTCGCCCATCACTGTCTTGAATTTGTTTGCGCCATCGTAGTTACAGGTGATGGTGCCAGCACCAATATTGGTACGGGCACCGATATCGGCATCACCCAAGTACGACAGGTGCCCCGCCTTGGCGCCTTCACCAAGATGAGCATTCTTCAACTCGACGAAGTTACCCACATGGGCCTTGGCATCGAGTACGGTCCCCGGACGCAAGCGTGCAAATGGACCTGCATCACTCCCCTCGCCCATGACGGCACCCTCAAGGTGACTGTTGGCCTTGATCACGGCACCTTTGCGCAGCGTGCAATCCTTGATCACGCAATTAGGGCCAATCTGCACGTCGTCTTCGATGACAACCTTGCCTTCCAGAACGACGTTGAGGTCGATCAGCACATCCCGGCCGACCGTCACTTCGCCCCGGACATCAAAACGCGAAGGGTCACGCAAGGTCACACCCTGCGCCATCAGGCGGCGGCCTTCACGCAACTGGTAGTGACGCTCCAGTTCGGCAAGCTGACGACGGTCATTGGCACCCTGCACTTCCATGGGATCGGCGGGTTGCTCGGTGGCAACCATCAAACCATCAGCGACTGCCATGGCGATCACATCCGTCAGGTAGTACTCGCCCTGGGCATTGTTGTTCGACAAGCGGCCCATCCAATCCGCCAGGCGAGCGCCAGGAAGCGCCAGAATGCCGGTGTTGCCCTCACAAATGGCCTTCTGCGCCTCGTTAGCGTCTTTATGCTCGACGATGGCCGTTACTTGCCCATGCGCATCACGCACAATGCGGCCATAGCCCGTCGGGTCTTCGAGCGTGACCGTGAGCAAACCGAGTTGCTGCTCGCTGGCTTTGGCCAACAAACGTTGCAGGGTCGGTACCTCGATGAGCGGAACGTCGCCATACAGCACCAGCACGGTGTCCGCCGACAGTGCTGGCAAAGCTTGCGCCAAGGCATGCCCCGTACCCAGTTGCTTGTCCTGCATGACAAAGTTGAGGTCGTCGCCTGCCAGTCTCGCCTGAACCAACTCTGCCCCATGGCCTATCACCACGTGGATGCCCTGCGGCTGAAGCTGGCGAGCGCTGTGGATAACATGACCGAGCATGGAGTTGCCGGCTACCGGGTGCAGTACCTTGGGCAGCGACGAGCGCATGCGGGTGCCTTGGCCGGCGGCAAGAATAACGATATCGAGGGACATGACTGGCTACCAATCCTGGGCGGTCAGTTGCTTGACCGAAAGGGGGAAATCGAAAAAAGAAAAAGGGTAGCCGAGGCTACCCTTTTACTCAATCGCAACACAAATGATGGCCGTAGCCGATCACTTGCCTCTGCGCATCTGCTGGACAGTACGCAGCTGAGCCGCAGCCTCGGCCAGACGTGCGGCAGCAGCGCCGTAGTCGAAGTCCGAGCCTTTGGTGTTCAGCGCGTTCTCGGCAGCCTTGAGGGCTTCCTGAGCCTGAGCTTCGTCCAGGTCGGCAGCACGTTGCACGGTGTCGGCAAGAACCTTCACCATGTTCGGCTGCACTTCGAGGAAGCCACCGGAGATGTAGTACACCTCTTGAGTGCCACCCTGCTTGGTCAGCGTGATCGGACCCGGCTTGAGATTGGTGATCAGCGGGGCGTGACCTGGTGCGATACCCAGATCGCCCAAGTTGCCGTGCGCTACTACCATCTCGACCAGACCGGAGAAGATTTCTCCTTCCGCGCTGACGATATCGCAATGGACTGTCATAGCCATCTGCTTGCCTCAACCTGATTAGCGCCCCTTGCGGAGCGCCGGGATTACAGTTTCTTGGCTTTCTCGATCGCTTCGTCGATGCTGCCGACCATGTAGAACGCTTGTTCTGGCAGGTGGTCGTAGTCACCTTTGAGGATGCCGCTGAAGCCAGCGATGGTGTCTTTCAGGGAAACGTACTTGCCTGGCGAACCGGTGAAGACCTCGGCCACGAAGAACGGCTGCGACAGGAAGCGCTGGATCTTACGAGCGCGCGCTACCAGTTGCTTGTCGGTCTCGGACAGTTCGTCCATACCCAGGATCGCAATGATGTCTTTCAGCTCTTTGTAGCGCTGCAGAACATACTGAACCTGACGGGCAGTTTCGTAGTGCTCGGTACCGATCACGTTCGGGTCCAGCTGGCGCGAAGTCGAGTCCAGTGGGTCGACCGCTGGGTAGATACCCAGGGAGGCGATGTCACGGGACAGAACGACGGTGGCGTCCAAGTGGGCGAAGGTGGTCGCTGGCGACGGGTCGGTCAAGTCATCCGCAGGCACGTAAACGGCCTGGATGGAGGTGATCGAACCTTCCTTGGTCGAAGTGATACGCTCTTGCAGAACGCCCATCTCTTCGGCCAGGGTCGGCTGGTAACCTACTGCCGAAGGCATACGGCCCAGCAGTGCGGATACTTCGGTACCGGCCAGGGTGTAACGATAGATGTTGTCGACGAACAGCAGAACGTCGTTACCTTCGTCACGGAATTTCTCAGCCATGGTCAGGCCAGTCAGCGCAACGCGCAGACGGTTTCCTGGTGGCTCGTTCATCTGACCGTAGACCAGCGCTACTTTGTCGAGAACGTTGGAGTCCTTCATCTCGTGGTAGAAGTCGTTACCCTCACGAGTACGCTCACCCACACCGGCGAACACGGAATAACCGCTGTGCTCGATGGCGATGTTACGGATCAGCTCCATCATGTTCACGGTCTTGCCGACACCGGCACCACCGAACAGACCGACTTTACCACCCTTGGCGAACGGGCAAACCAGGTCGATAACCTTGATGCCGGTTTCCAGCAGGTCGTTGCCGCCTGCCTGGTCAGCGAACGAAGGCGCCTTCTGGTGGATACCACGACGCTCTTCTTCACCGATCGGGCCGGCTTCGTCGATTGGGTTACCCAGGACGTCCATGATGCGGCCCAGGGTAGCCTTGCCGACAGGAACGGAGATGGCCGCGCCGGTATCGACGACGTCCAGACCGCGCTTCAGACCTTCGGTCGAGCCCATCGCAATGGTACGAACCACGCCGTCGCCCAGCTGCTGCTGAACTTCCAGGGTGGTTTCCGCGCCTTGTACTTTCAGCGCGTTGTAAACACTCGGCACGACGTCACGTGGGAATTCCACGTCGATGACGGCGCCGATGATTTGAACGATACGTCCGCTACTCATAGCTGGATCCTCTGAATTTTTGAACCGTTAAACCGCGGCAGCGCCGCCGACGATTTCCGAGATCTCCTGGGTGATCGCAGCCTGACGCGCCTTGTTGTAGATCAGCTGGAGTTCGCTGATCAGGTCACCGGCGTTGTCTGTGGCGTTCTTCATGGCGATCATCCGGGCTGCTTGTTCAGCAGCATTGTTCTCGACCACCGCCTGGTACACCTGCGACTCCACGTAACGCACCATCAAGCCGTCCAGCAGCTCTTTTGCGTCGGGTTCGTACAGGTAGTCCCAGTGATGCTTGAGTTCCTGATCCGGGGTTGCCACCAACGGTACCAATTGCTCGACCGTCGGCTTTTGGGTCATGGTGTTGATGAACTTGTTCGAAACCACCGAAAGGCGATCGATACGACCATCGAGGTAGGCGTCCAGCATGACCTTGACGGAGCCGATCAAGTCATTGATCGATGGCTCTTCGCCCAGGTGGCTGATCGCGGCTACTACGTTGCCGCCAAAGATACGGAAGAAAGTCGCACCCTTGCTGCCGATCACGCACAGGTCGATTTCCACGCCCTGTTCGCGGTTTTCGTTCATGTCCTTGACCAAGGCCTTGAACAGGTTGGTATTCAAGCCACCGCACAGACCACGGTCACTGCTCACCACGATATAACCGGCGCGCTTTACAGGGCGCTCGATCATGAACGGGTGGCGGTATTCCGGGTTGGCGTTGGCCAGATGACCGATCACCTGGCGGATACGCTCCGCATAAGGACGGCTAGCAGCCATGCGCTGTTGTGCCTTGCGCATTTTGCTGACCGCCACTTTTTCCATGGCGCTGGTAATTTTTTGCGTGCTTTTGATGCTCGCAATCTTACTGCGAATCTCTTTTGCGCCTGCCATGTATCACCTATCAGGTTAGCAAGCGGGGGCCTGGGCCCCCGCTGCGGCTTACCAGGTCTGGGTGGCCTTGAACTTCTCGATACCGGCTTTCATGCCTGCGTCGATTTCGTCGTTGAAGTCACCCTTCACGTTGATCTTCGCCATCAGTTCGGCGTGATCACGGTGGAAGAAGGCGATCAGTGCTTGCTCGAAGCTGCCGACCTTGGAGACTTCTACGTCGGTCAGGAAGCCACGCTCAGCGGCGTACAGCGACAGGGCCATGTCCGCGATGGACATCGGCGCGTACTGCTTCTGCTTCATCAGCTCGGTAACGCGCTGACCATGCTCCAGCTGCTTGCGGGTCGCTTCGTCCAGATCGGACGCGAACTGGGCGAATGCCGCCAGTTCACGGTACTGAGCCAGTGCGGTACGAATACCCCCGGACAGCTTCTTGATGATCTTGGTCTGAGCGGCACCACCTACACGCGATACCGAAACACCGGCGTTCACTGCAGGGCGGATGCCCGAGTTGAACATGGCCGATTCCAGGAAGATCTGACCGTCAGTGATGGAAATCACGTTGGTCGGAACGAACGCCGAAACGTCGCCAGCCTGGGTTTCGATGATCGGCAGAGCGGTCAGGGAACCGGTCTTGCCAGTGACTGCGCCGTTGGTGAACTTCTCGACGTATTCTTCCGAAACGCGCGATGCACGCTCCAGCAGACGGGAGTGGAGATAGAACACGTCGCCTGGGTACGCTTCACGTCCTGGTGGACGACGCAGCAGCAGGGAGATCTGACGGTACGCAACAGCCTGCTTGGACAGGTCATCGTAGACGATCAGGGCGTCTTCACCGCGGTCACGGAAGTACTCGCCCATGGTGCAGCCGGAGTACGGCGCCAGGAACTGCAGTGCAGCCGATTCCGAGGCGCTGGCGGCAACAACGATGGTGTTGGCCAGGGCACCGGCTTCTTCGAGCTTGCGCACGACGTTGGCGATGGTCGACTGCTTCTGGCCAACGGCCACGTATACGCAGAAGATACCGCTGTTTTTCTGGTTGATGATCGCATCGACCGCCATGGCAGTCTTACCGATCTGACGGTCACCAATGATCAGCTCACGCTGACCACGGCCAACCGGGATCATGGCGTCGACCGACTTGTAGCCAGTCTGTACAGGCTGGTCTACCGACTTACGCCAGATCACGCCTGGAGCAACTTTCTCGACCGCGTCGGTCTCGGTGTTGTTCAGCGGACCTTTGCCGTCGATCGGGTTACCCAGTGCGTCCACGACGCGACCCAGCAGTTCCTTACCAACCGGAACTTCCAGGATGCGACCGGTGCACTTGGCGCTCATGCCCTCGGCGAGGGAGGTGTACGCACCCAGTACCACCGCACCTACGGAGTCTTGCTCCAGGTTCAGTGCCATACCGTATACGCCGCCCGGGAACTCGATCATTTCGCCGTACATAGCGTCGGCCAGACCGTGGATCCGTACGATACCGTCGGAAACGCTTACGACGGTACCTTCGTTACGGGCTTGGGAGCCGACATCGAGCTTCTCGATGCGACCCTTGATGATTTCACTAATTTCGGAAGGATTGAGTTGCTGCATTGCTCTGCTGCCCCTTCAAACTCAAGATTTCAATGCTTCGGCCAGTTTCGCGATTTTGCCGCGAACAGAGCCATCGATTACCAGGTCGCCGGCGCGGATGACGACGCCGCCGATCAGGCTGGCATCCTCCGACGCGTGCAGGCGCACTTCCCGGCTGAGCCGTGCACTGAGAACCTTGGCGAGTTTGTCTTGCTGTTCTTGGTTCAACGCAAAAGCACTGGTGACTTCCACGTCCACGGATTTCTCTTGTTCTGCCTTGTACAGGTCGAACAGAGCGGCAATCTCCGGCAGAAGCAGGAGACGGTCGTTTTCCGCGGCAACATGAATGAAATTCTGTGCCGATGCATCGAACTTGTCACCGCAAACGTCAATGAATGCGGCGGCCTTTTCTGCGCTTGTCAGTCGCGGGGCCTTGAGCAGGCGCTGCATGGTGTCGTCTTCGGACACTGCAGCAGCCAGGCCGAGCATGGCTGACCAATTGGCCAGTTGCTGATGGGCCTGGGCATGCTCAAAGGCAGCCTTAGCGTAAGGTCGGGCCAACGTGGTCAGTTCTGCCATGATCGCCCTCGCTTAAATTTCAGCGGCCAGTTTGTTAACCAGCTCTGCATGCGCGTTTTGATCGATTGTGGCGCCAAGGATCTTTTCAGCACCGCCAACAGCCAGGGCACCCACTTGGGCACGCAGGGCGTCTTTGACGCTGTTCAGTTCCTGTTCGATCTCGGCCTGAGCCTGAGCCTTCACACGGTCAGCTTCGACACGAGCCTGTTCACGGGCTTCGTCTACAAGCTGAGCAGCGCGTTTCTTGCTTTGCTCAATGATTTCAGCTGCCTGTGCCTTTGCTTCACGCAGTTGCTGACCCACTTTTTCTTGGGCCAGCTCCAGGTCGCGAGCTGCGCGGTTGGCAGCGTCCAAGCCGTCTGCAATCTTCTTCTGACGCTCTTGCAGAGCAGTGATGACCGGAGGCCATACGTACTTCATGCAGAAGAGTACAAAAATCAGAAAAGCAACGGATTGGCCAATCAGGGTTGCATTAATGTTCACGCCAACACCTCGCTCGGTCTTTGTCCATCACACCAATCAACTCGTCGAAACGAGTGATTAGCCGGCGATTTGACCAACGAAGGGATTCGCGAAGGTGAAGAACAGAGCGATACCAACACCGATCATGGTGACGGCGTCGAGCAGACCGGCAACGATGAACATTTTGACCTGCAGCATCGGAACCATCTCAGGCTGACGAGCAGCGCCTTCCAGGAATTTGCCGCCCAGCAGGCCGAAACCAATGGCGGTACCCAGAGCACCCAGGCCGATCAGCAGAGCAACAGCGATAGCGGTCAGACCAACTACAGTTTCCATCTTTCCTCCCGACTTTTACGTCGTATTGGTTAGGTTTTTTAGTTTGAAGCGGTAAAACGAATCGTTTGGTACAGCATGCCCTTGCGGACTTTTTAAGCCCTCCCCCCAAACGAGCGGGGAAGGCTATCAGACACGCCAGGCGGTCTTAATGGTTATCTTCGTGAGCCATCGACAGGTAGACGATGGTAAGCATCATGAAGATGAAGGCTTGCAGGGTGATGATCAGGATGTGGAACACAGCCCACGCCCATTGCAGCACGATACCCAGGCCGCTGAGCCACAGGATGCCGGCGCCGAACATCACGGCAATCAGGATGAACACCAGTTCGCCGGCGTACATGTTGCCGAACAGACGCAGTGCCAGCGAGATCGGCTTGGCGATCAGGGTCACGAATTCCAGCAGGAAGTTGACCGGGATCAGCAGGATCTGCAGGAAGATGTTCTTGCTGCCGAACGGGTGCAGGGTCAACTCACCGATGAAGCCACCCAGGCCCTTGACCTTGATGCTGTAGAAGATGATCAGCGCAAACACGCAGAAAGCCATGGCCAGGGTCGCGTTCGGGTCGGTGGTCGACACGGCGCGGAACGGAATGTGCGGATCACCCGAGATCAGGATGGCCAGCTGAGGAATCCAGTCGACCGGTACCAGGTCGATGGCGTTCATCAGGAATACCCAGACGAAGATGGTCAGCGCCAGCGGCGCGATCACCGGGCTACGGCCGTGGAAGGAGTCCTTCACGCTGCCGTTGACGAAGTCCACCAGCACTTCGACGAAGTTCTGCAGGCCGCTCGGTTGACCGGAAGTCGCCTTCTTGGCCGCCATGCGGAAGATGAACAGGAAGATCAGACCCAGTGCGACGGACCAACCCAGGGTATCCACGTGGAATGCCCAGAAGCCCATAGCCTTGGCTTCTGCAGCCGAATGGGCGAAGCCCCAGCTGCCGTCTGGTAGTTGACCGTAAGTCAGGTTCTGCAAGTGGTGCTGGATATAGCCCGAAGCGGTTTCTGCTGCCATGGTTGCCTCAAACGCCCTAAGGTCTCGAAAGTCTTTTATTCATCAGCAGGGGCGCGAACCAGCTGACCAAAAGGGTCAACACGAAGACGCCGAATACTGCCAGCGGCGCCAGTGGCTTCACTCCTGCGAAGGTCAGTGCGAAGAGCACTGCCGTCAAAATCATCTTGCCTGCCTCGCCAGCGTAGAACGACTTGACGATGGCCTGCGCCGCCCGAGCTCCGCTAAAGCGAAAAGCCTTCCAGGCGAAATAAACATTGGGCAGCCAGGCAATCAGGCCTCCGCAGAGCCCTGAATATCCGCTGACCGTCCCAGCCAACTGCCACAACACCAAGGTTGCCAGCAGCAGCACGACGAATTGCGTCAGCAATACCGGAAAAACCGCCCAGCGATGGAAAGGCAACCGGTTTGGCGTGCGGATTTCCATCACAACTGCTCCCCGTGAATCGGCCCGCCAGTCAGCGATGACTTGGCATAATTTGTGCCGACAAAATGCGCGCAGAGTATAGGGGTGGATTAACCCCTATTCAACTATTCGTAGTGATTTCCGATTGCGCGCTACAACAGGAATTGTTTCAGCGAATGTGTGCGAGTACGCCCTGCAACTCATCGAGCGAGTTGTAGCGAATGACCAGTTGGCCCTTGCCTTTAGTGCCGTGGCGAATCTGTACAGCCGAGCCCAAACGCTCTGCAAGCCGCTGTTCCAGGCGTGCAATGTCCGGATCAGGTTTGCCGGGTTCTACCGGATCAGGCTTGTCGCTCAGCCACTGGCGCACCAGTGCCTCGGTCTGACGTACGGTCAGCCCACGTGCGACAACATGACGCGCCCCTTCCTCCTGGCGATTCTCCTCCAGGCCTAGCAAAGCCCGTGCGTGACCCATTTCCAGGTCTCCATGGGCGAGCATGGTCTTGATCGCCTCCGGCAACGTGATCAACCGCAACAGGTTGGCCACGGTCACCCGTGACTTGCCTACCGCATCGGCCACTTGCTGCTGGGTCAGCTCGAACTCCTGCTGCAACCGCTGCAAGGCCAGCGCCTCTTCCAGAGGGTTCAAGTCCTCGCGCTGGATGTTCTCGATAAGGGCCATGGCAATGGCCGCTTCGTCAGGGACCTCGCGGACCATGGCCGGAATGGTGTCCAGCCCAGCTTGCTGAGTCGCGCGCCAGCGCCGCTCACCGGCGATGATCTCATAGCGCTCATCGCCAACCGGCCGCACCACGATCGGTTGCATCACGCCATGGCTGCGGATCGAGTGTGCCAGTTCTTCGAGCGCCTGCGGGTCCATGTCGCGACGCGGCTGGTACTTGCCCCGTTGAATCAGCTCGACGGGCAGGTGCTGAAGCTCCTTCAGGTCGATCTTTACAGCCTGCTCTTCGAGCGCGCTCACGGTTGGACCGCTGAGCAGCGCATCCAACCCACGTCCGAGACCCCGTTTCTTGACGGCCATGCGGATTCCTTAAGTTGCTTGTGCAGTGCGGGACTGGCGGCGTTGACGACGGACCAATTCTCCCGCCAGGGCGAGGTAGGCCTGTGCGCCGCGCGATTGCTTGTCGTAGGCCAATGCCGGCATACCGAAGCTGGGTGCTTCGGCCAGGCGGATGTTTCGAGGAATGACGGTGTCGTACAACTGCGAACCGAAGTGCTCCTTGAGCTGCGCCGATACATCGTTGTTCAGGCTCAGCCGCGGATCATACATGGTTCGCAGCAACCCCTCGATCTTGAGCGCGGGGTTCAACTTGGCGGCAATGCGCTTGATGTTGTCCACAAGGTCGCTCAGCCCTTCCAGCGCGTAGTACTCGCACTGCATGGGAATGATCACGCCATCGGAAGCCACCAGGGCATTGAGCGTCAGCATCGACAGTGAAGGCGGGCAGTCGATGAGGATGAAATCGTAATTGTCGCGAATGGGCGCCAGCGCATTGCGCAGGCGGCTTTCCTTGACCTGCATCTCCAGCAGCACCACTTCGGCAGCGGTCAGGTCCCGGTTGGCCGGCAACAGCTGGAACCCGCCATGCTCGGAATAGTGCATGGCCTGGGCCAGGTCACACTCTCCGATAAGCAGGTCGTACACAGAGTGCTCGAGCTCGTGCTTGTCCACGCCGCTGCCCATGGTGGCATTGCCCTGCGGATCGAGGTCGATCAGCAGCACACGGCGCTTGGTCGCCACCAGCGAGGCAGCGAGATTGATACAGGTGGTGGTCTTGCCCACACCACCTTTCTGGTTCGCGATTGCGAATACCTTAGCCATTGATGCGTCTGTTCCCAATCAAGCCTTGCGGCGCAGTATCAGCAGATGACGTTGGCCCTGGCAACCCGGAACGGTCAGGGCCTGCTCGCTTTCCACTGTGAAGTCTGCGGGCAATGCTACCAGTTCATCGGCAGGATGCAGCCCCTTCATTGCAAGCCACTGCGTCCCGGTGTTGCCCAGGTGGCGGGTCCAGTTGGTGAAATTCTCCATGCTGCTGAAAGCGCGGGAGATGATGCCGTCGAACGGCTGGGCCGGCGTGTACCCCTCGACCCTGCTGTGGATAACCGTGAGGTTGTCCAGCTTGAGTTCCATTTTCACCTGGGTCAGAAAGCGCGTCTTCTTGCCGTTGGCATCCAGCACGGTGATTCGTTTTTCGGGATGCAGGATAGCCATGGGCACACCGGGCATGCCTCCGCCGCTGCCAACATCCAGCCAGTTGCTGCGCTCGCTGTGGATAAACGGCATCACGCTGAGGCTGTCGAGCAGGTGACGCGAAACCATTTCGTCCGGATCCCGGACGGCGGTGAGGTTGTAGGCCTTGTTCCATTTGATCAACAGGGCCAGGTAGCCCAGCAGTTTTTCATGGTGTTCAAGGCTCAGGGGCACCCCCAACTGGCGGGCACCTGTGGACAACTCTTCGGCATGTTGCGAGGTAACCAGGGAACTCAAACGCTTTGCTCCAGCTCGCGGCCTGCGCCGCGTTTCTTCAGGTGAATGAGCAACAGGGAAATGGCCGCCGGCGTAACGCCCGGAATGCGCGAGGCTTGCCCCAGGGTTTCGGGACGGGTCTGGCTGAGTTTCCCCTGAATCTCCTTGGACAGCCCCGAAATCGTGGCGTACTCGATATCCACAGGCAGGCGCGTGTCCTCGCTGGCTCGCAGGCGGGCAATTTCGTCCTGCTGACGGTCGATGTAGCCCGCATATTTGGTACGAATCTCGACCTGCTCGGCAACCTGTGGGTCGATCGACTCGCCGCCGGTAGCCGCCATAAGCCCTGCGTAGTCGATTTCAGGCCGCGCCAACAGGTTCAGCAGGCTGTACTCGTGGCTCAGTGGCGTACCGAACTTGTCCACAACGGCTTGGCCTAGCTCGGTGTTGGGTCTTATCCAGGTCGATTTCAGCCGCTGCTCTTCTTTTTCGATTCCGTCGCGCTTGGTGCAGAAGGCGTCCCAGCGCTCGTCGTCGATCAACCCCAGCGCTCGCCCTTTTTCAGTCAGACGCAGGTCAGCGTTGTCCTCGCGCAGGATCAACCGGTATTCGGCACGGGATGTGAACATCCGATACGGTTCTTGAGTACCCAAGGTGATCAGGTCATCGACCAGCACGCCGATATAGGCTTCATCGCGCCGCGGGCACCAGGTCTCGCGCCCCTGGGCGCGCAGTGCGGCGTTGGTCCCGGCCAACAGGCCTTGCGCACCGGCTTCTTCGTAACCGGTGGTGCCGTTGATCTGGCCAGCGAAGAAAAGCCCACCAATGACTTTGGTTTCAAGGCTGTACTTCAGGTCACGCGGATCGAAGTAGTCATATTCGATGGCATAGCCTGGGCGAACGATATGCGCGTTTTCCATGCCGCGGATCGAGCGCACCAATTCCAGCTGCACATCGAAGGGCAGCGACGTGGAGATGCCGTTGGGGTAGAGCTCATGGGTAGTCAGGCCTTCAGGCTCGATGAATACCTGATGGCTTTCCTTGTCCGCAAAGCGGTGGATCTTGTCTTCGATCGACGGGCAGTAACGTGGCCCTACCCCTTCGATGACGCCCGAGTACATGGGCGAGCGGTCAAGGTTCGAAGCGATGATGTCATGTGTGCGGGCGTTGGTGTGAGTGATGTAGCAGCTCACCTGGCGCGGGTGCATGCCGGCATTGCCCATGAACGACATCACCGGGATGGGCGTGTCGCCGGGCTGCTCGGTCATGACCGAGAAATCAACGGAGCGGCCGTCGATGCGAGGCGGCGTACCTGTCTTCAGACGGCCAACGCGTAGCGGCAATTCACGCATGCGATGCGCCAACGCGATGGAAGGCGGATCACCTGCGCGTCCACCCGAGTGGTTCTGCATGCCGATATGGATCAAACCGCCCAGGAAGGTGCCGGTGGTGAGCACGACAGAGTTTGCAAAGAACCGCAGCCCCATCTGGGTGACCACGCCTTTGACTTCATCCTGTTCAACGATCAGGTCGTCACACGATTGCTGAAATATCCACAGGTTGGGCTGGTTTTCCAACATCTCACGCACCACCGCCTTGTAGATGGCGCGGTCAGCCTGCGCACGCGTGGCGCGAACGGCTGGGCCTTTGCGGTTGTTCAACACGCGAAACTGAATACCACTCTTGTCGGTGGCCAGCGCCATGGCGCCGCCCAAGGCATCGATTTCCTTGACCAGATGGCTCTTGCCGATGCCACCAATGGCAGGGTTGCAACTCATGTGCCCGAGGGTTTCCACGTTGTGGGTCAGCAGCAGGGTTTTGACACCCATGCGTGCAGACGCAAGCGCAGCCTCGGTACCGGCATGGCCGCCGCCGATGACGATCACTTCAAAACGGGAAGGGAAATCCACCACGCACCTCGTGCCTGTTGTGCAAATAGAAAAGGTAAGCCGACAAGTATAGGGACATCACCCCCCTCAATGAAACCGTCTGAGCAAATTTTGATCAGGCTGTGGATGAATGGCATACAACAGAAATCAAGAAGAGAGATTTATAAAAGCTTTGTTTTTATGTTTATTCTTATGCACAGTACTATCTGTGGATAACGCTCTGAAGGCCATGTAGCACGTGCTGTACAGAGATCCTGAACCCTGTGGCTTACCCCCTCTGAGCGCTTGGGATAACGAGGAATAGCCTGTGGATTAAAGTGATGGTTACCCACAGGGCCATTTATCCTCAAGAAAAAGTGCCGCTTATCAACGGAGCTTAGCGAGGGTTTTCCACAGGGCTTAGCGGGTGCCGTTCTTAGGCTATGCCTTGCTGGAGGCTTTGTTCGGGCCAAAAAAAACCGCCTCAAAGAGGCGGTTGGCTGATGTGGGACCTGGCTTGTCTGTTACTTGCCGATGCAAAAACTCGAGAAAATCCGTCCCAACAAGTCATCGGAACTGAAGGCTCCGGTGATTTCCCCAAGCACCTGTTGTGCCTGCCGCAGGTCCTCTGCCAGTAACTCACCTGCACCGGCAAGGGTCAGCTGCGCACGGCCATGCTCCAGGTGCTCACTGGCCTGGCGCAAGGCATCCAGATGCCGTCTACGGGCGCTGAAACCACTTTCGGCGGTCTGTTCATAGCCCATGCAGGCCTTGAGATGGTCGCGCAACAGCTGCAGCCCTCCCCCCTCTCCTTTGGCGCTCAGCGTGATGGTGGCTTGTCCATCTTCGCCCTGGTGCAGCGCGACAGGCTCCCCGCTCAGATCCGCTTTGTTGCGTATGAGGGTTACCCGTGCCGGATCCGGGCGCTGGTCCAGAAACTCGGGCCACAGGGAGAAGGGATCGCCGGCTTCAGGGGCCGTGGAGTCCACAACCAGCAATATCCGGTCTGCCTCACTTATCGCTCGTAGCGCGCGCTCCACACCGATCTTTTCCACATGATCATCTGTCGAACGTAGCCCGGCTGTGTCCACCACGTGAAGCGGCATACCGTCGATGTGGATATGTTCGCGCAGGGTATCCCGGGTCGTGCCGGCGATATCCGTCACGATCGCCGCTTCACGTCCCGCCAGCTGGTTGAGCAGGCTCGACTTGCCTGCATTGGGCCGCCCAGCGATGACCACTGTCATGCCATCGCGCAGCAATGCACCTTGGCCTGCCTCACGCAGTACTGTGGATAAATGATCCCTTACGGCATCGAGCATCGACAGCACATGGCCATCGGCTAGAAAGTCGATTTCCTCCTCGGGAAAATCAATGGCGGCCTCAACGTAGATGCGCAGCGCGATCAACGCTTCGGTAAGGCTGTGGACATGTCTTGAGAATTCGCCCTGCAGCGATCGCAGTGCGTTTCGCGCTGCCTGGCTGGAGCTGGCTTCGATCAAGTCGGCGATGGCCTCAGCTTGAGCCAGGTCGAGCTTGTCATTGAGAAATGCCCGCTCGCTGAACTCACCCGGCCTGGCCAGGCGACAACCCAGTTGTACACAGCGCTGTAGCAGCATATCCAGAACGACGGGGCCGCCATGGCCTTGCAGCTCGAGTACATCTTCACCGGTGAATGAGTGGGGCCCCGGAAAGAACAGCGCGATACCTTCATCCAGTACCACCCCCTCCTCGTCTCGGAACGGCCCGTAATGAGCATGACGCGGTTGCAGGCTGCGACCGGTTATCCACTGGCCCGCCTTGGCAGCCAGTGGCCCTGACAACCTTACGATGCCTACACCGCCGCGGCCTTGGGCAGTAGCGATGGCGGCAATGGTTTCACGCACAGTATTCATGCTGGGGAAGCCTCTACGACAAAAACGACAGATAGCAAAAACGCCCCACGAAGGGGCGTTTTATTCACAAGCTAGCGTAGCAGCCCGTCAGGCAGCCGCTTTCTTGTTGGCAGCCTCGATGCTGCGTGTGATGTACCACTGCTGCGTGATGGACAGGCAGTTGTTCACAACCCAGTACAGCACCAGACCTGCTGGGAACCACAGGAAGAAGAAGGTGAAGATGATCGGCATCATTTTCATCACCTTGGCCTGCATCGGATCCGGCGGGGTCGGGTTCAGGCGCTGCTGGATGAACATGGTGGCGCCCATGATGATCGGCAGGATGAAGAACGGATCCTTGATAGACAGGTCGGTAATCCACAGCATCCAAGGTGCCTGACGCATCTCGACGCTTTCCAGCAGTACCCAGTAAAGGGCCAGGAATACTGGCATCTGAACCAGGATCGGCAAGCAACCGCCCAGTGGGTTGATCTTCTCTTTCTTGTACAGCTCCATCATCGCCTGGGACATCTTCTGGCGATCATCGCCGAAGCGTTCCTTGAGCGCTGCGAGCTTGGGCGAGACCGCACGCATACGTGCCATGGAACGGTAGCTGGCAGCGGACAGCGGGAAGAACAGGCCCTTGATGAGCATGGTCAGCACGATGATCGACCAGCCCCAGTTACCCAGCAGGCTGTGGATATGTTGCAGAAGCCAGAAGATCGGCTGGGCGATGAACCACAAGAAGCCGTAGTCGACGGTCAGTTCCAGGCCTGGGGACAACTCCTTGAGCTTGGACTGGATCTTGGGACCGGCATACAGCATGGCGCTGGTTTCAGCCTTGCCCCCAGCAGGCACGCTGATAGCCGGGCCGGTGTAGCCGATGATGTAATTACCCTGGCTGTCCTTGCGGGTTTGCACCACGTTGTTGTCGGACTTGGCCGGGATCCATGCGGTCACGAAGTAGTGCTGAAGCCATGCTACCCAGCCGCCGGACACATTTTCTTTCAAACTACCTTTGTCGATGTCCTTCATCGAGACCTTTTTGTAAGGCTCCGAAGGTGTCCACAAGGCCGCACCCAAGTAGGTCGCGGTACCCGTGGCAGTGCTCGACGATGGATCGGAACTGGCATCGCGCTTGAGCTGGGCGAACATGTTGCCGCTCCAAGCCTGGCTGCTCTGGTTGTCGATCAGGTAGCTGACGTTCAGGTCATATTCGCCGCGCTTGAAGCTGAAGCGCTTGATGTAGTTGACCCCGTTGTCGCTGAACTTCAGGTCCACCACCAACTGGTCCTGACCATCGGCCAACTGATAACGCTTCTGATCGGCAGCGTAGAGGGGGCGACCGGTCGAGCGGGCATCTGGACCGTTGGCACCAGTCAAGCCGCTTTGCGCGAGATAGACGCGCTCCCCACCGTTGTCGAACAGTTGGAACGGAATGTCCGGATGGTCCTGACGGCGTGGATACTGCGGCAGGTTCAACTGGACGACGTCACCACCTACCGGATCGATAGCCAGGTCCAGCACATCGGTCTTGACCCGGATCAGGTCCTTGCTGACAGCCACGGGTGCCTGATCGGCGGTGTGGGTTTCAGCAGTGGCGCTTGGCACATCGGCGCTGGCACCCGCACCGGAATCACCGGCAGGTACGCCATCGGGCAAACCAGGGTTGGTCGTGCTGGCAGCAGTATTCTGAGTCGGCAGGGCAGCCTGGCCGTAGTCCTGGTTCCATTTAAGGACCATGACGTAGGACACGATTGCCAGGGCGACGATCAGGATCGTGCGTTTAATATCCATGATTACTCGGCTATCGAAGAAGTTCGGGAGGAAGGAGCGGGTGGAACGGGGTCGAAACCGCCGTCGTTCCACGGATGACAACGCCCCAGGCGACGAACGGCTAGCCATCCACCACGCCAGAGGCCGTGGTTTTCGATGGCTTCGTAGGCGTAACAAGAGCAACTGGGGTAGAAACGGCAGTGGCTGGCCATCAGAGGACTAATGGCATAACGGTAAAACTGGATCGGAACGAGTGCCAGTTTACGCATCTTGGCTGCTTACCCCTGCGCGATCGGCGGAGACTGCTGGTGCCGGTCGGCTACGCGCCAGGCGCTTCCAGAGTTTGCCGAAGTGTTGGTGCAATTCCGGGTTTTCTATCTCACCCAATCCCTTGCGCGCGACGATCACGATATCCAATCCGGCAAGTGAATGCTGGTTCAGACGAAAGGAATCGCGCATCAAGCGCTTGAGGCGGTTGCGTTGAACGGCGAGCTTGACGCTTTTCTTGCCAATCACCAGGCCAAGGCGCGGGTGATCCAGACCGTTCTCGCGAGCAAGGATCAGCAGGTTTTTCCCTGGAACCTTGCCGGTTGGGGAGTCGAAGACCGCTTTGAAATGCCGGGGTGTAAGCAGTCGCTTTTCCCGACTGAAGTCCTGACTCACCACCTGTGCCGAAAAATCAAATGGCCAGACGCTTACGGCCTTTGGCACGACGACGCGACAGAACAGCGCGGCCGTTCTTAGTAGCCATACGGGCACGGAAACCGTGAGTGCGCGCGCGCTTGATGGTGCTTGGTTGGAAAGTACGTTTCATGGCGTGTTACCTGGGTTTGTCGACGACGGGCCGGGATGGCCCCCTTTTAAGAGACCGGCGATTCTAGAGAAAGCAAGCCCATAGGTCAATTTCCAACCAACCTTTCCTTTAGGTGTGGGATGAACGGGCGTAAGGATTGGCTAGCGGCACTGACACCTCCATGAGGCTGGGCAGCACACAACATGCTCAACATGAAAAATAAGAAAGACATATAAAAAGCTTCTCTAAAGATCTTAATACTCTTAAGTGGATAACTTTCTGTGGATAACGTGCTGAAGGCCTCATAGCCAGGGCTTCGCAGCATTTTTAAACCCTGTTCGGAAGCCGTGCTGCGACTGTTCTAGAGCTGAATTTAAGCTGTGCATAAAAGGGCTATTTATACACAGGCAGGTTATACACAGGCCAATTCACTGGCTTGTGCATAGCCCTCATGGCTAGTTATCCACATGGTTTATGCACAGCGTATAAGTGGTGTTTCGGTCATTGAATGACAGTTCTGCCATACATGCCGGCGTGTCCGCATGTGGATAACTGAGCGCGTGCCCGGTACAATGGCCGTTTGTTTCAGCCTTCGTGGCTTTCAAGCTCAGGGGATATCCGTGTCAGTGGAACTTTGGCAGCAGTGCGTGGAGCTTCTGCGCGATGAACTGCCTGCCCAGCAATTCAACACCTGGATCCGTCCGTTACAGGTCGAAGCCGAAGGCGACGAGTTGCGCGTCTATGCGCCTAACCGTTTCGTTCTCGATTGGGTCAATGAAAAGTACCTGGGGCGTTTGCTTGAGCTTTTGGGAGAAAAAGGCACGGGCATCGCCCCTGCGTTGTCGCTGCTGATCGGCAGCCGGCGCAGCTCTGCCCCCCGTGCGGCACCTAATGCCCCAGTGAGCGCGGCTGTGGCAGCCTCTCTGGTGCAAACGACGCCCAAGGCCCCCTCCATCACGCCGTCCGAGCCCGCTCCAGTGGCCTCGTCCGACCCCGCGCCTGCAAACGCCAACGACGTGGCCGAGCCTTCTTCGAGGGATAGCTTCGATGCCATGGCCGAACCTGCTCAGGCCCCCGCGGGTAGGACAGAGCAGCGGACGGTGCAGGTGGAAGGTGCTCTCAAGCACACCAGCTACCTGAACCGCACGTTCACGTTCGACACATTTGTAGAAGGCAAGTCGAACCAGCTGGCCCGTGCCGCCGCCTGGCAGGTTGCCGACAATCCCAAGCATGGTTATAACCCCCTGTTTCTCTATGGCGGTGTGGGCTTGGGTAAAACCCACCTTATGCATGCCGTGGGTAACCACCTGCTTAGAAAGAACCCGAATGCCAAGGTGGTGTACCTGCATTCCGAGCGCTTCGTCGCCGATATGGTCAAGGCACTTCAGCTCAATGCAATCAACGAGTTCAAGCGCTTCTACCGTTCGGTCGATGCGCTGCTCATCGATGACATTCAGTTCTTTGCGCGCAAGGAGCGTTCACAGGAAGAGTTTTTCCACACCTTCAACGCACTGCTCGAAGGTGGCCAGCAGGTGATCCTCACCTCCGATCGATATCCCAAGGAAATCGAAGGGCTCGAGGAACGTTTGAAATCGCGCTTTGGCTGGGGCCTCACGGTGGCCGTGGAGCCGCCGGAACTGGAAACGCGCGTCGCGATCCTGATGAAGAAGGCCGATCAGGCCAAGGTGGAACTGCCGCACGATGCGGCCTTCTTCATCGCTCAGCGTATTCGGTCGAACGTGCGTGAGCTGGAGGGCGCCCTGAAGCGCGTGATCGCCCATTCGCACTTCATGGGGCGCGACATCACTATCGAGTTGATCCGCGAATCCCTGAAGGACCTTCTGGCACTGCAAGACAAGCTGGTGAGTGTGGATAACATCCAGCGTACGGTGGCCGAGTACTACAAGATCAAGATCTCCGATCTGTTGTCCAAACGCCGGTCCCGTTCGGTAGCTCGTCCACGTCAGGTGGCGATGGCGCTCTCCAAGGAGCTGACCAACCACAGCTTGCCAGAAATCGGCGACATGTTTGGTGGGCGCGACCACACGACCGTGCTGCATGCCTGCCGAAAGATCAATGAACTGAAAGAATCCGACGCGGATATCCGCGAGGACTACAAGAACCTGCTGCGCACGCTGACGACCTGAGGGCCGTCAGCGCAGCCATATGAAGGCAAGGGACTAGACCATGCATTTCACGATTCAACGCGAAGCCTTGCTCAAACCTCTGCAACTGGTGGCAGGTGTCGTCGAGCGCCGGCAGACGTTGCCGGTGCTTTCAAATGTTTTGCTGGTCGTTCAAGGCCAGCAACTGTCGCTGACCGGTACCGACCTTGAGGTTGAACTGGTGGGCCGCGTGCAACTGGAAGAACCTGCCGAGCCTGGCGAGATCACTGTCCCAGCACGCAAGCTGATGGACATCTGCAAAAGCCTGCCCAGTGACGTGCTGATCGACATCAAGCTCGATGAGCAAAAACTGCTGGTCAAGGCCGGGCGTAGCCGCTTCACACTGTCGACGTTGCCTGCCAATGATTTCCCGACCGTGGAAGAAGGGCCAGGCTCGCTCACGTGCAATCTGGAACAAAGCAAACTGCGTCGATTGATCGAACGCACCAGCTTCGCCATGGCCCAGCAAGACGTGCGTTACTACCTTAACGGTATGCTGCTGGAGGTGTCGCGCAATACCCTGCGTGCCGTTTCCACTGATGGCCACCGCCTGGCATTGTGCTCGATGAGTGCACCGATCGAACAGGACGACCGCCACCAGGTGATCGTGCCGCGCAAAGGTATTCTGGAGCTTGCTCGCTTGCTGACCGAGCCTGAAGGCATGGTCAGCATCGTTCTTGGGCAACACCATATCCGCGCAACGACGGGTGAGTTCACATTCACCTCCAAGCTCGTCGACGGTAAATTCCCTGACTACGAGCGTGTGCTGCCCAAAGGCGGTGACAAACTGGTGATTGGTGATCGCCAAGCTTTGCGCGAGGCGTTCAGCCGCACCGCGATCCTGTCCAACGAAAAGTACCGCGGGATTCGCTTGTTGCTCGCTGCCGGCCAGTTGAAGATCCAGGCCAACAACCCCGAGCAGGAAGAGGCTGAGGAAGAAATCAGCGTCGACTACGACGGTAGCTCGCTTGAGATCGGTTTCAACGTCAGCTACCTGCTGGATGTGCTGGGCGTCATGACCACTGAGCAGGTGCGCCTTATTTTGTCGGACTCCAACAGCAGTGCACTGCTGCAGGAGGCAGGCAATGACGACTCTTCGTACGTTGTCATGCCGATGCGGCTGTAAGCAAAGCAGGCCAAATGTCACTTAGGCGTATCATCGTCACCGGGGTGCGAAATCTGCACCCGGTGACGCTCTCCCCTTCCCCGCGTATCAACGTGCTCTTTGGCGATAACGGGAGCGGCAAGACAAGCCTTCTCGAAGCTGTTCATCTACTCGGGCTGGCTAGATCCTTTCGCAGCACTCGCTTGAACCCGGTAATCCAGTACGAGCAAGCCTCTTGTACGGTATTCGGGGAGGTGCTCCTTGCCGAAGGCGGTACCTGTAACCTTGGGGTGTCTCGCGAACGGCAGGGTGATTTCACCATCAGGATCGATGGGCAGAATGCGCGTAGCGCTGCACAGCTTGCTGAATTGCTTCCATTACAGCTCATCAACCCAGACAGCTTTCGACTCCTCGAAGGCGCCCCGAAGATCAGGCGACAGTTTCTCGACTGGGGCGTGTTCCACGTGGAACCTCGCTTCATGCCCGCGTGGCAACGCCTGCAGAAGGCCCTCAGGCAGCGGAACTCATGGTTGCGGCATGGTACACTTGACCTAGCTTCGCAAGCCGCTTGGGACCGGGAGTTATGCCTGGCCAGCGCCGAAATAGATGAATACCGCCGCGAATACATCAAGGCCCTGAAGCCTGTATTCGAAAAGACTTTGAGTGAGTTGCTTGAGCTAGACGGTCTTACCCTGAGCTATTACCGAGGCTGGGACAAAGACCGGGAGCTGCAGGATGTGTTGACTACTTCCCTCCTTCGTGACCAGCAGATGGGACACACGCAGGCGGGTCCGCAACGTGCAGATTTGCGACTTCGATTAGCTGCAAACAACGCAGCAGACATCCTGTCCCGCGGCCAGCAAAAACTGGTGGTATGCGCACTGCGGATAGCTCAAGGTCATTTGGTTGGCCAAGCACGACGCGGCCACTGCATTTATCTTGTGGACGATTTGCCGTCGGAACTCGATGAGCAACATCGCCGCGCACTATGTCGCTTGCTTGAAGAATTACGCTGCCAGGTATTCATCACCTGTGTAGATCATGAATTATTGAGGGAAGGCTGGCAGACGGAAACGCCGGTTGCTTTGTTCCACGTGGAACAAGGCCGTATCACCCAGACCCACGACCATCGGGAGTGAAGGCATGAGCGAAAATCAGACGTACGACTCCTCCAGCATCAAGGTGCTAAAAGGTTTGGATGCCGTGCGCAAGCGTCCCGGCATGTACATTGGCGACACCGATGATGGTAGCGGCCTGCACCACATGGTCTTCGAGGTGGTCGACAACTCCATCGACGAAGCCCTGGCCGGTCACTGCGACGACATCACAGTAATTATTCACCCTGATGAATCCATCAGCGTGCGTGACAACGGCCGTGGCATTCCGGTCGACGTGCATAAAGAAGAAGGCGTTTCGGCAGCAGAAGTCATCATGACTGTGCTGCACGCAGGCGGTAAGTTCGATGACAACTCCTACAAGGTATCCGGTGGATTGCACGGGGTAGGCGTTTCGGTCGTCAACGCGTTGTCCGAGCAACTGATACTGACGGTGCGTCGCAGCGGCAAGATCTGGGAACAGACGTACGTACACGGTGTGCCTCAGGCGCCGATGGCCATCGTCGGTGAAAGTGAGACGACCGGTACTCACATTCACTTCAAGCCATCCGCAGAGACATTCAAGAATATTCACTTCAGCTGGGACATCCTGGCCAAGCGTATTCGTGAGCTGTCTTTCCTGAACTCGGGCGTCGGCATTCTGCTGAAAGACGAGCGCAGTGGTAAGGAAGAGTTCTTCAAGTACGAAGGCGGTCTGCGGGCATTCGTCGAATACCTGAATACCAACAAGACGCCGGTGAACGCCCAGGTGTTCCACTTCAGCGTACAGCGCGAAGACGGTGTGGGTGTAGAAGTTGCTCTCCAGTGGAACGACAGCTTCAACGAGAACCTGCTGTGCTTTACCAACAACATCCCGCAACGCGATGGCGGTACGCACCTGGTGGGTTTCCGTTCGTCTTTGACGCGCAGCCTGAACAGCTACATCGAGCAGGAAGGCCTGGCTAAGAAGAACAAGGTTTCCACCACTGGGGACGACGCACGCGAAGGCCTGACTGCGATCATTTCGGTCAAGGTGCCCGACCCCAAGTTCAGCTCGCAGACTAAAGACAAGCTGGTATCGTCGGAAGTAAAAACCGCTGTCGAGCAGGAGATGAACAAGTACTTCTCTGACTTCCTGCTGGAGAACCCGAACGAAGCCAAGGCTGTCGTCGGCAAGATGATCGATGCTGCGCGCGCCCGTGAAGCTGCACGCAAAGCGCGTGAGATGACTCGCCGTAAAGGCGCACTTGATATTGCGGGCTTGCCAGGCAAGCTGGCTGACTGCCAGGAGAAGGACCCTGCCCTGTCTGAACTCTACCTGGTGGAGGGTGACTCTGCAGGCGGCTCTGCGAAACAGGGGCGTAACCGTCGGACCCAGGCCATCTTGCCACTCAAAGGCAAGATCCTGAACGTAGAGAAAGCTCGGTTCGACAAGATGATTTCGTCCCAGGAAGTCGGGACTTTGATCACCGCGCTGGGCTGCGGCATTGGCCGGGAAGAGTACAACATCGAAAAGCTGCGGTATCACAACATCATCATCATGACCGATGCTGACGTTGACGGTTCGCACATTCGTACGTTGCTGCTGACCTTCTTCTTCCGTCAGTTGCCAGAGCTGGTCGAGCGCGGCTACATCTACATTGCTCAGCCACCGTTGTACAAGGTCAAGCGCGGCAAGCAAGAGCAGTACATCAAGGACGATGAGGCCATGGAAGAGTACATGACCCAATCGGCCCTGGAAGACGCCAGCCTGCACCTGGACGAATCCGCGCCGCCGGTATCCGGCGTGCAACTGGAAGCCCTGGTCAACGAGTTCCGCGGTGTGATGAAGACCCTCAAGCGTCTGTCGCGCCTGTACCCGCAGGAGCTCACCGAGCATTTCATCTACCTGCCTGAAGTCACTCTCGAGCAGCTGGGTGATCATGCGGTGATGGAAGCCTGGAAGAACCAGTTGCATGAGCGCCTGAATTCGACCCAGAAATCGGGCCTGGTCTACAAGGCCAGCCTGCGTGAAGACAAGGAACGTAATGTGTGGCTGCCTGAGGTGGAAATCACCTCCCACGGGCTTGCCAGCTACATCACGTTCAACCGTGACTTCTTCGGCAGCAACGACTACCGCACCGTGGTCAACGTGGGTGCCAAGCTGTCCAGCCTGTTGGGTGAAGGCGCTTATGTGCAACGTGGTGAGCGTCGCAAGGCCATCGTCGAGTTCAAGGAAGGCTTGGACTGGTTGATGAACGAGACCACCAAGCGCCATACCATCCAGCGCTATAAAGGGCTGGGTGAGATGAACCCGGATCAGTTGTGGGAAACCACCATGGACCCAACTGTGCGCCGTATGCTGAAGGTCACCATCGAAGATGCAATCGCGGCTGACCAGATCTTCAACACCCTGATGGGTGACGCCGTTGAACCGCGCCGTGACTTTATCGAAAGCAATGCATTGTCGGTGTCCAACCTGGACTTCTGATCAGCCTTGACCGTTGCACGACCGGGCAGCTTCGAAATTCGAGCCTAACCGGTCATCATCAAGCCCGCGCTAGCGGGCTTTTTCATTTCCAATCTCCGGGTAGGCACGCTCACCCCGCATTAGCTCAAGGGTGTAATTCAGAACGGACTTGCAGTGGGTCATACGCCTCGACCTTGAGTGCTTCAAGTTTTGAAAGCAGCCAATCGCTGACATGATTCTGCAAGGGTGACGTGCGACGAGGGTAAGCAGTGGCCCAGATCGAGCTTGTGCGTAGGGGATCAATGGTCCTCGGCAATGCCCGCCGCTTTCAAACGCCGATACAACGTACGTTCGCTGATACCCAAGTGCTTGGCCAGCTCACTGCGCGACCCCCTGAACTGACTAAGCACCTGTAGGAGATCTGCTGGCCGACTTCCGTGGGCGCGCACTTGGGCAGGGAGCGACACCACGTCTTCGGGCAAGTGTTCTGGCTGAATGACGCCTTCATCGGCAAACAGCCGTGCCCGCTCCAGGATGTTGCGTAACTCGCGGATGTTCCCCGGAAACGGATACGTCATCAGTCGATCGAGAGCAGCATTACCGAGTGTGGGCGCGCTGGGCCCTGCGATTCTTTTCAGCAGGCTTTGGACCAGCAGAGGCAGATCCTCGATACGCTCGCGCAGTGCAGGCATCCGGATAGGGAACCCACTGATCCGGTAGTACAGGTCCTCCCTGAACGTGCCGTCGGCCACCATCTGCCTCAAGGGTTTATGGGTTGCCGACACCAGGCGGAAATCCGAATGCACGGTACGCAGGCTGCCAACAGGCCGAAAGCTGCCGGTTTCGATCAAGCGCAGCAGCTTGACCTGCATGGCCAAGGGTACTTCACCGATCTCGTCCAGGAACAGCGTGCCGCCGTGGGCAGCTTCTGCCAGGCCGGTCTTGCGCTGGTGAGCACCGGTGAATGCGCCCTTCTCGTAACCGAACAGTTCGCTCTCGAAAAGCGCCTCCGTCAGGCTGGTGCAATCGACCACGACCAAGGGGCCATCGGCCTTGGGGCTGCCCATGTGCAACGCCCGCGCGAACAGTTCCTTGCCCGTGCCGGACTCACCCTGGAGCAGGACAGGGATGTCAGCCGGCGCCGCACGTTGCAAGCTGGCCAATGCCGCCGTGAATGCAGGTGCCTGGCCAACGAGCCCTTGCTCTTGCGGCTGGGCAGATGCGATGACGATACGGGTGAGCCGTTCGACGAAAGCAATCACCCTGCCCTGCTCATCCAGGATCGGCCGAAGTTCGACATCCACATGTTCCGGTCCGCGAGGGGTGTGATGCACATGCAGCACGCGCTCGGGCACCTTGCTGGACCAGGCCTTGCGCATCGGGCAGTCCTCGCCGGCCTGGTCGCAGGGAACGTGGTAATGGTGTGAGACCTTGTGACATTTCTGCCCAAGCGGCGCCTGCTGGTCCTGACCGAACTGACGTCGATAAGCGGCGTTGGCGGCCAGAATGTTGTAGTCGGTGTCCAGCACGATGGCGGGCAGGACGTCGTGCTCCAGAAAAGACACCAAGGCAAGCACTGAGGGGTGAGGTTCGGACATGACGGCACCAGTCGGATAACGTGTTCGAGGGTAGCAAGGACTGCCAGCCGCTGCCATCGACTGACACCGCACTGCCACTCTTCACTGCCAACGAAGCGGCCATCTGCCCATGACCCGCCAATCCAGGGCCCCAGGCAGGCATCTGTGCGGTGGCATGTATCTTGATGGGGGTAGATGTGGCGCCCCTGAAACCGTGCAGCAAACGGGGCTAGCCGAATGGGAGACTTGAATGATCATTGGCAAAAACCTTCACGTGGAAGCGTTCTTCGACAGCGCCACCTCAACCATCAGCTATCTGGTCATGGATGGCGAAACGCGCGCTTGCGCCTTGATCGACAGCGTTCTGGATTACGACCCGAAGGCCGGGCGCGTGACGACGTCCTCTGCGGACTGCCTGATCGAACGTGTGAAAGCGCTTGGTGCTCAGGTGCAATGGATACTGGAAACCCATGTGCATGCAGATCACCTGTCCGCTGCTGCCTATCTCAAAGACACGCTGGGGGGGCGTATTGCAATTGGAGCTTGCATCACCCAGGTCCAGAAAGTCTTCGGCAGCTTGTTCAACGCTGAACCTGGCTTCGCCCGTGATGGTAGCCAGTTCGACGTGCTGTTCGACGATGAAGAAATTTTCCACATAGGCAATCTGCAGGCTAAAGCCCTGCATACCCCTGGGCATACGCCTGCCTGCATGAGCTATCTCATCGAGCATGAAGGCCAGGCGGCAGTCTTCGTCGGCGACACGTTGTTCATGCCGGACTACGGGACTGCGCGATGCGACTTCCCTGGTGCCGATGCCCGGACCCTGTACCGCTCGATTCATCGCCTCCTGGCGCTAGGGGATGGCACCCGGCTGTTCATGTGTCACGACTACCTGCCCGAAGGGCGCGAGCTGCGCTACATGACCACCGTGGCCGAGCAGCGCACTCAGAACATTCACATCCATGAAGGTATCGACGAAGACAGCTTCGTGGCCATGCGCGAAGCGCGTGATCGAACGCTGGACATGCCTGTCCTGATCCTGCCCGCCGTCCAGGTGAACATGCGCAGTGGCCAGTTCCCAGCCCCTGAGGCCAATGGGGTGCGCTACCTGAAGATTCCCCTCAATACGTTGTAGTCAGGCACATCCCATAATCAGACAGTCAGGATCGACCATGCCCGCCGTGCCCTCCTCCGTTCCAGCGTTTCATCACCAAGTCATCATCATAGGCGCCGGTGCTGCCGGCATTGCTACGGCGTCCAGCCTCCTCCAGCGCGACCCCTCGCTGGACATCGCCCTGATAGACCCCGCCGAGGTTCATTACTACCAACCCGGCTGGACCATGGTCGGTGCCGGGGTCTTCGATGCCCCGAGCACGGCTCGGCCGATGTCGTCGGTCATCCCCCGCGCGGTGCGCTGGATCAAGTCACAGGTGCAAGGGTTCGATGCACAGTGTCGCAAGGTCCTGCTGGCAGATGGCAGGGCCTTTACCTTTGAACAGCTGGTGGTCTGCCCTGGGCTGAAGCTGGATTGGGCGGGCATCGAGGGGCTGGCAGACACCCTGGGCGAGAATGGCGTCACGTCCAATTACCGCTACGACCTGGCGCCCTATACCTGGGAGCTGGTGCAGGGCCTCAAGCAAGGCCGCGCCGTGTTCTGCCAGCCGCCCATGCCCATCAAATGCGCTGGCGCCCCGCAAAAAGCGCTGTACCTGTCCTGCGACCACTGGCTGCGCCAGGGCCGGCTGGGCGCCGTGCAAGCCAGCTTTTTCAATGCCGGCAATGCCTTGTTCGGGGTGCCCGCCTACGTGCCCGCCTTGATGGCTTACATCGACAAGTACTCGGTAGACCTCAACTTCGGCCATCGGCTGATCGCCGTGGATGGACCAAACCAGCAGGCTGTGTTCGCCCATACGCTTGCGGATGGCACCCAGCACCTTCGCACCGAGCCGTTCGACATGCTGCATGTGGTACCGCCACAGGTCGCCCCCGACTTCATTCGCCACAGCTGCCTCGCCGATGGCGCTGGTTGGGTGGATGTGGACCCCTCTACCCTGCGCCATCGTGTCTTCGCCCATGTGCACGCGCTTGGGGACGTGATCAATGCCAGCAACGCGAAGACGGCTGCCGCTGCACGCAAACAAGCGCCGGTGGTGGCAAACAATGTATTGGTGGCACTGGGTCGACGCACGGGCCTGGCGCACTATGATGGCTACGGCTCCTGTCCGCTGACCGTCGAGCGCGGCAAGATCGTGCTGGCCGAATTTGGCTATGGTGGCGCGCTCAAGCCGAGCTTCCCTCAGTGGCTCCTCGACGGCCGCAAACCCACCCGCTTGGCCTGGCTGCTCAAAGCTCGTCTGCTGCCGCCCTTGTATTGGCAAGGCATGCTCAAGGGCCGTGAGTGGCTGGCCAAGCCGGTTGCAAGAACGACCGAGGCAGCCCAGTGATCGATCAGACGTGGCTCAGCACAGGGCTGGGCACGATCATCGGCGCGGTCTTGGCGCTGACAGGTGCCGGCGGTGGCATCCTTGCGGTTCCGTTGCTGGTGTTTGGCCTGGGGCTTTCGATGGCGCAGGCTGCCCCGATCGGTTTGCTGGCTGTGGGGCTGTCGGCGGCGGTTGGTGCCGGCTTGGGCTTGCGCCAGGGCGTGGTGCGCTACCGTGCGGCCCTGTTCATCGCTGCGGTGGGTATCGTGTTTACGCCGCTGGGGCTGATGCTTGCGCATCGTTTGCCCAACGCACCGCTTCAGCTGATGTTTGCAGGCATCCTGATCTACGCGTGCGTGCGCACCTGGTTGAAGGCCCGTCAGCAATTGAGCGGCGCAAACCCAGGTGCACATCGCTTCATCGAGCCCTGTGTACTCAACCCCCTGCAGGGTCGTTTACGCTGGACGCTTCCGTGCGCGCGGGCGCTCGCCGGCACCGGGGCGTTGTCGGGGCTGCTGTCAGGCCTGCTGGGCGTGGGCGGCGGCTTCGTCATCGTCCCTGCCCTGCGGCGCTACACCAACTTGCGTATGGGCAGTATCGTCTCTACCTCCCTGGCAGTCATCGCGCTGGTTGCCTTGGGCAGTGTTGCCACCGCCACCTTTGCAGGGAGCATGCGCTGGCAGGTGGGTGCGCCGTTTGCGCTGGGTGCGGTACTGGGCTTGCTGGTGGCCCGACCACTGGCGGCAAGGCTGGAGGGCCCGCGGCTGCAACAACTGTTCGCCATCGCAGGGTGGGCCGCGGCGGCATTGCTGATCAGCAAAGCGCTAGGGCGCTAGCAGCGCATCCTGCTCGGCAGCACACAGGTTCAGCAGGTAATCCCATACCACGCGCAGGCGTACGGATTTATGCAGTTCGCGCCGCGTGCAGATCCAGTAACTGCGCTGGATGGTTTCCCCTGGCAGCACCCGCACCAGCGTCGGGTCATGCCGCGCCATGTAGTTGGGTAGCACGGCGATACCCAACCCTGCACGCGCCGCCGCTTGCTGGGCTATCACGCTGGTACTGCGAAACACCACGTTCGGCGATCGGCAGAAGCTGTTGAGAAACAGCAGCTCCTGACTGAACAGCAAGTCGTCCACGTAGCCAATCCAACTGTGGCGCGCCAGGTCTTCGCGGTTGCGCAGGGGCGCGGCACGCTCCAGGTACGCTGCGCTGGCATAGAGGGCCAGCCGGTAGTCGGTGAGCTTGCGGGTGATCAGCAAGTCTGCACTTGGCCTTTCCAGGTGAATGCTGATTTCCGCTTCACGGTTGAGGATGCTGACAAAACGCGGCACCGCAACCAACTCCACTTCCAGGCCGGGGTAGCGCTCGAACAACTCATTCATCCGTGGCGTGAAGAACATGATGCCGATCCCCTCGGTCACACCGAGGCGGATCTTGCCAAGCGGCGTGATGGCTTGGGTGATTTCCTCCTGCGCAAGCAAGGCGGTGTTCTCCATGGCTTCGGCATGTTTGAGCAGCGCCTGTCCGGAAGGCGTCAGCTCATACCCTTGGGCATGCTGGACGAACAACGCAGTGCCCAGGCTCTGCTCGATACGCTCGATGTGGCGCGCAACGGTGCTGTGGGTCGTCTCCAGACGCTTGGCAGCCGTCAACAAGCGCCCGCTGCGCTGCAGCTCCAGGAAAAACCGCAAATCATTCCAATCGAACATGCTGGTCCTTGCATATCTGTATCGAACACCCGGTTAGAGGCGCCGACGCTCCGAGAGGCATCGCTGTGCTTAAACGCACAACGGGTGCGCGAAATCGCGTGTTTCTTCCGCGAAATTACTCACTAAGCTGGTTGGGGACAAGAACAAAAACAGGCCCTGAGGTCCTCTATGTCATCAGTCGATTCTGCCTACGACTATGTGATCGTGGGCGCCGGCCCCGCTGGCTGCTTGCTGGCGAACCGGTTGTCTGCCGACCCGTCATGCCGGGTACTGCTACTCGAAGCCGGTGGGCGGGACAACTATCCCTGGATACACGTGCCGGTGGGCTACCTGTACTGCATTGGTAACCCCCGCACGGACTGGTGCTTCAAGACCGAGGCGCAGCCTGGGCTGCAAGGTCGGTCGTTGGGCTACCCCCGTGGCAAGGTCCTGGGCGGGTGCTCCTCCATCAACGGCATGATCTACATGCGTGGCCAGGCAGCTGACTACGATCACTGGGCTAGCCTAGGCAACCGAGGCTGGGCCTGGAAAGACGTGTTGCCGCTGTTCAAGCAAAGCGAAAGCCACCATGGCGGTGCCAGCGAATACCATGGTGCCAGCGGTGAATGGCGTGTAGAGCGCCAGCGCTACAGCTGGCCGATCCTCGACGCCTTCCGCGATGCAGCCGAGCAGGCGGGTGTTGCCAAAATCGATGACTTCAACACTGGCGACAACGAAGGCTGTGGATATTTTCAGGTCAACCAGCGTAGCGGTGTTCGCTGGAACGCATCCAAAGCGTTTCTGCGCCCCATCAAGCACCGCGCCAATCTGACTGTTATGACCGATGTGCAGGTGGATCAAGTGCTGCTAGGCAACACGCGCGCCCGCGCTGTCAAAACCCGTTGGCAGGGCCGCTGGCACGAGTTCTCGGCGCGACGAGAGATTGTGCTATGCGCAGGTGCAGTAGGCTCACCCGGCATCCTGCAACGCTCGGGCATTGGTCCGCAGCAGTTGCTGGAGGACTTGGGTATCGGGGTGCGCCATGCCATGCCGGGTGTAGGCAGCAATCTGCAGGATCACTTGCAGCTACGGCTGATCTACCAGATCGGCAACGCACGTACCCTCAACCAGATGGCCAATAGCCTGTGGGGCAAGATGGGCATGGGCCTGCGCTACCTGTACGATCGCAGCGGTCCGCTGGCCATGGCGCCAAGCCAGCTGGGCGCTTTCGTGCGTTCGAACCCCGACCAGGCCACTGCGAACTTGCAGTACCACGTGCAGCCTCTGTCCCTGGACCGTTTTGGCGAGCCGTTGCATCCGTTTCCAGCCTTCACGGCTTCTGTGTGCAACTTGCGGCCACTGAGCCGCGGGCGTATCGATATTCGCAGTGCAGACATGCACAGCGCGCCGCTCATCGACCCCAACTACCTCAGCGACCCCCAGGACCTGCGTGTCGCCGCCGACGCTATCCGTCTCACCCGGCGCATCGTGCAGGCCCCTGCCCTCGCAGCCTTTGCGCCCGAAGAATATCTGCCTGGACCTGCCCTACAAACTGAAGAACAGCTGCACGAAGCGGCGGCCAAGATAGGCACGACGATTTTCCATCCCGTAGGGACATGCCGCATGGGCAATGGCCCCATGGATGTGGTCGATGACCAGCTTCGTGTCCATGGCATCCCCGGCCTTCGTGTGGCAGACGCATCGATCATGCCCCAGATAACGTCGGGCAATACCTGTTCACCTACCCTGATGATCGCTGAAAAGGCGGCGCAGCTTATTTTGAAAGGAGCAGCCACAACGACCTTCCTCAACCAGGATGCACTACCAACACCCTGAAGGGGTGTGCAATACGGCAGCGCGTAGTCGGACGCTGTCGGCAGTGGAACAACAAGAATAATCACTGTGGCCTGCGGGCCGAGGACAGCAACGATGTCGGATTACATCCAAGAGCAGGATGCGGCCGCCAGCCGCCCCAGTCGTCGTGAAGAGCGCAAGATCATTTTCGCGTCATCGCTCGGTACGGTGTTCGAGTGGTACGACTTTTTCCTCTACGGCGCCCTGGCTGCCGTCATCAGCAAGCAGTTCTTCGCGGGCGTCAACGACACCACCGCGTTCATCTTCGCACTGATGGCGTTTGCCGCCGGCTTCCTGGTGCGACCGTTTGGTGCCCTGGTATTCGGCCGCTTGGGGGACATGATCGGGCGCAAGTACACCTTTCTCATCACCATCGTGCTGATGGGGCTGTCCACGTTCGCCGTTGGCCTTCTGCCCACCTATGCCAGCATTGGCATCGCGGCGCCGATCATCCTGGTCGTGTTGCGCATGCTGCAAGGCCTGGCGCTGGGCGGTGAGTACGGCGGTGCAGCCACCTACGTGGCCGAACATGCGCCACCTGGCAAGCGGGGCTTCCATACTGGGTTCATCCAGTCCACCGCCACCTTGGGACTGTTGCTGTCATTGCTGGTGGTACTGGGCAGCCGTTATGTAAGTGGCGATCAGTTCGAAACCTGGGGCTGGCGCCTGCCGTTTCTGCTGTCCATCGTGCTGCTGGGGATCTCGACCTGGATTCGAATGAGCATGCACGAGTCCCCGGCCTTCGTGAAAATGAAGGCACAGGGCAAGATCAGCAAATCGCCGATTCGTGAGTCGTTTACGTCTTGGCCTAACCTGAAGGTCGTGCTCACTGCGCTGTTCAGTATCAATGCGGGTCAGGCTGTCACCTTCTATACGGCACAGTTCTACGTGCTGTTCTTCATGACCCAGATGTTGAAGATGGACCCGGCCCAGGCCAACACCTTGCTGATCATCAGCGTCGTGATCGGCGCGCCGTTTTTCGTGTTCTTTGGCTGGCTGTCCGATCGGATCGGGCGCAAACCGATATTGATGCTGGGCCTGCTGTTGGCCACGGTGCTCTACTTCCCGTTGTTCAAGGCCCTTAGCTTCTACGCCAACCCGCAGATCGACACCGCCAGCCGCCAGGCCCCCATCGTCGTGACCGCTGACCCGAAAGGCTGCACCTTCCAGTTCGACCCTGTGGGCAAGGCGCGCTTTGATAGCCCCTGCGACAAAGTAAAGACCTTCCTGGTCAAGCAAGGCTTGCCCTATAGCTCGGTAAGCGTTGACGGCAGCGAAGTGGTCGTGAGCATCGGCGACAAGACCATCAATGGCTATGACGAGGCGGCCATGCGCGCGGCGGTCGAGCAGGCAGGGTACCCCGCCAAGGCTGACCCGGCCCAAGTCAACAGCGTGATGGTGGTGGTGTTGATCGTGGCCATGATCCTGATCGCCACGATGACCTACGGACCGCTGGCTGCCGTGATGGTCGAGCTGTTCCCTACGCGTATCCGGTACACCTCCATGTCCTTGCCGTATCACATCGGTAATGGCTGGTTCGGCGGTTTCCTGCCCACGGTATCGTTCGCCCTGGTGGTTTACACCGGCGATATCTTTTACGGGTTGTGGTACCCGGTACTGGTCACGGGCATCAGCCTGATAGTGGGCATCTTCTGTCTCAAAGAGACCAAGGAGGTGGATATCGACAAGGTGTGATTCGCTGAACCACCCCCACAAAAACCGGCTCTAAAAGCCGGTTTTTTTATGCCGTGAAAAAACTTATGCACGTTTTTAGGAAAAATCAACAAAGAGTAAATATGTAGCTAATTCATAGGGTTAGCTTATTTTTGCAACAGCTAATCCATAATTTGCTCACATGTTATCCACAAGCCGCTCAGGCCTCGGCTTGCGTGCTTTCTTCGACCTGCGCAAGCGAGCCCAGGGCCCGTTGGGTGGCTTCGTTCCAGGCCTGGGCGCGGTCATTGAGCTCGGCAATGGCGCGAGGGCCTGTGCCGTTGGCGTACATGGGTTCGCCGATCACCACTTCGATGGTGCCAGCGTGCTTGCCCCACCCATTCTTCGGCCAGTACTTGCCCGCATTATGGGCAATGGGCAACACCGGGAGCCCAGCGTTTACCGCCAGCGCCGTCCCGCCCCGGGAGAACTTGCCCACCGTGCCAAAGGGTACGCGTGTGCCCTCCGGGAAGATCAGAACCCAGGTTTTCTGCTTGAGCAGTTCATCGCCTTTCTTGGCCACTTGGCGCAATGCTTCCTTGGGGTTGTCGCGGTCGATGGCAATGGGACGCAGCATGGCCATGGCCCAGCCGAAGAACGGCACATACAGCAGCTCACGCTTGAGCACCTGGCTGAGCGGAGAGAAATACTGAGACAGGAAAAATGTCTCCCAGGTGCTCTGGTGATTCGACAAAATCACACAGGGCTCGGCTGGCACGTTTTCAGCGCCGGTAATCTTGTAATCGATGCCTACGATGACGCGTGCCAGGAAAATAGCGCAGCGGCACCAGTACACATTGATGAATTTGTAGCGCTTGGGGAACGACAGAAACGGCGCAATGAAGAAGCTCAGCGAGCACCAGAGCAGCGAACTGGTACCCAGCAGCAGGTAAAAAAGAAAGACTCTGATCGCCTGCAGGATCGACATAGTGGTTTGTACCATTGCGGGACCTGCCCGCTTTTAGAAAAGTGCGCCCAAGGGCGCACCGTTTAGATAAGTGCCCTGGCGATGGCAGCCAGATCGTCATAAATCAGGGTTGAAGCCGGAACGCCCTTCTCAAGGGTACGTTCGCCTTTGCCTGTCTTTACCAGAACAGGTTGTGCATCGACGGCCAGCGCAGCCTGTAGGTCACTTTGGCTATCGCCCACGAACCAGATGCCCTCAAGGCTTGCCTGGTAGTGCTCGGCGATGGCCCGCAACAGGCCCGGCTTGGGCTTGCGGCAATCGCAGCCTTCATCGGGGCCATGCGGGCAATACACGATATGCCCCACCTCACCGCCCTGCTCGGCCACCAGCATGCGCAAGCGCGCATGCATGGCCTCAAGGGTCGCGAGCGGGTAATAGCCACGGGCGATACCGGACTGGTTGGTGGCCACGGCCACCGTCCAGCCCGCTTTGCTCAACTGCGCGATCGCCTCGATGGCGCCAGGGATGGGCACCCATTCATCCAGCGACTTGATGTAGGCGTCGGAGTCCTGGTTGATGACCCCGTCACGATCGAGAATCAGCAGTTTCAAGGCTTACCCCAGCAACGAAATGTCGGCCACGCCCAGGAACAGCCCACGCAGACGGCTGAGCAGGGCATATCGGTTGGCACGTACCTTGGCGTCCTCGGCATTGACCATCACAGCCTCGAAGAAGGCATCGACCGGATCACGCAGGGCGGCAAGGCGCGCCAGCGACTCGCTGTACTGACGTGCAGCAGCCATCGGTTGCACAGCCTGATCGGCTTGCTGGATGGCCGAGTACAGCGAGAACTCGTTGGCATTGTCGAAGTACTTGGGCTCGACCTGTTCGGCGATGGCGCCTTCTGCCTTGCTCAACAGGTTCGACACGCGCTTGTTGACGGCGGCCAGTGCCTCGGCTTCGGGCAGCTTGCGGAAGGCCTGGACCGCCTGGACGCGCTGATCGAAGTCCAGTGCGGAACCTGGCTGAAGCGCGCGAACCGAGAGGTAAGTGGCGACGTCGATGCCTTCGTCTTCGTAACGGGCACGCAGCCTGTCGAAGATGAACTCCAGCACCTGGTCAGCCAACCCGGCAGCCTTGACCTTGGCCCCGTACTGCTTGACCGCGAACTGCACGGCACCGGTCAGGTCCAGGTCCAGCTGCTTCTCGATCAGGATGCGCAGCACGCCCAGTGCGGCGCGGCGCAGGGCGTACGGGTCCTTGCTGCCGGTGGGCAGCATGCCGATGCCGAAGATGCCCACCAGGGTATCGAGCTTGTCGGCGATGGCGACGGCAGCACCGGTCAGGGTCTGAGGCAATTCGGCGCCTGCACCGCGCGGCATGTATTGCTCGTTCAGCGCCAGCGCCACATCCTGCGGTTCGTCGTCGTTGAGCGCGTAGTAGTAGCCAGCGACGCCTTGCATCTCTGGGAACTCACCGACCATTTCCGTAGCCAGGTCGCACTTGGACAGCAAGCCGGCACGCGCGGCCCGTTGCGCATCGCCGCCAATCAGGGGCGCAATGAACGCTGCCAGTTTCGATACCCGCTCGGCCTTGTCATAGACCGTACCCAGCTGGGCCTGGAACACCACGTTCTTCAAGCGCTCGTTGAAGGTTTCCAGCGGTTGCTTCTTGTCCTGCTTGAAGAAGAACTCGGCGTCGGTCAGGCGTGGACGCACGACCTTTTCGTTACCCTGCACGATCTGCTTGGGGTCGCGGCTCTCGACGTTGGCCACGGTGATGAAGCGCGGCAGCAACTTGCCTTCGCTGTCGAGCAGGCAGAAGTACTTCTGGTTGTCCTGCATGGTGGTGATCAAGGCTTCTTGCGGCACCTCCAGGAAACGCTCTTCGAACGAGCACACCAGCGGTACCGGCCACTCCACCAGCGCGGTCACTTCGTCCAGCAACGCGGGTGGCACGATGGCGGTGCCTTCCTGCTGCATGGCCAGCTCGGCGGTACGTTTGGCGATCAGGTCGCGACGCTCGCTGAAATCGGCCAGCACATAGGCCTTGCGCATGTCCTCGACATAGTTGGCCGGGGCGCTGATGGTGACGCTTTCCGGATGGTGGAAGCGGTGCCCGCGCGATTGGCGGCCGGCCTTCTGGGACAAGAGGGTGCAGTCGACCACCTGATCGCCCAGCAGCATCACCAGCCATTGGGTCGGACGCACGAACTCTTCACGGCTTGCCGCCCAGCGCATGCGTTTAGGGATAGGCAGGTCGTTGAGCGAGTCTTCGACGATGGTCGGCAGCAGGCCCGCGGTCGCTTTGCCGGGGATGTGCTGGGAGAAGCGCAGCTTGGGGCCGCTACGGTCGATGTCGGCCAGCTCCACACCGCACTTCTTGGCAAAGCCCAGTGCAGCCTGGGTCGGCTCGCCTTCTGCGTTGAAGGCCGCCTGCAGGGGCGGGCCGTCGATGTTGATGCTGCGGTCAGGCTGCTGCACATCGAGTTGGCGGATCAGCACGGCCAGGCGGCGCGGCGCGGCGTAGACCGATTTGCCGGTGTAGTTCAGGCCTGCAGCTTGCAGGCCTTTTTCGATGCCGGCCAGGAACGCGTCGCCCAGGGTCGCAAGGGCCTTGGGTGGCAGCTCTTCGGTGCCCAGTTCTACCAGGAAATCTTGAGCACTCATTGTGCAGCCTCCAGCTTAGCCAACACTTCGTCACGCAGTTCGGGGGTCGCCATCGGGAAGCCCATGCGCGCACGGGCCTGCAGGTAGCTTTGCGCCACGTCGCGGGCCAGGGTGCGCACCCGCAGGATGTAACGCTGGCGCTCGGTCACCGAGATGGCACGGCGGGCATCGAGCAGGTTGAACGTATGGGATGCCTTGAGGACCATTTCATAGGTCGGCAATGGCAGTTCCAGCTTGATCAGGCGGTTGGCTTCACTTTCGTAGAAGTCGAACAACTCGAACAGTTTCTCGACGTTGGCGTGCTCGAAGTTGTAGGTCGACTGCTCCACTTCGTTCTGGTGGAACACGTCGCCGTAGCTGACCTTGCCGAACGGACCATCGGCCCATACCAGGTCGTAGACCGAGTCCACGCCCTGGATGTACATGGCCAGGCGCTCCAGACCATAGGTGATTTCACCGGTCACCGGGTAGCACTCGATACCACCGACCTGCTGGAAGTAGGTGAACTGAGTCACTTCCATGCCATTGAGCCAGATTTCCCAGCCCAGGCCCCAGGCCCCGAGGGTTGGCGATTCCCAGTTGTCTTCGACGAAGCGAATATCGTGCACCAGCGGGTCCAGACCGATGGCTTTCAGCGAGCCGAGGTACAGCTCCTGGAAGTTGGCCGGGTTGGGCTTGAGCACTACCTGGAATTGATAATAGTGCTGCAGGCGGTTGGGGTTTTCGCCGTACCGCCCGTCGGCAGGGCGACGGCTTGGCTGCACGTAGGCGGCGTTCCAGGTTTCTGGACCCACCGCGCGCAGGAAGGTGGCGGTGTGGAAGGTGCCGGCGCCTACTTCCATATCGTAGGGCTGAAGCACCACACAACCTTGCTCGGCCCAGTAGTTCTGCAGGGCGAGGATCAGGTCTTGGAAGGTACGCACGGCTGGCGTAGGCTGGCTCACGAAATTCACCTGTATCTGGGGATGCGGATGTAAAGAGCGGGAGTATAACCTGATTCGCCTCGCCCTCTACTCATTGGAGCCTTATGCCACGCTGCTTTTGGTGTACCGACGATCCGTTGTACCAGGCCTACCATGACCAGGAATGGGGAACGCCCCAGCGTGACCCGGCGTTGCTGTTCGAGATGCTTTTGCTCGAAGGGTTCCAGGCAGGCCTTTCCTGGATCACCGTGCTGCGCAAGCGCGAGCGCTATCGTGAAGTGCTGGAGGGTTTTGATCCTGCGAAACTCGCGGTGATGAGCGACGAGCGCATCGAGGCGTTAATGCAGGATGCCGGCATCATCCGCAATCGGCTCAAGCTCAAGGCTGCCAGGCGCAATGCCCAGGCCTGGCTGGCTGTGGATAACCCGGCCGAGTGGCTGTGGTCGTTCGTCGGTGGCGCCCCGAAGATCAACCATTTCAGCACCCGCAGCGAAGTCCCGGCGGTCACCGAACAAGCCCAAGCCATGAGCAAGGCGTTGCGCAAAGCCGGCTTCACCTTCGTCGGCCCGACCATCTGCTATGCCTTCATGCAGGCGACCGGCATGGTCATGGACCACACCACCGACTGTGATCGCTACGCCGACTTGTCCCACTGAAGGGTTACAATGCCCGTCTTGCTGAAATAAGGAACTCGCCTGTGGAAAAGTTCAAGGGCGCCCTGATGGTCGGGGTGCTGCGACTGTTCGCCAAGTTGCCTTGGGGTGCGGTGCAACGCGTCGGGGCCGGCATCGGCTGGCTGATGTGGAAAATACCCAATGGCTCGCGCAACGTGGTGCGCATCAACCTGGCCAAATGCTTCCCCGAGATGGACCCGGTTGCCCGTGAGCAACTGGTCGGCCAGGCCCTGCGGGACATCGGCAAATCCTTCGTCGAAAGCGCCTGCGCCTGGATCTGGCCTCCACACCGCTCGTTGGAGTTGGTCAAGGAAGTGCATGGGCTTGAAGTGCTGGAGCAGGCCCTGGCTTCTGGAAAGGGCGTTGTGGGCATCACCAGCCATTTGGGCAATTGGGAAGTGCTGAACCACTTCTACTGCAACCAGTGCAAGCCGATCATTTTCTACCGGCCCCCCAAACTCAAGGCGGTGGACGACCTGCTGCGCGAGCAGCGTGTGCAGATGGGCAACCGTGTGGCGCCTTCGACCAAGGAAGGCATCCTCAGCGTGATCAAGGAAGTTCGGCGCGGCGGCCAGGTCGGCATCCCGGCCGATCCCGAGCCGGCCGAATCGGCGGGTGTATTCGTTCCCTTCCTGGGCACTGAAGCGCTGACCAGCAAGTTCGTGCCGAACATGCTCGCCGGCGGCAAGGCAGTCGGGGTTTTCCTGCATGCCCTGCGCCTGCCTGACGGGTCAGGCTTCAAGGTGTTTCTGGAAGCCGCGCCGGAGGCGATGTACAGCACCGACGTGAACGAGTCGGCGGCCGCGATGAGCAAGGTGGTCGAGCGCTATGTGCGCGAGTATCCCAGCCAGTACATGTGGAGCATGAAGCGCTTCAAGAAGCGTCCGGCGGGTGAGGCGCGCTGGTATTGAGGCGCGCATCGCCGGCAGCGGCTGTCTGGCAGCCGACGTGTCGGCGACAGCGCACTCAGCGTTTGTCGAGTTTCTTGAGAAACACCGTCATTTCTTTCTCGGCCTGCTTGTCGCCATGGGCCTGCGCCGCCGCGATGCCATCTTCCCAGGCCTTGCGCGCCGCTGGCAGGTCCCCTAGTAACTGGTAGGCCTTGCCCAACAGCTTCCAGGCTGCCGAATAGGTGGGGTCCTGCTCGACACAGCGAGCCAGGTGCACGGCAGCCTGGGCACCATCGCCTTCGTCGAGCCACGCCTTGCCCAGGCCAAAGCGCAACAACGGGTTATCCACACCCTTGGCCAGCATCTTTTCCAACGATTGGCGCATGTCCTGCCTCCTAGAAGAAACTCAAGCCGACGTGGAACAGCTTCTCCACATCCCGAATGTGTTTCTTGTCCACAACGAACAGGATCACATGGTCACCTGATTCGATGACTGTCGTGTCGTGCGCGATCAGCACACTGTCGTGGCGAATGATGGCACCGATGGTCGTCCCCGGGGGCAGGGTAATGTCCTCGATCGCCTTGCCCACCACCTTGCTCGACTTCGCATCACCGTGGGCCACAGCCTCGATGGCTTCGGCTGCACCACGACGCAGCGAGTGCACGCTCACGATATCGCCACGGCGCACATGCGCCAGCAAGGTACCGATGGTGGCCAATTGCGGGCTGATGGCGATGTCGATTTCACCGCCCTGCACCAGGTCCACATAGGCCGGGTTGTTGATGATCGTCATGACCTTGCGCGCACCCAGGCGCTTGGCCAGCAGGGACGACATGATGTTGGCTTCGTCATCGTTGGTCAGGGCCAGGAAGATATCGGTGTCGGCGATGTTCTCTTCCAGCATCAGGTCTTTATCCGATGCGCTGCCCTGCAGCACCACGGTACTGTCCAGCGTATCGGACAGGTACCGGCAGCGTGCCGGGTTCATCTCGATGATCTTCACCTGGTAGCGGCTTTCGATGGCTTCGGCCAGGCGCTCGCCTATCTGCCCGCCGCCGGCGATGACGACACGCTTGTTGGTTTCATCGATACGGCGCAGCTCGCCCATGACCGCCCGGATGTCCTTCTTGGCGGCGATGAAGAACACCTCGTCATCGGCCTCGATCACCGTATCACCGCGCGGTGTGATCGAACGGTCACGGCGGAAGATCGCCGCCACCCGGGTTTCCACATTGGGCATGTGCGCGCGTATCTGGCGCAGCTGCTGGCCGACCAGCGGGCCGCCGTAATAGGCCTTCACGGCCACTAGCTGCGCCTTGCCCTGGGCGAAGTCGATCACCTGCAACGAACCGGGCTGTTCGATCAGGCGCTTGATGTAGTGGGTGACGACCTGCTCCGGGCTGATCAGCACATCGACCGGAATGTGGTCGTTGTCGAACAGCTCTTCACGGGTCAGGTAGGCCGACTCGCGCACCCGGGCGATCTTGGTCGGTGTGTGAAACAGCGAGTAGGCCACCTGGCACGCGACCATGTTGGTCTCGTCGCTGTTGGTCACGGCAACCAGCATGTCGGCGTCCTCGGCGCCGGCCTGGCGCAACACCGTCGGCAGCGACCCGCGCCCCTGCACGGTGCGGATATCCAGGCGATCACCCAGGTCGCGCAGGCGGTCGCCATCGGTGTCGACCACGGTGATGTCGTTGGCCTCGCTGGCCAGGTGCTCTGCAAGCGTCCCGCCCACCTGGCCGGCGCCCAGGATGATGATCTTCATCCGCTACTCTCCAGTGTGCTCAACCGCGCGAGGCGGCAATCTTGATCAGCTTGGCATAGTAGAAACCGTCGTGGCCGCCTTCCTGAGCCAACAACTGGCGTCCATGCGCCTGGCGCAGGCCCGCTTCGGTGGCCAGGTCCAGCTCGCGTGCGCCTGGCGTGCGTGCCAGGAACGCGCCGATGACCTCGGTATTCTCGGTCGGGAGGCTGGAGCAGGTGGCGTACAGGAGCATGCCGCCCACCTCCAATGTCGGCCACAGGGCATCGAGCAACTCGCCTTGCAAGGCCGCCAGCGGCGCGATGTCTTCGGCCTGGCGGGTGAGCTTGATGTCTGGATGACGACGGATTACGCCAGTCGCCGAGCAAGGCGCGTCCAGCAGGATGCGCTGGAACGGTTTGCCGTCCCACCAGCTGGCCGTGTCGCGGGCATCGCAGGCGATCAGCTCGGCGTCGAGCTTCAGGCGGTCGAGGTTTTCCCGCACGCGTACCAGGCGCTTGGCTTCAAGGTCGATGGCCACCACGTGAGAGAGCCCGGCTTGGGCTTCAAGCACATGGCAGGTCTTGCCCCCAGGGGCGCAGCATGCGTCGAGCACGCGTTGACCGGGCGCCAGGTCCAGCAGGTCGGCGGCCAGTTGCGCGGCTTCGTCCTGGACGCTGATCCAGCCCTCGGCAAAGCCTGGCAGACCGCGTACGTCCCGCGGTTCGGCCAGCACGATACCGTCACGGCTGTACGCGCAGGCCTGGGCCTGGACGCCTGCATCGGCGAGCAGCTTCAGATAGCCGTCGCGGCTGTGGTGGCGGCGGTTGACGCGCAGGATCATCGGCGGGTGCGCATTGTTGGCGGCGCAGATGGCTTCCCACTGATCCGGCCAGAAGGCCTTGAGCGCCTTCTGCAGCCAGCGTGGGTGCGCCGTGCGCACCACAGGGTCGCGCTCCATGTCGGCCAGCATCGCTTCGCCGTCGCGCTGAGCACGGCGCAGCACGGCGTTCAGCAGCCCCTTGGCCCAGGGTTTTTTCAGCTTGTCGGCGCAGCCTACGGTTTCACCAATGGCGGCGTGAGCCGGGATGCGTGTATAGAACAACTGGTACAAGCCAATCAGCAACAATGCCTGCACGTCGGCATCGGCGGCCTTGAAGGGCTTTTGCAACAGCTGCGCTGCCAGCAGGTCCAGGCGCGGCTGCCAACGCGCGGTACCAAAGGCCAGGTCTTGGGTCAGCCCGCGGTCGCGGTCCTCGACCTTGTCCAGTTGCGCGGGCAGGGAGCTGTTCAGGGAGGCCTTGCCGCTGAGCACAGCGGCAAGGGCACGGGCGGCAGCCAGGCGTGGGTTCATTGGCCGAGCACCTTGCCTGGCGTGAATTTCTCTTTGCGGCTGTTGAACAGGTCAGCGAAGGCCAAGGCTTTACCGCCAGGCAACTGCAGGCGGGTCAGGCTGAGCGCCTGCTCGCCGCAAGCCACCACCAGGCCGTCTTTGCTGGCCGCCAGGATTTCACCGGGTGCGCCCTGCCCTGTGGCCAGGCACGCACCCAGCACCTTCACGGTTTCCCCGTCGAGCGTGCTGTGGCAAATCGGCCAGGGGTTGAATGCCCGGATCAGGCGCTCCAGCTGTTCAGCGGGCAGCGACCAGTCCAGACGCGCCTCGTCCTTGTTCAGCTTGTGCGCATAGGTGGCCAGGGCATCGTCCTGTACCTCGCCGTGCAAGGTGCCATCGGCCAGCCCGGCGATGGCCTGGATGACGGCCGGCGGTCCCATTTGCGCCAGGCGATCGTGCAGGCTGCCGCCGGTATCAATGGCGTTGATCGGGGTGACGACCTTGAGCAGCATGGGGCCGGTGTCCAGGCCCGCTTCCATGCGCATGACGGTTACGCCGCTTTCGGCATCGCCCGCCTGCACGGCCCGCTGAATCGGGGCCGCCCCGCGCCAGCGTGGCAGCAGGGACGCATGGCTGTTGATGCAGCCAAGGCGCGGGATGTCGAGCACCGCCTGGGGCAGGATCAGGCCGTAGGCAACCACGACCATCAGGTCGGGTTCCAATGCTGCTAATTGTGCCTGGGCCTCGGCATTGCGCAGGCTCGGCGGCTGCATCACCGGGATGTCATGGGTTACGGCCAGCGCCTTGACGGCGCTGGGCATCAGCTTTTGACCGCGGCCTGCCGGGCGATCGGGCTGCGTGTAGACGGCCACGACTTCGTAAGGGCTGTCGAGCAGGGCCTTGAGGTGTTCGGCGGCAAACTCGGGAGTGCCTGCAAAGACGATGCGCATGGTGTTCTCGCTGCAAAAAGAAAAAGGCTTGCCGGAGCAAGCCTTCTGGAAGGTGGGAATCAGGCTTGCTGGCGGTGCTGTTTTTCCAGCTTCTTCTTGATTCGATCCCGCTTGAGCTGCGACAGGTAGTCGACGAACAGCTTGCCATTGAGGTGATCGAATTCGTGCTGCACGCACACCGCCAGCAGGCCTTCGCATTCCAGCTCGAACGGTGTGCCGTCGCGATCCTGGGCCTTGACCCTGACACGCAGGGGCCGGTCTACGTTCTCGTAGAAGCCCGGCACCGACAGGCAGCCTTCCTGGTACTGGCCCATGTCATCGGTCAGTTCCTCGACCGACGGGTTGATGAAGACGCGTGGCTCGCTGCGGTCTTCGCTGAGGTCCATCACCACGACTTGCTGGTGCACGTTGACCTGGGTCGCAGCCAGGCCGATGCCAGGGGCTTCGTACATGGTTTCAAACATGTCGTCGATCAGCTGGCGCAGGGCGTCGTCGAACGCCGTCACCGGTTTGGCGATGGTGCGCAGGCGCGGGTCCGGGAATTCGAGAATGTTCAAAATGGCCATAAGGTCAGGCAGTCACTGTGCGTTTGGTTGAAAACTGAACACACATAATAAAGGGAAACGCGGACTTCGGCACCTGGCAAGCTCGTCTAGGGTGACTATTGGCGTGATAGCCCCCAGCCAATGGACAGCTTTTCAAAGTGTTACTCACAGAGTTATCCACAGGTTGCGCAGCCTGAATCAACCGTTTTGCATCAAGGATGATTGCCGATGTCTGATTGCTCCTTATCCACTTGCCCACCTGCGGAACTGGAGGCGCGCTTGCGCCTGCATTGCCTTCCCGAGACCGGCTTGCGACGCTTTTCTACGCTGATCGAGGCCTTCGGAAGTGCCTCATCGGCGCTCAGTGCCCCCGGCTCGGCCTGGCGCGCACTGGGCATTCCCCATGCCAGTATCGATGCAAGGCGCAGCCCTGAAGTGCGGGATGCGGCCAGTGCCGCAATGCGCTGGCTAGAGCGTCCGGGCCAGCAATTGCTGATGTGGGACAGCCCAGACTACCCCCCGCTGCTCGCCGAAATCGCCGATGCCCCGCCGCTGCTGTTCGTGACGGGGAACGCATCGCTGCTCAGCCGCCCGCAGTTGGCGATCGTGGGCAGCCGCCGCGCGACGCCGCCGGCGGTGGACACGGCTGGAGCGTTTGCCAGGTACCTTGCCCAGGCAGGCTTCGTCGTCACCAGCGGCCTGGCAGTAGGCATTGATGGCGCCGCTCACCGCGCCGCGCTGCAGGCTGGAGGGGCCACGATAGGCGTACTGGGCACAGGGCTCGAAAAACTTTATCCACAGCGGCACAAGCAGTTGGCCGAGGCGATGATCGACAACGGCAGTGCACTGGTGTCGGAGTACCCGCTCAACGCCGGGCCGCTGCCGGCTAACTTCCCCCGGCGCAACCGCATCATCAGCGGTCTTTCGTTGGGTGTGCTGGTGGTCGAGGCCAGCTTGGCCAGTGGCTCGCTGATCACGGCGCGGCTCGCCGCCGAGCAGGGCCGGGAGGTCTATGCCATTCCAGGCTCCATTCACCATCCCGGCGCCAAGGGTTGTCACCAGCTGATCCGCGACGGCGCACTGCTCGTCGAAAGCGTCGGGCAGATACTCGAAACCCTGCAAGGCTGGCAGAACCTGCCCCCGGCCCCTGCGGACACGTTCGATCACCCGCTGCTGGCGCTATTGCACGCTGCACCGCAGACCACCGAAAGCCTGGCCCATTGCAGTGAGCAGCCGCTGGCAGAGGTGCTGGCGCAGCTCACCGAACTGGAGCTCGATGGCCGGGTCAGCAATCAAGCGGGGCGTTGGTTTGCCCGCTCGGGCTGAGTAAACTGCGCCCAGGCAACATTCCCAGTGGAGAAACATCGATGGTGAGCAGTTTTCGTGTGCAACAAGCCGCACGTGAGATCCGGGCAGGCGCAGTGATCGCCTACCCGACGGAGGCGGTCTGGGGCCTGGGCTGCGACCCATGGAACGAGGATGCGGTCTATCGGCTGCTGGCACTGAAGTCGCGGCCTGTGGATAAAGGGTTGATCCTGGTCGCCGACAACATCCGCCAGTTCGACTTCCTGTTCGAAGACTTCCCCGAAGACTGGATCGACCGAATGGCCAGCACCTGGCCTGGGCCCAACACCTGGCTGGTGCCGCATCAGGATCTACTGCCTGAATGGGTGACCGGGCAGCACGACACCGTAGCGCTTCGCGTCAGCGACCACCCGGTGGTACGCGAGCTGTGCGCATTGGTCGGGCCGCTGATCTCCACGTCGTGCAACCCTGGCGGGCGCCCTGCGGCGAAGACCCGGCTGCGGGTGGAGCAGTACTTCCATGGGCAACTGGATCTGGTACTGGGCGGGGCGTTGGGTGGGCGGAAGAACCCGAGCCTGATTCGCAATCTGGCTACCGGCGAGGTAGTACGGCCGGGTTGAGGCATCTGCTGACCAGGCTTGGGCCGAGCGCCTGAGCCATCCCCCTCATGACCCCTTGGTTTTTTCTGATTTTTGCCAAGGCGGTTGTTTGATATTCGGTTTGGGAAATATCCTACGAGCCGCGTCCCCTGCCATCACCTTCTCAGTAGGAACCTCTCCCCATAGGCTTCAGCTGTCGCCAAATACCTTGGCGATCGGGTGTGGTAGCCCGGATGCATTCTTTCTATGACAGTCTATGGCGACTGTGCGTGGGAGGCTTTCGAGCCTGCCTGGATTGGAAAATGCCCGGGTCTACCACCCCGCGTACAGTCGCCACCTATTCGCGTGGTAGTGGTACGTGGCGGCGTTAGGAGCATTTTCCAATGAAAAAAATAGTCCCTGATCCACCCCTTCCTTCAACTTCCACCCACCCATTCGGCCGCTGCGACGCAGGTCACCGGCCGCTGTTTGCGGTTAACCCAGACATCTCCGCTGAAGACGCCCTGGTGCATGTCGCCCTGTATCTGCGCAGTGCGTACGAAGCCGGCTACAAAGCCCTGGACCATATGCGCGAAGAAGGTCGTGGCCTGTTCTGGTCCAATCTGCACGCCGTTGAAATGGCAGAAGGCGTGGTCGAGGCCATCTTGAATGGCATCGAGTCGAATCCGCCGTCGCAGAAGAAGGTGTGAGGGCTGACAGGTGTCCGCCTTTAGTTTTTAGCGCCTGTGAGATCGAGCGCCGCCCGCGCGGCGCTTCGCGGGACAAGCCCGCTCCCACATTTGTTGCAACGTGCCGAACCTGTCAGGCCATGGTTGCCCGCCTTGGTGTATGGCTTGAGGCAGGCGGCGGCATCAATGCCCGCCTTGAAATCCAGTCATGCCAGCAAGGCTGACAACCATGGACTTACAGGCGTGGTCGCGTTGCAACGGATGTAGGAGCGGGCTTGTCCCGCGAAGCGCCGCGTGGGCGGCGCTCGATCTGCGCAACACTGCAAAAACCAAGGCAAGCATCTGGTCGCCATAACGCGACCTTCTGCCAATCAAGGCAACAAAATAGTAGACCCCACGGTCCGCCGCGCCGACAGCTCGCTCTGGGCCTTGGCCGCTTCGCTGAGCGGGTAGCGTTGCTGGATATCCACCGTCAGTTGGCCGCTGGCAATCATGGCAAAGAGGTCATCGGCCATGGCCTGGGTGTTCTCGGCGTTGTTGGCGTAAGTCGCCAGCGTCGGCCGAGTGACGTACAGCGAGCCCTTCTGCGCCAGAATCCCCAGGTTCACCCCACTCACCGCGCCCGAGGCATTGCCGAAGCTCACCATCAACCCCCGCGGTTGCAGGCAATCGAGCGACGTCAGCCAGGTGTCGGCACCCACGCCGTCATACACGACTGGGCATTTCTTGCCGTCGGTCAGCTCCAGCACCCGTTTGGCGACATCCTCGTGGCTGTAGTCGATGGTGGCCCAGGCGCCCAAGGCCTTGGCCCGCTCGGCCTTTTCGGCAGAGCTCACGGTGCCGATGAGCTTGGCGCCCAGCGCTTTTGCCCACTGGCAGGCCAGCGAACCAACGCCGCCTGCGGCCGCATGGAACAGGATCACATCGCCAGGCTGCACAGCGTAGGTCTGCTTGAGCAGGTACTGCACGGTCATGCCCTTGAGCATGACGGCGGCAGCCTGCTCGAAGCTGATGGCCTCTGGCAATTTGACCAGGTTGGCCTCAGGCAGCGTGTGCACCTCGCCATAGGCGCCCAATGGGCCCCCGCCATACGCCACACGGTCGCCGACCTTCAACCGTGACACGCCCTGGCCCACGGCCTCGACCACCCCTGCGCCTTCGGTGCCCAGGCCCGAAGGCAGGGACGGCGGCGCGTACAACCCGCTGCGGAAATAGGTATCGATGAAGTTCAAGCCCACAGCATGGTTGCGCACGCGCACGTGCTGAGGCCCAAGGTCGGCGGGTTCGAAGTCCACCCACTGCAGCACTTCGGGGCCGCCGTGCTGGTTGAACTGGATACGCTTGGCCATCTCGTACTCCTGGATTGGGGATCGGGAAAGGGGCTTCTATCGGACGCCTTTGCTTGACTGCCGTCAACTGCGGGGCGCTGGCAGGCGGTGTTATGCTACGTGCCACTTGTTTCCTGCCCGCTCCTGGTGACCCGATGATTAGCCGAACCGAGGCTGTGAAAGCCTATCTGCTCGATTTGCAAGACCGCATCTGCTCAGCCCTGGAACGCGAAGACGGCGGCGCCCGCTTCGTCGAGGACGCCTGGGTGCGCGAAGCCGGTGGCGGGGGCCGTACGCGGGTGATCGGCGAAGGCACCGTCATCGAGAAAGGCGGGGTGAATTTCTCCCATGTGTTCGGCACCGGGTTGCCGCCTTCGGCCAGCGCCCATCGGCCGGAGTTGGCTGGGCGCGGTTTCCAGGCGCTTGGGGTGTCGCTGGTGATCCACCCGCACAACCCGCACGTGCCTACTTCCCACGCCAACGTTCGGTTTTTCATCGCTGAGAAGGAAGGCGAAGAGCCGGTCTGGTGGTTCGGCGGTGGCTTCGATCTGACGCCGTATTACGGCGTGGAGGAAGACTGCGTGCACTGGCATCGAATCGCTGAACAGGCCTGCGCCCCCTTCGGCGCCGATGTGTACCCACGCTACAAGGCCTGGTGCGACCGGTATTTCCATCTCAAGCACCGGGGTGAGCCCCGTGGCATCGGCGGGCTGTTCTTCGATGACTTGAACGAGTGGGACTTCGATACCTGCTTCGCCTTCATCCGTGCCATCGGCGACGCCTACATCGACGCGTACCTGCCCATCGTGCAGCGCCGAAAAGGGACGGCCTATACCCCACAGCAACGGGAATTCCAGGAGTTTCGCCGGGGCCGCTACGTCGAGTTCAACCTGGTCTATGACCGTGGCACGCTATTCGGGCTGCAGTCTGGTGGGCGCACCGAGTCCATCCTCATGTCGCTGCCACCGCAGGTACGGTGGGGCTACGACTGGAAACCCGCGCCAGGCAGCGAAGAGGCACGGCTGACCGAGTACTTCCTGCAAGACCGTGACTGGCTCGGCCAGTAAGCCTGTAACCATTCAAGGAGCCGTCATGGACCAGTACGTCGTTTTTGGCAACCCGATCGGCCACAGCAAGTCGCCGCTGATTCATCGCCTGTTCGCCGAACAGACCGGCCAGGAGCTGGAGTACGCCACGCTGCTGGCGCCGCTGGATGACTTCAGTGACTGCGCGCGCGGCTTCTTCAAGCAAGGCAGCGGTGGCAACGTTACCGTGCCATTCAAGGAAGAAGCCTATCGCCTGTGCGACAGCCTTACCCCGCGCGCACGTCGCGCAGGTGCGGTGAACACGCTCAGCAAGCTGGCCGACGGTACCTTGCAGGGTGACAACACCGACGGCGCGGGGCTGGTCCGTGACCTCACCGTCAATGCCGGCGTTGAACTGGCAGGTAAACGCATCCTTGTCCTCGGTGCCGGCGGCGCCGTGCGCGGGGTGCTGGAGCCGCTGCTGGCACACAACCCGCAGTCACTGGTGATCGCCAACCGCACGGTGGAGAAGGCCGAACGCCTGGCCGAGGCGTTCGATGAACTGGGGCCGGTGGTGGCCAGTGGGTTCGCCTGGTTGCAAGAGCCAGTGGACCTGATCATCAATGCAACCTCGGCCAGCCTGGCCGGTGAGCTGCCACCGATTGCCAGCAGCCTGATCGAACCCGGGCGCACGGTGTGCTACGACATGATGTATGGCAAGGCGCCAACGCCGTTCTGCCAGTGGGCCGCCCAACATGGCGCCGCCAAGGTGCTGGACGGTCTGGGGATGCTGGCCGAACAAGCAGCCGAAGCCTTTTATGTGTGGCGCGGCGTGCGGCCGGACACTGCACCGGTTCTCGCTGAACTGCGCCGCCAACTGGCGCGGGGCTGACCGCCAGCTGGGCTACTGAGCGGCGCTGGGTGTGGCTGCTCAGTCCTCGAACCGGATTGGGCAACGCGCCGGGCCCTCGAGCTTGTGCAGCTCTTCGATCACCTGTGGCCTGGCGCCGCGCAAGGTCAGGCTACCGCCTGTTCGCGCCAGCCGCCTCGCCTCGCGGTGCAGCATGTCCACCCCTGAATAGTCGATGAAGTTCACCTGCCGCGCATCCATGACCACCTGCGGGCCTTGGCAGCCTTGCAGGCGTACTTGCAGGTAATGCGCAGCACCGAAGAAGATCGACCCGCCTACACGCAAGATGTCCGCATCGCCTTCGCGGCTCTGGTGAATCCGCGGGCGCGAGGTGCGCTTGAGGTAGAAGAACAGGGAAACCAGCACACCGGCATAGATGGCCGTCTGTAATTCCAAGAGCAAGGTGGCCGCTGCCGTCAGCGCCATGACCGCGAACTCGGCACGGCTGACACGCAGCAATGCGCCGATGGCCTTGCGATCAACCAGCCCCCAGCAAATCAACAGGATGCTGCCTGCCATCGCCGGAATCGGCAGGTGCGCGATCAGGCCGGCACCGGCGACAGCGAACACCGCTACCCACAGCGCCGAGAACACGCCGGCCATGGGCGAGCGTGCGCCTGCGTCATAGTTCAGGCCCGATCGGGTGAACGAGCCCGATGAGAGGTAGCCGGAAAAGAACGCACCGACGATGTTGGAGAGCCCTTGGGCACGTATTTCCTGGTCGGCGTCAATCAGTTGCTCGGAGCGCGCAGACAACGAACGTGCGATGGACAAGCTGGTCACCAGCCCCAGCATGCCAACGGCCACGGCGCTGGGGAGCAGGCGCAGTATCAGGTCCACGTCCAGCAGCGGCACGGCACTCAAGGGGGGCAGGCGCCCCTCGAACGCCGGTACACGCGGCACGTGCCCGAACACGCCGGGCAGCAGCCACGCCAGCAGGCTGACGGCCAACAGGCTTATCAACAGGCTGGGCCAGCGGGGACGCCATAGTTTCAGCGCTATGCCCATTACCACGGTGAGCGCTCCCAGTATCAAGGACGGCACGTCCATCTCACCGGCATGGCTGGCCAGGTCTTGAGCCGTCTTCAAGGCGGTGGCCTGGCTGGGCAAGTCCAGCCCAAGCAGGTTGGGCAGCTGCCCCAGCGCGATGACCACGGCGGCCCCAAGGGTGAAGCCGATCACTACCGAATGCGAGACGAAATTGACCAGGGCCCCGAAACGCAAAAGCCCCAGCAGTAGCTGGAAGACACCTCCCAGAAAGGTCAGCAGCAGCACAAGGGTGATGTAGTCATCGCTTCCTGCTACCGCCAACGGGCTGACACTGGCGTATAGCACGATGGAAATGGCCGCCGTCGGCCCGCAGATCAGGTGCCAGGAGGATCCCCACAGGCAGGCGACCAGCACGGGGACGATGGCCGCGTACAGCCCATATGCTGCTGGCAGGCCGGCGATCAGGGCGTATGCGATGGATTGCGGCAGCGCAAGGATGGCGCCGCTCAAACCCACCAGCAGGTCCTGACGCAAACTGTGGCGCGTCTGGCGCGGCAGCCAGCCCAGAAAGGGCAGCAGGCGTATGAGGCGATGCATAGTGCGGTCAAAATCCCCCGAATGGGTCTGTTCTGGAGAAGCGATCTGTTTCACGAATCAACCGCAGACAGACCCGCTCTCCATTAACGCGTTACAGCGTTCTTTTTACGGCCGCGACGGCGTCCGCACCCTCTTTGGTGGTCACGCCGGTCAGCCAACCATCCAGTGCTTCGGGATGTGCTCTCACCCAGGCCTTGGCGGCATCGTCGAAGCTGATCTTCTTATCCACAACCTCGGCCATGATGGTGTTTTCCATGTCCAGCGTGAAGCTCAAGTTGCTCAGCAACTTTGCCGCGTTCGGGCAGGCTTGTGGATAACCCTTGCGTGTCAGCGTGAACACGTCGCCTTTGCTGCCGAACCACTTCTCTCCACCGGTCAAGTAATGCATGTTCAGCTTCACGTTCATGGGGTGAGGCGTCCAGCCGAGGAAGACAATGTACTGCTGTTTCTTGACCGCTCTGTCCACCTGGGCCAGCATGGCCTGCTCACTGGACTCCACCAGCTTCCATTTGCCCAGGCCGAAGGCATCATCCTTGATGATCGCTTGCAGCGAGAGGTTGGCCGGCGCGCCTGAGCCAATGCCGTAGAGCTTCCTGCCAAACTGATCGGCGTGCTTGTTCAGGTCTGCGAAATCGCGTACCCCGCCATTCCACACGTAGTCCGGCACCGCCAGGGTGAATTCGGTTCCTTGCAGATTGCGCGAGAGCTGCTGCACATCCCCGTTGGCGACGAATTTGTCATGGAAGCCTTGGTGCGCAGGCATCCAGCTTCCAAGAAAGGCATCGACCTGGCCGTCCTTGAGCCCGCCATAGATGATCGGCACCGCCAGGCTGTCCACCTTGACCTGGTACCCCAGGGGTTCAAGCAGCAGGCGGGCCACTGCGTTGGTGGTGGCGATGTCACTCCACCCAGGGTCGGCCAGCTTGACGGTTGAGCACTGCGCGTTGTCATCGGCGGCCTGGGCGCTCAGTGTGCCCAGGCTGACGGCTAGCGCGAACAAGGTAGCAGCGAACGTATGCATGGCGGGCTCTCTTTTCAATCCAGTGGGGCGGGCTGTGGATAACGTGCCTTGCGCTCAAGGTCATCAAGATCGATGTGGTTGCGCATGTACTGCTGACTGGCGTCCACCCAAGGTTGGTGGTCCCAGCTGCTCAACTTGCCAATGGCCAGTGCCTGGGCCACCAGACGGCGACGTCGCTGGCTGGCCAGCACTTGCTGGCGCAGGCCGGGTATGTCCCAGCGCTGGCGCGCCTCGGTGACGAACGCCTGCATCAATGCCTGATGATCCGGGCTGGTAGCCAGATTCTCCCGCTCGTACGGGTCGCGGCTCAGGTCATAGAGTAGACAGGGGTCGTCCTCGCTGTACACGAACTTGTAGGAACCACGGCGAATCATCATGAGCGGGCCGACGGTACCCTCGGCCATGTATTCACCAATGACCTCGTCGTGACCGCCCTGCCCTTGCAAATGACCAAGCAGAGAGCGGCCATCCAGGTGAAGGGATTTATCCACAGCCCCACCTGCCAACTCGACCAGGGTGGGCAGCAAGTCGCAGGTCGAGACGGACGCACTCACGCGTCCGGGCGCGAAGCGCTGCGGGGCATGGATCAGTAGCGGTACACGGGCTGACATCTCGAACCAGTGCATCTTGTACCAGAGGCCACGCTCACCCAGCATGTCGCCATGGTCGCCCGAGAACACGATCAAAGTATCGTCGGCGAGGTTGCATTCCTCGAGGGTTTGCAGCAATTGACCGATATTGTCGTCGATATAGCTGCATGCGCCGAAGTAGGCCCGCCGAGCATCGCGGATTTTGTCCACAGGAAGCGGTTTGTTCCAAAGGTCGTAGACCTTGAGCAATCGCTGGGAGTGGGGATCGAGTGACGCCTGGCTATCGGTGTGCCTGGGCAACGGAATATCCACACCTTCGTAGCGATCCCAGTAGCGTTTGGGAATGGTGTAAGGGTCGTGGGGGTGGGTCATGGACACTGTCAGACAGAACGGACGGCCGTCGTTTTCACGGACATGGTCATACAAATACTGACGCGCCTTGAACACTACTTCCTCGTCGAAATCCAGCTGGTTCGTACGCACGCATGGCCCTGCCTGCAGCACCGAGGACATGTTGTGGTACCAGCTTGGTCGCACGTCAGGCTCATCCCAGTTCACGGCCCAGCCGTAGTCGGCCGGGTAGATATCACTGGTCAGGCGTTCCTCGTAGCCGTGCAATTGATCAGGCCCACAGAAGTGCATCTTGCCTGACAGTGCCGTTCGGTAACCCAGGCGGCGCAGATAATGGGCGTAGGTGGGGATATCGGCGGGGAAATCTGCTGCATTGTCATAGGCCCCAATGCGGCTGGGGAGCTGACCGCTGACGAGGGTGAAGCGCGAGGGCGCGCACAGCGGGCTGTTGCAGTAAGCCGAATCGAACACCACGGCCTGAGCGGCCAGGCGAGTGAGGTGAGGCATTTGAAGGGGTGAGTCAGCGTAGATGGGCAGCAGCGGCGCTGCCATCTGGTCGGCCATGATGAACAGGATATTAGGGCGTTTCATGCAAGCTTCCATCGTTGAAGGTTATGCGGAATGCTTGCCTACCACGATGAGGCGGTGCATAACGGGGGTAAAGCCCCTGTCGGGCAATGTGTGGGATTAGCCAGGCTTATGTTCGAGCACCTTGCGGGATTGTCGTTGGATACGTTGCGCGTGTTCGAGGCCGCCGCGCGCTTGCGCAGCTTTACGGCAGCTGCCTTGGAGCTGGGCACCACGCAGCCGGCGATCAGTCAGCAGATAAAACGCCTGGAGGCGCAGCTGGGCACGCGGCTGTTCGACCGTATCTACCGGGGCATCGAGCTGACCGAAGCGGGCCAGGTGTTGTTGGAATATGTCGGCCAGGGGCTGCACACCATGGACGATGGCGTGGCCCGCGCAAGCGGGCGCACACAGCGTGAAGTCCTGCAGGTGGCAACGGATTTTGCATTCGCTGCGTTCTGGTTGATGCCCCGACTGCAGCGCTTTCATGAAGCGTATCCTCAGGTCGATGTGAGCCTGGTGACAGGTGAGCGAAGCCAAGGCATGTTGCGCCCGGATATCGACGTGGCGGTGCTGTTCGGCGATGGGCGTTTTCATCAAGGCGAGAGCCGTTGGCTGTTCGACGAGGAAGTTTTCCCGGTATGCAGCCCTCGTCTGATCCATGGCAAACCCTTGTCTGCTGCGGCCTTGCAGCGCTTGCCGCTGCTGCACCTCAAGGGTGAACAGGCCAGCCGGTGGTTCGACTGGGCAGGTGTATTTCGCGGCTTAGGGGTGACCAGCGCACCGCCTGCGGGGCAGCTACGGTTCGACAACTACACGTTGTTGATCCAGGCTGCCATCGCGGGCCAGGGCATGGCGATTGGCTGGCGGCATCTGGTGGATGGGCTGGTCGATCAAGGGTTGTTGTGTCGACCGTTGGAGGGCAGCTTACGGTCGGCGCGTGGCTATTACGCCGTACTGCCGCCGCGCAAGCGTCGCGGGGCGTTGATCGGACGCTTCGTGGATTGGCTTGAGCACGAGCGTAGCCTCTGAGATGCTGGGCCCGCTTGTGGCATGTTGTCAGAATCGACGCACATCAGGAGTAGCTGTGCAGAGAATCAAGGGTTATCACGCCCACGTGTACTACGATGCCTCGACCCTTGAGCAGGCGCGAGCCTTGTGCGAGGAGGCAGCGGCGCTGTTCCCGGTCGTCATGGGGCGTATGCACACCAGGGCGGTTGGGCCGCATCCCGACTGGAGCTGCCAGTTGGCGTTCGAGCCGGAGCTCATTGGCGTGGTGCTGCCCTGGTTGGCGCTGCACCGCAAGGGGCTGGTGGTGTTTCTGCACCCGCTGACCGGGGATGAGCTGGCAGACCACCGCGATCATGCGATCTGGATGGGAGCGTTGCGGCCTCTGGACTTGTCGGGCTTTGGCGAAGGGCGTTGATTGGGCGATCCCAATCTCAGGAACGTTCTTGCCGGGGCGCCGGACTGGCGCCGATGAGTCGCGGAGCGTGTCCGGAAACCTCTGTGGAAAGTTGAAATCCTGGGACTGCAAAGCAGTCCCAGGATAGCTTCGGGCACCGAGCAACCCTTGAAGCGACAACCATCGGTTAGCGCCGAGCGCCACGCACCCCTTCTGCCAACGCCGAGCACAGGCTCAACACATCGTCTACCGCCTGACCGGGGTTCTGCGCGTGGGCAATCTTGTCGACCAGGGCCGAGCCTACCACCACACCGTCGGCAAGGCGGGCGATGTTGGCCGCCTGCTCGGGGGTGCGAATGCCGAACCCTACACTGATCGGCAAATCCGTATGGCGACGCAAGCGTGCAATGGCTTCGGTCACATGTTCGGTAGTCGCCGAGCCTGCACCGGTCACACCGGCCACCGACACGTAGTAGACGAAGCCGGAGCTACGCTGCAGCACGCGGGGCAGGCGCGCGTCGTCGGTGGTCGGGGTCGTCAGGCGAATGAAGTCGATACCCGCAGCCTGGGCCGGGCTGGCCAGTTCGTCGTCATGCTCAGGTGGCAGGTCGACGATGATCAGGCCATCGACACCGGCTTCGTTGGCCTGGGCCACGAACGCTTCCACGCCAAAGCGGTGGATCGGGTTGTAGTAACCCATCAGCACGATCGGCGTGGTCTGGTCATCCACTCGGAATTCGCGGACCATCTGGAGCGTCTTGGCCAGGGTCTGCCCAGCCTCAAGCGCGCGCAGGGTGGCCAGCTGGATCGCTACACCATCGGCCATGGGGTCGGTGAATGGCATGCCCAGTTCGATCACGTCGGCACCTGCCGCCGGCAGGCCCTTGAGAATCTGGAGCGAGGCGTCATAGCCTGGATCACCTGCGGTGACGAAGGTGACCAGTGCTGCGCGGCCTTCGGTTTTCAGCTCGGCGAAACGTTGTTCAAGACGGCTCATGCCTGTTTCTCCTGGGCGGCCATGTGGTTCATGACGGTGTGCATATCCTTGTCTCCGCGCCCCGACAGGCAGATCACCATCAGGTGGTCCTTGGGCAAGGACGGAGAGCGCTTGATGGCTTCGGCCAGCGCGTGGGCGCTTTCCAGCGCTGGAATGATGCCTTCGAGCCGGCAGGATGCGTGGAAGGCATCCAGGGCCTCGTCATCGGTGATGCTGACGTATTCGACCCGCTTCACTTCGTGCAGGTAGGCGTGCTCGGGGCCGATGCCCGGATAGTCCAGGCCTGCAGAGATCGAATGGGCATCGGTGATCTGGCCGTCGGCATCCTGCAGCAAGTAGGTACGGTTGCCGTGCAGTACCCCAGGTACCCCGCCGTTCAGGCTGGCTGCGTGCTTGTCGGTCTGCACGCCGTGCCCGCCCGCTTCGACACCGATGATCTGAACGCTCGGCTCTTCGAGAAACTCGTGGAACAGGCCCATGGCATTGGACCCGCCACCCACGCATGCCACCAGGCTGTCCGGCAGGCGGCCTTCCTTTTCCTGCATCTGGGCGCGGGTTTCCTTGCCGATGATCGACTGGAAGTCCCGGACCATGGCTGGATAGGGGTGCGGGCCGGCCACGGTGCCGATCAGGTAGAAGGTGTCGTCGACATTGGTGACCCAGTCGCGCAGAGCCTCGTTCATGGCGTCTTTCAAGGTGCCGGTGCCAGCGGTGACCGGCACGATTTCAGCGCCCAGCAGTTTCATGCGGAACACGTTGGCCTGCTGCCGCTCGATGTCGGTAGCGCCCATGTAAATCACGCAAGGCAACCCGAAACGCGCCGCCACGGTGGCGGTAGCGACGCCATGCATGCCGGCACCGGTTTCAGCGATCAGGCGCTTCTTGCCCATGCGCTTGGCCAGCAATACCTGACCGATGCAATTGTTCACCTTGTGCGCGCCGGTGTGGTTGAGTTCCTCGCGCTTGAAGTAGATTTTGGCGCCACCGCAGTGCTCGGTCAGGCGCTCGGCGAAGTACAACGGGTTGGGACGGCCGATGTAGTCGCGTTGAAAATAAGCCAGCTCTTCGAGAAATGCAGGGTCTGCCTTGGCCGCTTCGTATTCACGGGCCAGGTCCAGTACCAGTGGCATCAGGGTTTCGGCCACGTAGCGGCCGCCGAACGAGCCGAACAGGCCATTGGCATCGGGGCCGGGGCGATATTGGGACTGGGTCATGAGACGCTCCAAGGCATAACGAATGAGTGATGGGCTTTACTGTAACCATGACCTGCCCCGATGAAAACCGATAAGATTGCTCTGACTTGTCAGGAAAACTCACACGTAATGGCCAGTGATCTCCCTCCTCTCAATGCGTTGCGCGCCTTCGAGGCAACTGCCCGGCTCAACAGCGTCAGCCAGGCAGCCGAGGCGCTGCACGTCACCCACGGCGCAGTTAGCCGGCAAATCAAAGCGCTCGAAGCGCACCTTGGCGTGGCCCTGTTCGCCAAGGATGGGCGAGGTGTCAAACTCACAGATGCAGGCGCCAGGTTGCGTGACGTCAGTGGTGAGGTCTTTGATCGGCTGCGTGGGGTATGCCGGGAGCTGACCCGCGAAGTGGAGCACGCCCCTTTCGTGCTTGGCTGTTCCGGAAGCTTGCTGGCGCGTTGGTTCATCCCGCGCCTGGGACGGCTGAATGCCGACTTGCCTGAGCTTCGCCTGCATCTTTCTGCCGGTGAGGGTGACCTGGACCCGCGTCGCCCTGGGCTGGATGCGTTGCTGGTCTATGCCGAACCGCCGTGGCCAGCGGACATGCAGGTTCATGTACTGGCGCAGGAACGTATCGGTCCAGTCGTCAGCCCGCACTTCGAGGGCGCTGGGCGACTGCGCAAAGCGGCTGTCAGCCAGCTATTGGAAGAATCCTTGCTGCACACCACCTCGCGCCCGCAAGCCTGGCCTACCTGGGCGTTGGCCAATGACCTCGATGCCCAGGCAGTAAAGTATGGGCAGTCGTTCGAGCACCTGTATTACTTGTTGGAAGCCGCAGTCGCAGGATTGGGGGTGGCCATCGCGCCGGAGCCACTGGTGGCCGATGACTTGCGTGCAGGGCGCCTGATCGCGCCATGGGGCTTTAGCGCAACGCCTGCAGCGTTGGCGCTGTGGGTGCCACGGCGCGCCGCGGATGGGCGCGCCGAGCAGCTGGCGCAGTGGTTACGCGCCGAGTTGGCTGGGCAGAGCGTTTAGTTGCGCTTGCACAGCAGGTAGGCAGCCAGCAGGCCCAGTGCGCCTACTGCCACGCCAGCGGTGGTGTAGGGGTGTTCCTGGGCATAGTCGCGAGTAGCGATGCTGGTCTTGACCGTGCGGTCTTTGACTTCTTCGTAAGCGTCGCTCAGTAGGCTGCGCGAGTGCTTCAGGGCCGTCTCGGCATTGCTGCGGATAGCCTTGAGGGACTTCTGGGATTCCTCGGAGGCGTCGTTCTTGAGGCTTTCCAGGCTCTTCAGGAGGCTCTCGATCTCGGCTTCCATGCTTTCCAGTGATGTTTTACGCAGCGAGTTGCGGGGCATGTTGACTCTCCTTCGCGTTATGGGCTCTAGAGAGTGCGACTATCAAGCGAAGCGAAAGTGCGATCGAACTTTCTGCCGCTGCGCCTGCTCGCAGGTAAACCAGCACTGCGCTGCTAGGCTCAACGTTATCGCCATCCAAGGAGTCAACACATGTCCGATCACCACACGTACAAAATGCTCGAACTGGTAGGTTCTTCCACCACCGGTATCGAAGATGCAATCCAGAATGCCCTGGCCGAAGCCTCCAAAAGCGTGCAGATGATGGAGTGGTTCGAAGTCGTCAGCACCCGCGGCCATATTCGCGACAACAAAGTCGAGCACTTCCAGGTGACCCTGAAGGTCGGCTTCCGTATCACCAACAGCTGATACAGGTCCGGGCTGGATGTGCCTGGCGCGATGGGGTAAGACTTAGACGAGGCGCCTGATGGGCGCCTTTTGCGATTTCATCTGCACAAGGAAAGCAAGTGATGAACAAAGTGGTTCTGGCGTTGGGCCTGATGACCCTGGCGGGCGGCGCGATGGCGGCCGGCAAGCCGTGCGAAGAGCTGAAAGCGGAAATCGCTGCCAAGCTCGATGCCAAGGGCGTGCAAAATTACACGCTGACGGTCGTGGACAAGGGTGATCCCGCTGGCAAGGTGGTGGGCAGTTGTGAAGGCGGTACCAAGGAAATCGTTTACAGCCGCAACTAAGGGCCACCGAACCCCGTGGGTTGACCACGGGGTTCGGGCATACGGCCGTTTGCTCGGCTACCGGCCACCCATCAAGAGGCCAGCCCAGCCCAGTTTCGCTCCACGGCGCGCCCTGCTCAACCGCTAGGCTGGCTGCAGTGCCTGAGCCAGCAACTCGTAGGAGCGTATCCGGTCTGCGTGCTCGTACAGGTCGCAGGTAAAGATCAGTTCATCGGCCCCTGTCTGCTCCAGCAACACGTCGACCTTGGCACGGACCTTGTCTGGGCTCCCGATCATCGCCAGCCCCATGAAGCTGCCCACTGCATCGCGCTCATGCGGCAACCACAAGCCATTCATGGTTTCTACCGGGGGCTTCTGCATCAGGCTCTGACCGCGAATTAGGGCCAGGATGCGTTGATAAACCGACGTGGCCAGGTACTCGGCTTTCTCATCGGTCTCGGCCACTACCATGGGGATGCCGAGCATGACGTAGGGCTTGTCCAGCGTGGTAGAGGGCTTGAAGTGGTTGCGGTAGACCCGAATGGCCTCGTGCATGTAGCGCGGCGCAAAATGCGATGCGAAGGCATAGGGCATACCACGCATGCCGGCCAGCTGGGCACTGAACAAGCTAGAGCCCAGCAACCAGATAGGCACTTCGGTGTCGTATCCCGGTACGGCAATCACCTTCTGATCATCGGTGCGTGGGCCCAGGTAGCGCGACAACTCTTCGACGTCATCCGGGAAATCATCCGCACTGCCGGCGCGGTCGCGGCGCAGTGCATGGGCGGTCATCTGGTCGGACCCTGGAGCGCGGCCCAGGCCCAAGTCGATACGGCCGGGGTAGAGGCTGGCCAGGGTGCCAAACTGCTCGGCCACAACGAGCGGCGCGTGGTTGGGCAGCATGACGCCCCCGGAACCTACCCTGATACGCGATGTACCGCCTGCGAGGTAACCGATCAGCACTGAGGTGGCCGAGCTGGCGATGCCGTCCATGTTGTGGTGCTCGGCTACCCAGAAACGGTTGTAACCGAAACGCTCGACCTGTTGCGCCAGGTCCAGCGAATTGCGCAGTGATTGCGCGGGCCCTTGGTCGGCGCGCACTGGCACCAGATCAAGGGTGGATATTTTCAGATTTCGCAACTGCGTCATGAAGCCTCCGCAATGATGGTTGGCCTGAGGCCTTTTGACTCTGTATGGGCGCAATCGTTGGATTCAATGTCCCCTGTCGGATTGAGCTGAACTCTCATCAGGCTACCAGCCTCTGAATAGATAGGTACTTAACCAATGACCGGGAGGCATCATGAAGAAGACAGCATCGGCAATCTGGGAAGGTGGTCTCAAGGACGGCAAGGGCCAGATCTCCACTGAAAGCGGCGCGCTCAAGAACAATCCTTATGGGTTCAACACCCGTTTCGAAGATACGCCGGGCACCAACCCGGAAGAACTGATCGGCGCCGCCCACGCTGGGTGCTTCTCGATGGCGCTGTCGATGATGCTGGGCGAAGCCAAGCTGACGCCCGAGCGTATCGACACAGCGGCAGAAGTCACCTTGGACAAGCAAAGCGATGGTTTTGCCATCACCGCAGTGCACTTGGTGCTCCGCGCCAAGGTACCAGGGGCGAGCGAAGAGCAGTTCCAGGAAATCGCCAATAAGGCCAAGCAAGGCTGCCCCGTGTCCAAGGTGCTCAACGCCGACATTACCCTGGATGCCAAGCTGGTAAGCTGATCGCTCCAGCCGTGGGCGGTTTGCGGTAATCTGAAAACCCGGCAGCCTCGCTGCCTTTACTGGAGCCGCCCATGATTCGCATCGCTACAACTTTACTGGTCTCCCTGATGACAACTTCGGCACTGGCAGCAATCAAGCCATGCGAGGAGTTGAAGGCAGAAATCGAGGCCAAGATCCAGGCCCAGGGCGTGCCGTCCTATACCCTTGAAATCGTGCCCAACAGCGAAGTGCAGGACCCTAATATGGTGGTCGGCAGCTGCGATGGCGGTGCCCGCAAGATCATTTATCAGAAGAATGATCAGTAAGCCTGCCAACAGCGGGTCATTAAGAAAACCTAAGGAATGCAGAAGACCCTGCTAGGTTCGTTGACGACCACGGTCCTGGCTGAGTCATACAGCAGCACCTGTGGCTCCATCACCGGCGCTCTTGCCTCAAGCCGATAACGCTCCCCTGCCTCGAAGTGATCGTAACGCACCGTCAGGTAGCACGTACGGTCCCTGGGGTCGGTAGAGAACCCGCCCGCGTAGATCTCATAGTCGAAACGTACGATCAGTTCGTGCTTGCCGGGCGTCACCTGAAAATAACGGCCATCGTCCAGGCGCTTGCCATCGAGGCGATCGGCCATGATGACCCTGCCGGGTGTCATGGTGTATAGGTCTACCCAGGCCTGTTTGGGATCTTTGGGCGGTAGGGGGCTGGCACAAGCTCCCAGTGCACTGAGGGCGATCAGCATCATGGGCTGGCGCATGGCAGGGTTTTCCACTTGCAGTGAATATGTGACAAGCATAGCGCTGTTTTGGATGCTTTACGTCCGTTGGCAGCCTGCCGGTTCGCCCTGGCTGACCAGTTTCTGTTGCTGATCATAGAGCTTGATCCAGGGACGGAAGCCGATGCTGCCAGCCTGCAGTTGGTAACGCTCGCCAGCATCGAAGCCCTTGAAGGCTACCTTGACCTGGCAATCACGCCATAGCGGGGCGTCGACGGGACCGATGTTGCTGGGCGCCACCGGGAATTGATAGCGCACGGTCAGCTCATGGTTGCCAGGCGGTACCTGGAAATAACGGTTGTCGTCCCAGTCGCGTGCGTCGACTTTCACCGCGTCCAGGGAGGTCTGCTGGCCTGGTTCAAGGTCGACCCACGCCTGAGAGGGGTCGGGGTCGGGCAATGTCGAACAGGCCGTTGTCAGCAGCAAGGAACCGGTAACCCACAATGCGCGCATGGCGAAACTCCCCTTCGGCACGATAATCTTTAGGCGAATGGGGTTGAGCGAATAAGACGGTAAACGATGCTTGGAATAGTGCTTGCGCAGCGCTCAGACCCTGGGGCACTCGACCGTGTTTTCACCCGGTTTGTTCCGCTACTGGTCGCCGCGCTGCTCAACGGTTGCAGCAGCGCTGGCTACTATGGCCAGCTGGCAGCCGGCCAGTGGGAGCTGCTGCAGGCGCGTCGGCCCGTGACGAAGGTGATGGCTGATCCTGCCACGTCTGTGCCATTGCGCGCTCGGCTGGAGTACGCCCAACAAGCGCGAGCGTTCGCCACCCAGCAGCTGAAATTGCCCGACAACCGAAGCTACACGATGTACGCCGACTTGGGCCGCCCCTACGTCGTGTGGAATGTTTTCGCCACCCCCGAGTTGTCGCTTCAGCCAGTCACCCACTGTTTTCCCATTGCCGGGTGCGTGGCTTACCGCGGCTATTATCGTCAGGGCGCAGCACGGGGTGCAGCGGCGTTGATGCGCCAGCAGCACCTTGACGTCTATGTGGGCGGCGTTGAAACCTATTCGACCCTGGGCTGGTTCGATGACCCCATCCTGTCATCGATGATGGGCTGGGGTGAAGAGCGCCTGGCCACACTGATCTTTCACGAGCTGGCTCATCAGCGTGTCTATGTGCAAGACGATACGGCCTTCAACGAGTCATTCGCGTCGTTCGTGGAGCAGCAAGGCACGCGGCAATGGCGGCTCAGCCGTGGGCTGGCGGCCACCGGCGACGACCATGGTCCGCAGCGCGAGCAGTTCATTCGCTTGGTGCTGGCCACGCGGGCACGGCTACAGGCCCTTTATGCGGCGCCCACCGATGATCAAACCAAGCGCTTGGCCAAGCGGGCCGAGTTCGAGCGGTTGCGGCGCGATTACCATTCGCTGCGCGATGGCCCATGGGGAGGCGACAGGCGTTACGACGCTTGGGTCTATGGGCCGATGAACAATGCGAAATTGCTGCCATTCGGACTGTACGACCAGTGGGTGCCTGCTTTTTCGGTTTTGTTTCGCCAGGTCGAAGGTGACTGGGAACGCTTTTATGAGCGCGTCGGGCAACTGGCTTCATTGCCCCTCGCAGCGCGTACTGCAGCCTTGCAAGGGTTGATGCCCAAGGGCTAGGTCGCGCTAGCCGGTTGCCCAGCCCTTCAGCGAGGTTGCCTGTTGAACGCCTCGTGCATCTCGGCCAGGGAGGCGAAATGGAACGCCGGCGTTTCTGCCATCAGTTCCTCGCGGCTTCCGAACCCATACCCTACTGCCACTGCCTGCAAACCGTTGCTACGGGCTCCGATCAGGTCATGCTTGCGATCGCCGATCATGAGCGTGTGCGCCGGGTCCAGCCCTTCTTCGTCCAGCAAGTGGCGAATCAGCTCGACCTTGTTGGTTCGCGTACCGTCCAGCTCGCTGCCGTAGATCATTTTGAAATGCTGATCGAAGGCGAAGTGGCGGGCAATTTCGCGCGCGAATTCCCACGGCTTGGAAGTCGCTATGTAGAGCGTGCGGCCTTGGCCATTGAGGGTCTCGAGCAGCTGCGGCACCCCGTCGAACACGAGGTTTTCGTACAGGCCCGTGACGCGAAAGCGCTCACGGTAGAAGTTGACCGCCTCCCAGGCCTTGGCTTCGTCGAAACCGTAGAACTGCATGAACGCTTGCAACAACGGCGGGCCGATGAAGTGTTCAAGGCGTGAGAGGTCTGGCTCGTCGATACCCAGTTTCGCCAAGGCGTACTGGATGGAGCGGGTGATACCCAGGCGTGGGTCGGTCAGGGTGCCATCAAGGTCGAACAGAATGTTTTGCTGGTGCATAGGGAAGGTTTCCGCTTGAGTGCTGCGCCGCATGCTGGCGGGCAAGCCGTGCCCGCATGGCTGTGGAAAAACGATCAGTCTGGCTGATCGAAGCCCTCGGCCAGGTGCTGGTCCTTGAGCTTCACATAGTTGCCAGCGCTGTAGGCGAAGAAGGCACGTTCCTGGTCGTTCAACAACCGGACCTGCCTGACTGGGCTGCCCATGTACAGGTAGCCACTGACCAGGCGCTTGCCCGGTGGCACCAGGCTGGCGGCGCCAATGATCACCTCGTCCTCGACGATGGCGCCGTCCATGACGGTACTGCCCATGCCGACCAGGATGCGGTTGCCCAATGTGCAGCCGTGCAGCATGACCTTGTGCCCGATGGTGACTTCGTCACCGATGATCAGCGCAAAGCCATCAGGGTTGAACGGGCTGGCGTGGGTGATGTGCAGCACACTGGCGTCCTGCACACTGGTCCGCGCGCCGATACGGATGCGGTGCATGTCGCCTCGCACGACCACCAATGGCCAGACCGAACTGTCTTCGCCGATCTCCACATCGCCCAGTACCACCGCCGAGCGGTCGACGAAGGCCCGCGCTCCGAGCTTGGGATGGTGTTGCTGGAAGCTTCGAATGGCCATGATAGTGTTCCTCATGTGTGCCGATAGGCTGGCTGCCTGCTGCGGTCGGCGTCGATTGTAATTAAGATGGGGCTGTGTTTCTTCTGCCAAGGTATCCAAACCGTGACTGCGAACAACCCGCTTCTGCAATCCCACGATCTGCCGCCCTTCTCGCAAATCCGTGCAGAGCACGTGCTGCCGGCGATCGAAGCGATCCTGGCCGACAACCGTAAAGCCATTGCCAGGATTCTTGAAGAACAAGGCGCAGCGCCTACATGGGCAGGCCTGGTGCTGGCCATGGACGAACTGAACGACCGCCTCGGGGCCGCCTGGAGCCCGGTGAGCCACCTCAATGCGGTGTGCAATAGCCCAGCGTTGCGTGAAGCCTATGAGGCCTGCCTGCCAGCGCTGAGTGCCTACTCCACGGAGCTTGGGCAGAACCGCGCGCTGTTCGATGCCTACCAGGCACTGGCTGCAAGCCCTGAAGCTGCCTCGTTCGATGTGGCGCAAAAGACCATCCTTGAACATGCATTGCGCGACTTCCGCCTGTCGGGCATCGACCTGCCCGCCGCAGAACAGCAGCGCTACGCTGAGGTGCAGAGCAAACTCAGCGAGCTGGGCAGCCGTTTCTCCAACCAGCTGTTGGATGCCACCCAGGCATGGAGCAAGCACGTCACCGACGAAACCACGCTCGACGGCCTGCCCGACTCGGCCAAGGCCCAGATGGCCGCCGCTGCCGCCGCCAAGGACCTCGAGGGCTGGCTGATCACGCTAGAGTTCCCCAGCTATTACGCGGTGATGACCTACGCCAGCGACCGCGCGCTGCGCGAAGAGCTGTATGCGGCCTACTGTACCCGCGCTTCGGATCAGGGCCCGAACGCGGGGCAGTTCGATAACGGTCCGGTGATGCAGCAGATTCTCGATCTGCGCCAGGAGCTTGCCGAATTACTGGGCTACAAGAACTACGCCGAGCTCAGCCTGGCGACCAAGATGGCCGAGTCCAGCGACCAGGTGTTGAGCTTCCTGCGCGATCTGGCCAAGCGCTCCAAGCCCTTCGCCGCCCGCGATCTGGCCCAGCTCAAGGCCTATGCTGCCGAACAGGGTTGTCCCGAGCTGGCCAGTTGGGATGCCAGCTACTTTGGCGAGAAGCTGCGAGAGCAGCGCTACAGCGTGTCCCAGGAAGCACTGCGCGCCTACTTTCCCATCGACAAGGTGCTAGGCGGCCTGTTCAGCATCGTGCAGCGCCTGTACGGCATCGAGATCAACGAGCTCAAGCAGTTCGATGCCTGGCACCCGGATGTACGCCTGTTCGAGATCAAGGAGAACGGCCAGCATGTGGGGCGTTTCTTCTTCGACCTCTATGCCCGCGCCAACAAGCGTGGCGGTGCCTGGATGGACGGTGCGCGTGACCGTCGCGTAACGGCGCAGGGCAAACTGCAAAGCCCGGTGGCCAACCTGGTGTGCAACTTCACCCCTGCCGCGCCGGGCAAACCTGCCTTGCTGACCCATGACGAGGTCACGACGCTGTTCCATGAGTTCGGCCATGGCTTGCACCACCTGTTGACCCGCATCGACCACGCTGGAGTGTCCGGCATCAACGGCGTGGCATGGGATGCGGTAGAACTGCCCAGCCAGTTCATGGAGAACTGGTGCTGGGAGCCCGAAGGCCTTGCCTTGATCTCCGGCCATTACGATACTGGCGAGGCGCTGCCGCAGGACCTGCTGGACAAGATGCTGGCTGCGAAGAACTTCCAGTCGGGCATGATGATGGTGCGCCAGCTCGAGTTCTCGCTGTTCGACTTTGAGCTTCACGCCAGCCACGGTGACGGCCGTACGGTACTGCAGGTGCTCGAAGGGGTGCGCGATGAAGTGTCGGTCATGCGCCCACCGGCCTATAACCGCTTCCCCAACAGCTTTGCGCACATCTTCGCGGGCGGTTATGCCGCAGGCTACTACAGCTACAAATGGGCTGAAGTGTTGTCGGCCGATGCCTTCTCGCGGTTCGAGGAAGAAGGCGTGTTCAATGCCCAAACAGGCCGGGCGTTCCGCGAAGCGGTGCTGGCACGCGGCGGCTCGCGTGCGCCGATGGTATTGTTCGTCGACTTCCGCGGTCGCGAGCCGTCCATTGACGCCTTGCTGCGCCACAGCGGTCTGGCCGAAGAATCGGCAGCATGAGCGAGGATGCCGTGAACAAGACCAAGAAGCGCTTCATCGCCGGCGCGGTATGCCCGGCGTGCAGTGAAGCTGACAAGCTGACGATGTGGAACGAAGACGGTGTGCCGCACCGCGAGTGCGTGGCGTGTGGTTTTACCGATACGCTCAATGAGCAGGGCTTGTCGGTACCCAGTGAACTGGGCACGCGGGTCAACCAACAAGCGCCCAAGCCGGCAGCGGCGAAAGTGCAGACCGTGCAGTTCTTTCCCAATCCGAAGCTGAAGAAACCGGCCGATTGACCACCGCACCGCCCGGGTGCAAGGCCCGGGCGGTGGCGGCTGGTGGTAATTAAGAGCGACCTGCACGCTTGCGCAGTCGTCCACGCTTGCATGCTCCCATCATTGAGCAAGGTAACGCGTGATGAGCAACCCGCTTCTGCAAGACGGCAATGTGCCCGTCGACTACCCCTCCATTGCAGTCGAAAGCATGCAGGATGCATTCGATCAGGTCCTTGAGCAGTATGCTCAAGGCATCGAGCGCGTGATCAACAGCCAGCCATCGATGCCAACATGGGATGACCTGGTGCTGGCCATGGATGATCTGGACGCCCAGGTGTACGCAGTGCTTTATGGGGTAATGCCCTTTCTGGGCAAAGGGCAGACCTGGAGTGACCCTATCCTGGCGTTTCATATCGCGGCCAGCGCTGCGTTGGACTCAAGGTTTAGCAACGAGCAGCTTCAGTCGCTGTATGAACAGCTGGCGCACAGCGATATCGGCGTTAACCTCGATGATCGCCAGCGGGCAACACTGCGCTGGCACTTGGAAAGGTTTCGCGTGAGTGGCGCTTCCCTGCCCACGAGCGACAAGACGCGGCTGCTCGACCTGCAACGTCGGATAACCGAGCTTGAAGAGCAGTATCTGATTAATCTCGACCAGCCGGACATGATCGTCGATGACGTCACTCAGCTGCGTGGTCTGTCCCAACGCAGTCTCGATGAGTTGAGCGAGCGAGCAAGGCAGCGTGGCAGTAACGGATGGTCCATACCTTGCGAAAGCTGGGCTGCCGAGCGTGTGCTGGAAGAGGCCGAGCTGGGTGCTCTCCGTGAGCAGGTGTATCAGGCTTTTCATGGACGTGGCGTCAATACCGACCTGTCGCAAGATAATGGTCAAGTGCTGCAGCAACTGGCCCTTCTGCGCCATGAACGAGCGACGCTATTGGCGTTCTCCGATCACATGACCCTGAGCTTGGCGCGTAAAAGTGCTGGTTCGCCAGACCAGGTTCGCGCCTTCCTGCAAAGCTTGGCTGCTGGCATGAAGCCCGTAGTGCTGCAGTGGCGCTCAGACTTTGAGCGTGACGCTCAGGCATTGGGTCTGGAAGACATGCAGCCCTGGGACCTACGCTTTGCCCAAAAGCAACTGCGAGACGCGGCCAAGATAGTGCCAAAGGACGCGCTGCGCGAATTTTTCCCGATGGCTGCCGTCATCGACGCGTTGGTCCAGCTGGCCAAGCGGCTCTTTGACCTGGAGTTGAGGCCCACCCCTGCCCCCGTATGGGCACCCTCGGTACTGGTGTTCGAGGCATTCCAGGACGACGCACGGATTGGCTTGCTCTACCTCGATGCCGTGCAGCACGCCGGTAAGCAGGCAGAGGCGGTGTTCACAACGTATGTGCGTAACCGCCGGATCGACGCGGAAGGGATTTTCCAGCAAGCGGTGGTGATCGTCTTCAGCGATGTGCCCGAAGGTAGTGCAGGTGCGCAGCCACTGTTGGATCACCTCGCGTTGCGCAAGCTGTACCACGAGTTCGGCCATGCCTTGCACCACCTCTTGGTGCGCACGGACAATCAGATCCAGTCGGGCGTAGTCGAACTCGGTACGGACGGTACGGAGCTCTTCGGCAAGCTGTTCGAACGTTGGGTGTGGAACGCCGCCTATCTCGTCAGCATTTCCTCGCACTATTCGGATGGGCGTCAGATTGACAGGGCGCAGGTCGAGCAGTGCGTCGAGCGCTACAGACGCGAAGCCATCGGCGAAGCCGCGCTTGAGCTGAGCAAGGCCTTGTTCGATGTGGATCTGCACACGAACCCAGCTGACGGGAAAACCCTTCGCCAGCGATTTACTCGATCGCGCGAGCAATGTGGTTACTGGCCTTTAAACGCCCTAGAGCACCCAGCCCACGCCTTCGACCACCTGGTTACCGGCTATGACGCCGGTTATTACGCGTACCTCTGGGCAGATGTATGTGCTGTGGATATCTTCACCCGCTTCGAGCAAACAGGGCTACTTGATCGTGCACTTGGACAGGCGCTGCTCGAGTCATTGATTGCCCCCGGAGCATCGCGCCCATTGCGTGAAGGAGTGATGCAGTTTCTTGGCCGTGAGACAAACCTACACCCCTACCTCCAGTGGCTTCAGGCCGTCGGATGATCGGGCTGGCAATTAGTCGCCAGGCCCTTTACTGTACATGCATACAGTAAAGGGTGTAGCCATGTCATATTCACCTCCGTTGAAGGGCCGCGGCACTGCGCATAACCCGCATAACCGCTTCGGCCCTACCCACTCTTCGCATGAGGACGATGGCTGGTACCAAGATGTACCGGTCACGCAAGGGACCGAAGTGCGGATCGAGACGGCCAAGACGGTTATCAGCCGCAATACCTCACCCGATTTGCCCTTCGACCGGTCGATAAACCCTTATCGCGGTTGCGAGCACGGGTGCATCTACTGCTATGCACGCCCTTCGCACGCCTATTGGGATTTGTCGCCTGGTCTGGATTTCGAAACCAAGCTGATTGCCAAGACCAATGCAGCCGATGTGCTGGCGCAGCAGCTGAGCAAACCTGGGTACGTGTGTGCGCCAATCAACCTGGGGGCGAACACCGACCCTTATCAGCCCATAGAGCGCGAATACATGCTGACCCGGCGTTTGCTGGAGGTGCTGCTGAAGTTTCGCCACCCAGTGACCATCGTTACCAAGGGCGCCTTGGTTCTGCGTGACCTTGACCTGTTGACCGAAATGGCCAGCTTGCGGCTCGTGCGCGTGATGATCAGCCATACCACCCTTGATGCCGGCCTCAAGCGCATTCTGGAGCCCCGTGCCGCTTCGCCTGCTGCACGCTTGCGGGCCATACGCCTGCTGCGCGATGCCGGCGTACCCGTAGGCGTCCTGTGCTCGCCGATCATTCCCATGATCAACGACTGTGAACTGGAGCAGTTGCTGGAGTCGGCGCAAGAGGCTGGGGCGCAAAGCGCAGCCTACATGATGCTTCGCTTACCGCTTGAGGTGGCCCCTCTGTTTGAGCAGTGGTTGCACGATCACTACCCGCAGCGTGCAGCCCATGTAATCAGCCTTATTCGGCAAAGCCGGGGTGGAGCGCTTTATGACAGCCGTTTCGGTGCTCGTATGCGGGGCGAGGGTATTTTTGCGCAGTTGTTGGCGCAGCGTTTTGACAGGGCTGTACGCAAGCTGAACCTGGAGGGCCGTGAATCTCTGCAACTTGATTGCTCATTGTTCAGCCCACCCGGCAGACAACTTCAATTGCTTTGAACCAATTAACGTAGATGCTGTCCGGCTTGCTCGTTGATATCTAAGTGCCATCATCGGATGGCTGTCTTATATCAACTCACAGCCAACAGAAGCGATGTTTGCGCGGGAGGCAATTGTGAACTGGGCCACAAAAAAAAGTTTTGGCTAATTGTGAATTGCCTCTCATTTTTTGTGAAAGGCGATCAGTCAGCGGTAGTGGCGTTTAGCTGCCAGCATTACTGGCGCTCATGGTAGAGACCAGCTACGGCGCGGGTTTCAGAGGCACGCGTGCGGTCAATTCGAAGAACGCTCGTACCAATTTTGTAGGAAAAGACTTACATGGCTGTAAGAGATTTACCATTTCGTTAGCAATTGTTGCTCCGGTAACCTCCGCGCCATTGTGGATCGCCTCTCGTAACTTGAAAGCATCTGGTCAGCCCAGGTGGATATTTCGAGCGAGGCGCGTTTTGCCCCTCATCAGTAGTTGAAGATCTGTAACACACGCTCGGTGGAATACCTTGCGATTGGGTCAGCGTTTAATTCATGGACGAATAGTGTGGATATTGCAGAAACTGTCAGCCTGAAAGATCGCGCCAAGAAAAAACTTGAACGCGATGCCGGCCCGCTGATTATCGACGCGCTCAACCATCCGCAGACCGTCGAGTTGATGTGTAACGGCGACGGTAAGCTGTGGCTCGAACAATTGGGCCAACCGATGAGGCACATTGGCGACCTGCGCCCGGCGCAGGCCGAGTCCATCATCAAGACCGTGGCCGGCTTCCATGGCAAGGAAGTGACCCGCAGCAAACCGCTGCTCGAAGGCGAATGGCCCCTCGACGGGTCGCGCTTCGCGGGCCAGCTTCCGCCAGTGGTGCGCGCCGCCACGTTTGCGATCCGAAAAAAAGCGGTCGCCATCTACACCCTGGACCAGTATGTGGAGTCGGCGATCATGACGCCGGCCCAGTGCGATGCCATCAAGCGGGCCATCCGCGATCACCGCAATATCCTCGTTATCGGCGGTACGGGTACCGGCAAGACCACCCTGGTCAACGCGGTCATCAACGAGATGGTCATCGAGTTTCCCAGTGAGCGGGTATTCATCATCGAGGACACCGGTGAGATTCAGTGCGCTGCCAAGAACTTCGTGCAGTACCACACCACCGTCGACGTAAGCATGACCCACCTGCTCAAGACCTCCTTGCGCATGCGGCCTGACCGCATCTTGGTCGGTGAGGTGCGTGGCGAAGAGGCACTCGACCTGATCGACGCCTGGAACACTGGTCACCCTGGCGGTGCTGCGACCCTGCATGCCAACAGCGCCAGTGAAGGGCTGACCCGTCTTAAATCCCTGGTTTCTCGCAACAAGTCGGCCCCGGCCGACATCGAGCCGCTGATTGGCGAAGCGGTTCACGTCGTCATCTCCATCGCCAGAACCCCAGAAGGCCGCCGCATCCAGGAAATCCTCGAGGTTTCCGGGTACGAAAACGGCCGTTACATCATGCGCAACCTCTAGGAAAACATCGCACATGCAAGCCAACATTTCTCTGTCCCGCATCAATGCCCAAACGTTTGGCTACCTGGCGCTCTGCCTGTTGATGCTCTACGTAATGGTCACCCCGGAAAATGCATTCGCCTCTACTGCCGGTAGCGGCAGCTTGCCCTACGAGAGCTGGTTGGAGTCTCTGCAGAAATCGGTGACTGGCCCAGTCGCCTTTGCCCTGTCGCTGATCGGCATCGTGGTCGCAGGCGGCGTGCTGATCTTCGGTGGCGACCTCAACGGCTTCTTCCGCACGCTGATCTTCCTGGTGCTGGTTATGGCACTGATCGTGGGCGCCAACAACATCATGCAGAAATTCTTCGGCACCTCGGCTGAACTGGCCCAATCGGTACCGATGATGACTGCCCACTCGGTACAAGGGCAGGTCTGAACCATGGCGCTGCGCACCATCCCTATTCGCCGTGCGGGAAACCGCGACAATCTGTTCATGGGTGGCGACCGCGAGCTGGTGATGTTCTCCGGCCTGCTGGCATTCGCCCTGATCTTCAGCGCCCAGGAATTGCGCGCCACGGTAGTCGGGCTGGTGCTGTGGTTTGCCGCACTTTTCATTCTGCGGGTCATGGCCAAGGCCGACCCGAAGATGCGCCCGGTGTACCTGCGTCATCGACGCTACAAGTCTTACTACCCGGCGCGTAGTACCCCGTACAGGGACAACCCGCCAAGTCAGGGAAATCAATACAAATGATCGAAGGTATTGCGTATGCCATCGCAGCCCTCGGTGCGTTGCTGGTCCTGCTGCTGGTCCAGCGTCTCCTGCAGGTCGATGCCGAGCTCAAGCTCAAAAAGCACCGCTCCAAAGATGCGGGCCTCTCAGATCTGCTGAACCATGCGGCGCTGGTCGACGACGGTGTGATCGTCGGCAAGAACGGCGCATTCATGGCTGCGTGGTTGTATCGAGGTGACGATAACGCCAGCAGCACCGACGCCCAGCGCGAGTTGGTATCGCTGCGTATCAACCAGGCCTTGGTTGGGTTGGGCAGTGGGTGGATGATCCACGTCGATGCCGTGCGGCGTCCTGCGGTCAATTATTCCAGCAAGGGTTTCTCGCATTTCCCGGATCGGCTCACCGAAGCGATGGACGAAGAGCGACGCAGCTTCTTCGAGTCATTGGGATCGTTGTATGAAGGTTATTTCGTCCTGACGCTGACTTACTTCCCGCCCATGCTGGCGCAGCAGAAGTTCGTCGAGCTGATGTTCGACGATGACACGCCGCCGCCAGACCACAAGGCGCGCACGCGTAACCTTATCGAGCAATTCAAGCGCGATTGCACCAGCGTCGAGGGCAGCCTGTCGTCGGTGCTCAAGATGACACGTTTGAAGGCCAATACGCTGGTGACAGAGGAAGGCGCACAGATCACCCATGAGGATCTGCTCAGCTGGGTCCAGTTCTGCGTGACCGGTATAAGCCAACCCGTACAGTTACCAAGCAACCCCATGTACCTGGATGCCATTCTTGGCGGCAAGGAACTGTGGGGGGGCGTGGTACCGAAGATCGGCCGCAACTTCATTCAGGTGGTGGCGATAGAAGGTTTTCCGCTGGAGTCTGCGCCCGGCATCCTGGCCGCGCTTGCCGAGCTGCCCTGCGAATACCGGTGGTCCAGTCGCTTCATATTCATGGATACCCATGAGGCCGTGCGACACCTGGATAAATACCGCAAGAAATGGAAGCAGAAGGTTCGTGGCTTTTTCGATCAAGTCTTCAACACCAACAGCGGCAATATCGACCAGGACGCGCTCTCGATGGTGCAGGATGCGGCTGACGCGATCGCCGAGGTCAACAGTGGCTTGATCGCTCAGGGCTATTACACCAGCGTCGTAGTCTTGATGGATGAGGACCGCCAGCAACTTGAAGAAGCCGCCCGTGGTGTGGAGAAGGCCATCGAGCGGCTTGGCTTTGCCGCTCGTATCGAGACCATCAATACGCTGGACGCGTATCTGGGAAGCCTGCCGGGCCATGGCGTTGAAAACGTCCGTCGCCCGTTGATGAATACGCTGAACCTGGCTGACATGCTGCCCACCAGCAGCATCTGGACAGGCAGCGCCGAAGCCCCCTGCCCACTCTACCCGCCGCTTTCGCCGGCGCTGATGCACTGTGTAACCAGCGGTGCCACGCCGTTCCGTCTGAATCTGCACGTGCGCGATCTGGGTCACACATTCATGTTCGGCCCCACGGGTGCGGGTAAGTCCACGCACCTGGCGCTGATCGCTGCACAACTGCGCCGCTACCAGGGCATGTCGATTTTCGCCTTCGACAAAGGCATGTCCATGTACCCCCTCGCAGCAGGTATCCGGGCAGAAAGTGCCGGGAGCTCCGGGCTTCACTTCACCGTAGCGGCCGACGACGAGCGTCTTGCCTTCTGCCCGCTGCAGTTCCTGGAAACCAAGGGTGACCGCGCGTGGGCGATGGAATGGCTCGATACCATCCTGGCGCTGAACGGCCTTGAGACCACCGCTGCACAGCGTAACGAAATTGGCCATGCGGTGATGAGCATGTACCGCGACGGTTCGCGCACCCTTTCCGAGTTCTGCCTGGTGGTGCAGGACGAGAACGTGCGTGAAACCCTGCGCCAGTACACCGTCGACGGAACCATGGGGCACCTGCTCGATGCCGATGAGGATGGTTTGACACTGTCCGACTTCACCGTCTTCGAGATCGAAGAACTGATGAACCTGGGCGACAAGTACGCCTTGCCAGTGCTGCTTTATCTGTTCCGCCGTATCGAACGCGCGCTCAAGGGGCAGCCGGCGGTGATCATTCTCGACGAAGCCTGGCTGATGCTTGGCCACCCCGCTTTCCGCGAGAAAATCCGTGAGTGGCTCAAAGTGTTGCGTAAGGCCAACTGCCTGGTACTGATGGCTACCCAGAGCCTGTCGGATGCCGCCAACTCTGGCATTCTCGATGTCATCGTCGAGTCGACGGCCACCAAGATCTTCCTGCCTAACGTCTATGCACGTGATGAAGACACTTCATTGCTGTACCGGCGCATGGGCTTGAACGCCCGGCAGATCGAAATCCTCGCCACCGCCGTACCCAAGCGTCAGTACTACTACGTCTCGGAAAACGGCCGCCGGTTATATGACCTTGCCCTGGGTCCGCTCGCCCTGGCGTTCGTCGGCGCCTCCGATAAAGAGTCGGTGGCCGCCATCAAGCGACTGGAAGCCAAGTATGGCAACGGTTGGGTGGACGAATGGCTGGCCGCCCGTGGCCTCAGACTGAATGATTATGGAGTGGCCGCATGAGCTTCGCTGAACGCATGAAAGCGATGGTGCGCAAACGCCCCGCTGAATCTGTCGATACCGTTACCGGCGCCCCGTCGCCGCAAGGCGCAGTACTCGACAACCCCTACCTGACGGCCCGCCGTACCTGGAATGACCATGTCGGCAGCGTCGTGACCTCGCGCCTGATGTGGCAGGTGGTTGCGATCCTGTCGATGATGATCGCCCTGGCCTGTGTGGGCGGGCTGATTCATATCGGCAGCCAGTCCAAGTTCGTGCCCTACGTGGTTGAAGTGGACAAGCTTGGGCAGCCATTGGCGGTAGCGCCGGCGCAGGTGGCGCAGCCAGTCGATCAACGCGTTGTGAAATCGCAAATCGCCAGCTTCATTGCCGATGCCCGCACCGTCACGCCGGACGTGGCGCTGTTGCGCAAATCGATCTTCCGCATTTATGCGCTGCTCAGCCAGAACGATCCGGCTACGCAGAAAATGAACGAATGGCTCAACGGCACCAAGGACTCGAGCCCGTTCGTGCGCGCTGCAGAGGAAACCGTCAGCGTCGACATCCGTTCGGTCATGCAGCAGACCCCGGAGACATGGCAGGTGGACTGGGAAGAAGTCACTCGTGATCGGCAAGGCCTGGTCAAGAGCAAAGTCAACTGGCGTGCCCTGGTAACCACCTATACCGCCGAACCCACTACTCAAACCAGCGAAGAGCAACTGCGGATGAACCCGATCGGGACCTATGTGCGCGACTTCTCCTGGTCTAAGCAACTCTGAAGGACCGACCATGAACCGTTATCTTTGCGCTTTGCTCGCCGCCGCACTGCCTGCGTTCGTTCAGGCCGCGCCCGGCACCAGTCAGGCCGACCTGTACTTCTCGGACGCCAACCCCACCTTGACCCCGCAGGAAAAGGCCGCCCTGGCCATTTCCCAGCGTTGGCAGCAGGCCAGTGCCACTGGCATCAAGCCGGTCGATGGTGGCGACGGCACTGCCCGCTTCATCTTCGGTGCCCAGCAGCCGAGCATCGTCTGCGCCGTGTTGCAGGTGTGCGACATCGCCCTGCAAGCCGGTGAGCAGGTCAACTCGATCAACCTGGGTGACACTGCACGCTGGACCGTCGAGCCGGCCATCACCGGTGTGGGCCCGAGCGAAGTACAACACCTGATCATCAAGCCCATGGACGTGGGGCTGGAGACGTCGCTGGTGGTCACCACCAACCGCCGCACCTACCACTTCAAGCTCCGCTCGCACCGCACCCAGTACATGCCGCAGGTGGCCTTCACCTATCCGGAAGAAGCGCTGGCGAAGTGGAACATGATCAAGCAGCGCGAAACCACCGAGCGCAAGCGCGCGACCATCCCCGAAACCGGCGAATACCTGGGTAACCTGAGCTTCGACTACACCGTCGAAGGCGACACTGCCTGGAAACCCGTGCGGGTTTATAACGATGGCAGCAAGACCATCATCCAGATGCCACAAACCGTAGCCCAAACCGAGGCCCCGTCGCTGATGGTGGTGCGCAAGGACGGCGGCTGGTTCCGGGATGATGAGACCGTGATGGTCAACTACCGCATCCAGGGCGACCGTTACATTGTCGACACCGTGTTCGACAAAGCCATCCTGATTGCCGGCGTGGGCAAGTCCCAGGACCGTGTCACCATCCAGCGGGGTAAATGAGCATGCGCGCTTGTCTAGCACTGTTCGCCACCCTGTGGCTGGCCGCCTGTGCCAACGGGCCTTATGGCAACTTCGCCGAGCGCACATCGCCTGCGGTCAACCAGCAGCTGGCGCAGGCCACCGTTCGCCAGTTGGCGGTGGTGCACCCGCCTGCCAGCACCCGCTTGCGGTTTGCTCAGGAAACCCGTGATGGCTTCGGTACTGCCCTGTTGAGCACTCTGCGCGCCTCGGGCTATTCCGTGCAGGAGTTCGACCCCAAGGCGCAGCCAGCGCCTGCTGCGCGCGGCGTGGTACCTGCGCTGCCGCTGAACTACGTGGTCGACACCCCCAAAGACACCCAGCTGCTGCGGGTGATCCTGCGGGTCGGCCCTGAAACCCTGAGCCGTGCCTATGGCGTACAGAACGATCGCCTGCTGGCTGCTGGCGTCTGGGTTCGCAAGGAGTGACATGGGATGAGTAAAGCTAACGATGCCATGTCCCCGGATGCCTCCCCTGGCAAGCTGAACCGCAGCAGCGGTGTGCGTCGCGTGAACAACTGGCCGATGTACATCATCGGTGCTGCGACCGCTATCTTCCTGCTGATCATGATGCTGGTGGCAGCGGATCGGTCGGGTGAGCAGAGCGAGCCGAAGGACAAGAAGAGTGAAAAAACGGGCAACAGTAGCCTGTTTGCCAGTCAGATCAGCGGTATGGACTCGGACGGGATCATCCCAAGCAAGGCAGAACCGCCAAAAGTGCCAGTGCTCGACAACGCGCCCGCGCGCGAACCTGAGCGGCTTCAGGTGGTGCGCCCGGACAACCTTGATGCGCCGCCATTGCCTCCGCGTGCGTCGCAGCCAGATGTGAATGCGGACGAGTTGCAACGCATTCGCGTAATGAAGGCGCAGCAGTTCCAGGAGGCAGTGCGGGCCAGGAGCACCGTTCAGGTGCAAGCACCGCGTAGCGCAGCATCCTCTCAACCGACTCATGGTCCGCTGGGCCCTCAGGACGCGCTCGCAAACATTGCGGCTGCACGCCAACGGTTGGATGAACAGGCGCGAAGTGATCCAAACAGCGCCTTCAAGGCCCGCATGGCCGAACTGCGTCGTGCAGGCATGGGCGGCGTCGGTGGTGGCGCTGACGGCGACGATGACTCGCCGTTTAGAGTAACGCCTTCATCCGCTCGCAATGCGGGCTACGACCAGTTCGCCGCAGGTGGGAGCGAAGATCGTTGGGCACTGAATTCGAAAGTGGAGGCACCGAGAAGCCCTTACGAGTTGCGCGCCGGCTTCATTATTCCCGCGATGCTGGTGTCTGGGATCAACTCCGACTTGCCAGGGCAGATCATTGGGCAGGTCACTCAGGGCGTCTATGACACTGCGACCGGCAAGCACTTGTTGGTGCCTCAGGGCGCGCGGCTGGTGGGGTCGTACTCCAGCGAGGTGGCCTATGGTCAGGCGCGAGTACTGGTTGCCTGGCAGCGCATCATTTTTCCAGATGGCAAGGCGATGGATATCGGCGCGATGCCTGGAGCGGACGGCCTGGGCTATTCCGGTCTGAGCGATCAAGTCAATAACCACTATGTGCGACTCTTCGGGTCTGCCTTCCTGATGTCCGGCGTAGTGGCCGGGATCAGCTTGAGCCAAGACCAGAACAACAGCAGCAGTTTTGGTGGCGGCAATCAGCGCGAGAGTGCCAGCAGCGCCATGAGCGAAGCACTGGGTCAGCAGTTGGGTCAGGTGACGGCCCAGATGATCGCCAAGAACCTGAATATCGCCCCCACCCTCGAGATTCGCCCTGGATTCCGTTTCAACGTGATGGTCACCAAAGACCTTACGTTTTCCAAGCCTTATCAATCGTTTGACTACTGATGGACTAAGTCAAGGAGAGGACTATGAACAGACCTACCGCGTTTAAATCGGCTCTGGGCTTAGTGGCTGGTATCGGGCTCGCCCTGCAAGCCCATGCTGGGATTCCAGTGATCGATGGAGCGAATGTGGCGCTTAATAAGGTCACTTCTATTGAAAGCATTGCCCAGACTGCAAAGCAGATCGAAGAGTATGCAACGCAGGTTAACCAATACAAGACACAGCTTGATCAGTACGAAAACATGATCAAGAATACTGTCGCCCCTGCAGCTTATATCTGGGATGAAGCGAACAACACGATCAACAAACTGATGCGTGCCCAGGATATGCTGGACTACTACACCAATCAGGCGGGTAGTTTCGATTCCTATTTGGATAAGTTCCAGGATACAAGCTACTACAGGAACTCCCCCTGCTATGGGAGCGGCGGATGCTCAGCTGAAGACGAGGCGGCCATTCAGAAACAACAGGACATGGCCACTGCATCCCAGAAAAACGCAAACGATGGGATGTTCAAGAGCATCAAACAGCAGCAAGAAAACCTGAAAGCGGACGCTCGGCAGCTTGAGAGGCTCCAACAGGCTGCCACCACTGCCGATGGACAAGTGAAGGCCATTCAATATGCCAACCAACTGTCTAGCCAGCAGGCCAATCAGCTACTTCAACTGCGTACCTTGATGCTGGCGCAGCAAACCGCCGAAGCCAACCGTCATGCTGCAGAGCTCGATGAGCGAGCACGTGGCGAAGCCCAGAATCGCAGGCTCACCGATTGGACTTATAAAAAGAGCCCTAAAGATGATTTTTAATGGAGAAGTTATGGAAGTGTTTAGCGTAAAAGCTGCCCTCGTGCTGGTCACTGCCGGGTTGCTGGCAGGTTGCTTTGGCGAAGACGTACCGCAGGCTACGGCTGAAAACTGCTCGCCCGTTATGTACGAAAAAGTCCTTGCAGAACTTTCGAAAGAGGCCAGTAAAAATGAGTTCAAAGCCAACTGTGATAGTTTCTTGTCTTCCAAAAAAATGACGGATTGGGAATTTAAGAAAAGTCCGAAAGACGATTTCTAGTAAGGAATGAGTTTTATGCTTGGCAAACGTCGGGATTTGTTCGTAAACGCCTTGGCTATCCTCGCCATTCTGTCAATCCCGGCGGTGGCTCAAGCGGCGGGCCCCGGGTTAGGCAGCTCGGGAATCATGAACGAAGTGCTCCATCGCTTCCGTGATGCCACCCAGGAATGGTTGCCCGCCATTCAGGCTGCTGCTGAACGGCTGTTTTTGGCACTGACCGTGATTTCCATGGTGTGGACGTTTGGGCTCATGCTGCTCAAAAAAGCCGACATTGGCGAGTTTTTCGCAGAGCTGATCCGGTTTCTGGTGGTGTTCGGGTTGTTTTGGTGGTTACTGAGAAATGCCATGCAGGGCCTCCAATTGGCTGAGAGCATCGTGAGATCATTGAGCGAACTGGGATCGACAACCGGTAATATTGGTACTACTGATCTCCAGCCGTCTACCATTGTCGACATAGGGTTCGAACTCTATGACCGGACAGTTAAAGCGACTGATAAGCTGAGCTGGTACCAAATGGGCCGGCAGATCACTATGGAACTAATGGCAATCGTTGTTCTGGTCGTCCTGGCCGTAGTGGGTATCAACCTGCTAATACTTCTGGCATCGAGTTGGTTCTTATTGTATGCCGGTGTGTTTTTCTTGGGCTTCGGCGGCTCGCGATGGACTTCTGATATCGCCTTGAACTATTACCGAGCGGTATTAGGTGTCGGGGCCCAGCTGTTTTCGATGGTCCTTCTTGTCGCCATTGGCAAACGTTTCATTGAAGACTTCGCTAACCGCATTAGCGACAAAATGGCAGTGCAAGAGCTGGCTGTGATGCTCGTAGTCTCTGTGCTGCTACTTTTACTTGTTCACAAAATTCCGCCCATGATTGCAGCGCTGGTAGGTGGCGCAGGCAGTGCTTCATCGGGCATCGGAAACTTTAGCGCAGGCGCGGTAGTGGGTGCGGCAACTACCGCTGTTTCGATGGCTGGAAAGGGTGCATCTGCAGTCGCCAGCGGCGGGGCAAACCTGATAGGTGGTGCGCAGGCTGTGCATGCCGCATTCAAAGGAGCGCAATCAAGCGTCGCATCTGGCTCCGACATTGGCTCGCGCATGGCTAGCGGTCTTTCCGGCATGTTGGGTGGCGGCACCAATGGGGGCCAAGCGGGTTCACCTGGCGGCAAAAGTAGTAGTTCGGAATCAAGTCCTCTCAGCTCAGTGATGGGCCTGTCCTCATCATCGAGTGCGGGAAGCGTACAAAGCGCCTCCTCTAGCGGAGGCGAACAGTCCTTGACCAGTGCAGGTGCAGAGTCGTTTGGTTCATCTGCTGGCGGGGCGCAAGAGAGTGTCGCTGACGCTGGAGGTGGAAGCACAGCTGGGGGCAGTAACGACTCTGCAACCGCCGCTGGCGCTGCGGTTGCTCAGGGGGCTAGCACCTCTTCCGCCTCAAAAGACGCTGCAGGCAGCACCGCTGGCAGCGGTTCAGCTCAGACCTCCTCAAGTAAGTTGGGTAATGCGGGACGTGTCGCTTTGCAAACCACAGCGAATCTAATCTCAGGTTCAGGCCGTGTGGCGCAGGCGCGCGTAGACAAAAGCTCGGGCGGTAAGCTGGCTCAGGCAGTGAGCAATAGCGGCCAGCGTACATCAGGCAACTTGGACACGCAGTCAAAAAGCCGTGACTTCAACCCCGACGCAGAAGTGAAGAGCTTCAGCGAGCGCAAACAAGATTTGTCCTGACCTGGAGGTCGTTGTGAAGAACTCAATACGCTCAACTCAAATACTGTTGGCCGCCACGCTTGCACTGGCTGTTGTGAGCCCAGCCCAAGCCGGTGACCCATGCGCCACAGTACTGTGCATGTTCGGCAAGCTCAAAGGCGCCGGTGTCGTTGAAGGCTGCGAGGGTCCAGTAGCCGACTATTTCAATATCGTTAAGAGAAAAAAGCATGGTGGTATCAAGTGGAACGATACCGCTAACGCCAGGCAGTCTTTCCTGGATAGCTGCCCAGCAGCTGACTCGGATAAGACCAAAGAAATTAACAACAAATTTGGCAAAGTGATCTAGGCCTACGCGCATGCCCATCGACGCCCCGCCTCCGCTCCCGCCACTCGAAGAGCCGATCGTGTGCTCGGTCATGGCCGCCGTTAAGTACGAGCTGCCCGTGAACATCGTGCTCGCGGTGGCAGCTCAGGAAGGCGGCAAGCCGGGCCAATGGGTGCGCAATACCAATGGCACCTACGACGTAGGCCCCATGCAGTTCAACACCAGCTACCTACGCGAGCTCGCCCGTTACGGCATCACTGCCCAGGATGTGGAGCAAGGTGGCTGCTATGCCTACGACTTGGCGGCTTGGCGCTTGCGCGGCCATGTGCGCAACGACCGTGGCGACTTGTGGACGCGGGTCGCCAACTACCACTCGCGCACCCCCGCCATCAATGCCCGTTATCGCCAGCAAGTGATGCGTCGGGCGGCCTGGTGGGCCGATTGGCTGGATGAGCGCTTCGCCACGCAGCAAGTAGCACAAGGCGCCGTCTTGTCTACTGCCCCGGGCCAAGCGCCTGTCGTTGCGGCGAGCACCTCTTTTGAAGCGACGCCGGTCGTTGAAACGCAGCCAGCCGTGGCCCAGCCTAAGGCAACGACCGCGTATGTGCCGCGAGGTCTGGTGCTGGGCGGCAAATGATAGTGAATGTACTGTGCGGTGACATTTCAATCAGCGCAAACCGTGAGTTGTTCACGTTGTTGGATACGCGTGTAGTGGCCCCAATTTCGGGATTTATCAGTATTCTTCGATCAACTTAGCCGGATGACCCATGCGAATACAACCTGTCAAGAGCCATCCGGAGACGGAGGTCACGGAGGATAAATGAGTAGAACCGACATTCTGAGTACATGGGTTCCCGCCGCTGCAAATAGCGCCATTCAAGGCTGCTGGTCTCGCCTGCGTCTGAGCTGGCTCGCCACGCTGGTCCTGGGAGCGTTCGTGCTCCTGCCGGCTACTTCCTCTGCACTCCAAGCCAAGGAGATTTCCATGCAAGACAATCAAGGCCAATACCAACCCTACACACCTGGCATGAAGCTACCAGAGGGTGTGTTCCCACCTATGCAGGGTTATACACACGAAGATTTGGTAGGCGCTGCAGCCAAGCGTGCCGAGGCCGTGCTCAAGCGTGGTGGCGTGGATCCAACACTGGTACGCGAATCGTTGATAGCGCTAGCCAAGCACTTCAACCAGGCGCTTGAAGCCCAGAATGTCGAGTACCAGATATCGACCTGGTATCAGAAACCTTATGCAAACCCTGCCGATCGCGACAAAAGCGTCGCTGACATGGCGGAGACCTTCGGCGCACTGGCCGTCCGGGCCGCAACTGAATCTCTCAAGGGGTCGCCGTTGCTGGACCAAGACAGGGAGCTGCTTGGTGAATACATCAGCAGTGCCGGGGATGGCGTTCACGATTTGATCGCTGGCCTGGAAAAGCCAGGCGCCTGATCGTTATCCAGAGCGGTACCGAGAGCCCGTACCGCGCTACGAGCACCATAGGGACATGAAATGAGTGATGCCAAGCGCTTTACGGTGTACTTCGATGGCACCGGGAATAACAAAGACCTAAATACGCCGGAAGGTACGCAGACTAACGTCGCGCGCCTTTTTGAACTTGATACGGCCAAGGGCACCAACTTGGCACGCAACTCAGGGCATGTTCCGCAGCAGTACGACACGCAGGAGCGTTCGGGCCAGTCTGAGAAAATCTATTTCGATGGCGTGGGCAGCCAAGGCCAGACATCAGGGCGCTCGCTCATCGAAGGCGCTACCGGGCGCGGCGCACAGGAGCGCGTTGACCAGGCCTACGACGCTATCGTGGCCTTTCATAACAAGTATCCCGGTGAGCAGGTTGACGTAAATATCGTTGGCTTCAGCAGGGGTGCATCGCAGTCCAGGGCGCTCGCTAACAAATTCATTGAAAGCGGCGTGCCTAAGCTCGACGGGCAAGGCAAGCCTACTGGGGATTTTCTGATTCCCCCTGGGCAAGCGCACGTCAACAAGCTGGGGATCTTCGACACTGTGGCCACCGATGGCCTGTCCATTACAGACACGCACCTGGGCAAGAATCTCGAAATCGGCAAGAACGTCGATTCGACTACCCACTTGGTGGCCATGAACGAATACCGAGATACGTTCAGGTTGACCAGTGCGCTGCGCAATGACAATAACGGCAAAATCGAGGAGCTGAAGTTCGCAGGCGCCCACTCGCAGGTCGGTGGTGGCTATCAGAATGACGTGCTGGCCGCGGGTCCTCTTGCCGTGATGTACGATCGCTTGCAGTCGGCAGGCATCGAACTCAAACCGATGCACCAGGAAGATGTGCAACGCGTCGAGCAGTACAATGAATTGATAAAGGATCCGCAGAAGGTCCAAGCAGCGCTCATTGATTCACGCCTGATAAAAGGTGAAAAGGCATTTTCCCAAGACGAGAACGGCGCCTACAAAACCCTCGACAATCAGCCCTTTCCTCTGGAAAGAGGGACGCTCAATGTCTTTGATCGCCAAAGCCGGCCTTTCGATCACGAACCCGATGGCAGGGGCGTGATTTTCGAGAACGACGACAGCCTGAGCCGCAGCAGCGTCACCCGTGGCCTGGAAGGGCTTGGTGGCAGTCTTAAGGCGTTGGGCCAGAATGCGCTGGAAGCCACATCGCGTTTTGTCGGGCTTGATACGCGCAAGCAGGCCAAGCAAGACGGGCTTGACGTCATTGATCAGCTGCAGGCGGAAAGAGCAGCGGCTGCGCAGAAGCAAGTTTCTGATTTGACGGGCGACCTGAAGGCATCGCGCCCCAACGCGACTTACATCGAAGGCATAAAATTACAACCTGTCCCAATTCCCAAAACTGCTTCGCACGCCCAGGAACTGGATCCTCTCTCGCAGCCACGTAACGAGTCGTTCAAAGCGATGGAAGATAAGGCTCGTGCCATGAGCCCATCAGCAACTATTAATGAGGCTTCCCAATCCGGGCGCAAGGCTACCAGCGGTATGGTCGTTGGCATGGACGAACACCATATCCTTCAAAAGGTCGGTCAGACTGATCAATTCGTGATCCATGACCGGCGTGACGTCGACCCTAACCGAAACTTCCAGGTAGGCAAAAGTACAGCCATCGTCAACGAGAAAGGTATTGGTGAGCTGGGGCGTAGTACCCCACCCAAGATCGAACTTGATGTGGGGCTAGGTCAGGCGATGCGTAGATAAATCCATCTCGACCTGCAGACCTTGCCAGTTCACGTGTTGTACGCGTCGCTCGGCAGTCAGTTGCCGGCCTGATCGCAGGCGCTACCCCACAAACCTGAGAGTCCAAAATGACTGAAAAAAACGATGCCTATTCGTGCGATACACGCGGCATGAAGCTGCCCGATGGGGTCTTCCCCCCTATGCAGGGATATACCCATGAGGACTTGATAAGCGCGGCGGCAGTCCGTGCCGAAGCGGTACTGACCAAGGATGGTATGGACCCCACGCTGATTCGGGAGTCGCTATTGGCAATGGCAAACTACCTCAAGCCAGCATTCGAGGCCCAAAACGTCGAGTACCAGATCTCGACGTGGTACCAAAAACCATATGCGGACCCGGCGGATCGTGGCAGAAGCGTTGCTGACATGGCCGAAACCTTTGGCGCTCTCGCGGTGCGAGCCACCACCGAATCTCTGCGAGGCTCTGCGTTATTGGACAAAGACTGGGATTTTATCCGTGAGTACATCAGCAACGCGGGGGACGGCGTGCACGACCTGATCGCTGGCTTGGAACGGCCAGACGCCACACCGGATGTGTAGGGTCACCAGGCCGAGTGAATGAGGACACCAAGCTCGTCGAACGTTCTCTCACGACTTAGTCGAGGTAGGCACCCTGTTCTGGTGCAACATTGGTCTGCTGAGCCTCATAACTTCTCGGCTTCGCCTGTCTTGTGAGGCCAACGCATCAACAGAAAAACACTTCAGAAGGACGCAGGCCACTCAACGACCAAACTTCAACCATGGAAAATACCATTGAATTTCATTCCTCATTATGGAGGAGAGTGATGAACCAAAAAAAACGTTGGCCTCAAGGACGCTGTGGACTAATGCGCGGCGGCCTACTGGGCTTTGCACTGACTACCAGTCTGGTAGCGCTGCTGATCAATTCCCCTGTTCAAGCAAAGGAGCCAACCATGGCTGATAAAGACTACACCTACCACCCCTACACCCCTGGCATGAAGCTCCCCGACGGTGTCTTCCCGCCCATGGAGGGTTACACCCATGGTGACCTGATCGCAGCCGCTCAGGTCCGCGTTGAGGCGTACATGAAAGCGCACGATATCGACCCGACGCTGATACGTGAGTCGTTGATCGCACTGGCGGCGCACATGAATGAAAAGTTCGAACGTGAAGGCGTCGAATACCAAGTGTCGAGCTGGTATCAGAAACCCTACGACGATCCTGCCGCACGAGCGCGCAGTGTCGAGGCGATGAGCGAAGAGTACGGTTCTGCGACCGTCGAAGCCGCCGCAGAATCGATGGACGGTTCGCCATTACTGCATCAGGGCAGGGAGTTCTACAAAGGTTACATCGGGGCGGCAGGTGATGCAGTTCGTGATCTCATCATCACGCTGAACAAACGAGACGCCTGACCGCGTACCGGCGTGGTATGCACGCCGGCTCGCGAACACTCAAGCCTTACAACTGCATAGGGACGTGACATGAGCGACGCTCTGCGATTTTCGGTCTTTTTTGATGGCACCGGGAATAACAAAGACCTGGACCAACCTAAAGGCATGCACACGAACGTGGCTCGCCTGTACGACCTGGATAATGCCCAAGGTACCAACTTGGCCAGAAACTCCGGTCACGAGCCCGCTCAGTACGACAGTACCTTGCGTACGGGACAGTCCGAGAAGGTGTACTTCGACGGCGTCGGCAGTCAGGCACAGACGTCCGTTCGCTCGGCACTGGAAGGTGGGACGGGCCTGGGCGGGCAGGAGCGGGTTGAGCAGGCGTACAACGCCATCGTGGCGTTCCACAACAAATACCCGGATCAGAAAGTCGATGTAAACATCGTCGGTTTCAGCCGTGGTGCTGCCCAGTCGCGTGCCTTGGCCAATGAGTTCATTGATCGTGGTGTGCCCAAGCTCGATGACCAAGGCAAAAGCACGGGCGAATATCTGATTCCTCCCGGACAAGCTCACGTTCACAAGTTGGCGATCTTCGATACCGTTGCTTCCTATGGGAACGCCTTGTCCGACGAGCACTTGGGCAAGAACCTGGAAATCAGCAAGAACGTCGACTCCACCACTCATCTGGTGGCCAGTAACGAATACCGCGGTACGTTCCGGTTGACCAGTGCACTGCGCAATGATGACAACTCCAAGATCGAAGAGGTGAAATTCCCTGGTGCGCATTCGCAGGTGGGTGGCGGGTACAGGGATGACGACCTAGCGGCTGGGCCACTTGCCCATATGTACAACAGCCTTGAGGACGCCGGCTTTGATCTCAAGCCAATGTTGCAAGAGGACCTCCAGCGCGTCGGACGCTATAACGACATTATTCAAGATCCTGCCAAGGTTCAGGAGGCCCTGATCGATTCTCGACTCAAGGATGGGAATCTGGCATTCGGACGGGGTGAAGACGGCTCGTATATTGTCTTGGACAATACGCCGTTCATCGGTGAGCGAGGCACGGTGCTGAGCTCTAATCGCCAGACTCGGCCGTTCGATCACGAGACGAATGGTCGAGGCGTGATTTTTGAAAATGACGACTCGCTGAGCAAAACGCGGATCCAGCGTGGCGTGGAGACGGTCGGGACATGGTTTGAGAAAGCCGGCGATCAACTCAAGAACCGGGCTGCGGAATTCGTGGGTAAGCGTCCCGAAGTCAGTCAAACTGTCGACAAGATGGGCGACGACCTCTTCGAAAAGCAGCTCAAGCAGTTGAATGCGCAGTCTACGGCGCAGAGCCAAGCCATGAAGGCTGCGATGACGCAGTCCAGGCCCGACCAGGCCTACATCTCTAGCCTGAACCTGCAACCTGTTCCCATACCCGGTCAGAAAAACCGCCCGGGCGAGGAAGATACTCAGGCCCGCCAACGTGGTGAATCCCACAAAGCAATGGAGGAAAAGGCTAAGTCGCTAAACCCTGGGGCCAGTATTCGCGACGCTGGGCAAGAGGGCCGCTCTGCCACCAGTGGCATGGTCGTGGACATGGATGATCACCACATCTTGCAGAAGGTGGGGCGCTCCGATCAATTCGTGATTCACGACCGTCGTGATGTGGACCCCAACCGTAATTTCCAGATTGGTAAAAGCACGGCCATCGTCAACGAGAAGGGGCTCGGCGAGGTCGCGCGCGACATGACACCCAAACTCTCCCTCGAAACAGGACTGGGCCAGGCGATGCGCAGATGACGCACACCAGCGCGCATTGCGCCCCTGCACCTGCCGATCAGGTGGCAGCGCCGGGCGTTCGATTTCAGACCGGTGCGCTTGAAGCGTTGAAGTGGCTGGCATTGTTGTTGATGACCGGCGATCACGTGAACAAGTACCTGTTCAACGAGACGCTCCCCTATCTGTTCGAAGCTGGCCGTGTCGCGATGCCGCTGTTCGTGATGGTGCTGAGCTACAACCTGGCGCGCCCGACGACTTGGCACAATGGCGGCCACCGGCGTACCGCCTGGCGCCTACTGGGCGTCGGCCTGCTCGCCACGCCGCCGTTCATCGCCTTGGGCGGGCTGTGGTATGGCTACTACCCGTTGAACATCCTCTTCACCCTGCTGGTCATCACGCTTACCCTGGCCGCCTGCGAGCGCGCCTTGGCAGGCCAACGCTGGGCGTGGTTCGTGGCACTGATGGTGTTCGTGCTCGGCGGCGCACTGGTGGAGTTCTGGTGGCCGGCGGTACTGCTGGGGCTGTGTACGACTTGGTTCGTCCGTCGTCCCAATCCGATAGCCGCACTGGGCGCAGTGCTCTCGTTGGCATCGCTTACCTATATCAATGGCAATGCCTGGGCCATGGCTGCCCTGCCCATCGTGCTGCTGGCGCGCGGCCTGTCACTGAACGTACCGCGGTGGCGCTGGCTGTTCTATGCCTATTACCCCCTGCACCTTGCGGCGCTTTGGCTGATCCGTATCCCCATGGCCAAGGTCGGTTACCTGTTCCTGATTTGAGGAGTGCTTGATGAAAATGCCCACCCCCATCAACCCGCCGGCGGATGATGCTGGCCAAGGTATCGAGGCGCAGGCCCAGGCATTGGCCGCCGAGCAGGCTGCGCTGCTGCAGGGCAGTTCGGTACAGGCCCGCTACGATCAGGCCCTCGGCGAACTGGTGGAGCAGAAAGCCGATCAGGCGGGTGCGCTGGAACAGCGGCTGGAGAACATGCTCGATCGTCAGCAGGCGCAATTGCAGCAGAACATGGCCTCACGCCCAGGCATGATCGCCCTGCCCTCCACACGTGCTGCCTGGGAACAGGCGAACCAGCGCTGCCAGGCACGTTTGCAACAGTTGCAGGCGCGCCTGGAACGGGTACAGGACCTGCACCATGGCATGGGTCTGTACTCTCCGCGTATCGAGGAGATGGCGGCGCGCCAGTTGCGAGCCGAGCAACCTGAACTGGTCGAGCAATGGAGCCTGCAACGCCAGGCCGAGCGCAGCTTGACCGAAACACAGCGCCGCAGCCTCACCCAAGAGCTGAGCCGTGGTCGGACGCCATCACCATGACGCCAACCCTTTTTCCCACTCACTTCATCCTTTCCGGAGCCCATCCATGAAGCACAACAACGCCGTTGGGCCGCAAATTCGCGGCGAGAGGCGCGGCGGCGCCAGCCGTTGGCAAGCTTTGCTGGCGCTGGCGTTTTTGCTCGCCGGGTTGGCCACTGCCACGCAATATTTCGCCTATCTGTTCAACTATCACGCCGCCCTTGGGCCTAACCTCAACGGGGTCTATGCCCCTTGGATGATCCTGGTGTGGGCCGCTCGCTGGTCGACCGAACAGCAGGACGCGCTGATGACCGCAGGCTCCGTCGGGGTACTGGTCACAGGGGTTGGCCTGATTGCCGTGGTGGTGGTGCGCATGATCACCAACAACAGTGCCCAGGCCAACGCCTTCCTGCACGGTTCGGCGCGCTGGGGGGGGCACAAGGACATCCAGAGCGCGGGTTTGCTGGCCGATGAAGGCGTGTACGTCGGCGCCTGGCTCGACAAGCGCAACAAGCTGCATTACCTGCGTCACAACGGGCCGGAACACATCCTCACCTTTGCCCCCACGCGCAGTGGTAAGGGCGTGGGGCTGGTGATTCCTACCTTGCTGTCGTGGAAGCACAGCGCCGTGATCACTGACTTGAAGGGTGAGCTGTGGGCGTTGACCGCAGGGTGGCGTCAACAGCATGCGGGCAACCGCGTGCTACGGTTCGAACCGGCAACCGCCAATGGCTGTGTGGGTTGGAACCCGCTGGAAGAGATCCGCCTGGGCACCGAGTTCGAGGTGGGTGATGTGCAGAACCTGGCCACGCTGATCGTCGACCCTGACGGCAAGGGCCTGAACGACCACTGGCAGAAGACCTCCCAGGCCATGCTGGTCGGCTGCATCCTGCACCTGTGCTACCGCGCCCAGGATGAAGGGGGCGTGGCCAGCCTGCCGATGCTCGATGCCATGCTGGCCGATCCCTCCCGGCCCATTGCGGAGTTGTGGGAAGAGATGACCCATTACGGTCACCTGGACGGCGAAAACCACCCGCTGGTGGGCTCTGCCGCGCGCGACATGCTCGATCGGCCGGCCGAGGAAGCCGGCTCGGTGCTGTCTACCGCCAAGTCCTACCTGTCGCTGTTCCGCGACCCGATCGTGGCCCGCAACGTGGCGCGCTCGGAGTTCAAGATCCGCGACCTGATGAACCACGACGACCCGGTCAGCCTGTTCATCATCACCCAGCCCAACGACAAGGCGCGCCTGCGCCCGCTGGTGCGAATCCTGGTGAACATGATCGTGCGGCTGCTGGCCGACAAGATGGACTTCGAGGACGGCCGGCCCAAGGCCCATTACAAGCACCGCCTGTTGATGATGCTCGATGAGTTCCCAAGCCTGGGCAAGCTGGACATCATGCAGGAGTCGTTGGCGTTCGTGGCCGGTTACGGCATCAAGTGCTACCTGATCATCCAGGACTTGTCGCAGTTGCAGGAGTTCTACGGGCAGAACGAGAGCATCACCTCCAACTGCCATATCCAGAACGCCTACCCGCCTAACCGCGTGGAAACGGCCGAGCACCTGTCCAAGCTGACAGGCCAGACCACCATCGTGAAAGAGCAGATCACCACCAGCGGGCGCCGCTCCAGTGCGTTGCTCGGGCAGGTTTCGCGCACCATCCAGGAGGTCCAGCGCCCCTTGCTCACCACCGACGAAGCCCTGCGCATGCCCGGCCCGCGCAAGGACAGCCAAGGCAACATTCAGGAAGCCGGGGACATGGTGGTGTACTGCGCAGGTTACCCAGCCTTCTACGGCAAGCAGCCGTTGTACTTCCAGGACCCGATCTTCCTGGCCCGCGCCAAGGTGCCTGCGCCGCGCGAGAGCGATCGCACCATCGATCTACGGGACACTGTGACCCCGGCATGAAACGTCCGCTGAGCGTGGCCGCCGCCTTGGCCATCCTGTGTTTCCTGTTGCTGCCCCTGGCGCTGCACTGCGGCGCCAGGATCAATGTGACCAGCAGTTTCCCGCCCGGTATCTATTGGGTAGTCGACAAGACGCCGGCCAAGGGCGACTTGGTGATGTTCTGCCCGCCAGAGCAGCCCTTGTTCGATTTGGCCCATAGCCGTGGCTATGTGGGCAGCGGGACATGCCCTGGCGGCTACATGCACATGCTCAAGCGCCTTGTGGCCGTGGCGGATGACGAGGTGGACTTCGCCGAGACGGGCGTGCGGGTCAATGGTCAGTTGCAGGTGCGCAGCCAGCCGCTGGCCAAGGACCCCAGTGGGCGGAGCCTGCCACGCCCGCCTCAGGCTCACCTGCGCCTGGCGGGCAGCGAGGTGCTTCTGCTCTCCGACTACAGCAGCCTGTCGTTCGACGGTCGCTATTTCGGTGTCTTGCCACGCAAGCAAGTGAACGAAGTGGTCAGGCCTTGGCTGGTATGGCAGCGCGAGCCACGTTGAGCGCTGGGGCCTTAATCCCCAGCCTCACTAATCCGAGCAAATAATTGCAGTCATGGTACTTGGCAATTGATGCTTTTTTGCTACTATTGAAACTCCCTCCTGATCATCTGGAACGCCCGTTCTAGAGCCTCCGAATTAAGTTTCAGTTAAGTTTTCCCGGCTAGCGTAGGAAATCAGTCCACACCGACTGTGATTTATGCTCAATGCCTGTCATCTAAATCCCAGCATTGCCAGAATCTTTCACCGGTAAAATGGATTTGCCTACTCACCGTCAAGAGGATGAATCATGCCCGTAAAGGACCCATCCAAGGTCGTGCCGCAGGTCCCTGCGGAGAGCGCCGATGCCGCCCTGAAGCACATTGTCGACGGCTTCCTGCGCTTTCATCATGACGTTTTTCCTGAGCAGCAAGAGCTGTTCAAGAAGCTCGCCACGGCGCAAACGCCGCGCGCCATGTTCATTACCTGCGCCGACTCGCGCATCGTGCCGGAGCTGATCACGCAAAGCTCGCCGGGCGATCTGTTCGTTACTCGCAACGTCGGCAACGTGGTCCCGCCTTATGGCCAGATGAACGGCGGCGTTTCCAGCGCCATCGAATACGCCGTCATGGCGTTGAAGGTGCATCACATCATCGTGTGCGGTCACTCCGACTGCGGCGCCATGCGCGCCGTGCTCAACCCGCAGTCGCTGGCCAAGATGCCGACCGTCAGCGCATGGCTGCGTCATGCCGAAGTAGCCCGCACCGTGGTCGAGAACAACTGCACGTGCGAAACCGAGCACGAGAACATGCAGGTGCTGACCAAGGAAAACGTCATCGCCCAGCTGCATCACCTGCGTACGCACCCCTCCGTTGCTTCGCGCCTTGCCGCTGGCGAGCTGTATATCCATGGTTGGGTGTACGACATCGAGACGAGCAAGATCGAAGCCTACGACGCCTTGAGCGACAGCTTCCTGCCGCTGTCGGCAGACCAGCCAGTGCCCTGCGCTACGCCGAGAGGCCGCTACTAAGCGACCCGACCACCGCTGAACCTTGATGGCCGGCTACACCCCGCTGGGGTGTGGCGTGGCCGTCTGCTGCCCTGAATTCCCTGACTGGTGTGCCGGCTTCTGCGCTGGCGGCTTGCTGCCGCGCGCCTGTCGGGGCTAAACGTGCCCGCGGCCAGAGGAATGGCCGTGCGATAGAGAAAGGAGTAATACGGTGAACATTACACAGCTGAAAGCGGCCCTGCCGCGTGAGTTGCTGGCCTCGGTAGTGGTCTTTCTGGTGGCCCTGCCCTTGTGCATGGGCATTGCGATTGCCTCCGGTATGCCGCCGGCCAAGGGACTGATCACCGGTATCATCGGCGGCATTGTCGTCGGTTTTCTTGCCGGTTCCCCGTTGCAGGTCAGCGGACCGGCAGCTGGGCTGGCGGTGTTGGTCTTTGAGTTGGTGCGCCAGCACGGCATGGCCATGCTCGGGCCGATTCTGCTCCTGGCAGGGATACTGCAGTTGCTGGCCGGGCGCCTGCGCCTGGGCTGCTGGTTTCGAGTGACGGCGCCTGCGGTGGTGTACGGCATGCTGGCGGGTATCGGGGTACTGATCGTGCTGTCGCAGGTCCATGTGATGTTCGACACGGCGCCTCAGCCGTCGGGCATGCAGAACCTGCTGGCGTTCCCGGCAACCGTCGCTGGGGCATTGCCCCTGCAAAGCGCAGGCATGGGTTGGCAGGCCGGTGCATTGGGGTTGGGTACCATGGTCATCATGTGGGGCTGGGAACGGTTGCGGCCACAGCGTTTGCGCTTCATTCCGGGGGCATTGCTGGGTGTGACGGCCATGACTGCCATCAGCCTGTGGCTGGCGCTGCCGGTGAATCGCGTGGAGGTACCGGCGGACTTGTCCGAGGCCATCGACTGGATTCGGCTCGATGACCTGATGAAACTGACCGACCCTAGCCTGCTGGTGGCTGCCTTCGCACTGGCATTCATCGCCAGCGCCGAAACCTTGTTGTCCGCCGCAGCGGTGGACCGCATGCACAGTGGCCAGCGCTCGAATTTCGACCGGGAACTCTCGGCCCAAGGCATCGGCAACATGCTGTGTGGCGTACTGGGCGCGCTGCCCATGACCGGCGTGATCGTGCGTAGCTCGGCCAACGTTCAGGCCGGCGCACAAACCCGGGCTTCGGCGATTCTGCATGGCGTGTGGCTGTTGGCGTTCGTGGTGGTGCTCAGCAGCATCTTGCAGCAGATCCCGATTGCAAGCCTGGCCGGGGTGCTGGTGTTTACCGGGATAAAACTGGTCGATCTCAAAGCCTTCCGGGGCCTTGGACGCTATGGCCGGATGCCGATGTTCACCTATGCGGCCACCGCCTTGGCGATCATCTTCACCGACCTGCTCACGGGCGTCTTGCTGGGCTTTGCCCTGACGTTGCTCAAGCTCGCCTTAAAGGCAGCACGCCTGAAGATCAACCTGGTGGACCTGCCCAAGGCCGGGCACATGGAACTTCGCCTGAGCGGCGCGGCCACCTTCCTCAAGGTGCCGGCGCTGACCAAGGTGCTCGACGGCGTACCGGCCGGCACCACCTTGCATGTGCCGCTGGGCAACCTCAGTTACATCGACCACGCCTGCCTGGAGTTGCTCGAAGACTGGAGCCGCAGCAATGCAGCCAATGGCTCCAAGCTTCGCGTCGAGCACAAGCGCTTGAAACGGCGGGTAGAGGGACGGTTACGTACCACGTCCGGCGTCGGCGCCTGACAGCGGGCCGTGGCCCAGGCCGGCCATCGCAAGAACAGCCAGCCTGGCCCTGCTCAGGCTGGCTGGCCGAGCTCCACGCCCAGCTGACGTGACAAGCAAGGCCAACGTTTCCAGGCGGCGCCGGTTTCAGGGCTGCTCAGCTTCTCGCGGTAGGCCTCTACGGATTCGGCGGCGAAGCTCTCGTCGTCGAGCATTTCATCGACCGAATGGTGCACCACTTCGTCGAGCTGATTGGCGAACGCCTCGCCGATCAGCTGGTGAGCGATCAGGTTGGCAACGGTGGTATCGACGGGGATGAGCGGCTGCTGGAAGTGCCGGATGTACAGGTCGTTCACCTCCTCCACCAGGCGATGGGCCAGATAGGCCTCATCCAACAGGCAGTCCAGGCCGACATGCCCTTGCATCACGCTGGGCGGCTGCAGGAAGTAAGCCTCGGCAATCTTCAGCACCGGCGTGATCTGCGACTCGATGCCGGCTTCACGCGCCACCTCATGAGCCGCTTCGAGCAGTTCCGGCACTTGATCGATGTAGGCACCCACAAAGCGCGCCAGCGTGTCCTGAGCACCCTGCTCCGGCAATTGAATGGACGGGTGCAGGTGCGGCAGTTGCAGCGCGAGACGTTTTTTCAGCTGGCCGGTCTGGCCTTCATGTTGATGGGCTTGATTCACCTGCTCGCGTACAGCAGCGATGTTCATGACAACTCCAAGGACAAAACGTTTCAAACGGAAGACACTAACTTAGCTGGATATTCAATTAAGTTAAGATCCATTTGTTATAAACGGATCCAATCCCTGTGGCATCCAGCATATATGGCGTTCCCTGCCTGACGGTTTTCCTTCAATTACACCGGTTTAGAGCCTTGAGGCGGCGGATGAAGTTCATTTCATGAAGAGCCTCGCCCACCGTGCTGATCCTTCCGGGCAGCCTGAAAAGGCCAGTGCAGGCCGTGGCGCCGCGCCGCATGCGCAGCATGTCGGCATCGCGTACCCTACTGCCTACCTTGTGCGCTGTTCGCCACAGCGATCGTCGACCTCAACCTGTTACCGAGCCCATGACCCGAACCCAGAAAGCCGTCTTCATCATCGCTGCCCTGATCGTTGTGATCATGGGCCTGATCCTCAACAATGTGCTCAACGCCAAACGCGCCCCGAGCGCCACCGAGCTTATCGATGCTGGCATCATCCTGCTGCCGCAAAGCCGGACGGTGGCTGGCGTGACCATGACCAACCAGGATGGCCAGCCGGTGCAGCTGGACCAGCTGAAAGGCAAGTGGTCGCTGCTGTTCTTCGGCTATACCTACTGCCCGGACATCTGCCCCACCACGTTGGCGCAGCTGCGGCAGGTAAAGAGTGAACTGCCCAAGCAGGCGCTGGACCGCTTGCAGGTGGTATTGGTGAGCGTGGACCCCAACCGCGACACGCCGAACCAGCTCAAGCAGTACCTGGGTTATTTCGACAAGGACTTCATGGGGCTGGCCGGTTCCGTGGAAGACACTCAGAAGCTGGCCAATGCGCTCAGCATTCCCTTCATCCCAGCCGATACCAGCAAGCCCGGTTACACCGTGGACCACAGCGGCAACCTGGCCATCGTCGGCCCGGACGGCCGTCAGCGTGGCTTCATTCGTGCGCCGTTCGACAGCCAGAAATTGGTGGCCCGCCTACCTGGTCTGGTCCAGGGCGACTGAGCATCGCTCAGGGCCCTGCGCGGAGCCTGGCCTCTGGGGCGATAGCACAGGCGCATTGCCCCCGTGCTTGTGTCACGCGCCAGTAGCAACCTTACCCTGGGTCGCCAGGCGACCCAGGGCGCAGGCTCAGAACGCGGGTACTACAGCGCCTTTGTACTTCTCGGTGATGAACTGCTTCACCTCAGGCGAATGCAGAGCGGCTGCCAGCTTCTTCATGTCCTCGCTGTCCTTGTTGTCCGGACGCGCGACGAGGATGTTCACGTAAGGCGAATCGCTGCCCTCGATGGCCAGCGCATCCTTTTCCGGGTTCAGCTTGGCTTCCAGTGCATAGTTGGTGTTGATCAGGGCGGCATCGACCTGGGTCAGCACGCGCGGGATGGTGGCCGCTTCAAGTTCGCGGAACTTGATGTTCTTCGGGTTCTCGGCAACGTCTTTCACAGTGGAGAGGATGTTGGTGTTGTCCTTGAGCTTGATGACACCAGCCTTGTCCAGCAGCAGCAGAGCACGGCCACCGTTGGTGGCATCGTTGGGGATGACTACGGTGGCGCCGGACGGGAGTTCGTCGAGCTTCTTGATCTTGGTGGAGTAAACGCCCAGCGGTTCGATGTGCACGCCAGTCACGCTCACCAGGTCAGTGCCCTTGGCCTTGTTGAACTCATCGAGGTAAGGCTGGTGCTGGAAGAAGTTGGCGTCCAGACGCTTTTCCGCCACCTGTACGTTTGGCTGGATGTAGTCGGTGAATTCCTTCACCTTCAGCTCCACCCCTTGCTTGGCCAGCAGCGGCTTGACCACATTGAGAATCTCGGCATGCGGCACCGGCGTAGCGGCGACGGTGAGGGTATCGGCCTGGGCCGAGAAGGCCGCGATGGCGGCAGCGACAGCAAGCAGCTTCTTCATTGATCACTCCTTGTGAGGGCCGCGACGGCCCCCGAACGGGTCGGTCGAGCCGACCCCATTGGGGTTACTTACGGGAAAAATGCACAACCAGCCGGTCGCCGACACTTTGCAGGACCTGCACCAGCACCAGCAGCAGCACCACGGTCACGACCATGACGTCGGTCTGGAAGCGCTGGTAGCCGAAACGAATCGCCAGGTCCCCCAGGCCACCGGCACCCACGACACCGGCCATGGCGGTGTAGGAAACCAACGTGATGGCCGTGACGGTGATCGCGGCGAAGATCCCTGGCCGGGCCTCAGGCAACAGCGCGCTGGTGATGATCTGGCGCGTGGTGGCGCCCATCGACTGGGTAGCTTCGATGATGCCGCGGTCCACTTCGCGCAGGGCGGTTTCGACCAGACGTGCAAAGAACGGGGTAGCACCCACCACCAGCGGCGGGATCGCACCTGCCACGCCTAGCGATGTACCCGTGATCAGCACGGTGATAGGGATCATTACGATCAGCAGGATGATGAACGGCAGCGAGCGCAGGATGTTGACCACCAGCGACAGCAACGCGTACACGCCCTTTTGTTCGAACATTTGCCGCGGGCCGCACAGGAACAACAGCACACCGAGTGGCAGGCCGAGCAGTACGGTGAAGAACAGCGAGCCGAACAGCATGATCATGGTATCGACGGTTGCCAGCCAGATTTCGGCCCAGTCGACGTTAGCGAAGAAACTCAGGGCGTCCATCAACGCAATACCTCCATATGAACATCAGCAGCCTTGAAGCAGGCAAAGGCCGCTTCCATGTCGCCGCCGATCAGGGCAAGTGTGAGCTGGCCGTAGGGGACGTCCTTGATGCGATCGATACGCCCGGCAAGGATGCTGTAGTCGACGCCGGTTTCACGGGCGACGGTGCCCAGCAGCGGTGCATAGGTCGCGTCACCCTGGAAGGTCAGTCGCACGATGCGGCCTGGCACATGGGCGAAATCGTCGCGCTGCTCGCCTTCGTCGACTTGCTCGTCTTCCTGCACGAAGCGTTTGGTGGTGGGGTGCTGCGGATGGAGGAACACGTCCGCCACCGAGCCCTGCTCGACGATCTGGCCGGCGTCCATTACTGCCACCCGGTCGCAGACACGGCGGATCACGTCCATTTCATGGGTGATCAGCACAATGGTGAGCTTCAGCTCACGGTTGATCTCGGCCAGCAGCTGCAGTACCGAGGCGGTGGTCTGCGGGTCCAGGGCGCTGGTTGCTTCGTCACACAGCAGAATCTTCGGGTTGGTGGACAACGCACGGGCAATGCCGACGCGCTGCTTTTGACCGCCCGACAACTGCGCAGGGTACTTGCGCGCATGGTCCGACAGACCGACCCTGGCCAGAAGCTCGACCACGCGTTTGTCGATCTCGGCGCGCGACAATTGGCCAGCGAGGGTGAGTGGCAGGGCGACATTGTCGGCGACGGTCTTGGACGCCAGCAGGTTGAAATGCTGGAAAATCATGCCGACCTGCTGGCGAAAGCCGCGCAATTGGGTGGCATTGAACGCGGTCACTTCTTCACCGTCGACGATGATCTTGCCGCCGGAAGGCTCTTCCAGGCGGTTGATCAGGCGCAGCATGGTGCTCTTGCCGGCCCCGGAGTGGCCGATCAGGCCAAACACCTGGCCATCCTCGATCGTCAGGGTCGTCGGATTCAGGGCGGGAATTTCTCTACCGGCAACGCGGTAAGTTTTGTGTACCTGTTGGAACTCGATCACGTAGCGAACCTTGTGGGGCGCATGGAAATTGATTCAGCGGTGGGCTGGGGGCCGCATTTTAGCCTTTTATAACCGCTGTTCTTAGCATTTATTTTGCCTCTGACCAATCAGAACGCTATATGGCGACAGCTGGTCATCCCGATGGAACGCTCGCTCTTGTGCCCGGGTCACTAACTGGACAAGCCCGATCGGGCGCCCGAAGACTGATGAGGAAAGCCAACCATGCCCAGCAAGAACAAGGATGCGCCGAAGCACAGCGAGGCCGCAGGTACTCAGACCCCGGATCGGGCCAATACCAATGCCAAGTTGCAGAGCCTGGAAGCAGACCGCAGCGATGCCACCGGGCAGGCGCTGCGCACCAACCAGGGTGTGCGCATTTCGGACAACCAGAACACCTTGAAGGCCGGCGACCGCGGCCCCTCGCTGCTTGAAGACTTCATCATGCGCGAGAAAATCACCCATTTTGACCATGAGCGCATCCCGGAGCGGATCGTCCATGCACGAGGCACCGGTGCCCATGGTTATTTCCAGAGCTATGGCTGCCACGCCGAACTGACCAAGGCCGGTTTCCTGCAAGATCCGGAGAAGATCACCCCGGTATTTGTGCGCTTTTCCACCGTTCAGGGGCCGCGCGGCTCCGGTGACACGGTGCGCGACGTGCGCGGCTTTGCCGTGAAGTTCTATACCGATGAAGGCAACTTCGACCTGGTCGGCAACAACATGCCGGTGTTCTTTATCCAGGACGCCATCAAGTTCCCGGACTTCGTACACGCCGTCAAGCCCGAGCCGCATAACGAGATCCCCACCGGCGGTTCGGCCCACGACACCTTCTGGGACTTTGTCTCGTTGGTGCCTGAATCGGCGCACATGGTCGTCTGGGCCATGTCGGACCGCGCCATCCCACGCAGCCTGCGCATGATGGAAGGTTTCGGCGTGCACACCTTCCGTCTGGTCAACGCCGAAGGCGTGGCCCACTTCGTCAAGTTCCACTGGAAGCCCAGCGAGGGCGTGCATTCCGTGCTGTGGGACGAGGCGCAGAAACTGGCGGGCAAGGACACCGACTACCACCGTCGTGACCTGTGGGAAGCCATCGAAACCGGCGACTACCCGGAATGGGAACTCGGCGTGCAGATCGTGCCTGAGGCCGACGAGCACAAGTTCGACTTCGACCTGCTGGACCCGACCAAGATCATCCCTGAAGAGCTGGTCCCGGTCACCCCGCTGGGCAAGATGGTGCTCAATCGCAACCCGGACAACTTCTTCTCCGAGGTCGAGCAGATCGCTTTCTGCCCAGGCCACATCGTGCCGGGCATCGACTTCACCAATGACCCGTTACTGCAGGGTCGCCTGTTCTCCTACACCGATACTCAGATCAGCCGCCTGGGTGGCCCAAACTTCCACCAGATCCCGATCAATCGCCCGGTTGCCCCGAACCACAACAACCAGCGCGATGCGATGCACCAGCATATCGTGCACAAAGGCCGCGCCGCCTACGAGCCCAACTCCATCGACGGCGGCTGGCCGAAGGAAACCCCGCCCGGCCCACGCGACGGCGGTTTCGAGACGTATCAGGAGCGCGTCGATGCGCACAAGATTCGCCAGCGCAGCGATTCGTTCGGTGATCACTTCTCCCAGGCACGCCTGTTCTTCCAGAGCATGAGCCCGACCGAGCAGCAGCACATCATCAAAGCCTACAGCTTCGAATTGGGCAAGGTTGAGCGTGAGCACATACGTGCACGCCAGGTGAATGAGATTCTCGCCAACATCGACCTGAAGCTGGCAGCAGCCGTGGCGGAAAACCTGGGCCTGCCAGCCCCTAAAGCCGGTACCGTCAAGGTCAAGGGCAGCCAGCTGGCCGAATCGCCAGCCTTGAGCCAGATGAACCATCCGGGCAAGGTCGGGATCAAGGGTCGCAAGATCGCTGTACTGATCGCCAACGGCGTGGATGCCGCCAGCGTCGACAAGATGGTCAAGGCCCTGGAGGCGCAGAGCGCTCGCCCCATGCTGCTGGGCCCGACCTCGGCGCCTGTGAAGGCCGCCGACGGTACGCAACTGCCGGTAGATGCCTCCATGGAAGGCATGCCGTCGATCATGTTCGATGGCATCGTCGTACCCGCTGGCAAGGCGTCCACCGATGCCATGGCGGCCAGTGGCCTGGCCAAGCACTTCCTGCTTGAGGGCTACAAGCATCTCAAGGCGATGGTGCTGACCCAGGAACTGCTTGCAACGCTGGGCCTGAAGGAAGACAAGGGTCTGCTGACCGGCGACGACCAGAAGGCCATGGACGCGTTCGTCAAGGCAGTGGAAGGGCATCGCGTATGGGAGCGTGAAGCGGCTGCCGAAGCGGTTCCTGCTTAAACCCTCCGCGTGTCAGGGGCTGCATTGCAGCCCCTATCCACGGGCCTAGCGCTGGTGGGGTACCAGCACCACCTGAGCGGGCAACGCGCGCTGGATGTCGTGCTTTTGTTTCAGGTCGAAGGTGCTGTCGATCTTGCGAACACGCTTGGCCAGCAATGTCTTCAGCCACGGCGCATCCGCGCTGCGTGGCACCTGGAACACCACATCGCAACCATAATTGACCACGTCGGCGGCGATGTCATCGAGCTGCTGGCGCATGGCTTGGATGTCGGTGGTTTCCAACGCAATCACCGTACTGGGCGCACTGGGGTCGATCACTCGAGCCTTGGGTTTGGCTTCGGCAGCCTTGAGTGCGGCTTCGGCCTTGGCCAGCTCGGCCTTGCGCGCTTGTGAAACGGCATCACCGCCAGTGACCGCCGGTGCCTGTGGCATCAGTGCGCGCGCGCGCGCCAGGGCTGTGACCGCCGCATTCACGTCACCCTTCTGCAACATGATCTGGCTGCGTTGCAGGTAGGCTTCGGCCAGCTCGCGCTGGTATTGCTCGACGCGGCCATCGCCAGGCGACTGCGCTTGCAGGGAGACCAGTTGGTCTTCTGCGGTGGCCAGCTCGTTGCTGGCGATATTTTGTTGCAACTGCTGCCATGCATCAGGCTGGGCAGGCGTGCTGGCCTGTTCGACCGGTGCATGGGAGCACGCGGCAAGGAACAGGGAAAAGACGCCAACAAGCAGACAACGGGAGGCAAACGGCTTCATTCCTGCGGCTCTCTATTTGCGCAAAAAGCGAGCAAGTCTACACCCAGGTGCGCACGCTCGAAAACTGGTCTTACAGACCCTTTACTCCGCCGAAGGTTGCAAGGCAGGACTTGGACGCCTGTCGCTCACCGTTTGGGCAGGGCCAGACTCAGCAAGAATAGCACCGCAGCGCACACCACAATGGATGGACCGGCAGGCGTGTCCTTGAACCATGACAAGGCCAGCCCGCCGCAGACCGCTACCACGCCTATGACGCTGGCGCCTACGGCCATCTGCTCGGGAGAGCGCGCATGCCGCTGAGCGGCTGCCGCCGGAATGATCAGCAAAGAGGTGATCAGCAAGACGCCGACGATCTTCATGGCCACCGCGATGACCACGGCGATGAGCAGCATCAGCGCCATGCGCAACGCTGCAACCGGTAGCCCTTCGACCGTTGCCAGTTCTTCGTGGACGGTGACGGCGAGCAAGGGGCGCCACAAGACGGCGATCAGTACGAGTACCAGGGCGCTGCCGCCCAAAATCCAGGCAAGATCGGTCGGGCTGATGGCCAGCAGATCCCCGAACAGGTAAGCCATCAGGTCGATGCGCACGTCGTGCATGAAGCTCAGCACCACCAGGCCCAAGGACAAGGTACTGGGTGCCAGGATACCGAGCAGCGTGTCGGATGCCAGAGGCTGGCGTTGCTGCAAGGTCACCAGCAAAATCGCCAGCAACAGGCAGCCCACGGTGACGGCCAATGTGGGGCTGACATCCAGCACGAAGCCCAGGGCCACACCCAGCAAAGCAGCATGGGACAGGGTGTCGCCAAAGTAGGCCATGCGCCGCCAGACGACGAACGAGCCAAGGGGGCCAGCTACCAGCGCGAGGGACAGACCAGCGAGCAGGGCGTAGAGAAGAAAATCAGCCATGCTTGCAGTGCGCTCCGTGAACATGGGGGGCTGGGGCGACCACCGAACCGTGCAGGTCGTGACTGTGGTCATGATGATGGTGATAAATGGCCAGGCTGGGTGCGGTCTGGCCGAACAGTTCGACGAATGCCGGGTCACCGCTGACCTGTTCGGGATGACCGGAGCAGCACACATGGCGGTTCAGGCACACCACCTGATCGGTCGCACTCATGACCAGGTGCAGGTCGTGGGAAACCATCAATACGCCGCAACCCAGGCGGTCGCGCAGTCGGGTGATGAGGTTGTACAGCTCCGTTTGCCCTACTACGTCAACGCCTTGGACCGGCTCGTCCAGCACCAGCAACTGCGGCTCTCGCAGCAGCGCACGGGCCAGCAGCACACGCTGCATTTCACCCCCGGACACAGTCTGGATGGGACTGTCGATCACGTGCTCGGCGCCGACCTCCTGAAGCGCCGACAGGGCCGCTGCGCGATCCACGCCAGGTACCAAGCGCAGAAAGCGCAGCACCGACAACGGCAGCGTGGCGTCGACCTGGATTTTTTGCGGCATGTAGCCAATGCGCAGCCGGGGTTTGCGCCATACCGAGCCGCGGTGTGGCTTGAGTAGCCCCAGCACGGCGCGGACCAGCGTGGTCTTGCCCGCTCCATTGGGCCCGATCAGGGTGACGATCTGGCCGGGTGCGACTGCCAAGTCGATGCTGTCGAGCACGGCCTCCCCGCCATAGGTGACGCCAACCTGCTCCAGGCGGATCAGCGCGTCGCTCATGCCGCGTCCTTGCAGTTGCTGCACACGCCCACGACCTCGACGGTTTGGTTCTCGACCGTGAAACCTACATGCCTGGCGCTGCCGACGATGGCATCGCTGATACTCGCCTGCTCCAGCTCAATGGCGATATGGCACAGTCGGCAAATGAGAAACTGCCCCTGGTGCGTATGCTCGGGATGGCTACAACCGATAAAGGCGTTGAGCGAAGCGATGCGGTGCACGAGACCGTTTTCCAGAAGGAAGTCCAGCGCGCGGTACACCGTTGGCGGCGCCGCGCGACGGCCATCCTGTTCGCTCAGCACCGCCAGGATGTCGTAGGCGCCCAGCGGTTTGTGGCTCTGCCACACCAGCTCCAGTACCCGGCGGCGCAGCGCCGTCAGGCGCAGCCCTTGACGAGCGCACAGAGCGTCGGCTTCAGCCAGGGCGCTGTGCACGCAATGGGAATGGTCATGAGGACGGGTGGCCAGCGGCGTAATGGACATGGGCAGCGACGATTCTGGATAGAGACGTTATTATGTTACCTGTTTCTGACGATTCGAGTACCTACCGTGGCCCGATTCCTTACCCTGTTTGTCGCTTTCATCGCATTTTCCGCCCACGCTGACGTGCATGTGCTGACCAGCATCAAGCCTCTGCAACAGATCGCCGCTGCTGTGCAGGAAGGCGTCGGCAGCCCTGAAGTGCTGTTGCCGCCGGGTGCCTCGCCTCACCATTACGCACTGCGTCCCTCGGACGTGCGCAGGGTCGCGGAGGCGGATTTGCTGTACTGGATAGGCCCGGACATGGAGGGCTTTTTGCCCAAGGTGCTGACCAGCCGCAGCAAGACGACCGTCGCGGTACAGTCGCTGCCGGGCATGAAGCTGCGTCACTTTGGCGAGGACAGCCATTCCCACGACGAAGACCACGACGACCATGACCATGATCACCGCCCAGGCAGCCTGGATGCGCACTTGTGGTTGTCTTCGGTGAACGCCCGGGTGATCGCCGGGAAAATGGCCGCCGATCTCGCCAGCGTGGACCCTGCCAATGCCGACCGCTACACGCGTAACCTGGCGACCTTCACCCAGCGCCTGGACGCGCTCGACACCCGCATCAAGGCTCGGGTGGCGGGTGTGGCCGGTAAGCCTTACTTCGTGTTCCACGAGGCCTTCGATTATTTCGAGGCTGAGTATGGCCTCAAGCATACCGGCGTGTTCAGCGTGGCGTCCGAAGTGCAGCCCGGCGCTCAGCACGTGGCCGCCATGCGTAAGCGGCTGCAGGAAGTGGGCAAGACTTGCGTCTTCAGCGAGCCGCCCTTGCGCCCCCGGCTGGCCGAAACCCTGACAGCCGGTCTGCCGGTGCGCCTGGCCGAGCTCGATGCGCTGGGTGGCACCGATCCGGTAGATGCGCAAGGCTACGAGCGATTGCTCGACAAGCTAGGGGGCGACCTGGCGAGCTGCCTGGAGCAGCTGTAAAGGTACGCTGCGGCTGCATATCTGGGTGGGCGCCCGGGGCAGCGCCTGATGCCTTCTGCCCCATGGGCAGGCGCACAGGGCCTGCCGCCAGGGTTTGGATCAGAGGGCGAACGGCAGCTTCACGGCCACCTGCTGGCGCTGCGCCAGGCGCACCTCGAACTCGCTTGGGTCGTGGATCATCACATCCATGCCAGCAAAGGACTCCGCCGCGATCAAGCGAGACAGCCAGAACCGCACGCAGGCAACGCGCAACATCTGTGGCCAGAGTTCGGCTTCGGCTGCTGTGAACGGCCGTAATGCGGCGTAGGCGGCAAGCAAGGCCTGGGCGCGCGGTACATCGATGCCGGCCTGCGCATCCAGGCACCAGTCGTTCAGGGTAATGGCAATGTCATACAGCATCGGCCCCGAGCAGGCGTTGTAGAAGTCGATGACCCCGGACAGATGGGTGCCTTCGAACATCACGTTGTCGCGGAACAGGTCGGCATGCAGGTTCGCCCGGGGCAGTGCCAGGATCTGCGCCTGGTGGGCGGCGATTTCATCCAGCGCCGGTTGCAGCAGGCTCGCCTGCTCGGCGTTCAGGCGCGGCAGCAGTTCAGCCCCGGCGGCCAGCATCCACTCAAGGCCTCGGTCCGTGCGGCGCTCGATGATGTGTTCACGGGTGGCCAGGTGAATGTGTGCGAGCAGTTCACCGACCTGGGCACAATGCTGGGCATTGGGCGCCTTGATGTGTTTGCCCGAGAGCCTGGGTTGCAGCAACGCCGGTTTGCCGCATAGTTCGCGCAGGCCATGGCCGTCACGGTCACGAATGGCGTAGGGCACTGGCATCCGGGCCGTGTGCAGGGTATCGAGCAGCTCGATGAAGAACGGCATGTCCTCGCTGGGCCCACGCTCGATCAGCGTCAGCACGAACTCCCCCTGTTCGAGGCTGACGAAGAAGTTGCTGTTCTCGGTGCCGGCGGCGATACCCTGGAAATCGAGCAGGCGACCCAGCTCATAAGGTGCCAGAAAGGTTTCCAGCTCAGGCCGGGTCACGGGGGTGAAGACTGACATGATGAAAGATTGCCCATGCAGGCACTTCTGGCCGAAGTGCCGGGTTGATGTGAACGGTGCGCGTCAGATTACCACTCGAAGATCTTCCAGGACGGAATCAGCATGTCCGGCTGGTCGGAACGAATGAAATTGCCATCGGAGCCATCGGCGCGTACCAGAAAGTAAGGCTTGCCATGTTTGGGCGTGATCTTGATCGCATACAGGAAGCCGTTTTGGCGATATTCCTGGATGGTCTTGTCGCCTTCCGTGCGAATGGTCACCTCGGGATCGGCCGAGGGCGCGTCATCCGCCGCCAAGGTAACGACGGGCAGACCTGCCATCAGGCAGAGCAGTAACAGGCGATTGAGTGTACGCATGATAACCTAGTCCCTTTGTCGTCAATGATTCTGGCTATTCTAGCGCCGGACCCGTCGAAAAGGTTGATTCTGCTCATGAGCCAAGCGCCCCTCGTCCTCGTGGACGGTTCCTCCTACCTTTATCGCGCCTTCCATGCCTTGCCCCCGCTGACCACGTCCAAGGGCATGCCAACCGGTGCGGTGAAGGGTGTGCTCAACATGCTCAAGAGCCTGCGCAGGCAGTACCCAGACAGCTTGTTCGCCGTGGTGTTCGACGCCAAGGGCGGCACGTTCCGCGACACTCTGTTCGCCGACTACAAGGCCAACCGCCCCAGCATGCCTAACGATCTGCGGGTGCAGATCGAGCCGCTGCATGCCAGCGTCAAGGCCATGGGCTACCCACTGTTGTGCGTCGAAGGGGTCGAAGCTGACGATGTCATCGGTACCTTGGCACGCAGCAGCGCGGCGCTGGACCGGCCGGTCATCATTTCCACCGGCGACAAGGACATGGCGCAACTGGTCGACGGGCACATTACCCTGGTCAACACCATGACCGGTAGCGTGCTGGACGTGGCTGGCGTGCACGAGAAATTCGGGGTCGGCCCCGAGCACATCATCGACTTCCTGGCGCTGATGGGCGACAAGGTGGACAACATTCCAGGTGTGCCTGGTGTGGGTGAAAAGACCGCCGTCGGGCTGTTGACCGGGATCGGCGGGGGGCTCAGCGACCTGTACGCGAACCTGGACAAGGTGCCTGCGCTGCCCATTCGAGGCGCCAAGAGCCTGCCCGCCAAGCTTGAAGAACACCGTGAAGCGGCTTTCATGTCGTACGAGCTGGCCACCATCAAGATCGATGTGCCGCTGGACATCGAAGTCGATGCGCTGGTGTGCGGCGAACCAGACCGCGAGGCGCTGCTGGCGCTGTATACCGAAATGGAGTTCAAGAGCTGGATTGCCGACCTGCAGCGCGATGCGGCTCGGGAAGGGGACCAGTTGCCCCCGGTAGAGGCCCCGGCGGCCATGGTCGAGGCCCGCTATGAAACCATCCTTGACCAGGACCGCTTCGACGCCTGGCTTGAGAAACTGCGCCAGGCACCGCTGTTCGCGTTCGATACCGAAACCACCGGCCTCGATGCGCAGCGCGCCCAGCTGGTAGGGATTTCCTTCGCCGTCGAGCCCCATGAAGCGGCCTACGTCCCCTTGATGCACGACTACGAAGGCGCCCCTGCCCAGTTGGACCGTGAGGCCGTTCTGCTCGCGCTCAAGCCCTTGTTGGAGGACCCGGCAAAAGCCAAGGTCGGCCAGAACGCCAAGTACGACATCAACATCCTTGCCAATGGTTCTCCCGCGATCCAGGTGCAGGGGGTGGCCTATGACACCATGCTTGAATCGTACGTGTTCAACTCGACCGGCACGCGGCACGACATGGACAGCCTGGCGCAAAAGTACCTTGGGCATACCACCATTGCGTTCGAGGACATCGCAGGCAAAGGTGCCAAGCAGCTGACCTTCAACCAGATCCATCTGGACAAGGCCGGCCCCTACGCGGCCGAAGATGCCGACATCACCCTGCGCCTGCACCAGGCATTGCAGGCGCACATGGCCAAGACCCCCAGTGTGCAGTCGGTGCTCACGGACATCGAAATGCCGCTGGTGCCGGTGCTGGCCAAGATCGAGCGCCAGGGCGCGTTGGTCGATGCGGCGCTGTTGCACGTCCAGAGCGGCGAGCTGGGTGTGAAGATGGCCGAGCTGGAACAGCGGGCCTTCGAACTGGCTGGTGAGGAATTCAACCTGGGTTCGCCCAAGCAGCTGGGCGCGATCCTGTACGACAAGCTGGGCATGCCGGTGATCAGCAAGACGGCCAAGGGCCAGCCATCGACGGCAGAAGCTGTGCTGGACGAGCTGGCCGAGCAAGGGTACCCACTGCCTGAAGTGCTGATGCAGTACCGCAGCCTGAGCAAGCTCAAGAGCACCTACACCGACAAGCTGCCGGGGCAGATCAACCCTCGCACGGGGCGAATCCACACGTCGTACCAGCAGGCAGTGGCGGCCACGGGCCGGTTGTCGTCCAGTGACCCGAACCTGCAGAACATTCCGATCCGCACGGCCGAAGGCCGGCGAATCCGCCAGGCCTTCATCGCAAGCCCTGGCTACAAGCTGCTGGCCGCCGACTATTCCCAGATCGAGCTGCGCATCATGGCGCACCTGGCCAAGGACGAAGGCTTGCTGCACGCGTTCCAGAACGATCTGGACGTGCACCGGGCGACGGCGGCCGAAGTATTTGGCGTTGCGCTCGAACAGGTCACCCATGACCAGCGGCGCAGCGCCAAGGCGATCAACTTCGGGCTGATCTACGGCATGAGCGCCTTTGGTCTCGCCAAGCAGATCGGGGTGGACCGCAAGCAGTCCCAGGATTACATCGATCGTTACTTCACACGCTATCCAGGGGTGTTGGCCTACATGGAGCGTACCCGTGCCCAGGCCGCAGAGCAGGGGTTCGTGGAAACCCTGTTTGGTCGCCGGCTCTACCTGCCTGATATCAACGCCAAGAACCCAGCCTTGCGCCGGGGAGCCGAGCGCACGGCGATCAACGCGCCGATGCAGGGTACGGCTGCCGACATCATCAAGCGCGCCATGGTCAATGTGGACAACTGGCTGACCGAAAGCGCACTGGATGCGCGGGTGATCCTGCAGGTGCACGACGAACTTGTTCTTGAGGTGCGCGAAGACCTCGTGGATCTGGTGAAAGATGAAATTCGAAAGCACATGAGTCAGGCGTCGCAACTGGACGTGCCGTTGCTGGTCGAGGCCGGTGTGGGCGCAAACTGGGACGAAGCCCACTGATTGCGCGGGCCAAGGGGCGTTGTGGTGCGGTTTGCCGTCACAGTCGCCCTGGGCTGTCACAACCGGTTTCATGAAACTGTCGCAAATAGTTCCAGGCCCCAGGAACTAAAGCAGTGAACTGCAACTCAGAGTACCTGAATGGCTGGTGAAGCCGTTCGATGCTCCTATGTTGTGTTAAGTGTTGGCAGATATCCGGACCCCGCCCTAGCGGTCCGGGCTTGGACCCCGAACTTCCCCCTCCCCATACGAAGTCCGGGGTTTTTTTTGCCTGAAATTTGCCTGGCGCGGGCCTTGGCCCTCAGGCGACAGGCTTGTCTTCGAGCTCCATCCAGTCGGCCAGCACGCGGTAGGCGTCTTCAAGGCCCAGGCGCTTGGGGGCCGAGAACAGTTGGATGGTCACGCCTTCGCCCCAGCCTTTCCTGATCTCCGATTGCACCTTGAGCAAGGTGTTCTTGGCGGCGCCATGGGTGAGCTTGTCGGCCTTGGTCAGCAAGATATGCATGGGCATGCCGCTGGCCTTGGCCCAATCGAGCATCATCTTGTCGAAATCCGTCATCGGGTGGCGGACATCCATCATCAGGATCACGCCACGCAGGCATTCGCGGCTGCCCAGGTAAGCTTCCAGGTGGCGCTGCCAGTGCTGCTTGAGGGGGATGGGCACCTTGGCGTAGCCGTAGCCCGGTAAGTCGACCAGGCGGCGTTCGTCATCCAGGCTGAAGAAGTTCAGCAACTGGGTGCGGCCGGGCGTTTTCGAGGTGCGGGCCAGGCTGGCGTGGGTCAGCGTATTCAGCGCGCTGGATTTACCGGCGTTGGAGCGGCCGGCGAAGGCCACCTCGTAACCCTGGTCGTCCGGGCATTGTTCGACCTTGGCAGCGCTGAGGGCGAATTTGGCTTTCTGGCACAGGCCGAGGATGGGGTTCTTGACTTGCATGGGATATCCGATGTGGTGATGCCAGCCCCCTGTTGAGCGGGGCCTGGCAAGCGGTGTCGTTTCCGTTTGGGTGGCGGAAGTATATAATGCCCCAGTTTTTGTGTGCTCTTTCTCCCGGCTTTGGGGAACGAGCATGGGGTGTCGAACATGAGCTTGCGCATTAGAACGCAGCGCGGCCCCCAACCCTGAACGTCATGGCGCAATACGCAATGGCCGCTTGCTGTCGGTCTGTTCCTGCCGGTTTTCAGCGCACAGGCTACACAGGATTCCGAGGTGTTGTACAACCGCGTGTGCGCGGCGGGTACAGCGAACGCCTGCTCCATGAGCCCAGAGGGGCGATCGGGCAACCTGAATCCTGATCTGGCGCAATGCATGAATATCTCGGCACGGCACAATGCTCAGGGTTTCAAGGCTATGCCGCCGCGTGGATTGTGCATGGACTGCAGTGCCGAGGACTACCGTCTGGTCATCCTTTGGATGAATGGCAGTCCCGATACATAACATTTCACCCCTAGCCGTGTTGGATTAGCTGATGAACAAACTAGTCGTGAGTCTGCTGTTGAGCCTGGGTGTCGCAGGTGCGGCCACTGCTGCGCAGCCCGTCAAAGGCGATGCCGCCGCAGGTCAGGCCAAGACGGCCGTCTGCGGGGCCTGCCACAACCCAGATGGCAATAGCCTGGCACCGAACTTCCCCAAGCTGGCAGGTCAAGGCCAGCGCTACCTCGAAAAACAAATGCACGATATCAAGTCCGGCAAACGCGTCGTGCTGGAGATGACCGGCATGCTGGCCGGTTTCAACGACCAGGACCTGGCCGACATTGCGGCATATTTCGCTAGCCAGAAAAGCAGCGTGGGCGCGGCCGACCCTGCGCTGGTCGAGCGCGGGCGTGCGCTGTTCAACGGTGGCGACCTGGACAAGGGCATGCCGGCCTGCACGGGCTGCCACTCGCCTGACGGGGCGGGTATCGCACTGGCCGGGTTCCCTCACCTGAGCGGGCAGCATGCCCAGTACGTGAGCAAGCAGCTGACGGACTTCCGTGAAGGCAATCGCACCAACGATGGGGATGCCATGACCATGCGCACCATCGCCGGGAAGCTCAGTAACCATGACATCGAGGCATTGGCCAGCTACATCCAGGGCCTGCATTAATGCCCGGTTAATGTTGAAAGCCAAAGATGAAAGGGCGGCGCGGCTGCCCTTTTTTTCGTCCGCAGCCGTTACACTACAGAACTAGAGCCCTTCCCGGCCTGTCTCAATCCAGGTCGTGCCGTGGCGACCCATGACTGCTCAGGAGTAAAGCATGCGTAAACTGATTCTCAGCGCTGCGCTGGTCGCTGCCAGCGTACTTGGTATGACTTCCGTTCAGGCCGCAGAGCCTGTAGCCGGCAAGGAGTATGTCGAGCTGAGCAACCCGGTTCCGGTTTCCGTGCCTGGCAAGATCGAAGTGGTCGAGTTGTTCTGGTATGGCTGCCCGCATTGCTATCACTTCGAGCCTGTCATCAACCCGTGGGTCGACAAGCTGCCCGAGGACGTCAACTTCAAGCGTGTGCCTGCCATGTTCGGTGGCCCTTGGGATGCCCATGGCCAGATGTTCCTGACTCTGGAAGCGATGGGCGTCGAGCACAAGGTGCACGCGGCGGTATTCGACGCCATCCAGAACCAGCACAAGCGCCTGACAGACCCAGAAGACATGGCCGCTTTCCTGGCAACGCAGGGGGTGGACAAGGACAAGTTCCTGGCCACCTACAACTCTTTCGCCATCAAGGGCCAGGTCAACCAGGCGAAAGAACTGGCCAAGAAGTATGAAATCACGGGCGTTCCCAGCATGGTGGTCAACGGTAAGTACCGCTTCGACCTGGGCACCGCTGGCGGACCAGAGGGCGTCCTCAACGTGGCCGACCAGCTGATCGACAAGGAGCGCGCTGCCAAATAGGCAGCGCACCCATGCCTCGCCTACGGGTCACGCGCGGCGTTGCCCTGCCCCAGCCGCAGGTCAACGAGCATCACCTGCAAGCCCCCGGCTTGCCAGAAGATGGTCGTCTGCGGCTGCTCAGCTTCAACATCCAGGTGGGCATTAGTACCGAGCGCTATCGGCATTACCTGACGCGCAGCTGGCAGCACCTGCTGCCGCACACTGGCCGAGCCAGCAACTTGCAGAAAATCGGTAAGTTGCTTGGGGACTTCGATCTGGTGGCCCTGCAAGAGGCGGATGGGGGCAGCTTGCGCTCGGGCTATGTCAATCAGGTCGAGCATCTGGCCCAACTGGGTGCCTTCCCCTATTGGTACCAACAGCTCAATCGCAACCTTGGGCGCTTCGCTCAGCACAGTAATGGCGTACTCAGTCGCTTGAAGCCTCACCAACTCGAGGATCACCCACTGCCTGGCCCAGCAGGGCGCGGGGCTATCCTGGTGCGCTTCGGCGAGGGTGAGGATGCGCTGATCGTAGTCATGATGCACTTGGCCTTGGGCGCCAAGACCCGTGCACTGCAGCTGGCCTACATCCGCGAACTGATCGGCGGGTATCGCCATCAGGTGTTGATGGGGGACATGAACACCCATGCTACCGACCTGCTCGAGCATTCACCGTTGCGCGACCTTGGCCTGATTGCGCCTCAGGTGGAGGCCACCTTCCCCAGTTGGCGACCACAGCGCTGCCTGGACCATATCCTGCTCAGCCCGAGCCTTACCCTGGAAAGGGTCGAGGTGCTGGCCCAGCCGATTTCCGACCATCTTCCTGTGGCCGTCGAGATCCGATTGCCTGATGCATTGACTGTGGATACGCTGCCGGCCTTGAGCTGAATCAACTGACGCCTCGCTTGCCCTCAAGTGTCCCGGGCACGCGCCGACAGTGTGTATCAGACAGCCCCAGTTGTATCACCCGTGCGGACACAGGCATGACCGAAGAAGCCGAGCGCTGGAAAGAAAAATACCTGATAAGCATTGAGCAACAGGAGAAGCTCGAACGTCGCTGGGAGGCGCGCCTGGACTTGCTGCGCCGAGGCCTGGTTCGCAGTACGTTAGCCGCTGAGGGCAGCGACAAGGTCGTCGACCAGTGCATGAAGGAAATGCGCGAGGTCATTCGCAGTGACAACATGGATGCCGGGCTTGCCGGCCTTATCCCCCGTCTTGAAAAAGCGGTACTGGAGTCTGAGCAGCGCCGCGAAACCCGCATGAACCAAGTGGGCGATGCGCTGACGGCACTGGTTGATCAGTTGCAAGGCCTGCCGTTGACCAGCGATGTCTCCAGGCCGTTGAAGAAGCTTGCCAAGCGGCTGGAGGCCGGTGTAACCCAGTCTCGCGATCTGCCGCCGCTGCTGGGGGAACTCAGTGGGCTGCAAGGGCGTGCGCTGGCCGCGCTGGACAGGCCCGAAGCCAGTTCGCGGGGCGGCTTTTTGCAGCGGTTGTTCAAAGGTCGCGATGACCTGGCGCCTGTCGAGGCCGCCAGCGAGCAGGCGCCGGGCCTCGTCCCTGCTGCCTCGCAGCCCCTGGTTCAGGAAGCGTCCATTGTCCCTCAGCACGATGGGCATGAGGACAGCGATGCGTCCCCGTCACTGATCGAGTCTGAACAAATGTCGGGTGGCGAGCCGCCGCCCGTGCCCCAGGCACCTGGTCCGGCAATGGGCGTGCCATTGCAAAGTGGGGGTGAGGATGATTCGACCCCTTTGGCTGATGTCACGTTGTCTGACCAAGAGGCCTATGCCCTGCCCTACGCAGTCGAGCCGCCATACAGCCAGGTGGCCGCCCATATCGAGCAGACGCTGCTCGGTCTGCTGGATGACCTGAGCCTGCCGGACCGCCACAAGGCGCAGGCGCAGGCGATGCGCGAACGGGTGGCGCGCGGCATGAACTGGTACGAGTTGATTCCGGTGCTGGATGATCTTGCCGTGTTGTTGCTGGCGATCACCGACAGCGGCCAGCATGAGTTCGAAACCTATCTGCAATTGCTCAATGAGCGGCTCGAGGGTTTCCACGGCCACTTGCAGGCCGCCAGCGCAGGTCACGCCGACAACAGCAGTGCGGCACGCGAACTGGATACGCAATTGCGTGAGCAGGTGGACGGGCTGCAAACCGACATGCAAGGCGCCGCAGACGTATCGAGCTTGAAGCACCTGCTCGAAAGCCGGCTCGAAGGCTTGCTGATGACGATGGACCAGCACCAGCACGAGCGCGATCGCCGCGAGCAGGCGCTGGCTGGGCGTCTGCAGGGGCTGTCCGAGCGCGTGGCCAGCATGGAGCAGGAAGCGCTGGGTTACCGTGAGCACCTGGAGGAGCAGCGGCAGAAGGCGTTGCTCGACCCACTGACCGGCTTGCCCAATCGTGCGGCCTGGAGCGAGCAAATCGAGCGCGAGATGCAGCGCTGGCAGGAAAACGGCGGCGACTTGGCCATGGCGATTCTGGACCTGGATCATTTCAAGCAGATCAACGACGGCTATGGGCATCTGGCCGGTGACAAGGTACTGAAGATCGTGGCCGAACAGTTGCGCAAACGGCTGCGAGGCCAGGATTTCATTGCCCGCTTCGGGGGCGAGGAGTTCGTGCTGCTGCTGCCCGACACCTCCCCGGCAGACGCGTTACAGGTCGTCGAAACGATGCGCCTTGCCGTAGAGGCCTGCCCGTTTCACTTCAAGGGGGAGCGGGTGGTGGTATCCACGTCCATCGGGCTGAGCGCGTTCAGGCCTGGCGAGGTGGCCGATCAGGTGCTCAAGCGTGCCGACGCAGCGCTTTACCGTGCCAAGCAACGGGGGCGCAACTGCGTGGAGCAGCACTGACCGAGCGCCTGGCAAGGGCGAGCGCAGATGCGGGGAGAGCGTTATACTGTAGCGCTCATTCGCTGAGGCCACTGCCGTGCTTTCCACGCTGAAAAAATCACTGATCACCCTGCTGCTGCTGACTGTCGCCGGTTGCTCCACGGGCTTGCGCATCGACCGCAGCCACCCGTCAGCCAACCAAGACAACCGCATTCAGTTCGTGGTGCTGCACTATACCAATGCTTCACTGGAGCGCTCGTTGGCGTTGCTGACCCATGGCGAGGTCAGCAGCCACTACCTGATCGGTGATGGCCCCGCAACTGTCTACCAATTGGTGGATGAAAGCAGGCGGGCCTGGCACGCTGGCGACAGCCAGTGGCAAGGCAGAACCTGGTTGAATTCATCGTCCATCGGTATCGAGATCGTCAACGCTGGCTTTACCGATACGCCTGCCGGGCGGGTATGGCACCCCTACAGCGAAGCGCAGATCCAGTCGCTGATCGCGCTGCTCAAGGATATCGTCAAGCGTAATGGCATCGAGCCACGGCACATCATTGGCCATAGCGACATCGCCCCACTGCGCAAGCAGGACCCCGGCCCGCTGTTCCCGTGGAAACGTTTGGCCGACGCCGGCCTGGGTGTGTGGCCTGACGCCTCTAGCGTGGCTCGCCAGCAGGCCTACTTCGAGGTCAATCCTCCTACGGTTGGATGGTACCAGCAGGCGCTTGCCCGATTTGGCTACGCCATCGAGCAGACGGGCGTGCTCGATGTCCAGACTCGGCACGTGATCGCGGCGTTCCAGATGCGCTTCCGACCTCAACGCTTCGACGGCCAGCCCGATGCGCAGACGGCCGCCATGCTCGAGGTGCTCAACCGCATGCGGTAAAGCGTTGACGGCTGCCGTTTGGTCCTCGCGCAAGCGAAGCGCTAAACGGCAAAGGTAATTGTCCATTGAGTTGCTATACCTTGGTAATCAACTGGATGCCTTCGATGCCTGATCGCCTAGCGGCCTTGCGCCAATTTTTCTACCGCCCCTGGATGCTTGCCGCTTTGGCGGCAATCGCCAGTGCCGCCCTATTGCTAACCGCCAGCATCGCCATTGCGTTGCAGCAGATGAAGCAAAGTGAAAGCGAACAGATGAATGCTCAGGGCGAGCGTTTTCTGGAACGACTGGAACAGGTGTTCGGGCAGTTGCGCGAAGGTGTGGACTTATTGGAGACGCAACCTTTGCGTGGCTGCGGCCCCGCCATGCTGACGGCCTTGCAGCAGATCGGGTTGAGTTCACGGTTCATTTACGAGGCGGCCTATGTCGACGGTAATGTTGCCTGCTCGAACCGAGGTGACGAGCGGGCTTTCGTGCCGCTGCGCCCACCAGACATTAAAGGGCCGGTCTACAGCTACTGGCTCAACACCACCACCGAGCCCGACGAAAACCTTGCCGCCCTGATGTTGGGGCGTGGCCGGTTTCTGGTGTCCACGTCCCGTGGGCATCTGACCGATGTAGTGGATTTGCCTCCGGGCGGGAGCTTGTTGGTCGTGCTGGACAACGGTGCTCGGGCGATCCCGGTGCTGGGCCCGCCCCAGGTGTGGCCACCGCCTTCTGTGTGGTCGACCAGTCACAAAACGTTGCTGGAGTTCAGCGATCGTCTCATCTATCGCATGCCCACCAAGTCTCCTGATTACCAGTTGGTTCTGATCGCACCACGCGCAAGTCTCCCCCTGCGCATGAATGGCGCCCTGTGGCTGCTGTTTCCAGGCAGCGTACTGGGAGCTTGTTGCATTGGCTGGCTGGTCCTGCAATTGGCTCAACAGCGACGCTCCATGAGCTCCGAGCTTCAGCAAGCGCTGAGTCGTGGCCAGCTGCAAGTGCTCTACCAGCCGATTTTCGAGCTCGACAGCAGGCGCTGTGTCGGCGCCGAGGCATTGGTGCGCTGGCGTCGTCCCGATGGCAGCCTGACCAGCCCTGAGCTGTTCATACCGCTGGCCGAGAATACCGGGCAGATCCGTGAAATCACCGACTTCGTCCTGCGACGCGTCCTTGAGCAACTCGGCCCTCTGTTGCGCTCAAGGCCCATGCTCTACATCTCGGTGAACCTGGCGGCGTGCGACGTGATGGTTCCGCGTGTTGGGGAAGTGGCGGCGCGCCTGCTGGCGCTGCACCGGGTGGCCCCGAGGCAGATCGCCTTCGAGGTGACCGAACGGGGCCTGATCGATGTGGTGGTGGCGCGCGAAAACCTGCAAGCGTTGCGCGCCGAGGGCCATCAAGTGCTGATCGACGATTTCGGCACGGGTTATTGCAGCCTGGCCTACCTTCAGACCTTGCCCGTGGATTGCCTGAAAATCGACAAGGCATTCATCGATGCGCTGGGCCACGATGCCGCCAGCAGCGGTGTGGCACCCCATATCATCCGCATGGCCCACGACCTGCATCTACGGGTGATCGCCGAAGGTATCGAGCGTGAGGACCAGGCGCTGCTGCTGCTTGGCGAAGGGGTGAAGTACGGCCAGGGCTGGCTGTTCGCCAAGGCCCTGACGGCCCGGCAGTTTGCCGAGCTGGTCACGCGGGATAAGTTGCCACGGGGCAGACAGGCCTGACAGGCCTTGCGAGCGTCAGACCGGCAGGGCCAGGTAGAACTGGGTACCTTCACCTGGTCGCGAGAAGACGCCCATGCGCCCACCGTGCAACTGCACGATTTCCTTGCACAGGGCCAGTCCCAGGCCGGCCCCGCCCTTCTTGCGGCCCACTTGCACGAACGGCTCGAAGATGCGGCCCTGCTGACCATAGGCGATACCCTCGCCCGTGTCCTCGACACTGATGATCACGCGTTCGGCATGGCGGCGCGCATGCAGGCGGATGCGCCCGCCCTGGGGGGTGTGCCTGACCGCATTGTGCAGCAGGTTGTCCAGCACGCGGTCGAGCTGAGCAACGTCAGCCTGGATGCGCGGCAGTGGCGGTTCCAGGGCCAAGACCAGTTCGATCTGCTTCTGGCCCGCCTGATCGGCGAAGCGCACTTGCGCCCGCTCCAGCAATTCATCGATGGCACAGGGCGCCAGCTCGAGCTTTTGCAGACCGCTTTGATAGCGGCTGAAGTTGAGCAGGTCGTTGATCAACTGGGTCAGGCGCTGCATTTCTTCGCCGATGGTTTCCAGCAGATCGTATTCACGCGCTTCCTCGGGAAACTTGACCCGTTCGCGCAGCAAGCCGAACGCCATGTGCATACCGGTGACAGGCGTACGCAGCTCGTGGGAGGCGCGTAGCACGAACTCGCTGCGCACCCGCTCGAAGGCACGCTGTTCGGTCACATCGTGCAGCACCATCACGGCGCCCAGGATCGGGCCCTGAGGATGGCTGACGGGCGTCAAGCTATAGGTCAACAGACGCGTTTCCTCGTCAACGTCGATGTGAAGGTCGTCCGGTTGACGGTCCAGACTGCCGCCGCGTAGCACCTGGCACAGTTGCTGTTCCAGTTCAGGTCGTTCCAGGGCTTCGGCCAGGCTGCTGCCAACGCGGCTGTCGTTCCAGCCCAGTTGGCGTTGAGCAACCGGGTTCAAGTGCTCGAGCAAGCCCTGTCGGTCGATGATCAGCAGGCCATCATCGATACTGTCGAGCACGGCTTGCAGGCGCTGCTGCCCGGCGAGCAATTCGTCGACATTGGTGGCCTGGTGCTTGCGCAGGGCGTCGGCCATGATCCCGAAGCGACGCGTGAGCTGGTTCAGTTCGCTGGCTTGAGTGATCGGGAGTGTGACATCGAAATTGCCCTTGCCCAGCTGATCGGCTGCCTTGGCCAGGGCCTCGATGGGCTGGCCGAATCGGCGGGCAATGTTGTGGGCCGTGATGAAGCCCAAAACCAGGACCACCAGGCCCATCAGGCCCAGCACGCCGCCTACCAGCAGTGCGCGGGCACGGCTTTGTTCTTCGCTGCGAGCGATGTTGGCCAGCGCTTGTTTGTGGGAATCGATCAGGTCGGTACGCACTTGATTGAATGCGGCGCCCAGTGGCTGGTCCACGGCCAGGCTGCGCGAGGGCGCCGGGGTGGCGTGGTAAGCCTCGAGAAATGCCTGGTAGTGGTCGCGGGCTTCGCTGAACCCTGGCCGCTGGCCACCGTCGGCCAGGCCTTGGTCGAGCAGGCGTTGGAAGTCGTCTTGCAGCGCTTGCAACTGGCTTGGAGCCGTGTCCGTATCCAGCAGCAGGATAAGCTGCTCACCCAGGTTCTGGCGTAGCTTTAGCCCTACATCCAGCGAGTGGTTGGTGTCGCGAACCAGCGCCTGCTGGGCCGAAGCCATCTGCAGGACACTGACCAGGCCGAGTAGCAACCCCAACAGGGCGACCGTGACCAGCGCCGAGATGCTGAGAAAGAGCCGCGTGCGCAGCTTCATGGTCGGCCACTTCACAGGTTGTACTGCTTACGCTTGCGATACAGGGTCGATGCGTCGATTCCGAGGGTCTTGGCGGCTTGGTCGAGCGTGTCGCTGGCGGCCAGCACAGCGCCGATGTGCGCGCGCTCAAGCTCATCCAGGCTCAAGGCGGCCCCTACGCGCGGCGCGTTGCTGGCCGGTTGCTCGCCCATGCCCAGATGGCTGATCTCGACCTTTTCCTGGGGGCAGATGATGCTGGCCCGCTCGATCACGTTACGCAATTCGCGAATGTTGCCCGGCCAGCGATAATTGAGCAGCGCTGCACGTGCTTCCTCACTGAAACCGCGGGCCGGCCTTGAGTATTCCTTGACGAAGCGCGCCAGAAAGCGGTCGGCAAGCGTGAGGATGTCTTCACTGCGCTCGCGCAGGGGCGGCAGGTGCAAGGTAATGACGTTCAGGCGGTAGAGCAGGTCTTCGCGGAAACGACCCTCGCGCACCATTTCTTCAAGGTTGAGGTTGGTGGCGGCGAGAATGCGCACATCGGCCCGGCGGGTGACCGGGTCGCCAACACGCTCATATTCCTTGTCCTGGATAAAGCGCAGCAACTTGGGTTGCAGGGTCAGGGGGAAATCACCGATTTCATCGAGGAACAAGGTGCCGCCGTCCGCCTGGTTGACTCGGCCAAGGGTGCTTTCGCTGGCGCCGGTAAAGGCCCCTCGCGTGTGACCGAACAATTCGCTTTCCATCAGCTCGGCATTGAGCGACGGGCAGTTGATGGTCACGCAGGCCTTGCGTGCGCGCTTGCTCCAGCCGTGGATGGCGCGAGCCAACTCACCCTTGCCGGTCCCGGATTCGCCCAGGATCAGGATGTTGGCATCAGTGGTTGCCACCTGGCGGGCTGTTTCCAGTACGACCATCATGGCCGGGCTGTGGGAGTCGAGGCCATCCTTGGGCTTGCGCACTTCGCCTTCCAAGGCTTCCAGGCGGGCGGAAAGCTGGCGCACCTCCAGTTGCTTGGCTGTGGCCAGGCGCAACTGGTCTGGACTGCAAGGCTTGACCAGGTAGTCGGCGGCGCCGGCCTGGATGGCATCGACCGCTGTATCGATGGCGGAGTGGGCGGTCACGATGACCACACGCATCCACGGCGCCTGAACGCGCATCTGGGCCAACACGTCCAGGCCATTGTCTTCGCCAAGGCGCAGGTCAAGGAAGCACAGGTCGAACACCTGGCGCTGCAGCAGGCTCTCCGCCTGAGTGGCGCTGTTGGCGGTCGCCACGCTATAGCCCTCGTCTTCCAGGCAGTAGCGGAAGGTGCGCAGGATCGCGGACTCGTCATCCACCAGCAGAATGCGGCCTTGCTTGTCCTGGGCTGATTCCATGTACCTGCGCTCCTTTGGGAAATATCTTTGTTTAGTGTGGGAAAAATCGGGCAAGTTGCATGGTCAATTCTGAAGGATTCTGCCCTTTGCACGCCAGCGAGTCGACCAGCATGCTCAAAAGTCCCGGGGGACTGGCGATTTGCTTAGAGAGGGTGGTTGGCACATTGGTTGCGAAGAGTTTCAGATTTTGCCTACAAAAGGAGAGTACGACATGCCCTTCCCCTTTCGCGCGCTTGCGCTAGCGGTCAGTTTGCTGCCCTTCGTCGCTGTGGCGAGTGGAGATCCTGTTCACGATGCTCGCTTGGAAGGTTCGCTGCAGACGGCAGTGTCCCTGAACCGGATCCTCAACCCTTATCGGATCACCGTTGAGGTCGACGGCGCATCGGCGCGTTTGGCTGGGGAGGTCGAAAATGAGGTTGAGCGCCGTTTGGTCGAGGAAGTGGCCTTGGCCACTTCAGGTATCGAGAAGGTCGACAATCAGGTAAAGGTCAATCCTGAGCTGGTTGAGCGACCGCTGGCGTTGCGAGCCTATGCCCGGCGCACGGAAGACGTGACGCTGACGGCGGTCATACGGTCACGGCTGTTGTGGAGCCGCCTGACCGAGAAGGCATCTATAGAAGTGCAAAGTGACAGCGGTGTCATCACGCTCCGGGGTCGGGTAGACAATCCCGAGGCCAAGGAGCTTGCGGGCGTCGTGGCACGTACCACCGAGGGGGTGTACCTGGTCAACAACCTGATCAGCCTGGACACCGCCGCCATGATCAAAGCCAAAGGCCAGCCCGTGGATGCCCCGAGCGGACCACAGCCAAGCGATGCCTGGATCGTGGATAAAGTCCAAAGCAGTTACAGCTTCAGCCGCAACCTCGACGGGCTGAATCTGAAGGTGGTGAGCCAGGATGGCTTGGTACGACTCTCCGGCGAAGTCGTTAGCCCCGAGCAGAAAAATATCGCGATGGACATCGCCAGGCAGATCATCGGAGTACGTGGCGTAGATGCCGACATGCTCAAGGTGGCAACCAAGGTTGAGGGGTGATCGTGCATTTCGCACGGCCCCCCAGGGTGCATCGTGCAGGATACGTGGTAGGTTCTAATGGTTCAATCTTTTAACTCATTGAAAAATAATGATTTTTTCTAATTTGAAAGCTGGCACGCAGGCTGCAATTACTTGTTCAAGTCTGGACAAAAATTACAGCAGGAGAAGCCGGCATGAACCGCCCATCTGTCAACCGTTTGCAAGTTACCGCCCTGCCACTGCGTCAGATCATGTCGCTTGGCATCGCGGTCATGCTGACCTTGGCAGCAGGGCTGTTCTACTACAGTGTGCAAACCGCCCGGTTGGCCGATCAGGTAGCGGCGCAAACCGCCCTGCTGTCGCAGATCCAGAACACCCGCGCCAGTAACCTCGTTCAGGCAGCCGAGCCGCTGCCATCGAAGGGTAAGGCCGAGTCCCCTGCAACCGTTGAACATGTCGTACCACAGGACCGTTGGGTGTTCTGATCACCCTGCTTTTGAAAAACAAAGGAGAATCACCATGCTGAGCTGGGCTATCACTTTCCTCATCATCGCCATCGTCGCTGCAGTTCTGGGCTTTGGTGGTATCGCTGGCGCTGCAACGGGTATCGCCAAGATCCTGTTCATCGTCTTCCTGGTTCTTTTCGTGGCTTCGTTCTTCTTTGGACGCGGTCGCAGATGAGCAGGCTGTTGCGCAATGCCGTAGCTGGCGTTCTGATGATGAGCGCCACTGCAGCAGCGTTGGCGGCCAATGATGGCCAGCAACGCGTCGATCAATTGCTGGGTAGCGATGCCGAATACCGGGAATCTTGGCAGGATGCTGTCAAAGGCGAAGAACGCCTGCCCGATTGGGTATTGAACCTCACGGGGAGTTCGCCTCAGCAGATGTCGGCGGTCACGGAAGACGGTAATAAGTACCTCGTGGGCCCGCTCTGCGAAGCCGCGGACAAATGCACTTACAAGCGTTTGATCGTGGCATTCAGCTGGGACAAGGATGACGCCTACGGGATGCTGGTGGAGGTACCGGAAGGCCTGCCCAGCGACAAGTCGCCTACCCGCCATGCGCAGTACCGGTGGCTTGGCGAACCTGATGATGGCATGAAAGCCCTGCTTCAGGAGCAACTCAAGCAGGACCCGAACTGGTACTGAGTCGCAAGACCAGTGTGGTTCAGGTCCGGCACTGTCATGAAATAGAAGCTGAACGGCCGTAGGCTTGCAGCCTTCTATGATGCGCCGCTCCGAGGAGGAGCAGCACATGACCAAGGGGCCGGGCTGTTCTGATCGCTACAGGATCGGAGTGGCCTAGGGGTACAGGGAGTGCCTCCACCTGTTGGGCCGGGTCAGGTAAGGCAGAATCGGAAGTTCCAGGTCAGTAGAGCCCTGAACGATCTTCAGGGTGGACCTGGCTTCCGAGGAGCCATCCAAATATCAGTGCACGATGCACGAATTCCCTCTCGGGACACATTTTGTCTCAACCGCATGTCTTTTTTTTCCTCAGCCGTGCTATCAATACGAGCTGCGTTTGAAGCATTCGGATTGTCGAACAACCTGATTTTTCCTACGTGCTTTTGCGACTATTCCAGCCGCCATTTGGCGTTTATGTCCTATTCGGGTTTCCGAACGGCGCACCGCATGTCAGTTATTTCCCTCGAAATGCCTCCACTTTCCCATGCTTGATCGGTATGGGGTATGCGTTTCCGGCATTAGATTTCCCTCTTTCCCATCGCAATAGTTGCGGCCTTTTTCGCCGACCGAGCCCTGCGCTCGTCTGCGCTGTCCTTACAACACGTCGCTGATCGGCGCATTCGCCCGGGGTTGTTTCCACAGTTTTCCGGTAGCCGTTAGTTGACATGACCACTACAACAAAGGGTAAAGACATGAAGAAGGCAAAACTGAGCCTCGCCTGGCAGATCGTCATCGGTCTGGTCTTGGGCGTTGCAATCGGCGCGCTCCTGAACCACTTCAGTGCGGAAAAGGCCTGGTGGATCAGCAACGTCCTTCAGCCTGCTGGTGATATCTTCATTCGCCTGATCAAGATGATCGTGGTCCCGATCGTGATCTCATCGCTGATCGTGGGCATCGCCGGGGTTGGCGACGCCAAGAAGCTTGGCAGTATTGGCCTGAAGACCATCCTTTACTTCGAAGTCGTCACGACCATCGCCATTGTCGTGGGCCTGGTGCTTGCCAACCTGTTCCATCCGGGCGCCGGCATCGACATGAGCACCCTCGGCACCGTGGACATCTCCAAGTACCAGGCGACCGCCGCCGAGGTGCAGCATGAGCATGCCTTCATCGAGACCCTGCTCAATCTGATTCCGTCGAACATCTTCGCGGCGCTGATGCGCGGTGAGATGCTGCCGATCATCTTCTTCTCGGTCATGTTCGGCCTTGGCCTCTCCAGCCTGCAAGCCGAGCTGCGCGATCCGCTGGTACGCACCTTCCAGGCCGTATCGGAAACCATGTTCAAAGTCACTCACATGATCATGAAGTACGCGCCGATCGGTGTGTTCGCGCTGATCGCGGTGACCGTTGCCAACTTTGGCTTCAGCTCATTGCTGCCACTGGCCAAGCTGGTCCTGCTGGTGTATTTCGCCATCGCCTTCTTCGCCTTCATGGTGCTGGGGCTGGTAGCGCGCCTGTTCGGCTTCTCGGTGATCAAGATCATGCGCATCATGAAAGATGAGCTGATCCTGGCCTACTCCACCTCAAGCTCGGAAACCGTCCTGCCACGGGTTATCGAGAAGATGGAGAAATACGGTGCGCCCAAATCGATCTGCTCGTTCGTGGTGCCTACCGGCTACTCGTTCAACCTCGACGGCTCTACCCTGTACCAGAGCATCGCGGCCATCTTCATCGCCCAGCTCTACGGCATCGACCTGTCGTGGAGCCAGCAGCTGCTGCTGGTACTGACCTTGATGGTGACCTCCAAAGGTATTGCCGGAGTACCGGGTGTTTCGTTCGTGGTACTGCTGGCCACCCTGGGTAGCGTGGGTATCCCGCTGGAAGGTCTGGCGTTCATTGCCGGTGTCGACCGCATCATGGACATGGCCCGCACGGCACTCAACGTGATCGGTAATGCCCTGGCCGCGCTGGTCATCTCCCGCTGGGAAGGTATGTACGACGCAGCCAAGGGCGAGCTGTACTACGCCTCGCTGATCGCCGAGAAGCCTGAAGCTGCCATGGTGGGTGAAGCAGCCAAGCGCTGAGGCTAAGCCTGTTGGACACAAAGCCCCGACATGTCGGGGCTTTTTGTTGTCTGCGGCATCTACACTCACGGCGGGCCGCAGCCAGGGCGGTGTTCGATACGTTATGATTCGGGCATTTCGGGGGAGGTACGTGAATGCTCAACGGCTTGTGGCTCGGCTTTTTCCTGGTAGCGGCCATATCTGCCATGGCTCAATGGCTAGTGGGTGGCAACGCTGGCATCTTCGCGGCCATGGTCGAAAGCATCTTCGCCATGGCGAAACTTTCCGTCGAGGTCATGGTATTGCTGTTCGGCACCCTGACGCTGTGGCTGGGCTTTCTGAAGATTGCCGAGCAGGCGGGTATCGTCGAATGGCTGGCCAAGGTGTTGGGCCCCTTGTTCGCACGGCTGATGCCAGAAGTGCCGCCTGGGCACCCCGCGCTGGGGCTGATCACCATGAACTTTGCGGCCAACGGTCTGGGCCTGGACAACGCTGCTACCCCTATCGGCTTGAAGGCCATGCGTGCCCTGCAGACGCTCAACCCCAGCAGCACCACGGCCAGCAATGCACAGATCCTGTTCCTGGTGCTCAATGCGTCTTCCTTGACCCTGCTCCCTGTGACCGTCTTCATGTACCGGGCTCAGCAAGGCGCGCCCGACCCAACCATGGTGTTCCTGCCTATCCTGCTGGCCACCAGTGTGTCGACGCTGGTAGGGCTGCTGTCGGTCGCGGTGATGCAGCGTTTGCGGCTATGGGACCCTGTGGTGCTGGCTTACCTGGTGCCCGGTGCGTTGCTGCTGGGGGGCTTCATGGCCTTTCTCGGCACGTTGTCGGCAGCTGCGCTGGCCAGCTTGTCCTCAATCCTGGGCAACCTCACGCTGTTCGGGGTGATCATCGTTTTTTTGATCATCGGCGCGCTTAAGCGGGTCCAGGTCTACGAAGCGTTCGTCGAAGGGGCGAAGGAAGGCTTCGACGTTGCCAAGAGCCTGCTGCCCTACCTGGTGGCGATGCTGGTGGCGGTCGGTGTGCTGCGCGCATCAGGGGCGCTTGAGGTGGCGTTGGACGGTATTCGCCATGCGGTGAACTGGATGGGCCTGGATACGCGCTTCGTCGAAGGGCTGCCAACTGCCCTGGTCAAGCCGTTTTCCGGCAGTGCCGCACGGGCGATGCTGATCGAGACCATGCAGGCCCAGGGTGTGGACAGCTTCCCTGCCTTGGTCGCTGCGACCATTCAGGGTAGTACCGAAACCACGTTCTACGTCCTCGCGGTGTACTTCGGTGCCGTGGGCATTCAACGGGTGCGCCATGCCGTGGGGTGTGCACTGTTGGCCGAGTTTTCCGGTGTGGTGGCAGCGATCTGCGTTTGCTACTGGTTCTTTGGCTGAACGGCGTTTCAGGTGCTACAGGGTGCGTCGCTCATGAAGCGGCGCCATCCTCGACTACCTTGAAGCGCAGTACGCCTATCACCTGGCCATCTTCGGTCAGCACCCTCACCTGCCAACGCCCCACCGGGTTGGGCGGGAAGTTCTGCTTGTGGGTCCAGGCCCGATAGCCTTCCTTGCGCCCACCGTGAATGTCCAGGGCGATACGGTCCACCTCCTGCCCGTCTTTCTGCCACACATGGTAGATCCGCTCATTCAGGCCGCGCGGCGCGTTGATGGCGGTGTAGGCGTACAGGCCGCTGCTGCGAATACGGCTGGCAGCGATTTTATCCAGTGAATCTCCCGGCTCACGGTTGATGACCTCGGTACTCACGGCGACCTCGGTCATCCACAAGGTGGCCGGCGGCACCCAGGAGCGCAACAACCAACCACCGCCACCGACTGCCAGCGTGATCACCACCAGGCCGACACCGCGTCGCCAGTTGCTGACCGGGAAGCTGCTGACCAGGCTTGGGAAGGACAAGGCCATGGCGATGATCAGGGCCAGCTTGAAGCTTTGCGCGGTGGTGAGGTGCAGGATGATCGGCAAGGCCGTCAGCAAGGCGGCGAACAGGGTCAGGGTGTGCAGCGCCATGAACAGCCAGCGCCGCGGCGCGAGCCAGCGGTAGTACAGCGGGTCGATGATCGAGACCAGCCCGGCGGCGCCCAGCAAGCCTGTAAAGATCGACTGGCCGCTGTTCCAGGTGGTAGTGATGAAGAAAAACGGCAGCACGAAAAACAGGGATTCCTGGTGGATCATCTGCGTGGCATAGCGCAACAGCGGCTGGGGTATTTCACGCTTGAACGTACGCGTGAACAGGCGAGTGAGCGTGCTTTCGAGCATCAGCCAGACCCAGCTGACCAGCAGCATGACGGCGATCCAGCTGGCAAGCCCCGCCTGCCGGTCGACCAGGATGAAGCTGCCTACACCCGATAGAAAGCCCCCCAAGGCAATGACGCCCGGATAGCGTTTGAGCAGTTCGATGATGCGCTGGGCGATCTTGGGTATTGGGGGCATGGGGGCTGCAATGCTTGGAGTGGCTAGGGGGCGGCCCTTGCATGCACGACGCGGGCATTGAAAGGATACCGCCGTTTCACATGTGCCGAGTAGCACCGCTTGGCTTGTCAGGAGTTTGTCGACGCCAGCGCAGAAGGCACGCGGCGAGCAGCAACCCTGCCAGCAGGAACGACAGACCGTAGAGCTCGTCGTACCCAAGCAGCGGTTTTTCGATACGAATGTAGCCTTCGTGGGCGAGCAACTGCTCGAGCGCCTGGTTGGCTTGCTCCAGTGTCACTCGTCGCAGCTGACGCACAGGGCTGGTGAAGCGGCCGTCGGTGTAGTCGTTCAATGCGCCCCAGTAATAATCGGCAAGGGCACTGTTACCTTGGGTTGCCCAACTTTCCTTGGCGATGCTCGCTTGCTTGATGCGGGCAAAGGTGTCCGGGTCCAGGCCCTGCTTGCGCAAATGATCGAACAAGCGCCGCATGACCTCGATGGCCCTTCCTATATCATCGCGCTCAAGGTCGGCGTTGAGGCTGAGCAGGCCGGTATCACCGAAGCTCTCGCGCTGGACCGAGGGCCCGTAGGACAGGCCGTTGCGCAGGCGCAGCTGGTCGTACACTGCCCAATCCAGATAACGGGAGAGCAGATCCAGGGTGGCCTGATGGTCGTTGTCCAACACGGGCTCGATGAACAGCCAGTGGAGTTTGGCGGTATCGCCCAGCCAGCCGTGCATCAGGCCGCGCCGTTGCTTGGCCTCGTGGCTGATCGATTCCAGATCACGGCGGTCTTCCGGCTCGGTGGCCGGGAGTTCGCCGAAGGTTCTTTCCAGGTAGGCGGGCAACAGGCGGTCAAGGCCACCCACCATGATCAGTGTCATGTTGTTGGCCGCGTACCAACGCTCGCGCAGGCCTTGGACCTGCTCGAGGGTCATGTCGTCGAGGTTGGAGCGCTCGGGGCATTTCAAGCCCAATTCCGTGGCCAATTGCTGCCCGGCGGGGTGGCCGATATCCTGCCGGTCGAGCCAGCGCTGCAGGTGCCCGTAATGGCCACCGTCCTCACGCTCGATGATGCGCTTGGCAGTCGCCAGGGCCTTGGCGTCGATCTGGGTGTCGCGAATGATCGACAGCAACAGATCGAGTACCTTGCGCTGATTGCGTGCGGGCGCCTCAATCACGAACGTGGTGTCGGCATTGCCCGTGAACGCATTCCATTCGCCACCCAGCGCCTGCAGACGCTCTTCCAGACCCCCTTCGCCCGTGTCATCCACCCCACTGAACAGCAGATGCTCCAGCAGGTGCGGCAGCTCTTTCTGGTCGCAGCCGAAGTCGTCCAGGCCCACCCCCACGACCAGGCGAATGGACACATGGTCGCGTTCGTAGCCGTCCTTGAGGATGACCTGCAGGCCGTTGGGCAGCAGATAGCCCTCCACGCGAGCGCGGTCCAGGGCAAAGGAGCAGAAGCTACACATCAGCAGGCAGACGAACATCAGGCAACGCATGGGTGAGCGGGGGTCCTCAGGTCGGCGACATCACGGCAGAGGGGCTTCGTCCGGCACGCTGTCGAGCATCAGCCCGCCCGTGTCCGAGCCGCCCAGTACCACATAGGCACTGCTGCAGAACAAAGAGTTCAACCGCTTCATGTCGGCGATAAGCTCCAGGTGGATGGAGCTGGTCTCGATGCTCTGTACCACTTTGCGCTGCAGGCGGCTGACATGGGCGTGGGCCAGGCGCCGTTCCTGGGCGCGAAAACGACGTTTCTCGCGCAGCAGCAAACGCGCGCTTTCCGGGTCGGCGCTGAGGAATACCGAGAGGCCGAGGCGCAAGTTGGCCAGCAATTGCTCCTGCAATCCGGTCAGTTCCTCCAGCCCCATCTGAGAAAAGGCACGGCGTTGGCTTGTCTTCTGCTGCTGGACTTTGCGCAACATGCGTTCGATCAGGTCGCAGGCCAGCTTGAGGTTGACGGCCAGCTCGATGATCTCGGCCCAGCGACGGTTGTCGTGTTCGCTGAGGTCCTCGCGGGTCATCTGCGCCAGGTATAACTTGATGGCGCTGTACAGGGCCTCGGCATCCTCACCCAGTGCGCGTACCTGCTGAGGCAATGCAGCCTGAGTGCCGCGCAGGGCGCCAAGCATGGCTTCAAGCAAGTTGTCGACGATATCGCCCAGGCGCAGCGTCTCCCGGGCAGCATTGGCCAGCGCCAGGCTGGGCGTTTCCAAGGCCGAGGCGTCGAGATGGCGCGGGCGTATCTGCCCGTTGTCGCGCTCGCGCTCTGGCAACAGGCTGTTGCACAGCCTTCCCATGGGCTTGACCGTAGGCAGCATGATCAGGCAGCGGGCCGTGTTGTAGAGCAAGTGGAAGCCAATGACCAGTTCTTGCGGACTGAAACTCAGTGAGTCCATCCAGTCCACCAGCGGGTGGAGCACGGGGATGATCAACAGCAGGCCGATCAGCTTGTACAGCAGGCTGCCCAGCGCCACGCGGCGGCCGGCGGCGTTCTGCATGCTGGTGCTGATGAACGCCAGCAGGCCGCTACCAATGTTGGCGCCGACCACCAGGCCTATGGCCACCGGCAGGCTGATCACCTCGGCACCTGCCAGTGTGGCGGTGAGCAGGACGGCGGCCAGGCTCGAATACGACACCATGGCAAACAATGCACCGACCAGGGCGTCGAGCAGAATGTCGCCGGTCAGCGAGGCGAAAAGCACCTTCACGCCTTGGGCATGGGTGATGGGGGCGGCTGCCTGGACGATCAGTTCCAGCGCCAGGATGATCAGGCCCAGGCCGATGCCGACGCGGCCGAGTTGGCCAGCACGGGTCTGCTTGCGTGAAAGGAAAAAGATCACCCCCAGGAAAATCAGCAGGGGCGAAAGCCAGGACAAGTCGAAGGTCAGTACACGGGCCATGAGCGCCGTGCCCACGTCGGCCCCTAACATGATGGCCAGCGCCGGGGTCATGGCCATCAGGCCCTGACCTACGAATGAGGTGACCAGCATTGCGGTTGCGTTGCTGCTCTGCACCATTGCAGTGACCAGAATGCCCGCGATGAAGGCAAGCGGGCGTTTGTCCATGTTCTGGCCGATGATGCGTCGCAGATCCGAACCGAACACCCGTAAAATGCCGGTTCGCACGATGTGCGTGCCCCACACCAGCAAGGTGACTGCCGAAAGCAGATTGAGTAGGGTCAGCATGACGAGAGCCCCCTGAGTGCACCGGCCAAGGTGGCCGGTCGAAAAGACGCGGGCGCAGTGCCGTTTGCAAAGGCCTGTTCAAGCTTTAGTTCTATTATGCCGCTGCCGCCAGCTTCGCATGGCTGTCATCATTTTGAAACATCCTTGGGACGTACTGGCGGCATGCGCAAAGGGCCCCGCAGGGCCCTTTTCTCCGTGACGTGTGAGGTTATTGACCCGGCACGTCCTTGCGCAGCTTCACGGCCTCGTGCTCCTTGCCAGCCTTGCGTGCCAACGACGTACGCATGCGGATGTTGATGGCTTCGACCGCCAGGGAGAAGGCCATGGCGAAATAAACGTAGCCTTTAGGAACATGCACATCGAATGCTTCGGCGATCAGCACGGTACCTACCACGATCAGGAACGACAGCGCGAGCATCTTCAATGAAGGGTGCTTGTCGATGAAGTCGGCGATGGTACCGGCACAAGCCATCATGACCAGCACGGCGACGATGATTGCGGCGATCATCACCGGCACGTGCGACACCATCCCCACAGCGGTAATCACCGAATCCAGGGAGAAGACGATATCGATGATCGCGATCTGGATGATGGTGTACAAGAACTTGCCGCCAGAGCCCTTGGGTTCGTCGGCGTTTTCTTCTTCGCCTTCCAGGCCGTGGTAGATCTCCTGCGAGCTCTTCCAGAGCAGGAACAAGCCACCGAAGAACAAGATCAGGTCACGTCCGGATATACCCTGCCCTAGCACCACGAACAGATCGTCGGTCAGGCGCATTACCCAAGTGATGGACAGCAGCAGCATGATGCGAGTGACCATGGCCAGGGCCAGGCCGAAGATCCGGGTACGCGGCTGCATGTGCTTGGGCATGCGGCTGACCAGGATCGAGATCATGATGATGTTGTCGATGCCCAGAACGATTTCAAGCGCGGTCAGGGTGAAGAAGGCAACCCAGATTTCCGGGCTGGTCAGCCATTCCATGTGTTTTCCTTTGAGCGGTATGGGCGATGCGCCTGCATCGAGGCGCATTGCGGTGGAGAGAGGTCTGTTATCAGAGACTACTGAACAGCGGGAAAATGCCCATGATCAGCGCGGCGAACATTATGCACAGGCACACCAGTACTGCCCACTTGAGCGTAAAGCGTTGGTGATCCCCGAATTCGATGCCGGCCAGGGCGACCAGCAGGTAAGTCGAGGGTACCAGCGGGCTGAGCAGGTGCACCGGCTGCCCGACGATGGATGCACGGGCCATCTCGACCGGACTGATGCCATAGTGGCTTGCCGCTTCGGCCAGTACGGGGAGAACACCGTAATAGAAGGCGTCGTTGGACATGAAGAAGGTGAACGGCATGCTCACGATCGCCGTGATCACCGCCAGGTACGGGCCCAACGCTTCGGGAATGACAGCCAGCAGGCTTTTGGACATGGCATCGACCATGCCCGTGCCCGACAGGATGCCGGTGAAGATGCCTGCGGCGAAGATCAGGCCGGTAACCGCCAGCACGCTGCCGGCGTGGGCGGCGATACGGTCTTTCTGTTGTTGCAGGCAGGGGTAGTTGACGATCATCGCGATGCTGAAGGCGATCATGAACAGCACTGGCAACGGCAGCAGGCCGGCTATGAGGGCCGCCATCAATGCAGCGGTCAGTGCGCCATTGAAGTACAGCAGCTTTGGCCGGCGTGCCTCTGGATATTGCGAAACACTGATGTCGCTGTGATCGATATCGTCAGTTGGCAGGTGCAGCTCGCCCAGGCGGGCACGTTCGCGTTTGCCGTACAGGTAGGCGATGGCCAGGATCGCGACCACGCCGAACAACATCGCTGGAATCATGGGCACGAAGATATCGGAAGGGTCCACGTGCAAGGCGCTGGCCGCCCGCGCGGTGGGCCCACCCCATGGCGTCATGTTCATGACCCCGCCGGCAAGAATGATGAGCCCCGCCATGATGCGCGGGCTCATGCCCAGGCGGCTGTACATGGGCAGCATGGCCGCGCAGCAGATCATGTAGGTGGTAGCGCCGTCACCGTCCAGCGATACCACCAGGGCCAGCACGGCGGTGCCTACCGACACCTTGAGCGGGTCGCCCTTGACCAGCTTGAGGATTTTTCGCACCGCAGGGTCGAAAAGGCCGGAGTCGATCATCAAGGCAAAGTAGAGAATAGCGAACATCAGCATGACGCCGGTGGGCGCCAACTTGCTGATGCCTTCGAGCATCATGGGGCCGATCTTGCTGGCGAAACCGCCAAAGAGGGCGAACAGAATGGGCACCAGGATCAGGGCGATCAAGGCCGACAGACGCTTGGTCATGATCAGGTACATGAACGTGACGACCATGGCGAAGCCGAGGAAGGTCAGCATGGCAATACTCCAGGCGAGGCGCGACGAAAAAGAGGACGGTTCGGGCGGGTCAGCGTGCAGGACGCTGCGCGTGGAGTAGGTAGGACGGGACTAAGAGAAGTCGGGCACGGAAAGGCATCGGTATCACCATTGTTGTTGTTGGTTGCGCCGGGCGCGGCACGTACCTCGCCCTGGCTGACCGGTCTGTGCCGGCAATGGGGCTATCCTAAGCGGGCAAGCTTTCAGCCAGCTTTCGCTCGATCAAGGGTGACAAAAGGTAGGTAAAGCGGGTGGATGGGCTGTTGAGCCGCTACAGCTGTAGCCCACCCGCTGCCTTATGCAGTGCGCGAAGATGCTCTCCGATGTGCTTCACGTTGGCTTCAACTTCCGCTATCTGCCTGGCCCGGGAAGGTTCGAGCAGCGCCCTCACCTCTTTGTCCAGGTTGGTACTCAAGCGCAGCAACTGCGCCTGGCGTTCGCTGCTGACCTTTTCCAGGTGAACCCGCTCTTCTCGCTGCGGCAGCCCGTAGCCTGTGGTGTCGAGCAATTCCGCCGGGCGACTCAGGAAACCGCTGTTGGCGAGCATCTGCTTGAGGGTGGCATCGGCCTTGTCGACGCTACCATCCTTGAGCGCTGCGGCATTGAGATAGCGCTGCTTGACCTCGTCCTGTGCCAACAGCAGTTGCCGTCGCAAGCCCGCCTGTTCCAGAAGCAGCAAGGCGGCACTGGTGCGCAGGTCAGCCTGGTCGAACCAGGGCTTGCGTTGCTCGGCGTCCAGGGCCAACCAATCCTCTACCTTGGTTTGCTTTACCGGCAGTTGCTTCTTGAGCACATCGAACATGGCCTGGTAGCGGTCGCGGTACGAGTCAAAGCGGTAGCCCAGGCGCAGTGCCTCTCGCGGATCGTCCAGCACGCTGGTGTCAGCCAGCCCACGGCCGTCGAGCACGGCAAGCAGGCCATTGGGCATGATGCTGTCAAGGTCGTTGAGTTTTGGGTTGGCGGTACCGCTACGCAGCAGCTTCAGCGATTCCACGGCGCAGTTATTGGACAGGAACCAGTAGTTGCCGTCGTAGCTCCAGTGCATTTCGGCGGCCTGGCGGACCAGGTTCTCGATCTCCTCACGATTGAGCTTGAGTGGCACCGAGGCCAGGCTGCGCAGTTCGGTCTTGGTGTATTCATCGATGACCTGCCCCAGCGGCAGCACGAACAACCGGGAGGGATAGACGCCGACCAGTCCATCCCAGCTGGACAACTGGACGTCGTTGACGAAAGCGCGGTACGAAAGCACCAGGCTTTGATCAAGGTCCAGGCGGCAGTCCGGGCCTCGCGGACGGCCGGGCTTGCAGATGACCAGGCGCAGCATGCTGTGCCCCCAGCGGCTGACCAGGTTCTGATTGGCCTCGGCCAGCAGGTAATCCACTTCGTACACCCGCTCGGGGTCGACCTCACCCAGCGGCTGGCGCGCGAAGTCGCTACCGGCATTGATGAACGGCAGGCCTTTGGCGCAGGCGTCCTGGGGAGGGCTCCAGCCAAAATGTTGAGTCAGGTATCGATTGAGCGCGGGGCGGCGACAGCCATAGCTGGGGTCGAGAAGGAAGTACTCCATATTGACCGCGACGTATTCTTTCGGGCTGCTCAGCTCGTAGCGGTCGGGGCTACGCACGAACTGGCCGTTATGCTGTTCGCGCTCGCCGCGCCGGCCTACGTACTGGGGCCAGCCGGCGAGGTCCAGCAGGCGTGGGTCATCGCTGAGGGTGAACCGTCGCCCCGCCTGGCCGCGGCATTCGCCGGGCAGGCCTATATTCCCGACAGTGCCTTGCAGGCGGTTGCATCGAGTGAGCAATGCGTTCTGCTGCCCCGGCCACAACCGGGCGCGGTCGTAGATATGAGTGAGCTCATGGACCACGGTCGCCAACAGTTCGTTGCGCACAGTGCCATGGGGCCGATGCGTCAGCTCTGTGGTCGCGGTGCCGTCGGCAAGGCTGGGCAGCAGGCGCCGATTGAGCATCAGGCTGGACACCAGTGATGCCTGGCCGTAGGCGTCAGGCGGCATCTGGTCACTCCAACTGACGCTGACGGTGCGATCAAGCCGCTGCTTGAACGAGGGTGGCAGGCTGGCCATCGCTTGGTCGAGCAGCGCCTGGCTGGCGCTGACCTGCTGCGGGGTCAGGTCGGCGGTTTGCAGATCCAGGTGCAAGTCTGCAAGCGCGGGCGTGCCGAGCAGTGTCAGAAGACAGCCGAACCACCCGGCACGCAGTGACTTCACAGCGCGAGAATAGCTTCGGCCAATACCTGGTCACTGGCATCGCGTGCCTGCGGCACACGCTCGCGCAACGTCGTGAACGCCGCTTCCAGTTGCGCGCCACGGATATCGCCGTCGCTGGCCACGAAGCTGGCTGCATCGTCGTGAGCTTCACGTACCACTTTCGAATCGCGAATGGATGTCGTGGTATCCGATGTGAAGTCGATCGAGCGGCCAAAGGCGCGCACGATGATGTTGCTGGTGGCCACCAAGGTCTGAGCCTGGGCCAGGTCGGCCAACAGGAACATGCCGAGAGTAGCGGCAATCAGCGGTTTACGCATGGAGCATCTCCGAAAATACTGGGAGGAAAAGGATAGTCATTCGACGAGGATTGCTCGCGCCAGTTCCAGGTCGCTGGCAGTGCGCGCGGGTTTATGCACGCGAATGGCTTCAAGGGCTGCCTCAAGGCGTGCACCGCGCACACGACCCTCGGTGGCGACGAACATTGCCGCATCGTCGCGCGCTGCGCTTATGAGCTTTCGATCAAAAGGTGCAGTGGTGACCTGGGTCGTGACGTAACCCGAGATCACCAGGCCTTGGGTGGTGGCGTCCAGCGCGTGAGCCGTGGCTATGCCCGCGATCCAGAGCAGGGGTAATAGCAGAAAACGCATGAGCGATCGGCTGGAGACGGCTTGCTGACTCAAAGAGCCAGGATGGCTTGAGCCAGTTGCTCGTCGCTGGCGTGCAAGGCAGGTGCCTGGGCACGGATGTGAACCAGCGCGCTTTCGAGCTTGGCGCCCCGGATGCTGCCCTGGCTGGCGACGAAGCTGGCGGCGTCGTCGCGGGCTGCTTGCACGATCTTGTTATCGCGCAGGGATGAAGACGCATCGGACGTGGCGTTGGTTGAGGCAGCGACGCCTCGTACCACGGTGTCGGTGGTGACGACAAAACTGCTGGCACTGGCTGTACCAGCCAGGCCAAGCATCAGCGCAGCGCCGATCAGGTAAGTACGGGTCATGAACGTAAGCTCCTGGTGTAAGGGGATCCAGCTGGGAACGTGGGCAACGGCCCTTGCCTAGACTATGACAGTCGGTTCTACCAGACAGTTAAGCGAAGCGTATCACGCGGTGCTGTATCAAGATGTTAATGATAGAGCGGCGTTGAACTGTTATGCCTTATAGAAGAGCTCACGGTAACTGTACCGGTGACGGAGATTTTATTTGAAACACAAATAAAAAACCCGTCGCAGGGCTCTGCGACGGGTTTTCGAAATTCACGTTGCCAGTCAGGCTGGCACAGGCGCTTAGCGCCAGAAAGGCTTGCTCAACTCTTCGTAACGCTGCGATTCGCTGATACCGGCGTCTGCCAGCAGACGCGCATCCAAGCGAGCCAATTGACGACGGCTTGCCATACGACGCTGCCAAAGCAACAAGGTAGAGGCTACGCGCAGGGGGAACGAGGCGTTGGATTGTTTGGCGGTGCTTTCAAAAACCAGACCGGAACTGAGGGTACGTTCCATGATGATCATCCTTCCGCTTATGGCGGCATTAGATAGTGATTTAACTGATGCCAATGATCCTCCCCTCTTGTCCATAACAGTAGATACAGTTGCAGGTAAAGAGGGCGAGCCAGTTAACTGTGTAATGCTACTGTTGCACTCGAAAGTGGCTAAACTGTACTGGTGTGCGCGAATATGGTGCATATTTCGGTGATTCCTCTGCCTTCCGGAGAGATCATCTGGTGAAAAGCAGTACAGTAGTACAGTTTATTCAGTTCCTGCCCTGTTGCTGCTTTCTCAGTGGCGTAAAAAAAGGGTCGCCAAGCGACCCTTCGAGGTTTGTGTTTACTTCAGGACGCGTTACAGGGCAAGCATGCGACCTGTCTCTTCCAGGTTTTCATGCCATGCCAGTGCTTCACGCAAGATGTGCGGCGTGTGCCCGCCCCGCTGGCAAGCGCGCTCGAAGTAATCGTTCAAGGCCGCGCGATAGTCGGGGTGCACGCAGTTGTCGATGATCGCCCTGGCGCGCTCCCGAGGGGCCAGGCCCCGCAAGTCTGCCAGGCCTTGCTCGGTGACCAGGATGTCCACGTCATGCTCGGTATGGTCCACATGGCTGACCATGGGTACCACGCTTGAGATGGCGCCGCCTTTGGCAATCGATTTGGTCACGAATACGGCCAGGTGTGCATTACGGGCGAAGTCGCCGGAACCGCCAATGCCGTTCATCATCCGGGTGCCGCAGACGTGCGTGGAGTTGACGTTGCCGTAGAGGTCGAATTCCAGGGCAGTGTTGATACCGATGATACCGAGACGCCGAACCACTTCGGGGTGGTTGGAGATTTCCTGCGGGCGCAGAACCAGCTTGTCCTTGTACTTTTCCAGGTTGCCGAACACGTCGGTGTTGCGGCGACTGGACAGGGTGATGGAACTGCCCGAGGCAAAGCGCAGTTTGCCCGCATCGATCAGATCGAACGTGGAGTCCTGCAGCACCTCGGAGTACATGGTCAGGTCTTCGAACGGCGAGTCGATGAGCCCGCACATCACGGCGTTGGCAATGCTGCCGATCCCCGCCTGCAGGGGCCCCAACCGGTTAGTCATGCGCCCTGCTTCAACCTCTTTCTTCAGGAAGCTGATCAGGTGGTCGGCAATGCCTTGGGTTTCGTCATCGGGTGGCAGCACCGTGGAGGGCGAATCGGGTTGGTCACTGATGACGATGCCTACGATCTTGGCAGGGTCGATGGCAATAGCGGTACTGCCGATGCGGTCATCCACCTTTACCAATGGGATGGGCGTGCGGGTAGGACGGTACGTAGGTATATAGATGTCGTGCAGCCCTTCCAGATTCGGGTTGTGCGACAAATTGATCTCGACGATAACTTTCTTGGCAAAGATCGCAAAGCTCGCCGAGTTGCCGACCGACGTGGTCGGTACAATATGCCCTTGCTCGGTGATGGCCACCGCTTCGATCACGGCAATGTCGGGGAGCTTCAGTTGCTGGTTGCGCAGTTGCTCGACGGTCTCCGACAAGTGCTGGTCGATGAACATGACCTTGCCATCGTTGATGGCCTTGCGCAGCGTACTGTCCACCTGGAACGGCATGCGGCGGGCCAGTACACCGGCTTCGGTCAGCTGTTTGTCCAGGTCGTTGCCAAGGCTCGCGCCGGTCATCAGGCTGATTTGCAGCGGCGACTGCTTGGCGCGTTCGGCCAGCGCGTGAGGGACGGCCTTGGCTTCACCGGCGCGGGTGAAGCCGCTCATGCCGACGGTCATGCCGTCCTCGATCAGGCCAGCGGCGTCGGCCGCACTCATTACCTTGCTATGCAGGGAGGACAAGCGGATGCGATCACGGTACATGGATTGTTATCTCGGGCTACTAAGCTACTGCTGCGCAGTCTAGTGATTTAGACCGGTGCCGTCCCGCGACCATGGTCGTATTACCCCCGCCGCTTCATGGCCGTTGATCCGGATCAATTAACGAAAAAGCCCTGGCCGTTATCGACCAGGGCTCTTCTTGTTCACAGGATCAGAACAGAACCTGCCTCACTCCACGGCCTTGACCATGTCTTCGATGACCTTCTTGGCGTCGCCGAATACCATCATGGTCTTGTCGAGGTAGAACAGCTCGTTGTCCAGGCCTGCATAACCGCTGGCCATGGAGCGCTTGTTGACGATGATGGTCTTGGCTTTGAAGGCTTCGAGAATCGGCATGCCGGCGATCGGTGACTTGGGGTCATTCTTGGCGGCCGGGTTGACCACGTCGTTTGCGCCCAATACCAGGACTACGTCGGCCTGGCCGAACTCGGCATTGATGTCTTCCATCTCGAAGACCTGGTCGTAGGGGACCTCGGCTTCTGCCAACAGCACGTTCATGTGACCAGGCATACGCCCTGCCACCGGGTGAATGGCGTATTTGACGGTGACACCGTTGTGCGTGAGCTTCTCGGTCAGCTCCTTGAGCGCATGCTGGGCACGTGCGACGGCAAGGCCATAGCCGGGAACGATGATCACGCTGTCGGCGTTGCTGAGCAGGAAGGTCGCATCGTCGGCCGAGCCGGACTTCACCGGACGCTGTTCTGTGGAGCTTTGGGCAGCACCCGCTTCGGCATCGCCACCAAAGCCGCCCAGGATGACATTGAAGAACGAGCGGTTCATGGCCTTGCACATGATGTAGGACAGAATCGCCCCGGACGAACCTACCAGCGAGCCGGCGATGATCAACATGGAGTTGTTCAGCGAGAAGCCGATCCCTGCTGCAGCCCAGCCCGAGTAGCTGTTGAGCATCGACACCACCACCGGCATGTCGGCACCGCCGATCGGGATGATGATCAGCACGCCCATGATGAACGCCAGCACCAGCATGAGGGTGAAGGCGCTGTAGTGGCCGGTGAAGGTGAACAGCAACCCCAGCGCGATGGTGGTCAGGCCGAGAATGAGGTTGAGTTTGTGCTGACCGGCAAACTGCACCGGCGCGCCTTGGAACAGGCGAAACTTGTATTTGCCCGATAGCTTGCCGAAGGCGATCACCGAGCCCGAGAAGGTAATGGCACCAATGGCAGCCCCCAGGAACAGCTCCAGGCGGTTACCTGTAGGGATTGGATCGCTGATGGCGGCGACGATTCCCATCGACTGGGGCTCGAGCACTGCGGCAATGGCGATGAATACCGCGGCAAGGCCGATCATGCTGTGCATGAAGGCGACCAGCTCAGGCATCTTGGTCATCTCGACGCGTTTGGCCATCACCGAGCCTGCGGTGCCGCCCACCAGCAGCCCGACGATCACATAGCCGATGCCGGCCGTGGCCAGCTCAGCACCGAGCTTATAAATGAGACCGACCGTGGTGAGGATCGCGATACCCATACCGATCATGCCGAACAGGTTGCCACGCCGGGATGTAGTGGGGTGCGACAGGCCCTTGAGCGCCTGGATGAAACACACCGAGGCGACCAGGTACAGAAGTGTTACCAGATTCATGCTCATGCTGACTTCTGCCCCTCGTTCTTGACCTTTTTCTTGAACATTTCAAGCATGCGGCGGGTGACCAGGAACCCGCCAAATACGTTGACTGCAGCCAGAGCAACGGCGAGCGTGCCCATCACCTTTCCGGCAGGCGTGACCGTTAGCGCAGCGGCGAGCATGGCACCGACGATAACGATGGCCGATATCGCGTTGGTGACTGCCATCAGCGGGGTGTGCAACGCCGGTGTGACATTCCAGACCACGTGGTAACCCACATAAATGGCCAGCACGAAAATGATGAGGTTATAAATGCCATGGGAAATCAGCATGTCTTCCATTTGTCGTGCTCCTCAGCCGTTCTTGCGGACGATTTGACCGTCGCGGCACATGAGGCAGGCCGCGACGATGTCGTCTTCGAGGTTGATGGTCAGGGCGCCGTCCTTGTCGAACAGCAGTTTTGTGAAGTCCAGCAGGTTGCGTGCGTAAAGGGCGGAAGCGTCCGCTGCGACCAGGGCGGGTAGGTTAGTTGGGCCCACGATGGTGACGCCATGGGCATGCACGACCTCGTCGGCCACGGTCAGTGGGCAGTTGCCGCCCTGGGCCGCTGCCAGGTCGATGACTACCGAACCTGGTTTCATGTGGGCGACCGTTTCGGCGCTTAATAGCGTAGGCGCTTTGCGGCCAGGGATCAGTGCGGTGGTAATGACGATGTCTGCTTGCCGGGCACGCTCGTGTACGGCCTGAGCCTGACGCTGCATCCAGCTTGCCGGCATGGGCCTGGCGTAGCCGCCGACGCCTTGGGCACAGTCGCGCTCCTCATCGGTCTCGTAAGGCACATCGATGAACTTCGCGCCGAGCGATTCGATCTGCTCCTTCACCGCAGGGCGCACGTCCGATGCCTCGATGACTGCGCCAAGACGCTTGGCCGTCGCAATCGCTTGCAACCCCGCTACACCTGCACCCAGGATCAAGACGCGTGCTGCCTTCACCGTACCGGCGGCCGTCATCAGCATCGGCATGAAGCGCGGATAGTGATGGGCAGCCAGTAATACGGCCTTGTAGCCGGCGATGTTGGCTTGGGATGAAAGTACGTCCAGGCTTTGTGCCCGAGACGTTCGCGGCGCGGCCTCCAGCGCAAATGCCGTGAGGCCGCGCGCGGCCATCTTGGCGATAACGTCGTTGTTGAACGGGTTGAGCATGCCGACCAGAAGGCTGCCGCTGCTCATCAGCGCCAATTCACCATCGGTTGGCGCGACTACCTTGAGCACCAACTGGGTGCCATAGGCTTCAGCCGCCGAGCCCAGGCGGGCACCGACAGATTCATAGGCGCTGTCCGGAATGCTGGCATTGACCCCAGCACCTTGCTGGACCGTAACCTGATGACCCTGACCTATCAGTTTCTTGATGGTTTCAGGCGTCGCGGCGACCCTTGTCTCGCCGGTCTGCGTCTCGAGCGGAACACCAATGTGCACGACTATTTCTCCTGCGATGACCTTTTTTATATTTGTGAGGCCAGCGCACTTCGTAGGGTGCGCCGGAGCGGCTTAGGGCCCAACCACCCGATCCTGGGCGGGCACAGCATTTTGCAGACGAACCAGACGAGCTTCAATAGAATCTGGAGCGAAACTAACCAATAACTACAAGTCACCATGTGACCAGATGTCGCAGCTGATCTGTTGCGAACGCTCAAGCGCCTTTATTCGTCAAGCTAGGACAGTTTTCAGCGGAAAATCTGCATTTTTCGTGTTTAAGCAGGCGAATGTCGCAAACAGAGGCTTGATAACAGATCGCTGAAGCACTCTATCACTGTCAGAAGCGCTGCAATATAGTTATTTAAATGCGACAGATCATTATATCTGTAGGTGTAAATTATAATTGACTACGGGGTCAGCTTTCCTTGGTGTCAGCGTAATCCGCCGCCTGTGCCACCAGCCATTCCCGAAACGCATCCAGCGTGGTTGATTCGACCCTGCGCTCCGGAATCATTAGATAGTAGGCCCTGTCGCTACGTAGAACATGCCTGTTAGCGACCACCAGCCTACCCTCGCCGAGCTCGCGTTGAATGAGAAAGGGGGGAATGAGCGCAACCCCCATTCCATGCATGGCCGCTTGTGCGAGCATTGAAAAGAGCTCAAGGCGGGGGCCGGTCATGTCGGTTGCTACAGAAATGCCGATGCTGCTGAACCACTGACGCCATGCATAGGGCCGGGTGCTTTGTTGCAGCAGGGGGAGTTGTGCAATGTCGTGCGCCTGGAGGGTGTGCCTATCACCAAGCAACGCCGGGCTGCAGACAGGGACAGGATTTTCACCCATCAGCCTGTGCGAGCGGGTACCTGACCAGTCACCGTCACCAAAGTAGATGGCGGCATCGAAGCTGGTATCGGCAAATAGAAAAGGTCGTGTGCGATTGGTCAGGTTGACCGTGACATCGGGTTGACGCTGCTGGAAATCCATCAACCGCGGCAGCAACCATTGAGTGCCGAACGTGGGCACCACTGCCAGCTCGATCACGCTGGCGCCCTGCTGACGCATCACCGACAGCGTATCGCGCTCTACCGCATCGAGTTGCGCGGCCACTTGCCGGCTGTAGGACAGCCCTGCTTCGGTCAGCTTCACGCCCCGGTGTGAGCGGCGGAACAACTCAACGTTCAAAAAGCCCTCAAGGCTGCCGATCTGCCTGCACACAGCGCCCTGGGTCAGCGACAGTTCCTGAGCAGCCTTGGTGAAGCTTTCGTGGCGGGCGGCAGCCTCGAAGCAAACCAGGGCTGTAGTGCTGGGTATCTTCCGACGCATGCCTATCCCTCACTCGTGGACATTTGGTTTTGGGGTTTCAATGCTCTCTGAGTGAGAAAATAGCACTCATAGGTGCAGAAACGTCGTTTGTCGTCGCCGCTTGCCCGGCCTAGGATCACGTCATAAGTCATCCACCGTTCTGGGAGAAATGCATTCATGGCCGCCAAAGCAAGCTTCAGCTGGATCGACCCCCTCTTGCTGGATCAACAGCTCAGTGAAGAAGAGCGCATGGTTCGAGACAGTGCCTATCAGTTCGCCCAGGACAAGCTGGCTCCGCGCGTGCTTGAAGCGTTCCGTCACGAAAAGACAGATGTAGCGATCTTTCGCGAGATGGGTGAAGTGGGCCTGCTGGGCGCTACGATCCCGGAGCAGTACGGTGGGAGCGGTCTGAACTACGTGTGTTACGGGCTCATTGCTCGCGAGGTAGAGCGCATCGACTCGGGGTATCGCTCGATGATGAGTGTGCAGTCGTCGTTGGTGATGGTGCCGATCAATGAATTTGGCTCCGAGGCACAGAAACAGAAGTACTTGCCCAAGCTTGCCAGTGGCGAGTGGATTGGTTGCTTTGGCCTTACTGAACCCAATCATGGGTCTGACCCGGGGTCGATGGTCACTCGTGCCCGGAAAGTCGAAGGCGGCTATCGGTTGACCGGCAGCAAGATGTGGATCACCAACAGTCCTATCGCTGATGTGTTCGTGGTGTGGGGCAAGGACGACGCAGGTGACATCCGTGGTTTCGTTTTGGAAAAGGGCTGGGAGGGCCTGAGTGCACCGGCGATTCATGGCAAGGTCGGGCTGCGCGCCTCCGTGACGGGTGAGATTGTCATGGACAATGTGTTTGTGCCCGAGGAGAACATGTTCCCTGAGGTGCGCGGGCTCAAGGGGCCTTTCACTTGCCTGAACTCCGCACGCTACGGCATTTCATGGGGAGCGCTGGGCGCTGCCGAGGCCTGCTGGCATACAGCGCGTCAGTACACCCTGGACCGGCAGCAGTTTGGCAGGCCGCTGGCTGCCAACCAGCTGATTCAGAAGAAGCTCGCTGACATGCAGACAGAGATCACCTTGGCACTGCAAGGCTGCTTGCGTCTGGGGCGCATGAAAGACGAGGGCACTGCCGCTGTCGAGATTACGTCGATCATGAAGCGCAACTCATGTGGCAAGGCGCTGGACATCGCCCGCATGGCGCGTGACATGTTGGGCGGTAATGGCATCTCGGACGAATTCGGCGTGGCGCGTCATCTGGTCAACCTCGAGGTGGTGAACACTTATGAAGGCACCCATGACGTGCATGCTCTGATTCTGGGGCGTGCGCAGACAGGTATTCAGGCTTTCTATTAATAAGGAGGCTGTCATGGGAGCGCTTTCGCATCTGCGCGTGCTGGACCTGTCGCGGGTACTGGCGGGGCCGTGGGCTGGTCAGATCCTTGCGGACCTTGGTGCCGATGTCATCAAGGTCGAGCGTCCTGGCAAGGGCGATGACACGAGGGCGTGGGGGCCGCCTTATCTCAAGGACAGCGCGGGTGGCAGTACTGGCGAAGCGGCTTATTATCTGGCAGCCAACCGCAACAAGCGCTCTATCACGATCGACTTCACCCAGGCCGATGGTCAGCGACTGATCCGCGAACTGGCTGCCAAGAGCGATATCGTCATTGAAAACTTCAAGGTAGGCGGCTTGGCGGCTTATGGGCTGGATTATCCATGCCTGAAGGCTATCAATCCGAAGCTCATCTACTGCTCGATCACCGGGTTCGGGCAGACAGGCCCCTATGCGCAGCGTGCGGGCTATGACTTCATGATTCAGGGGCTTGGCGGGCTCATGAGCCTGACAGGGCTGCCGGAGGGTGAGGTGGGTGCGGGGCCTGTGAAGGTTGGGGTGGCGCTGACGGACATTCTTACCGGGCTGTATTCGACGGTGGCGATTCTGGCGGCGCTGTCTCATCGGGAGCAGCGTGGTGAGGGTCAGCACATCGACATGGCTCTGCTGGATGTCCAGGTGGCGTGCCTGGCCAATCAGGCGATGAATTACCTCACAACGGGCGTGCCGCCGCGTCGCCTGGGCAATGCGCACCCGAATATCGTGCCTTACCAGAACTTTCCCACGGCCGATGGCGACTTCATTCTCACTGTGGGCAACGATGGTCAGTTCCGAAAGTTTGCAGAGGTGGCTGGGCAGGTACAGTGGGCTGATGACCCGCGGTTCGCAACCAACAAGGCACGTGTAGCCAACAGGGGCGAGCTAGTACCGTTGATTCGCCAGGTGACGGTGTTCAGGACGACGGCGCAGTGGGTGAGTGACCTGGAAGCAGTGGGCGTGCCGTGTGGGCCGGTCAATGACCTGGCGCAGGTGTTTGAGGATCCACAGGTAGTGGCGCGAGAACTGGCAGTGAGCATGGCGCACCCGCTGGCAGGCACAGTGCCCCAGGTCGCTTCGCCGATTCGCTTGTCGCAGACGCCTGTTGAGTACAGGCATGCGCCACCTCTACTGGGTGAGCATACAGAGAGCGTGTTGAAGGCACTGCTAAGCATGCCGGATGCCGAGGTGAAACGGTTGCGGGTGACCGGGGTGATCTAGCGGGTGACGGCGGCTATGAATAAGCGGGGGGCGGCAGCCCCCCGCTTTGCTTTTGATTTATATGAAATTAAAGGTTGACGCGGTTTCGAATCCCCTTATAATGCGCCCCACTTCCAGCGACATCGGAACGCGAAACTCCTTGAGATTCAATGGGTTAGCTAGTTCGGGTGGTGCTGAAAGGGCTACGATCGAATAGATCGGCGGCGGTTGAGAAGAAGGTTGACAGCGTGTTGAAACGCTGTAGAATTCGCCTCCCGCTACGAGAGATCGAAGCGAGTCAAGTGGTTGAAGTTGAACGAGTTTCTCGAAACAAACTTCAAAATAAATGCTTGACAGGCAATGAGGAAAGCGTAGAATGCGCGCCTCGGTTGAGACGAAACACTCTTAGCCAAACGCTCTTTAACAAATCGAATCAAGCAATTCGTGTGGGTGCTTGTGAGTACGGACTGATAGTCAGAAAGATTATCAGCATCACAAGTGACCATGCGAGAAATCACATAGTCATTTGAGATTGCTGAGCCAAGTTTAGGGTTTCTTAAAAACCCAAGCAGTATTGAACTGAAGAGTTTGATCATGGCTCAGATTGAACGCTGGCGGCAGGCCTAACACATGCAAGTCGAGCGGATGACAGGAGCTTGCTCCTGGATTCAGCGGCGGACGGGTGAGTAATGCCTAGGAATCTGCCTGGTAGTGGGGGACAACGTTTCGAAAGGAACGCTAATACCGCATACGTCCTACGGGAGAAAGCAGGGGACCTTCGGGCCTTGCGCTATCAGATGAGCCTAGGTCGGATTAGCTTGTTGGTGAGGTAATGGCTCACCAAGGCGACGATCCGTAACTGGTCTGAGAGGATGATCAGTCACACTGGAACTGAGACACGGTCCAGACTCCTACGGGAGGCAGCAGTGGGGAATATTGGACAATGGGCGAAAGCCTGATCCAGCCATGCCGCGTGTGTGAAGAAGGTCTTCGGATTGTAAAGCACTTTAAGTTGGGAGGAAGGGTTGTAGATTAAT